>NZ_ATUF01000002.1 GCF_000420065.1 Varibaculum cambriense DSM 15806 | reverse complement strand
CTGCCTGTTTAATGTGGTTGTGGTGGTTTCTTACTCTCCCGCGCTCGTTGGGGCGTAGTACCATCAGCGTTGCCTAGCTTAGCTTCCAGGTTCGGGATGGGACTGGGCGTGTCCTAGGCGCTATGACCACCACAAGACTATGTGTTCCACCCCCACTATTTTTATAACTGCTAACCATTAGGTTTGGTTAGCTTCTTTTGGGGGGGGCACCGTTCTTGTTAACGGATCAAGGAGAGTGGGTGTGAGCGTCTTCGTGACGAAATGGTGTGGGATGCTTGAACACTGTGTTCTTTGTGTTGTGTTTTGTTTTTTAATGGTTCTTTAGTACCAGTCAGCTTTGCGTTTTACAACGTGTACACTTCTGGCCTATCTACCCAGTAGTCTGCTGGGAACCTAAAAGACCTCATCTTAAAGCAGGCTTCCCGCTTAGATGCTTTCAGCGGTTATCCTTTCCGAACATAGCCAACCAGCCATGCACCTGGCGGTACAACTGGCACACCAGAGGTTCGTCCATCCCGGTCCTCTCGTACTAGGGACAGGACTTTTTCAAGTCTTAACGCGCGCAGCGGATAGGGACCGAACTGTCTCACGACGTTCTGAACCCAGCTCGCGTACCGCTTTAATGGGCGAACAGCCCAACCCTTGGGACCAACTCCAGCCCCAGGATGCGACGAGCCGACATCGAGGTGCCAAACCATGCCGTCGATATGGACTCTTGGGCAAGATCAGCCTGTTATCCCCGGGGTACCTTTTATCCGTTGAGCGACAACGCTTCCATAAGCCATTGCCGGATCACTAGTTCCTACTTTCGTACCTGCTCCACCCGTCAGTGTCACAGTCAAGCTTCCTTGTGCACTTACACTCGAACCCTGATTACCAACCAGGATGAGGAAACCTTTGAGCGCCTCCGTTACCATTTAGGAGGCAACCGCCCCAGTTAAACTACCCACCAGGCACTGTCCCTAACCCAGATAATGGGCCCAGGTTCAGATAACCAGCAACATCAGAGTGGTATTTCACTTGCCGACTCCACAAAAACTAGCGTTCCTGCTTCAACGTCTCCCACCTATCCTACACAAACACAACCAGCCACCAATACCAAGCTATAGTAAAGGTCCCGGGGTCTTTCCGTCCTGCTGCGCGTAACGAGCATCTTTACTCGTAATGCAATTTCGCCGAGTTCGCGGTCAAGACAGCACAGAAGTCGTTACGCCATTCGTGCAGGTCGGAACTTACCCGACAAGGAATTTCGCTACCTTAGGATGGTTATAGTTACCACCGCCGTTTACCGGGGCTTAAATTCACCGCTTCGCCAAAGCTAACAGCTCCTCTTAACCTTCCGGCACCGGGCAGGCGTCAGTGCGTATACCTCGCCTTACGGCTTCGCACGCACCTATGTTTTTGATAAACAGTCGCTTCCATCTTGCTATTGCACCCCACACCCCCTAACCACGAAAAGCAGTTTCAAAGGGTGGGGCCTCCTTCTCCCGAAGTTACGGAGGCAATTTGCCGAATTCCTTAACCACGATTCACTCGCTCGCCTTAGTATTCTCTACCCAACTACCAGAGTCGGTTTAGGGTACGGGCGGAACAACACCTCACAACGCAGCTTTTCTCGACAGTACAGACCAACCCTGTTATCGACCCAAAAAGGCCTCACCATCACCCCTCACCCTTAACGCCTCCCGGATTTAACCTAGAAGACAGGCTACAGGCTTGAACACGGTAAACCACCACCGCGCCAGGCAATCTCACTGTGTCACCACGAAGCTAAAACACTCAAACCAAAAACCCAAAACCCAACAATCCCTGCCAACCCGAAGGAAGACAAAAACTGAAAAGGGCGTCAAGCTCAAAAGTAAGAGCATCAAAAAACGGTCCTATCCCGGTAGCAGAATATCAACTGCTCAACCATCGACTACGCCTGACGGCCTCGCCTTAGGACCCGACTAACCCAGGGCGGATAAACCTTCCCCTGGAACCCTTAGTTTATCGGCGCCAGCGATTCTCACGCTGGACTCGCTACTCATGCCTGCATTCTCACTCCCACACCACACACGACCCATCACCAGGCCGCTACAACAATGCAGGACGCTCCCCTACCCCACAACAAAAAATGTTGTAGTCACAGTTTCGGTGGCATGCTTAAGCCCCACTACATTATCGGCGCACAATCACTCGACCAGTAAGCTATTACGCACTCTTTCAAGGGTGGCTGCTTCTAAGCCAACCTCCTGGCTGTCAACGCAACTACACATCCTTTTCCACTCAGCACACACTTAGGGACCTTAACCGATGATCAGGGCTGTTTCCCTCTCGACAACGAAGCTTATCCCCCGCTGTCTGACTGCCCCACCAACTTAACGCGCATTCGGAGTTTAGCAGATCTCAGTAACCAACAAGGCCCATCAACCAACCAGTAGCTCTACCACACGCAAGCAAAAGATGGAACGCTATACCTAAATATATTTCGGGGAGAACCAGCTATCACGGAGTTTGATTGGCCTTTCACCCCTACCCACAGCTCATCCCCCAGGTTTTCAACCCTGGTGGGTGCGGTCCTCCACGACGTTCTACCGCCGCTTCAACCTGGCCATGGGTAGATCACCCCGCTTCGGGTCTATGCCACGCAACTAAAACGCCCCCAGGACTCGGTTTCCCTACGACTACCCCACAACAGGTTAACCTCGCAACGCAACATAACTCGCAGGCTCATTCTTCAATAGGCACGCCACCACCACACCAGTCCGAAGACCCCGCGGCTCTGACGGCTTAAAAACGCTTGGTTTCAGGAACTATTTCACTCCCCTCCCGGGGTACTTTTCACCATTCCCTCACGGTACTAATCCACTATCGGTCACCATGCCCGTCCAGGCTTACCCAATGGTCTGGGCAGATTCACACGAGATTCCACGAGCCCCGCGCTACTCGGGAACAAAACCCAACGCAAAGCATGCACAACCAGCTACCCGACTCTCACGGTCTACGGCCAGGCATCCCAACCTGTTCACCTCGCACACACAAAAACGCTCCAAGAACCGGCAGATTCTCAACGACTTCGTCCCACAACCCCGCCCGCGCAACCCCTGCCGAGTATCACACGCAAACGGTTTAGCCAACACCCGCTATCGCTCACCACTACACACGGACTATCTCACAAAAGGCGGTACTAAGATGTTTCACTTCCCACCCTACCAACACACACCTATCAAAACTTCAGTGCGCGCCAACCACACACAACTATGGTTAGGTTACCCCATTCGGAAACCCCCGGATCAACGCACGCTCGCTAACTCCCCGAGGCTATCGCCAGCCACAACGTCCTTCATCGGCACACGATGCCAAGGCATCCACCAAACGCTCAAAACAAAAAACAAACCAATAAACAAAAAAACACCAACCACCCCAAAAAACGAGGCGGTCAACGAACAAGATTCTCACATCAAAAGCATCACAAAGACACTCACATCCACTCTCCAAAAAACAAACAACCAACCCAAAAAACCCCAAAAGCACCAAACCCTTGAAAGTCAATGAGCCAAACAAACAAACCCAAGGGGCCTGATTGTTCCTATACCCGACAGCCCCCCAAAACCAAACCCAAAAGCCACAGCCCTGGGGGGAAAGTGTTTTTCCGTTTCATTCGCGCTTTAAATAAACAATTCTCCCTAGAAAGGAGGTGATCCAGCCGCACCTTCCGGTACGGCTACCTTGTTACGACTTCGTCCCAATCGCTAGCCCCACCTTCACCCGCTCCCCCTCAAAAAGAGTTAGGCCACAAGCTTCGAGTGTTACCAACTTTCGTGACGTGACGGGCGGTGTGTACAAGGCCCGAGAACGTATTCACCGCAGCGTTGCTGATCTGCGATTACTAGCGACTCCACCTTCACGGGGCCGAGTTGCAGACCCCGATCCGAACCAAGACGCCCTTTAAGAGATTCGCCCCACCTTACGGTATCGCAACCCTCTGTAGACGCCAATGTAGCATGCGTGAAGCCCAAGACATAAGGGGCATGATGATTTGACGTCATCCCCACCTTCCTCCGAGTTAACCCCGGCAGTCTCCCACGAGTCCCCAACACAACTTGCTGGCAACATAGGACAAGGGTTGCGCTCGTTGCGGGACTTAACCCAACATCTCACGACACGAGCTGACGACAACCATGCACCACCTGCACACCAGCCAAAAAGGAAAACCCATCTCTGGATCGGTCCAGTGCATGTCAAGCCTTGGTAAGGTTCTTCGCGTTGCATCGAATTAATCCGCATGCTCCGCCGCTTGTGCGGGCCCCCGTCAATTCCTTTGAGTTTTAGCCTTGCGACCGTACTCCCCAGGCGGGGAACTTAACGCGTTAGCTACGACGCAGAAGACAAAAAAGCCCCCCACACCCAGTTCCCACCGTTTACAGCATGGACTACCAGGGTATCTAATCCTGTTCGCTCCCCATGCTTTCGCTCCTCAGTGTCAGTAACAGCCCAGAGACCCGCCTTCGCCACCGGTATTCCTCCTGATATCTGCGCATTCCACCGCTACACCAGGAATTCCAGCCTCCCCTACTGCACTCAAGCCAGCCCGTACCCACCGCAAACCCACAGTTAAGCCATGAGCTTTCACGACAGACGCAACCAGCCACCTACAAGCCCTTTACGCCCAATAATTCCGGACAACGCTCGCGCCCTACGTATTACCGCGGCTGCTGGCACGTAGTTAGCCGGCGCTAATCAACCCCTACACTCAACACACCCCACGGTGCGCCTTGTTCAGAGCAAAAGAAGTTTACAACCCGAAGGCCTTCATCCCCCACGCGGCGTCGCTGCATCAGGCTTTCGCCCATTGTGCAATATCCCCCACTGCTGCCTCCCGCAGGAGTCTGGGCCGTATCTCAGTCCCAATGTGACCGACCACCCTCTCAGGCCGGCTACCCGTCAAAGCCTTGGTAGGCCATCACCCCACCAACAAGCTGATAGACCGCGAGCCCACCCTTTACCGAAAAAATCTTTCCCACCCACCCCATGCGAGGCAGACAGAACATAAGGTATTAAACACCCTTTCGGAAGCTTATCCCAAAGAAAAGGACAGGTTACTCACGTGTTACTCACCCGTTCGCCACTCTCACCAAAAAGTGCAAGCACTTCTTGGATCCCGTTCGACTTGCATGTGTTAAGCACGCCGCCAGCGTTCATCCTGAGCCAGGATCAAACTCTCCAACAAAAACCAAAAACATCGGTTCAAGCCAGAAAACAATCCAGCAAAAACAAACACCAACAATCAAAAAACAAAACGTTCCAAAATCATCAGCATCAAAAAAACAAAAAACAGAAAAAAACCAAAACACCCACCAAAACCAGCAGGCACCCCAGTTCAATCCCACACAAACAAAACAAAAAAACACACTATCGAGAACACAAACAACCAAACCACAAACCAACCAAAAACGATCAGTAAAGGTCGCTGCGCGAAAAACGCGCGAGTCTCAGTCTAACAGATTTGATTTTCGGCTTGCAACTTATTTTTAAGTGAAACAGGCCATAAAACCAGTTTTTATCTGTTAAGTACTAAGTCAAACAATCTAGCCCACAGGCCCAGAACCGAAGCTCTCTGCCGGGGCAACAGGTATTAACTTACCTACTGCAGTTAGAAAACTTCAAACTGAGACGCGGTGAGCTCTCACACATTGCCAAAAATAAGCTATTTCTGCAGGTAAGCGGCAGCTAGATTGCGCTTACCTTTCCGGAAAAGCACCAAAGACCCCGGCAGCACATCCTCGGAAGTGATAGTCCGATCCGGGTCAGTGATTTTCTGATTGTTCAGATAAGCGCCGCCGTTCTTAATGGTGCGCATCGCCGCGCCGCGCCCCTTCTCAAAGCCTGCTGCTATCAGCAGATCCACCAGGTTAGTTTTCCCGATTTCTACCGTGGCACTGGGCAAATGGGCAGTCGCTCCCTTCAGAGTCTTGCCGTCCACCTGACGCAGATCGCCACTACCCCACAGGGCTTCGGTAGCTGCCAAAACCTGATCCAGCGCCTCTTGACCATGCACGAGACGGGTTACCTCCGCGGCCAGCGCCTTTTGAGCTTCCCGTTTATGAGGACGCTCGGCTACCTCGACTGCCAACGCTTCGATTTCCTCACGGGATAGGAAAGTAAATACCTTCAGGAATCGAACTACGTCCGCGTCTTCGGCGCCCAGCCAGAACTGGTAGAACTCGTAGGGCGAAAGCATCTCCGGATCTAGCCAAATTGCCCCGCCCTCGGATTTACCAAACTTGGAGCCATCCGCCTTGGTAATCAAAGGAGTGGTCATGACATGGACGTCTTTGCCCTCTACCTTGTGGATTAGATCCATGCCGCCCACCAGGTTGCCCCACTGATCGTTGCCTCCAGTTTCCAGAGTGCAGCCGTAGCGGCGGTATAACTGCAAGAAATCATAGGCTTGCAGGATTTGGTAGCTGAACTCGGTGTAGGAAATTCCTTCTTCAGACTTCAGACGCCGCGCCACCGCATCTTTGGACAGCATGGTTCCCATCCGGAAGTTTTTACCCAAGTCCCGTAGGAGTTCAATCGCTCCTAGATCCTGGATCCAGTCCATATTGTTGACCATGATTGCCGGGTTATCGCCCTCGAAATCCAGGAAACGGCTGATTTGCCCGCGCAGGCGTTCCACCCAGCCCGCGACTACTTCTTTAGGTTGCAGCTGCCGCTCCGCGGTCATCCGGGGATCCCCGATCAGGCCGGTAGCACCCCCAACCAGAGCGATTGGACGGTGCCCTGCCTTTTGCAAATGCCGCATCATCAGCACCTGCACCAAATGTCCGTGATGCAGGGAAGCAGCAGTAGGATCAAAACCGCAATAGAAAGTGACCGGTCCATTGGCAAGTGCTTCCCGCAGTTTCGCGAGATCAGTGTGCTGGGCAAGTAAGCCCCGCCATTCCAGCTCATCAATAATATCGGCCACGATATTCCTTTCTTATGCAGGTTAAACCCGTGATCCCCCTCGAGGTGAACACGTCTATACTCTTCTCGGGCTTAGTCTAACCTACCTGCGGACGCAGCTGACGGTTTGCTTCCTATCCGGAATGCTGCCTATTTTTCGAGCAGCATATCCCCGGTCTTAATCCAGCCCTTCTTCCGCATAAATTCGGAGAAAAGCAGGGACAGCGCGGCGGGAGCAATAAAATGCAGTAGCAAAATCATTCCCAAAAGTACCGGCCAGGAAGTGGTTGGCCCCATAACGTTCCAGGTCATAATCTGTCCTACCAGGCCGGAAGTTCCCATTCCAGAGCCGGCCGCATTCGATTCCATTTTGAAAACCATAGTGGCGATGGGTCCGAGAATCGCGGATGCCAAGGTGGGGGGAATCCAGATTAAGGGGTGCCGCATAATATTGGGCACTTGCAGCATAGAAGTGCCGATACCCTGCGAGATTAGGCCGGAAACTTTGTTTTCGCGATAGGACGCGACGGCGAAACCTATCATCTGCGCACTACACCCTACGGTGGCCGCCCCGGCTGCCAGGCCGGATAGCCCCAAGACGATTCCCAGAGCTGCTGAGGAAATCGGGAGCGTTAAGATCATCCCCATCAGCACCGACACAATAATGCCCATTAGGAAGGGTTGTCGCTCAGTTCCCCAGTTAATGATGGCTCCTAAAGCTGTCATTAGCTCCGAGATACCTGGCCCGATGGCCAGACCTACGATAGCGCCGCTGGTAACCGTAACGAAGGGGGTAACCAATATATCTACCGGAGTTTTACCTGAAACCAGCAGACCAAACTCAACTGCTACGAAGGAGGCGATAAACGCCCCCAGCGGCTCGCCTGGTCCTTTCAACTGCATAGAAAGACCGTCCACGATTCCGCCGCTCAAGATTTTCGCAGCATGGGCGCCAATCATTCCGGCTAGACCGGTGCCTACCACCACAAAGGTAGAGGCCTTCAGACGATGAGCTACCCCTATCCCGATGCCAGCGCCGGTAAGTACCGAGGCTACCGAACCGATCAGTACCAACCCTCGCCCGATTATTCCCGGAATGAAACCGCCTACTTGCACCATGATGGTGCCGATAATCAGGGAGGCGAATAACCCATGCGCCATGCCAGTCATCGCATCGATGAAAAATAGCGATAGCCAGCCTTTAATACGTTGTTTCATCTTGGAAACTTTCCTTCTCGAGGTAACTCTTTCAGTTTTCGCCTAACAGTCGAAAACTGAAATTTAAGCTACCATAAGATTTTGTGAGAACCCAATTGCGAGACGCCGAAAAAGTTGCCGTCTATCGGCATGAGGCGCTGAGCGTAGTCTTGCAAATCCGCGGAGATTCCCCGCAGCTAATGGTGCTGGTTGCGCAGCGCGATCACTCCCCCTTTCAGGGTTTACCTGCCCTCCCCTCCGGACCTTTAGAACCAGCAGAAAACCTCGGCGCCAGTGCTTTTCGTCACCTTTCCGAAAAAATGGATATTGCCGCGCTTTCCTATATGGAACAGCTCGGCACCCGCTCCGATCCCTCCCGCGACCCCAGCCAACGCACCGTGGCCACCGCCTATTTGGGGCTAGTACCTTCCCAAGTAAAAACTACGATTCCCACTTACGCCCAGTGGATGCCGGTAAACCACCTGCCGCAAATGGCCTATGACCACGCCAATATTATTTCCGAGGGCGTAGACCGACTGCGGGCAAAACTTTCCTACACCAATATTGCGTTTGCCTTGGCGCCCCCGGATTTCACCATGGCGGAGCTAACCCACCTCTACCAGGCCGCTCTAGGGCATGAAGTCTCCCCTACTAATCTGCAGCGGGTTCTAACTCGCCGCGGGCAGCTTGCCCCCACCGGTCAACGTAAAGCCCCCGGCACCAAAGGGGGGCGTCCCGCTCGCCGTTTCCGCTTCACCAAGCACACCTTGCAGGTAACCGACCCCTTCGCCATCCTCCGTCCCTCCTAAAGAACGCAAAATCCGCCCCCACGCGCGGCTATTAAGCAAGGGACTACTTAAATTCCAGATGCTTGCCAGCAAAATCGGTGCGGATGCGCGCGATCTGCTGCTCGGCGGATTCGATCTGCCGCGCCACCTGTGCGGGTGCCGTACCTCCGCGGCCGGCACGCGCCCGCACGGAACCGGCGGGGCTGAGCACTTCCCGTACCTCGGGGGTCAGCAGCGGATTGATAGCGGCGAACTGCTCGTCGCTCAAATCCGCTAGTTCTATCCCGTTTTCTTCACATTTGCGCACGCAAGCGCCGGATACTTCATGTGCTTTCCGGAAGGGCATTCCTCGCGCCACTAGCCATTCGGCAATATCAGTGGCCAGCGAAAATCCTTGGGGCGCAAGTTCTTCTAGGCGAGGATAGTCGATCTCCATAGTGGCTACCATGCCGCTTACAGCCGGCAACAGTACTTCTAATGTGTCGATCTGGTCGAAAACTGGTTCTTTGTCTTCTTGCAGGTCACGCGCATAGGCGAAGGGGAGCCCTTTGAGGACTGTCAGCAGTCCGGTTAAGTCCCCAATCATCCGGCCGGCCTTGCCGCGCGCCAGTTCTGCCACGTCCGGGTTCTTCTTTTGCGGCATGATTGACGAGCCGGTAGAAAACGCATCATCCAAGGTGACGTACCCAAATTCTTTGGTGTTCCAAATAATGATTTCTTCCGCGAGGGAGGAAATATCGATCCCAGTCTGGGCGCAGATGAACGCAAATTCGGCTACCACGTCGCGAGTGGCGGTCCCGTCTATAGAGTTTTCTACTACCCGGTCAAAGGCCAGGTCTTCCCCTACTTGTACCGGATCCAATCCCAGGGTGTTACCTGCGAGCGCCCCAGATCCGTAGGGACTGGCGGCGGCGCGCCGATCCCAATCCTGAAGACGCTCGATATCCCGCAACAGCGGCCACACATGGGCAAGTAACTGGTGGGCCAGCAATACCGGCTGGGCGTGCTGCATATGGGTGCGTCCCGGCATGACTGTATCCCCGGCAGCTTTCGCCTGGCTCAACAGAGCTTCTGCGACCTCAATGATTCGCTCCGCGAGGGCGCGCGCCTGGTTTCGTAGGTACATCCGAATGAGGGTGGCGATCTGGTCGTTGCGGCTGCGTCCAGCGCGCAGTTTTCCTCCTAGATGCCCTCCGGCCTCCTCTAATAGCCCTCGCTCTAAGGCGGTATGCACGTCCTCGTCACCGGGGTCCGGGGTGAAGGCACCGCTTTTAACTTTTTCTTCCAGCCGCCCTAAAGCTGCCAGCATCTGCGATAGTTCTTCCGCGTCTAGCAGACCAGCTCCCGCGAGCGCCCGAGCGTGGGCGCGCGAGCCCGCCAAATCATAGAGCGCCAGGCGCCAATCGAACTGGGTAGATACTGAAAGTGCCGCTAAAGCCTGGGAAGGGCCGCCCGAGAAGCGTCCTCCCCATAGCGATACCTGCTCGCTCATATTATTTCTTGCTTTCTTTTTGTTCCCGCGCCGCTGCCAACTGGGTTGAGAGCCCATAGATTCCGATGAATCCCCGCGAGAGGGACTGGTCGAAGCTGTCTCCTGAATCGTAGGTCGCCAGGTTGAAGTCGTACAAGCCGACTGTAGAGCGCCGGCCATCAACTACTGCCCGCCCGCCGTGCAGAATCATCCGGATATCGCCGGTGACGTATTTTTGACTGTCCTCTACGAAGGCATCGAGCGAGCCTTTCAGCGGCGAATACCATTGGCCTTCATAAACCAGTTCTGACCAGCGCTGTTCCACTTGCCGTTTAAAGCGTCCTTGTTCGCGCTCCAAGGTCAGGTTTTCTAGGTTTTGGTGGGCAATAATCAGCGCCACTGCGCCGGGAGCCTCATAGATTTCCCGCGACTTAATCCCTACCAGCCGGTCTTCCACCATATCCAGGCGACCTATCCCCTGGGCGCCCGCCCGACGATTCATTTCCTGAATAATCTGCAGGGATGACATTTCTTGTCCGTCTAAAGCAACTGGAACACCCTGCTTAAAACTAATAACTACCTGGTCAGGAATCGGTGGATAGGCGGGATCATCGGTGTAAACATAGACGTCTTTAGTGGGCGGATTCCATAGATCCTCTAGGTATCCGGTTTCTACTGCGCGCCCCCACACGTTCTGGTCGATCGAGAAGGGGTTATGTTTGGTGGTTTCGATCGGGAGCTCGTGTTCTTCCGCGTACTTAATAGCCACGTCCCGGGTTAGCGCCAGGTCACGTACCGGAGAGATACATTTAATTTCCGGGTTTTGACTGGTGAGCGAAACCTCGAAACGTACCTGGTCATTACCTTTCCCGGTGCAACCATGAGCCACGGTATCGGCACCAAAGTCTTTCGCTACTTTCACCAAGTGTTTACAGATCAGCGGCCGAGAAAGCGCAGATACCAGCGGATATTGATCCATGTAAAGACCATTAGCTTTGATTGCCGGCAGGCAATATTCTTCGGCGAACTCATCTTTCGCGTCAGCCACATACGCATCTACTGCCCCGCAATCCAGGGCACGCTGGCGAATTACCTCCAGGTCTTCCCCGCCTTGCCCTACGTCAACGGCGCAGGCGATCACCTCTTTGCCAGTTTGTTCTCCGATCCAGCCGATGGCCACCGACGTGTCCAATCCGCCCGAATATGCTAGTACTACCCGATCTTTACTCATGGTTATTCTCCTTTTGCTAGGTCTAGTTCTACCTGCGTGAGCGCTTCTTTTAACGCCGGTATTAGGGTTTTTGCTTCCTCGAGTTCAATAATTAGGGGCGGCGCCAAGCGAATAATATTCGCCGCCGGAGCATTGACGATAAATCCCGCCTTAAACAGTGCTTTTGCGAGCTGGGGGGCAACATTTTTTTCGAGGACGAGGCCGCGTAACAGTCCTTGCCCCCGGGTCGTTTTGATCCCCGGGATTTGCGCTTCGGCGATCGCCCGCATCCAGGCGTCCCCCACTTTAGCGACGTGAGCCGGCAAATCCAGTTCCTCCATCAGGGTGATGGTACGCGTTATTACTGCACTTACCAGCGGGTTCCCTCCGAAAGTGGTGCCGTGACTTCCCGGTTTGAGGGCGCTGGCAGCGCGCTGGTTCATCGCTACGCAAGCCCCCACCGGCACCCCGGCACCTAGGCCTTTCGCCAGGGTCACCACATCCGGGATTATTTCTTTTCCGTCATGATAAATCCCCTGGTGGGCAAGCCATTTTCCGCATCTACCCATCCCGGTTTGTACTTCGTCAAAAATTAGTAGGGCGCCGGTTTGGTCGGCGAGCTGGCGTGCGGCCGCTAAAACTGCGGGGGCTAGGGGGATTACGCCTGCTTCGCCTTGTAGTGGTTCCAGGAAGATCGCGGATATTCCTTTCGGATCTACTCCCTGAATGCCGGCTACCGAAGCCTCTACGAACTCCGTAGGGCCGACGAAGGGAGCAAAAGGCTCACGGTAAGGAGCTTTATAGGTCAGTGAAAGCGACCCCAGGGTGCGGCCATGAAATGCGCCTTTTAGCGCAATCGCCCGGCCTCCCGGCTGAGCAGCTAGCGCCATTTTCAAGGCGGCCTCATTGGCTTCGGTTCCGGAGTTAACAAACAACACCCGCGCCTGGGCAGCGATTTTTTCGCTCGTCTGACTTGACCATCCGGCAGCGCAGATTCTTTTTACTGCCGCCGCGGCCTCTACCTGCTGCGGGGTAGTGAAAAAGTTAGAAACGTGGGTAAAGCGGCTGACCTGCTCCCCGATAGTCTTCACTATTTCTGGATGGGCGTATCCGAGGGCATTAACCGCAATCCCCGCCAATAAATCTAGGTATTCTTCCCCGTCGGCGTCCCACACCCTACTGCCTTTACCGTGCGTAAAGCAGGCTTGCGGCTGCCCGAAAACCCCTAACAGGTTTTCTTGATAGGCGCCTATCCATTCGGCATTAGTCATGGTTATCTCCCATCACCATAGTTCCAAATCCGGTATCGGTGAAGATTTCTAGCAACATCGAGTGCGGCACTCGCCCATCAATAATGGTGGCTCGGGGTACCCCTTGCTCACAGGCCTGGATGCAGGCCTGTACCTTGGGGCGCATTCCCGCTTCCAAGGTAGGTAACATTTCGGCGGCTTCACTGGCTTTTATCTGTGAGATCCGGGTATTCGGGTCTGGCCAGTTACGATAGAGCCCTTTTACATCGGTGAGTACGATCAACTTCTTAGCCCCTATAGCTCCCGCGACCGCAGCGGCTGCTAGATCCGCATTGATATTTAACACCTGCGTGGGGTTGTCTTGATTGACTGCGATTGAGGACACTACCGGGATCCGTCCGGACTGTAGTAAATCTTCTATTGGGCCGGGGTCAACTGCGGTCACTTGCCCAACTAACCCTAAGTCGACAGGCTTTCCTGCTACTGTGGCACTTTTTTTGACTGCCCGCAGGAATGCCCCGTCCTCTCCGGAGATGCCAATCGCGGCAATCGATTTTTCATTGAGTAGGGAGACCAGTTCCCGCTGCACCATCCCGGTGAGCACCATCCGCACAACTTTCATTACTTCCGGGCTGGTGACTCGCAGACCGGAGACGAAAGGAGCCTCGATCCCCAAAGTTTTCAGCATAGAACTGATTTGAGGCCCGCCGCCATGAACAACTATGGGTTCAATCCCCCATTCATGCAGGAAGCTTACATCCTGGGCGAAAGCTGCCTTGAGGTCTTCGGAGATCATGGCATTGCCACCGTATTTGATAACGATTCGCGAGCCGGAATATTCGCGCAGCCACGGCAGGGTTTCTAGCAGGATTCCGGCTTTATCTCCGGCAGATAGGTTTTTTGCACTCATGATGAATAGTCCGCATTGATATGAATATATTCGTGGGTAAGATCGTTGGTTAGCACGCTGGCCTGAGCTTTTCCAGCTCCTAGGCGTACCTCTAAATGCACCTCGCGACTGTCAAAGGGGACGTCTTCCCGGCTGCCCCAGGCGGCGCCGTTTTTACATACTTGTACCCCGTTGAACAGCACCGATACTTTGGAGGGGTCGTAGGGGCAAACACTTTCGGGAACGGTTCCCAGTTCGGAAACGATTCTGCCCCAGTTCGGGTCGCATCCGGCGATAGCGGTTTTTACCAGGTTTGAGCGGGAAATAGTTTTCGCCGCGATCAAAGCGCCGGCTTCGTTTTCGGCTTCGGTAACCGCGATCTCTACGGTGTGCTGTGCCCCTTCCGCGTCATCAGCGAGCTTGCGCGCCAACTGGGCGCAGGTTTCGGTCAGTGCCGCGGTAAATCCGCTGGGGACTTTTCCACTTTCCCCGGAGGCCAGCAAAATCACGGTGTCGTTGGTGGACATGCACCCATCAGAATCTAGCCGGTTAAAGGTTTTCGCACAGGCCACTTCCAGCGCTTTTTGGGCAGTTTCAGCATCGAGGAGGGCGTCGGTGGTGATCACACAAAGCATGGTGGCCAGAGCCGGGGCTAACATACCGGCTCCTTTCGCCATCCCCCCAATTTGGTAGCCGTCTGCCTGGTAATGAACAGTTTTCGGTTCGTTATCGGTGGTGAGAATCGCCCAAGAGGCATCAGCGCCGCCCTCTTCGCTAAGACTGGCGGCCGCAGTTTCAATCCCGGAGAGCATCTTGTCCATCGGCAGGGGCGTCCCAATCATCCCGGTAGAGCACACCAGTACTTGCCGCGGATCCATTTCCAGGGCTGTTCCAACTGCTTTCGCGGTGGCCACCGTATCTTTAAGACCGTTTTCCCCGGTACAAGCATTGGCGCTGCCGGAGTTAAGCACTACCGAGCGCATCCCGGTAGCCCCTTTACTGAGCACTGCCCGCGAGTAAAGTACGGGAGCGGCCGCGAAACGATTGGAGGTAAACACCCCGGCGGCCACCGGATTTTTCCCAGTGTTGAGGACGAGGGCTAAGTCCTTGCGTCCGCTGCGACGCATCCCGGAAGCGATTCCACAGGCCTTGAATCCCGGTATGCTGGTTACGCCTTGGAGTCTTTTATCGTTTTTCATGGGGCAACTCCAATCTGGTTAATGCCGCTATATTCGGGCAGGCCCAGCGCTAGGTTCGCTGATTGCACGGCAGCCTGCGCGGTGCCTTTACCCAAGTTATCGAGGGCGCTAAGGGCAATAATCTTGCCGGAACGCTGATCTAGCGCCACCTGTACCTGCACGTTCGCACTTCCGGTCACCGCTTGGGTTTGCGGCCAAATACCGGCTGGAAGTACCTGAATAAGGTTTTCTTCTTGATAAAAATCTTGATAGAGGGCGTGCAGCTGCTTCGTAGAAGTTTTTTCGGTAGCCCCGGCGGTTACGGTCGCCAAGATTCCCCGCGACATGGGCACTAACACCGGAGTAAGGGTGACTTTGTAGTCGCTAGCGTTTCTGCCGCTACTAACTGCAAAATTTTGCGCGATTTCAGGGATGTGTCGATGAGTTCCGCCCACTGCATAGGGTTGGGCGTTTCCCAGGGCAGAGGTGGCCAAAAGGTGTGGCTTTAGCGATTTTCCGGCCCCGGAATACCCCACCGCTAAGGTGGCCACAATATCTTCCGGATCTATCAAGCCCGCGGCCACCAGCGGCTGAAAGGCCAAGGTAACGGCAGTTACGTTACAGCCAGGAACTGCGATCTGCTTAGTTTGTTCCAACAGCTGGCGCTGACTCGAACCACCGAAGCCCTGCAGTTCCGGCATCCCATAGGTCCAGGCCCCACAGTATTCACCGCCATAGTAGTGGTCCCAGGCGTCTTGGGAAGTGAGCCGATGATCGGCTCCGCAATCTACCAGCAGGCTTTCCACCCCGGCCGCACGTAACTGTTCCGCTATTTTCCCGGATTGTCCGTGCGGGAGAGCCAAGAAAATCACGGCGCTGTCTTTTAGCACCCCCGGGTCAACTGCTTTTAATTCCTGCTGCGCTAATTGCGGAAGTTGGGGATGAAATTCCCCTAGCTTTTTGCCTACCGAGGAGGACGCGCACAGCTGGTCAACCTCAAAGACGGGGTGGGCAGCAACTATCCGCAGGATCTCTCCGCCGGCAAATCCGCTAGCACCAATAATTGATACCTTCATAGTGAATATTTATATCAAGTATTGAATACTTATACATAACTGCCGGGCGAGGCTGTGACTAGAGACACCTATAAAAGCTGGGCGCTACAAAACCGGATCAACTTTGCACAACCGTCCCTCAACCACCTCTATATATACAACTGTCCGCAGGTTGGCACCTAGCGAGGAATTCTCGCTAGGTGCCAACCTGCGGACAGTATCGAAAGAAAAGGAAAAGGTCTAAGCCTTGATTTCTTTAATAATTTTCTTTGCCCAGTCGCGGACTAAGTGGTCATCACGGAAGTCGCCCTCAACGGCTCCCCCCAGGCGGGCTACGGTGCGCTCGCGCAAAGACAGCTCCGTGGGGTCAAGTCTGCCGGGGAAAGTAATGTACTCTTTGGGCTCAATATTCAAAAGTACCGGACCAACCCGCGAGGGGTCTTGGACTTTGTCTTTCGGTACTCCCGACAGCCCTACCGAAAATGCCCACAGCGGCGTGCGGCGCAGTTCCGAAGCAAAGCGGCGACAAAAGTCATTGGCATTATCCATCCATTTGGTTAGATAAACCGCTGAGCCAATAATGACTGCTCCGTATCCATCTAGACTGTAGACTTCTTCTGGTTTTTCCAGATCCACTTCCAGACCGGCATTCTCCAGTTCCTCTACAATAACTTTTCCAACTTCTTCCGTCGCTCCATGCTTGGACGCGATAGTTACTAAAACCTTCATATCTCTAGTATGACCATTTTTTTCTTTCTTGTCGCGAAAAGACCGGAATTTCTAGATTTCTCATAGACTTGAAGCCATGGCGATGATCGATCCCTCCTTCAAAAATGGGCAAAAGCTCACCGATCTCGCTGTGGTATCCAAATATGCCTTGGATCCGGTGGTTATTTGTCGCAGTGCCGGTTTGCACCGCATCTCTGAACTGGGACGCGGCTGCACCCGGGATGTTTCTTGGCTATTTTCTCTTCCGGAACAGAGCCTTGACCACTTCCTGGCGACGAAAGAGGGCGACCAATTCTTAGGGCAGCTACGGGCAGATTTACAGAGGGCTTTCACGGTATGGCTGGGGGCCGGCACCCGAGAAGAGGCCGAACGGTTTTCTCGGATGCTAGGTACTGGAAGAATCCTTGATGTCGCGCAATACCCTAATGGCCGGGATTATCCCCGGCGACTAGTGGGAGCGATTATTAGCTCTCCGCAGGAAGAAGCTACCAAAATCCCCTGGATGCTCGATCCTGAAGACCTGCTGAAAGCGATCATTGACCGTTGGGAAGGTCTGAGTGTTCATGCCCGGCAGCGTATCCGCCACGCATTTTTGGGGATTGATGCGACCCATCTTCCTCCTAAGATATCGGGTGGCCTGAAGGCCTGTGGGATTATCGAGACTCGGCGTTCACCGCTAGTAAAATGGCTAACTGACCCCAAGGTGCTGGCTTATCTGGTGGTAATTACCTACTCCAGCCTGCGGGTGTTACCGGTGAGTCTAGTAAAAGAGTTTCATGGATCTCTGCTGGTGCTATGGACTATGGATATTGTTACTGCTATCCCCTACACCTGGGGGGTACTGGCCATGTTTACCGCCAAGCGCCAAATGGTTCGCATCGTAGGTACGTTTACTACCGCGATTACTTTCGCGGCTCCCTATGTATATTTCGCTATGACCGGCAAAGATTACCCTACATACGTGATAGTAATCGTCATTTTATTTATTATTTCTGGGTTCTTTGTAGAAGGCTCCAAATATCTACGCGAACGTTACCTGGTGAATTTTTTACTAAACCCACAAGAAACCGGAACTAACTGACATCTTTAGGGTTTGGTTGCGCCTGCTTGCGTTCCGCTTGCGGACCTACAAAAGTACGGATCACGCCGTTCCCGATAAAGTAAATGCCACTAATCCACCATGCCCACCACACGAAGGGGTTACGTTCGGGGAAGTAAATAGTCAGCCAAATAATGCAGGCCAGCCAAATTACCACTGACAAAATATTGAGCCACCGCAGTTTTTCTACCCGGAAGGGGTGACAGAAAGTAAGCGGAGAAAGCGTTAACACAATAAACAGCAGCACGATTGTCAGGTTGAACCACCAGGGCAACGCCACCAGATATAGATAGAGGATTACGATATTCCAGGCGGCCGGGAATCCCACGAAATAGTTATCGGAACTTTTGGCTTTCTTATTGCAGTAGCAAAACATGGAGGAGGCACAAACTGCTACCATCAGCAATTCTGTCACTATCAAGTCAATTCCCTTACCGGGAGTTCCCGGGGCGAAAACTAAGGTTTGAGACATGAAAATTGCGGGAATAAATGTCCAGGTCAAGTAGTCGACGATAAGGTCTAGAGCGGAACCATCAAACCAGGGAATAACTTCTTTAACCCGATAACGCCGCGCCAGGGTTCCATCCAAGCCATCAACAATCAGACTAATCGCCAGCCAACCCCACATTTGCAGGTAGTCGTGGCGCATTAAGGCAAGTACCGCGCACCCAGCCCAGACCACCCCGGAGGCGGTGAAGGCATGAACTGCCCAAGATTTCAGGTAGTCGCTACGCGTGAACTGAGAATCTACTTTCATGGGGATCTGTTCCATAGCCCCTATTTTGCCCTAGGCTTTCAAATACATGAAAACCTGAAACCTTAGCTCTTGGTTTCTTATAACGAGCGAGGGCATCTAGGCCTCAGTAGACAGGGATTTGCCTGGCTCTTCACTCCATACCTCGGTGGGTAACTCTGCCGGCAGATAGGGATTGTTTTTAGCAATGAACACCGGCACTGCCTCTTTATCGCGTCGCCGCGATGCCGAGTAATCCTTTAAGGCGCCTACTGCCCACTTCCATAGCAAGGTAATCGCTATCAGGTTGGTGATGGTCATAACCGCCATGGCGATATCCACCGCGTTCCATACTAGTGGCAGGGATACCACTGCCCCCAGCACCACCGAAGCCACGGAAACTATCCGCACCAACCAAGATGCCCAGGTTTTAGAGGTCACAAAAGACATATTCACATCGGAATAGACATAGGCGGCAATAATCGAAGAGAAGGCCAGCACCGAAATAATCAGCAACATTAAATAGGTTGACCACTCCCCTAACTGGGAGGCTACCGCCACCGTAGTTAAAGAGGCGGCCTGCGACGGATCGGCACCGGTCAGCACCGCTTTGGGCGCGCTCAAAATAATGATGGCGGTGGCAGAACACACGATGATGGTGTCTACAAACACCCCGAGCGATTGGATGAGACCTTGGCGCACCGGGTGAGAAACCGTGGCGGTAGCCGCGGCGTTGGGGGCAGTTCCCTGCCCGGCCTCGTTAGAAAACAGGCCGCGCTGCACCCCGTTGATCAGGGCAGCGAAGATTCCCCCGCCAATTCCGCCTCCGAGCGCCCCGCCGGTAAATGCGCTCTTTACGATTAAAGCTAGGATCGCGGGAATCTGCCCAATATTCATGACCAGGATAATCGCCGCGATAATCACGTAAACCACGGCCATAATGGGAGCCATCCATTCGGTTACCCGCGCCACCGAACGAATTCCTCCTAAAATAATCGGAGCTGCGAACACGAACAGTATCACCGCGATAATCGCCGAGTGCGTGCCCTGCTGGGCTGCAGTCGTGCCAAGAGTGGCCATAATCGATCCGGCAATCGCATTGGACTGCACCGAAGTGATCACGAAACCGCAGGTGATGATAGCGATAACCGCAAAGATAGAACCAAACCAGCGTTTGTGCAGCCCCAGCCACATATAGTAGGCCGGGCCGCCGCGGAAAGTACCGTCCTCGTTTTTAACTTTAAAAATCTGTGCCAGGGTGGATTCCATAAAGGAGGTAGCCATCCCCACTAGCGCTACTATCCACATCCAGAAGATCGCACCCGGCCCGCCGATGATTAGCGCGGCTGCCACTCCGAACACGTTACCTACTCCCACGCGCGCCGCCAGGGAAATAGTGAAGGCTTGGAAGGAAGAAATTCCTCCACGCGAGTCTTTGCGGGAGGACAACACTACGTGCCACATATGGCGGAAGAGGCGAAATTGCACTCCCCGGGTAATCACCGTGTAGAAGATTCCCAGTCCAATCAGGATCCAAACTTCGGCGTAGAGGGCGATAGCATCGGCTATTTGCTTCACGATTGCGGCGGCTTGATCCACGTTATTCTTTTCCTTTCATCCGCCCAAAAATCTTTTCGGCGTCCCTATTAGGACAATCCGGCAGGATGAAGTTACGCAAACGTGTCCACACTGCGGAAGCTGGTTACAATAGCCACATGAGTATTGCTCCCCTAAATCAGCTGCTGGACGATTTAGAGGACGCGGGTAAGCTGGATGACCCTTTAGAAGTCCTCGAGGGGTTCAGTAATTGGGCGGCATCCACCCGCCGAGCTTTATATCCCCATCAAGAGGAAGCCGCTACCGAAATTTTTGCCGGTCACCACGTGATTGCCGCGACTCCTACCGGGTCAGGTAAATCCATGATCGCTTTAGCAGGTCATTTAGCGGCGCTGGCTAAAGATCAACGCTCCTATTACACCGCCCCCATAAAAGCCCTGGTGTCAGAGAAATTCTTTGACCTGGTAGAGCTGTTTGGTGCCCGCAACGTGGGAATGATTACCGGCGATATTTCTTTGAATGCGGAAGCACCGATTATTTGTTGCACCGCGGAAATCTTGGCTAACCAGGCACTACGCGATGGCGCCGAACTAGATGCCGGGGTGGTCATCATGGATGAATTCCACTTTTACGGCGACCCTGACCGCGGCTGGGCCTGGCAGGTTCCGCTGCTGGAACTGCCTAAAGTCCAGTTTGTTTTAATGTCTGCGACCTTGGGGAACGTAGATTTCTTCATCCGGGACTTGGAAGCGAGAAGCGGGCGAGAAGTGGTGCTCGTTGACGGAGCCTCCCGCCCGGTGCCTCTGGAAATGGAATATAGCGAGGACGACTCCCAGTACCTGCTAGAAAGCCTGGTAAAGGCGGGACGTTGGCCAATCTACCTCGTGCATTTTGCACAAAATGATGCGGTGAAAACCGCGGCGGGACTGGCGTCGGCTAATCTGCTGGACCGCGAAAAGCGGGAAAAAATCGCTGACCACTTAAAAGGAGTTCATTTCACTAAGGGATTCGGACAGACTCTCTCGCGACTATTGCGCCTGGGGGTGGGCGTGCATCATGCGGGCATGTTGCCTCGTTACCGCCTGTTGGTGGAACAGCTGGCGCAGCGGGGACTGCTAGCGGTGATTTGCGGAACGGACACTTTAGGGGTGGGGATAAATGTTCCTATCCGCACCGTGGTCTTTACTTCCCTAGTCAAGTTCGATGGGCGTCGCCAACGCCACCTGTCGGCGCGGGAGTTCCACCAGATTGCCGGCAGAGCCGGGCGCGCCGGGTTCGACACCATGGGGTTTGTGGTGGTGCAGGCACCGCCCGAGGTAATCGAGGCCAAGAAATTGGCGGCGAAGGGGCAAAAACGCAAGGGCGCGCCGGCGACAAATAACCAAAAGCCGAAGGTGTCCTGGGGACGGTCAACTTTTGAACGCCTGGTTGCCGCGCAGCCGGAACCGCTGCGTTCCCATTTCCGGATTGACCATTCCTTAGCGCTTAATGTGCTTTCCGGTGGGCGGGATGCCGGGGAACATTTGCTGTGGCTGGCGCGCAATAACCATGACGTCCCGCAGGAGACCAACCCCCATTTGCGCCGCTTAGGGCAGGTTTATTCCTCATTAAAACAGGCGGAAGTGGTTCGGCATTTACCTGCTGAAAAGGCGGGAAAGCTTGGGCGCCTAGTGCTAACCCATGACTTGCCGGAAGATTTTGCGCTCAACCAGCCGCTATCTCCCTTCGCCCTGGCTGCTTTGGATTTACTTGATCCCGATAGCCCCGACTACGCCCTAGATCTGGTTTCGATTGTGGAGTCGGTGTTGGAGAATCCCCGCCAGGTACTGCTTGCCCAGCAAAAGGCTCAGCGCGATCAGGTGTATCAAAAGCTGCGTTCCGAGGGCGTGGAATATAACCAGCGGCAGGAGATATTAGAAGAAACCACCTGGCCACAGCCCCTGAAAGAACTGATTGCCGGCGCGTTTAAGACTTTCGCCCACTCTAATCCTTGGGTTTATGGCTCTGAGCCTTCCCCCAAATCAGTGGTGCGCTATCTGGTAGAAAATGCGCTGACTTTTACCCAGTTCATTTCCCGTTTCGAACTTGCCCGCAGTGAAGGGGTAGTACTGCGCTACCTGACCGATGCCTATCGCGCCCTGGGACAAATCGTGCCGCCGGAGAAACGGAATGAGGACTTTGACCAGCTATTAATCTGGCTGGGCAATACAGTTAAGGGCGTGGATTCCTCGCTGCTGGATGAGTGGGAGGCGATGGCCAGCGGGAAGCGCCGGGAAAACCTCGCGGAGGATGCCGAGGAAGAACCCGCCTTTGGAAGCGGCGAAAATCAGCTACCCAGCGCTAATCCTTTCGCTTTGCGCCGCCAGTTCCGCAATGCCGCCTGGCAGCGCGTAGAAGCCATAGCCTTCGACAGCTTGCCGCGCCTACAGGATTGCCAAGATTTACATCCGGAAGGGTCTGCCTGGTCGGATGAGGATCGCGGAGCCCTGCTGGATGACTACTGGGAACGCTTTGATGACCTGCCTGTGGATCAAGGGGCGCGCGCCAGCACTCACGCGGCAATTAGGGAGGGCGAACAGGCACGAGAGCTACTTTCTCGCTACCTTCCTGCTGATAGCGACTTGCTGGACGGTAGGAAGGTTTGGGCGCTGCTGCAAGAAGTGGATGATGGCAGCGGGCTATGGGAATGGCGAATGCTATTTGCCCTAGATATCGCGAAAACTGATGTGAGCGGGGAGGTACATCCCTACCTGGTGACTTACGGAGATATATCCTAGGGCGCTATCCGCAGAACTTTCTATATTTGCCGCGCCCACTAGAGTGGGAGTTATGGATATCGCAACCGGGATTGAACAAGTAGACCAGCGGATCACTAAAGCCTGTGAGCAGGCGGGACGGGCGCGCAGCGAAGTTACTTTGGAGTTGGCGGTGAAAACCCGCACTAGTGAGCAGATTATAGCGGCAGCTAAGGAGCTGAAAAAACGCGGCCTGCCGGTAGTGCTGGGACACAATCATGTCCAGGAAGCCCAAGCTACCAATGAGGCGGTGCGAGCCGCAGACCTGGGCGCGGAAGTTCATATGATCGGTCGCCTGCAGGGCAATAAAATTACTGCCGCCCTCAAGGTCTGTGACCTGGTGGAAACCGTGGATTCCCTAAAGACTGCGCAACGACTAGTTCGCCGCTTAGAAGCCAACTATCCGGGGCGGGTTCTGCCGTGTTTTATCGAAGTGAACTGCTCACGCGAAGCCTCCAAAGAGGGAATCAACCCCGAGGACGCCTGGGAGTTAACCCAGCAAGTGCTACAAATGGAGCAGCTCAGCTTGCGAGGATTTATGACCATTGGGGCGCTTAGCTCTGATGAAGAGCGGATTCGCGAGTCCTTTAGGATTTTGCGCCAGCTGCGGGATCGCACACTTGCTGCCGGAGGACGCGGGCAGGTTGCCCGCGAGCTGTCGATGGGAATGTCCCAGGATTTAGAAATCGCGATTAGCGAGGGCGCAACTATGGTGCGGATCGGCACCGATGTTTTCGGCGCGCGCGATTACCGTTAAGGTTTGTCCCAGCCAGTTCTTAGTTGGCGATCCGTCGAGTGTTCAAAATGGCCTCCACGTCTACCGGCTTGCTTTGCGCCACCAATTGCGCGGTAGTCAAAGATTCCTCGCTATGCGGGCGCGGACGCGAAGGACGATAGGGGGTCTTGCCCTGTGCCGCCAAATGTTCTGCGAGCAGCTCAGACGCATCTACATCCCGGCGCGCTAACCGCGGTTTGAGGGCATAGATGGGTTTCGGCATCGGTGTGGGCGTCCAGCTGCGGTTGGTTTCTGCCTGGTCTTCTGCTTCCGCCGCTGCCTGCGCAGCGACTGGCGAGCTCTCCGCTTCCGCGGCCGTATCCGCGCTGACGTCCTCGGCGGATATTTCGGTAACTTCCGCTACCGTAGTGGTTTCTTTCTCGGATACCGCAGTGACCGCGTGGTCTTTATCTTCGCCGCTTTTATCCTCTACAGGAGCAACTACCACGTTTTCTTCTGCAGTTTCAGACTGTTTCTGCGAGCGGGCGGCCGTTATTTCCCGAGTATCTGTCGCCGCCGTTTCTTCTACTTGATCTGTGGTTTCGTCCTCGCGAATTACAAAATATTCCCGCAAATTGGCGGCGCGCCGGGCAGCCGTAGCTAGTTTGCCAAGCGCCATGCGCCCGCGGTTTTCCCCAGCAGATTCTACTTTGGTTTCGCTGGCGGTAGCTGCGGCGCTGGTTTCGGACTTTTCGGCGCTGACAGCGCTCTGAGCAGATTCGGCCTTGGCGTGCATTTGGGCGAATTTCTTTTCGCTGGCACTCACCCGATGCCCCTTAGCGGGGCGCATCTCGAGGGCGCGAATAATTTCTTGGGCACGCTGATCATTTTCCCGGCCGGCTTTAGCAGCTCGCGCCCCCAGAAATAGAGTTCCCGCAATGGTGGCTAACGGAATAAGTGCCCACCACCAGGAAAGTAGACTAACGGCAGCCGCCGTAACCAGCACCATACCTACCGCGAACTGCACCGTAAGCAGGGTGAGACGGCGGCGCGCAGCTTGTGATCGTCGCTCGATTTGACGCGCCCGGGTAATCCGGGCGGCCATCAGTTCACTGTGATCACGCTGGGTTGGTGCTACTGGTCGCTGCATGGTTCCTCCTAAAACTGGGGGGTTTACGCTGTAGCGTTGCCGCTTTTGTGCCGGTGGCTGCGTGTTAAGTACCCGCAAATTGGCGCTAAAACGATCATCGCCATGAGATTGGGATTGCCGGCGCTTGGTGTCAATAAAGAGGGGCAGGTAGATTCCCCCCAGAATTAAGACCAATATCGGCAAGGCCAATCCAATAAACTCCACATATCAAAAATAGGGGATTTAGGCGCCAGATTCTCTCTTCACAAAGGCGTGTTGAACAGGCAAAGTTATGAAATCTTTAGCAAAATGCAACATCTGCAACACTCGCACCAATAGCCACAATAGCTACGGAATTTTTCCGCTTTTTACCGTGGCAAGAACCGTTGCTTTAAGCAATCTCACGTTCGCGGAAACACTGGTTAGCACGGCGGAAAATTAGCCTCCCGCCTGCTCCCCCTAGGCTTCCTCACCTTTCAGACTCGCTCTTTTTTCTAGCTGTGCCAGGTAGCCACCCGCAGGGATTTCCTCAGCAGTTGCCGCATACCCCAGGTGATCAGCCCAGCTTCCCGCAATGCAATAAAAATTCTGTTTCCGTCCCTCGAAACGCAGCCCCAGTTTCTGCACTACCCGCAAAGACACATTATTTTCGGGACGAATATTGATCTCTACGCGATGCAGGTAGGGAGCCCCCAAACATAGATCCAACACCATCGCTACCGCAGCGGTAATCACTCCTCGGCCGCTATAGGCTTCGGCTACCCAATATCCCAGGTTCCCCGAATGCGAGGCTCCCAGAGCAATATCCCCAATAGTTACCTGCCCCACCAACTGATCATCAGCATAAACAGCAAACGGATAGTAACGCCGCTGACGCACCAGGCGGGCGCTACGACGAATGAACGCTTCCAGCTCCATATCCTCTGGGGGATACCCCGGGGCAACACTGGCTTCCCAAGGCGCCAACCAGCGTTGATTATCGGCTCTTACCTGCGCCGCCCGCCGATGATCCCGCGCTACCATTTCCCTAATAGATAGCTGATTTACCGGCGGATCACCCGGTTTAATCAGGCCGCGAGCTACGGGATTATCCAGCTGTGAATAGTAGCGCGGCCTGCGGCGAAAAGTTAAACGCTCGTAAAGCAACACGGCGCCTTAATCTAGCACCATGCAGTGGAAATAGTCGCCCTCCGAGACGGAAGTGACTGCCTCGGGGATAACTGCCAGCGCGTTCGCCCGAGCCATAGTAGATAGTAAAAGATCTTCTGGCTCGCCAGTTAGACGCGCGCGGTAACCACTATCGGGAGCACCTACGATTTTCACGGGTACAAACTGCCGTCTACCCGCCGGGGAACGCCAACCGCGATCCACTCGCGCGCGCAAAGAAGGACGGTACAGTTCTTCCCAACCAGCCATATGTCGCAGGCAGGGGCGTACAAAAATCTCGTAACTAATCTGGGCGGCTACCGGATTCCCGGGAAGACAAAATATCGGGGTGCCTTCCCCCACCGTGCCATAACCGAGTTGTTTGCCAGGAGTCATCGCCACATTGTCAAAGCGCGCAGTCCCTAAAGGTGCCAGCACCTCTTTAACTGTATCGGCACTACCGTAGGACAGCCCCCCGGTGGTGATAATAATATCTGCCCGAACTAGCTGGTCTTCAATGGTTTCCGAGAGTGCTTTTTGTTCATCGGGCACTGCTGCCACTCGGAACGTGTCGGCGCGCGCATCCGCCACTGCAGAAGAAAGCGCATGCCCATTAGCATCGAAGACCGCCCCGGCGCGGATCGGTTTACCCGGCTCGATCAGTTCATCTCCGATAGACAAAATTACTACCCGCGGACGCGGACGCACTGTGACGCGCAGGCGCCCTACTCCCGCCAATAACGCTACTTGCCGCGATCCAATACGTGATCCGGCACGCAAAATCGGGGTACCGGCACTTACGTCTTGCCCCCGTCGCAAAATATTTTTTCCTTTGGTAGGCGCGGACAAAATCTGAACCCGCGCCGGCGCCTGGTCGGTTTCCTCTAACGGAACTACCGTGTCGGCTCCCACTGGTAAAGGCGCACCCGAGGCGATCCGGACGGCACTATTTTCCACTAGGGTGCACGGTTCTGCATCCCCCGCTTTCACCTCGGCGATTACGTCCAGGTAAACCTGACGCATTTTGCCGGCTCCCCCCACGTCTTGGGAACGTACCGCATAGCCATCCAAGGTTGCCTGGTCGGTGACCGGCAAATCGAAAGGTGCGCTCACGTCCTCGGCTAGGACACACCCCACCGCATCCGGTAGCAACACGTCCAGGGGATCTAGCGGCGCCACTAGGGAAAGACAAGTATTTAGATGTTCCGCAACCGTGCGCATTACCCCTCCTGAGTTCTCGTACTGTTACCAGGTTACCTGCCAGGGTCTTTAGCGCGGCAGCGAAAAGCCGACTATGGGCAAACCCACGAGCGTCTATCATTGACTCATGGATTCTGTGATTAGTAAGCCTGCACTGCGGAAAAAATTCCTTGATCGGCGCCGCTTAACGTTTTCCCCTGCTCAACGTATCCAGGCCGAATCGCAAGTTCTCGCGGCTGCCAGACCGCTATTAGATTCCTTAAAACCCGGCGAGGTAGTAGCCAGTTATCTTTCTTTCGACACTGAAGTTCCTACCTTTTTACTCAACGAAGCTATTTTAGATTCCGGTTTGAAACTGGTGGTTCCCTGTGATCTGGAGCAGCCACGTTGGGGACAGCTAGATCCGGTACAACATACTCGCGCTCTATACCGCCGTTTCAATCCCCACCCGCCGCTACTTTCCAAAGAGATGCATGGTAATGACCTGGCGAAACTGGGGTTAAAGTTTATTTTCTTGCCTGCTTTGGCAGTGGATAGGACGCAGGTGCGCCTGGGACGAGGCGCCGGCTGGTACGATCAAGCCTTGGCGCACTGCAATCTGACTTCTCCCCCTCGACCCCAACTAATTGCGCTAACTCATGACTGGGAAGTCTTACAGGCGGGGACGCTACCCCATGAACCGCATGACCAGTTAGTTGACCAGGTACTTACCTCCTCGGGGCGTTTGCAAAAACTAGACAGCGAGTAGATTTACGATCCCGTTAGCGGGTTAGGTTCCAGTTGGGTTGTAGTGTCCCCTAAGGGGCAGCTCATGGCGGTTACTTCCCCAGTGAGACTCTCCCCCAGATTTACCGCTCCAAGAAGGAGGAATTAACCTGCGGTTAATGGTTTTCTGCAGGTAGCGTTTCTTTGTCCCCAAGGGGTAAATTCCACAATGTTTTCCGGCAGATTATCTGGTATTTCCCTAGCGCTCAAGAAATCGATAAAAATCTGGTTATGCGCGAGTTCCTTTGGCGTTGGCGACGCACTATCGCCCTGGCAGCCGCAGTTGCAGTAGTCGTCACCTTACTGCGTTTAGTACTACCCCAAGTGGTCACGAAACCACTCGTAGTTGCCGCCACCGATATTCCGCCAGGAAGCATTATTGAGGCTGGCCAAGTAACTGTGAAACAGATTCCCGTGGCCGCTCTCCCGCCACAGGGATATAAGAAACCTTCCCAGGCAGTCGGTCAGCGAACAGCCGTTCCCATTGCTGCCGGCACTACCCTGTTTCCGGCGTTATTTTCTTCTTCTCCTTTTTCGCGACATTCCTTTAAAGGGAAAGTGATTTTGGCATTACCTTTGCGAGAAAGCGATCAAGGCCTGGCCAACGCCGGTGATGAAGTGATTTTCTTCCTCGGAAATGCTCAAGATAGTAACTCTGCCCCCGATACCAGCCCGGACACGGATAGTGCGCAAACTATCCTCGAGGGCGGGGCGAGAAAATCTGCGGAGAATAAGGGACTCTCCGCACAAATCACGGCGCAAGTATTATCAGTCAGTGCCGCTAGTGGATCTTTGACGGGCGGACAAAAAGCCGCCACCATTGAGGTTGCGGTTAAACCCAGTGCGGCTGGCCGCCTGGTCCAAGCCAGCAAATCTGAACCGCTACAATTGGCCAGGACAGGTTA
Source organism: Varibaculum cambriense DSM 15806 (assembly GCF_000420065.1). Lineage (GTDB taxonomy): Bacteria > Actinomycetota > Actinomycetes > Actinomycetales > Actinomycetaceae > Varibaculum > Varibaculum cambriense. The sequence continues at coordinate 1,132,921 of NZ_ATUF01000002.1, read as the reverse complement.
ATACAACTAAATGAGGAATAATGAGTAAAGAAAATACTGGTTTCATTGCGGGATTCAAAGAATTTATTTCCCGCGGCAACGCCATCGACCTGGCAGTTGGGGTAGTTATTGGTGCCGCCTTTGGAGCGGTAGTCACCGCCATCGTGGATAAATTCATTAATCCGCTAATTGCGGGACTAGTGGGCAAACCTAATTTCGATAACGTATTAGAGTTCCACCTGGGCAACGCAACTGTGCAACCGGGCGCAATTATTACCGCCCTCGTGAACTTCCTGCTGGTAGCTCTTGCGATTTACACCTGCATTATTGTGCCGATGAATAAGCTGATGCGTATGCGTGACGCTAAAGCTAAGGCTGATGAGGAGGCGGAAGAGCCCAAGGCAGATCCCCAGGTAGAACTGCTGACCGAAATCCGCGACCTCCTACAATCCGAAAAATCTGCCTCCCAAAACAGCTAACCCCGAAACAAGCTACTGGTTATGCTCGCGCCAATGAGGGGGCATTTCGGATAGGTAGTCTACTTCCGGGCGCTGATCAGTAGTTTCTCGATGGTCGCGGTGATCGGAGAGCGGATCGGCACTTTCCTGCCAGGAAGTGGGTTTCCCTTCGCGGATGCGCCGGCGATCCACCTCGGAGTAGGTACGCGCTGCCGGATGCTTCATAGTTAAGCGTTCCGGGTGACGACATTCTTCAGGATGGTTTCCACCTGACCGTCACGGCGCTGCAAACCTAGCTCATTAAAGAGCAGTTCCACTTCTTCATCCACGCTGCGTGGCTTATCGTCCGAACGAATCCAGGCGAGCAGATCATCTAGCTGATCATCACCGTAGGCGGTTAGGGGCAACCCTCGCGAGATGGCAGGACGCTTTACACTGCGCTCTTCTTCACTTGTTGCCTCTTGCGAAACGAGGGAAGCAGCGGGCAGTGGCGCGGGTGCCGGGGAGGCCGCGGGCGCGGGAGCTGTCGCTGCTTCCCGCTGTGCCTGCGCTTTTTTGCGCTCCTCAACCACATCAACTACCAGATCCAGTAGCTGCTGAGCTTGCGTGGCCGGATCCATAAATACCGCGGTGGAATAAACGATGCTTACTACCCAGCCATATTCTTTGAGCCTTTGCAACCAGTGGCGTTCGCGGCGCCGCAAAGATTTCTCGGCTACATAGTCCGGGTTGTCGGTAAGTACCGCCACTAGTAGTTCATCAGGATAGTCTGGATGCCCGATGGCTAGCGGGATCCGCATGCCGTTCTTGGGTCCCAGGTTGGGAATCACGGTCAGCCCCACTGAATAGAGCCTTTCCGCTAGATCCAGTAGCAAGCGATCAGGCTGAGATTCTTCCTCTCCCATTGCCTGCGCGGCCTCAACTGGCCCGACAGTTTGCGCCTCGGCGCGGGCGGCCTGTAGCAAATCGTAAAGCATCTGGGAGCCAGGGTGATGCAGACGTTGCGGATCGATAGCTTCCGGTGCCATCGACGACACCAAAGATAGCTCTCTACGCACCATAGAAACTGCGTCTACCAGTAGTGCCGTGCCGTCAGCAGCCGAGATAACTCCAAAGTCATGGAGTACTTGCCCGTGAGGAGTCTTGGCGAAACCTACCGATAAAATCACGTGGTCCCGGCGCAGTCCTGCAGCTCCCGCCGCGTCTACAATCACAAAGGGTTCTTCTTGGTTACTACCCAAGAATTCATCTAGCTGCGGGTTACGAGCGACTTCACTCATAATCGCGGCACTGATCCGCCGGGCATGCTTGACCGTCAAAGCTACCACTCCCAAAGACTCTTTGCTTTGAGACTGGGCGTGCAAGCAAACTTGCCGCACTACCTCTTCAACTTCCTGGGAAGAAGTTTCGACGCATTGGGCACCAGGAGCAGGCATTCCCCGTCCATCGACTACCGTTAAAGTCACCGGGCGAGAGGGGCGCGGCACCGTAACCGGCATCACGTCCCGTCCATAGTCGTGATCGGCCAGGAAGGAAGCTACCCACTCATTTACCCGCGAACGGGTAGGAGGCGCAGTTAACTGCGGGAATATGCCCGCAAACTCCGAAACCGTGCCTTGCTCACTGCGGCGAACATCCCCCACGACTATCACTTGTTTCGCCCTAGCAATCGCGGGAATAACTTCTGCCAAGTCGGTATTTTCCACTCCGTCCAGTACCAGCAAATCCACGGGGTGATCATTGCCGAGAACCTGGGGTACCAGTACCGGAGGAATCGCGCGAATCGGCCGTAGCCGCTCCACAATCGGGAATTGCCCGATCACTTCTGGCAGGTCGCCGCGGGCATCTTTCAATACTTGCTCTAGGTCAGAGACCGTTTCCGACTGGGAATCTACCAGTTTGGCTATCTGGTGGCGTACCTGGTGCAGAACCTGTCCCGACAGCGAGTTAACCTGGGCAATATCAAGTTCACGCAGCCGCGCAGAGAGTTCGCTGAGGCGTTCTCCATCGAAATGCGCCAGCCGGTCATCTAGACGCAGCATCTCCGCCAACGCTGATGCCCACCAAGAAAGATCTAGTTCTGCTCGTAGCAACTCGAAAGGAACTCGCCGTGCCCGCAGGTCATCAACGAGTTCATCGAGACCGAAATCGTGTAGTTCTTTCAGAATTGATACCCGCTGCGGCAGACGTTCGGCGCCTTTTTCATCTTGGGACAAGTTATCAATCAAACTGGCTAACTCGTCCAGAGGCATTTGCGTTAAATCGCCAAATCCAGTGGAAAAGAACGGCTGTAACCGCGCGATATGGCTGCGTAAGGCTTCCTCTGCTTTTTGCATCTGGTCAAGGCGTCCCGGCAGTACCGGCCAGCCTCCACCGGGAGAATATTCGCGCCAAATCCGGCGCTGCTGCTGCACCCGGATCAGCTCTCTATGTAGGTCTTCCACTTTTCGTCCCGGCCGCACCATGTCTTTAGCCTGTTTGATCAGGCGACGCCGCTGGGATTCCTTCATGTTGAGAGCGCGTTCTTTACGCCATTTCTTAGTAGCGGTGGCAATCACCATATCGGCAGCCGAACGCTCGAAAATCTGAGGCTTGAACACGTCCATGGCTTCGCGCAGACCGTCGAGCATCCGCAATTGGTCATGCCATTGGTTCAGATTCTTGGCTCGCAGCAGCCCGGTTTCCTTTTGAGCGCGATCAATATCCGCGCGCACCTGCGGCAACAGGCGACCCGCTAGCTGACTGACGCCCTCTACTGCGGTATCAACCATTTCGGGAGAAGAAATTACTACCGAATGCCAGGGATTTGTGGCTCGCGTTTGCGAGAAAATCCCCTCTTCGGCGGCTTGCACCAGTAGCTCTTGGGCTCGTTTCGCCCCATCGGAAGCAATATGATGCAAAGTTTCCAAATCGAAACGTACTTTAGTGCGCGGTCCGGGCTTCATAGAGGTTAAATCGGCTAGTACCTGCAAGGCATCATAGGCGGACACCTGCCAGGGATCGCGTTTGCGATGCAGCTGCTCCATATATCCGCCCAGTTGGGAGCGCACCTGAGTGAGTTCGTTACGCATCTTCATAGTGGCTTCATCGGCGGCCGGATCTACTGCTTCCACCGGGGCGTTTAAAGATTCCAGTAGCTTGGCGGGGATAATGTCGCGCCAACGGCTACGATTCGACAAGTCCAGGGTGAGGCTCTCTAGCCCTAAACGATTCAAATACCCCAACACCTGCTGTAGGCGACGCCGCGCGCCGGGCACATAGGCAATGGTACGCCCGGCACTGGCAGCGTCCGCTAGAATTGCGGCCACCGTGGAAGTCTTTTCCGATTCCGGAGGCGCATCTAACAGCAGATTTGCCCCGGAGGCCACCGCATCTAGCACGTTATGCTGGGCGGGATCTAAATCTCCTACCCCATGCTCGGCCAGGGGATCACGGTCGGTCAATACCGGTTGCGGCAGCGGAGAAAGCACTGCCCCCGCGGCCTCTGCATCTCCGCAAAGCGCGGCAGTAACCTCGGACTGTTCCAGGAGATCTTGGTTGAGCGCAAAGTCTTTGACCAGGTTGGAAAGGGGATGCAGGTATTGCCCCACGGTGAGCGAATCGTAGAGGTCAAATCCCAGCAAATGCCGCAACCCCAGGCGCCGCAATTCGTGCAGGGCATTGGTGGGGCTAAAAGCTACCGCAGCCTGCGTACCTTGCAAAATGGAAACAATTTCTGCTTGCTCACCCTTTTCCCGCAGTGCCGCTTCCAGTGGGGGCCATACTTCTACGGTGCTGTTCAGAGTGATCAGCACATCCTCATCGGCGGTTAAAGACAGCTCTACCGGGCATAGTAATGCCGGTCCGGTAATAGTGCGCGGCTCATTGGCGCGTACTTTTTCAATATCGTATACCGCGCTATCTGCAGCCTGCTCCTCGGCAGTATCTTCGCGGATAGAGAGGTTGCTTTCTGTATTTACTGCCGTTGCAGCGGTTGCCGACATTTTCGTGGTCGAGGACGCAGATTTACTCGCGGCGCGTTCCCAGGCGGCTCCCAGGCTGCCGCCTTGCCGCCAGGAGGCAGTCCCAATCGCCAAATAAACCGGCGCGCTACCGTAGCGGGATTCCCGATCACGCGAGGCAGCGAGCACTTCGCGAGCCCGGATACGGCAATGAGACAGGGCACGCGGTTCGCGCACCAGGTTAGATAACCGAGTCGGACGCCCTCCATATAACTGTGCTAAGCCCCCGGGGTGGGCAGCAGACAGCTCTAGGTAGCCGGAGGAGGTTTCCTCGGCAATCGTATGCTCCAAGCTAGCATTCCAGTGCGAGAGCATCTCCTGTACCAGCTGTTTACGGGTTTTGGGCGCCGCTGTGTCCGCGGCGACCTCGCTGGTAACGTCTTCCGCTGTGGTCATCTCTGTTTCCGGGTTATAGCTCACGATGCCACCATACGCGAAAGCGGGGGTTTGCCCTGGTTGCCATGCCCTAAGATCGCGAAAACGACAATTCTCACGTCCTGCTTCTCCCGCAATAAGCCGGAGCGCAATTTTGAGCCTGCCTAACCAGTGTTATCCTAGACTGGCTGAGGCGCTGACGGCCGCCTTGCGCCCTCGTAGCTCAGGGGATAGAGCACCGCTCTCCTAAAGCGGGTGTCGGACGTTCGAATCGTCTCGGGGGCACTATAAACGGCGCTACTTCCTCTGTTTCTTCCCTTTAAAACCTCTTCGGCCAGGCACCACCCCGAGGACGATCCTCAGGAGTACCTGGCCGAAGGGGGCTAACTATTAGCCTACAAAATCACCCGCAATACGCTCACCGTAATCGCGGAGATAACCGCCGCAGCCGGCAAGGTAATCACCCAGGCCAGCGCAATCGGCTTCATTAATGACCAGTTGGCAGCTTTATTAACGATCCCGATCCCGAGCACTGCACCAATCAAAATGTGGGTAGAGGAAACCGGCAGCCCCAGCAGCGAGGACCCCATAACTACCGCCGCAGCCGAAAGCTCTGCCGCGAATCCCGAGGCCGGGTGCATTTCGGTAAGCCCAGATCCTACGGTCTTAATAACGTAGCGACCAATGAACCACAGCCCCGCAATCAGGGCGATCCCCAAGGTGAGCATGACTGCTCCCGGGACAGCGCTTTCTGTGGAAATACCGCCGGTACGCAAGACGTCTAGCACCGCAATGAAGGGGCCAATAGCGTTGGCGATATCGTTCGACCCATGCGAGAAAGCGAATGCGGAAGCGGTAAAGACCTGCATCCATGAGAACAACAGGAAGGTTGAGCGGGAAAGATCACGCCGTTTGAGGGAACGCGCAAAAATAAAGACTGCCATCCACACTGCTGCCGCCAACATCGTCAGGATTAACAGGTTACCCAGCATAGATAAGTTGATATCCAGGTTATCTAGCCCTTTGAACAACATTAGGGAGCCGATGATGACGGCTCCAAATGCCGCCAACAATGGCACCCAAGTATCTAGAGCTTTGTGGGCGTTGAGATCATCTTTTTCTCGGTTGATACGTTCGAGCTCTTTGAAGTAGTCAGATTCCAGATCAGAGGGATCATAGTCCCCCATATTCATGGTGGTAGCATCCCGTACCATCGCGTTGGTGTAGGAAACCTGTTGGATTTCATTGAGCCGCTCGAACCAGGCCTTGTGGCGATTACGCAGATCCGCACGTTCCTGTTTAATTTCACGTAGACGCTGGTCAGCGCGTTCGTTGTAAACCAGGATCGAGGATTTAATCGATTTGAATAAGATATAGGCCACTACCCCGCCCAATACCGGGGACAGCACCCAAGAGATGGCAATTTTCCCGATGCCTCCCCACTGCACCATGCTCCAACCCCCGGTGTGGGTGGTAAAGCCTACGGTCAGAGCAGCGCCGACGATGCCACCTACGATCGAGTGGGTGGTTGATACCGGCCACCCCATGCGGGTCGCTACCAGCAGCCATACTGCCGCCCCTAACAGGGAAGATGTCATGATTAGCGCAAAGTCTATAGCTTGCAGATTCGAGATGGCCGATAGGTCTACGATTCCCGAGCGCACCGTATCGGTTACTTCTCCTCCGGCGATTACTGCCCCGGACACCTCAAAAATCGCGGCCACTACTAGGGCTTGTTTCATTGATAGGGTGCCCGCACCAACGGAGGTGCCAAAGGAGTTAGCCACATCGTTACCGCCGATATTGAAGGCCATGAACACCGCAAAGGCGATAGTTATTACTAGCAGTAACGCTTGATCGGTTTCTCCTACGTAATCGAAAGCCCAAAAAATGAACCAGATGGCACTTCCCAAGAGCAGACCACCGAAAGCCAAATGCCAGTACACATCTTTTTTCGCCAGTTTTTGGAAAAAAGTCAGTTGTCCCAAAGGTGCTTCCACCTCTGTAGGGGGCATATCAGTTTTAGTCACGGGATTAACTCCCTCCAGATGAGAAATTTTAACTTTCACCTGGAAGCTAACAATCTAAAGTTACCTGTGGGTTAACAACGCGGAACCGGCAGGAAAACTATCGAGAGGAACAAAATCCCAGAAATTTGGATATACCTGGGTTTTCTCTAATTTTTACGCTGGTAACACCGGGGTATGTGCCTGGAAGACTGCCTTAGGTTCCGGTGTCTCGTGACTGGTTATCCATAATCCGTTGACGCTCCGCGCGTTCTTTCCGACGCCGCATCGCTCGTTCGCGCGGTCCTTCGATGCTGACAAAGGGGCGGGAGGCGCGCAGGGTAACGTCTACTTTCCAATGCCGCCACAGCCAAATGCCTACTATTAGCGCAACCAGCAAGGACGCGATGGCGCCGACGCCTAGTGACCACCGGGGGCCCCAATGTTCCGCTACCCAACCGATTATTGGTGCCCCGATCGGGGTGGTTCCCAGGAAGAAGAGGAAATAAATGGACAGTACCCGCCCTCTGATTTCTTCCTCGGTAGAAACTTGGATAGTGGCGTTAGCGCTGGTAAGCAGATTCAACATTACGAATCCGGTGGGGATCAGTAACAGGGCGAAGATTTCGTAGGTGGGAGCCAGCGCTAAGGCGCCCTCTAAGATTCCAAATAGGACGGCGGAGACCACCACGGTGAACACTCGGGGCTGACGCCGCCGGGCAGCTTGCAGGGCTCCCGCCAGGGCGCCGATCGCCATAATCGAGCCCAATAAGCCATATTCACCTGCACCTTTACCGAACACTCGGGTGGCCATGACCGCTTGGGTGAGCTGGAAATTTAGTCCCAACGCCCCCACTACCGTAAGGATGGCGATGATCGCTTTAATGTCGGTACGGTTTTGCACATAACGCAGGCCTTCGCGCATCATTCCTTTGGTGCGGGAAGTTTTTTCCGGGCGATAAAGCCGGGCAGGATCCATCAGCGACAAGCCGAGGACCGGAACGATAAAGAGGACGAAATTGGCGATAAAAACCCAGCCCGGCCCGATGCCAGCGATCACAAACCCGGCGAGTCCCGGACCAATCAGACGTGCCGAGTTGAAGGCGGTAGAGTTTAACCCCACCGCATTAGGGAGATCTTCCTTAGTGACCAGTTCCGACACGAAAGCTTGCCGTGCCGGGGAGGTTAGGCAATCCGCTACCCCAGTTATCAGGGCGATTATGTAAATATGCCAGAGGGCGGCGACTCCCGTGAGCAGCAATATCCCAGTTAGGAGCCCGCAGAGGGCAACTATGCATTGGCAGATCTGAATGATGCGGCGCCGATTGAAGCGGTCAGCCACCATTCCTGCCGGTATCGACAGCAATAACTGCGGCAAGAATTGCAGCGCAGTGACTACCCCGACTGCAAAGCCGGACTGGTCGGTGAGTACCATCAGCACCACCCAGTCTTGGGCGACTCGCTGCATCCAGGTGGCAGTGGAAGCAAAAATATTAGACATCCACCACAGCCGGTAGTTGTGGTATTTGAAGGAGGTAAATGTGCGTGACAAAGCTACCTCCTCAAACCTTGCAATCTAAATCCCTGCTTATTTACCCTAGTCCTCTTGGAATACCGCCCGCAGCTTTCCACGCTAAAAGCGTAGCCGCGGGGATAAAGCCGGATTTCCGGGCGGGTTTTAGGGAGCGATTCCCGGTGTTTTACCCCAGTCGCGCCCTCATGCCAGTAACATCCCCAGCGCCCAATAGGTGGCAATTCCCGCCACGATAGATGCCATCGCGTTCGCCCATTTCCAGTGGATAGCAGCGGTTATCAGGATTCCACCAACTGCCGGCACCCAGGAGGAGAGCGCGTGAAAATCCGTGTCCATCAGCGCATAAACCACCAGGATTACCATTACTCCCAGCGGCATACTGGTGGCGACCAAGCGTACCAGCGGCGATTCTTCTTTCCCGCGCAGCGCCACAAAGGGGAAAGCGCGCAATGCGTAGGTAACTGCCCAGATCACGGCAATAGCACCGAGGGCGTAGGGGTAGGTTAAAGGGTTCATTTTAGGCACCCTCTTTCCCGGAAGGACTGCGGCGCATTACCCAGGCGCAATGCAGTAAAACCACCACGGTGAAAATTGAAAGCGCGGTGATGAGCATATATTTTCCGCACCAGATGGAGCCGATTAAGCCGCAGGCTAGCGCGGCTAACCCTAGCAGCGGATAGTCGCTTTGCCGGTAGGCATCTATTGCCAGGGTGACAAACAGGGCGGGCAGGGCGAACCCCAGGAAATCGGTGTCGAAGGGTAGGGCTTTGCCCACGAAGGCCCCCACGGTTACCCCGCCTACCCAATAAAGGTGGCAGAGCAGATTTATAGAGAGGACGACCGGTCCGGTTAGGCGCTTATCTCCCAGATGGGAGACAGTCAGGGCATAGGCTTCGTCCGTGAGGGAGTGGATCGCGTATAAGCGGGCGGGCGCAGATTTTATTTTGCGCAGCGGGAAACTTAGCCCGTAAAACACATGCCGGAAATTGACGAATAGGGTGGTGAGGGCGATTTGAAATAAATCAATCCCGCCTAGGATGAGGGAGACCGCAGTGAACTCCATCGAGCCCGCATAGATAATCGCAGCCGACAAAATAGTCAGCCAAATGGGGAATCCTTGGGTGACCGCAAAAGCACCGAAAGCGATTCCCAGCGGCAGATACCCCATACCCACGGGCCCGGTTAACCGCGCGGCTTGTTTTAGCGCTGACCGCGGTGAGGGCACGGATGCTGACGCTTCCCCTGGGGGTTGCGCCCGATCGGGCGGCTGACCTTGCTGTGCATGTTCATCATGTTAGGCATTTCTGCTTTTTTCCCGGCTGCGGTCTTAAACCCTGGGAATGAGGACAGGGGCCGAGATACTCCCTCCAGAATTAATGTTTTGCCAGTCAGGAGCGAAATCGCTGGAAATATTGAGCAACCTTTACCTCGAGGAGCTAGTGACCGGATGCACGCGAACAGTTTTTGCCGCTAACCTTGCTGTCCGTTAAACTATGGAGGTGCTTTGACATTGGAGATGTCGCATAGTGGCCTAGTGCGCTCCCCTGCTAAGGGAGTTGGGGTGGATAGCCCCTCGAGGGTTCGAATCCCTCCATCTCCGCTGGTAGGTGCGGGTTTACTCCCACAGCTCTTGTCCATTTGTATCCGCAGTACATTTCGATTTCCATTCGCCCAAAAAAGCCTTAAACTGCCCGCCAACACCCCACTTCCCGAGTGCGCAAATGCAACCAATCAGCTGGTCGACCAGCTACTTGGAACCGGATTCGCCGGCGGGTTCACCACTCTTTCCACCGCCAGTCTAGTGGCTGTGGAACTGAGAAAAATGAGGGCGCAACTAGCGGGTTAGCCTACACGCTTGCCCCCTTGTGAGGTTCCTACATCTTGGCGTATTTGGGAATCGCGCTGACGCCGCCGTCGTAAATAACTACCAGCCAAATCGGCTACCGGGCCATTACTTTGGCGCCCCAAAAGCAAATCGCTTAGAGTTTTATGACTACCATTACTAGACAAATAAGCCTTTCCCTTTTACTCTACCTAGGTAAGGTTAACCTAAGTATACGGAAGGGCTTTTGTAGATGAAAAGACTGCCTAGATTATTTACTGCACTGGGTTTGAGCGCGCTGCTGTTCCCGCTCGGTGTGACTACAGCGTCAGCGGTAGAGAATCCGCTGAAATGCGATAGCGGCATCAAATGTGGACCATACAAAGTGCAGGCGACCTATGTTCCCACCCAAAACGACGGTGCAGCAAAGCCGTGGGGAGAAGTTAGCGCAGAGGTAGTTGGGGAAAGCATTAAGAAGGTTCCTGCAAATACGGCGGAAGTAGAATTCACTTATCGCGTGAGCGCGACGCAATTACCAGTTACTCCCCCGCGTTTTAGTGTACAAATATCCACCGAAGACTATACGGCGAAAGCTTATCGCGTATTACTCACCAAAGACGGCGCACCGGTAGAGGCGCAGTGCACTATGACGCCGGAAACAATACCCGCACAGGGTAAGGCAATAGTGAGCTGCCCGATGGTGGCGGGGGCCAACAAGCTGGAGCTGTGGCATGCCGACCCCGGCATTCAAGACATGTATGCCAGGTGGGATTTGAATTCCCAACCCCGCCCGCAGGCGCCAAGCGTTGACCAGAATTTGCAAATAACCTACACCGCCAGCACCGGTGAGGTACAGGCACAGCCGCTAACCGGCACGGTGAAAGACGGAAAATGGGAAGGAGTGTTTACCTACAAAGTAAAGCCTTCCCAGGTTGGCGGGGAAACCGTTAGCGCCGCTCCAACGATTACGGTGGTCAGCGGTAATTCTTTGACCGCCGGCGATTTAGCGCAAGTGCCCGCCGTGCAAGTGACGACGGAGGCTACGCCGGCACCCGAGCCGCAGCCTGTGCCGGACACACAACCGCAACCGGGATCGCAAACACGACCAGTACCAGCTCCGGCAGCGGACAAGCATAATTCTAAGATCGTTAAGAAAACTGTGATTGCCAACAAGTCGGACGGTAAGCAACTACCGCAGACCGGGGCAACTTTGCCGCTCTTCTTGCTCGGAAGCGGAATCCTGGTTTCGGCCGGAGTAGCTATACGAAAAATTTCTGCCTAGCTTTATTCGCTTAAGAGTTAGGGCTAGATAGAAACTGGCGGGTTCCAAGCATAATTTGCGCTAGGAACCCGCCACTTTCATCTTCGCTATTGTCATTGGGTTCGTCAGTTATCGTCAGTTTTCTTCATTTTGTTTGGCGCGCCTATACCAGCAGTAACCGAATCCCCCTCCAGGTGTGAAACGCTACATTCATTTCTACTACAGCCATCGCATCAAACTCACCCTCGGCGGATTAACCATAAAACAATACAGACACCACTACTAGCCGGTAGTCTAAAACTGCCCAAAAAATAATCCGCACCTCCATTCAGGTATTAACCGCGCATTTTGAAAAACATTCCTTAGGTTAAGCGACCTGCAGGGATTTGAATTTTTTGTATGCTCCCGCTCTAGTCATCCCTAAATAGTCACCTATCATTTCCCAAGTTGCCCCCTCTTCCCTAGCGGTACTTACCGCTTGGGCAATGGCGTCCTGGGCACGTTTTTCTGCCTGGATTGCTGCTGCTAGTTGCGCAAGTCCTTTACCGCGGTAGACGGAAGCCACCGGGTCGGGTCCTGCCCCATTGTTAGCGTTTTCAATCTCATCAATCATTTCTTCAATAGTCCGTTTACTCACCGCTTCCTCCTTAAGTATTTCGGTCTTGCTTTCATCGCATGGAAGATGACTTGGTTTCGGATTCCTGTTTCCAGAAGCGTGCCATCTGTGCCAGCTCCTATCACTATGCGGTATCCGTCCATGGGGAATACATCTATAGGGGTATTTACTGCGTGGAGTAGGTCTATGGTGCTTACGCCGTGTTTATAGGCGCTTTCCTTAACCTCCACCTTGTTAACTTTAGTTAACAAATCTGCGTCATGTCAACCACTGGAAACAATACTGTTTCATTGCCGGGCAAACTCTCGGCAGATAGTTGGTTACGCAGGAGATGGATTCTCCCTCCCCCACTTATTTTCTTAGTCCAGGCAAATCTCTCCGGCACCAAGCAAATAACTTTGCGGGGGAACTTTTGGCCAGACGCAATGCATTTTTAGATAAGGAATCGCTAAATCTGCCCCTAGTAGCCAAAAGACGGCAAATATACTTGACAGATTCCCCCCCCCCCCCGAGACAATCGCATTGTACTTGGGACCGGGGTTGTTTCAGAGTTTTGCTTACATGAATTTACAAAGCAAACCAGTACATCCCCATCCTTTAGATACAAACTTGTAGGTCTTGCCTTCCCGGCTAAATCCTACAAACCGTTTCAACAACAAAAATTACAGAAAGTAAGTAGCCATGTCGGATACCCAGCCTCCAGAGCAAAGCAACATTCAAGCACAAAATTTCCAGCCGCCGATTGCACCTAAGAAAACCTCAGGACTAGGGATTGCTTCTCTCGTACTAGGGATTATCGCAATAATCGGCTCTTGGGTTCCTATTCTCAATAACCTCTCTTTCCTGCTAGCCGTTATTGGTCTAGTGCTTGGAATCGTAGGCATAGTTTCTATCCGCAAGGGAAAAGTAGGAGGAAAAGGGCTAACGATTGCAGCAATAATCATCAACGTTGTTGCTATCGTGATCGTTATTTGTACTCAGTGGGTGTTCGGGAAAGCGCTTGATGAGGTATCCAAAGAAGTGAACGCTGGATCGACAGTTGTCAGTACGACTCAAAAAGCTGATGCCGGTGATTCCAAGAAGACCGATCAGAAGACAGACAACTCCAAGCTTGCTATCGGAAAATCTGTTACTTTGGACAATGGTTTACAAATATCAGTTGATTCTAAAGCGGAAAAGACTGATCAGGCGGGCGACAAATACCTGCTTGTGACCGTCACTTACAAAAACACCGGGTCTGACCCAGTAGACTACAACGAGTTTGACTGGAAGCAAACCTCAGAGTCGGGAAATATGGAAGATCCAGGAATTCCCATCCTGGACGAAGAACCACTAAATACCGGAACCTTAAAAGCCGGGGGAACCGTGACCGGGATTATTCCGGTCAAACCGGACGCTGCCAGCCTTTCCTACTTCGGAAACATCATGGACAAAGAAGCTACGGCTACCTGGCTACTCAAATAGTTTTAAGTAATACCTAGTTTTCATCTATCAACTTTTTGGCTACCTCTTGGCTCCACGGTCAAGAGGTAGCCAAAACTTTTTAAGGGAAATACAGTAGCTCTGCTGATTCCCTGACTACAATCAGACGTTCCGCTGGTGCCCGTTAGCCGGCGGAGACATAGCTTAGGGGTCAAGCTGTGTTCACTCTGCCGCCCCGTTATAACACGGCGATAAACCGATGAAGCTGTACAGCCTCGGTTTTACCGCACCTATTTAGATAAAACCGATCCCCTGGGCTGATCTTTTTAGCCCAGGGGATTTCGGTGTGCTAACGGATATTTAAATCCCTAGATTTCTTGCGAGCGACGGCGACTGGCAGCTACCAGCCCCACTCCGGTGATTACCGCTAGGGAGTTTAATGCCACCAGGGAAGTCATAGATACCCCGGTTACTGGCATTTGTTCGCCGGCTACTTGCCTGTCGGCGTTAGCCTTCCGTGTTCCTGCCGCATTCGTTGGTTGTTTCTCTCCTACCTGGAATTTGAAGGTAGCGCGCTCGCCCCATTCGTTGGTAGCGGTAATGGTGTGGGCACCTAGTTCCATCGGCGCACTCACATTTACGATAAACTCGCCTTTCCCTACCGCCGGATGCACTCCCAGGTCAACCACGGTTGAACGCATAGTGACCTGGTTTTGACTGTCAGGACTGAATCCGGTGAAACGTACCTGGAACTTTGCTCCCGGCAAGAACTGGGTTTTCCCGTTGACTGAGGCAGCTGCTTGCACCTGATGGTAGCGGTTGTATTCTGCCTGGGCAGCAGCGAGTTTCGCTTGGGCTTGCCGGTTTACCTCGGCGGCCTCCGCCTGTTCTTTCTGCGCAGTCTTGGCCAGTCCCGCTAGCCGATCTGCTTCCTTCTGCGCCTTTTGGGCAGCGGTATTCGCATTCCGATAAGTATTAAAGAGGGCAGGCAATCCCAAATTATTGAGGTCGCTATCGGTAGCGTCCAGACCATTCTCCAAGGCGTTCTGCCCATCGATAGCCTTCAGTTTATCCGCCAGCGCTTGCTTAGCTTGCTGCTCATTTTGCAGGTCGGTGGCAACTTTGGTTACCACTTCCAGGTCTTTATTTGCTTTGTCGGCCGCAGCTTGCGCCTGTTTTAGGTCTTGAGCTGCCTTTTCTGCCTTGGCTACCAGCTGATCGTGAGCCCTCTGCTGCTCAGCTAGCGGATTTAGTTCCGCTTGTGCGGCCGCACGTTCATTTTCAGCCTGGCTGACTGCCGCCGCAGCCTGCTGGTTTGCGGTGTTGGCGTCCTCCAGAGCCTTATCTGCTGCTTCTTTAGCTACCTGTGCCTGCTGCTGCGCCTGAGTCGCCGCCTCCAACTGGCTGGCAGCTGCTTGGGCTTCATCTTTCGCTGCGGCTAGTTCTTGCTGAGCCTGGGCTAACTCCTTTTGCGCCGCTGCCAAGGCATCATCAACCGTGAGCTCCTTTAGCGCTTGCCGTTTTTCATCTTGTATGGCTTCTTTTGCTTTGACCTGCTGCTGCGCTGCCTCTAGGGCGTTCTGCGCGGCTACTGCCTTGGCTTTGGCATTCGCGAGGGCGCTCTCAGCGGCAGTAGCGGCTTCTGCAGCTGTCTGCACTGCCTGCTCTTTTTCCTTTGCCACACCCTCGGCAGTCGCCTTCTGGTTCTCAGCGTCCTTGACCTTTTGGATGGCAGTTTCGATAGCCGCAGCCGCTTCAGATTCTTTGCTTTGCGTATCCTTCCAGGCGTCATTCTTGGTTTTGGTTTCTGCCTGAGCGTCGGTTAACGCCTTTTCGTCACTGGTGACTTTTTCGCCTGCAGCTTTAGCCTTAGCCTGCAAGTCTGCCAGCTTCGCCTGCGCTGCCTCCAGATTCTTCTTTGCGCCCTCCGGAGTCACCGAGTTGTAGTAGTCCATAAACCGTTTTTCGTATTCATCAACGGTATACGCTTCCCCAGCGGTATATGTGTTTTGGTTAGCAAAGACCTGGATATGCGTTGGCTTATGCTTGCTATCAGGATCAGTACTTGCGGCGTAACCGGTCACATTATAGTCACCGATCAGGTTTGTATAATGTCCTGTTACTCCGTTATTACTCCTCCCGTTCCAAGTCTCACCGGCTTTTTGAGAAAGATAATTACGCTTCTCTCCCCAATACCAGCCATCGGGATAGCAAAATGACCCCCCAAAATAGCAAGTCACGTATTGAAAACCGGTTCCATTATTTGCTTTCGTTTCTTTCCCATATTTAGCTTCCTCCCCAAAAGGATTCGGAAAAGAGGATCCATCTCCGGCTCCATTTGCCAGATTTTCGGCATACCCCCAACTGTCTGGGTTTTCATGCTGCTGCCGGGAATGATTCTCATGGGTATCGGACCAGTTGGCATTGGATTGCGCCATTGCCATCAACAAATCAGTGACTTTCAAAGGCGCTAGTCCTTCTAAAGCTCTTAACCGATTTGCTTCCCGGATCCACTTGAAAGTGACTTTCATATTTTCCAGTGAAGTGGCGTCATTGGGGTCGCCTTTTTTGGTGTAGCTAGCATATTGGGCATTATTTAGGATGTCGATAGCGGCTTGTGACCCCATGGCTTTAAAGAACCCGAAGCTGCCTTGGTTGAATTTTTTGGCTGCTTCGTCCACCGCTTTTTGCGCATTCGCTACTTCGGTTTCTGCGGCTTTTACCGCCTCTTCGGCTTTCCGCTTGTCCTCGCGCGCCTTTGCCAGATTTGCTTCGGCTTGCGCTTGCGCGGCTTTGGCGTCCTCGGCGTCCTTCTTAGCAGCTGCGGTTTCACCTTGGCGAGTAGCTAAAGTAGCCTCGGCCTTGGCCTGCTCTTCCTGAGCAGCCTTTACCTGCGCAGCGGCAGTCTCTACTGCCTGATCAGCTTTGGCTTTATCTTGCTTCGCCTGCTCAACGTCTTTTTGCTTTGCCTGCAACTCGGTTTCCGCAGTAGTGACTGCTGCCTGCGCCGCCTCTACCTCGCTTTGGCGCTGACGTTCCTGAGCCTTAGCGGTTTCTACCTCGGCTTTAGCTTTATCTAGGGCCTCTTGAGCTGCTTTTATTTGTTCTTGCAGAGCCGAGGATTCGCCCCCAGAAAGATCTTTAACTTTCTTCTCTAATTCCTCTACCTTTTGTTGCTTGGCGCTGACATCGGCTTCAGCGGTCTGCTTCGCGGTTGCTGCTTTAGTCTGAGCTTCTGTGGCGGTCTGCAACTGAGCTTCCGCAGTCGTTACCTGCTCTTGCGCTGTTTCTAGTGCCTTTTGCGTCTCTGCCTGCTTTGCTTCTGCTGCCTGCTTATCTTTCTCAGCTTTCGCTACCTTATCTTTGGCCGCCTGCAGCTGCTCGGCATCGGGAGCAGGCTTATCCGCAACCACTTTATCAGCGTCCGCTTTAGCTTGCTCGGCTTGAGCCAAGGCTTCTCCTGCGGCCTTAGCGGCGGCATCGGCAGCAGTTTTCTTCTCATTAGCCTTTTTGAGGAGATTTTTGGCATCACTTGCCGCCTTCTCGCTATCCGCTTTCGCCTTAGCTAGAGCGTCAAGGGCATCTTTCTTAGCCTTCTCGCTGGCGGCAGACTTTTCCCCGGATTCTTTCGCGGCGTCCTGAGCCTTCTGCGCGGCATCCTGTGCTTGACTATCAGCATCCGCCGCTTTCGCCGCACTTTCCTGTGCCGCTTTCTTTGCTGCCTCCAGCTCATTTGCCGTTTTTACTTTCGGATTGGTCTGCTGGTTTTGCTGCTCACCCCCGGTGGGATTAACGGGATCACTAGGCTCGGGTGCGGCTTGCGCAATCCCCGTAGCTGGTAGCACCCCCGCCAACGCTAAAGCGAAACCGGTGGCAGTTAGTTTTGTAGCATGCTGCTTCATTGCGTAACAATCTCCTTTAGGTCACCCCTCAATGACCTATCTCTACCCTCAACTTTGAAATTTGGAGCGCCCCTAACGGTGATTAGAATCACCAGGGCAGACAATTAAGAGCCTATCAGATAGTTACATAGCCACTAACGGACGTAAGTCGCACAAGCGCAGCGCAGGGACAACCTTCCCTGATTATCTGCTTCGACCGCCCCTAGCATCAGCGGTAAAATAAAAAATCCTCAGTGCCAGCGAGCACTGAGGTTTTGAGCTCCCCCAACTGGATTCGAACCAGTAACCCTTCGATTAACAGTCGAATGCTCTACCGTTGAGCTATGGGGGATCGACTTGAATAAGACTACCGTGAGAGAGCGAAAGTTCCTAATCTTCCAGGTCGAGAACTATCCCCAATTTCTGTTCCCACTCAGCCGCTATCGAACGCAGATACTGCTGGTCACCCGGGTTTTCAAAGCTTGCTATGGGAGGATGTAAACGTAAATTGCGGTTATCGTCACGTAATATCTGTGCGCTAACTCTCTGTCCGGAAGGTAGTTCCAGCGGGGTAACAAATACCTGCGCCTCGCTTAACGCTTCCCGGATGATGTCCATGAAGTTGTGTTTGGGAGCCTCAATCGGGGTAAGCACCAGATCTTCACCCTCATGGAAAACAATCCGCAGCGTGCCCGCCTCACTATCCCAGCGGGCGTGAGAAACTTCATCCCAACCAAAACGGGACTTTACCTGCCCCGATTCCACTTCCGTTAATGCCTGCATGGTCACCACTAAGAAGCGCTCCTCCGCTACCTCCAAGAATTCGAAAACTCTATCCGAGGAGGTGAGGACGCTTTTAACCGCCTCCGGGACCCTGCGTCCCTGCAATTTTCGCAAAATGTTCGTCACGTTCTCAACCCTAAACAAAATTCAGTATTCCGCCCACCATCCGGTAGGCTAGATTCGCCCCGTTAGCTCAGTTGGTTAGTAGCAGCGAACTCATAATTCGTGGGTCGCGGGTTCAAGTCCCGCACGGGGCACCCATGTATTCCTTGCTCCCCACACCGCTCACTTTTGATATTTTTAGCGGTGAGGACGAGTTTACGCCCTCACCGCCGCCAACAATTATCTTTGTTAGGCGCGCAAAGTAGCCTTAAACTTCTTCGCGGTAGCCTTGATGATCCGGGTGCGTACCGCCTGAATCTCGCTAGCACTGAGCGTGCCTTCCCCAGAGCGAATCTTCACCGAGAACGCCAGCGACTTCTTGCCTTCGCCCAGCTGGTCGCCACTGAAAACATCGAAAAGACGTACTTCCTCTAGCAAGTCTCCCGCTTGTTTCTCAATCACCTGCTGCACATCCGCTGCGGGAATATCCGCATCCACTACCAGCGCAATATCTTCTTTCGCGGGCGGGAAGGACGATACTGGCTTAACCTGCAAATCTTTCTTCGGCATGGCGGCCGTGAACTTCTCGAAATCAATCTCGAACGCGCAAGCAGATTCCGGCAACCCGAAATTGCGGCAAACCGCCGGGTGGAGCTGCCCGGCTAAACCAACGCAGGCTCCCCGTACCACGATCCGCGCGCACCGCCCCGGATGGAAGGGCGCGACTGCTTCGGGCGAACCCGGCTCGCCCATCACGTTATCGTTAGCTAGGCGCTGGCGACCATCTTTGCCTTGCACGCGCATCGGTACCGCCAAAGTTTGCGCCACCGTAGTCACGAACTCTACCGCGTCCGCCCAATCATAAGCGCGGCCAGCACTCAACGAACCCGCCAATTCTGCCTGCCCCACCAGGACACCAGCAATATGCTCCGGCTGGTAAGGAACTCCTTTTTCGAGGGCGCGCTGCTGGTCAGGATCCGGTTTTTGCTCCACCCCGAAAGAACCGGTAAGTTCAGTTCCCATTCCCCGGGTAACCAAACCGGTTTCAAAAATCGCGCACTGCTCATTACCACGGGCAATATTGCGCCGAGCCACCCCTAGCAAAGTATCTAGCAGCGAAGTGCGCAGCAACGGTTGATCATCCGCCAGGGGGTTAGCCACCCGCACCGCCTGGCGCCGCACATCCTTTTCCCCTAGCAGTTCATCGTCAAATACATCCTCGGAAATAAAGGGATACGAAAGTACCTGTACCAGGCCGCCTTGCGCCAGCGCCCGCCCCACATCGCGGCGGGCCCGCTGCTTGGGGGTATATCCGCGTCCGGCAATCGGGCGCGGCCTGCGCGAAGGAATGGTGTCATAGCCGGCCAGCCGGGCAATTTCTTCTACCAGGTGCGCTGGTCCGGTCAAATCGGGACGCCACGAAGGCGGCTGGGCAATAACGTTGCCCTCTTCCACCCGCACTTCACATCCCACGTCTTTCAGCAGACCAGTGATGGTTTCTTGATCATATTCCACCCCGGTCAGCCGTGCCGGTTCATGCAGTGGCATCACGATTTCTGCAAACGGCTCGGTGTTATTGAGGTCGCTGACCCGCCCACTATCGGTGCCCCCACCATATTCCACCAGAATATCTACTACCCGCTGGGCAGCTACCGGCGCTAGCTCGAAGTCCACGCCACGTTCGAAACGTTTGGAGGCTTCGGATGGCAATTTATGCCGCCGCGCAGTACGCGCAATCGAAGTAGGCTGGAAATGTGCTGCCTCTACCAGCACATTCACCGTATCGGCGGTCACTTCAGTGGAGGCCCCTCCCATAACTCCGGCCAAACCGAGCACGCGGGAACCTTCTGCTCCCTGCGGGGAGTCGGTGATCAGTAAATCTTCGGGATCCAGGCTGCGCTCTACCTCATCGAGGGTAGTCAGCTTTTCGCCGGCTTTCGCCCGGCGAACCACGATCGGACCACACACTTTATCCAGGTCATAGGCGTGCAGGGGCTGCCCCAAATCCAGCATCACATAGTTGGTGGCATCGACTGCCAAAGAAATAGAACGCATTCCTGCCTGTTCTAGGCGGCGCACCATCCAGTCGGGAGTCGGCGCCTGCGCATCAATGCCGGTCACGATGCGAGTCACAAACCGGTCGCAACCAACCTTGCCGTTTACCGGGGTCTCATCTGCGACTTTAACTACGAAACCATCCGCGGTGGCCGCCGATACTGACCCGGAAGGCAGATTTTCCGCCAGCCCCAAGTCAGTGAACTTAGCCCCCGTGGAATGGGCATATTCGCGTCCCACCCCGCGCATTGCGAAACAGTAGCCGCGATCGGGGGTGATATTGATTTCTAGGGTTTCCTCCCCTAATCCCAACAGTTCAATCACTGATTCGCCAGGCGCGGGCAGCTCCCCGGCTGCGGCTTTTTCGGGCAGTAACTGCTCCAGGACGATGATTCCGGCATGGTCATCACCAATCCCCAGTTCCCGCTGAGAACAAATCATTCCGTCAGAAACGTGTCCATAGGTTTTGCGGGCGGCAATCTGGAAATCACCGGGCAAAACTGCGCCCGGCAGTGACACCACTACTAAATCTCCCACTTTAAAGTTGTGGGCGCCGCAAATAATTCCACGACTGGGCAGCTCGGAGGGCTCTTTTCCTTCCCCGGGACGGTCATTAAACTCGCCGACATCGACTCGACAATAGTTAATGACTTTCCCATTGGATTGTTCTTTGGCATCCAGGGTCAAAACCCGTCCCGCCACCAGAGGTCCGATTACCGCGGCGGGATGGATCGCTTCTTCTTCCAATCCTACCTTCACCAGGTCATAGGAAAGCTGTTTGATATCCGTACCCGGCACTACCTCGACGTGATCTTTTAGCCAATCAAGCGCTACAAATGGCATTGCTAGTTTCCCCTTCCGGTAGTGCCGAACTGTTTAGAAAATCGCACGTCGCCCTCGACAATATCGTGCATATCGGTGATTCCATGTCGCAGCATTAGGGTGCGTTCAATGCCCATCCCGAAGGCGAACCCGGAATACACATTGGGGTCGATTCCGCAGGCGGTAAGCACATTCGGGTTTACCATGCCGCAGCCGCCCCATTCAATCCAGCCGGGCCCGCCTTTCTTTTGCGGGAACCACAGATCCATTTCTGCGCTGGGCTCAGTAAAGGGGAAGAACGAGGGACGCAGCCGGGTTTTGGCTTCCATTCCGAACATGGATTGTGCGAAATGATCCAGGGTGCCTTTCAAGTCTGCCATCGTCAGCCCCTTATCTACAGCTAACCCCTCTACCTGGTGAAACACCGGGGTGTGGGTGGCGTCCAGTTCATCGGCGCGGAAAACTTTCCCGGGGCAAGCAATATAGACCGGGACGCCCCGCGAAAGCATTACTCGTGCCTGTACCGGTGAAGTGTGGGTACGCAGCACCAAGTTGCCATCCCCA
Source organism: Varibaculum cambriense DSM 15806 (assembly GCF_000420065.1). Classification (GTDB taxonomy): domain Bacteria; phylum Actinomycetota; class Actinomycetes; order Actinomycetales; family Actinomycetaceae; genus Varibaculum; species Varibaculum cambriense. The sequence continues at coordinate 1,111,240 of NZ_ATUF01000002.1, read as the reverse complement.
GGGTTTTCTCCTCCCAGGGAACGCCCATCTACATAGAGGGTGTCCTGCTCTTGCCGCGCCGGGTGATCCGGATCGATGTTGAGGGAATCAAAGTTGAACCATTCGTGTTCGATTTCCGGGCCTTCCGCGATTTCCCAACCCATAGACACGAAAAAATCAGAAATATCTTCCATCAGGGTTTCCAGGGGATGACGCGCCCCTTGCGGGTAACGCTCGGCAACCTGGGTTACGTCCAGAGCCTCCGCCGCCAAAGTTTGGGCTTCTTTTTCCTTCTCGAGGGCGGCTAGGCGCTGGTCATAGGCAGCATGCAGCTGTTTCTTAGCGCCACCCAGATTCTTGCCTGCCTGGGCTTTGTCTTTCTTATCGAGGTTACGAATCTCCCGGTTAGCCAGGATGATCGGCGCACTGTCGCCCAGATGAGCTCCGCGCGCCCTCTTTAATTCTTCTAGCGAGCCGGCAGCAGAAAAATCGGCTTCCGCCGCCGCAACTGCCTGGGCTATTCCCTCTTGATCTAGCGGGGAGATAGGTGTGGTCGCTTCAGACACAGGTTCACCTTTCTTGATATTTCTTTCTCTTTTGTCTTCCACTCTAGTTGCCGAGCAAATTCTGGGGTAATTTAAGACCGCTTAACGAAAAGTTTGCAGATTTCACACCCTCCTCGGCATTAAAAAACCAAGATTAGCGGCTTGAACATCATTAATATGTAGAATGGAATCAGACTTGCAATCGAGGAGGCATTTTGGCGACCCTGGCTGGAAAAACGAAAGTTGATATCGTTGTGCCCTGCGTTGACATGGGCGCCATTAACTCTGCTTTGTTGCGTGATATGACGGTACTGCTAGCCCAGGCCGGGGTTAGCGTGGTTTGCACGGTTCACCTCAAGGATCATCCTGATAATCTGGTCTCCACCATTAAAGAAACAGATGCCGCGGTTTTGCCGCTTCTACCACTAGATCAAAACACTCTTGACCTCTTAAAAGAATGTGGCGCTACAGTACTTGATTCGGTGATGCACGGGAAGGACCGACAGAATCCAGCCAGTTTAATGACCTTCCAAATGCTAAAAATCCAGGTTGACGCCTTGCAGGCACGTAATCGTCGTCATCTGGCCTTTGTGCATTGGCAAGGTAAATACCCTGACGAGGCCGCTACCGTTTATTATTTCTTCGCACAAATGGCTTGCCAGGCGGCGGGGCTATCTGCTCCCACCCAGCTGATTCTTCCCGAAGATCCCGAGAATATTCCCTCCTACTTACTAGGGGCCCTGCAAAAGAACCCCACTTTAGATGGTTTCTGCGCCATGGATGATTTAACCGCAATGGCAGTGGTACATGGATTGCGCGAATGCGGCAAAATGGTCCCCCAAGATGCCTCCGTGGTAGGTGGCTATGATTCTCCCTCCGGTCAAGTATCGCGGCCACCGCTGTCCTCGGTAACAGTGGATACTCCCGCTTTGGCCTATCAAGAGTTAATACATATTGCCCAGCGCGAGGGCGACGAGCTCGACCTGGGACAAGCCCCCGGCGGCCAAATTCTGCAATATGTTGCCCGCGAGTCGGTCTAGAGTTTTTCACTGCCGGTAGTTTTTAGCTAGCTGCGGCTGCCAAAGTGCATCCTCATCCCAGATACCTGCAACCGCGGAATAAAATACTTAAAATCTGGAACCTTTACCCGAACGCGTAGAATAGCGGTATGAATGAATATCCAGGACTTAGCCTCAAAGAACTTGCCGAACGTGCCCCACTAGGAAATCAGGAAGCCGGAAAGGTCAGCCCCGAGCTAGAGGTACCTAAAAATATCGAACGCCCGGAATACCTGTTCCATAATGGCCCCGAAAAGGTGACTGCTTCCGATACCAAATCCCCGGAAACAGTCGAAAAAATTCGTGCCGCGGGACAGATCGCTGCCGATGCCCTCGCACTGGTAGGAAAGGCCGTTCGCCCGGGGATAACCACCGATGAACTAGATAAAATCGGTCACGAATATATTATTTCTCAGGGAGCCTACCCATCCTGTCTGAACTATATGGGATTTCCAAAATCCCTGTGTACCTCGGTAAATGAAGTTATTTGTCACGGAATCCCGGACGATAAACCGCTACAGGAAGGCGATATTGTCAACGTGGATATCACCGCCTACAAGGACGGGGTACACGGAGATACCTGCGCCATGTTTAGCGTAGGTCAGGTGGATAAAGAATCCCAGCTGCTGGTAGAGCGCACTTATAACGCCATGATGCGGGGAATCAAAGCGGTGAAGCCGGGACGCGAAGTCAACATTATTGGCCGGGTAATCAGCGCTTACGCGAAACGTTTTCGTTACGGAGTGGTACGCGATTTTACCGGTCACGGCGTGGGGGAGGCGTTCCATTCGGGTCTGATCATTCCTCACTATGATTGCGCGCCCTCTTATGGCACCGTAATGGAGCCGGGAATGGTGTTTACTATCGAGCCGATGCTGACCTTGGGGACAATCGAGTGGGAACAATGGCATAATGGTTGGACAGTGGTCACCAAGGACCGCTCGCGCACAGCTCAGTTCGAACACACTGTGGTGGTAACTGAAGAAGGTGCGCAAATACTGACCCTGCCTAGCAAGGAGTAGCTAATGGCTATCGCATTTGGTATCGATATCGGCGGATCTGGAGTTAAAGGAGCTCCGGTCGATTTAGAAACCGGAGAGTTAACTCAGGAACGTTTCCGGATTGAAACCCCTTACCCGGCAACCCCGCAAGCGGTATCGAAAACCGCAGCGGATGTCCTCGCTCATTTTGACCTTCCCGAGGACGTTCCAGTAGGAATTTGCTTCCCGGGTCCGCTCCCGGGCGGCTACGTCCGTTTTATGGCGAACCTGGATCAAGAGTGGGTTGGAAAGAATGCGATCGAAGTATTTTCCGAGGCTATCGGGCGCCCGGTCGCTGTACTAAATGATGCGGATGCTGCCGGGTTGGCCGAACAACAGTACGGGGTGTTCAAAGACCAGCCGGGCGTGACCGTGTTCACCACTTTGGGGACGGGAATCGGAACTGCTCTGTTCGTGGACGGGGTGATGGTACCTAATACTGAGTTGGGGCACATCGAAGTTAGCGGCCATGACGCGGAAACCCGCGCCTCGGCGGCAGTTCGCACCCGCGAAGATCTCTCTTGGAAGAAATGGGCTAAACGTCTCACCAAATATTACCGGGAAATGGAAAAGCTCTTCAGCCCAGATCTATTCGTAGTCGGCGGCGGGGTCTCCCGTAAACACGAGAAATTCTTGCCCCTAGTAGATATTTCTACCCCGATTATTGCTGCCGAGTTACGTAACACTGCCGGAATCGTGGGGGCAGCGGCCGCGGGAGCGGCTCGCCAACAAAAACGCGCCTAGTTCCCCCCCGGTTTTAACTGGTTATTTTGAGGACGCGCCTAGGTTTTATCCCCTAGGCGCGTCCTATTTTGTCATCAGGAAAAACTGATTCCACAGGACTATCACTGCTGATGGGAAATCCAGGGAACTAATAAGGCATTACCCTAAAATCTGCTTTCCCTAATTCCTCACTTGCCAGTGCCTGTGCCTACTGATTATTTCCGGGCTCGCTCGGTTCGGGGTTAGGACTGGGATTCTCTGTCCCGCCGGTGCTCGGCTTTGGGGTAGGAGTCTCCTGGGTAGGAGCAGGGGCGGCAGGCGTAGTTTGCGTGGCACTCGGTTGCCGCCTGGTCTCGACCTCGGTGGGCTGGGTGGTGCTAGGTTCACTCGTTTCACTACTGGAGCGGGTAGTTTCCGGGGTCGAAGAGCTGGTAGTAGTAGTAGTACTTTGTGAAGTCGTAGTTTCATGTTCTTCCGGGGGCAAGACCTGCCGGGAAGAAATCATTAGCGCCACTACCACTACCGCTCCCGTCAGTAGCGCCACAATCGCAGTCACGATTCCCGCCACTTTCAATAAGCGACGTTTGTCGGCGCGTTCTTCCTCATATTCTTGCTCTTCCCGTAGCTTTTCCGCGTCGACTTGGGGATCGTAGGCGGGAGGAACCCCCTGCGGATAAGAATCCACTTCCGGAGTGGCAGCGGCGGGATCAATCGGGGGTAGCTGGGTAGTAGCCGCTCCCGAATCCGGATAGGGATTCTCGGAGCCACCAAGTACCCGGGTACCCGCCGCATGGGCAGGAACATAACCGGTACTGGTTGCGGCGGGAGCATTAGTGTTAGGAATCGCTTCCGTTTGGGCGCCTGCGGCTAAGGCAGCGGCATCAGGAACTGCCGAGGGCGCTCCTGCCGGCGGATTCGGTACCGAGATTTTTCTTTGCGCGGCGCTATCAACATCAGGCTGAGCTACCTGTCGAGTGATCCGCCGATTAGTTTGCCGTCCCCGAGGAACATAGGCATTTGCCATCGCTCCCCCAGGCAGATATTCGGTAGGTTTATCGTCTGAGGCATCTTTGCTCATGGTGCTCCCACTTTCTGTCGTTACTTCCAGTCTAAGGGGCTACCACCTCTAAAATCACACCTGCAGCAAATTTCAAGACTTTTCCCCGGATTTTTAGGACGTTCTTCGCACCTAACCCAGGTAGGCTAGTAGCTAAGTAATCGTTTATCACTAACATCAAAGGAGCTACACGTGAGCGAAGAATATCGGATTGAACATGACACCATGGGGGAAGTTCGAGTTCCTAAGGACGCCCTCTATGCAGCCCAAACTCAAAGGGCGGTAGAAAATTTCCCGATTTCAGGTCGCACTCTTTCCAGCCACCATATTGCGGCTTTAGGGCAAATCAAACGGGCCGCGGCAATCGCTAACGCCGAACTAGAGGTAATCGATACCGAAACCCGTGACGCCATTGTTAAAGGCGCAGAAGAGGTTATCGCTGGTAAACATGATGACCAGTTCCCGATCGATATTTTCCAAACCGGATCCGGCACTTCCTCGAATATGAACACCAACGAGGTCGTCGCCACCCTGGCAACCGGATTTAAGGGCAGCAAAGTTCACCCCAATGACCATGTGAACGCTTCCCAGTCCTCTAATGACGTGTTCCCCTCCTCGATTCATATCGCCGCTTACGAGGCCGTCGAGCACGCCCTGCTGCCGAAGCTAGATCAGCTGGCCACCAGCCTAGAAAAGAAGGCGAAAGAGTTCGCCAACATCGTAAAGGCCGGACGTACCCACCTGATGGATGCCACCCCGATCATGCTGGGACAAGAATTCTCTGGTTACGCTGCCCAAGTCCGTAAAGGCATTGACCGCGTAAAGGACGCCGAAAAGAACCTGGCAGAACTGCCCTTGGGTGGTACTGCCGTCGGTACTGGGATTAACACTCCCGAAGGTTTCTCCGAGCGAGTAATTGCCCTGATTGCCGAGAATATGGATTTGCCGTTCCGTCAGGCCGATAACCATTTCGAAGCCCAGGCCGCGCAGGATTCCCTAGTAGAAATGTCCGGAGCCTTGCGGGTAGTAGCAGTTTCCTTCGTGAAGATCGCCAACGATCTGCGTTGGGCCTCTTCTGGGCCGCGCTGTGGCCTCGGCGAAATCACTTTGCCGGATCTACAGCCGGGCTCTTCGATTATGCCCGGGAAGATCAACCCGGTTCTGCCGGAGGCAACCGTACAGGTAGCTGCCCAGGTAATCGGTAACGATCAGACGATCGCTTTCGCGGGTGCGCAAGGCAACTTCGACCTATTGGTGATGCTGCCGGTAATGGCGATTGACCTGCTAGAGTCGATTAACTGCCTGGGAGCAGTCGCTGGTCTGCTAGCTGAGCGCTGCGTAGACGGTATCGTGGCGAACCCGGAGCACTGCCTGGAACTGGCCGAATCTTCGGCTTCCATTGTGACTCCGCTGAACCGTTACATCGGTTATGAAAATGCCGCTAAGATCGCTAAACACGCGGTGAAAGAGAAGATGACAGTCAAGGAATCGGCTCTGGATCTGGGATTTGTTGAGCGCGGGGAAATCAGTGAGGAAGATTTGGACAAAGCTCTAAATGTTGCTGACATGACTCACCCGAAAGCCGGAAAGTAATAAGCAACTAGATTAGATCGCGTTTGGTAGCGGGGCGGGCAGACTTATGCCCGCCCCGCTGCATCACAATTTTGGTTCCAGCAGGCAAGTTATGGAACTGCCGCAGCACCTGATGATATTTCGGGATCGGACGGTTCCAAAGCAGTAGTCCGCCACCGGCCAGAGTAGGCGGATAAACCAAGGTGTCACTCTCCCCGGCCCGAATCTGCTCACATTGAGAATCAAGGTCTGAAAGCTGATAGGCGGACACCCCCACCAAAACCCCATATACCAAGGTAGTAACCAGGCAAGCAGCGAGAGTACCTTGCAGGAAACGCTCACCTTTGTGGCGCAGTGGCGCCCCCGGCAGGCTATACGCCAGCACCAAAAATCCCCCTAAAAGTAAGAACAGGTAGGAGTGCATGTAGACGCGGGCAATGGTCTCCCCTGCTGCTAAGGGGATAGGAATCGCCGCGATTGCCAGGATTAGCAGCAGCACAAAGGGAGAGCGGTAAAGCTTCGGAAGATGGCAAGTAAACAGTATGAGACAGATTAAGACGCTGACCGCCAAAAACAGCAGGAGCACAGTCGAGTAGAGAGGGAAGTCAAAGTTCAGACGCGGATTGCGGATTCCCTGATGAGGTTGCGCCTGCAGCCAGTCGATGCGCCGCATCCTAAAGTAGGAAACCAGCTCACCGCCGCCAATTAATCCCATAAGTGCCAACCAGATTCGGCGTAACCTGCGGGCACTCCCGCTGACGGAAATAGTGCTGGCCGTCAACCCCAGGCAAGCAAGCAGAAAAATCAGAAAAATCAGGCCGTGCCAGAAGAAACCGGCCACCCCATTAGCCATGCCGGTGATCAGGGAGGTGGCGCCTCCTCCCGAAAGCCCGGACGCAAACTCTTCACTGCGTTTATAGTGACCAGGAGCCGCAACCTGGATTAGGAACACGATGCTGGTAACACCTAACAGCAACCAGGCAGGCAGCGGAGCTTTACCACGCTGGCGAATCAGAGTAGCTATCGCCAGGGCAACGAGGCATGACGCCCAGATTTCCAGGTGCAAACCCACCAGGATGGTGCAGATGACGGCCAGCAAGGTGCGCAACCAAGACCAGGTATTAGGGTCTATTGCGCTATCTGCCAGAAAAGTTTTCGCAAATGGCCAGGCAGCCAGGAAGAATAGCGGTAATGGGAGGACATATCCGATAGAGGCTGCCATCCAAATGAACGCCGAACCTACCAGGGTATAGTTTCCCGCGCAGAGCAGAAAAAATATTCCCGCTACCCCTGCGAAAATAAGACGGCGAGGACGCACAGGTAATTTTTCCCAGCTGTCACCCAATAGTGCCCGGAAAAATACCCAAACACTGATTGCCGCCAGCAGGGTGCCAACTGCCATTAGCGTCCTCCAGATGGGATCCGGAAGCATAAACAGGGCGCGCGCCCACACATCGGCAGTGCGCCCCGAACGTTGGAAATAATCAAATCCGATTGCGGAGATTACTTCCGCGAAACTGGTTTGCCCTTTGGGGTGGGCGCCGAAGTTAGTCGCAAAATTCCAGTCGTCAGAATGGAAAGGCGCCACCAGCCATCCGGCTAGCCACACCAGCCCCGAGATGGCAAAGAAACAGTAGTGTCCTTTATGTTTAGAGATCATAACTAACAACCACGGGAGCATGGTCGGAAAAACGCTGGTCGTAGGCTTCGGCGCGATCCACCTGCTGGGTGCGCGCCAGCGCTGCCAATGCCGGAGTGGCCAACTGATAATCAATGCGCCACCCGGCATCATTATCGAAGGCTTTACCCCGCCAGGACCACCAAGAATACGGGCCTTGCACCTGCCCGGCGAGGGTCCGCGCCACATCTACCCAGCCCTGCTCGCGCCAGCGATCCAGGAAAGCGATTTCCTCGTCTAAGACTCCGGCGCGTTTATTGTGGTTCGGTTTCCAGTTTTTAATATCCAGCTCGGTATGCACCACATTGAAATCCCCGGCAACCAGCACTAAAGGTTCCGTATTTTCCGAGGATGTTTCCGCGTTCATCAGCTGCTCGAGCCGTTTCCCAATTCGCTCTAGGTGCGCCATCTTATGGTCTTGTTTTTCAGTTCCCACTTCCCCGGAATGGAAATAGGCGGAGATTACTCGCAGCTGCGCGTCCTCTTTTCCGCCTTGATTTTCCCGGGTTAATAGGGCCTCTAACCAGCGGCCGCCATCTTGGGGAACCTCGACCGGTACCGTATCCGCCTGCGAATCCGCTAGGTACCAGGGGGAGGATTTACGCACCGCCACTGCTACTCCCGCGCGCCCTTTGAGTTGCGAAGCGTTCACCACCACCTGCCAGTCATCCCCAAAAAGTTCCGAGGTGATTTCTTCGCTAGCGCGCACCTCTTGCGCCAAGACCACATCGGGATTTGCCTGTTCGAGCCAAGTATCCATTCCTTTACGGAATGCCGCACGGATCCCGTTGACATTAACTGTGGCTATTTTGAGCATTTTTCCCCTTTACCTTACGTCCAGCTCTACCCTTGGTGAGCTGCGAGTTTTGCAATATCGATTTTCCCGCTGTCAATCTGACTGCGAATCCCTGCCAATTCGGCGGTGAGGCTATCCGAGAACCGGGGAGCATAATCGCCCCAACCAGCCAATTTGACTCCAGAGTTCTTTAGCGTTCCCCGGTAGTCTTTCCCCGCCACAGAACCGGTTTGCAGCTGTTTCAGCAACTTTTTTACATACCCGGAAGGATCCACCACCGTGGAAGTGAGCACGTTACCTTTTAGCTGCGCCGAAGTGGCCGCCAAGTCTTGCCCGTTCCAGATAGCCACGGCTTCTTTCGCCGCGAGTCCTTCTACTACGGCAGATTCGCCCGGAGGCGCCATTACAAAAATCACGTCCACCTGGTTATCCGCCAATTTGAGCAGCTGATCGTGCAGCTGCTCGCTCACTACCTGGACTGGCCCACCAACACTTTGATCCCAAGCGGCCAGGGCTACTCCCGAACCTTTGAACTGGTTATAGTACTCAACCCCCAGACGGAAGGCATTAGCCCAGGAAGATGCGGTGTCAAGACCCGGATTCACCTCCGGGTCTCTAGCGGTATTGTCCGCCGCTAAATCACTCACTGCCCCCACGCGGCCACTCTTGGTGACTCCCGCAGCCGCATATCCAGCTAAGAATGCGGGCTGGCGGAGATCAAAGTCAATACCACTGGCATTAGTTAGCGCTTTGGTTTTCCCTACCGCCCCCATTACCGCAAAACCCATCTCGGCATGGTCTTTAGCGATCTGCAACACGGCTCCGGCAAATCCAGGTTCTAAAGAAAGCACATTTTTACATTTCTTTTCCTGGAGCTTGCCTGCAATCTCTCCCGTTTTGTCTACGCTGAGATTAACGGCCTTAGCACCCTGCTTATTCTCCGGCTTTGCCAGCGCCTCCCCTACGGCTTTCCCTAAGGCCACGGCTCTAATATCTTGCGAATTCTTTTTTTCCACTAGGCAAAAAGCTTTATTTTCCTGCGTGTTTGCCGAAGCCGCGGAGCGAGAGGAATCCTGAGACGTGGACGCGCAGGCACCCAGAGTAAGTGCCAAAGCCGTCGCCCAGGTTAAGCCAACCGATATTTTCCGCAAGCGCATCTGTTGTAAACCGCCTATTCAGCGTGCCGCATCGCGGTTTCTACCACGTTGAGCAGTAGATTTGCCCGGGTCATCGGTCCAATTCCTCCCGGGTTGGGCGAAAGCCAACCGGCCACTTTATCTACTCCCGCGGCTACATCGCCCTCTAGCCGCGCTTTCCCGGTTTGTGGGTTGATGGCCCCGCGAGATACCCCCACATCCAGGACTGCGGCGCCCTCTTTGACCATCTCGGGTTTAATAATTCCGGCCGAGCCGGCACAGGCTACAATCACGTCCGCTTCACGGGTGTGGGCAGCTAGATCCCGGGTTCCGGTATGGCAGCAAGTGACGGTGGCATTAATGTCTTTGCGGGTAAGCATTAGCGGCAAAGAACGTCCCACGGTGGTGCCGCGCCCTACTACGCATACTTGCGCGCCTTCCAGGGGCACTTGGTATTGCTGCAGCAAATCAATACAGGCACGCGGGGTGCATGGCAGCGGCGAGGTTACCGGTTCTTTGACTCGCAGCACCAGCCGCCCCAGGTTCATGGGATGTAGTCCGTCAGCATCTTTATCGGGATCAATCGCCTCTAACACCTGGTTAACATCGACCTGGCGGGGCAGGGGCAACTGCACAATATAGCCAGTACAGGCGGGATTTTCGTTTAATTTTTCAATCTCGGTTAAAACCTGGGCGGTGGAAACTGTCTCGGGCAATTCCACCCGAATCGACTCAATTCCTACCTCGGCACAGTCGCGATGTTTCCCGGCCACATAGGAAACCGATCCCGGGTCGGAGCCCACCAAAATCGTGCCGAGCCCTGGTTTGATTCCCTGCTGATGCAAGCGTTCTACCTGCTGACGCATTTGTTCTTTCAACTGCCGAGCCCGCGCCGCCCCATCTAGCAGAACCGCGTCCCCGCTCCAACCTTTACGCATTTATTCTCCTTAGTTTGCGGACGCGGGCAGACCCTGCCAGTCTGCCCGCGTCGCTATCGACTATTGCTTGCGCCTTACGCTACCTGGTTGAGCCCCACATACAGCGGGAAACGCTTAATCAGGGCTTTTACGCGCTCGCGATAGCTGGAAGTATCGACCTTCCCTCGGCAAGCATCTACCAGCACTCCGGCAATGATCTCCGCTACTTCGGTGAATTCTATCTTCCCGAAACCGCGAGTAGCCAGCGCCGGGGTACCGATACGCAGTCCGGAACCTACCCGGGGAGGACGCGGATCGAAGGGCACGGTATTGCGGTTAATGGTAATTCCGGCTTCATGCAACAAATCTTCGCCTTGCTGCCCATCTAGCGACGAGTTACGCAAATCCACCATCACCAGGTGTACATCAGTTCCGCCGGTCAACAAGGAAATCCCACATTCGGCAACATCCGGTTGGGTTAGCCGCTTGGCCAGGATCTTCGCGCCCTCTAAGGTGCGTTTTTGCCGGTCTTTAAACTCATCGCTGCCCGCAATCTTCATGGCGACTGCTTTCGCCGCTACTACATGCATCAAAGGGCCACCCTGTTGACCGGGGAAAACCGCGGAATTGATTTTCTTGCCGAGCTCTTTATCTCGCGACAGAATCATCCCGGAACGCGGCCCGCCCAAAGTCTTGTGGACGGTCGTAGAGACCACATCGGAATAAGGAACCGGGTTCGGATGCAAGCCGGCAGCTACCAGCCCCGCAAAGTGTGCCATATCTGTCCACAAATAGGCGCCAATCTCGTCCGCAATCTCCCGGAAGGCTTTAAAATCTTCCTGGCGAGGGTAGGCCGACCAGCCCGCAATAATCACTTTGGGGCGATACTTCAAGGCCGCATCGCGCACCTGATTCATATCTACCCAGCTACTCTCTTTATCTACCTGGTAGGCGGTGGCGTTATAAAGCTGACCAGAGAAATTGATTTTCATGCCGTGGGTCAGATGCCCACCGTGATCTAGTGCCAACCCCATAATGGTGTCCCCCGGCTTAGCCAGGGCAGCTAGTACTGCGGCGTTAGCTTGCGCACCCGAATGGGGCTGCACATTGGCGAAATCGGCAGAAAATACTTCCTTAGCGCGATCCCGAGCCAGGTTCTCGGCAACATCTACCGCTTTACAGCCCCCATAGTAGCGGCGACCGGGATAGCCTTCCGCGTATTTATTGGTGAGGACGGATCCTTGCGCCTGCAGCACCGCGCGCGGCACAAAGTTTTCGGAAGCGATCATTTCCAAAGTGCCGCGTTGCCGCTCTAACTCTTGGTTTAGCACCGCTGCAATCTCGGGATCTACTTGTGAAATGGATTGAATAAGAAGTTTGTCTCCCATTGAGTTTTCCTTATTTTCGTAGTGCCAAATCAGCCCAGGCGAGCGACTGATTGCCCCTTGCTCCCCGGTGGTATCCCACCTACGCCAGTCACGGTTACGCCCTAAGTCTACCGTGACCGAGGGCGCTTTTACCTAAATATTTCCTGATATAAACGCCTGATTCCAAATGCTGACTGCCTTCATTACCTTTCTCCGGCCTCACCTATACTCCCTATGTGCTCTGCTATTGAGCATAAAAGGTAAAACTTAGGAGAAATCTAATGAGCGAAACTCAACCGTCGGCAGCGGGGATAGCAACCCACCGCGATAAATCCGATGTCGGATACCGCCGGGCTTTAAAGTCTCGCCACATGCGTATGATTGCGCTGGGCGGGGCCATTGGGTCCGGCCTGTTTTTTGGGGCTTCCGGACGTATTTCCGAGGGCGGCCCCTCGGTAGCCATTGTTTATGCGATCTGTGGCGCCGTGGCCTATATGATGCTGCGCGCCCTCGCGGAACTGAGCCTGTATCGTCCCTCTTCGGGTGGCTTTATTTCCCACGCCCGCGAGTTTATGGGCGAACGTGGCGCCTATTTCACCGGTTGGTTCGCTTTTATCACCTATTCTTCGGCACTAATGGCCGATATCACCGCCATCGCCAACTATATGCATTACTGGGAAATCTTTCGGGTGATTCCCCAGTGGGGCTGGGCTTTTATCGCTTTGGCGCTGATGGTGATCGTGAATCTCGCTTCCGTTAAGTTCTTCGGGGAGTTCGAGTTCTGGTTCGCGATGATTAAGGTCGCGGCGATTGTAGTCTTCATGATTTTGGCGATTATTGTTTTGATTCTGGGAATCAACCTGACTGTAGGCGGCCAGGTTTACCATCCGGGAGCGGGAGCGATTACCAATCATGGCGGCCTGTTCCCCAAGGGTGCTTTCACTATGGTGACTATGTCGCTCGGGGTGTTGTTCGCTTACGGTGGCACCGAATACTTGGGCGCTGCCGCCGGGGAAGCGGAAGATCCGCAAAAGGAAATGCCGCGGGCAGTTAACTCTATGATGTGGCGCATTTTGCTGTTCTACGTGGGCTGCATCGCGCTGTTCACTTTGCTGTTGCCGCACAACGTTTACAACAAGAACGAATCCCCCTTCGTCACTTTCTTTACTGCGATTGGTATTCCCGCCGCCGGCACCATTATGAATATCGTGGTGATGCTCGCGGCAGCCAGTGCGATTAACGCCGAACTTTATACCTGTGGTCGCGGTCTGCGTTCACTAGCGGTTTCGGGCTCGGCTCCTCGTTTCCTGGCGGGTATGAACCGCAACGCGGTACCTTACGCGGCCATCGTGGCTGCCGGCACCGTGGGCATGGTTGGGGTAATCATTAACATGATTCACCCTTCCGAAGCGTTCGACGTTATCGCTTATATGGCAGGTATCGGGATTTGCTCTATGTGGGGATCAGTGATGATTTCGAATATTTTGTTCGTGCGTTACTGCCGCCGCACCGGGCTGGAGCGTCCGAAGTTCCATGTTCCCTGGGCGCCTTACACCAACTACGTGGTGCTAGCGGTGTTTGCCTCGATGATCGTGCTTATGTGGTTCGAGGGCGGACTCGGGCCGGCGGCGATTATTGCGTTTGCTTCGGTGACCGTCGTGTTGGCACTGGCCTGGTTGGTGGTGCGTAACCACGTTGACCATGACATGTTTACTGCATACGCTCCCGCCGAAACCGAAGCTAGCGATAGCCAATAACTAGCTGACTAGGGCACAGGAAAGTTCTCTGACCGCTAGCACTTAAGCGCGAGGGAGGGATTTTTCCTCCTGCCCAAGAATTGGGGGAGAGACCTGGTCTCTCCCCCAATTCTTATGCCCACCGCGCCTACTCGGATAAAATCCCTCCCCCGCGCTCACAGATGCCGAACAGCTACAATCCTTCCCCGTGCTAATAACGTGTTAGCAGTGCAGCACGCCCCTGGCAACGGGCGTGGGAAAAGCACTCCGGGGACCCCGTGAGCCTCAACAAGTTCGGCTCAAGCCCCTGTCGCATCTTTTCCCCCGCCCTCCTTAAGCGTTACTGCTAGGAGAGCTTGGCATTCTTAGCGGGCGCGGACTTTCCAGCCTTTGACTCCGCTCTTATGCAGGGATTTGTCTACGAAGTGCCCGGGATCAAGTGGCTCCCCCGCTTCCATTTCTGCCATCAGAAAGGCAACTACAGCCTCATAGGAGTTGGTATGTTCAAAAATGGTGCGTTGGCGCTGATAGCCGACTCCCAGTTTCACTATGTCGAGCAGCGACCAGAGTTCTTCCGCGCAGCCTAGATCTTCAGCGGCGGGCGAGAGTTCCTCTAGCCAGGCGGGTAAAGAATCCGTTAATAGTTCTTCTTCCCCCTCTGCGTCCTCAATCAAAATGGCATCCATCCCGTAGCGCGCAGCCCGCCAGCGGTTCTCTCGCACGAACCAGTCGGGCAGTACCGGCAGTTCTTTTCCGGCGTCTAGCTGTCGCGAAGCGGTTTCTACCAGGGCTTGGGTAAGAGCGGCGCAGGCGGCGACCTCTTTCAAAGTCGAGGAGGCATCGGCGACGCGCGCTTCAATGGTGCCGAACTTGGGCGAGGGGCGGATATCCCAACGTACCTGATCAAAGGAATCGATCACCCCGGTTTTCAGCATTCCGGAAGTGAAATCTTCCAGCTCCTCCCAGGTTTCAAATTGGTACGGTTTTCCCGCGGTAGGTAGCTGTTGGAACACCATTGCCCGATTGTCACAGTAGCCAGTGTCAACTCCTGCCCAGTAAGGGGAAGAGGCAAACAGCGCCTGAATATGCCCAAGTTTGCTGGTCAAATAGTTTTGGATCGGCAGTACTTTGTCGCGATCTTCTACCCCCACATGTACGTGGGTGCCGAAAAGTAGCATCTGGCGCCCCCAATATTGGGTGCGGTTGACCAGTTCTTCATAGCGTTTACTATCGGTCACCTGCTGGTAGCTGGGGTTAGCGAAGGGGTGGGATCCGGCAGCTGCTAGCTCTACTCGCAACGCGGAGGTGACCGGCCGCACCAGATTGATCCCCTCGGTTAGATCCATGACGCAGTCACGGACGTTGCGACGAGGACGGGAGATAACTTCTACCGTATTGAGTAGCATCTCCCGGTGTACCAGTGAGTTCTGCGGGTGTAAACGCTCTACTTCCTCGATCACTGCGCTAGCGCATTGACGCAGGTCAAAGGAGTCTTTATCAATTAGCTGTAGTTCCCATTCGATCCCAATGGTCGAACGCTCAGAACGAGAAAACTTGATGCTCATCAGGTGCCTCCTAACGGCGGTAATGTTCAGTAAAGGCTGATAGCAACCGGTGGGAACTGGTTACATCTTGACTCATGCAGCGGGCGATCACCGCTTCGCGTTCTGCGGCCGCATAATATGCGTCCCCGTACTGGTCGATGCGGATCTGCATTCCCGCAGTAGTGATTTCCGGATGAAACTGGGTGCCATACAGGTGATTACGGAAGCGAAGCAGCTGGTAGTGGCAGTAGTTTCCGCTGCCCAGCAAAGTTGCGCCCTCCGGAAGTTCCGCGAGGGAATCTCCGTGTCCAGTGTAGGAACGGATTATTGGCTCAAGCTCCCCGGTTACCGGGTCTTGCTGCCCCTCCGCGGTTAAAGTAACTTCCACCGCCTGCAGGTCTTCCCCGGTGCGGTCAGTCAAAGTGGCACCAGCCGCTTGCCCCAACATTTGCATTCCATAGCAAAGCCCCAAGGTGGGAAAATCGTTATCCAACAGGTAATGCAGCAATGGCATTAGCTGGTTATATAGCTGTCTTTGTATGGGATCTTCGGAGCCATTTGGCTGCTGTGCCCGAAAGGGAGATCCGGAAATAATGACTGCACTGTACCCGCCCGCAATATCTAGATCGCGCACCAGGCCAAGGTCGGTTTCTTCTGGCAGCAGGTAAGAATGTAGTTCCTGACCGATCTTTAGTCCGGTGACCTCGGCAATGGTTTGCAGCTCATCACGCGCTATCTTTCCGGCGGGACGGCATTGGATAAATAAAAACGGCAGCCTTTCTCGCATGGGTTATAGCTTACGGGTTAGCGCACCATCCGTCACGCCAATCCCTTCGGGCTGTAAGCACTTTCATAGCCTTTTGCCCAGGTGGGGGTGGGGGCAGTGACGGTTACGGTGTTAGCAGGATTTTCCGGATCGGGAAACTGCAGCTTGTGGGCGTGCAGGCACAGCTGGGGCTCGATATTTTCCGCCGCATCTGCAGGCAGGACTACCGGATAAAGGGGATCGCCCAACAGGGGATACCCGACATGCGCCAAGGTCGCGCGCAGCTGATGGGTAAACCCGGTTTCCGGCTCTAACTGCCACAACAGTTCTTCTTCTGGCACGGATTCCTCGCCGCCTGGGGTTACTCCTCCCTCCCCCTCCGGCTTTTCTATCTTTTCAGGGAGGGGGAATTTTCCGAGGACGAGGCCGCGGGTTCGGCTTTGGCAACGCGTCATCTTCTGCCCAACCGGAGGGTCTCCTATCGACACTGTCAGCGAGCCGGTTTCCTTAAACATCGGGAGCTGGAAATCGAAACTCTCCCCCACCTGGGGAATCACCGCTTCTACCCGGTTGCCACCGCCGCGGGTGCGCGCCAGGTAGGTTTTCTTTACTTGCCGGCGGTCAAATAGCTGCTGATAACGCGCCCGATACTTCGAATCTAGGGTCAGTAATAAACATCCGGTAGTGAGGCGATCTAGGCGGTGCGCGGCGGTGATCTGGTCATTGTGGAATTGGCGGCGAGCCGCTACCACCACCGAGCGGGCAATCCAGGAGCCGCGGGGAATAGTCGCCAAGCTTGAAGGTTTATTAACTACGATTGCCCCCTCGCCCTCCCAAAGCACCTGCAACTTCGGTAAGAGAGCACCTTCATCGGGAGCTACTCGATGCAGATAGTAGCGTTGCCCCTCCAAAAGCTGGCTATCCGGGGATAAAACAATCCCCAAGGGAGACACCACATCCCCCGCCGCGAACGCTGTCGCCACAAAATCCGCAATCTCCGCGGCAGACATTGCTAGTTTGCGTTCCAGCTGGGCTTGCAACTGCCGCTCTACACTATTTTCACCGTTAGCGGTAAATGCCACCGGGTCGATTCCTAGCCGCGCAGGCGGGCGCGCTACCTGCCTGCGCTTTCTGCGTCTTCCCACTACACCCCGCCTATTCGCTATCTTGGCCGCAACCGCTACCGCTAAACCCAACCTTGCGGCAAACGTAAAACCACTACGCGGCTTTACATACCGCCGCGTCGAAAAATGCCCACAAGCGCAAGCACTTGGGGCATACGACCAACACCCAAACCCCACCCCGAATACCTTGCGGTATTAGTAAAACCGCTACGCAGTTTTACATACCGCCACTGCTAAACCCAACCTTGCGGTATTAGTAAAACCACTACGCGGCTTTACATACCGCCGCGTCGAAAAATGCCCTCAAGCGCAAGCGCTTGGGGCATTTTTCTCCTTGCGGTAGCGGTGGGATTTGAACCCACGGTGGGTTGCCCCACACAGCATTTCGAGTGCTGCACCTTCGGCCGCTCGGACACGCTACCAGGTACTGTATTAGCTCTATCAGCAATTAACAGACCTTCAAAAGTTTAGCGGATTTATCCGCCAGAACTAAACTTTGGGCGCGAAATGTGATCACTCCCGCGGCTAGGCTCCTTAGCGTTGCCGCCGCGGCAAAACAATCACCACCGCGTAACCTCGCCAATCCTCACCAAACAGCGTCAACAGCACGCTGCCTCGCAACCGCGCAAAGCAACTCCGCGTTACTACTGATCGACTATCCCGTATAAACGATCGCCGGCATCACCCAGACCCGGGCGGATATAAGCCTGCGGGGTAAGCCCCTCATCCAGAGCCGCCACCACCACGGTAACGTCCGCCCGCTGGCCGATATGCTCTTCTACGTGCTTAACCCCTTCCGGAGCTGCCACCAGACAGATACAGGTAACGTCCCGAGCGCCTCTCTCCAGCGCGTAATCTATGGCCGCCACCAGGGTGCCGCCGGTCGCCAGCATGGGATCAACCAGGAACACTTGCCGATCAGTTAAATCCTGAGGCAGACGATTCGCATAGGTTTCGATTGCCAAAGTTTCTTCGTCCCTTTTCATTCCCAGGAAACCGACCTCTGCGGTGGGCAGCAAGGAAGTCATGCCGGACAGCATCCCCAGACCGGCTCGCAGAATCGGAATCACAATCGGACGAGGTGTCGAGATTACCTCGCCTTCCATGGGCTGAATCGGGGTTTCGATCTGTTTGGGAGTTACCCGCACATGCCGAGTGGCTTCATAAGCGAGCAGGGTAACTAGTTCATCAACCAGTTGCCGAAACACCGAAGAGGGGGTGTCTTTATCTCTAAGAATGGTCAGTTTATGTTTCACCAGCGGATGGTCAATGACTTTAAATTCCATACTTTAAAACTAGCTTGTTTTCCCTTCGCCTGCCTACTCTTTACCACTCCTTCCTCAAAATATCTTTCCCGTTTCACCCCCACATAGCGTGACCCTGATCTACGCTAAGGATTACCGCCGAACCAGGAGATACCGATGAAGCAAAGCGAACATGGGATCAGTGAAGCTGACGAAATCAAAGTGCAGAAAATCCCCAATAAAGTTTATGAGGCCGAGCTCTACCGTTTACAGGGCGAATTAGGCAAGCTGCAAACCTGGGTGAAAGCTACCGGAGCCCGGATCGTAGTTATTTTTGAAGGACGCGATGCCGCTGGTAAAGGCGGCACTATTAAACGGATGACCGAATATCTTTCTCCGCGAGTTGCCCGGATCGTGGCGCTACCTAAACCGACGGAGCGGCAAGAAACTCAGTGGTATTTCCAGCGCTATATCGAACATCTGCCCGCAGCCGGCGAAATCGTCCTCTTCGATCGTTCCTGGTACAACCGGGCTGGGGTAGAAAAAGTGATGGGATTTGCCCGCCCTGACCAGGTGCAATTGTTCATGCGCCAATGCCCCATCTTCGAACAAATGTTAGTCGAAGACGGTATTTACCTGCGTAAATATTGGTTTAGTGTGTCAGATAAAGTGCAGTACAAGCGTTTCAAGTCTCGCCTGGGTGATCCTTTACGTCAGTGGAAACTCTCCCCCATGGATTTAGAATCCATCACTCGCTGGGAAGATTATTCGCGTGCCAAGGACGACATGATGGTCCATACGGACACTTCGGTGGCGCCTTGGCATCAC
Source organism: Varibaculum cambriense DSM 15806 (assembly GCF_000420065.1). Classification (GTDB taxonomy): domain Bacteria; phylum Actinomycetota; class Actinomycetes; order Actinomycetales; family Actinomycetaceae; genus Varibaculum; species Varibaculum cambriense. The sequence goes on along the minus strand of NZ_ATUF01000002.1, from coordinate 1,092,130 downwards.
GTGCTTTCTGACTCGAAGAAGCAGGCGCGGTTGAATATGATTCATCATTTCCTTAGCTCGATTCCCTATACGGAGATTCAAAGCGATGAGGAGCCGATCCAGCTGCCTCCGCGTCCTAACTCCAGTGGTTATGTCCGCCCCTCGGTGGCAGTGTCCAAATACGTGCCGGACTTTGCCGGAGAAGCGGCGCGTATGCACAAGAAGAAGAAGCTGGCAGGTACTGAGGAAGATTTAAAGCAGTACCGCGATAACGAGAATTGATTTCCGGGCAATAGCCGCTAGGGTGACGGCATGGACAAAGTAGCATTGGTAACTGGCGGTTCGCGCGGAATCGGCGCCGCCATCTGTAAGGAACTATCTCGTGACCACCACGTTTTGGTGGGGGCAACTACTGAAGAGGGAGCACGGGCAGTAGCCGACTCCCTCCCCTCCGCCGAGCCTTGGGTGGTTGATATTTGCGACGAGGACGCCCTCGCCGCGAAAGCCGCCCAGCTTAGTCACCTGGATGTACTGGTGAATAATGCCGGGCGGCTGCGCAATGGAAATGTTGCTGATGCCTGCCGTCAGGATTGGCGCGATGACCTGGAGCTAAACCTGGTAGCTCCGATGGATTTAACCCGCCTATGTATTCCTTTGCTGCGCGCCCGCAAGGGGCAGGTTATTTTCATGAACTCGGGTTCGGGATTTGATTCCCGCCTAGGTTCCGCGATTTATGGAGCTAGCAAGTTCGGTTTGCGCGCCCTCGCCGATCGTCTGCGTGAGGAAGAGCGCGGCAAGATCCGGGTCACCTCTATCCACCCCGGGCGAGTCGATACCGATATGCAACACGTTTTGCAAGAGGACGCTGGCTACTATGATCCCGCCGATCACATGACCGTGGAATCTATCGCCAGAGCGGTTCGTTTCGCTATTGATTCTCCCGAAAACGCGATGGTGGAAATGGTATCGATTCGCCCGGTGCGGCAGGTGCGGCGCTAGGCGCTCTGCGCGGCGATCAGGTTTTCTGCCCCGAGGCGGATGCCTTCTAGCTGGTCGTAGGCGGCATCCTCGTGCTCGATGTTGATGTTCATTTCCGGATCGATCTTGGCGATCGCGGCTAGGAACTCGCTCCACCAAGGCACGTCGTGACCTTCGCCGATGGCAACGAAGCGCCAGGCGGGATCAGAGGGCCAGGAGGAGCAGTAGTGATCCATCCCTACGGGGGTGCGCGCGGATTCGTCCTCGGGAACCGGCCCGAAGGAAGGATCTAGTACCCCGCGAGTGGCTACCCCGGGCTCGATCTTGGTGTCTTTGGCGTGCACGTGCACGATCTTGTCACCGAGCAGTTCGATCGACTTCATAATGTCCATCCCCTGCCACATCAGGTGGGAGGGATCCATGTTTACCCCAATGTTCTTGAAGCCGCCGACCCGTTCGTCGAACTCTAGGAACTGGGTGGGGGTGAACACGGTGTTGGTGGGGTGCAGTTCCCAAGCCAGTTTCACGCCTGCATCTTGGGCGCGTAGATCCATTTCTTTCCAGAATTTCTCTAGCACCGAGTACTGGTATTCCAGGACTTCTAGCTGTTCACCGTTCCAGGGGTTAACTACCCAGGCGGGATATTTGGCGTCTGGGTCGGTGCCGGGCAGCCCGGACATACATACAATTTCCCCCACCCCGAGTTTTCCGGCCAGTTCAATGGCACGTTTGAGGTCATAGGTGTGGCGCGGCCCCACATCGGACAGCGGGTCGGCGACGTTACCGGAGGTGTTCAGGCCAGCAAGACGCATTCCTTTTTCTTCGAAAATCCCCAGATAGTCTTCGCGAGCGGTTTTCGAACCGATCAGCAGGTCAACCGGGCAGTGCGGGGAGGGAATGAAGCCCCCCACGTTTACTTCCGCGCCGGTCAGCCCGAAGGATTTCAAATGATCGAGCGCTTCGGACAGGGTGAAGTTGTGTAGACAAGCGGTGTAAGCGCCTAGATTCATAGCCATGATTTTTCTCCTTTTCGTTATTTTGGTTATTTGATTTCCGTTTCGGCGCCACCGTTGGCTGCGCACTTAGCAACAGTGTCGAGGATCCGCATGGAGCGGTATCCATAGGCAAAGTCCGGGGTGGGAGGCAATCCGTCTTTAACCCCGGCCACCTGCTCTAAGAAGGCGTGTGCCTGGTAAACGAACTGCTGGATTTGGGTAACGCCCACTCCCCCAAAGTCCATCGAGGATCCGCCCTTGAAGTAAGGGAAGTCGGGGTTGACGAGGACGCGGCGCGGCCCGCCCAGTCCGGCCGGAGCGCTTTGGTCATCAACCATGATTTCGCCGGCACGCGCCATATCGAAGGAGACCATTCCTTTGGTACCGTTCACGGTTATTTGCATCGAGTTGGGAGAGTTGAACGCTACCCGCGATACCGAGAAGGTTCCGATGATCCCGTTTTCAAATTTCAGGGTGCAGGTGGCAACGTCATCGTTTTCTACGATTTCGGTCGCTTCTGCCTGCGAGGAGGCACCGCGTCCGCCTGCTACTCCTTCTAGAGCTGGGGGACGCTTCTTAATCACGGTGGAAAGCTGGGCGCCCGCAATTGACTTTAGGGGACCGCAAACGAATTCGGCAGCGTCAACCAGGTGGCTGCCCACATCACCTAAAGCGCCGGAACCCATCGGGCCTTTATAGCGCCAGGCGATCGGGGTGTTGGGGTCGCAGCCATAGTCGCACCAGTAACGCGCGTCAAAATGGGTGATTTCTCCCAGCTGCCCGCTTTGTACCATTTCTGCGATTTTTGCTAGACCGGGGTTACGGCGGTAGCAGTAACCCAGACCGGTAACTACTTTATCGGTTGCCCCAAACTCGGCCATCGCTTTGGCGTCCTCTAGGTTATCGGTCAGAGGCTTTTCGCATAGGACGTGTTTGCCAGCTTTGACTAGTGCCTCGGCCATTTCGCGGTGTAGCTTGTTGCCCACCACAATGGAAACAATGTCGATATCGGGATCATCGACAATGTCTTTCCAGTTGTCGGTGGCTTTCTCATAACCGTAATCGCGAGCAGCCGCCTGGGCAAAAGGCAGATAGGCGTCAGCGATAGTGGCTAGGCGCAGCCGGGGTAGCTCTGACGCGAATACCGTGTTGGCCTGGCGCCAACCATCCGCATGGGTACGTCCAGCCATACCTGCGCCGATCACCGCTACTGACAGGGTTTCTTTAGTCATTTTTTCTCCTCTTTGAGCTTTAGTAGTGCCTTGATTCCTGGCGAAAGCGTCCCCGCAAACCAGTGTTAACACGCGTTAACTACTGTCCATACTAAAGGACTTTTTTCCACCAATCAAGGCCTATTTCAATTTTTTTCTGAATATTTTATTGTTTGCGTTTCCACGCTGCTGGGAAGGCAATAGGGACAGACATCATCAGTCTCCTAGTCCCGTAGCTCCCTGGTGATTTTAGAGCCGCTTTGCGGCCTCTTGGCTGAGAGGCCTACGAGTAACGCTCTTCAAATTCTTCTTCCAGTTCCTCTAGTGATTTCCCAGAGGTTTCCGGCATGATTTTCCACAAGATAATACCGACCAGCAGATTAATCACTGCGAATACCCCATAGGTACCAGCTCCCCCCAAGGACTCCATCATCTTTGGGAAAGAAACCGTAATAATCGCGTTTGCAATCCACAAGGTACAGATAGCAGCACCCGAGGCAACACCGCGAACTTTCTGTGGAAACATTTCGCCCATAACAGTGAACATCACGGGACTAGATCCGGTCTGCATCACCAACATGAACACTGCCATCAGCGCCAAGATCACCAGTGCTGACCACACGGGTGGATTAACTTTTGCTGCCATAGCTGGCTCGATAAATATAGCGAACATGATGGCAACTGTTCCCAAAATCAAGAAGATTAGGAACTCTGTGGTGATGTAAATCTTCCGGCGAGTAAATTTCATAATGATAAAAACTGCAATAGAACACCCTATTACGCTCATCACCCCATTAGCGATTTGAGCGGTAATTGCCGCCTGTGTGCTCATACCCGCATACTGCAGCACTTTCGGCGCGTAATACATAATGGTATTTACGCCGGTCAGCTGATTAGCTATGGCAATAAAACAACCAATAAATAGCAGTTTACGAATCCATGGGGTGCGGAACACATCACCTAAGGTTCCCTTTTCCTGCTTTTCTGCTTTCCGATTATTCGCCATCATTTCGTCGATTTCTTCGGCAAGATCACCATCTTTTTCCGGAATTCGCACGCGCTTAAGGGCAGCTATCGCCTCGTAATAGCGATAGTTTGCAGCGTACCAACGTGGCGACTCCGGCATGAGCCGCATCCCAATCCACAAAGCGATTGCAGGAATGGAGCAAATAAGCAGCATGTAACGCCAGGCCATTCCATTGCCTCCAGATACCTGAATGGTCTGGTCGACGAACCGATACCACTCACTTGAGCTTAGGCACCCGCCTTTGGATTTATTAAGGCCGTCGATTACATCCCATTTAACAGTTTCGCCGCCCTTAAGGGTTAAGCCACAGACACTATAGGTTTTTGCCAAGGTCAACTGCGGACCACCATGTAGAGCCGAAATAATCGAATTAAAGACGAACGCCATTAGCTGTCCAGTTACGATCATCACCTGGTCGACGGCAACGATCGAACCTCGGATACGTTTGGGGGCAGTTTCGGACAGATAAACCGGAACCGTTGCTGAGGCGGCCCCGACCGCGAAACCTAAAACAAAACGAAATGGGTACATCATCCACACGTTAATCGCGAACGCTGTACCTAGTGAACCGACGAAAAACACTACTGCCAGCAATAAAATGTTATGCCGTCGACCCCAGCGATCAGAGAGCCAGCCACCCAATACTGCGCCCAGCGCTGCTCCAATTAGTAAGGTTCCCCCTACCCAGCCTTCCTCAACAGCCGTAAGTTGCAAGCCTTGCGCCCCGTACGGCATATACATGAAGGGGAGGGCACCTGAGATCACTCCCGTGTCATAGCCGAATAGAAAAGACCCCAGGGTTGCCACGAAAGCAACAAATCCGATGCCCCGCTTCTTCCCGGAGGAAGGAATTCTAGTTATCTCTGCGCGTAGCTCTGCAATTTCCATACCGGGGTGAATGGCTTGCTGAGCTTTGCCACCATTTTTTTGATTCATTGACTACCTTGTCCTTGTCATAAGTACCTACAGAAGCCCATCTCCGAACTACCCGCATCGCTGCATATCACCATCTTTGGTGAGTGACACAGGCAACAATGGCTTCCGATTTTGTAATTTAACACGTGTTAATAAAGCCGTCAAGAGCGGAATGTCATTTCCAATAGCGATTTTTTAGGCGGCCACTCCTCCAACGTCAGCAAGAAGTGCCCGCAATATTTGTGCGCGTTATTTTATACTTGGGCTATGAGTTTTCGCCCTACGCAAGCAGATGTAGCCCGCAAGGCGGGAGTGTCACGCGGGTTAGTTTCCCTGGCGTTATCTGATTCCCCGCGGGTTAATGCGGAAACTAAAGCCAACATTCTGCGCGTTGCCTCTGATATGGGATACGTGCGCAATCAAAACGCTGCATTCTTATCGACCTCCGGAACCGACCTCCTCGGGGTAATCCTGCCCGACCTGCAAAATCCGTTTTTCGAAGAGGTCGAGGACGCGCTGCGGCTTTCAGCAGAAGAAAACAAATTTTTATCTCTGGTTTCAACTGCACGTCAGGATCCAGAAAAAGAATGGAACCTAATAAACCGCTACCAGGAAATGCAGACTATCGGGGTCATCCTCATCTCTCCTGCCTCCTCCCAAGAGCGCCTGGCACACCTATCGGAAACCTTCCCCCTGGCGGTGCTGGGGTTAAAGTACGTCGCAGGAAAAATAGACTCTATCCATATGGACGAGGAAGCAGCAGCCCGGCTAGCGATCACTCACCTAGCCGAGTGTGGATACGACCGTATCTTTTCTTTATCCAGTCCGGAAAGCGTTGATCAAGCAGTAGTGACCCGCCGCAAAGTGCAGCGGACTGCTTTTGAAGCTTTACGAAAAAAGCATAAAAGTTTCCCGGGATTCCAAGCCCTGCTGCCTGACTTGGAACCGGGTGAACAGATCCGGCAGTGCCTAGAGGGATCGGTGGCCAAGCGACCGGCATTCATTGCCCACAACAATCTGATAGCGATCGAAGCCTGTACCGCGCTGCGCGCCCTGGGGATGGAACCAGGTAAAGACTGCGGATTAATTACCTACGACGACACCTACTTGGGGCAGTTAGAGGAGTTTTCGATTACCTCGATCGACCAACATGCAAATCAGTTGGGGGCGCAAGCCGTGAAAGCTGTAGCTAAGCGCTACGCCGCTCCGGGCGCTCCCGGGCAGGAAATAACTATTCGTCCCTCGCTGCTGCAGCGCGCCACCACCTGCAAAAAGCCGCGCTAAAAGACTGTGAATACCGCGCACTCAAGCTCCCCCTCTCCGGTAACAGAGAGAAACTTACCCTGCTAAGCGCACCCCTCGCCCCGCTCCCGCGAGAATCTAGCTTTCGTTACCTAACCGTGCAAGTGCCGCACCGATCCCCCACCCCCAAAAGAACCTCGCGCTCGCCCTCGTAAATTTGAAAATAAATCCGGATACCAAAAACCCTGGCCTGTCAGCGAACTAACGAATAGTTCACTGGCAGGCCAGGGTGATAGCTGGGTATATAGCTATTACTTGGAGTACTTAGCCTCCAGGTTCTGTTCCACCTCTTCCAAGGTGTAGATCTTGGTTTCCGGAACGAACTTAATGTAGAAGCACAACGCAATCACGTTGATGAGTCCGAAGACCAAGTAGGTACCGGAACCACCCAGGTTCTCGATCATCCAGGGGAAAGTCCCCGCAACAATGGCGTTGAAAATCCACAGCGCGCAAACCGAGATTCCCTGCGAGACCCCGCGGATCTTAGCCGGGAAGATTTCGGAGAGCAGCACCCAGTGAATGGTTCCCGACTGTTTGATGAACAGGAATACCGACACCAAAATCAGTACCAGCCACGGCAAGAAATTGGGAATATCGCTGGCCACGTTGCCGTGGGCATCCATATGGGGCTCAATACCCCAGTAGAACACTCCGGCCAGTACCAAGAGGGAAATCGCGACCCCGGTTTCTTGGTAGATACCTACGGTACGGCGGTAGAGTTTCGCAATCAGCAAGAAGCCTACTGCGGAACCAACTGCGGAGAAAGTACCGGTTACCACGTTTAACATAATGCCCTGGCCAGTATCGAAACCGGCGGCGGTTAGAATCTTGGGCATGTACCACATAGCGGTGTTAATCCCGGTAGTCTGGTCGAAGATTCCCAGGAACACCCCGATGATTAGCACTTTACGTGTCCAGGGGGTACTCCAAATCCGGGAGAAGTTCCACTGTTCTTCTTCCTCTTCTTTACGGTGGAGTTCGATCATTTCGTTGGTTTCGAACTCTACTTCTTCGTCGGTGTCACGCACGCGTTTCAAAGCGCCAATGGCTTCATAGTAACGCTGGTTAGCGGCGTACCAACGCGGGGATTCCGGCATGACCCGCATACCTACCCAGAGGCAGACGGCGGGGATAGTGGCGATTACCAGCATCCAACGCCAGGCGTTACCGTTACCACCAGAAAGCACCATGGTTTCGCGGACGGTATCGGAGAGGCCAGATAGACAGTCCCAAGTGTAGGTACCACCGGCCTGCACGGCCTTACCGGCATCCGGGGAGCCTTTAGGACAAATAACGCCGGCACTAATGGCTTTCACGGTTGCTTCGGGAGCGTTATGCGCCTGCGAGAGGGCAGCGTTACAAATATAGGCAACTAGCTGCCCAAACACGATCATGAACTGGTCTACTGCTACCAGCGGACCGCGGATTCGTTTCGGCGCAGTTTCCGCTAGATAGAGCGGAACCGAGGAGGACGCGCCGCCTACTGCCCAACCAAGAATGAAGCGGAAGGGGTAAATCACCCACACGTTGGGGCTGAAAGTACAACCCAAGGTACCGACCAGGAAGATGACCGCCAAGACCATAATGTTGGTGCGACGCCCGATCCGGTCAGTGAGCCAGCCACCGATCAACGCACCGAAGGCTGCCCCGATGGCGAGCATGGCATTTACCCAACCCTCGTGCAGGGCATCCAGTCCCAGCCCTCCGGCTATATTGTCCATATACATATAGGGCAAAGCGCCGGCGATTACTCCGGTGTCGTACCCGAATAGCAGCGAGCCAAAAGTGGCGGTAGCAGCCAAAATTACGGTGCCGCGATGCGGCCCCGACATGGGGGTCTTGGCCACCATCTCTTTAACTTTTGCGGGAGAGGGCGGGGTTGCCAGCTTCTCCTTATAAGCATCATTGCTCATATTATGTTTTCTCCTTTAATGGGGATCCGGGTTATTTGTAGAACTCGGGCTGTTCAATTAATTCCACGGAGACCAGTTTGGACTCGCGTGATTCCAAGGATTCTAGGGCGGCATCCACTACGCAGGTGGCCGCATAGCCGTCCCAAGAGCTGGAGCCGGTGTGGCGATCCTCGCTGGCGGCGTTAATCCACTGCTGCACCTCGCGGTTGAAGGCACCATGGAAACGGTCGATATGGGACTGGCAGATGGCGTTGGTACGTTCTTGACTAGAGCGCACATACACTTTTTCCTGATCCCCCAGGTAAGCGGTGCCCTGTTCCATTACCGCTTCGCACTGAATGTCGTAGCCGTAGCCAATGTTGACGTTTACTTCGTCATCGATGCGGATCCCGGATTCGGTGTACATGACCACTACGATCGGGTCGGTCAGGTGCTCAAACTTGTAGCTGGTGGAGCGGGGAATATCTACCCGCACCTTCACGATTTCTTCCCCGGTTAGCCAGCGGCAAGTATCGATTTCGTGAATGGCGGTGTCATCAATCGCCATGGAAGACAGGTAGTTTTCCGGAACGGTGGGGTTACGGTGACGGCAATGCACCATGGTGGTTTCGCCCAGCTCTTTGGAGTCCATCTTGGCTTTCAAGATGCCATAAGACTGGTCGAAGCGACGCATAAACCCGACGGTTACTAGCTTCTTCCCCGCCTTTTGTTCGGCCTCCATAATTTCGCGGCAATCTTCCGCCGTGGTTGCCAGCGGCTTTTCACAAAGCACGTATTTTCCGGCCTCAATCGCCCGGATTACATCGGGCTTGTGTACCCGGCCGAAGGTGGCGATCAAGACGGCATCTACGTTCGGATCGGCGATTAGCTCTTCGCCGGAGCCGTAGGCTTTGCCGCCAACTTTTTCCGCTACTTCTTTCGCGGCATCTAGGTTTAGATCGGCGACCGCTACAATCTTGCCGCCGGTCAACTCATTTTCGATCCGTTCTACGTGAGCACGTCCCATGCCCCCCGCACCGATCAATCCAATATTTAATGTCATTTTTCTCCCCTATGAGTGATTTGCCCGGTGGCCTCAATGCGACCAGGCGCGACTTCGCAGCCGCTGAATGGAGATGCCGGCGGGAGCGGAATAATCACTCCGCTCCCGCGGCATCAGGTAAGTGGTGGATAGTTACTTCAATCCCAGTCCGCAGCTGGCCAAGTATTCACGCATGTTAATGGCATTCTGCTTCGGGAATGAGGGCTCGCACGGGTAGCAGTCCTGCTCGCAGATGCAGTAGATTTCGCGATCTAGTTCCGCGAGGGCGTTCACGAACTCATGCATTTCCGGCAGTCCCGCAGGCGGACATACCGATGCCCCCTTAGCCACGGCCTCGCCGAAGGGCCAGTCCTTTTCGTGCGCCTCTTTGGTGATGACTTCATCGAAAGCCTTGATGTGTACGTAGGTGATCCGCTCCGGGTATTTCTTGATTAGTTCTACCGGGTCGCCGCCGCCGTAAACTACGTGGCCGGAATCGAGGCAGAGGTTTACGTACTTGGGATCAGTGGCGTCAAAGATACGCGCGATTTCCTCGGGGGTTTCGATATGGGAATCGCCGTGGGGGTGCAGCACCATCTTCAGGCCGTATTCATCCAGCAGCATTTGCCCGAGGGCGTTGGCGTGTTCTACATAGAGCTTCCAGGCATCATCGGATAGGACGCGGTCATCTGTCCATTCCCAGGTCTTGTCATCGCGGTACAGCGGAGGTAGATGCACGATATATTCGGCGCCGACTGCCGCGTGGGTTTCGGCGATGGCGCGGAAAGTTTTCAAAGTTTCCGGCCAGGCTTCGGCCTTGTGGAGAATCCCCCAGCCAGTGCCGGCAACAACTTTCATTCCGAATTCATCGCACCATTTTTGTAGTTCTTTGGGATCGGTGGGGAAATAGCCGAACGGCCCAGTTTCGATGATTTCGAAGCCGGCTTCTGCCATTTCTTCCCAGGCTTGCCGGGGATCCATCTGCTTTTCGTCCTCGGGGAACCATACGCCCCACTGGTCGGGGCAGACCCCGATGGACAATTTGGAATATTTAGGATCGTTGGTATTTATTGCTTTGCTCTGCGCCATCGCAGTGTCCTTTCCTCTGCCTTACCAGCTGCTCCGCCGGCGTATTTGGCTGCAGGATCCCCGATAGTGCTACCGGTTACCCCGCTATCTACTCATTTAGCAAAAACCTTACCGAATCGGTTCGGTATTGCTACGATAGCCGACAAAAACGTTTCGGTCAAGAGGCTTGACAAAATTGTTACAACAATTGTTTGAGCAGTTGAACTGACATTAGAACACCTTTGTGAGCTTCCGCAGGTAGCGAGGCGTGGATTAGGAGCGGTTGGTGGTTACCTCTGCAAGGGCTAAACGTAAGAGGGCGGGGGCTAGTAACTTCAGAGGTTCCTGCCCGAGCGGTAGACCCAATAGTGCATGATCGGCAGATTCCAGGCGGTAGTCATTGCTGCCGCCACGATTTTCCCAACGTAATACAGCTGCCAAAGGTTTTGGAAAAGCTCCACAGTCAGGGAAGTGAATAGGGTGTTGAATCCCAATAAGATCAGGTATCGCAAAATAGATCCCCCGAAGTCACCTTTGGCGGAAAAAGTAATATATTTTTGCGCCAGATAGGCGTAAATCGTGGAGATAATAAAGGCGATTGCCGCCGATATTCCCGCATTTAGATGCGCAAATTGCACCAGGACAACCAGGAGGGCGAAATCTAAAACGAATGCGGATCCACCGGAGAAGAGATACTTCCCCAGCTTTACCCATTTGGCTTTATTCATTGGCGTTAGCTGTTCTCGCTGGGCTGCTGAGGTACGTTATCACCGCTGACGCGGGTAACGGCTTCAGTAGGGTTACCAGTTACAGCGGAGATAACTCGTTTCTCGTCCTCCCCGAGAACGGTGTGGGTGATTGCTACTTCCCGGGCGAGTTTTGTAAGGCGGCGCTCCGCGGCATTGCGCTGCTTGGCCTGCATCAACATATTGTAAAGAACCACTATTACCAGCCCATAGAGCAGAAGATCAGCTCCGCGTCCAACCCCTACAAAGCGTGCAACCGTAGTGGTAATCCCGGGAAAAATCACCACTACTACCGCAGCAACCGCAAAAGCTAGTATTCCCAGGCGGCGCCAGGCGGTCTGTTTTGCCCCCAAGTTGGCCTTAAACATATAGAGGGAAAGAAGCAACACCAAAACAATCAGTAGGATTTTTATTAGCATCATTCGCCCCTATTTGATCAACAACTCGGTGAGGATATTTATGGAGTTAAGCAGGGATTGCCCCTTAGCTTTGGAGTAATCGGTGTAGCGGATATACACACTATGCTCTGCCCAGGGCAGTCCGGTTTTCGCCAGTTGCGCCACTATTTCAGAGGCATGCGCCATCCGATTTTGCAGCAGGTTTACTTGCTCGAAGGCATCTCGGCGGAGTACCCGCAACCCATTATGAGCATCGGTGAGCTGCAATCCGGTACGGCGGGCAGTCACCCGCGCCGCAGTTTTTAGCACCAGGCGTTTCATCCACCCCACCTGGGTTTGCGAAGATAAAAACCGCGACCCGAAAACTATCGCCAGATCCTCTTTCTCGGCCTGCTCCACCATCGCCAGTCCGTCCTCTACCCGGTGTTGCCCATCTGCATCAAAAGTCAGCAAATACTTTGCCGGGGTAAAACCCCGCACGTATTCGATCCCAGTTTGCAGTCCCGCACCTTGCCCCAGGTTCACCGGGTGGCGGATAACCGTGGCACCGGCAGCCGCCGCGACCGCGGCTGATCTATCCCGGGAACCATCATCTATGCAGACCACATGGGGAAAGGTGGATATCAGGTCTTTAACTACTTGTCCGATCACCTGGTCTTCGTTATATACGGGAATGATGACCCAGGTGTCATCTCTAGCTGTCATAGTCTGCTGCTACCTTTTCCGCGAGAATTCCTTACTTTTCCTAGAATAACAAGCATTCAGGACTTTTCTTATAGGCGCCAGGTGCGCTCGCCCTTATAATAAGAACCGACAAAGGGAAGTCATCTGAAAATAATCAGGATTATAAGGGCTGCCCCGCATTAGACCCAGGAGGTTACTTATTCTTATGGCTGCAGAGTTTATTCCCGCCGCGAAACCGATTATTGGTGATAAAGAGCGTGCCGCCGTGGACGCGGTTCTAAAATCCGGCATGGTGGCGCAAGGCCCGCGGGTTGCGGAGTTCGAAGAAAAGTTTACTGCCCAAATGGCTAGCGGCGATGGCCAGCAGTCAGTAATGGTTAACTCCGGGACTTCCGCTTTGCACGTGGGACAGCTGGCTGCCGGGATTAAACCTGGTGACGAAGTAATCGTCCCCTCCTTTACTTTTGCTGCCACCGGGAACTCGGTAGCCATCATCGGTGCTACCCCAGTGTTCGCCGATATTGAGGACGACTACTTCTGCCTGGATCCCGAATCGATTGAAGCCTCCATTACCCCGAAGACCCGCGCTATCCTGCCGGTTCACCTTTACGGACATCCGGCAAATATGACCGCCATTATGGATATTGCTAAGCGTCACGACCTCCTAGTATTCGAGGACGCCTGCCAGGCGCATGGCGCTACCTGGAACGGCAGGCAGGTAGGCACTTTCGGGGCTTTCGGAGCTTTCAGCTTCTACCCCACCAAGAATATGACCGCCGGCGAGGGCGGGGCGATAACCACCGGGGACGCGGAACTCGCCCGTGAAGCCCGAATGATTCGTAACCAAGGTATGGAAAAGCGCTACGCGAATGAGCTAGTGGGGCTTAACAACCGGATGACCGACATTAATGCCGCCATCGGCCTGGCGCAGCTGTCTCAGGTTGCAGGTTGGATGGAAAAGCGCCGCGCGAACGCCAAGTTCTTAAACGAAAATCTGCAGGGAGTTACGGTTCCGCCAGTAGCCCCAGAAGCTGAGCACGTATATCACCAGTACACTATCCGGGTAAGCGAAGATCGCGACGGTTTTGCGGCCGCCCTCAAGGATGAATACCAGGTTGGTTCCGGCGTGTACTACCCGATTCCTAACCACCGCCTGCCCTCCTTGGCTCCCTACGCCAAAGGTCTGGAACTGCCGCACACCGAAAAGGCCGCGAAAGAATGCCTGTCCCTGCCGGTTCACCCCTCCCTCTCGCAAAGCGATTTGGAGCGGATTGTGGAAGCGGTAAACAAACTAGCCAAGGCGGGTGCATAAAGCATGGCGAACCTGCGATACGGGATTATCGGTATCGGCTCGATGGGCCGGCACCATGTACGTAATATCCGCGAGCTGCCCGGCGTTGACCTGGTAGCGATGGCGGACCCAGCTGGGGACAAGTTTGGGGTTTCCAAGGGGATGGAAGTCCTCCCCGACATTGATGCCCTGATTGAGCAAGGTTTGGATGCTTGCGTAGTAGCGGTCCCGACTGTTTTCCACGAGGAAACCGCGTTGAAACTAGCCGAAGCCGGGGTACATACTCTGGTAGAAAAGCCGCTTTCTACCGACGCAGAATCCGGGGCACGGATTGTGAAAGCGTTCGCGGATGCTTCTTTGGTAGGAGCCGTCGGGTATGTGGAGCGCTGCAACCCTGCCCTCCTGGAAATGAAGAAACGCATTTCTGCCGGGCAGCTGGGTGAGGTTTACCAGATTTCTACCCGCCGCCAGTCTCCATTCCCGGCCCGGATTTCGGACGTGGGGGTAGTCAAAGATTTAGCTACCCACGACGTCGATTTAACTGCTTGGGTAGCCGGATCAAACTATGCGTCCGTGTCAGCGGTAACCGCTTACCGGTCAGGCCGCGAAAATGAGGACATGGTCAATGTGGTTGGCAAACTGGAAAACGGGGTGCTGGTAAACAACCTGGTGAACTGGCTTTGTCCTTTCAAAGATCGCAAGACTATTGTGATTGGTGAAAAGGGTGCCCTGGTGGCCGACACTATGATGGGCGACCTCACCTTCTACCGGAACGGATCAATTCCGGTGGAATGGACCCAGGTTGCTAACTTCCGGGGAGTTTCCGAAGGTGAAATGACCCGCTACGAGCTCACGAAACGGGAGCCACTACGAGTTGAACACGAGCATTTCCGCGACGCTATTTTAGGTAAAGGCAGCGAGCACGTCTCCATGTCCGAGGCCCTGCAAGCCCTGAAAGTGGTAGAAGAAATTCTGGATTCTGCCATAAAGATTTAGGAGTAACGTATCTTTTACGGTGTATGAATCATCTTGCATAGATTATTAGAGGCACTTCTCCGACCGGTGAGGCGCAGCAAGTTTATTAGCCAGGTTCTTACCCTGGTCACTGGAACAGCTTTGGCTCAGGCGGTAGGAATCGCGCTGTCTATTCCCCTGGCACGTCTTTACACCCCTGATGATTTTGGACATTTTGCTATATTTACCGCTATCACTAGCTTTGCGGCGGCCTTTGCTGCCTTGCGCTATGACCTGGCAATCGTTCTGCCAAAATCAGATGCAGTGGCGAAACAAGTTCACCGCCTGGCCCGCAGATGCATTTTCGTAATCTCGGTTCTGACTTCGCTGCTATGCATCGCCGGCTCGGGATGGCTTGGTAGCACCTACCACTCCCAGCAGTTGACAATTTGTCTCTTCTTTTCTGGTATTTCAGTCTATGAGGTAGCAGAACTTGCCAATGTGCAGTATTGGCTCACCCGTAAAACTGACTACAAGTTAATAGCCCAAAACCGGGTCATCCAAACTACTGGGGTGGCTGTACTACAGCTGGTCTTCTTTTTCATCTTCCCCTCGGTGGTGGGATTATTCCTTGGAACAATCACTGGACAGGCTCTGGCGCTGTTCATACTACTCTGGAAAACTCGCAAAGAACTGCGTCGTGCTCCTTCAGAAGATATCCCGTCTATGCGCAGCCTCGCGGTTCGCTATCGAAAAATGCCGTTACTAAATGGCCCCAATGCGCTCGTGGAAGGTATTCGCAACAATGGAATGAGTCTTATAGTTGGTCTAGCAGGTGCTGGGATTTTGGGGCAATTCACCAAAGCGCAGGGAATCTTGCAAGTCCCAATGGGGTTTATAACCGCTTCAGTTACTCAGGTGTTTTACCAACGTTTATCTACTGCCAAGCCTGGAGAAATGACACCTCTGGTAAGGGCAGTCAGTAAAAAACTAATACTGTTTGCTATTCCGATTTTTGCCCTCGTTTTTCTACTGGCACCGTGGCTATTCGTGTTTCTCTTCGGTCCGCAATGGGATCAAGCCGGATACTATGCACGTGCCCTTACCCCTTGGATCTTGGTAACAGTAGTTACTTCTCCTGTCTCTAATATCTATTTAGCAACAGAAACTCAGGGACGAATGTTAGTTTTCTCCATAGTTTATTGCACTATTCCCTTGTTAATTTTAGCTTTCTCTCCTCTCCCCATGCTGCAAACCGTAACCATCATGAGCCTAACTATGGCCGCGATGTTGCTCTTTATGCTGGGAATGGCGTTTGACGTTGCTAAGAAGTTTGATCGCGGTCTGTTGAAAACTAAACCCGCCACCTAGTCTAGATTCTCTCCTGGTACAGTTAAACATAGAATGGCCCTATGAAGGTTCTGTCTATAGTTGGTGCACGCCCTCAGTTCGTTAAACTTGCCCCCATCGCGAAGGCGATGGAAAAGCAGGGGGTGGAACATATCATTGTCCACACCGGACAGCATTATGACCCGATGCTATCGGACGTGTTCTTCCGTGACCTGGGTATCCCCTCCCCAGATGAGCATTTGGGGATAGGCAGTGGAAACCACGGTGAGCAAACCGGAAAAATGTTGATCGCAATCGAACCGGTCTTGCAGAAATATCAACCGGATTGGGTGTTAGTTTACGGGGACACGAACTCTACCCTGGCAGCAGCGGTGGCAGCGGTGAAACTACATCTACCGTTAGCCCACTTGGAGGCCGGGCTACGCTCTTTTAATCGCCGAATGCCTGAAGAACACAACCGGGTTTTAACCGACCACGCCGCTGACCTGTTACTGGCTCCCACTACTGTCGCAGCCGAGCATTTACGTAACGAAGGTCTAGCGGAGCGCACCGTAGTCGTCGGAGACGTAATGACCGATGTGGTTTTGCAGGTTAAGGAACAGGTCAAGGATAAACCATCCCCGATTATGGAAGAGTTTGGTTTTTCTGAGGGCGCCTATAGGCTGGCCACGATTCACCGCCCTGATAACACTGACTATAAAGAGCGCCTCGAACGGATTCTTGATTCCTTGGCTGACCTGGATCTACCGACAGTTATTTTGGCGCATCCGCGGCTGGTGGCGAAGTGTAAAGAACATGGCATTGAACTGGGACGCAGGAATCTACTTGCACATCGTCCTCTCGCCTATCCGGAACTGGTAGCCTCCGCCCTTCATTCGGCGGGAGTAGTAACAGATTCGGGGGGGCTACAAAAGGAGGCATTCCTACTGGGAACCATGTGTACCACGGTGCGTCCGGAAACCGAGTGGGTAGAAACCGTAGAACTTGGGTGGAACCAGCTAGTTGAGCCCGGTGCTCCCCTGATAGAGGCCGCACAACGGCCTCAAGCTGAAACTACAAGTGCAACTCCCTACGGGGATGGTAAAGCCGCTGAGAAAGTTGTGGATATGCTGTTTAATAGTTACTCTGCATGAGAAGCCCCCCCATCACGGGGAACGTGTCCTTAGCTATAATTAGGCGCAGGAATGTGCGCCTAATTATTTTTAAGAGATAGCTTTGTTATGGAATTGTAGAATGGGGAATCCCCTACTGCGGAGAAACAGGGAAGAACGTGATTATCCGCCAACCAATAAGTTCTAGCCTGCATCTTATAAGGTAGGCAATACAAGAATTCCTAAGTGCAACACGCGATCCGACTGGAAGAAAAGTGCGAAACACCGAACTGATATTAAAATCTCCACATTGGCACACTACAAACGCTGGCAAACGACATGTTTGGTCGATGATTGCTCCTACCCCGCAGCAAGTTGCAGCGCTCCCCGCGGAACTGACCGAAGATTCTTTAGTTGGTTTACCAGGGCATTGGACAATCATCGATGAGCACGATGGGAAAATAGTGATAGCAACCGACCGCACCCGCTCCCACCCTCTATGTTTCACCTACCAAGATGGGCGTTGGCTGATTACCGACGACATAGAAACTTTGCGTTACCAGATTCTTTGGGAAAGCGACCGTGAGCAAAATACTGTCTTTGAGTGCACCGGTTTCACTCTAGGATCGTCAACTCTTGTGGCTAATGTTTCAGCTACCCAGGCAGCCGAATGTTTATCTCTCTCCTCAGATGGGCAGGTAACGCGCAGGCCTTTATTCTCCTATAACTACTCAGAACATCCGGTATCCACTCCTGCAGAGTTGGAGAAGATATTTTCTGATTCTCTGGATACAGTTTTAACTCGGTTACTTGAAAATTCTAAAGGACGCCAACTAGTTATTCCCCTATCTGGTGGACTTGACTCGAGACTATTAGCAGCATGGCTGAAAAAGTTAGAAGCCCCAAACATAAAAACCTTTACCTACGGCAAGCCTGACTCCCCCGAAACCTCTATTTCTGAACAGGTAGCTCGGGCTCTAGAACTTGAGTGGTTCAACGTGACGCTTAATCCGCAGAGAGTTCGCCAGGCTTGGCGCAGCCACTCAGGTGATTTCTTACGTGCCACCTGGAGGGGCACTTCACTCCCCCACGTTCAGGACTGGTACGCCCTATCGGTTATGCGTCAAAACGGATTAGTCGACGAGGACGCAATCTTCCTACCTGGGCATACCATAGTGGGGAATACCCACAATGAAGAGTTGATTACCAATCACGCTGATTTTTCCCAAATTCAGCAGGCGTTGCTGGCTCATCACACCTTTCTTCAAGGACGCAGCTCTAAGGTAGGCAAGACTAGTGCTTGGAGAGATGCCTTACAGGAAGCAATTGAGTATGTAAATTACCCAAAGGGCGCACGCAGCACTCAGGAACTCATTGAATGGTTCAACATTAAAGAACGGCAAGCCAAATATATAAACAATTCAATGTGCAGTTACGAGTATTTCAATTATTCCTGGGCTCTGCCCATGCTAGAACCCGAAGTTTGGAATGCGCTTTTACAGGGAAGCGAGACCCTAACCATTGACCGCAAATGGTATGCCGACTTCACCAGTAGGATTTATGCCGAGCAATCGGGTAAGGAAGTGAACTACTTTCACGCTTCTGAAACCCAGATGAATGCCCGTTTAAAAGATGTTCTATTGAAAATTATGCGCTACAGCCACGCAGATAAAGTTCTTAACCGATACCGCTCTATTCAGGTAATGCTTGATCACCCAATGGCTTTTGAAGCCCTCACTCCCTCTCGAAAAACCGGGCAGCTATGCAAGATGCTAAGTGGTGCTTCCACCTTAGGCCTGTGGACAAAAGCATTTACTAGCGGAAACTGGGGGGAAGACACCCTCATCCCGCCAAGATGTAATGGGTAATTCATTATTAACTGTTTCTTCCAACAGCAAATGTAGCGGCAGGATTGCTGTTAACAGCTATCTAATACCTAATAAGCATATTGGTTCGATATATTTGAAGATATGAGCGAAAAACAAATACTGGTGATTTCCTTTTCGAACATTGCCAAGGATGCTCGGGTGCTACGGGAACTAAGCGCAATCAGCCCTTTCGGTCACGTGACCTCTATTGGTTATGGATCGAAACCAGCCTTTGTAGATGAGCATTTACAGATAGCTGACCAGTATCCCTCGCTGCCGCAAACGCCGCTAGGCGTTTTAAAATTGGCGTTGCATATGCATAAAGCGGCCGAATTAGCGGCTCCCGGCAATAAAGAAGCGATCCGTCTTTTAGGGGATCGCACGTTTGATGCTGTAGTCGCCAATGACGCTCGCGCGCTACCTCTAGCCTTTCACGTGGCTCGCGGAAAGCCTATTTGGGCGGATATGCATGAGTGGGCGCCCGCAGAACGCACACACGTTACCTCTTGGCGGTTGTTAGTTGCTCCCTTAATGACTCATATTTGCAAGAAATATCTTCCCAAGTGCCAGGCAGTTAGCACTGTTGGACGCGAGATCGTTAAGTTATATGACAAAAATTTCGGAGTACGTCCGACCTTAATTCGAAACGCGGCACCTTTTGCAGACCTAACTCCCTCACAAAACCCGAGCGATGGTCCGATTCGGCTGGTTCACTCAGGTGGTGCGGTTCCAGGGCGGGCTCTAGAAACCACTATTAACGCTGTTGCTGCTGCCGGAAAACGCTTTACCCTGGATCTTTATTTGGTGCCCGCAAATGATGGAGGAAAATATTTACGCAAGCTGAAAACTCTTGCGCAAGAATCTGACAATATCTTTTTTCGTGATCCGGTGAAACCTGCAGAGCTTCCTCAAGTTCTAAATCGATATGATGTTGGGGTGTTCTGGATTCCGCCCTTTAATATGAATGCACGTTACACCTTGCCTAATAAGATTTTTGACTTCATTCAGGCACGTCTAGCTATTGCAGTAGGCCCGACAAAAGAGATGGCAGATATCGTAGAGGAATTCCAGGTAGGCGTAGTATCCTCTGGGTTCTCAAAAGAAAATATTGTCGAAACACTTCGCTCGCTTGAGCGAGAACAGATTATTAGGTTTAAACATAATACGAATGCTGCTGCCCGGGCTCTCTGTTTCGAAAATGAAGCGAAAAACATTGAACAGATTATGGAATCGCTACTCTAGGCATATCTAAGGATATTTATATATGACTTTGCAAACCTTAACCCAAAAAGATGTACTCACGACGGCGGTTTTCACCTATTCGCTAACTTCTAGCCCCGACCCAGATTTTTCACGTCACCAACCAATATCCGATAAAGCAATCCTAAATTACACACCGAATACTTCGGTATTGACTGGTGCGGATGAAAAAAACGGAACAGAGGTTTTCATCGTCGGGTTATGTATTGATTCGCGTGCTCAGCTAACACGTGAAGAAATCCCCAATTATCTTGCGAATATTTCCCCCGAAAAAACAGTAGAAAAAATATATGCTGCGGCGGGACGCTTCGCCGGTAAATACATTGTTATCGTAAAAATTAACGACAGGCTGTGGCTGTGGGGAGATGCCTCCTGTACGCTGGCAACCTACTATGCAACTGATCGCAACTCTTTAGCTGTTGCTGTCACTAAACCATTAGTAGAGCGACAAGTGGTGGCATTAACTGATGAAAGATGGAATAAACTTTCTGCTGGTGTTCCATCTGGTCAACCCTATCCTGCGGATTCCACCGCTGCGAAGAATATCAGGATGCTGTTGCCAAACCATCTACTAGATTTACAAACTATGCGAGCAATTCGCCAACCCTGGCCGTACAAGCCACACCAGAATAACGCGGAAGAAATAATTGAAGACACCTTTATAACCGCACAGAATATATTCAAGGAATATTCTCACCACTACGACCTGGTATGTCCCTTGACTGCTGGCTATGATAGTCGACTAAACATGGCGATAGGGAAAACGGTAAATCCAGAGCTTCCATGCTTCACTTTTCGTCATGAAGGATTCAGCGCAGATACTCCAGATTTGCTTAGGCCACAACATCTATGCGCTCAATACAGGCTATCGCACAAGGTGATACAAGATCTTGAAATGCCACTTGAAGAACGAAAGATTCTTCGAAGCTTAGCTGGCGAAGATGCAACTGACTATGCCTTTTCTCTGGCATACACGTACAGACAAAGTTTCGGTTCCAGCGCTTGGCTCAACGGCAATATCATTGATCAAGTTGGTAAAAGCGTAACCGGCAACGCCATTCCTACTCGTTTAGCAGGACCTCGTTTTATTCGTGCGCGCCTTTACAATTCGAGCAACACTAGTCTACAAATTCTTAAAAACTACCTTAACGGTATTCCCCAGTCGATGCGTAAATATACTTTCGATTTAGTAGCTCTGGAGAATGATTGCTGCCGCTGGGGAGTGCAAAGTGATATTGCCTACGGTCTAGCCGGGGTCAATATGCTAAATATTTTTAACTGCCGTGATCTAATCGCATCGTGGTCGGGTATTCCCCGGAAAATGCGGATAACTAAAGTGATACACACCGGAGTATTAGCTCGAATAGATAAACAACTGCTGACTATTCCTTTCACTCCCGAAACCACTGCGAAACGCATGGTACGGACGCATTGGCCGCTGTTTTATGTGGCTTCCTTCGCGTATGCCCGTTATAAGCGACATAGGTAGATATTTGAAGTGCCTAAGAGGGAATATAAAACTAGAGAAAGAACCTAGCTAATGTCGAAAGTTATGATTTTTCACGCTCCCTATCCCATGGAAACGAACCCGACTTCGGCCTCGCGTTTGCGTCCTTTGCGGATGAGAGAAGCATTTAAGACCCTCGGCTATGATGTCATCGACGTTTCTGGAACCACGCCGCAAAGGAGGCAGGCCTTAAAGTCCTTGCGGAAAACATTGCGGTCAGGGTTGCGCCCAGATTTTCTTTATTCTGAAAACTCCACCCAACCAAACCTCTTTGCTACCAGTATTAAAGATGGCTTTGCGCCAACTCTGGATTATCAAATAATGCGTCAGGCTCACCGGCACAATATCCCTATAGGGGTCTTTTATAGAGATATTTATTGGCGTTTCCCCCAGTTCGCGGCAAAAGATCTAATCGGTCGAATTTCGCCGCTATTACACCGCCTAGATATGTGTGGATATCAACGAAATAACGCTCACTTATTCTTGCCATCTCTAAAAATGGCGGAGGTAATGGGGCTGGATGCGTCCGACTCATTCAGTGCTCTACCGCCAGCAGGAGACGATGACAGCGTCCTCCCTCTTCCCGAGCCACTTCACCCATTGCGTCTGTTTTATGTGGGCGGGATAGGAGGTCACTACCGCCTAGATAAATTAATAAAAGCCGTAGTGGACAGCCATACTATTCAAATGGATTTAGTTACTAAAGAGCTACAATGGCAGACAGCTATCCAGGCTGATTTGAACCTGAAATCAGAAAATATCCATCCACATCACTTGGATTCTTGGCAACTGGCACCCCTGTATGCACAATCTCATATTGCGGTGTTATTGGTTGAGCCTACCACCTATTGGGACTTTGCAGCCCCAGTAAAGTTATTTGAATACATTTCCCGAGGACGCCCTATTCTGGTCAGTGCCGGAACCGAAGCGGCTCGGATAGTCAGTAAATACGATGCCGGCTGGGTAGTTGACTATGAGGACGAAGCTATTGCCAACATTTTGAGACATTTGCAAGAACATCCAGAAAAAATAGCAGAAAAAGCAACTAAAGCAGCTGCGGCAGCCCAGGAAAACACTTGGACAACCCGTGCTCATCTGGTTGCACAAACCTTATGTCCTCCTGGGGCTGCTGAATATGTAGGCGCGAAAACAGGAATCGACTGATGGCTATCAATATCACCAGAATTAGGGAAAAACTTATCTCAAAACTTCCGGCCTCATTTATATATGAGGTTGTTAAAGCCGCTGGCCCCGGCTCCTACTTATTCCCGCTGGCTACAAGGTTGCGTGGTTATCGCGCTGAACAGAACCCAAAAACTGTTACTGTCCCTAAAGCTCCAACCCGTGTCCTCATTGCCCCTTTTAATATCGCTGGGCAAGGATGGGAGCTGGCGCGAGCGTTAGAAGCCAACCTTAGTGATGTGGCGGCTCATGCGATGACCGTTGATTTTGGAGGAGTCTTTAGTTTCACTGCAGATAGCAAGGTAAGTTACGGAACCTACGCGCTGTCTAAAGAATGGGCTAAGAAACAGTTTGAGCGAGTATGCGGGTTTACTCATGTATTAATCGAGGCAGAGAATTCGCTATTTGGGCGGTTATTCAATTTCGACGTACGCCGGGAAGTACGTGCGTTGCAGGAACAAGGCATAGCGGTTGCCTTTCTATCTCACGGATCTGACACTCGCAGCCCGATTGGTCACGCCAAACGCCACGAATGGTCGCCTTTCGCAAATACAAATCAACAAACCGTTTTGCTGCAACGCAAAGCAGATGCCAATCGCGAATTAATCGAGTCCCTAGGGCTACCGATTTTTGTGACTACTCCCGATTTGTTGGACGATCTCCCAAATGCTCACTGGTGTCCCCTAGTAGTAAAACCAGAACAATGGATAACTAGGCAAGCCGTTCCCACAGTGCACTCACCCCTCAGAGTTGGGCACATCCCCAGCAGACGATGGTTGAAGGGCACCGAGTATATTCGTCCTATTTTTGATGAACTTTCAGGCTCTGGGTTAATTGAGTCAAAGCTGCTTGAGGGAATTCCACGAGCAGCTATGCCCAAGATTCTCTCAGGTTTAGATGTCTTGGTTGAGCAATTAACTTTAGGCTCCTATGGGGTAACCGCACTGGAAGCTATATGTTCAGGATGCCTAGCAGTTGCAAATGTTAGTCCGCATGTGCGAAAAGTTATTAAGCAACAAACTGGCATTGAATCAGCTATCGTCCAAGCAGATCCAGATACTCTTGTCGAAGTATTAAAGTCACTCGCGGATGATTCCATGCGAGAAAACTTGCTGAAAGCCCAGAAAGAATACGTTGCCAAGGTTCACACTGGGACTATGAGTGCTAAAGTATTGGAAACTGAGTGGCTGAAGCGCAGATAGGTTTTAACCAAAATTACTTGACAGAGTTATTTTTTAAAACTTGAGCAACTTTCTGGCTACTCTTAGCTAAAGATTTGTTTTCTAGCACCCATTTTCTCAGTTGTACGGGACTTACAATACTAGAGCTTGAATTAATGATTTCCTGAAAGGTCCTTGCCACGCTGATAGCAGAGTAATTTGCGCAAATTCCGAGGCTATGAGCCTCAATATCTTCGCGTGCCGGTCCCGGTCCCGCATAAATCACTGGAGTTCCACACGCTAAGGTAGAGAGCACTTTCGTGGGGTAAGCATGGTCATATCCAGCTCCGGCTTTAATGGAAACCAACCCAGCGTCCGCACCCGCGATCCAGCGCGCAGTTTCACCTGGAGGCAGCGTTTCCAGGACATGCGCCCGTCCATTTAGTTCCGGTTTTGCTGCCTGTTCTCTTAGTAAATCCCAGTCACTGCCTTTACCGAGGAACACCAGATGGTGAGGAATTTTGTCGATGACCTGAGCTAGAGCAGATATAAAGATGCTAGCACCTTGCCATTCGGAGGCGGTGCCCGTGTAAATAAAATAGGGTGCGTCCCCTAAACCATTATCTTCTCTCTCGACACGGGATAACGGCTCAACTTCATTGGTAAAGGTATCGGTATCTATTCCATTAGGAATCAGATGAACCGATTTTGCACCCATTGCTCGCGCAGTCTCAGCGATCTCTTCATTAACTGCGATGACAGCCACTGCTCCCCGCACCGCAAAAGCCTCCAGAGCTTTTACTGCTTTCACAACTATCTTCGGGGCGAAAGACGCACTGGCTGCTCCCCATAGATCTGGCAGATAATACACATAGGGAACACCCAGGAGTTTACTGGCAATCCGCATGAAAAACCCTGTGGTAGGCGGAGGTTCCACTAAGGTCACGGTAGCGCGAGGTGAAAATAAGACTCGAAAAAATGCGGGAATATCGAAACTAAGGTACTGCAGGTATCCACGTACGTAACCTTCTTTATCGCGCAGTACCGGGAAACGCCGTACCCGGTCGTGATCGGCAACTTGCAGACCCGATGGCGCTGTAGTGGTCACTACCTCGACTTCTATGCCCTTTTCCCGTAGAGCCTTGGCTACCCCCGCCAAGCGAAACGAGGCCGCTGCTGCTTCCGGCAAATAAATCCGAGAAACTATCCGAATGAAGTTACAACGTCTATTCACCATAACACTCTCTCATATTTTCCTTTGCGGCTAACTATTATGCGTCCCACTCTCCATAGTTTTAGAATTAAGAATTACTGGATATCCGAAATATTATCCAAATGGAAGTAGCCCGCTAATTTTTACCTAATGAGGCAATATTCTAAATGAATATTTTTGCGTTTCCCCCTTGAGATAGGTTCCCCCATGGCTTGTCATTGTACGTCATCCATTAAACAAATTGGTAGAGAGTTCATCATGCTCTATACAGGCATTAGACCATTAGCGTAACTACGAAGCCCATAGAGAACGATGTCTCTCCATTGTAGACTGATTAACAAACGAATTTCTTAAATGATAAGTGGAGCGGATGGCAATACGCCTATTTAAAAAATTTCCTTAGGAATAACAATGACTGACGATTCTTCAAACCGGTTAATCTGGGCTGATGCCCTCAAGGTATTTGCGTGTTTGTTTGTTGCCTGTTTACACAGTAGCGCATTGGCACTCACCGCTTTTTCAGCAGCTCCTCCCCTAGTAGGAACCGCCAACTGGTGGATGCTAGTAATCCTCAACTCAATCTCTAGGTTTGCTGTACCCGTTTTCTTGATGGTAACTGGAGTTTTTCTCCTTTCCCCAAAAAGAAAAATTGCTGGGAAAAAACTGTTTTCCTATATTCGCCGGATCTCCTTTGCACTCATTGTTACCTCCCTAGCCTGGGCAACAATTGAACTCAGCTGTGGACTACCAAATCAAGAACAAACATTTCATTCATTTCTGCGCATTACGCTCGAAACTCCTTATCATATGTGGTATTTGTGGGCGCTTCTTGGCATATATGTAATAACACCCGTCTTGAGGCAGATAGTAAAAGACAAAGTCGCCTTGATGACCTCGCTAATTGTAGGAGGCGTAATTGTTTTTGGCCACGGACTTGCGAACCAATTGGGTAACGAGGGCGCGCAGTTACTGAATCATAAAGCTATATCTTTATTAGAGCTGATTGATTCAAAGGTTTCCATCAGTCTTGCTGTAACCTTTCCTTGCATCTATGTGTTGTTAGGATACTGGTTGGCTAACACTGAATTTGATAAACGCTTCCGCAGAACCGTTTACGGCTTTTGCTTGTTTGGTTTTCTTGTAGCTGGGTGGTTAATTTGGCGAACTGATAATTTAAGTGGTTCGCACACTGCTGATGTGGGAAACAGTAACATCTTTGTTGCAGTTTATTCTGCGGCGCTGTTCACCTATTTTAAGGGAAAACAAAAATTCAGTTCACTGGTGATACTTGTAACTCGCTCGGTAAGTCCCTATCTCTTGTGGACCTACGCGATTCACGCGGTCGTGTTAGAAATGCTCCGGTTGCTAACCCCCTTAGACGCCTTCTACCGATATACAGGGATAGCCGGAGCCGGGGGTGTCGGCATACTTGTATTCGTTATAAGCGTGTTTCTAGCAAGAGTTATCAAACTGTCAAAATTTGTTCTAGGTAAATGTTTCGACAAATTGAAATAGGAATAATCCACCGTCCGTTTAAGATGGTTACTAAATAAAACTCTACAGATTAAATTTCCTGTAGCTTATTTTCGGAGACTTCACGGAAACGCCTTCCGGACTGGGGACACTCATATACGCCGTCTTCGCCCGCAACTGGCTGTAGCTTTACTCCTGCTGGCCCTACCCAGCCAATGCGGCGCGCAGGAACCCCGGCTACCAGGGCATATTCGGGAACATCTTTGGTGACTACTGAACCTGCCGCCACCAGTGACCAGGCGCCGATGGTTACCGGTGCTACGCAAACTGAGCGGGCACCAATCGCCGCTCCCCGCTTAATAGTGACCCCCACCTGTTCCCAGTCAGAAGCAGACTTAATTGAGCCGTCCTCGTTAATCGCACGCGGGAAGTGATCATTGGTCAGTACCACTGCCGGCCCGATAAACACTCCGTCCTCTAGAGAAGCCGGCTCATAAACCAGGGCATAGTTTTGCACTTTGCAGTTATCACCCATATGCACGCCCTCGCCGATATAGGCGCCGCGCCCAATGATGCAATTTCTCCCCAGCTGCGCATTTTCGCGCACCTGCGCCAAATGCCAGACGCTGGAGCCCTCCCCAATCCGGGCTTCGGGAGAAACATCTGCACTATCAACTATGCGGGTCATATAGTTACCTTTCAGTGGTTTTTTATAGGTAGTTTATCTACAAAAGTAAGCGAGCATAAAACTTCCTATCCATAGAGAACTGGCCAGGTGGGCATACACCAACTGACTTGATCCAACAGTTTATCTAGCTGCTCTGACTTCTTAACATACTCTGGGTTTTGTTCGGGAGTTTTACCTTCTTCAAGCTGCCGTTGCGCCGCCGGCCCATCGGTATATTCAGGAACCTTCCCCGAAATCAGCTGCGGTTCCAAGTCAACAATCTCGCGCATATTCTTTATTGCCTTGTTGGCTGCGTCATCTTTCCCTGCCGCTTTTTCAAACTCCGTGTAAT
Organism: Varibaculum cambriense DSM 15806; assembly: GCF_000420065.1. Classification (GTDB taxonomy): domain Bacteria; phylum Actinomycetota; class Actinomycetes; order Actinomycetales; family Actinomycetaceae; genus Varibaculum; species Varibaculum cambriense. Next base: position 1,064,525 of record NZ_ATUF01000002.1, on the reverse strand, counting down.
GCTTCGGAAGAATCTGGAGAAACTTCGCCCACTCAGGTCCAGCGTTTACAGTTCCAGAGTCCGGGTCTTTTTGCTGAGACTGTATCTGGGCTACACGCCCTGTGAACGCTTTACCCTCCGGCGTTTGCTGCAATAGATTACTCAAAACCTTATCCAGGGCAGCGCACCCCTGCGAGCCGGCTCGTATATCCGGCAAGTTGGCGTTAGGTCCCACAGATGCTTTAATCTGCGGTCCGGTTGCCTGGGGAAGGGAATCGTCTGATCGAGACCACAAATACCATGCCGTTAAGAGCACCACCAACGTGAGGATGGCAGCTGCGGCGAGGACAAGACGTTTTTTACCTTGCATTGCTAGCAATAACAGCCTCCAAAAACTAACTAGGGCTGGGAATTAAACTTAGCTTGCCAACGGCCGTACAACGTAGGGAGCGATGCTACCCCAATTGTACAAACCTCGTTGCCGGGCATAACCGTAGTTAGACTCGATGATTTGGTTCGATCCTAGATAGATAGCTACGTGATAAATACCGCCACGTCCTTGCCAAAAGATCAGATCTCCTGGCTGGCGGGAGCCAAACCTGACCTTCTGCAAACGCGGGTGCGCATATAATTCTTTGGAACTGCGATAGGTAGGCGCTGCATGGGCAATGACGTTAATAGGTTGCGGATCAAGTCCTGCCCGGTAAATCGCTTGGAGAGCCAACCCGGAACAGTCGTAGCCATCTCCGTAACCACCAGCACCTCCCCAAGTATAGGGGCTTCCAACTTGGTACCTGACAAAGGAAAGCATCGCGTTAAGTCGTTGACTACGGTTGGCGTTTAAAGGCATTGGCGGCATACGGAAATTATCCATAGTCCAAGAGCGTGAAGTCATCCTTACCCAAGTCCGATAATCGACAATTCCGTTAGCTCCTACTCTAATCCGTCGCTGAAAACGCTTGACCGCATTTTCGGTACGTCCATCAAAAGTCATTCCAGCATTCAGAGGTACCCCCACGCCCATACGAGCCCGCACTTCGCGCACTTTGGTGCCGTTCCAGCCGCGGCGCGGTACCACCGTTGTTCCCGGAGCGCGAATTGCGCTGACAGGTTGCAAATACCGAGCCGGGGGACGCCAGCCGACGGCGGACGATGAAACCCTTAGAGGATACCGATACATTAGGCCAGACTGATCGACAGCAATAATCCCACCGCCAAGGGACATATCAATTGTTTGAATCTGGGACATCATGTTCCACCCAACGCCGACCATCGCAGACGAAAAAGAGGTTCCGATACTACTCGCGCGATATAAATACAAATATCCTGCGGAATCAGTCGCCAAGAAATCTGATTTACCGTTGCCATCAACATCACCCGGGCTCATGACTCTGGTGCAACTATCCCATCCATACCCAAGCCTTACTGGGGAAGAGAACTGTCCTCGAACATTTGCAAAAGGATAGATATGCATACGCCCGGTATCATCAACCGCTAAAATTCCTGGTTTATTACCGACGGTACGAGACACAAAGGTTAGGGAACGAAAACCATTCCAACCAACACCAACCTTGACACCGGCGTTGAAAGTATGCGAATTATTACGTGCCGCATAAAAGTATAAATCACCCTCTGGAGTTCGGGCTATAAGATCGGTTTTCCCATCTAGATTGACGTCCCCGGCAATAACTAAGTCAAACATTCCCCAACCGTTACCGACATCACCTACGGTGCGAAGTCCACCACTGGGAGTACCGGCGTAAAGGCGAATGATAATGTCACTATCGCGCTCAAGGAAATATAGTACGTCAGCGCGGCCGTTTCTCATGAAATTATTCATCATGAGAACCCCGTTTTTCTCCCAACCAACCCCTATCGGCTTGGGATTCCCAATCTTAAATCCGTTATAGGATGTTTTTGTCAATGGGCCTTTATCGTTCGGTGGCAAAGAGCCTGGCATTACAGTTGATCCTGTGTACGGAATCTGCAGTGGACTTCCCGCCGCCTGGGGAGTGGAGGGGTCTGAGCCAGAATCCTGCACTTCGAGACCACGGTTATCGTTATTATCGGTCGCACTGTTCGCACCTTGGGATGGATCTGGCGTGTTTACACCGTCCGTACTAGCACTTTCTGTAGATGCAGGAGGTTGCGGAGCTGGCGGAGTCGTTACTTCCGCACCGTAGGCGGGTACTGCCGCCAAGGCTAAACTTGCAGCTGCAGTAAAACACGTCAGCCCTCTAATCATTCTGCTTTTACCAGTCATAACCGAGACCTCAATCCACTACCTGTATGGGGACAATATGCAGTACATACGGTTTAGATTATATATTTTACATCATCAAGTAAAAAGGGGTACCTTATACATATTGAACACAAGATTGGATTGGTGCCTCGCGTAGTTTGTACGCATAAATTTTTGTGTTGAAGCGTCCTGGACTTCCTTTTGAGTATGTGGATTGGAAGGATCATGGTTATGCCAAAGAATTCTGATCAGGAAACCAAAGATTGGATGCTGGGCTTGGCAGAGACGCATATTTCCCCTGATGGAGAATCCTTGCGGGCTGCGCGCCAAGAGATTTCGCTTAAGCTGGAACATCGTGACGTTCAGCTCGACACTGGCTTCACTTATCGCGCCGACAAGGCAAGAGGCATGAAAATAGCGAGGAGGGTGGTCTGGCAGAGAATGATAGATTGCGTACCGAGGTTGCCGAACTACAATATATTAACCAACTTCTTTGACGCGTCGACTTTTTCGCAGCAGAACTCACCCTGAGCGTCGGAAATAAGTGTTTTTATCGATGACACAGGGATCGTTGCAGTGCCGCATTCGTTTGCGCGACGTTATTCCGGGAACGTGAAGTGTATCCCTTAGTTCGAGAGGTTATCGAGATAACACACACCGTGGTCTTCACGCAAGCACCTTACGCGATATTGTACTGGTTCAGCGCATCAAAGAAATCCTCACAAACCGAAGCCTGGCTCCTGTTAGCATTAAATCAGGCGCTTGCTCGAGCCTGTAAAACCTGGCAGTTCGTGCACCACTTAGATCCTGGTTTCCAATACGTAAATATCATCTATAGCGAAAAACTCAAAGATAAAAAGATTACATCATCAACAGTTAGTATCGGAGATTCTTACGATACTGCGCGGTGGAAAATGCTAGTGGCTCCTACAAGAACGAGCTCACTCACACTCAAAGCTGGGATGATCTTCTACCAGTCGAAATTGTAATGTATGAACGGGGTACAAGGCGGAATGAGCATCGACTCCACGAAGCATTAGTGCGCAGGACACCCTCAGAAGCCAAGACCGCGTATCGGGATCAACAGAAACACCCGCCAATAATAGAAAACAAAAGAAACGACTGAAAGCAAAGCCTAGGACAGTTCAGAGTATTACTGACCGGTTTTTATCGAACCTGAGAAGACTAACAATCCTACTGTGACTTAACCTTATCGAACTCGTGTATCACCCGTCTGCTGATTATACTGCCGAATTGTTTCATTTCGACATGGGAACCGTCGAATCGAATAAACTTTCCATCAATAGAGTCGTCACACAAGCTATCCGACCGCTGAAGTTGCTTTTTACTGCAGAATAACGAGTCTCCATCAATGGTTAAAACATCATCTCGCGTTGAAGCTACTTCTTTAACTATGCTATTGAAGTGTCGTCTATATTCGTCGTGGTAAACCATATTGACAAGGATCGGTGCTTCAAGTTCAGCTTTGCTGCGCTCGCGAGTCTTTAACCCCGGTCTTTCGGTTAAAATAACAACCACCTTAGAACCATTTTTCGTCATCCTGTCCACAGTCGCCACAAAATCTTTTTTCTGCACTTGCCAAAACAACTCAGTGTCTGGCGAAATAATTTGTCCACCGTAATATCTGTCAAGAATTTCGTAGCGCGACCACCAAAGCACATAACCTGGGTTGTAAGTGCTGATAGTTTTATCTTGAATCTCTTTCACTGAAGGGCACTCGCTATGTGTTGGTTTATCTGGATGGTAGACAAGATCAATTCCCATAGGCGAGCAAGATCCCCGCGCGGCACTGACCACTGATAGACCTTGCTCTTGCGCTTCTACTGTCAAAGTCGGCATTAGCCTCAATGGGACTGAATCGCCTACTACCATAACCATGTTAGGATCCGCTGTAGTTCCGTATAACAAGTTAAATATAGGCTTTGATATAGGTGTTCCCCCTGTAGCGCCCGCAAACACGGCTACGACTATCATTGATGCAATTCCGCTAAGTATTGTTCTCGTATCTGTCAACAACCTAGAAACCGCGCCCTCTCGAATGGGCATTTCAAGAAAGTGGAAAGAGATCGATGCAGTAGTTAACGTTAGAGAAGCAACAATGAGCGCCTTACAAGGTTCAAAACCGTTCTCCGGATTCAGAATCCAAACCGCGTAGGGCCAATGCCACAGATAAAGCCCATAAGATATCCGTCCCAGGTAACTTATTGGGGTCCAGGCTAGAATCTTCGCTTCAAAGTTATCTAGACCATATCTAATTCCCAGAATCAACGCTAGTGCAGACAAACTAAATAGCGCTGCCCCTCCTTGAAAATACAGTGTTGATGGACCATCCATGAATGAAAACAGCAGAATCATGGCTATACCGCCAATCCAAACCATGAGACGAGAATGTTTAGAAAAGACATCTTTTAATTCGGGATTGTGAGCTAATACCGAGCCCAGAGCACCGAGCATGGGCTCAAAGGCTTTTGCATCGGTACCCATGTATGCCCGATCAACCGAACTCTGTGAAAATATCGCTAACAGAATTATAGAAATAGCTATCGCTAAACATGCGAAAATACCCAATCGAAAACGGAAAACCCGCAACTGGTGATGCTCCGACTGCTGCCTGACAGCCCAAAAAACAGCTACAATTATCAAGGGCCAAATAAAATAAAACTGCTCTTCTACGGCAAGAGACCACATATGAAGTAATGGAGAGGAGGTACCATCCGATTCAAAATATGATCCGGATCCCATAAAATGCCAATTAGCCAAATAAAAAATCGTATACCAGGCATCATTGCCGATCTCAGCTTTTACATACAATAGGCCGCTTGCCCAAGACATAACAAGAACAGCGATGATAGTTAACAACGCTGCGGGCATTAATCGGGCTATACGTCTACTCCAAAAACGTTTGAGCCTCACCTTATTATGTTTACCGATATCGGATAACAGACTACTCGTGATTAAGAATCCGGACAAAACAAAAAATATATCCACGCCTATGTAACCAGCTGCCATTCGTGGTGCTGAAACATGAAATGCAATCACAAGAATGACGGCTACCGTGCGGATTCCATCCAGAGCGTCGATACGTGGTCGAGTTACCGCAGATTTTTGCATATTTGACAGTATAAACGGGAAATGAAATCCACTGGAACTCAGTAGATAACTTGCAAAATTTCCAACAAATTGAATTATCGCTATGCGGACATAGAATAATGATAATAATCCGGTTACTTAGAAGGGCTCTTGAAATGCGCGTAGCGGTTGTAGCAATGGGAAAAATCGGCTTGCCCCTGGCGGTACAGTTTGCCTCTAGTGGACAGGACGTGATTGGGGTTGATGTTAACGAGAAGACCGTTGACCTGATTAACCAAGCTAAAGAGCCCTTCCCGGGGGAAACTCACCTACAAGAAAAACTCTCTGAGCTAGTGCCTGCGGGGAAACTGCGCGCCACTACCGACTACGCGGAAGCTATTCCTAATGCAGATGCCATCGTTTTGGTGGTTCCGCTCTTTGTTAATGACGAAACCTGGCAGCCAGATTTCGGGTGGATGGATCAAGCCACCCGTTCCTTGGCGGAGCACCTGACCCCAGGAACTCTGATCTCCTACGAAACCACCCTGCCGGTGGGCACTACCCGGAACCGCTGGAAGCCCCTGATTGAAGAGATCTCTGGTTTGAAAGAGGGCGACAATTTCCACCTGGTGTTCTCTCCCGAACGGGTACTAACTGGGCGAGTATTCCAAGATTTGCGCCGCTACCCCAAGCTCGTAGGTGGACTAACTGAGGCGGGTACCCAGGCAGCCATCAAGTTCTATGAAAGCGTGCTGCAATTTGATGAGCGCCCCGACCTGCCTCGCGAAAACGGGGTTTGGGACATGGGCAACGCCGAGGCCGCAGAGATGGCAAAACTGGCAGAAACCACCTATCGTGACGTTAATATTGGGCTTGCCAACCAGTTCGCCGTCTACGCAGACAAAGTCGGTATTGACGTGCAAAAAGTAATTGATGCCTGCAACTCGCAACCATATTCCCACATTCACCGCCCCGGGATTGCGGTTGGCGGACACTGCATTCCGGTTTACCCTCGCCTGTACCTATCTACCGATCCCGATGCCTCCGTGGTTCGTACCGCGCGTACCTATAACGCCAGGATGCCCGAATATGTAGTTTCCCGCGTAGAGGAAGTGCTAGGGGATCTCAAGGGTGTCAAAGTGGTGGTACTGGGAGCTTCCTACCGGGGAGCAGTTAAAGAAACCGCATTCTCCGGAGTGTTCGCTACCGTTGACTCCTTGCGCAAGCGGGGGGCGAAGGTACTGGTTCATGACCCCATGTTTAGTGATGAGGAACTAGCGGGCTTCGGTTGGGATGCCTACCACTTTGGCGAGGAAGTTACCGCAGCTATAGTGCAGGCTGACCATGCCGAATACAAAACCATTAGCGCGAAGGATCTGCCCGGCATCAAGTTGTTATTTGATGGCCGCCGGATAACCGATCCGCAGCTGTGGAAAGGTACTCCGCGCATGGTTATTGGGGATCAGATCTCTAACTAGCTCTGTTCCTAACATCCTCGATATTTAAGCAGACGAGCTTTACCAACCGATTTTACCGGGGTTAGTAGGTCGGGATCTATTTGATCAAAGGATGGGTATTGTTTCTCAATTCCCGTAGTCCCCTCTGCTCCTGAATATGCATCACGGAGATTTAAAACATATACGTTTTTAGTTTTCAGGAAAGAACATATCTGTTTTCTTTCGCTATTCAGGTATAGCTTATTGGCTAAGAATGCTCTGCTCGGTTCCGGTGAAGTAGCATATCTCAATGTTGGGAATATTGTCCTTCTCTGACCTATTGCCCAAGCAAAGGAAGCTCCTTCCCATGGATTTCCTAGAACCACGCTATCTTTCGGGGTAAGTTTTGGTATCTGTAGAAACAGCTTTAGCTCATCTTTATCCACCAATCCCGAGTAAGTGCTTGTTGCCGTCCGGATTGCAAAAACATCACCTATCCATTCCCAGGAGTATCGAAGGCTACGGGGATTGCCAATGAAAGGCACAGTCGCCACCAGACAGACAGTCACGAGTACAGTTTGTACTTGCTTAGAAGTGCGCGGAGTAATCCATTTCCAAATTTTCTGCGCTACCCAATCAACGCCAATCGATGCAATAAGGATGGAAAACATTGCCACGGGAACATAAATCCTGGGTGAATCCGAATACCAGAGTCCCACTAAGTATTGTCGTAATTCTAGATTCTGCATCGCGTGTCCGACCAATACCAATGCAGCAAATGGTACCCAACAGAAAAATACCTCAAGATATTTTCTGCTTAGCAGCATCACTAACATTCCGATCAAAAATAAGGCAGAAATCGGCAGCATTAGTTCCGGCCGATACACCGTAAAATCAGCGTTTGGTTTACCACCCGTTAATAACAGTAATTCTTTAATTCCTGACCAATACGATCCCTGGGGTAGCCAATAAGGAGTTTGTGTTCTCATCCCTCTTATGGAAGGAACCTGATAGGTTCCCCACTCCCAGAGAGCAAATACAGCTGCACAAGCAAATGCCCACCCACTCGACACAGCAAATCTCTTTACACGAGAGCAGTCTTGATATCTGACTTTCTTCAATATCTTGAGTCTTCCATACCACCACGCAAGAACGACGAAAACAATCGCAAAGGTAAAAATGTTATTTGGCTGGCTTGCAGCTATACTTCCTATTCCCCAAAAAACAGCGACTAACCCCAGCACAAACGAGAAAAGTTTGCCTTTAATCAACCTAATTAGAATCGCGATTACAGATGGTAGAAGCGCACAGCTCAGTAAATTTGGGTAAAGGGGTCCCCAACTTAAAAAAGCGTACGGGAACTGCGGCATTGCTACTGACAAGAAAATTACAGCCAATTGGACTACCCGTGACTTAGAAATTGCGGAGGCAAGACAGAAAATCCCTAGGGGCCAAACTACAAATGCTATTACCAAAGTAACGGCATTGGTGGCGACAGTCACCGCTCCCGAGCAGGTACTAGCTACCAAAGAAACGATTCCATGCCATGCAGCCGGATAGAAACCGCCAGTTCCTGGAGTCCACAGATTAACTTTTAGAGTCGATGCATTGCCAGTCTGGAGGAACATCATCGCAAGGTTAGAGTGAAAAACATTGTCCCATAACTGAGAAAAAGCACCAGGGACTTTCACCGCCCTAGCAAAGCGAATAGTTTGAAAAATAAAGATGATTACTATCGCCACAGGAGGAAGATACAAAACAATCCTGGCTGAGCCAGTGAGGGGTTTTCCAGATTCGTGGAGCGGTGATTCGTTGTTGTTAGGACATATCTGATTATTGATCCATGAAACAAATAAAAAAAGAAAGGTAAAAATAAAACATCCCAGCAACAAAACTGGAAATCCCCAGCTAAATCCTAATTTAGGAGCTACTATTGCGGATAAGACTATTAACCCGACCGAGCCCGCCGGCGCCCAGCCCCAGAGCCAGCGGCCTCTGAGCCCAACTGCAAGTCCTAGCACCAACCCAGGTAAAAAAAGCACTAAGACAGAAAGAGAAAGTGGGATTAGAAACAGTAACCAGGAGCTAAAAAAGTTACTGACCGAAACTATTTCCAACACATCCATACTATTTTATCCCTCATAGATTGTTCTTAGATCAACATATTTACTCGTTTATTCGGGAATCCATTGTTGGTCTACCTGTTTCATTCATGCCTAAAAGGAAGACGCAATTCATTTCTTGGTCAGTCGCCACTCCGTAATTAATCGGTTATACGCTTGCGAATCCTCCAGCAGATTAAATATTTCGCTAGAGGATCCCCGTATCCGCCAGTATTCGGTTAGACTGCTAGCAGGTAAAATACGTTTCGCGATTGCACGTAGCAAGTGAATAGGAGCGAGCTTCCCAAACTTATCAACAGCCAGCAGAGTGTTGGTAGTAGGATTTTCTCTCACTCTCGCAGATAAAATAGCAAGATTTCGCAAATACCTGAAAGGATCTGTTGGGTTCAGCAAATTACGCAGAGCCATTCTAGTGGGCATATCCAGAGGAAGCTTCGTGGGATTTCCAAAGTATTTGCATACCATCTCCTTTAGCTTCTGGAGCGCCTCAACAGAATTTTTTGCGTGGAACGCATCATAGGACACAAACCCCAGGAACCATCCCAATAATTCAGCTTTATATTGAGAAAATAGCCCCATCTGGTTCCAATGTTGAAACACCTTGTCAGCTAGCAGAAGATGTTTCTCAAACATCTCAGAAGCATCTTGTATCTGCCAAAACATGGCAGATCCGGTTCTTTCAGCTCTATAGGTATAGAGCGTTTTTTCGATAGTGGCCGTCAACTCTGCTCTTGCGTATGCGTCTAAATAGAATAACTGATCTTCCCCAATCGCCAACTCCTCGTCAAAGCGTAAAGCATGCTCCTGGATGAATGAACGGGAAAAAGCTGATAGCCAAATATAGGGTCTTTCTCTAGCCTTTTTAAACAAGTTTTTATCAAACCCGTGAACCACCGACTGCTTGGGGGACAGAGCATTCCTTAACCACGGCGAAGGTTGTCCAAAGGTAATCCCGCTGGCAGCAAAGGTTAAAATATCTGGTTTATTATTGGAGAAGGCTTGTGTCACCACTTTGCAGGCACCGGGTACCAAAAAGTCATCAGCATCGACAAACATGATGATTTCACCAGATGCGGTGTCCAAACCTCGGTTACGAGCAGCGGATACACCGCTATTGGGCTGGTTGATAACAATAATGCGTGGATCTAGCTGAGCTGATATCTCTAACAGCGACGATGAAGCGTCTGTAGAACCATCGTTAATACAGATAATCTCTAAATCAGAAAAATCTTGTTTCCGGATAGACTCTAGGCATCGGGGTAGATATTTCTCGACGTTATAAACGGGTACGATTACAGATATTCTTGGCATGTTTTAGAAGCCTCTTCCCCTTATTGAATACTTTTAGCCCACCAGCATAGGCAAAGCCTACAAAGCCGCGATCTTGAATTACTCTACCAACTCGATGGCTTAAGGCTTCCCCCCGATTCCTCTCACGGTGGTATTTTTCCGGAAGAATCATAATTTTTTGCATATCCAGCAACTTCCAGGGCTCGAATAGCCGAATATCCACGTTCCCTCGGGCAAAATCATCCAGGAACATGGCGCGCCCTTTCCGTAGCACCTCTACCTTGTGCTCCTCGGCGACTCTTTCGTAGTTCCAGATCAGCGCATCGTAAAGCATTTTTACTTTTACGGGTGAAAACGTCTTCTGCTTTTCGGGATTGGCCGCCAACCAACGGCTAATCTCCCGGTACTCATTAAACAGAGCGTCTACTTTTCCGGGAGAGTTCACTGACGAATTTTCGTTATCTTGCCGGTAATGCACAAATGCATCATGCAAATAATAGGCCTTATGGGTGGAAGCCCAAACTTTAAAAGTGAAGCTGGTGTCTTGGAAAGAAGCACCGGGAGTTTCCAAAAAAGAAATTTCTTCTTCATCGAGGAAAGACTTTCGATAGATTGCAGACCAAATCGAAGGCTTGGTATAAAAAATAAATGGATCGCTGGCGGGATCAGCTATTTTTTCGCTCTTTCTCCCCGGTATTGCCTCAAAAAAGTCGTTACGCTTTGTGGGAATAGACCAGTACATCCAGAAGTTAGCTTTAACCACATCTGCTCCGGTGCTGCTAATGGCGTGGTGTAGCTTGCTAAGCGTATCTGCTTCCATGAAATCGTCTGATTCTAAAATCGCTATGTAGTCACCCTGCGCTGCTTCCAGCCCCCGGTTCATAGAAGCGCCGTACCCGGAATTCTCTTTATCAATGACTCTAAATCTTGAATCCTTGTTCAAAAATTCCTCGATAATGGTCCGAGAACCGTCTGTTGATCCATCATTAATACAGATAAACTCAGCTTGATTGAAGTCTTGTGCTTCCAAACTTCCCAAACATTCCGGCAAATATTTCTCTACGTTGTAGATAGGAATCAATACCGATAGTAGCGGTTTCATAGAGACTCCCTCCAATCCTTTCCATTTTTGGTGGACAGCATTATAAGAATCAAGACTGCTTCCCAGCGTCCGTGCTAGCCAAAGTCTTCTATTCAAGCGGTTAACACTGCAACTTTTTTACTGAATACTCCTTTAAACAATATCCAGTTTTAAATTATTTAAAAAGCACCCTGTCTATGTTTCACTCTAGATATTCCGCAACTCGGCTTCGGGTGGGGAAGATTTTAATTTTTTACGCCTAACGTATCCCAGTATCATAAGCGCAAGGATAGAGCTCATGGATATCGCGAAACCAGGCATCAGTCCCGAAGTGTGGTAGGAGCAATCAAAATTATTTTCTCCATCCATGGGGACAGTTAATAGACCATGGTAGGAGGAATGTTTAATCTCTCTACCGTTAACAGAGCACTTCCAGTTTGCAAAGGCAGTAGTCGTTACCAGGACGCTATCTACCGGTTTATTAAATTTCGCGCTTATACGGCCAGGAGCAGCCATTATGTCAGGAATTTTTATATTTCTAGTGAGCATCTTGAACTTTTTCAAGTCGGTGCACGCAATTGGAACATTTAACGTTCCAGGATCTTCGGGTCGTAAGCGCACTTTCTGGGGTTTGCCAGCACTAGATTGATTTAACAACTCAGTACTAGCTGACTGCTCCTGGAATTTACTTGCTTCTAACTGTGAGCTACCGCGATACTTACGGAAATCCATCGTCGCATGCAATCCCTGCGGACAAGTAAATGTCAAATCATACTCGCTTAACTCTCCATTATTCCCCGCAGTAGGTTCAATGGAAACATCCGAAGCAGGGGTGTACACTGCATCGCCGATAACATCGTTGCGATTCTTGAAAACCTCAGGCACACCAGGAGTAGATTCCACCTTTCCCGGTTTCTCACGCACCACCGGGAAAGCCGAAAAAGTTTTTTCCTCGCTCGGCCGATAATAGTACCTTACCGAGGCGATGCCTTGCGCAACCGGATCATTCCCCACCGGGGTGGCGATCCTTGGCCTATAAGCTCCAGTCAAGGCTAATTGGTTTTGTAAAAGATCAGAAGTCTCGGTCGGCATCAGGCTCGAATAGTAATTGGACGTTGGCGCGGACATAATGGCTCCCCCGTTAGCCATTACAAAGTTATCAATATCTAGAACATCAGCTCTAAAATTCGGCCATTGACTATTGGCATAAAAAGCATCCATATCGGACGGGAAAGCAGTCGACAAGTGATTCGGAAGCGTCCCCAAAGTAGTAGTTTTATGACGATTGAGCCACATAGCCTGTCCTGTGATCTGTATTACCAAACATGCAGCAATTAAGTAAACGACTATTTGTTTTCGAGGACCTTTCATTAAATACGACAATAAAACTACCAGTAAGGCTAGACCTAGACTAAGTTTCAACCCGAAACCTGACCATGCCCGAAGGTTATTTCCAGTACGCGCGTGATAAGTAACAGTCATTAGCGCCACACAAATTACCGCAGTACTAAACAAACCAAATATGCCCGCGGATTCCACATGCTGTACACCATGCCAAGCCATGACAACGATCATGGCGCCAACCACAAATCCACAACGCCAAGGTGAACCATTGGGGGCATCAAATAGATTCCAGGCAATAATTGCCGGCGCAAAAGACATGGAGGCAATAGTTGCCGTTAGCAACACACCCCAGATGACTCTATCCGACAGAGAATATTTCTTTTGGAATAAAAACAGTATTGCAAATACCAAAGCCACGGTTCCCACCGAAAAACTGGGAACTAGCGATATCCCTTCCACAAAACCATAAAAATTAGCAAACATAATAGAAATTGGAGCATCATATAAATGGGATTCTCCATCAGCTGGTACTTGTTTTACCTGGAGATACGTTGGTATCAGTAAAACAGCGGTCATACCCGAACCAATTGCGCCTCGCAAAAGAAATCTCGCCGCCGCAAAGATCGCGTCCTTAGCAGGAAGTTTCTTGGTGTATAAAATAGCAAAGAATATTAATGCAGCACCCATAATTGCCATTACAGCCGTGTAATAGTTTGACCAAACCACCAAGAACACCGTTATAACAGAAAGCCAAAACCGCCTATTCTCGATCGCCCAGATACCAACCAACACAAGCAAAGGCAACCCCGCGAGCCCGGAAATCCACATCGGTACATAGTCACCTTCCCCAATCGCCCACGAGCCCAGAGCGTAGCTTGCAGCGAGCAATATCACCATCACCGAATTGCCAACCGGAAATAATTTTCGCAAAAGTAAAAGCATTGCCACAGCAGCAAAGGCAAGTAACACCACGGTTATAACCCAGATAGCCAGTTGCATATGATTTTCCGGAAAAAGACAAACCAGCAGAAAAAATGGATTGGAAAAATAAGTCGCATAGTTCCCTAGATTTGGGACTCCCATACCCATGGTCCAAGTAAAAGTTAACGAGGACAACCCGCTATGGCCTGCCACGATATCACGAAACATCCCAGCAAAAGGAGTGAACTGCCCACCCAGGTCGTTAACTTGGTTAGAACGTTCACCAAATGGAAACACCCCGTTTAACGCTGCCTGCAACGAATAAACCAGAACAACCAACCCAGCAGTAAACAACGACTCACAAGCAACACGTCCGCGGGTATTACCTATCCGGATCCTCAAAAGGCTACCTCTACTCACAGTGGGCATGCACATTCACTCCCCCAGCATTCAAATCAGCGGTTTTGAAACTAAAAATGACATTATTGAGACCAAGATTAAAGCTCACAAGTTTTCTTCACTAGCCACGATGTAGTGCGGGCGACGCTTCACTTCCGTATAGATACGTCCCACATACTCACCAACGATCCCTATAGAGGCCAGCTGCACTCCTCCAAACGCAATAATCGCGGCAATAGTAGTGATATAGCCGGGCGCGCTCACCCCACTAATTAGCCAGCTTACAAACAGATAGATAAAGTAAAGGACCCCCAAGGCGAATACCCCTCCCCCGAGCCAGATCACCGCTCTTAACGGACGAGAGTTAAAGGACAACACTGAATCAATCGCATAGTTGAAAAGCTTCCGGGTACTCCAGGAGGATTCCCCGCCCTCACGCTGCACATTCCGGTAAGTTATTTCTGCTGTCGGGAACCCAATCCAGGAAAATAATCCTTTCGAGAAGCGTTGAGCCTCCGGCATAGACAAAATCGCCCTCACGGCACGCCGTGAAAGCACGCGAAAATCCCCGGCACCGTCTGCTAATTGCACATCCATCATGGAGTTAACAAACCGATAGTAAAGACGAGAAAGCCCAGTGCGCACCGCCGGATCCCCAGTCCGATCCCGGCGGGCAATAACTTGATCCGCGTCCTCCTCGTCCATTTTCTTTAGCATTTCCGGGATTAACGAGGGTGGATGCTGGAGATCACCATCCATAATCACTACCCGTTGTCCGCTGGAATATTCCAAGCCCGCCAACATCGCGGCCTCTTTACCGAAATTACGGGAAAAGCCAATAACCTTAACCCGCCGATCTTGCTTTGCTAAATCCTTTGCTACCTGCAGAGTCTTGTCGGGCGAACCATCGTCAACCAGCACTAATTCCCAATCAATAACTTGACCCAAAGCCGCCTCAACCGCAGTATGCAAGTCGTTTAGATTCGCCTCTTCCCGATAACAAGGCACCACCAAGCTAAGAGCGGGGCCAATGCGCTTAGTACTACTCACGTGCCTATTGTATAGGGGTATACATTCACATATAGCTAAGCAACGGTAAAACCACACCCGCCTAGTGCCCCCGCAATGTTTCTGCACCTGAGCCCCGAAACTAGTATCATGTCAATTGACAGTACAATTACTTTTGGAGGAGATAATGTACCAGGTTAAGGGCACTGAACTTTCCGTTTTTGAACTGGCTTTAGGTGCAAATACTTTCGGTTGGACTAGCGATAAGGCTGATTCCTTTTCGGTAATTGATGCTTACCGGGAAGCAGGCGGGAACTTCATTGATACTGCCGATGTTTATTCTGCCTGGGGCGAAGGGCTAAAAGGCGGAGAATCCGAGACCGTAATTGGGGAATGGCTGCGCGAGTGCAACGCACGTGACCAGGTAGTTATCGCTACTAAGGTTAGCCAACACCCCGACTTTCCTGGCCTGTCCCCCGCAAATATTCAGGCTGCCTGCGAGGCTTCCCTCAAACGGCTACAGACCGACTACATCGACCTGTATTACGCGCATTTCGATGATAATAAGACCCCTATCGCCGAGATGGCGAGGGCGTTCGATGCGCTAGTAAAAGCGGGCAAGATCCGTTACGTGGCCATGTCGAACTTTTCCCCTGCCCGGATGCGCGAATGGTTCCAGGTTGCTAAAGAGGAGAACCTGTCAGCACCAGTCGCGATCCAAAATCAATACAACCTGCTCTACCGTAAAGAATTTGAAGACAACTACCAGCCTATTTGTAAAGAATTCGGGGTTGCCGAGTTCAGCTACTTCTCGCTGGCTTCCGGCTTCCTAACCGGAAAATACCGTAAAGCAGAAGACCTGGCCGGCAAAGACCGCAGCGATTTCCTATCGGAATACAACCGCCCCGAATCTTTTGCACTGGTAGATACCCTGGTGAAGGTGGCTGCAGAACTCGAATCTACCCCCACCGCGGTGTCTCTCGCCTGGCTACGTGCCAAGGGCGTGGCCGCCCCGATTGCCTCTGCACGTAATCCCCAGCAGCTAAAGGATCTGGTGGCTTCCGCCAGCCTGAGTCTACCGGCAGCAGCGATTGCGACCCTAGACGAAAAATCACGACCTTTCGCCTAAATACATAAAAGTAAATAATTAAACTACCGGCTTGGGTGGGGGTACACCTCACCCAAGCCGTTTTTTATGTGACAGTAGATTGCATATATTTCGCGTGCTGCAATAGCATCCTTAAGAAGCTACCTACCGAAAGAACACCGCAATGAGCTCCCCACTAGTACCGACTGCCGCTAAAAAGCGGCGCTTCCGCCCGGAAATTCAAGGATTGCGCGCCCTCTGCGCCTTGCAAATCATAGTGTTCCACGCCTGGCAGGTTGGCTCTCCCATTGGGGTGGATGTATTCATTATGGTCTCTGCTTTCCTCTTAGCAGATTCCTTTATTCGCGGATCCGATGCTGGTAAGAGCTATTCAGTAATCAAACGGTGGATTCAAACATTCCGGCGGCTGCTTCCTCCCTTGGTGGTCACCATCCTCTCTGCGATTGCGTTAACCATCAAGTATCTACCAAAGACTAGATGGAACGAGATTATCAACCAGTCCTGGCCATCCTTGTTTTACTACCAAAACTGGTATTTACAGTCAGAGTTAGTCGACTATTTTGCTGCCGACCATTCCCTGTCCTCTCCGCTAATGCATATGTGGTGCATCGCAGTCCAAGGACAAATCTTTTTGATCTTCCCGCTAGTTTTCGCGGTAACTGCCCTGATCTGTCGCAAATTAAATATCTCCGTCCGCAAAGGGATTTTCACTGTTTTTTCTCTCTCCGCCCTGATCTCCTTTGTCTGGTTACTACTAAAGTTTTTCGACGGCACCGCTTCGCAATACTATTTCGACACGCGCATTCGATTTTGGGAGTTCGCGATCGGAGTCCTAGCTGCACTCGCTGTCAAAAAAGTTAAAGTGGGATCTAAATGGCATGATGCTCTAGGGTGGATTTCTATTGCAATCGTGATAGTTTTTGGCCTCCTCTCAGTGGGCACCTATCCTGGCCCCGTCTGTGTCCTACCCATTGTGGCAGCGTGCCTGGTGATGTTATTTGTTCGCAGTGACTCTAACTCCACTTCCGCCCGGCTACTATCCTGGCGTCCTCTGGTCTATATCGGTGACAACTCCTATGCGCTCTACCTGGTGCACTGGCCAATTTTCGCGACGTATATGGGTGCGCGTCAGCAGGCTAACCTTTCTCTTTTCGAGGGCGGATTCCTATTCCTAGTTTCCTTAGGGCTAGCAGTCCTTCTAACTGAGCTGGTTGATAACCCCGTACGTTCCCTGAAACTATTCAACAAGACCTGGCTGCATAAAGTCAGCGTTATTGTCTTGGCTTTGGCGGTAGGTGCAGGTGGCATTGCTACTGCCTCTTGGCAGATAAACAAGCGAATCTCTCCCGCCAAGCACGTCACTGTTTCTAGTCACCCCGGCGCGCGAATCCTCCTACAGAAAAATCCGCCCACCAGTTTTAAAGAAGATCCCTTGCCCGCTCCCGGAGAGTTAGGTAAACAGTGGGCTAGCCTGCCGTACCAATGTGACGGCGCATTTGCCGGGGCACCAGATTTTGGCGAAGCCGCCGGTCATAACAATTCTTGTCGTCAGCTTCACCAGGAAGGTACTAACGGCGCTAATGTCCTGGTATTCGGTGATTCCCATGCCGAGCAATACTTGCCCGCCATCAAAAAAACGGCGCAGAAACGAAACTGGAATTTAGCCGCACTGCTAATGGGAGGCTGCAAGATCTCCCGGGAGTTCAACGGCCATGACGATACCTGCAAAAAATGGGTACAGGCAGGATTGGATTGGGCGTTAAATAAGGCAAAACCCGATGCGGTGATTATGGTTTCCACGCTTACGCAACCTGGTAGCCCCGATCAAGTATTACCGGGTCACCCAGATGTAGTGTCCGAGTTCCTGGCAAAGGGGATCAAGGTAATCGGGATGCGAGACACCCCCAATTTTTCTCAAAATATCTATGAGTGCGCTGTGTCAGCTCCTAATCCCCAATCCTGTGGCGTCCCCTATGGACAGGTATATTCGAAGACTCTTAACGGTCTACCTGTAGAAAACCCTGGTTTCCATTTCGTGGATTTATCTCCCCAGATATGTCCCAACGATGCGTGCAGTCCCCTGGTCGGTAATCTTTACGTCTATATGGATCATGACCACCTGACAAAGTATTACTCCCAGACCTTAGAAGATTTCTTCGCTAAGCAGACCAAAGGGTTCCTGGAACCCTAGCACTGCGAAAACCGCATCTTTAGCCAGACTGAACTCGATAAATAGATACCAGTCCCGATAGCGGCTAATAAACCCAGCCCATATAAATACTCCCGAGGCGGGGAGCTTTTGGGGGTTATCCCAAAAGGCTCTCTGCCCCGGGAGTTTCGGGCGTTAGCCCGACTCATTCACTATCAGATTTGCCAGAGACTATTGGCTACTGCTTCCAGTAGTGACGCTGATCCACTAGTGCTTCCTCGTATTCTTTACGAGCCTGCTGCGTGGATTCAATGCGAGAAACTTCCGGCACCGCCACGTCCCAGTAGGAGCAGTTCGGCGGGTTCGGACCAAACAGGTTGGTCTCGATATGAATCATCACTGCCCGCTCAGATTTCTCTGCCTGGCGATAGGCATCCCGGAACTCTTCGATAGTGTGCACCTTCAGCACCTTAATTCCCCAAGATTCCGCGTTCTTGGCGATATCTACCGGCAGCAGCTCCCCGTCCTCGTTATGGGGGTTACCTGCCCCCATCCGGTAACGGGTACCGAAACGCTGAGAGCCGCGTGACTCCGAAAGCGCGCCAATCGAAGAGAACCCGTAGTTTTGCAGCAAAACATAGATAACCTTGATGTTTTCCTGCACCACGGTAGCCAATTCCATCGGCAACATCTGGTAGGTACCGTCACCGACAATCGCCACCACTTCCGAATCCGGCAACGCCATCTTGACACCCATAGCCGCCGGGATCTCGTATCCCATACAGCTAAAGGCATACTCTACGTGGTATTGCACCGGAGTCTTCGCTTGCCACAGGCACTGCAAATCGCCCGGCATCGACCCGGCGGCGTTAATCACCACATCGTTGTCGCCCATCATGTCGTTGAGCGCCCCGAATACCTCGGTTTGCGCCGGTAGCTCTTGGTCGTGCGCACCGTAGCATTCCGCGGTCTTTTCAAACCAGTCCTCACGCTCGCTGGCAATCTCGCGGCTGTAATCTTCAGAGACCCGGTAATCTCCAAGTGCCTCTTTCAAAGCAGCCAGCGCCAACTTGGCGTCAGCCACCACCATTTCACCCGCGTGTTTAGCCGCATCGAAGGCTTTCACGTTGATGTTTACAAAGCGTACATCCGGGTTCTTGAACTGGGTGTGGGAAGCAGTAGTGAAGTCCGAGTAGCGAGTACCCACCCCGATCACCACATCTGCTTTATCTGCCAAATGGTTTGCGCTATTAGCACCGGTAGAGCCCACGCCCCCCACGGCGCATTCATGGTCATAGTTGATGGCGCCTTTACCGGCCTGGGTATCGGATACCGGAATCCCGGTAGCATTCGCCAAATCGCGTAGCTCCTGGGAGGCTTCCGCGTAGATTGTGCCGCCACCGGAAACAATCAGAGGACGCTTCGCTGACTTAATAATCGCTGCCGCCCGCGCCATCTCGGTCTCAGATACTGCCGGGCGGCGTACATGCCAAACCCGCTTTTCAAACATTTCTACCGGCCAATCGAAGGCTTCGGCCTGTACGTCTTGCGGCATTGCCAGCACTACTGCGCCGGTTTCGGCCGGGTCAGTCAGTACCCGCATCGCGTTCATCAAGGACGGCATTAGCTGTTCAGGCCGGTTGATCCGGTCGAAGAAACGCGATACGCAACGGAACGCATCGTTAACGGTTACGTCCAAAGAACGCGGATCCTCTAGCTGCTGGAGCACCGGATCCGGGTAGCGGGTAGCGAACTGGTCAGAAGGCAGCAGCAATACCGGCACCCGGTTAGTGGTGGCCAGCGCCGCGCCAGTCACCATATTCAAGGCGCCCGGACCAATCGAAGTGGTAACTGCCAGCGTCTGCAGCCGGTTCTTGGCCTTCGCATAAGCCGCGGCCGCATGGACTGCGCCCTGCTCGTTACGCGGCATGTAGTATTCCATTACTCCCCCATCGGGGGTGGAATCTAGTTCGTTTTGCAGCAGCGCCTGACCGATGCCACACACGTTTCCGTGTCCGAAAATCCCGAAAGTACCGGGAATCAGACGGTATTCTTTGCCGTCACGCTCGGAATACTGATTGATTAAGAAGCGGATTGTCGCCTGCGCGGTGGTTAGGCGAACGGTCTCAAATTTTGCCATCCTTAGTCCTCCTTGATGGTGGCGTTGGTCATGGGCAGACGGGGGTCGACTTCGCCGCCACCCCAATCTTCGGTGAGCCAGACATAGTCGGGATCAACAGTTACCAGCCAGGTGGCGTCTTCAGCCGGGCCGGCCATTACATTCAAATAATACAGGTGGTATCCGGGCGCGGCTACGGACGGGCCGTGCCAACCGTGCGGCATTACTACTACGTCCCCGCTGTGTACCTCGGCACAGACATCAATAGTGTGTCCTTTAGAGGGGTAGATCCGCTGCAACGCCATTCCGGTAGTGCCATTGGCAGCCGGCTTTACCTGGTAGTAATAGATTTCTTCCAAAATCCGTTCAGTTTCGGAATGCTCATCATGTTTGTGAGGAGGATACGAAGACCAGTTACCACCGGGAGTAATCACTTCGGTGACCAGCACATGGTCAACCTCTACCGGATTGCCCATGGTGTAGTTGTGGACTTCCCGGGTGCAGTCGCCCTTACCGCGAATCATGGAGATGACTTCATCCTGGGGGCAGTAGCGCAGCGGTTTTTCGTTCTTGGCTACCGAACTGGGCAGCGCGAACCGCCCACCTTTTTCGCTGCTCACCGTAAAGGTGGTGTTAATCGGTACGTACAGGTAATCGGTGATTTCACTCCAGATATCCTTACGTCCCTTGATTTCGAAAGTTTCACCGCCAACCTTAACTGTGCAGCCGCCCTCGAGAGGTAAAACCAGCAGTTCGGAGTTACCGGAGGTGACCTCTTGGCTGGCTCCCGCCGGCAGATTCAAGACCTTCAGTCCCGAGAACTCCCAACCGGCTTTTTCCGGAGTTAAATCCAACTCGAACTGGCCATTTTTTAGCTGACCGTCGCGGAATAAATAATTTTCGTTATCACTCATAGCAAACCTACCGTCTCGTCTACGGCCCGCGCCACATCGCCGCTGGCCGGGAATAATAGTGAACGACCGATGACCAACCCTAAGACATTGGGCAGCCGCAAAGCTTTACCCCATGACTCCCTGGCGGCATCGGGATCCTTAGATACTTCTCCCCCTAGGATCAAAGAGGGAAGTGTAGTGGCTTCCATGACGCGTTCCATCTCGGCAACGCAGGGAAGTTTCAACCAGGTATAGGCACTGGTTCGTCCCAGCCCAGCCGCAATCGCCATCGACTTGATAACAGCTTCGGGGGTGAGGACGTTGCTAACCTTTTCCGCGGGGCCTTCCGAAATAAACGGCTCGACCATCGCCATCAGTTTCCGCTCTGCTAGTTCATCAATGGCGCGGGCAGTCGCCTGCAAAGTAGAGACGGTACCGGCATCTGCATAGTTGATCCGGGTTAGCATTTTCCCCCCGGCCAAACCGGCATCTTCCACGCCTTGGGCGTCGTAGCAGTTGAAGCGGTCATCCATTCCGAAAGTAGCCCCTGCTAGTCCGGCGCGGTTCATAGATCCGAAAACCACTTTATTATCGAGGGCGCCCAGCAGCGCCAAGTCCTCGATCATATCGGCGGTTCCAAGGAAACCGTTTACCCCGGGCCGCGAGAGCGCTTCTACACAGCGCGCCAGCAATTCTTCTCGGTCGGCCATGGCGGAGGGATCATCTCCTGCTGCCAGCGCCCCCCGTGCCGGGTGGTCGCAAGCAATGACCATCAGTTTTTCCGGTTTACCGTCTTTTCCTTGCAGCGCTTCTTTCAGACTGGGACGAGGACGATTTTCCAGAGTTTTCGCTATCCGTTCCGGTTCAAAGGTCCGGATTTCTGCCAGTTTTGAGATTAGCTTTCCCATCGTCTTACCTCTTAGTAACAATCGGAGCGGACTGCGGGTTCTTGGAAATCATGTCTAAGATTTCCGGTTCAGAAGGCATCGCCGTGGAACATTCCAAACGGGAGCTTACAATCGCCCCGGCAGTGGAGGCCGCCGAAATAATCTGCGGGAGATCCCAGCCGGAGAGCAATCCGTGGCACAGCGACCCTCCAAAGGAATCGCCCGCACCCAGTCCATTGGTGACTTTCACCGGAGTTACCGGTACTTCAATCCGTTCTTCCCGGGTCTTGCACAGGGTTCCCAGGGGGCCCTGCTTAACTACCGCGATTTCTACTCCCCGCTCTAAGAGGGCGTCGGCGGCGCGATCCGGCTCGGTTTCTCCCACTGCAATGCGGCATTCTTCTTTATTGCCCACTGCGACTGAAACTTTCTCTAGCATCCGCTCCACTTCGCGGTGAGCGGTTTCTTCATCGCTCCAGAAAGTAGAGCGGTAATCTAGGTCGGCAATCGTCCATTTATCCTTGTCTCCTAAATCCCGTAGGTCTAGGGCGTGGTGGTGGGCACTGCGCGAGGGTTCTTCCGAGAGGCCGGTAACGGAAATCCAGAAAATCTTGGCGTTTTTCACGGCGTCCTCGGGGATATCTGCTTCCGTTAACTCCAGGTCAGGGGTGGAAGGCTCCCGGTAGAAGTAGAGGGGGAAATCGTCAGGCGGGAAAATCTCGCAAAACGTTACCGGGGTGGCAAAGTTGGGATTATCCACCACATAGGTGTCATACACCCCCAAAGAGCGCATCTCGGAACGCACGAACTTACCGAAAGGATCTTTGCCCACTCCGGTGATGATCGCGGAAGAGTGGCGCAGCTTCGCGGCTGCTACCGCGACGTTCATGGGACTGCCGCCCAAGAATTTTCCGAACTGTTCCACCTTTTCGAGCCCTACTCCGGTCTGCAGCGGATAAATATCTATCCCCGAGCGCCCGATGGTGAGCACATCTACGGCCGGCACTTTAAAACTGTTCATACCAGCGATCCCCTTTTTACATCGTTGTTGACTACATCGTCAGCGCCGCTCGCGACGGCTATCACAAACTTGCAGCGCTTTGTAATGACATTCTAGCAAAGATCTAAGAGGAGGGGAAGCCTTCAAAACAAATTACCCAACCGGCGGCTGCCCGGTCGGCGGCAAAACAAATTACATATAGCTAACGAAAGTTGTCACAAATATTAATTTTAGGTGTATTCTGCATTAATGTAAGAACTATCTAACATTTGGCGCTATTGTAGCTTAACGCCCCACAAGGAGGGACCCCATGGCCACGCTCAAAACCTACGTAACCGACATTGAGCTTGACCACTCTTCGCCCGTTCCCCTGTATCACCAGATTTCTGAACCCATAAAGAATCTAATCCTGGACGGCACTATCCCACCCGGCGCGAAACTGGAGGACGAGCTATCAATGGCCTCTCGCCTGGGAGTATCGCGCCCCACTGCTCGCCGCGCCCTACAATCTTTAGTCGACTTGCGCCTGGTGGTGCGCAAACGCGCAGTAGGAACCATTGTTGCCCCCAAAGAAATTCATCGCCAAGTGAAACTATCTTCCCTCTACGACGACTTGCGAGAGTCAGGGCAAAAGCCCACCACCAAAGTTATTTCTTACGAGGAGGTCGCAGCCGACAAGGAAATAGCGGAGGATCTGCGACTTAGCGAAGGGCAAGCAGTTATCAAGGTCGTGCGCTTACGTCTGGCCAATGGGGAACCGCTAGCGATTATGACTAACTATCTCCCGTTGCAGGTAGCCCCCTCTGAAAAGGAACTACGCTCCAGCGGCCTCTACGACGCCATGCGCAGCCATGGACATGAAGTAGTTAGCGCCTCGCAAACCATTTCCGCCCGTAAAGCCAGCACCGAGGAAGCAGAAACCCTACAAGAGTCACGCGGAGCCGCAATTTTGAGTATGCGACGCATTGCTTACGACCAGTCCGGGGTTCCCATTGAAATTGGCGACCACGTTTACCGCGCCTCTCGATACCGTTTCACCATTAGCCTTTAACACTCAAAGTGACTAAGGTCACTACCCATTTGCTCTATTGTCCTGTCAAAGTCTTGACGTTGTAGCTTTTTCCCTTTAACCTGGAAGGGAACCGGCACCGAGGGCGGTGCCCGTTGTAGAACGAAGGAGACTCAATGACCGAGATTAAAATGACCCCCGGTCCCCTGCTAGATGCAGCCAAGAATTCGAAGACCGCGCTGTGGAATGACTCTTCCGATCTGGAAGAACTACGTCAGTCGATCTCTTGGGGCGGAGTAGGTGCGACCTGTAACCCGACCATCGCTTACACTACTATTTCCAAGCACCTAGACATCTGGGCTCCTCGCATCAAAAAGATTGCCGAGAGCATGCCCACCGCCACCGAATCCGAAATCGGTTGGCAGGCTGTTAAAGACATGTCCATTGAAGCTGCCAAGCTGCTAGAACCGGCATTCGAAGCTTCCAATGGCCGCAACGGTCGCCTCTCGGTGCAGACGGATCCGGCTAACTACCGCAACGCCAAGGCTCTAGCCGACCAGGCAGTAGAGTTCTCCGAAATGGCCCCCAACATCGTGGTGAAAGTACCCGCCACCAAGACCGGGATTGAAGCCATCGAAGATGCCACCTACCGCGGCGTATCCATGAACGTAACCGTGTCCTTCTCCGTGCCCCAGGCAGTAGCCTCAGGTGAAGCCATTGAGCGCGGCCTGAAACGGCGCGAAGCTGAAGGCAAAGACATTTCCAAGATGGGTCCGGTAGTGACCTTGATGGTAGGCCGTCTCGATGACTGGCTGAAGATCTGCGCCAACCGCGACAAGCTGGTTCTGAATCCGGGACACCTGGAATGGGGCGGAATCGCCGCCGTCAAGAAGGCTGCTGCCGAGTTCGAAAAACGGGGCTTGCGTTCCCGCATGCTAGTTGCAGCTTTCCGCAATACCATGCAGTACACCGAGCTAGTCGGTGGCGACATCGTGATTTCTCCGCCTTTCGCTTGGTCCAAGCGAATCCAGGAGTCCGACTACCAGTACGAGCCGCGCTTTGACGTACCGGTAGCAGACGAAATCATGGAAACCTTGATCAAGGTGGAAGATTTCCGCCGCGCTTACGAGGTCGACGGTATGAGCGAAGAAGAGTTCGACACCTTCGGGCCTACCGTGCGTACGCTACGCGGGTTCCTCAAGTCCAACACCGATCTGCAGGAACTGGTACGCGACGTGATTTTGCCGGCGCCGAAAGAAAAGTAGTGCAGCGCCGCTAACTAACAACTAAATAGCTTTAAAGTCGGGAGCGAGGTTTTCTCGCTCCCGACTTTTTTCACCGCTGGCCCCGCGGACAGAGACGGCGCGGGGATACACAAAAGATAGAGATATACAAAAGGTGGGGTCGGAATATCTCCGACCCCACCTTTTGCTTTACGGCTAGTTAAATGGCGAGTTACCCCACCCAGCCAGCGCTAATAGCTAGCGCTCTACCTTAGCCAAAATGTCACGCGCGGAAAGAATCAAGTATTCTTCCCCGCCGTATTTAACCTCGGTACCGCCATACTTGGAGTAAATCACGCTGTCGCCCTCGGCAACGTCCATCGGAACCCGGTTACCCTGGTCATCAACACGACCCGGTCCCACCGCGATTACTTTGCCTTCCTGCGGTTTTTCCTTGGCAGCGTCGGGGATAACCAGACCCGAAGCGGTCTTTTGCTCCGCCTCTGCCTGCTGAATCACGACGCGATCTTCTAACGGCTTAATGGAGACTGACACTGCAGACCTCCCTTTCTTTTTCCAAAAAACTTTTCGGTTTTAGTACCGGAACTTTGACGTCGCGGGTTGCCAGCCTTCCGGTGCCAGTCTGGAGTCTTACAACTCCAAATGCACTATTTAGCTTAGGGGTATTCTGGCACTCAATCAAGCTGAGTGCTAGGTTTCCCTTACGCCCTGGGCGAATCTAGATATTTCCCCTTCAACGCGACAATAAAACAACATCGCCAGCTCGGCTAAACTAAAAATGTCAGAGGGGAGGAAACCATGGTTACTGCCAAAACGCCGCTAAGTTTTACGCAGCTACGGCAGTTAATCGCTCATTTCCCGCCGGTTGAAGATCCGATGGTAGCGGCACTTATCACCCAAACCGGTTGGCAGCTATTACAAGATCAT
The DNA here is from genome assembly GCF_000420065.1 of Varibaculum cambriense DSM 15806. Taxonomy (GTDB): domain Bacteria; phylum Actinomycetota; class Actinomycetes; order Actinomycetales; family Actinomycetaceae; genus Varibaculum; species Varibaculum cambriense. The sequence continues at coordinate 1,038,276 of NZ_ATUF01000002.1, read as the reverse complement.
CCCTGCCCAGACCCCATAGAGGCTGCAAATATCGCTAAGCACCTGCGCCAGCACTACCCGCCAAACCTGGTTGCGTCTTTGCAAAACCAATGGAAACTGCGGGAGAAAGCCCAAGAAAAAATAGGAACCGCGGCGGCAAGTAATTGTCTCTTTACTCGCGATGGGCTCGAACAGGCCACCCGGGGAATTGTGGCCCGCCAGCGCGCCAAACGTTTTGCCGCCGCCGCAGTCACCAGCCTGATAGACCTGGGGTGCGGAATTGGTGCCGATTCCCGGGAGCTGGCGCGCTCCTGTCCAGATTTTCAGGCAATTGATATTAGCCCGGCGGCCGCGACCTGTGCGGCAATTAACCTATCCCACCTACCAGGGGCAAAAGTTATGTGCGCCAGCGCCGAACAGGTTGTTGCGCAGAAAACTCTACCCGCCCTATTTGTAGATCCGGCACGCCGCGCCGCTACCGGGCGCGTCCTCTCCCCTGCGTCCTGGTCCCCACCCCTAGGGAAAGTGCTGGAATGGGGAAAGCGCGCGCCCTATCTGGCAGTAAAAATGGCACCTGGCATTGATTTAGCTAACCTGCCAGCGGGGTATCACGCCCAGTGGGTGAGCGTAGCAGGAGACCTGGTAGAGTGCGCCCTATATTCGCCCGGGCTAGCCCCGGAAGGCGCCGGGCGCTCCGCACTAGTCATTCACGGCGACCAGGTAACGCAGTACCGCTGTACTTCTGCCCGCAATCCCGCGGAGAGCCACGTGCAGGTCCCGCAGGCAGCTAGGTTAGGGAATTATCTTTTCGATCCGGATCCCGCCATCATTCGCGCCGGAATCTTACCTGACCTTTGCGAACGCCTAGAAGCCGCGCCAGTATCTACCGGTATCGCCTACCTGACCGGAAATACTCGTCCCACCGGCCAAGACGCCTTGGCACTGCGCTGCTACCAAATATTGGAAACTCTACCTTTAAAAACGAAAACGGTTAGCTCTTACTTGCGCTCTCTCCAGGCCACCCGGTTGGACGTACTAAAGCGCGGAGTCGCCCTCGATATTGCTAGCTGGCGAAAAAAGGTGATGCCCAAAAAGCAGCGGGAGTGGATCCCGCACACCGTAACCGTAGCGCTAACTCGGGTAGGTGGGGCGCACCGTTGTCTAGTCTTAGAAGAGGCTGGGGACGCCTAGGGGACAATCACCCCCAGGGGCTTCCCGCTGACTGCCTGGTAAAGCCACGCTAGGTTTACCGGCGGGGCTCCACATCATCGGGCGGCTCTACCGTCACCGACGGCTCCTCCGGATCCGATTTTTTCGCCTGCGAACGCTCTTGCAGTCGCTGCTGTGCTTGCTTGGCGTATTCGCGCCCCTTTTCTACTGCCTGCTCAGCGTATTCGCGCCCGCGTTCAGCGGCCTGTTCCATGTAGGGACGAGACTTTTCTACCGCCTGCTCGGCGTATTCGCGTCCCTTTTCGGCCGCTTGCTCTACATAGGGGCGTGCTTTCTCCATAGTTTCTTCGGCATACTCCCGGCTTTTCTCGGCGGCCTGTTCCACGTAGGGACGAGACTTTTCTACCGCCTGCTCCACGTAGGGACGCGCCTTCTCCACCGTCTCTTCGGCATATTCGCGTCCCTGCTCTACCAAGGGTTTAATCCGGTCAGCAGCCTTTTCCAACCCGGGACGCATCTGGTCAAATGACTTCGCCATATTTTCTTTCACCTTCCGATAGATGCTGTCTACATCTACCTGTTTATCCTGGGAAATGTGGGTTTTGCCCGAGGGTTTTTCCGTATCCTCTGGGCTAGGAGCCATATAAATCTGGGTGAGCGGCATCTGGGAATCGGGTCCAAAATTCGAGGGCGAGGGCGGCATTCCTGCTTTCACTAGCACTTCCCCGAGGGCGGCGATCTGCGCCCCATTATCAGTACAAAAACGAATCGGAGGTATCCGCACGGTAATCCCCGCCGATGCGGCGCGCTGGGCTAAGAGCTCGCGCAGACGCGAGTTCGCGGAAAAACCGCCGCCCACTACGATCTCCCGGCAATCAAAATCCTGAGCCGCCTGTACTGCTTTCTTAGTTAGCGAATCGTTGACGGCCTCAGAGAAACCGGCGCAAATATTTTCTCGGTTAACGGTTTCCCCGGCGGCCTCTAACCCTTCTATATAGCGGGCAACCGCAGTTTTTAGCCCGGAAAACGAGAAGTCGTAGCGGTGGCGTTCCTTGTCTTTACCGGCCGCTAGTCCCCGCGGGAAGCGGATAGCTTTCTTGTCCCCCGCCTGCGCGAGGCGATCGACATGCGGACCTCCTGGATAGGGGGTACCTAGCAGGCGCCCTACTTTATCGAAGGCTTCCCCAGCGGCATCATCCAAGGTACCGCCAAGTTCAGTAATATCGCTGGCCAGACCCCGCACCAGCACCAGGTTGGAGTGGCCTCCCGAGCAGATCAGTCCAATAAAGGGTGGATGAAACTGTCCCTCTACCAGCGCGTCTACCGCCAGGTGTCCGATTACGTGGTTCACGCCGTAGAGCGGTTTATTCAAAGCCAACGCCAGGGCTTTCGCGGCGGAAATCCCCACGGTCAGTGACCCCACCAGTCCGGGACCTGCTGCACAGGCAATCGCGTCTACCTCGTCCAAAGTCACCCCGGCCTCTTCACAGGCTGACTGCAAAGTGGGGAGGAAGGATTCTAGGTGGGCGCGGGAAGCAATCTCGGGAATGATTCCCCCGTAGCGAGCATGCTCATCCATAGAAGTGGCAGTACGATCTGCCAATAGTTTTCCCCCACGTACCAGCGCCACGCCGGTTTCGTCGCAGGTAGACTCAATTCCTAGGATCAGCGGTTCATTCATGCATCCATTTTACCCACACCCCGGATTTGGCACCTAACGATGCCCCTTTGAGCTGGGACACCTATTCATCCCAAGAATTATGGAAGGCGGGCTCGGAGATTACTCTCCGAGCCCGCCTTGGCCATGCAAAAGAACGGCTATTTCACTGTTAGCTGCAGGTTTACACTCCAGAAAGAACAGCTTTGCCGAGCTGCCGGTTCAGCACCGCAATAAAGTCCAGCGGAACCTGCTTGGGGCAGACCGCCGAGCACTCACCGAAGTTGGTGCATCCGCCGAATCCTTCAGCACCCATGCGGTTAAGCATCTGAGTAACCCGCCGGAGATTCTCCGGTTTACCCTGCGGCAGCAGACCCAGATGAGTCACTTTCGCAGCAGTAAATAGCATCGCCGACCCGTTCGGGCAGGCAGCCACACACGCCCCACAACCGATGCAGGCCGCAGCCTCGAAAGCCCGATCCGCATCCTTCTTGGGAACCGGAGTGGCATGGGCATCCGGAGCCGCACCGGTGTTAACCGAAATGTATCCGCCCGCCTGAATAATGCGATCCAAGGCGTTCCGGTTTACCACCAGATCCTTAATGATCGGGAATGCCTTTGAGCGCCAAGGCTCAATGGTAATCGTGTCCCCGTCCTTGAAAGACCGCATATGCAGCTGGCAGGTGGTGGCGTTATCTTTAGGATCCGGGGAATGGTTTCCATGCGGAACCCCGTTAATCACCAGGCCACACATACCGCAGATTCCCTCGCGGCAATCCGAGTCAAATGCGACCGGCTCTTCCCCGCGCGCAAATAGATCCTCGTTGAGGATGTCCAGCATTTCCAGGAAAGAGGAATCCTCGCTAACTCCGTGGAGCTGATATTCGTGGATAGCTCCCTCGGCGTCTGGGCCAGCCTGACGCCAGATTCGCAAAGTGATGTTCACTTGTAGCTCCTTGTCTTGACCTCGATATTGTTGTAAATCAGATCCTCCTTGTGCAGGACAGGGGGCTGATCTTCACCTTTCCATTCCCAAGCGGCTACGTACATGAAGTTCTCATCGTCACGCATAGCCTCTCCTTCCGGAGTTTGGTGTTCTTCCCGGAAGTGACCGCCACAGGATTCTTCACGATGCAGCGCATCGATACACATCAGCTCGCCCAGCTCTAGGAAGTCAGCCAAACGGCCGGCGCGCTCTAGCGACTGGTTCATCTCGCCGCTCTTCTTGCCCGGGATCCGCACATTGGTCCAGAACTCTTTACGCAGTTCGCGAATCAAGCCGATAGCTTTCTTCAACCCTTCGCGGGTACGGGACATACCACAGTATTCCCACATGATGTGGCCGAGTTCCTTGTGGATGGAGTCCACCGAACGGGTACCCTCAATCGCCATCAAGCGATCAATACGCTCTTGGGCTTGCTGTTTCGCAGCCAAAACATCCGGATGATCCTGCGGCAAATCTTGCCAATCCAAGGTGTGTGCCAGGTAATCATTTACCGTGTTCGGCAACACGAAATAACCATCCGATAGACCCTGCATCAAAGCAGAGGCACCCAAGCGGTTAGCACCGTGATCAGAGAAGTTAGCTTCCCCGCCCACATACAGACCCGGGATAGTGGTCTCTAGGTCATAGTCGACCCAAACCCCACCCATGGTGTAGTGCACTGCCGGGTAAATCCGCATCGGAACCTCATAGGGATCGTCATCGGTAATCCGCTTATACATATCGAACAGGTTGCCGTACTTGGCAGACACAGCTTCCTTGCCCATACGTTCAATCGCATCCGCGAAATCCAAGTAAACGCCGCGAGCAACGCCATTGATTTCCGGACCTACCCCGCGACCCTCATCGCACATATTCTTGGCTTGCCGGGAAGCGATATCCCGGGGAACCAAGTTACCGAAAGAGGGGTAGATGCGCTCTAGGTAGTAGTCACGATCTTCCTCTGGGATTTCCCGCGGGTCTTTCTTGCAATCCTCTTTCTTCTTGGGAACCCAAATACGCCCATCATTACGCAAGGATTCACTCATCAAAGTGAGTTTGGATTGCTGATCACCATGCTGCGGAATACAAGTCGGGTGAATCTGGGTGTAGCAAGGGTTAGCGAAATAAGCACCCTTACGGTGAGCACGCCAAGCAGCCGTACCGTTACATCCCATCGCGTTGGTGGACAAGAAGAAAACGTTCCCATAACCACCGGTAGCTAAAATAACAATCGAAGCGGTGAAAGTTTCCAGTTCACCAGTCTCCATATTACGAGCCACAATCCCGCGCGCCCGACCGTCCGAAACGATGAGTTCTACCATTTCGTGACGGGAGTGAGAAACTACCGTCCCCGCATTAACCTGGCGTTCTAGCGCCTGGTAGGCGCCGATCAGCAGCTGCTGCCCCGTCTGGCCCCGCGCATAGAAAGTACGGGAAACCTGCACCCCACCGAAAGAACGGTTATCTAGCAGGCCGCCATATTCGCGAGCAAAAGGCACGCCCTGGGCTACACACTGGTCGATAATATTGGCAGATACTTCCGCTAGGCGGTAAACGTTAGTTTCCCGAGCCCGGTAGTCCCCGCCCTTGACCGTGTCATAGAACAGCCGGTAGTCAGAGTCGTTGTCGTTGCGATAATTCTTCGCCGCGTTAATCCCGCCCTGAGCCGCAATCGAGTGCGCACGACGGGCAGAGTCTTGGTAGAAGAAAGCATCAACGTGGTAGCCCATTTCACCTAGCGAAGCAGCCGCAGCGCCCCCTGCCAGGCCAGTGCCCACCACGATAATCTTGATTTTACGACGGTTAGCCGGGTTAACCAGCGCCGCATTGAACTGGCGCTGCTTCCAGCATTTCTCAATCGGCACCTCTAGCGGTGCTTTCTGGTCAGCAATCGGTTCGCCAACGGTGTAGAGACCGTCGACTCGATTTTGTTGTTCAGTCATCTTACGCATCCTTCCCTAACTAACACGCCACCGGAGCGGGGTTGGTGATTACCAAATACAGCGGTGGGATGGCGAACATGGCGAACAGCAATAGCCCCACGATCCCGGAAATATAAACCGTCGCTTTATGCGTGTTTTCCCGGATCCAACCCATGGTTTGCAGAGCGGACCACACGCCGTGTCCCACGTGCAGCGCCACAATCGCGACCGCACCCAGGTAAATGATCAGCGTCCACCAATTAGCTGGCGAGAACGTGGTTACCATCATGTTCCACGGTGCTACCGGAATCATCTCTCCATCTACTTTGCAGGTAGCAGAGCTATAAGCTTCGCCCGCACCAATCTGTACCCACTTCGTGGTGAAGTGGAAGATATGGAAGAGGATAAACAGCACTAGCAACACGGATCCGACACGTACGGTGCGGGTCGCATAGTTGTTAACCACGTTCTGTTTAACTACGTACTTCTGACTGCCTCGTCCCTTGCTGGCGCGATGCCAGAGATAGAAGGCGCAGATCATATGGATAATGACGCATGCTAGTAGCACGACGCGCAAAATCCAAAGCAGACCTTCATAAGGCAGGATAGGGGCACCGAAGACCCGTAGGTGGTGGGCATAGCCGTTATAAGCATCAGCCCCCGCCAGGATCTTCAGGTTGCCGTAGGAATGCATTAACACAAACAGTACAAAGAATATGCCGGTAACAGCCATGCACTGTTTCGCGAAGACCAGGGTGTTCCAGCTTCGCCTCTTCTGAATTTCTTTTGTATTGGCCACGATTCACAGGCTAGCCCACCGGTTTTCGCCGACTTAGGAATTTGGGTCTAGATAGGAATAAAAACGCGAATAAAATCAACTCAACCAGAGCCTAAACTGCTTGTACCTGCAAAGATCGCGGATACGTATTGGGGGTAACAAAAGAAAAACTAGGAAAGGATTTCCGAATACCGCCGGAAAGAACTCGGAAATTTTTAAGCAATTGAGCAAGCTTAAAGTTGCAAAATACGTTTCGCGGGTGTTCAAGGGGAGGTTATTTCCGCACCGACAGGACCGGGAGACGGACTCGCCAAACGTTTGCGCATCACTATGGCGTCTTCACGGGGATGGGAATAATATCCGCGGCGCACACTTAAAGACGTAAAACCTGCCTGCTGATAGAGGGCAATCGCGGCCTGGTTAGAGCGACGCACTTCCAAGAACATCTCCGTTGCTCCCCGCTTGCGGGCAACGCTGAGAGCGGACTTTAAGAGGGCGGCGCCCAGCCCGCGGCGACGCTTAGCCGGCAACACTGCCAGGGATTGGAGCTCGGATTCTGGAACTAGCACTTCCAGAAGTGCAGCCCCCACTAAGGTTTCTTCCTCCCAGATCCCGATGGCTAACCCGTAACGGGCAGCTAGCATTTGTCGCAACTGCGCGTCACTAAAGCCTTCGGTGCCAAAACAGGACTGCTCCAGGGCGAGCAGCGCGGGCACATCCTCGAGACCTAAGAGAACACCGCTACTCACAAAACCCCTATTTTCCCTTACTTGGAGGCTGCACGTCCGGGCGTCGCAGATATAGGGGAGATACCGTATCTAGGAGCTCATCAGCTGATTTCCCCGCCAGGCGTACCTGCGCGATCCGGCCGAGGACTGCCGCCTCTACCTCGCTGGGAAGCCCCGGGTTCACCGCCAAGTCTTGCGGATAGAGAGCCGCGCCCGCCCCCGCAACAATCAGACCGGGTTTCGCCGCTCTATTAGTAAAAGCTGCGGGCCTGCCCACCTCCGGTCCCCACAGGCAGCGAACATCGTCGGGGCCGTCGGCGCGATACTGGGCACAATAGACTTCTTTGCGGCGCGCATCGGTAGCCACAAATACTTCCTGCGTGGGCGGGACCAGGTCTAACACTGCCCGCGCGAGGGCGTCTAGGGAACTAATCCCGATCACCGGAACGCCCAGCGCGTAACCGATCGTGCGAGCAGTTACCAACCCGGAGCGCAACCCGGTAAAGGGAGCCGGGCCGCGTCCTACCGCCACTGCCTCAATACCGGCTTTTGCGAGGGCGCACCCGCAAGCTTCTTGCACTACCTCACTTACCAGTTCGGAAAGATGCTCAGCATGAGACCGAGAATCTTGGCTAGAGCGACTAGCTAACACCGGGGTCTTGGCTTCACTATCCCACAGGGCAACCGAAGCACCCAGCGAAGAATCAATACAAAGAATCCGCATATTATTACCTACTTTTCTTGTCCGTCCTCAAACGCGGAAAACATCCGCTCCCAGTCAGTTGCGTCCCATCGCTTCCCCAGCGGGCGGATAGTGATCGTTCGTTTCCCATCATCCATTTCCGCCAAATCCACTACCCCATCACTGCTGGTGGCAACCCCGCCGTGTTCCCGGTGAATCTCAATCTCCAGGCGATCGGCCGACAGTTGCTCGGTTTTCCCCTCGCCCCATTCGATGACGGTGATCGCCTCCTCTAGGGTGGAGTCCAAATCGAGGGTTTCTAGATCCGTTAGATCTTTGATCCGATAAGCATCGGCATGAATCAGATCCGGCCCTCCCACCAGAGAAGGGTGTACCCGGGCAACAATAAAAGTAGGGGAAGATACCCGCCCTTTTACCTGCAAACCGGCGCCAATTCCCTGCGTAAAAGTAGTTTTCCCGGCTCCCAGCCCTCCGGAAAGCATCACTAAATCTCCGGCACGCAGCTTAGCGGCCAGCACCTGGCCGACTGCTCGCGTCTGCTCGGCAGAGTTAACGGCGACAGTAAAGGACATTTTGCCTCCTAAATATAGACCCGTGGCACTCGAGGATTAAGGTCGGTAACAATCGTATAGTTTATGGTTTCAGCGGCCTGCGCCCAATCATCGGCGGTGGGTTCCCCCTGGGAGCCATCTCCCCACACCCGCACCGTCGCGCCGGGAGCCAGCGGCGGTTTCCCATCTTCACCGCTACCTAAATCCACCATGAACTGATCCATACAGATCCGCCCCACCTGCGGATACTTTTGTCCATTGACGGCCACCCAGATTTTTCCGGAGGCATGACGGTCAATCCCGTCCGCATACCCCAGCGGCACGATCCCGATATAGGTATCGCGGGGCGCCACCCAGGTGCCCCCATAGGAAACCGGATGCCCCGCGGGCAGTTTTTTTACACTGATCAAATCGGCTTCTAAGCGCATAATCGGGGTGAGAGACAAGCTAGCAGTAGTGGCACGCGCTGGATTCGGAGTCAGGCCGTACATGGCGATCCCATAGCGCGCCAGGTCAAAATGTGCCTGGGGATGCCACAACAGTCCCGAAGAAGCCGAGAGATGGCGAACCAACCCTGTAAAACCACGTTTTTCAGCTTCTTCGCACGCCTGCTCGAAGGCTGCAAGTTGCCGGGCAGTGGCCTGTTCCCCACCGCCCGCTTCGTCTCCGCGCGCCAAATGTGACCAGATTCCGCTAACTGCCACGGTGCCATCTGCACTGGCCAGCTGTGCCGATGACAGCAAAGGAGCTAGGTTTTCCGGCAAAGCACCCTCGCGTCCCATCCCGGTATCCACCGCCAGGTGAATGCGAGCTTTCTTACCCGCAACCCGGGCGGCACTGGCAATAGCCAGCAAAACTTGGGGATTAGATACCGCGATATCCAGATCAGCTTTAATCGCGGATTCCAGATCTGCGTCAGGACTGAAAATCCAAGTAAAAATACGAGCTTCCGGAAAATCTTTCAGCGCCTCCCGCAGCTGCCTAGCTTCCGCCAGTTGCGCTACCCCAAACCATTTCACCCCGAACTCGAGGGCGGCGCGAGCAATCTGCGCCCCTCCATGCCCATAGGCATTGGCTTTCACAATTGCCATCGCCTGCACATTCGGGTCATATTTTCGCAGTTGCTGCAGGTTTCTTTCCAGAGCCGACAGGTCGATAATCGCGCGCGCCGGAAAATCAGTATTCATGACCATGACTATACCGCGCTAGGCTTGCTGCAAAGCATAGGCGATCGCACCGGGAACCTGGCGAGCGATATCGGTAGCTACCACTGGGGCACCCAGGTTACTCACGCTTTCTGGGGCAGAAGAAGCGAGCGGCAGTCCCGACGCTTTCCGCGCCGCCATCGCATGTACCCAGGCGGCAGAGGCAACCGCCGCTGACATTTGGGAAGTAGACAACTGATATCCCGATTGCTCGGCGCGCGCCTGATGCTGCGCTAACACCGCCGCGGTTATTCCCGCGAGTACATCCCCAGAACCGGCAGTGCCTGTCCAGAAAGGAGCTCCGGCCTGGCTAAGCATAGTTTCTTCGGGGCTGGCAATCAGCGTTACTGCGCCTTTTAGCAACACCGTGGCGCCAGTTTTATCCGCTAAATATTGTCCCCAAGCCGCCGGGGAGGCCTCCACTTCTGCTCGGGTTACCCCGCCGCGCCCTCCTCCGGCTCCTAGCGTAGAAAGTAGGCGCGCCGCCTCGCCTGCGTGGGGAGTAAGTACTGCCCGGTGGCTGAGGGTTCCACCCGGAATCTGGGAGATAATTTGGGGATAGAGGTCGATGGCGCCCGCGTCCAGCACCAGAGGAATCCCGCTGGAAGCAGCTTGCACTGACTGGTTAACTGCTTCGCGCATCCGCGAGTTATCTTTGGGGTCAATACCTGGCCCTACCAGTAGGCATTGATGTTTTCCGGCACCGGAAACTGCCTCCGGGAACCGGGAAAGAATCGCGAAAGCCGCGTCCTCGGGACCCACATAACGCACCATGCCGACACCGGCCCTACCTGCTCCCTCTACACACATCACCCCGGTTAGAGGGAAAGCGGCAGAACCTGCCACTACCTGCACTACCCCGCGAGTATATTTATGGTCTTCAGCGCCGGGCACCGGCCACAGAGCGCCCACATCCGCTGCCTGCAGTCTGGCTAGCCGCGCCTCTTTCATCTGCAAACCCAGATCTACCAGGCGCACCTGCCCGAATTGATAGGCGGCGGGGGGTAACAAGGAGGAGGATTTGCGTCCTCCCATAGTTACGGTCACGTCAGCGCCCAGGAAGGGGCCGGGTAGGCGCCCATCATCGCTGAATATCCCGGAGGGAATATCTATCGCCACCCGTAGGACTTTTAAGTTCCGGGATTCATAGAGACGATTTAATTCCGTCACTACCTGCGCTAACGGTTCCCGTAGCTTACCGTTTACTCCGGTGCCTACTAGGCCATCAATCCACACCCCGGCGGCGCGGGCACGGCGGGAAGCCAGGCGCGCAATCTGGCGGGCACTGCTCGCTAAATCCACCCGCTCGATGGTCACTTCCGCTTTTTCTGCCGCCGCCAACGCCTTTTTATGCGGCTTGTCTGAGAGCAATAACGCGAGACAGGGATACCCCAGTTTCGCCAGATAGGACAGAGCATAGAGACAATCGCCCCCGTTATCGCCGCCGCCGACTAAACCCAGAATCCGGGTCTCCGCAACTTTGGCACCGCGGGCAAGTAGAAATTCGACAGTAGTGTCACTGACTTCGCCAGCCGCCTTTTTCATCAGTGATCCTTGTGGATGCTCGGCTACTACTTTGGCTTCAGCTTTCCTAACTGTCTGTTTCTCGAATGCCTCAATCATGCCGCCAGTTTTCCCTCCTGCTGCCTACTCCACGGTCACCGATTTGGCTAGGTTACGCGGCTGATCCACGTCGTACCCCTTGCTCTTAGCTACTTCACAGGCAAATACCTGCAGCGGAATCACCGTTAGCAAAGGCATATAGAGGGTAGGAGTGCTGGGAACCCGGAAAATATGGTCGGCGTATTTATCGACTTTTTCGTCGCCCTCTTCTGCCACTACCAGGGTGATGGCACCGCGAGCGCGCACTTCCTGCAGGTTAGATAGCACTTTCTGGTGCAGCTCGGGACGGCGCGGGGTAGGCACTACGATAAACACGAACTGTCCCGGCTCAATTAGGGCGATAGGGCCGTGTTTGAGCTCCCCAGCGGCGAAACCTTCCGCATGTACATAGGCGATTTCTTTGAGTTTCAGCGCCCCCTCCATCGCTACCGGATAGCCCACGTGTCGCCCTAAGAAAATCGTGGATTTCAGGTCTTTCCCGTAGCGCTTAGCGACCTCGACTACCGGCTCCATTTCATTGAGCAGGGTTTGCATCTTGTGGGGAACTGCCGCCAGTTTCTCTAGGTAATCAGCAATTTCATCGATGAATTTATTTCCGCGCACCTGCGCTAAATACAGCCCCAACAGGTAGCAGGCGGTGATTTGGGCGGTGAATGCCTTGGTGGAAGCCACGGCGATTTCGGGGCCAGCATGGGTCAGTAGCACCGCATCGGATTCGCGAGGAATCGTTGAGCCGGGCGTATTCACAATCGCCAGTACTTTCGCGCCCTGTTCGCGCGCGTGCCGCACCGCCATAATGGTGTCCATAGTTTCCCCGGACTGGCTGATCGCCACCACCAGGGTGCGCTGATCAACTACCGGGTCACGGTAACGGAACTCGCTAGCCAGCTCTACTTCTACCGGGATGCGACACCAATGCTCAATCGCGTAACGCGCAATCTGTCCGGCATAGGCGGAAGTACCACACGCAATAATCACCATTTTGTTAACTTGCCGCAATACATCTTGGCTGATGCGCAGCTCATCTAGAGTAAGGTAGCCCTGCGCATCGGTGCGGTCTTGCAAGGTGGCGGTCACTGCAGAAGGTTGTTCATGGATTTCTTTTTCCATGAAAGTCCCCCACCCACCCTTTGAGGTGCGGTCAACTGAAAAATCCACGGTGAACTGCTTAGGAGTTACCTCTTTACCTTCACTGTCGGCTACCCGCACCTGCTGGGCGGTGACCATCACCAGTTCGTCTTGCCCAATTTCTAGGCAGTCTTTGGTGTGATCGGCAAAAGCTAACACATCGGAACCTAGATAGTTGCAATCTTTGCCTACCCCGATAACCAGCGGCGAGGAGCGTCGCGCAGCTACTACGATTCCGGGGGCATCCCGGTGAATCGCCAAAATCGTGAAAGTCCCTTTCAGCTGCGCCATAGTCTTTAGTAGCGCCCTTGATAGCCGCGCCGCCGCCAAGTGCGCCCCACCAGCGACCTCCGCGGAAACTTGGGCTTTATCCAGCACCGGAGCAGGCACCTCGGCTCCGCCCTCCCCGAGAGAGACACCGGCGCCCTCGTCAGCTAAATAAGATGCTGCCAACAGGTTCGCGATGACTTCCGTGTCGGTTTCAGAAACGAAACTGAAACCCTGATTTTCGAGGACGCGGCGCAGGTTATCGGCGTTTTCGATAATCCCGTTATGTACTACCGCGAGTTGCCCGTCGGAAGAAGCATGGGGATGGGCATTGATATCGGTTGGCCCCCCGTGAGTGGCCCAGCGGGTGTGTCCGATCCCCGCGATTGCCTCCGGCAGGGGATTTTCCTGTAAATCTGCCCGCAAATTCGCGAGCTTTCCGCTTTTTTTGCGAATCTCGATTCCGCCGGGGGTAGACAGCCCGATCCCCGCAGAGTCATAGCCGCGATACTCCAGGCGGGCCAGACCCCCCATAATCACTTCTTCTGCATCTTTAGTAGGCGCTAGTCCTACCATTCCTAAGATTCCACACATGAAATAGATTTTTTCACGAGTTTCGCCGCATTGCTATCTCGCGCGCCTAAACAGCGTAAATTGGAAATATTACCGGCAAGTGTTCACAAGGGAAAACTAACCCGGCTCGGTGCGGTAGGCTGAGAAAGTCAGATTCTGTTAGTTGAAAGACAGGTAAAATGGGCAGACTTTTTGGGACCGATGGAGTACGCGGCCTAGCGAATAAAGAATTAACCCCGGAATTGGCTTTGGAACTGGGACGAGCCGCCGCTAAACAGGTGCGTAAAGATGCGCCGAAAGGACGTAAACTGCGAGCCATCGTCGGACGCGATACCCGTATATCCGGCGATTTCCTAGATCACGCAATCTCGGCGGGACTAGCCTCCGAGGGCGTGGACGTCAACCGCATCGGGGTTGTCACCACCCCCTGCGTCGCCTATCTCACCGCGAAAGCTGACGTTGACCTGGGGGTAATGATTTCCGCCTCCCACAATCCCATGCCCGATAACGGGATCAAGTTCTTTGCCCGCGGTGGCTATAAACTCCCCGACGCGATTGAGGATCAGATCGAGCAGCTTCTGGGGGATGAAACCGACCGCCCCCTTGGTGAAGCAGTTGGCGAGGTTGAGGAAGAACGCGAAAGCGCCGAGAAACTTTATGTTAAACACCTGGTACGGGCAGTAGGAGATCTCTCTGGTCTGCGAGTAGCGGTTGATTGCGCCAATGGGGCGGCTTCCAAACTGGGCCCGGAGGCACTGCAAGAGGCGGGAATCGATACCGTAGTAATCAACGCCTCTCCCGATGGACGCAATATCAATGACAATTGCGGTTCCACCCACCCGGAACAGTTACAGAGCCAAGTAGTGGCTGCTGGCTGTGACTTCGGGGTGGCTTTCGATGGGGACGCAGATCGCTGCCTGGCAGTTGACTCCCAAGGCAACCTGGTCGACGGCGACAAAATCATGGGCATGCTGGCCGCCTATTTCAAGGAAAAAGGCGAACTGGCAGGAAACACCCTGGTAATCACGATTATGTCGAACCTGGGTCTGATTTTGGCGATGAAAGAAAAAGGGATCAACACCGTCCAGACCGCGGTGGGTGACCGCTACGTCCTCGAGAAAATGCGCGAACAAGGATTCGTGCTGGGCGGGGAACAGTCTGGCCACGTAATTAACGGCAACCACGCCACCACGGGGGACGGGATTCTGACCGCGCTCTGCATTGCCCGTGCGGTTAAAGATGCTGGTCAACCCCTGGAAAAGATTTGCGAGTTCGTAAAGCGCTTGCCGCAAACCCTGATTAACGTGCCGAACGTGGACAAGACCCGGACTGATGACGCCGAGTTGCGGGCAGAAATTACTAAGGCCGAAGAAGAACTCGGAGATACCGGGCGGGTAGTGCTGCGCGCCTCGGGAACCGAACCGCTGGTGCGGGTAATGGTAGAGGCCTCCACCCAAGATCAAGCTGATGCGGTTTGTGAGCACCTAGCTGGGGTGGTAAAAGAGCGCCTGTCTTTGTAAGTTTTATGTTCTGCGTCTCGCCAGGGCTTTCCAATGGGGGCGCTGGCGGGATGCAGCAAACACAGTATCGACGCAAGTTTTGAGCGGAGCCAACCTAGCGGAGCCTAAAAAATATGCCGGCTAAATCCATTTATGAACAATTTGATCGGGACGCTTGGCGCGCCCTCGCCGCTAAAACCCCAATGCCGCTTACCGAGGCCGATTTGCGTTCCTTGGCCGCTTTGGGTGACCCGATTGATTTAGAGGAGGCAGACGCGGTTTATCGTCCCCTCTCCGCATTGCTGCGCTACCGGGTTTTACATTCGCGCGCCCTCGCGCAAGATCAACAAGATTTTTTCGGGCGCCCTCAAAAGAGGAAAATTCCCTTCATTATTGGGGTTGCCGGTTCGGTGGCGGTCGGAAAATCAACCACTTCCCGCATCCTGCAAAATCTGCTTAGCCGCTGGCCAGAAACCTCGCGAGTCGCGCTAGTAACGACCGACGGTTTTTTATATCCGAACGCCGAGTTGGAGCGGCGGGGACTAGTCGCGCGGAAAGGATTCCCCGAGTCCTATAACCGCCGCGCCCTCCTCAATTTTGTTACCCAGGTAAAAGCCGGAGAGCCCGAGGTGAAAGCTCCGGTATATTCACACGTCACCTATGACGTGGTGCCGGATAAATACGTGACCGTTGCCAGCCCTGATATTTTGATTTTAGAGGGCATCAACGTGCTACAGCCCGCCTGGTTCTATCGGGGCCACCAAGACCTGCCTAACCTGGAGAAAAAGCTGGATCAAGATGATGGCCGCAGCGGGCTCTATGATCACAAATCTCTGGCAGTCAGTGATTTCTTTGATTTTTCCATTTATGTTGATGCCCGCACCCGAGATATTGAACGGTGGTTCTTGGAACGTTTCTTATCGTTAAAAGAGTCGGCTTTCTCCGACCCCAATTCCTATTTCCAGGTTTATTCCGGGATATCTGATTCGGTGGCGCGTCAGATCGCCCTCGATATTTGGAACTCCATAAATCTGCCCAACTTGGAGCAACAGATCCGTCCCACCAGAGGGCGGGCAACTTTGATCTTGCGTAAAGATGCCCAGCATCGCCTCGAAAACGTCTACCTCCGCAAAATTTAAATTAGCTGCCGTATTCCCGGTGCATGATTTCATCGACCTCGTCTACACAATATAGTTTTGCCCGGTAAAGCCAGTAGAAACCAGCTTTACCGGGCAAAATACATAAGCGTGAAAGCTTAGCGCTTGGAGTATTGCGAAGCCTTACGTGCCTTCTTGAGGCCGGGCTTCTTACGCTCAACAGCGCGCGAATCGCGGGTTAGGAATCCTGCCTTCTTCAAGGCCGGACGGTTCGCTTCCCGATCGATTTCATTTAGTGCGCGGGCAATACCCAGGCGCACCGCTCCGGCTTGACCGGAGGTGCCGCCACCAGAGACTCGAGCAATAACGTCAAAACGTCCCTCGAGGTCTAGCAAGGTGAACGGAGCCCGCACTAGCTGCTGGTGCAGCTTGTTCGGGAAATAGTTCTCCAAAGTCCGGCCGTTAATCTTCCATTCGCCGCTGCCCGGGATTAACCGGACCCGCGCAACTGCGCTTTTACGGCGTCCCAGCCCGATGCCGGGAGCGGTCACGGACTGTCCGGAGCCGGTAGGCTCCGACTGGGTTTCCGTGGTGTAAGAGCTGGGGGCGTTCTCCTCCAACAGCTCTTCGTTTTCGGTGGTATCAGCCACAATTCTCCTCAGGGTCTTGGCTCAGGGCTACTGGGCGATTTTCTTAATTTCGTAAGGTTCTGGCTGCTGTGCCGCGTGGTTATGTTCAGGACCCGCGAATACATGCAGTTTCTTCATCTGGGCACGTCCCAACCGAGTGTGGGGAACCATGCCACGCACCGCTTTTTCTACTGCAACTTCCGGTTTCTTAGCTAGCAAGTCACCGTAGGTTACAGATTTCAAGCCACCGGGGTAACCGGAGTGGCGGTAGGCGCGTTTCTGCTGACGTTTGTTGCCGGTAAGTCCGACCTTGGCGGCATTCACGATAATGACGTGATCGCCCATATCCTCGTTGGGAGTGTAGGTCGGCTTATGCTTGCCACGCAGCAGCTTGGCGGCTACGGCCGCCAGTCGTCCGAGAACGACGTCTTCAGCGTCGATGACATACCATTTCTTGTCTTGGGTGTCACCGGCTTTCGGATTATAAGTTCGCACGGGCTTAAGCCTTCGTTTCTTCTTTGGGGGCGAGAACTGCGAAAGCGCGGCAACAGAATGGCAGGAACTGCCTAAAAATGTTGCGGACGCCGCCGTAGTGTCTTCACCCGACTTCGTATTTCTTTCCGTCTAGCGTCCTGTTTTTGCCAAATCCCCAGGTAGAGCACCCGTGTTTGGATTGTTCCAGGACACACAACATTTAGTATTTTACGGGGCGAAAACTACCAGGTCAAAGCCATAGCCTGTTGAACTGCCCACAGATTCCGGATTAAGCAGCCCTTTATTGCTAGCTAGAAATTCTAAGAAATCCCATAGCAAAACTACCAACAGCTAGTTCATATGGTTAAGAGATACGATTTTTAGCTGCTAGAGCCAAAATTTATCGGAATCAGCAGCAGGGAAATAGTCAGAGTTCAATGCATGTACCCTAATTTGATCCAAAACTGCATCTAGGGCGTAACGAATTCCCCCCAGAGCTACAGCTCGCCTCCCTAGAGTGGATACCACAATTGAGGGAGCAAATGGACACAGTTTTCTGATGGTCTGCTCCATTTGCGGTAAAAACAGATTTGCATATTCACAAAATTGTCCCCCCAGCACCACGCACTCAGGGTCAATAACCGCAACCATACCGGCAGTTCCCAGCCCCAATATCTCGCCGAATTTCGCTGCACCGGCAATCGCTAGTTTATTTCCTTTCCGCGCCTGCCTAAACATGCTTTCTCGATCGGGGGGCTGGCTAGGACTGTAAATACTTTTTGCGAAACTTTCCGCTTCGAGCTCTCTCCATCTCAGTTGCGGAATTTCGCCAATTAGACCTGCGGCCCCACGACTCCCCGCCCGCACCCTTCCATCAAGAACACTAGCCGCACCAGTGCGAATTCCCGCTAAGATGAACACTACGTCGTTATGTTTGGCAGCCGCACCAACCCAGGATTCCCCGCGTGCCCCTAGGGCGCAGTCCCCAACAGTAGTGACTTTAACTCCAAGTTCCTCAGAAAGTACCTGATCAAGCTGCAGCCCCTGCCAGCCCGGCATACCTTTGCCCCCAAAATATGCAACTTTTCCCTGATATTGAACACCAGGGCTTCCGGTAACACAAACCCAGGTTTTACCACATTCGGTCTCTTGCAAGGTTTTCTTACTAACAGTTAACGCAGCTTCTATACGCGTTTTGGTAGGGGTATTTTCAGCCAAATCTTCAGTATTTTCAGCAAGAATATGCCCACTTAAATCGGCGGTGAGCGCACTGACGTGATGAGCTCCGATATCTAAGGAAAGAACATGCCCAGCTTGAGAAGAGAGTTTGTAATAGGTAGCAGGCCTACCCATTACCGTTATTCCTTCGGGGGCGGGTCCACTTTCTACCCAACCAAACTTGACCAAATCAGCCATGATCGATTCAGCAGCTGGGCGGGTTACCCCAATCTCCTTAGCGACATTAGCGACAGTGTCAGAGCAGCCAGTTAGGTATCGTAACGCAGCTTCCATATTGGTACGCCGCTGAATTCTTCGCTGAGCATTCACAATGGTAAACCCCCATTTACTGAAAATGCTTGACTTACTAAAGAAACTAACGTAATAATTGCTGTGACGCAAGTCCTACTATTTGAGGAGTCGAGGATGACTGCTACCAGATATTTAAAAAATAGGGACGTTGGTGAGGCGCGCCTATCTGGAACTGGAAAGCCTGATACCTCAGACTCCTCAGTTAGGATGCATAGCCACTTAAAGTCAGCAGAGAAGCGAGCGGGATATCTTTTCATAGCCCCTGCCGTAATCGGATTCCTGATTTTTTATCTAGTTCCCATGGTACGAGGTCTGGCCATAAGTTTTACCGATTGGGACTTAATCTCTCCGGCAAAATTCGTTGGGTTTGCCAATTATCAAAAGCTGCTGAGCGATCAGCATTTCAGCCACGCACTAGTGGTTACCGTCATTTACGTCCTCGTTAATATCACCACCCAGACCATAGCCGGTTTGGGGATAGCCGTACTAATGCAACGCATCAGTCAGTCAAGTTTTATCCGCTCGCTTCTACTGATCCCCTGGCTGGTCCCAAACGTCACTATCGCAGTCATCACCTTATTTTTGCTAGACCCCAATGTTGGCTTGGTAAACCATCTGCTAACTATGCTTCATACCGAACCAATCGCGTTCTACGGCAATCCCGATATCGCAATCTTCACAGTTGCCCTAGTTAATTCCTGGAGAAATATGGGATACACGGCGCTACTGATTTTCGCGGGAATGCAGATCGTTCCCAAGATGATTTACGACGCCGCCGAAATAGATGGGGCCAGCACTAGCAGAAGTTTTTTCTCCATCACCCTCCCGCTGATACGCCCGATTCTGGTGATGGTGGTAGTAGTCTCCATGATCGGTTCTTTTCAGATTTTTGACACTGTAGCGGTAGCTACCAAAGGCGGACCTTTGGACTCCACCCGAGTTATCTATTTCTACATCTACGAAAAAGCTTTCCAACAAGGACAAATGGGCTACGCCGCGGCAATGGCAGTCATTTTACTAATCATCATTTTAGTGATGACACTAGTGCAATTGCGTTTAACGAAGGCTACCGAATCGGATTTGGCATAACCCCGGGGGAAAGAAAATGAGGAAAAATAGCAGCATTTCACGCAAGGTGAGCACAGAAAAAATCTTTGGCTGGACTACCCTAATATTCATTTTGATACTTACCCTGCTCCCCTTTGTCTGGGCAATCCGGACAGCGCTGACTCCTAACTCCCAAATTTTTAACGGAAACTATTCCTTGATCCCCACCGATGCTAGCTGGATAAACTTCAAACGAGTCCTCGGGTTCGCAACCACTGAAGAAGATTTGGCCGCCGGGGGCTCCGGCGCGAAGATTTATTTCTGGCTATACCTGCGTAACTCGCTCATATTCACCGCCATCCTAGTGTTGGGGCAAGTCGTAACCTCTACAATGGCGGCCTACGCCTTTGCACGTCTTCATTTCCCCGGAAGAGACAAAATCTTCGCCATCCTGCTCACGGGAATGATGATTCCCCCGATCTTCATCGTGCTCCCAAACTTCGTGTTGATAAAAAACCTGGGATTGCTAAATACCTTCACCGGTTTGCTAGCCCCATACGTTTTGGTTTCCCCTTTCGCTATTTTCTTTTTGCGGCAATTCTTCCTATCCGTTCCCCGAGAAGTTGAAGAAGCTGCTCTTTTAGATGGAGCAAATCGATGGACCATATTTAGCAAAGTAGTGGTCCCCATCTGCAAATCACCCATCACCACGATTGCAATTATTCAGGCTGTTTTCGCATGGAATGAATACTTGTGGCCGCAACTGGTGGGCAAAGAACACGCCGTTCGACTGCTTAATGTCGCTCTGGCTACCTTTCAACAAGCTTCCCCCTCTACTAAACCAGACTGGGCGGGTCTCATGGCAGCTGCAACGCTGCAGACTATTCCCATGTTGATCCTACTTTTAGTAGTCGGGAAGAAACTAGTAAATTCAATCGGTCTTACTTCGGCGAAGTAGAGCCGTCCCTAAGGAGAATGAAATGAAAAAAACAATCGCATTGACCTGCGGTGTGGCTATATTTGCCGCAGCAGGCCTGGCAGGGTGTGCCCCACAGGAAACCAAGGGAAGCGGCACAGATGGCGATACGGTCACCTACAGTTTGTGGGATCCAAACCAAAAACCAGCCTATGAGGCTTGTGCAGCCGAGTTTAAGAAGAAGAGCGGAATCACCGTAGATATTCAACAAACCGGATGGGACGATTATTGGAAGAATCTGACGGTACAACTATCTTCGGGAGAAGCACCTGATGTCATCACCAATCACGTAGCTCAATATCCCGAGTTAGCAGCAAAAGGTGTTTTGACCGACCTTAAACCGTACATCGAAAAAGACCAGATCGACTTGAGTCAATACACTGGCGATCTGGCATCCCTATGGAATTATGAAGACAAAACTTTTGGGATCCCACAAGACTGGGACACTATAGCTCTCGTTTATAACGTAAAGGACGTCAAAGACGCCGGAATTGATGAAGCTAGTTTGAAAACCTTGGACTGGAATCCCCAAGATGGCGGTACTTTTGGTAAGACCATCGCTCATCTGACCATCGATAAGAATGGCAAACGCGGGGATGAATCCGGTTTTGATAAGAACAATGTAGAAACTTACGGCTGGGGATTGGAAACCAATTCCGGCGTAGTAGGTCAAGGCCCCTGGTCGTGGTTCGCCCTTTCTAACGGTTTCAATTATCTAGACAAGAACCCGTTTGGTCGCCACTACAATTTAGATTCGCCCAAACTAATTGAAGCCATGAACTGGTGGCAAAAGCAGATTCAAGCTGGTTATGTTACCCCGGTTGAAAAAGCTGGCGATCTTGGCTTAGAGCCCATGATGGAGCAGAACAAAGCCGCGATCGTCCCCGATGGTTCTTGGAGAATCAATACTTGGTCACAATCGAAGACTCAGGAATTCAAATTTGCTCCTCTTCCCAAGGGACCTATGGGACAGAAAACCATTATTAACGGCCTTGCCCCTTCTATTACTAAGAATGCAAAAGATAAAGACAAGGCATGGCAGTGGGTCAAATTCCTAACTTCCGCGGATTGCCAAAGCATTGTAGCCAAGAAAGCCATAGTATTCCCCTCAATTACCAGCCAATCAGAGGCCGCGGCTAAAGCGCACGAGGCTAACGGAGTCGACGTTAGTGCCTTCTTGGATATCACCAAAGATCCGAAGAATCTGGTCTACTACCCGATCACTTTCAAGGCTGAAGAAATTAACACCGAAGCTAACAAGGTCTTCGAGGGAATAGAACGCGGAAGCGAAGATCCCGCTAAGGCTCTTCCGGAATTAAATAAGAAAGTAAATGAGCTACTAGCGGAGAAGTAGTTTATTAAACCGCCACCACGAGGAACGGGATCATGAAGATAACCTACCGGCACGGAAAACTTATTTTCCCGGCAGAGAACTCTGGTAACGCTACCGCTACCATCTGGGAGGAGGCAACAGATAACTCCCCCCAGATGGAGCAGATTAGCCAGGCTGCCGAATTATCCTGCCCGGAAATAGAGATAAGCTACTCTGCCCATAAAGATGCCAATTTTTATCGGCATGGCTGGAATTCTTGGTCCCCGACCTCGTGGTGGTCTCTAAATAAGCCTCCCTATCGGGTCTGGGATAACCCTCCTCGTACCTTAACCGCCGAGGACGGATATTCAGATAACCCGGAAATTCATCAATCTTATTTATTAACTGCACTCAAGCTCGACCCCCAAAAAGACCTCGTATTACTAGTCGGCACCCTGGGGGGAGAATCCGGATATTTTGAAATTGGAAATACCCGTCTAAGCGGAAGAAAACTACCGGATAAGCTCGACAGCTCTACGCCTACAGTCCCCGCCCACTCTAATACGGAAGGGGATATCACTTGGTGGGTAGGAGTTGGTAAGGAACTACCGGTTTTTAACGCCTATTGCGCCGCCCTCGGAAAATCTTTAACAAATAAGCCTAAAGATTCCAGCAAATATCCCGGAGCTATTTGGTCATCATGGTATTCCTGGTTTGAAGAAATTAACGAAGAAATTATTGAAAGCGAGATTAGCCCCGCCGCAGCCAGCGGATACCAGGTATTAGAAATAGATGATGGCTGGCAAAGAAAAATTGGAGATTGGGAACCCAACCAAAAGTTTCCGTCAGGGCCAGCATATTTGGCAACAAAAATCTCTGCCCACGGTATGAAAGCTGGCATCTGGGTTTCCCCGTTTATTGCCGCCGCTAGTAGCCCAATAGTCCAAGAACATCCAGAGTATTTCGTTCACGATTTTTCTGGAAAGTTGCAGCCTGCAGGTTATAACTGGGGAAATTACTATTACGGATTAGACTGCACCCATCCGGGCGCAAAATCTTGGCTAAAAGATATTCTAAAAACCATTTCTAACTGGGGCTTTACCTATTTCAAGCTAGATTTTCTTAGCGCCGCCGCCATAGTGGGAAAGCGTTATCGCGCAGTTTCTCGTGAGCAAGCCTACCGAGAGGGACTCAAAGATATCCGACAGACACTTCCTGACGCATATTTAATGGCCTGCGGGGCACTAATCGGGCCTTCTTTAGGGCTAGTAGATGGAATGCGCGTAAGCCCCGATACTGCCCCCTATTGGGATAATACGGAACGCGAACGAGATCCCTCTGGACCCGCGGTTCGCAATGCCGTTTTGAATTCCTTGTCCCGCTATTGGTTAAAGGACTTAGTAGCCTTAGACCCAGATGTTTCCTTCACCCGGACACGCGGTTCTCTCCTGAGCCCAAAGGCAAATGAGGTCACCCAGAATTTAGCGAGAGTCTGCGGGGTTTTTAGCTGCTCTGACCCCTATAGCTGGTTGACACCATCTGAAATAGAACAGGTGAAAGACCTCTGTAGGGAATTTAAAACATCGCCCGCAGCTGAACAGATTTCGCGTTTCCACTTCCGGATCAAAAATCAGGATATTGATTTTACTCCGTGGCTATATCCCTCGGAACGTATATCTGATCGCATTTTAGCTAAATAATTCCCCCTAGTTTCAATGGGTTTAACGCATTTTAGGCAGGGTACGCACCACTTTGGCTTTTTGGGCTTGCAAGGCGTATTGATCGGCAGGCGGGTAAGCAACCTCCCACAGGGTCAGACCCCGTCCATCGGCAAGTGGAACCCGCTGGTCACGTGCCCCCGCAGCTAATAGCTCCCCTATCCATTTAGGCTGGTATTTACCCCGTCCGATCTCGATTAAAGCTCCCATCATGAACCGCACTTGAGAGTGACAAAACGCGTCAGCGCGAATCATCGCTTGCACGATTCCGTCGTGGGGACGAGAAATATTAAAAGAATGGAGAGTGCGCACTGTAGTGGCACCTTCGCGAGGTTTCGCGAAAGGTAGGAAATCGTGCTCGCCACATAAAGCCTGTGCCGCAACCTGCATCCTTTCGTTTTCCAAGGGCGAGGACGTGCGCGCGATATCTAGGCGGCAAGGATCTTGGGCACGGGGATCATCACAGATTAGATAGCGATAGGTACGAGATAGTGCCGAGAAGCGGGCATCAAAATCCCTAGATACCGCCCTGACCTGTTTTATTGCCAAGGCACCGTTCAAGCCACGTCCCGCCAGGCCTTCCAGGCGCGCCCGTAGGCGTTCCCCGCGCAGCTCGTCGCTCTCCTCGCGCCCTCTAGACAGGGAAAGCCAAAATTCTTTCGGCACGTCCAGGTGAGCCACCTGTCCGCGGGCATGCACCCCCGCATCGGTGCGCCCGGCCACGGTAAGCTGCGCTGGCTGGCGGGTAATCAAACTTAGTGCCTCTTCCAGGCGTCCCTGGACTGTCAGGAGTCCCGGTTGGCGTGCCCAGCCGTGAAACGGCGCTCCTCGATAGGCCAGGTCTAGGCGTAAACGAAGCAATCCGTCCATCAGGTGGTCAGTCCCCAAGCTCGTACCCCGCCGCGAATACCGGCATCATTAGGTACGATCACCACTTCTTCCCCCAAGGTTTTGCGCACCGATTCCACAATATGCGCCGAGTTTCCCCCTCCTAGGTAGAGCCGATCCCACATGATGGCTTCTCGCAGCACTCCGACTACCCGGCGAACTCGCCGTGACCAGTGGGCATCCCCCATGCGTACCCGTTCTGGTTCCCCTACATAGTCATCGAAAAGCAGACCCCAGCGGGCAACCATATGGGAAAGTTCCATATGGGGAGCCAGGCGTCCTCCATCCCATATCGAGTTTCCCAGTCCGGTTCCCAAGGTGATGATCATTTCCATGCCGGTACCAGAAATTACCCCGGCTCCCGCCACTTCGGCATCGTTTAAGACCAGCGAGGGCAAGGAAGTTTTTTCTTCTAATGCCCCTGCCAGGTCATAGTTTTCCCACGCCTGTACCATCTCGGGTAGTACTCGGGTGCGCGGACCAGACCGGCACACATAATGAGGAGTAGAGATGACCACTCCGTGACGGATCATGCCCGGCATCCCCACGGTGATCCGATCGGTTTCCGGTTTAAATTCAGCGCGGAAGTCCTCTACGATCTCGATTAACTTTTCCGGAGGCAACGGGTAGGGGGTAGGAACCCGCAAGGATGGTGCAACCATGGTGCCACGTTTGTCGAGTACCGAGGCTTTGATCCCGCCCCCGCCACAATCAACAGACAAGGTCAGCGGAGTTCTCATCTCTTTTCCCATGTTCTAAGCTTACCCGGAGATTATTACTTGCCGATCTACTTGACCGCTGAGATCAAGTCCCAGGTCTTTAAATCTGCTACCCAAAAATAATGCGGGCAGTTGGCATTAACTATGCCAACTGCCCGCATGAAGTTCTTGCTACTTACCAGATCCAGCGCTGGCTGATAAGCGCAAAGTTACTATTCTTTAGAATCTGCAGCTTCGTCCGCGTCTTCAGCTTTTTCAGCTTCCGCGGTCTCTTCGCCGCTGTCCGAAGTTTCTACCGCTTCTTCCGCGGTTTCTTCGGCTTTGTCAGCCTCTTTGGCTTCCTCATCCGAAGCCGGTTTAGCTGCTTCTTCCTTGGTCGGCTGTACTTTGGCTTTAGACTCCACCTTTTCGGTGACCAAAGAAATCTCGGCCATAGGAGCATTGTCGCCGCGGCGAGCCGGTAGTTTCACGATCCGGGTGTACCCGCCCTGACGGTTGGGATCCAGATCCGGAACTACCTCATCAAATAGGGTGTAGACCGCATCGAAGCCGCGGGTGTATTTATCCACCTGGGTGCTCAGTTTGCGGGCAACCATACGGCGATTATGAATATCGCCCTTTTTCGCCTTGGTGATCAGCTTTTCAATGTACGGCTGTAGGCGGCGGGCCTTCGCTTCAGTAGTACGAATCGAACGGTGCTCGATCAGCGATTTCGCCAGATTCGCCAAGATTTTACGCTCATGTGCCGGGCCGGCTCCTAACCGCGGACCTTTAGATGGCTTAGGCATGTTTCTTCCTTTACTTTCCTAAAAAACTTTATTGTTTCAGCGCCGAGAAAACCCGACTTAGTCGTCAGAGAACTGCAACGAACTCGGGTTGGCCAGATCATCTAGATTGACCGAGGTGGGCAGCGGAGAATCCTTTAGCGCCATCCCCATTTCCGCTAGTTTCGCCTTAATCTCTTCGATTGACTTAGCGCCGAAATTCCGGATATCCAAAAGATCGGCCTCGGAGCGGGCAACCAATTGCCCCACCGTGTTGATTCCTTCCCGCGTTAAAGCGTTGTAGGAACGAGACTGTAGATTCAGGTCATCAATAGAGAGCGCTAAATCTTGAGCTAGTGCCTGATCCGTTTGCGGAGCGCCAATCTCAATCCCCTCGGCCTCAATATTGAGTTCCTGGCACAGCCCGAATAGCTCTACCAAGGTTTTACCCGCCGAAGCTAGGGCATCACGAGGAGCCAGTCCCGGCTTGGTTTCCACATCTACGATCAAGCGGTCAAAGTCGGTGCGCTGCTCCACACGAGTAGCCTCAACCTTGTAGCGAACTTTAACTACCGGCGAGTAGATAGAGTCAATGGGAATCCGAGAAATCTCGTGCCCATCAGACTTGTTTTGATCAGCGGAAACGTAGCCACGGCCTCGTTCCACCGTCAGTTCAATTTCTAGCTTGCCAGAATCGTTCAAAGTGGCCAGATACAAATCCGGGTTGTGGATCTCTACCCCCGCCGGAGGGGTAATATCCCCGGCGGTAACCTGTCCGGCACCCGCCTTACGCAGGTACATCACTACCGGTTCATCATTCTCGGAAGAAAGCACGATCTGCTTAATGTTCAGAATGATCTCGGAGACGTCCTCCATTACTCCCGGAATAGTGCGGAACTCATGCGGCACCCCCTCGATACGAATAGAGGTGACTGCGGCTCCCGGAATGGAGGAAAGTAGGGTGCGCCGCAAACTGTTTCCTAGAGTGTGTCCGAAACCGGGTTCTAGGGGTTCAAGAGTGAAGCGGGAACGCTGATCGCTAACCGCTTTTTCTGATAGCACGGGTCGCTGTGAAATAAGCAACGTGTTGTCCTTTCTGTCGTCCAGCCCGCCATATGACTGGAACGAACGTCCTGACCAAAGGTCAGCTTTATAGACAAGACTGCGAAATCTCCCAAATGACGGCCTGGAGACTCGCAGAAGTGTTTTACTATCTTCTTTTTTCTGCTTCAGTTAGGACGCGCGTTATACGCGACGGCGCTTGGGAGGACGGCAGCCATTGTGGGCATGCGGAGTAACGTCCTGAATGGAACCGACCTCGAGGCCGGTAGCCTGCAAAGAACGAATAGCGGTCTCGCGACCCGACCCCGGTCCTTTCACGAACACGTCAACTTTCTTCATGCCGTGTTCCTGAGCCCGCCGAGCAGCAGCTTCTGCCGCCATCTGCGCAGCGAAAGGAGTAGATTTACGTGATCCTTTAAAGCCCATCTGGCCGGCAGACGACCAAGAAATAACAGCCCCGGAGGGATCGGTAATCGAAACGATGGTGTTGTTGAATGTGGACTTAATGAACGCTTTTCCCTGAATAACGTTCTTACGCGCAGCCCGACGCGGCTTACGGCTCTTAATAGAACTAGCAGCCATATCTTCCTTCTTTTCTCAGATCCAGCAGGTGGTGCCTGCGCTTACTTATACAGCCTTCTTCTTACCGGCAACGGTGCGCTTGGGTCCCTTGCGGGTACGCGCATTGGTCTTGGTCCGCTGACCGTGCACCGGCAAATGGAAACGGTGACGCAAGCCCTGGTAGGAGCCAATCTCGATCTTGCGGCGAATGTCGGCCTGGACCTCACGACGAAGGTCGCCTTCTACTTTGTAGTTCGATTCAATAAAGTCGCGTACTTTAATCAGATCTTCTTCCGAAATATCCTTTACGCGCACATCCGGAGAAACTCCGGTTTCTTTCAGCGTTTTCTCGGCGCGCGTGCGCCCTACGCCGTAAATGTAAGTAAGTGCTACTTCCAGCCGCTTTTCACGGGGAAGATCAACACCGGCAATACGTGCTGCCATTAATTTTCTCTCCACATTGTTTCCGGAGGCCGTCGCGCCACCTTCCGTTTCCCGGCCCAGGCCTCCGGACCTGGGGTCACCTTCCGTATCTGAAAGGTGCTGGTAGCACGCTTTATATTATTCTCGGCTAGCCTTGACGCTGTTTATGCCGAGGGTTTTCGCAAATCACCATGACAACGCCGTGGCGACGAATCACCTTGCATTTTTCACAGATCTTCTTAACGCTGGGTTGAACCTTCATAACTTCCCTCTTGCGGCGACGGATTGCTCCGCCGTCCGCTGCTTTACTTGTATCGATAAACGATTCGGCCGCGTGATAAATCGTAGGGACTGAGCTCTACTACCACACGATCCTCTGGCAAGATTCGGATATAATGCTGACGCATTTTGCCCGAGATGTGCGCTAACACTTTATGACCGTTTTCAAGTTCCACCCGAAAATATGCATTCGGGAGTGCCTCTGCTACGGTGCCTTCGACCTCTACAACGCCTTCTTTTTTAGCCATCTATCCTTCACTAACCTTGTTCACATAGGATGACTAACGGGTATACTATTCCCCACTAGCCACAAACCCAATAGTCAACTTTACGTTAGTTACGGGACTAACCTAAAGCTGATATAGGGTTAGATCGGTCACGCCTGCGGCTTTTTTGCAGTCAGCAGCGTGTCGCAGGTTGCAAATTACGTCCTCGAGAAGTAGGTTTTTCACCCCAGCCGTGGCAAGATACCGGTCGTTAGCTACTTTAGTTTTTGTCGTTTACGGATAGCCGCCGCCACCTGGTTAAAACGTTCGCGATCTAGGCGTGCCCCTTCCCGGCGCACTTCCCGCCGCGGAATCAGCAGCAGAC
This sequence comes from Varibaculum cambriense DSM 15806, assembly GCF_000420065.1. Classification (GTDB taxonomy): domain Bacteria; phylum Actinomycetota; class Actinomycetes; order Actinomycetales; family Actinomycetaceae; genus Varibaculum; species Varibaculum cambriense. The sequence continues at coordinate 1,009,438 of NZ_ATUF01000002.1, read as the reverse complement.
GATCCAAACGTACTTCGGATTCGCGACCTTTAGAATCCCAGGCACCGGCGCCGATATCCATCCAGTAGCGTCCCCAATGTGCTTCTTGGGCCGCGTCTTTATCGTGATCTTTACTGGTCATTTGGGCGCCGATAACTGTTTCTGCTAGCGCGGCCATCACCAGCACCGGACGATCTTTGCCGCGTCCGTCCTCTTCTTCATAGGGAACCCAGCACCAAATAACCTCCCCCGGGTCGGCTGCTCCATTGCCAGTTTTGGGGTCATAGACGAAGGGAGGAATCTTATCGCCTTTGGTTATATAACGTGCGCGTCCAGCGGGGCGCGCGAACTTTCTCTGTTGCCGCCGACGATTAGGGTGGGAGGTAGATTGGTCTATCTGGCTCCCGCCTAGCAGCGATATCATCCGGGAAAGTTTCCGAAAGGGAACACGCATCGGTTTACCTCCTTCTTGAAACCGACTCTACCAGTCGGCAAGGTGGTAACGCTCGGAAAAAGGTATCGGTAAGAGGGGCAGCGTGAACTTTGCGGGCGAGTGCAGAGCTGATATTTCGGTGCTGCCTAGAGTTTCACGGGCTTTACTCCGAAGGGAGCCAAAGCCGCCTCTCCAAAATCAGGCTGGTTGAGGACGCAGATCCCGTCTGCTAACACCGCTACTTGCGCCTCCCAATGACAGGCGAGGGAGTGATCTACGGTTTTCACTGTCCAATCATCGGCCAGGGTAACGACTTGATTCGAGCCGCGAGTTAGAATCGGTTCCACGCACAGCACCATTCCCGGTTTAATCGCTGCTGATCTGCCTGCCGCCCGGAAGTTAAACACATCTGGTGCCTGATGCATAGCGGTCCCGATTCCATGCCCGGTGAACTCTTCTACGATTCCCGCCGTCCATCCAAAGCGTTCACCGCAGGAGTCTACTGCGTCCTCGATCGCCGCACCGATATCATTCACGCGGGCTCGGGGACCAGCTATGGCCGCCACGCCTGCCCAGGTGCTGTGCCGGGTTATCTCCAGGAGCTGTTCCTTTTCCGAGGACGTCGGATAAGCATGTGCGGAAATAGAAGGATCCGGCTTAGGGGCGGGTTCTTCTCCGATAATCACCGAAAACGCGGAATCCCCATGCCACTGTTTACCATCTCGCTCCAGATAGCAGCCGCAATCGAAACTAACTAAGTCTCCGACCTCAAAGGGAACGTCACCGGGGATGCCATGAACTACGGTATCGTTTACCGAGATGCAGATGGTGGCGGGGTAATCGAAATATCCCAGGAAGTTGGAGTGGGCTCCCCCCTCCGCAATTACCTGCGCCGATATTTCATCTATTTCCCGGGGCGTGACTCCAGCTCGCGCATTCTCCCAGACGGCCTCATGAATTTGATTAACGATTAGGGCAGCCTGGCGCATGTAACCCAGTTGGGTGCGGTTCTTTATTTCGATGCCTCGCCCAAATAGCATGGCTATCTATCTTCTTCCCGATTCGGTTAGGGTCTTACTGCAGCTGAGCCGCAATATTTTCCCAAACCTGGTCGATAGAGCCGTTACCATCAATATTTATTAGCAGGCCGGCCTCGCGATAATAGCGCACTAGCGGCTCGGTTTGTTCTTGGTAAACCTGCAAGCGGCGCCGGATCACCGGTTCGGTATCATCGCTGCGATGTTCAATTTCGGCGCGCTTTAGCAACCTTCCCACCACGTCCTCTAAATTGACGTCGAGGTTGATAACCGCATCCAGCTGAGTTCCCATATCTTTGAGCACCTGATCCAAGAAATGCGCCTGCTCCAGGTTACGAGGGTAGCCGTCAGCCAAGAAGCCACCGCGGTACCGATCAGTTTTGAGTTCTGCTTCCACCAGGGCGCTAATCACCGAATCGGGAACTAGCTCTCCCCGGTTAATAAGTTCTTTAGCTTTCGTACCTAGCTCGGTGCCCGCCTCCATTTGCGCGCGCAGCATCGCACCGGTAGAAAAAGTAGGAATAGCTAGCAGTTCACAGATCTTGTGCGCCTGAGTGCCCTTTCCAGCACCAGGAGCACCCAGAATCACTAGGCGTTTTTTCATTTCAGGAATCCTTCATAGTGGTGTTGCTGAAGTTGAGCGTCGATCTGCTGTACAGTTTGCAGACCCACACCCACCATAATCAACAGGGTAGTCCCTCCGAATGGCATCTGCGTAACCTTAAGCGGAATCAACGCCACGATTGGCACCATGGCTACCACTACCAGGTAGATGGCTCCGGCAGTGGTAATTCGGCTAATCACGTAGTGCAGATAGTCAGCGGTAGGTGCCCCTGCCCGAATCCCGGGAATAAAGCCGCCATATTTCTTCATATTGTCGGCGATTTCCTCAGGATTAAAGGTGATTTGCGTGTAGAAGAAAGCGAACCCTAGCACGAGTAGCGCGTAACAGATCAGGTAGAGCAAGGAGTCGTGTTGGAAGTTATCATTAATCCATTTGACCCAGCCGGCGGTAGGTTTGCCGAAGCGGGAAATCATTTGCGGCATAGCCAGTAGCGAGGCCGCGAAAATCACCGGGATAACCCCGGACATATTGATTTTCATGGGGATATAGGTGGTAGAGCCCCCAATCATTCTCCTGCCCACCATCCGTTTGGCGTACTGTACCGGGATGCGCCGCTGGGCTTGCTCCACGAACACGATCGCGAGAGTAATCAGGGCAACCAAAGCAATGATTACCAGGACTTTCCAGACTCCGCCGGAGGCGCCAATCGATTGCAGGTGGGCGGGCATGTTAGCCACAATGCCGGTGAAGATCAGCAGGGACATGCCGTTACCGATGCCGTTTTCAGTGATGAGCTCGGCCAGCCACATGATTAGGCCGGTACCGGCGGTCATGGTGATCATCATGATCAAGTAGTTAAGCGCCGATTCATCGGGGATAATCGGTTTGCTGGGAGCACAGCCTTGTAGCAGCTGTCCCGACCGCGCCATATAAATAATGGTCACTGACTGCAATACCCCGAGACCGATGGTCAAGTAGCGGGTGTATTGAGTCATTTTGGCTTTTCCGGCTTGCCCTTCACGGTGCAGGTCTTCGAAGCGAGGAATCACTACCCGCATCAGCTGGATGATAATCGAGGCCGTAATGTAGGGCATGATCCCCATAGCGAACACTGACAGAGATAGCAGGGCCCCCCCGGAGAACAGATTCACCAAATCGAGGAGACCGTTCTGCTCGTTGTTCTTTAGACACGCCTGCAGGTTCGGATAGTTAACCCCCGGTGAAGGAATATGAGATCCGACCCGATATAGCGCCATAATCGCCAAGGTGAACAGGAGCTTTTTCCTGAGATCGGGCGTTTTAAACGCCTGTACGAATACGCTTAGCAAGCTGCCTCCAGCAATCTGTGTTTTTACGGCATAAAAAAGATAATTCTTTAACCCTTAAAAGCCTACACAATTTAGCCTCGCAATAGCACATGCAGTTACTTTTTGGGGTAATGTTCACGCGGGTTCCGGGATTTTATTGCTTAATCTATTTTTCCGAGGGCGCGCTCGGAGAAAGTGAGGACAAGCTAAAGAGGCCGGGCGCTAAACGCAACCGGGGGCTGAGACTGCAGCCAGAGCGGCGTAACTGTGGCTGCAAGCTGCGGGCGAGCTTGCCTACAGGCAGCGGCCAGGTCCGGTGTGGAAGCTAAGATGTACGTGATCGTAATGGTTGGCGGTGATCGAGCCGCGGTCTTCCATACCCTTCCAGCTGCGGCCGGGCATCCAAATTTTTTGCTTCCAGATTACATATTTGATGTTCAGATCCCCACTGTTGGCGATCGCCCAATTGGAGATGGTATCCCCCAGGGCGGAAGAAACCGGCACCATTACGTCCAGGGCTAGCCCTTTACCGTGATCTCGCGGGTCACCGGGGCGGAAACCGCCGATATTGGTAACCCCAAAACGCTGGGTGATCATAGTGCGTACCTGGCGCGGCCATGGCTGCACCGCCGGATCTCCACTGGGAGGAGCACAATTGGGAGTTTCCGCGGTGGGAAGGGAGGAAGCAGTTTCGGTATTTGCAGAAGATGAGGTTGCACCCGCCGAAAATGCAGTGACCTTGTTAGAGGAAACTTTAACCCCATCATCGACCGATACTGCTTGGTTATACAGATTTTCCTGCAACATCGTGCTGGCTATCTTAGAAACATCGACGCCTTGTTTGCTGGCCGCTACTGAGGGATGTACAGAATCTGCCGCTACTAAACCAAATGCCGCCATAACCACGATTGGTGCCATCAACCAGGCTTTTCTCACGATATCTCCTGAGCCTTAAGGGGTGGGGTGTCGTACTAACGCCATCCCCATATAACGTTTTTGTAACAAATCTATTATGAGTATAGTGGCTTGGCGGCGTTTAGTGTCAAGCCTGGTGACTAGAGACACTTATCTCGAAAACGCCTTTCGAGGTTGCAGTAGTAATAAAAGTAAAAATCTCGGGCGGGGAGATCTTCTCCCCGCCCGAGATTTTCTAGCTATCTAGATCTAGCTGCAGCAGTCAGGCTGCTGGGTGCAAACTAGTCTTGCTCCCGCTTGCTCAGCGAACCGCCGGCAGCTTCAATCTTTTCTTTGGCACTGGCAGACCAGGCGTCTACGATCAGTTCCAGTTTCACCGAGATTTCCCCGGTACCTAGAACTTTCACCAAAGAGTTCTTGCGAACTGCTCCCTTGGAGACTAGATCATCAACTGTGACCGTTCCCCCTTCGGGGAATAGTTCTTGCAGACGATCCAGGTTCACTACCTGATAGACGGTAGCGAAGGGATTCTTAAATCCGCGCAGTTTAGGCAGACGCATATGCAAAGGCATCTGGCCACCCTCGAAACGAGGATGAACATTCTTGCGAGCGCCGGTACCTTTAGTACCGCGACCGGAAGTCTTGCCCTGCGATCCTTCACCGCGCCCCACGCGCTTACGGCGCTTATTGGAGCCGGGAGCCGGACGCAGATCATGCAAGCGGATTACGTCCTCTTTAGCAGTGTCTTCTGCTTCGGTTACCTTAGTATCTTCAGCCATTAACCAATCTCCTCTACCTGCACCAGGTGGGAAACCTTGCGGATCTGGCCGCGAATAGCCGGGTTATCCTGGTGTTCCACACTCTGGTGAATCTTGCGCAGACCGAGCGACTGCATAACGCGACGCTGGTTCTGGTTGGTATTAACCAGGCCTTTAACCTGGGTGATCTTGAGCTTACTCATCAGGCATTCACCTCTTCAGCGACACCGGCGGCGGCTTTATCCGCCTCGTCTTTCTTCGCTTTCTCGGCTTTTTCTGCCCGTGCCTCGGCTTGAGCCCGCAGCATCGCTTCCGGAACTACCCGTTCCACGGGGAGTCCGCGGCGTGCGGCGACCTCTTCCGGACGCTGCAGCATCTTCAGCGCAGCTACCGTGGCCTGCACGATATTCAAGGCGTTGGCGCTGCCCAAAGACTTGGTTAGCACGTCATGAATACCCGCACATTCCATAACTGCACGCACCGGGCCACCGGCGATTACCCCGGTACCGGGAGAAGCCGGACGCAAAAGCACCACACCGGCAGCTTCTTCACCCTGTACCAAGTGGGTGATAGTCCGCCCAATCATCGGTACCTGGAAGAAGTTCTTCTTCGCGTCCTCGACGCCCTTCGAAATAGCCTGGGGAACCTCTTTAGCCTTGCCGTATCCGACACCGACCATGCCTTCGCCGTCACCGACTACGACTAGCGCGGTGAAAGCGAAACGACGTCCGCCCTTAACTACTTTAGAAACGCGGTTAATGGTAACTACGCGCTCTAAATACTGATTCTTTTCCTGCTCACGACGATTGTCGCGGCGGCCCTTACGCCCCCGGTCTTCGCGGCCTTTGCCACGGGATTCCCGGGAATCGGCGTTAATATTTTCTTCAGCCATTATTTTCCCTCTCCTCTACAGCTTTAGACCGCCATCGCGGGCACCATCAGCCACCGCGGCGACGCGACCATGATATTTGTTGCCGCCGCGATCAAACACGACAGCCGTGATGCCTGCCTCTAGGGCACGCTTAGCGATACGTTCGCCAACCTGGCGAGCCGCATCAACTTTCTTCATCTTTTCGCCTCGCTGCTCCGCTTCCAGGGTGGAAGCTGAAACCAAGGTGTGCCCCAGGTCGTCATTAACAACCTGAGCAACCATGTGGCGGTTAGACCGAGTAACCACCAGACGAGGGCGCTGCGCCGTACCATAAACCCGTTTACGAACACGAATATGGCGGCGTTTGCGAGCGACGAATTTGCCTTTACCTTTAGGGGTATACGACATTTACTTACCCGCCTTTCCGGCCTTGCGACGAACGAATTCGCCCTTGTAACGAATACCTTTGCCCTTATAGGGTTCCGGAGGACGAATCTTGCGGATCTTCGCAGCGGTTTCTCCCACTAGCTCCTTGGAAATACCAGAGATAGTGAAGGATAGCGCGCTATTAACCTTGAATTCGATACCTTCGGGAGCTTTGAACGGTACCGGGTGCGAGAAGCCCAGCTGCAGCTCAATATCGCTGCCGCGGGTCAACACGCGGTAACCAGTACCCACGATTTCCATTTCTTTGGAGTAACCGTTGGTTACGCCCTCGATCATATTGGAAATCAGCGAGCGGGTGAGGCCGTGCAAAGAACGAGCTTCCCGGGATTCTACTTCCCGCTCCACTAGGATCTTGCCGTCCTCTTCCCGAATCTTCAGCGGTCCGGTGAAGGTACGGTCCAGCTGCCCCTTGGGGCCTTTAACTGAAACCTTCAGACCGTCGATCTTTACTTCTACCCCGGAAGGTAGGGAGATCGGGTTCTTGCCAATACGTGACATCCTTATTCCCCCTTACCAGATGTAGGCAAGGACTTCCCCGCCTACACCCTTGTCCCGTGCCTGACGGTCAGTCATGAGACCAGAGGAGGTGGACAGAACCGCCACCCCGAGGCCTCCCATGACCTTCGGCAATTGAGTAGATTTTACGTATTTACGGAGACCCGGCTTGGAAACCCGCTTGCAACCGGTGATCGCCCGTTCGCGCTTGCTTCCATACTTGAGGGTCAAAGTGAGAGTCTTGCCCACACGAGCATCAGTGACTTCACTCTTGGCAATATAGCCTTCGTTTTCGAGAATCTTGGCGATTCCCGCCTTCATTTTCGATGAAGGCATAGACACTTTGTCCAGATGCGCCGAATTGGCGTTACGCAGACGTGTCAACATGTCTGCGATGGGATCTGTCATAGTCATTTTGGGGTTCTAACCCTTCCTCGCTGCGGTTTCTGTTTCAGACCTGCAACGTAGTAGTTTTACCAACTGCTCTTAGTGACGCCCGGAAGTTCGCCCCGCAGAGCGAGCTCACGTAGGCAGACACGGCAAAGTCCGAACTTGCGATATACCGAATGAGGACGGCCGCACCGGTTGCACCGGGTGTAGGCACGCACCTTGAACTTCGGCTTACGCTTCGCTTTATTCTTCAGCGCCGTTTTCGCCATTAACGTTCCTCCTTAAACGGGAAGCCCAGCGCGCGCAGCAGCGCCCGCCCCTCTTCATCACTGTTAGCAGTGGTAACCAGGGTGATATCCATGCCACGCACGCGATCGATCGAATCCTGATCGATTTCGTGGAACATGGCCTGTTCGGTTAACCCGAAAGTGTAGTTTCCGCGGCCATCGAACTGTTTGGGGCTGAGTCCCCTAAAGTCACGGATACGCGGTAGGGCGGTGGAGACCAGACGGTCTACGAACTCCCACATCCGGTTCCCGCGAATGGTCACGTGAGCACCGATCGGCTGGCCGGCACGCAGTTTGAACTGCGCGATGGACTTACGTGCCCGGGTAACTACCGGTTTTTGTCCGGTAATCGCGGTCAGGTCCCGAATCGCGCCCTCCATTAGTTTGGAGTCGTGCGAGGCTTCGCCTACACCCATATTCACAACCACTTTTTCGAGGCCGGGAATCTGGTTTACGTTCTTGTATCCGAACTCTTTTTCTAAGGAGCTACGGATTTCTTCCTGGTAGCGCACCTTTAGGCGCGGAGCCACAGTTTTTGCTTCTGCCATTAGATGTCCTCCCCGGAACGCTTCGCGTAACGCACCCGAACCGTACGCAGACGGCCGCCGCGTTCTGCCTGTTCCTCACGGAAACCAACCCGTGTAGGCTTCTTGGTCTTGGGATCAACCAGGGCCACGTTGGAAACGTGAATCGGTGCCTCGCGGTACTCGATACCGCCGGTTACCTGTCCCTGCTGGTTTTGCCCCTGGCGAGAGTGGTGGGTACGAATGTTTACGCCCTCGACCAATACCCGGTCGCTGGAGCGGTATACCTCTAGTACCCGACCCTGCTTGCCCTTGTCCCCCGGTTTGAGTGCGGGCAAGCCTTTTTCAGCGCGACGCTCGTTGCGCTTGGCCAGTTTCTTTTCGTCACTGGTACGGCCAGCGATGACCTCTACCAGATCGCCTTTCTTTATTTTCGCTCCCATTTACAGCACCTCCGGAGCCAGAGAGATAATGCGCATGAACTTCTTGTCGCGCAGTTCCCGGCCGATAGGGCCGAAGATACGCGTGCCACGCGGTTCTCCACTAGGCTGCAAAATAACTGCAGCGTTTTCATCAAAGCGGATGTAGGAGCCATCCTGGCGGCGACGCTCTTTGCGAGTGCGCACGATTACCGCTTTAACAATTTCGCCTTTTTTGACATTGCCGCCGGGAATAGCGTCTTTTACAGTGGCAACGATGGTGTCACCGATACCTGCAAAGCGCCGCCCGGAGCCGCCCAACACGCGAATGCAAAGCAGTTCCTTTGCGCCCGTGTTGTCGGCGACCTTCAGTCGCGACTCTTGTTGAATCATCGTGTTCTCCTAAAACTGGGCGCAAAGCACCCCTTAGGTTGTTTCTTCCTGTTGCCCGGCGAGGCCGGCTCCCCAGTTGGCCACGAAAGTGGCAGACTCAAAATGCTCTGCTTTTGCAGGTCACCAGGTCTCTGCCGTGACTTTCCAGGGCGGAACGCAACCCCTTCAGCTTAGTGCAAAGGTGCAGGCAAATGAAAGTTCGCGCTCCTAATTGGTGCTGTAAGTTTCCTCACCTGCCCGGGCGCTCAGCTCAATCTTCCAGACCAAGTACCCGAAGACCGTTACTTCATGCTGGGCAATAACCGCGCCTTTTCGGTAAATGCGCACACTAAAGCCATCGGCACCGTCTATTAAGACCAAATCGTCGGCGAAGCCCTGCTAGTCGTCTGGCCCCGAACCAACTTCAGCGGAGTCCGCTAGGTTCGCTGTTCGGGTGAGATAATCCTCCCAACCCTCCTCGCTCCACACGATTTGCATGATTTTATTCTTCAATCAGATCATGCGGAACCAGCTGTTTTCTGCCTGCTTCGACCTCATCAATCGTCTTCTTAAGACGGGAAAGATTCTCCTCTGAGTAAAAGGGGTCAGCCGAGACCTCAAACGGTATCCGGCGCTCACGACCAACTTTTTTTGCAAAAATTGTGAACGCCGCACTCATGGACAACCCAAGTTCCCGGCAAGCGCTTTCCATCAGACGTTTATCGTCTGCCTTTAGTTTGAAATTGACGTTAACGGTGTTAGTAGCCATCTGCATCCACCCCTTTCTCTAAGCTATTCTAAGCATAAATAAATAAATAAATCGAAAAGAGTTTTACTTGCATATTTCTGGTATTTTAATTATCTAACCTAGCTTGGACGGTGCGTAGCAATTGGGAAAACCGGGCTAAAGCCCCCTCGGACATTAGTCCGAAAAACCCCGTCACCGCGGAACACCCACAAGGAAGGGGAATTCAGCTTTCACCTAAGGGATGAACTCCCCCACCTAGTAGCGCAGCTGGTTACTGTTTCTCTACAGATTTGCGTCTACGGCTAAGCAGTAACGCGCCAGCGGTGCTGAGGGAAGCGAGAAGCACTAACGCGGCCAGCCCCACAGAACCGGTATTAGATAATGCCGGTTTCTTCCCTGCCGTTGCCGGAGCGCTCTGACCCGGTTTAGACGAGGAAGCGCCCTCACCCGCAGGTTTAGTTTCCGGTTTACCGGTACCAGGGTTAGGGGTGGTTCCAGGCACATCTCCACCTGGCTTCGTACCGGGTTCAGTAGGATCAGTACCTGGCTGCTCCTCAGCCTTTACTATCACTTTCACCGTGATTTCTTCACTGCTGCCGTCCTCATAAGTAACGGTCACTACTGCCGAAAGCTCTCCTGCTTCCTCGGTACTGGGCGCATCACCTTTCCACACAAACTTGACTTTAGTTAAATCAGTTGGCGCCTTCCCTTTAAACGTAATTACCTTACTCAGTTCCGGCAGTTTCTCACCTATTTTAACCGTGATTGGATCGGCTTGCGGAGTATATAGGTCCTTATCGGGAACAGTCTCAGCAGGACCCAAATCCTCCCAGCAGAAATCACCCGAGTCCTTCGCTACCCCAAAGTTGTGGGCACTCGTGTTATTTTCGAAAACAAAGCCGTCTTTGGTTTTAGCTATCAGCTCTTTTGCTTGATTGATTTCCCACGTGACCTGCTCAGTATCATTGGGTTTAATCCAAGTTGCATTCGCCTCTGCTTTCCCGTTAGCCACCCATTTATTACAAGGATCGTTCACCTGGGGGATTTGCGGAATCTTTACCTTGGTCAAAGGCTTAGCATTAACGCTAATATCCACGGTGACGTCTTCACTGCTGCCATCAGCGTAAGTAACCGTGATGATTCCCTTGATTTTACCGACTGTGTCCGTGCTGGGGGTCGGCGCTTTCCACGCGAACTTCACTTTACCTAAATCGGTAGGCATCTGACCGGGAGTATCCGGGAACTTAACCACATCTTTAGGCAGCGGAAGCGTATCTCCCACTGTCAGGGAAATCGGGTCAGCGAACGGGTTGTATCGTTCTTTGTCGCTCACGCGGGTAAACCTAAATTCCCACGAGGACGTAGCGGAGGGTTTCAGGCTATAACCATCCTTTGCCCTGGCGGTGACGGTAACCGTCACCGGAGCGTTCACATCAGCCTGATTGGGACTGACATTTAGCGTTCCGGTAACTACTTTCCCGTCTACCAGGTATTCAACGCCCTCTACCTCAGGCAAGGTGTAGCTGCCGATATATTCATTCCCGCCTTGGGAAAAGTCGTCATCTAGACTGCTGGGGGCTTTCGGGGTCACATAGGCAGTGAAAGTCCAGGTACCAGTGACGGTTTCGTCTTTAGCTATGTTCGTGATGGTCTTAGGTTCCCAGCCCTTGAAGTTATAGATCCCCTTATCGGTGACCACTTGCTTCTTCCCTGGTTGAGCCAAGGTCACCGTGCTACCAGCAGCAATATCGGTTTGCGGGGTTGGTAGCAGCTTTTGCACGTCCTCGGGGAGGGCGTCGAAATCTTTAAAGTTATAACTGACCGTGTAGGTCTTGGGCGCGTCTTTATAAATGTTGGTAGCAAACTCGTTGGTGTTAGTTTTATACGCTAAGAAAATTGCGCTCTTTAACTGTTCCACCTTTGTTTTCGTGGGCAGTTTGCTGTACCAGCCAGATGGGAGCAGGTGATTATTTTTGAGGTCGTCCTCCACAGCAGCATCCATCAACTCTTTAAGTTGAGCGTAAGTGGTAATCTGCTGGGCCTTTCCCTCCCAATTAATAGTGATTGGTTTTAGGGTATCTTTCTTAGCGATCCGCTCGGCATATTGAGCTTTTTTGAAAGCAGCCATAGTGGGGTAAGTACCGCCACTCACCTTCGAAATAATCACGTCGTCGCTAAACTGAGTATTTTGCGCAACGTTGCCTGGTTTTAGCTGATTAGACAGGTAGGGAACCATACCCTCGTAGTAGCCGTACTCTGAAAGCATCTCCCAGCTTAGGCGCTTAGTATGGATATCCCCGCTCATCCCATTGGGATTATGGGGCGCTCCATAAATCGGGGTAAATAGGGGAATCGCATAGTAGCCGTTATATTTAGCAGTCCCGGTTACCTTTTGCCCCTCAACCATGAGTCGATAGGCAACCGCGTTCATATCTACCAGATCATTGATTGTTTTAAGATTTTTTGCCTCATCGACAGTAATATTGTCAAACTTTTCGTCTCTGCCGGACAAAGTGGCTTTATTGAACAGCTTTGCTTTGGTGGCGTCATCTTTGGATAAAGCTACCTCAGCTTCTAGAAAATCTAGGGTATAGATTAAATCCATCTGGTTGCCGTAATAGGTTTTCAAATCATCGGCTGTCTGGAAACGATCAGGGGTTTTATTGCCGTAAGGGTTTTGATCGCTGCGATCAAATATCTGGTTGAGGTCGAAGTTTGCCCCTTTGTCCGTATCGTCGTTCTTATGCCAAGGCTCGAACACGCCCCGAGTAATCAGTTCGGCACTCGCCCCGGAACGCTGACCATATCCCGCAAAATGAACTTGATTCGCCATTTGGTGCGTGTGTTCATGGGCATAGGTGGTCAGCCCTCGATCATCTAGCCCATTGGCTAACCAGTAGTGGATTTGTCCGCTATTAATGTCGGCCACTCCATCTGCCTGCGTGAAAGTAAAATAGTAGCCTAACGGTGTCATAAACTCTTTAACTCCGCTGGCAACCCCAACACCCTGTTTAGGTGACCACCGTTTTGCAGCAGAATTCTCATTCGGCTTCTTAATCTGCTGGTTGTCCCATACGCGGCGGTTACCTACAAGTTGGGCGCGTTTATCCTCTTTTGCTAGGCGATACCAAAAATCCAAATAGTCGGCTTGGCGTTCAGCGGCGTATTCGACCTTGTTTTCAAAAGCCTCTAGTTCTGCATGATAGGCGTCGGGATCAGCGTCTTTGAGCGCGCGATTTACATAGGTATCGGTCAGACCATACATGATGGACTCCACTGTCGAAACCACATACAGAGAGTTTTCTGACACGTTCAATAGGGCGAGCAGCTCTGCCTGACCGTTGGGTTCCCCCTTGAGCTTATCGAATACCCGATAGGGAGCAGTAGGGTTTGCCTTTGACTTCTTTTCAAAAATTACTGCTTTAGAGGTTTTCCAAAACCAATCGGCAGGTTTTTGACCGGTCTTAGTCACCTGGTCATTTAGGAAAGTCCCTAAATCGGTTTGGTCAGCTATCTTCCCACCTAAAACCTCTTTAAACAGTTTAGGAGTAGACAACATTTTGCGCTGGTCGGCGCTCTGCTGCCCAATAGCTTTGACTACATCCAGAGGAGCGTATTCTTTCCCGAAAGCATTATTTTCCGTCATCAGCTGGCGGGCAACCGTAGCACCCTCTTTTATGTTGAAACCATAGTTACGTTGCAGATAGGCAGCGCCAATCAGGAAACCAGCAGTATCGTTTTTAATGGCGTCCACATAGTAGGCGACGTCTTTATTCTTCCCCGCAGCAGCTACCTGGGAATCTGCTTTTATCATTAGCGGGAGGATTGTTGGTAAATCCTTTTTGATTTGGTTAAATGCGCCCTCCATATCGGAAGCGAGTAAGTATTCTTCTTGTAGCGCCTGGAGCACTACCTCTTCCGGGACATCGTTAAGGGAAGGATACTTATCTTTATTGTCCTTCCAAATCGCAACTTTTTTGTTTAGTTTCTCGGCTGCCGTGAAGTTGGTCTTTGCAAGTTTGTCCCTGATGGCTTTATCGCGAAAATCAACTTGCTGCAGATCTCCGAGAACCTGGTTTAGCACTTGCTGAACCTGTTGATCCCCTAAAGCATCTGCGGCATAAGCACGAGAAACATTCACCGAACCCGCGATGGAGAGGGTTAAGGCGGTTGCAAAGGCTAAAGCCAATAGTTTAGCTACGCTCTGCGCGAGCTTTCCACGGAATGGAACAGAATAATCCCTCATGTTTCCCCAATGCTGTTCGACGCGACAATTTCAATCCATAAAGACTTTTTTACTTACGTAAGTATCCCGTAGCTACTTCGAGTGATGCAACAAATTCTTGGGCAAAAACCCGAAAACGTTAAGAACAGCTCACTGCCATTGATCTAGGGCTAATACCCCAGATAACCGCCCAATAATCACAGTCAAGCAAAAGGAAATTGGAAAAACCCCGTCACCGCTGGATCGCAACGAGGACGGGGTTTGGCGCGCTCGACAGGATTCGAACCTGCAACCTTCTGATCCGTAGTCAGATGCTCTATCCGTTGAGCCACGAGCGCATTTGCCATTGCCTTAGCAACTACCCCAGTTTAAGACAGAGCCGATAAGCCCTCCAAATCCAAGACAGCTTATTTAATGTGATTCACACCCCGGCTCATGGCACACCGCTCCGCACGGGGTCTGGATTTTTCCTCCCGCCCAAGAATTTGGAAAACGTAGCGACGTTTTCCAAATTCTTATGCCCACCGCGCCCACTCGGATAAAACCCAGACCCCGCGACCATTGCATCACCCGCAGGCCACGGCAGGTAACGCTAAGCGTAGAGGCAGTTTTATGCCGAGAGCGTCGCAGCCGGTACAAGATGCGAGAGGGACACGCTAATTAGGGAGAGCGGGGAGGAGGATTTATGCCGATCAGGCTAGGCGGGCGTAAAACTTAGAAAAGACTCTAGTCTTTTCTAAGTTTTTGGGCGGGAGGCGAAATCCTCCTCCTCGCGACACCTGTACGCGGTAACTCCGCGCGAACTAATCGGTAACGAACTGCATGAACAGCTCGTTTAGGGACTGGGCGTCCTCATCGGTTTTGCAGATAACCAAGATAGTATCGTCACCGGCAATGCAGCCGAGCACGGCATCAAACCACGCCATATCGATCGCGCCCGCGAGCAGCTGGGCACCTGCTGCCGGAGTACGCAGCACCACCTGGTTATGCACCACCGCGGAGGATACCAGCAGGTCTTGGCACCATTTTGCCAATTTTTCATTACCGGGATCTTCCTGTCCGCGCCGCACTCGCACCGGATAGGGCTCGGGCAGCATGTAGACAGTTTTTCCACTGGTAGCACGCACTTTGGTGGCACGTAACGCCAAAAGATCGCGCGACAAAGTGGCCTGGGTGGTAGGGATTCCCCGTTCAGCCAAGTGGCTCAGCAGTTGTGACTGACTGGAGATTTCCTGTTGGCTGAGGATTTCGCGGATCGCTTCCTCGCGCGCAGCCTTAGTGGTCGGTACGGTTGCCATGCCCCTATCTTCCCATTACATCCGCTCGGGAGCTACCACTCCGCAAAGATCTAAACCATTTTCGAGCACTTGCCGCACGGCCTCATTTAGGTGCCGGCGCGCCACGTGCGCGGCGGTTATTTCTTCGCCGGAGCGGGGAATTACGCGGCACTGGTTGTACCAGGTGTGATAGCCAGCCGCCAGTTTCTCCAGGTAACGCGGGATCCGATGGGGTTCGCGTTCTTCCGCGGCCAGTTTGAGTTCTGCCGGGTATTGCGCCAAAACCCCGAGCAGATCCTTATCTGCCTGGCTAGACAGTGCGGAGGCCTCATATTCGCCATCGGCTTTCACTCCGGCTTCATCGGCATTCCGCCCCACTGAACAGGTGCGGGCATGAGCATATTGCACATAGTAAACCGGGTTTTCATTGGTGTGGGAGCGCAATAAATTCAGGTCAATATCGACAGTGGAATCCATCGAGACCCGCACCAGCGAATAGCGGGCAGCATCTACTCCTACCGCCTCTACCAGGTCATCTAGGGTAATCACGGTACCGGCGCGTTTAGACATTTTTACTTCCACGCCGTTTTCTTTCAGATTCACCATCTGCCCGATAATGATCTCTAGGCTCTCCCCCGGCTTGCCCCCAAAAGCAGCACACATGGCATACATGCGGTCGATGTATCCGTGGTGGTCAGCGCCTAGAATCAGGATTTCGTGGGTGGCTCCCCGGCGTTGTTTATCCCGATAATAGGCAATATCGGCTGCAAAATAGGCGGGGTCGCCATCCGATTTCAAGATCACCCGGTCTTTATCGTCCCCATATTTTGTGGACTTCAGCCAGGTCGCACCGTCTTTCTCGTAGATAACACCGCGGGAACGCAGCTCTTCGATCGCGTCAGTGACTGCCCCGGAAGTGTGCAGCTCGTCCTCGTGGAAGAAAACATCAAAATCGGCGCGGAAATCATGTAAACAATCTTTGATCTCGCCAAACATCAAGGTGGTACCGGCTTCCCGGAAGTATTCTTCCACCTGGGTTTCCGGCAGCTCTGCTAACTGCACACCCTCTTTAGCGGCGCGCTCTGCCACTTTATTCGCAATATCGAGGACGTACTGCCCGCCGTATCCATCTTCCGGCACCTCTTTGCCCTGCCAGCGCGCCAGAAGCGACTTGGCGAAGCGGGTGATTTGGGCGCCGTGGTCATTGAAATAGTATTCGCGGGTGACCTTTGCCCCACTGGCCGCCAGAATCCGGGAGAGGGTGTCGCCTACGGCCGCCCAGCGTCCTCCCCCTAAATGGATGGGACCGGTGGGGTTGGCTGACACATACTCCACATTGATGTTTTGCCCGCTCAAAAACTCGCTGTGACCGTAGTCTTTCCCGGTCTGCAAAATCGTGGAAACCAGCGCCCCAGCAGCGGCGGCTCCCAGCCAAATGTTCACGAATCCCGGCCCGGCCACCTCGGTTTTCGAGATGCCTGCTACCTGGTCAAGCTGGTCGGTAATCTTGGCGGCGAGGTCGCGCGGAGCCATACCCGCTTTCTTTGCCAGTTGCATAGCCACGTTAGTTGACCAATCGCCGTTATCGCGCGAACGAGGACGCTCAACTTTCACGGTTTCCGGGATAGCATCCGGATCTAAACCGATTTCGGCTGCCAGCTTGACAAGAATCTGGCGGATTAGGGCACTTAGTTCTTCTGGAGTCATGCTTTAAGCCTAGACTGCCAGGCGTATTTCTCGCCAAATCTGGCGAGCTAGCCCACACCGGCAGGCAGCTGGCACAATAGGAATATGAGTGAGCAGGTTTACCACAAGGTTGATAATCGACACCCAGAGGCTCTGGAGCTTGAAGAACTGGGGCTAAAGTGGCTGGCAGAGCCAATGGACAAAGGCGGAGTGCACGTAGCGAAAGTCGCGGCTTCCGGTCGCGGGTTCTTAGACACCGAACTAATCCCCTCTACCGCTATTACCAGCGAAGCGGCGCGGGCTTTCGGGGCGGCCCTGGCGATTACCCACGCGGGCGGAGCCGATTGGTACGGGCAACCCCCTCTGGGCTATTCCGGCCCCGGCTACATGGGTCGCTCCCGCCTAGAGTTAATTTATGAGGACGCCGGAGAAAATTGGGGGGAGTTTTTCGCTGATCACCGGATTATGCCGAATCTGCCTCCCGCCCTCGATAATGGTTCGATCGATTCGGCCGGAGCAGCAGTTTTAGAGCGTCTAGCCGAGCGTTTGCGGGATGGAATCTTCGACGTTCCCGAACCGGAGCTAGTAAAAACCAAGGCCGCTCGAATCCACGGTGACCTGTGGACCGGGAACGTAATGTGGGCGCCCTCGGGAGCGTTAAAGCGTTTCCCTGCTCTGGCAGGACGGGGCGATAGCCTGGAACATTCCCTTCCCAGAGTGGTGGGGGTGTTAATCGACCCGGCACCCTCCGGCGGACACGCAGAAACTGACTTGGCGGCGCTGGGAGTATTCGGGCAGCCCTACCTGGAGGAAATCTACCAAGGATACAACCAGGTCTCTCCTCTAGCTTCGGGGTGGCAAGAACGTATCGGTCTGCACCAAATCCACATGTTGGCGGTACACGCTAACCTGTTCGGAGGATCTTACGGTCCCCACACCGTGCAGCTAGCTAGCCAATATCTGTAAAACCGACAGTCGCCGCGGCGTGGCCCGCGGATTTTTGCTTACCGAAAAACGCGGGAGGGATTTCGGGCGCGATCTTGGCGAAGCTGGCAAACGAGTTAGGCTAGTTTCATGAATCACATCATTGCTTTACTTATGGGAGTACTGCTGCTGGCTGGTTCGGCCTGGATTCGCCGCGGCAGCGCGAGGGCGCGTTTTTGGATACCAAAACAAAAGAAAGATGTTTCTCGCTCCGGCATTTTGATTATGGATGAACGCTGGGTGTTGGTGTTCCTGCCGGCACTGGGATTATTTTTCTTGTCCATCGGAGCCACCCTGCCTGCGAATGCCGCCCCTCGTCCCTGGAACTATCTGCTGCTGACCATCTCTTTAATTGGCGCAGTTATCGGCCTGGTTGGGATTATTTGGGGATTAACCAACCTGTACTATCCGGAGGGGCTGCGGCCAGCTTGGCTGCGTGCCTACTATCGCCAGCTAGGATTTGCACCTTCCCGAGGTACTCGCCTGGCACCCGCCTGGTACCGCGAGCAGTTGCAAGATGATAATTTCGAGGATCCCCGCGGAAACAAAAGTGATCAAAACCAGATGACAGCGGGCGAGGAAAAACCGAAGAAATCTCGCCCCAGCCAGCAGAATCGCAAGAAGCGGCGTCCGCGTTAATACCACTGACTGCGGCCGGTAGTTAGCTGATGGAAGCTAAATCAAAACCAGATTGGCATCCAGAAAACACCCAGAAAACATCCAGAGTGGGAACAGTTGACAGTGTCAATATGGGGACACAGCAGATAAGAGGAGATCGAGATTCATGACCAACAGCAATGATTCGACCCGACCCCAAGACGGTAATAACCCCCTTGACGACTGGGATATGGATGATTGGCAAAGCGCCGGCTGGCCCGGAGTAATCCCGGAGCCTAGCGGAGCCTCGCCCTCGCAAACCGAAAACTTTCCCTCCCCCGACTTTCGCTCCGAACCGGCGGGAGACGGCACTAGCTTCCCCTACCCCCCCTCACCCCAGGGAACATTTTTGCCCCCGGAACAGCCCGCTTGGGAACCTTCCCCCATGCCGGCTAAGCGCAAAGAAAAAACAAAACGGGGCCCCGGCTGGCTGGCCACTATCGCCATTGCGGTAGCAGCTGCCCTGTGCGTATGGCTATTGCCTTCCGAATGGGGGTCACGTACTACCTCTCTGGGGAAATCACCGGTGAAAGTAGCGACTGAGGCTCCAGTTACCCAAGCCAGCGCCAAAAACACCAACTGGGAGGCAGTAGCTAAAGCAGTCCAGCCCTCGGTAGTCGCCATCCAGGTGGATTCCGGAAATTCCGGGGAAACCGGATCTGGAGTGATCTTCGACGAAGCCGGACACGTGATTACTAACTATCACGTAGTTGCCTCCGCGATCACTGGTCGGGCAAAAGTCCAGATTGAGTTATTTAACGGGAAAATCTACGAGGCAAAGGTTCTAGGTTCCGATGCTTCCACTGACCTGGCAGTTCTTGAATTTGTGAAACCGCCTAAAGGTTTGCAAATGGCAGCTTTGGGAAGTTCTACCGGTTTGCGGGTTGCCCAACCGGTGGCGGCTATTGGTTCACCGCTGGGACTAGAAAACACGGTTACTACCGGTATTATTTCTGCCCTAGATCGTCCCGTGGTAGTCACCCAATCGGCTGAGGGATCGGGCGTGCAGATTCCCGGACTGAATGACCGCTCCGGTGCTGGCCAGCAGGTAGTCACCAACGCTATCCAGGTCGATGCCGCAATCAACCCGGGTAACTCTGGCGGCCCGCTCTTCGATGCCTCAGGAAAGGTAATTGGGATTACTTCTTCCATCGCTTCCTTGGGATCTTCAAATGGCGGCCAGGCGGGGTCGATTGGAATCGGTTTCGCGATTCCGGTGAATCTGGTGCGTAACGTAGCTGACCAGATCATCACTTCTGGGAAAGTCACTCACGCGATGCTGGGAGTCACCATTGACACCGCGGTTGCCCAGATTGGGGGCGAGTCGCGGATGGGGGCGCGAGTGTCCTCGGTAGTTGCCGGCTCGGGCGCTGCTCGGGCAGGCCTGAAAAAAGGCGATCTAATTACCAAAATTGATGATTACCAGGTGGGATCCGGGGTGGCGCTGACTGGCTATGTCCGCTGGTACAACCCGGGAGACAAAGTAAAACTAACGGCGCTCCGCCAAGATGGCTTCCACGAGATTGAGGCCGAGCTCGGTGCGCAAACTACCGATAGGAAGTATCAACGGTAGATGACTGATATAAGTTGAGCCCGCTGGATTCCAGCGGGCTCAACTTATATAGAGGGAACTCTAGGAGAAGATCGCGCGGAAGAATCCGCCGAACCAAGAGAATACTCGCACGAAGAACACTCGAACTTTAACCACGAAGCTATCGGAGTTATCGGCCTGCTCATCCGGCTGCGTAGTCGGCTCCGGGACTACAGTAGGCGGAGTATCCGGGGTCGGCGCCTCGGTAAAAGTAGGCTCCGGGGTGGAGAGAGTAGACTCTACGCTCGGCTGCGGATCCGCGGTTGACTCGGGAGAAGTAGTGGGATCCTCGCTAGGCTGAGGTGCCTCGCTAGTGGGATCCGGAGTCGGGTGCGCGGTTTCGCTGGGAACCTCCGGCTGAGCCGGTTCGCTCGTAGGTTTGGTAGTAGGCTCTGGCTCTTGGCTGGGCTCAGGAGCCGCGGCAGTAGGATCTTCGCTAGGCTGGGCGGTTTCACTCGGCTGCGGATCCCAGGTTGGCTCGGGAGCAGTGGTGGGATCCTCGCTAGGCTGAGGTGCCTCGCTAGTGGGATCCGGGGTGGGCTCCGCCGGCTCAGACCCAGCCGGGTAACCTAAGTATTTTTCTAGCCCCTGCAAAGCCAAAGCTACATCGGCATCCCCAATCGGGTTTTTGAAGTCTTTAACCCCTGCCATACCAGCGGCCATTAAATCGCCCTTGCAAGTGTGGTCAAGTCCCAATAGGTGCCCGATTTCGTGAGCAACTGTAGAAACCTGGGTAAGCCAACCACTGCGATCTAGACGCAGATACAGGAGTCGCTGGGCAGCATAGGCGGTACCGATCGCTTTACCCTCGGAATAGGGCGTATCAATTACCCGCACCGGGCGGTTAGCCATCGAGTCCACAAACTTAAACTTGATTTTCCCGCCGCTGCGCTCGGTCCACATCTTGGTGGCAGCCTCAATCGCGGGACGGAACTTAGTGTTACCCAAATATAGCGACAAAGTATAAGAGTCGGCGCTGGTAGCCCCAATCAAAAAGGTATCTATATTGGTGATCGGTTGCCCTTTGGCTACCTGATTATGCATTACCCGGCATTCGCGTACCGTAGGGGTGCGCTCCGCTGCCTGCACATTCTGGCTCCCCGAGACTGCGAACAGTCCCCCCAGTGCCAGACCCACCATCGTTGCGGTGGCTACCAAAATGTTCTTTTTTCGACTCATACTCATACTGAAATCCTACCAATCGGTAAGATTAAAGCAAGGTGATAATCCCATTTTTGTTGAGAACTTGCTCATATCTGACTGTCAGCCTGGTGCTCTCCTCTAAACCCCCAGCTAAAAGCGGCGGGGGCTTGCCTGGCTAGTTTAGCCAGGCAAGCCCCCGGAAGGAACTCAACTATTTAGATTAGAGATTCAGGCCAAAAGAATCTTCGAAATTAATGCCCGCCAAGAAGTCGTCATCGATATCGGGAATCTTAAAGTCATCGGCAGACCAACCCATCTTGGCCATCGCTTCCTCGGTAGGCTCCACACTGGCGTCGCGGAACATCGACAGACCGGTGCCTGCCGGAATCAACTTACCGATAATCACGTTCTCCTTCAGGCCTACCAACGGATCCTTCTTCGACGCCATCGCGGCATCAGTTAGTACCTTAGTAGTCTCCTGGAAGGAAGCGGCCGATAGCCACGAATCGGTAGCCAGCGAAGCCTTGGTGATCCCCATCAGTTCCGGACGAGCCGCAGCCGGCTCCCCGCCCTCGGAAACCACCTTGCGGTTAATCGCGCGGAAACGAATCGAATCCACCAAAGTACCCGGCAACAGTTCGGTGTCGCCCGACTTCAGCACGGTTACCCGCCGCAGCATCTGGCGCACAATCACTTCAATATGCTTGGAGTGAATATCCACGCCCTGCGAACGGTAAACTTCTTGTACCTCGGTTACCAGCTGCTTTTGGGTCGAGTTAACACCCAAAATCCGCAGTACCTTCTTCGGATCCAAGCGACCCTCAGTTAGCTGCTCGCCTACCTCGACATGGTCACCGTCAGAGATAATCAGCTTCATCCGGCGCGGCGCGTCAATAATCAGATCATCTTGACCATCATCACGCACCACTACCAAATGGCGAGGCTCACCTGGTTCGTCAACTACCTTCACGCGTCCGGCAGCTTCGGTAATCAAGGCTTCACCCTTGGGGGTACGAGCCTCGAACAGCTCCTGTACACGCGGCAAACCCTGAGTAATATCCGCGGCACCCGCGGCACCACCGGTGTGGAAGGTACGCATCGTTAGCTGAGTACCCGGCTCCCCAATCGACTGGGCAGCGATAATCCCTACGGCCTCGCCAATATCCACCCGTTTACCGGTGGCCAGCGAGCGTCCGTAGCAAGAGGCACAGGTACCGGCTTCGGATTCACAGGTCAAAACAGAACGTACCGGAATCTCGGTGACTCCCGCCTCGATCAGCACATCAATTTCGGCGTCGCCCACATCGGTACCCTTGGCAAATACCAGGTTGCCGTCCTTATCGGTAACGTCCTTAGACAAGGTACGACCATAGGCGGTGGTCTCTACGATATCCAGCTTGTAGACCTCGCCATCTTCACCGGCCTTACCAATGGGCAGTACCAGACCGCGGCGAGTGCCACAATCCTGTTCGCGCACAATAACGTCCTGAGACACATCCACTAGGCGGCGGGTCAAGTAACCCGAGTCGGCCGTGCGCAACGCGGTATCAGCCAAACCTTTACGCGCGCCGTGGGTAGCGATGAAGTATTCGAGCACCGACAACCCCGAGCGGTAGTTCGATTTAATCGGCTGCTCAATCAGCTTCTGCTTCGGGTCAGCCACCAGACCACGCATACCGGAAATCTGCCGGATCTGATCCCAGTTACCACGAGCACCAGAAGAAACCATCCGGTTCACCTGGTTACGAGTCGGGAAGTTCTCCCGCATCGCCTGGGCGACTTTAGCTGTACATTCGGTCCACAAATCTACCAGTTCGTTGTAACGATCCTGGGCAGTAATCAAACCGAGATCGGCATCCTCTTGCACCTGGGTGGCTTTTTCATCATATTCAGCCAGAATCTTCGCCTTGGCTGGCGGTTCCACTACGTCAGCGAAGCCGATAGTGGTACCCGACCAGGTTGCCCAGTGGAAACCGGTCTCTTTCAAAGCATCCAAAGAGGCAGCCACATTGCCTTTGTCGTAACGCTCGGCCAAAGTATTGACAATCCGGGACAGTCCCTTCTTGTCGACCTGCTCATTTACGAACGGGTAGGAAACCGGCAGCGCTTCATTGAAGAAGCAACGCCCAATCGAGGTTTCGAACTCGACCGGATCGCCCTCTTCAAAGCCCTCCGGAGCCTGCCAACCCTTCGGCGGCACCGTGCCCGGCTCAAACCGAATCAACGCAGTGGCGTTAATATCCAAGCGATTCTGGTCGAAGGCCATAATGGCTTCACCCAAAGAAGAGAACTTGGGGGTAACCGGGTTTCCGTCCTCGTCGGTCGGAACCGGTAACGCCGGATCGGGATCCGAAGTCAAGTGGTAAATACCAATCACCATATCCTGGGAAGGCATAGTAACCGGACGGCCATCAGCGGGCTTCAAAATGTTGTTTGAAGACAGCATCAAAATCCGCGCCTCCGCCTGAGCTTCCGCGCCCAGCGGCAGGTGCACTGCCATCTGGTCACCATCGAAGTCCGCGTTGAACGCCCCACAAGCTAGCGGGTGCAACTGGATAGCTTTACCTTCAATCAAGATCGGCTCGAAAGCCTGAATACCTAGGCGGTGCAAAGTAGGTGCGCGGTTAAGCAGCACCGGATGCTCGGTGATGACCTCATCAAGCACGTCCCACACCTGGGGGCGCTGGCGTTCCACCATCCGCTTGGCCGCCTTCACGTTCTGGGCTTCCTGCCGCTCCACCAGTCGTTTCATTACGAACGGCTTGAACAGTTCCAAAGCCATCTGCTTGGGCAGACCGCACTGGTGCAGCCGCAGCTGCGGGCCGACCACGATCACCGAACGACCAGAATAGTCAACCCGCTTACCCAGCAGGTTCTGACGGAAACGCCCTTGCTTGCCCTTGAGCATATCGGACAGGGACTTGAGCGCCCGGTTACCCGGACCAGTCACCGGACGTCCGCGGCGACCATTATCGAATAGGGCGTCCACAGATTCCTGCAGCATCCGCTTTTCGTTATTCACGATGATCTGAGGAGCTCCCAAATCTAGCAGTCGCTTTAAGCGGTTATTGCGGTTAATCACCCGCCGGTACAGATCGTTCAGATCTGAAGTCGCAAAGCGACCGCCGTCCAACTGCACCATCGGACGCAGATCCGGCGGAATCACCGGGATACGATCTAGCACCATCGAATCCGGTTTATTCCCGGTCTGCAAGAAGGCAGAAACCACTTTCAGGCGTTTCAGGGCACGGGTCTTGCGCTGACCAGTGCCGGTCTCCACTTCCTCTTTCAGCTTTTCAGCCTCGGCCTTTAGGTCAAAGTCCTGCAACCGCTTCTGCACCGCTTGCGCGCCCTTATCGCCCTTAAAGTAAATGCCGTAACGCATCTCCAAGTCGCGGTAGAGCCGCTCATCGCCCTCTAAGTCTCCTACCTGTAGTTCTTTGAAGCGGGTAAAGACCTCGTCGCGGCGAGTCAGCTCACGATCCAGCTTGCGCCGCATCTGAGTAACCTCTTTATCAGCGGCTTTGCGGATCTTTTCCTTCTCCGCGTTCTTGGCATCCTTGGCCTCTAAGGCCGCCAAATCCTTCTCCAGCTTTTCCTGGCGAGCCATAATCTGCGCCTCAAAACGTTCAGTTAAACGCTGTTTTTCCAGGCTGAGCTCGTTTTCTAGATTCGGGAGATCCTGGTGGCGAGCGTCCTCGTCAACCTCGGTAATCATATAGGCCGCGAAATAAATGACCTTCTCGAGGTCTTTCGGCGCGAGATCCAGCAGGTAACCCAAACGGGAAGGTACGCCCTTGAAATACCAAATATGGGTAACCGGGGCTGCTAGTTCAATATGCCCCATGCGTTCGCGGCGCACCTTGGAGCGAGTAACCTCTACCCCACAGCGTTCACAAACGATGCCCTTATAACGCACCCGCTTGTATTTGCCGCAGGCACATTCCCAATCCCGGGTAGGACCGAAAATGCGTTCACAGAACAGGCCATCCTTTTCCGGCTTCAGGGTGCGGTAGTTAATAGTTTCCGGCTTCTTGACTTCCCCGAATGACCATTCAGCCACGCGGTCGGCGGTCGCCATGCCGATATGTAGTTGATCGAATTTATTTGCATCCATAATCGACTCTTACCTTCTCTTCCCTGCTGCCTAGATTTCTTCCAAAGAAACATTGGGGTTTGGCCGCGAGCCAATATTGATCCCCAACTCTTCGCTGGCACGCTCAGCACCGTCATCGTCTTCAGCCAGGGACACCACATTGTCTTCGGCGTCTAAGGCCTCCACATTCAGGCAGAGGGAGCGCATTTCTTGTATGAGGACGCGGAAAGATTCCGGAATGCCAGGTTGCGGGATATCCTCGCCCTTAACAATCGCCTCATAGACCTTCACACGGCCGGTAATATCATCCGATTTCACGGTGAGCAGTTCCTGTAGCGAATAGGCCGCACCGTAGGCTTCCATCGCCCACACTTCCATCTCGCCGAAACGCTGGCCACCGAACTGGGCTTTACCACCCAGCGGCTGCTGCGTAATCATCGAGTAAGGTCCGGTGGAACGAGCGTGAATCTTGTCATCTACCAGGTGGTGTAGCTTCAGCATGTACTTGTAGCCCACCGAAATCGGGTAGGGGAACGGTTCCCCGCTGCGCCCATCAAAGAGCTGCGCTTTACCGTCGGCATTGATGAGGCGATCCCCGTCCTCGTTCGGGCGGGTGCAACCGAGTAGTCCGGTGAGCACGTCTTCTTCTACACCGTCGAATACCGGGGTGGCCACCTTTTGGCCAGCGGGAGCTTGCAGGCCTTCCTTGGGGAGTTTCTCAATCCACTTGGCGCCTTCTTCTGCCAGCAGGGAAGTATCCCAACCCTGGTGAGCAATCCAGCCCAAATGGAACTCCAGCACCTGCCCGATGTTCATACGGCCAGGCACACCCATGGGGTTCAAAATAATGTCAACCGGAGTGCCGTCCTCTAAGAAGGGCATATCTTCGATCGGCAGAATCTTGGAAACCACACCCTTGTTACCGTGACGACCAGCCATTTTATCACCAATGGTGATCTTACGGCGCTGCGCCACATAGACGCGCACCATATGCTTCACGCCGGGGGGTAGTTCGTCGTCTTCATCGTTAAACTCGCGAACCCCGATTACAATCCCGGTTTCACCGTGAGGCACGCGCAGCGAAGTGTCCCGCACCTCGCGGGCTTTCTCTCCGAAGATGGCGCGTAGCAGGCGCTCTTCACTGGTCAGTTCGGTTTCACCCTTGGGGGTTACTTTTCCGACCAAAATATCGCCCGCCTGTACCTCGGCGCCGATGCGGATGATACCGCGTTCGTCAAGGTCAGATAGAGCGTCCTCGGAGATATTCGGAATATCGCGAGTGATTTCTTCTAGCCCCAGCTTGGTTTCGCGGGCATCGATTTCATGTTCTTCAATATGGATCGAAGTGAGCACGTCATCTTGGACTACCCGACGGGAAAGAATGATCGCGTCCTCGTAGTTGAGGCCTTCCCAAGACATATAGGCAACTAGCAAGTTCTTACCCAAGGCCAGTTCGCCATGATCGGTTGCCGGGCCGTCAGCGATCAGATCCCCGACTTCTACCCGGTCACCGGCTGCCACCCGTACATGCTGGTTGTAGCAGTTACCCGGGTTGGAGCGATGGAACTTGTCCAGGTTATAGGTGAAGTAGGAGCCGTCATCGCACATGAGCTGGACGTGCGCCGCATCGGCTTCTACTACTACCCCGGCATGATCGCTAACGATGGCTTCGCCCGCATCCATAGCGGTGCGCCGTTCCATACCGGTACCCACTAGCGGAGCCTCGGTGGTCAGCAAGGGAACCGCTTGGCGCTGCATGTTGGCACCCATGAGGGCGCGGTTGGCGTCGTCGTGTTCTAGGAACGGAATCAAGGCGGCAGCAACCGAAGTCATTTGCCGTGCCGAAACGTCCATAAAGTTTACTTCTTCGCGCCGCATTTCCTGCGGGTCTTCCCCGGCAATCCGGCACAGGACTAGTTCTTCGGCGAAAGAACCGTCATCATTTAGCGGAGCCGAAGCCTGGGCGATATTGTAGCCGGCTTCTTCATCAGCGCTTAGGTAGTGAACCTCGTTGGTGACTTTTCCGTCTTTAACCACGCGATAGGGGGTTTCAATAAACCCGAAGGAGTTCAACCGCGCATAGGTTGCCAGAGAGCCGATCAGACCAATGTTGGGGCCTTCCGGAGATTCGATCGGACACATCCGGCCGTAGTGGGACGGGTGCACGTCACGAACTTCCATGCCGGCGCGATCACGAGAAAGACCGCCCGGACCGAGCGCCGAAAGACGCCGCTTGTGGGTTAGCCCCGAAAGCGGGTTGTTCTGATCCATGAACTGGGACAGCTGCGAAGTACCAAAGAATTCTTTGATGGCAGCCACTACCGGACGGATGTTAATCAGTGACTGCGGCGTGATAGCCTCGGCGTCCTGGGTGGTCATGCGTTCGCGTACCACCCGTTCCATCCGGGAAAGCCCGGTGCGAATCTGGGCTTGGATTAGTTCGCCAACGGCGCGAATCCGGCGGTTACCAAAGTGGTCGATATCGTCAGTTTCTACCCGCAGGTCAACGATTTCGCCGTCCTCGTTGGTGGTCGGCACCGTCTGGTCGCCTTTTTGTAGCGCCAATAGGTATTTGAAACCAGCGATAATATCGTCCAGCGTCAAAGTGGAGGCGTGGATATCACTGTTCAGCCCCAGTTTCCGGTTGACCTTATAGCGGCCAACTTTGGCCAGGTCATAGCGCTTGGGGTTGAAGTAGAAGCCCTCGATCAGGTTACGTCCGGCTTCCGCGCTGGCCGGCTCGCCGGGGCGGATTTTCCGGTAAATGTCTGCCCGGGCATCATCGGTGGACTGGATGTTGTCCGAATCCTTTTCCAAGGTCGACAGCATAATCGGGTAGTCCTGGAACTCTTCGCGGATTTCTTCCGCAGTCATGCCCAGGGCGCGCAGGAAGATGGTGCCGGACTGCTTACGACGCCGGTCAATGCGGATGCCTACGTTTTCTCGTTTGTCGATCTCGAGTTCTAGCCAAGCTCCCCGGGAAGGAATGAACTTGCAGCCGTAAATATCCTTGTCGGAGGTTTTATCGGCTACTTTTTCAAAGTAGACACCGGGAGAGCGCACCAGCTGAGAGACTACGACCCGCTCGGTACCGTTAATAATGAAGGTTGCCCGCGGCGTCATCAGCGGGAAATCCCCCATGAACACGGTCTGCGATTTAATTTCGCCAGTGTTTTCATTCATGTATTCCGCGGTTACGAAGATGGGAGCCGCATAGGTGTAATCCTTGGCTTTGCATTCTTCAATGGAATACTTGGGGGGCTCAAACTTGGGATCGGAAAACGATAGCGACATGGAGCCCGCGAAGTCTTGGATCGGGGAAATTTCTTCGAAAACTTCCTCTAACCCCGACAGCACCGGATCGGTGCGATTGGTCGCTTTCGCTTTTTCTTCTGCGCTCTCGCGCCACTGAGGGGTGCCTAAGAGCCATTCAAAAGATTTCCTTTGAATGTCCAGCAGATTCGGAGGGGCCATAACTTCCTGTAGTTTTGCAAACGACAGGCGAGAAGGCTTATTGGCAGATGCGGTTTCAGCAGCCAAAAGGATTCCTTTCGGACGACGTAACTTCGCGCGTATTCTAGGTTTCCGGCCCCTTCCAGGCGCTGGTTGCTCTTCCGATCGCCTTGCGCATTTTAGAGGCGAATCAACAGACCAGACCACATCGGGCTACGGCAAACGCAAGTATTAATGCTAGTTTGAAAGCGCATATTATGCCACATGTCAGGCGAGGACGTGCGCATTTTCACAGCTTTCTTTCCGTTTTTTGGGCTGCTCTGGGGAAAATACAATTTTTGAGGTTCCGCGTGGGGTCTCTGGCAGCGCACTCATCCTTTTTTTTGGGGGGGGTGGTCTACAGGGTAAACATTGCTTCCTGCTCGTGGGCAAATAGCTTCGCCAGTTCCCCGGCCTGCGCGAGCAAATGCTCCGGATCTCCCTGCTCCGCCAGCTTGCCCCCAGCAAGCACTAGCACCTGGTCGGCTTCCTCTACCTGCTGCAAGGTATGGGTGATTTCAATAATGGTGGCCTGCGGACGCTTCTCCCGCACCCGATGGCGTATCCGCGCTGCTAGCGCGGGCTCCAAATGCGCGGTGAATTCATCTAATACTAAGACCGGGGAATCGTGAAGTAACGCCCTCGCTAAAGAGAGTCTTTGCCGCTGTCCCCCTGATAGCGCCCCGCCATATCTGCCCACGCGAGTATTTAAACCTGCAGGTAAAGCTGCAACTACCTGGTCGAGTTCTACGGTTTTCAATACCTGCCAGAGCTGTTCCTCACTGGCGTCGGGTTTACCTAGCCGCAAATTATCGGCAATCGAGGCCGAGAAAATATGAATCCGCTGGGTAACCAGAGGAATTGCGCGGCGAATAGCCTGCGGATCTAGCTGCGACAACGGGCAATCTCCCAGCAAGATCTGACCGCTATCAACATCCCAGTAGCGCAGCAGTAACCTCGCCAGGGTGGATTTTCCGCTCCCGGTGGCTCCACAGATAGCAGTCCAGGAACCGGCGGGAATAGTAAAGGAAATATCTTGCAGGGCTTCCCCGGAAGATATTCGCTGCCCGCTTTGGGGATAAGTAAAAGACACATCCTCGAAAATAATTGGGAAAGGCTGCGTAGGCAGGTTCTTACCGCCGCTGGGCACCTGAGGATCAGAGTTGGCCACCTGCCAAACCCGGCGGGCTGCAGCGAAAGTATTGTCCAGGTGAGTAGAGAAATCTTCGACCCCACAGCACACTTCCCAAGAACGCATTACCGCAAAGATCGCGGCCAGAGCGGCCGGGATCGCGGCTAAATCGGATGGCGAAGGCATTCCCACCCAGATCACCGCTAGCGCTGCTAGGTACATCCCACTTTGGCTCAAAGCCCGGCGCAAAGCCTGTAGCGAGGTCAAAGGGCGCGCGCAAGCTCCCACAATCGACATATAGCGCTCAAGTTGGGTAGTGCGCGCCCGCTGCAAACCGTAGCCGGTCACCTCGCTAATCCCGTTTACCGAGTCGGTCACCGACTGGGCGACTTGGCCTTGGGCTTTCCCAACTGCATCCGCAGCCCGGTTACCTTCCCCGCCCCCTAGCAACATCAAGCACAACAAAGTCACCAGGTAAATTAGGAACAGCAATACGCCGCTGACAGGAGAGACCAAAAAACCGGTAAGGATCGAAACCGCAAGCGGGATAATCAAGGCACTAGCGGCAGGAACCAAAGTGTGCGCAAAGAATACTTCGATGCGATCAATATCGGCGGTGATCCGCGTCAGCAAATCCCCGCTTTTTGCCCCCACCATGCAGGCCGGGGATTGGGGCAATAAGCGGGTAAACATTTCTTGCCGCAAAATTTCCAGGGCTTTAAAGGCTACATAGTGTCCGGCGAACTGTTCTAGGTAACGGAAAAATGCTTTCAGGAAAGCTAACGCTGCCATCACCCCTACGCTCACCCACAGATAGGAGGAACTCAAGGCATCGCCACCAGTCATTTTAACGACTGCGTCGCTGATGCGGTAAACCCCGAAAGCAATGAGGGCGATTCCGAAAACTTGATCTAACAGGCGGGCTACCCCGGAGATATAAAGCGGTTTCAGCACGGGACGAGCCAGGCGCAATAGCCAGCCAATCAACTGGCGAGTTCCCACCGCTGGCTGGTCTGCTTCCCTATCGTTTTTTATAGAAGGCCGCTGGTTTTCGGCCTCCTCTTTAGCCGGGCGCAGATATTTTATAAGCTCGGGTAGTTTCTTCACCGCTTCACCTCCTTTAAAGCGCCATCTTGGAGGTAAAGCACCCGGTCAGCAAATTCTAAGGCACTGGCGCGGTGCGTGAGCAGCACGATAGTTTTTTCTTTCGCTATCTCCGCGAGCGCCTTCGTAATTGCTGCCTCAGACTCTAAATCGATCTGCGAAGTTGGCTCATCTAGCAGCAGCAACTGGCGCTGGGACAATAGCGCTCGCGCTAAAGATAGCCGCTGGGCTTGTCCTCCTGATAAGGCATAACCGTCCTCCCCTACCGGGGTATCTAGTCCTTGCGCGAAAGCGCGAACTTCTGCAGCGAGGCGCACTTTTTCCAGGCACTCCCATAAGCGGTCTTCACTGGCGCGGGGAGCTACCATCATCAGATTGGAGCGGATAGTGCCGGTGAAAATCCAGGTGTGCTGCTGTACTAGTGCCGACTGGTCTGAAAACCAGGCACTACTATTAGCTTCCAGGGCGCGTCCTTGCAGATAATAGGCACCTTGGCTGGGCAAGAGATTACCTTTAAGCACTTCAATCAGGGTGGATTTACCGGCTCCTGAGGCACCGGCAATCGCCACCCATTCCCTATTTTTTATCTCTAAATCTAGGTTCTGCAGCACAGGATCTCCGCCGGGATAAGCAAAACTTAGCCCCTGCAGCGAGAGGAAGGAATCAGAGGGATGTGGCACAACCTGCGTTTTATCAGAGCTGGCGTCCAGATCCTGGCCAGGGGAAGAGGTTTTGCCAGTCAAAAAGGCGCGCACCAGACGCTGATTAGCCATCCCTGCCATCCCCACATAGAAGAAGGATCCAATTTTATTCATCGGCTCTAAAAGCAGCAGGGTTAACCCCAACATGGAAACTACCGGAGCGATTACCGTAATATCGCTTCCCCACGAACCGTTGATCACTTTCCACAGAGTGAGCGCAAACCCGGTAGTAAGTAGTAACAGATTAAATCCCAGGTCAATTACCAGCAAGATTAGTTGATTGGCAGCCAGCAGGCGCATAGTGGAAAGCCGATTCTCTTCCCCTACCTGGGCTAGTTGCTGCCCCTTTAAGTCAGCGGCTCCTAGCAGCGTCAAGGTCTCTAAACCTGAGAGGGCATCCAGATAGGAGGCCGCGAGCTGATTACGTTGCCGCCGGGATCCGCTCGAGACCTTCCGGGTGATTTTCGAAAACCCAAAAATAATTGCGGGCACTAGCGGCATAAAACCTAGCAGCACCAAGGCACACCAGGGATCAACCAACAACGCCATTAGCGTTAAAACCAGTAGTGGACTCAGCATCGCCCCGATCATTGACCCCAGGAAAGCCTGGCGGTAACGCTGAATTTTCTCCGTACCGGAAGTCATCATGTCTATTAGGGATCCGGCGCTCCGGGAAGCCAATACCCCCGGTCCCTGCCGGAAATAATTTCGCAGCAATCGCGACTGGAGAGCCAGCTGTTCTTTATAAATTGAGTGCTGCTCGATGCTGATCCGGGTTGCTTCGCATCCCCCCAGTACCACCGCCAAAAAGATTAACCCACCCAAAGCTCCCGAAAGGCTCATCCCGGAAAATGCGTGCGACAGGGTGTAACCGAGCAGAATCAAGAAACCGGCTGCCAACGCCACTGAACTCAAGGTGAGGATCACACTGGCGATAATCGCGACTGTCCCCGCCGGACGGGAAAGTGACAATTTTTTCGCCATATAGTCCTCTAGCTCAGTGGTTTTCTTGGCTTCACTTTACTAGTTTTATCGTCTAAAACGTACCCGCCAACGGTGCCTACCCGCTAAGGGAGGTAAAGTAACAACCATGAATCAAACCCAGGTGAGCCCCAACAGCGGTCAAGATGCGAAACAGCCCGATATGGCAACGAATCCTGAAAAAGTGGACCCGCTGGCAGACCTTACCCCCTATCAGCGCTACGTGCGGCGCCGGCAACAACGCGAAACCATGGTTTTCACTGTTATCGGTTCGGTGATGACCGGACTGCTGGTGCTGTCTATCTTGATTGGGTTCGGGATTTTACCCTTCCCCTTCTTCAATGACTTTAAACAGGCCCCCCAATACGCCCAGGCGGGAGACGTTCCCTGCCCGACCTCGGAAAAAGCGGTTCCCTTAGACAAAATGGAAATCCATGTGGTCAATGGCACCGATGTTTCCGGTCTAGCTGGCAAAGTAGCCAAGGGACTTAAAGACCGGGGAGTTCCGGTTAAAGATACTGGAAATATCAGTTCCGGTTCCTATGAGGGTAATATCCGGATCGTTACCGGCCCCACCGGGGTTAACGTCGCCTACACTTTGGCGCGCGCCTTTGAGGATGCGGAAGTTATCCTAGATCCTCGTCCGACTTCTGATGTGACCGTTACGATTGGTTCTCGCTACTCCGATATGGTTAGCCCCGAAAAATTCCAGGAAGAGGTACATAACGATCTCGAGAAGATGGAAGGCTGCAAACTAGTGCAGATCGCCTAGGCGTTAGGCCTGCCGGTTCGGCTAATCCTGTGCTGCCTTCGGATTTATGAGGACGCGACTCGCTTCTCATAGGAGCGAGACTCTAGATCCGTGCCTGCCGGTACCGAGGCCGGGGAGGCCTGCTCGAGGAAGGTACCGCGAGCCTTCGAAATCCCCCGCATTACGTGGTAGACCACGATCGCGGCGGCCGAACCCAAGGCAATGCCATTGAAGGTCAGGGAGCCGATCTGCCAGGTGTAGTCGGCGATGGCAATAATCATGGCGACCGCGGCGGTATTTAGATTCACCGGATCGGCGAAATCAACTTTGTTTTGTACCCAGATGCGCACGCCTAGCATCCCGATCATGCCGTAGAGAACGGTAGCCGCGCCTCCGAGCACCCCGGGAGGAATGGTGGCGATGGCTGCCCCAAACTTGGGGAACATGGAGAGGGCCAGCGCCACGAAAGCAGCCACAATATAGGCGGCAGTGGAGTAGACGCGGGTGGCGGCCATTACCCCGATGTTTTCCGCATAGGTGGTGGTAGCGCTACCGCCGCCGCAACCGGCAAATACGGTAGAAACCCCGTCAGCAAAGAGGGCACGCCCAGTCAGGTGGTCGAGGTTTTCCCCAGTCATGGCGGATACCGATTTCACGTGACCGACATTTTCAGCAATCAAAACCAGCACAACCGGGATAAAGAGTCCCAAGGTAGAAGGTTCAAACGAAGGGCTATGAAATTCGGGCAGACCAATCCAAGCGGCCTCGCCGATGGCTTTGAAATCTACTTCGTGCTGGATTACCGCTGCTACGTAGCCCACGCCCACGCCAATCAAGATGGACAGGCGGCCGATAATTCCTTTGAAGAGGACGGTAATCAACACGATGGAAGTGACGGTAATGACTGCGGTGACCGCGCCCTCTTTAAACCAGTTCCAGGCGGCTGGTGCCAGGTTGAAGCCAATTAGAGCCACGATACATCCGGTTACGGTGGGCGGCATGATGCGGTCGATCCAAACGATGCCCGCAAAGTGCACGATTACCCCGATCAGCGCCAAAGTTACCCCGACGCTGATGACTCCGCCGAGCGCCGCTGACTGCCCGTACTGGGAAGATACCGCGGTAATCGGGGCAATCAACGCGAAAGATGACCCCAAATAGGAGGGCAGTTTACCCGCGGTTACCAGCGCGAAGAGCAAGGTTCCGATCGCGGTGAAGAACAGGGTGGTGTTAGGCGGAAAACCGGTTAGTAACGGCACCAGGAAGGTCGCTCCGAACATGGCGACTACGTGCTGAGTGCCAATACCGATGGTGCGCGGCCACGACAGCCGTTCGCGGGGCATTACTACTTCCCCGGGGCCAATCGAGCGGCCATCACCGTGAAGTTTCCACAAACCTAGAAGCGGTTTCTTCGGGGATTGTTGGGGAGAGGTTGGTTGGGGATTCTGATCGTTATTAGACATTTCGTCCCTATCAGCTAGGAGACTCTGCCCAAAGGGCGCGGGTCTATTTGAGTTTTACGGTCAGAACTTAAGTTTATTCCTCTAGCCCCCGTTAATAAAAGTTGAGGTGATTTACGCCCTTCCAGAGTCGATAACTGGCAGGCCTTAAACTAGGGGTATGACGAAGAAGCTGGTTTACCGCGAGGAAGTTGACGACCCGATTGCTTTGCCAGATTTGACCGATCCGGAACAAACCTCCCGGTTCTTGCGCTCCCTGCCAGATGTTTCCGACAAATGCCCTTCGGCTCAAGCTCAGCTTATTGAGGCGATGGGGATCCGTTTTCACCACCTGGCTGGGGATTTAATGGTTTGCTCGATGCCAGTAGAGGGCAATCGGCAAACCTTGGGCGTACTGCATGGCGGGGCGAACGCGGTGTTGGGGGAAACTACCGGCTCGTTGGCGGCCAACTATGCTGCTCCGAAAGACAAGCATGCGGTAGGGTCTAATATTTTTGTCACCCACCATCGTCCGGCCATCGCGGGGCGGGTTTATTGCGTAGCGACTTTAGCGCAAACCGGGCGCACCCTGGCGACTTATTTCTTAAAGATTTTTTCCGAGGACGGGAAGCTTACTGCCTCTGGCACTCACACCTGCGCCTTCGTAGATGACTAACGGTGCGCAAGGGGGGACTTGAACCCCCATGCCCGGTAAAGGGCACACGGACCTGAACCGTGCGCGTCTACCAATTCCGCCACTTGCGCTTGGGTTTAACGCCCGGAAGCGTTAACCAACGAATAGAAATCTACCCCGAAACCAAAGGCGGGAGCAAGCCCACAGGCAAAAGGCGTTACGTTTCACAACGTCAAAAACCACAGATTCCCTCTGTCAAAGAAAAATTTGCCCAGCGGGATTCGCCCCTAGCGCGCAACAAGTTAGCGCAAATTCGTCCTCTTAACCCTGGGGATAATACCTATTACCAAGTTTTCGATTAACCTTGACCTTAGGTATGTCTACTGCCCGCTGTTTGCACCGGCACCATCCGGCGGTTTAAAACAGCGAGCCGGGGCACCTACCGCAAATTCAAGGATTTACTGGAGAGGACGAAAATATGGGAGTGGTTGACCGCTTCGAAAGAGCCGTTTCCCAGGGGGTGAACGCTCCTTTTTCTAAGATGTTCGCCAGTTCAATTAAAGCCGTAGACGTAAAGTCAGCGATCCGCGAAAGCATGGACAACTCCCGCGCCACTTTGAGCGACGGCCGAGTGGTAGTGCCCAATGAATACCAGGTGTTGCTCAACCAAAAAGACTTCCAATCGGTGATGGATGCTAACTCGCAGGTACTTTCCCAAGAGCTCGCCCAGGATGCTACCGCCTATGCCACCGAGCAAAGCTACGTATTTGTAGGTCCGGTACAGGTAGTATTTTCTGCCGGTGACCATCCACTCGGGGAACTAAAAATTGAGAACTCGATTCGGCGCGGCCCGGCCGCACCGGTAACTACTGCCGGTGCCAGCCCCTCCCATCCGATCATTGATATTGAGGGACAACAATGGCTACTGACCGAGCCGGTCACGGTGATCGGTCGCGGATCCGAAGCCGATATTGTGGTCCACGATCCGGGAGTATCCCGGCGTCACTTGGAACTGCGGATCACTCCCCAAGGGGTAATCGCCACCGATCTGGGCTCGACTAACGGTTCCTATGTGGAAGGCCATCGCATCAGCGCCGCCACTCTCTTAGACGGTAACGAACTAACGATCGGCCGCACCCACCTGCTATTTTGGACTTCAAGCGCGGATGAATAATAGGCGGTAATCGTGGCGGTTGGACTTTTATACACTATTCTTCGATTCGGTTTCGTAGCCCTATTATGGCTGCTAGTAATCGGATTAGTACTAGTGCTACGCCGCGATATTTCCTTAGCGGCCACCGCCTCCACTAAAACCTCGACTGGCCGCTCCCGCAAAGCTAACCGGCAACCGAAGCAGTCTAAACCTCGCAAAAGCAAACGCGGGGGACGCCCCCGTTACTTGGCTTTCACGGGGGGTGCTTTGGCAGGAAATCGGTTAAAACTAGATGGTCACCCGATCCTCTTAGGACGCTCGGGTGACTGCACAGTTCCCCTCCGCGATTCTTATGCCTCCAATAGGCATGCCCGCATTTACCACAATG
Source organism: Varibaculum cambriense DSM 15806 (assembly GCF_000420065.1). Classification (GTDB taxonomy): domain Bacteria; phylum Actinomycetota; class Actinomycetes; order Actinomycetales; family Actinomycetaceae; genus Varibaculum; species Varibaculum cambriense. The sequence continues at coordinate 972,457 of NZ_ATUF01000002.1, read as the reverse complement.
ACGGACAGTGGTTTATCGAGGACTTAAACTCAACGAACGGAACGTTCGTTGGCAACAACCGTCTCACCACTGCTCAGCTTTTAGAGCCGGGAATGGTAGTACGGATTGGACAAACAACAATGGAGCTAACTAGATGAGCATCGGATTCAACTATGCCGCCCTCTCTGATATCGGCAAGATCCGCCAATCTAACCAAGATTCCGGTTACGCCGGGCCTAACCTGCTGGTATTAGCAGATGGAATGGGCGGGCCTGCCGGGGGAGATATCGCTTCCTCGATAGCGATTGATCATTTACGTTCCCTGGACAATGAAGCTGACAATCCCGAGGAAGCTCTAGAAAGCCTTCGGGAAGCAATATCTCAGGCGCACCAGGAACTGTGCGAACGCTCCACCCAAGATCCGGCATTAACCGGTCTGGGCACCACTTGTATAGCTATTCGCCGCAGCAAAGACGCTTTAACTATGACCCATATTGGGGATTCGCGCGCCTACCGTTTACGCGGCGGCGAATTGCGGCAAATGACTAATGATCATTCATTTGTGCAATACCTGGTAGACACGGGGCAGCTCACTCCCGAGCAGGCAGAAACTCATCCCCAACGTTCAGTGCTGCTGCGGGTGCTGGGGGATTCTCAAGAGGACGTTACCCTCGACGAATCCCACCCCGAATTCACAGTAGGTGACCGCTGGTTGCTGTGCTCTGATGGGCTATGTGGCTTTGTATCCGGTCAAACCATCGGCAAAATGCTCTATCGCAGTGAAACTCCGCAACAGGCCTGCGAATCGTTAGTGGAGCTAGCGTTAAAAGCCGGTGGCCCCGACAACATCACCTGTGTGGTTGCCGATATTGTGGAGGATCCGCGAGAAACAGAACCTCAGGTAGTGGGGGCCGCAGCTACTGACCGGCTTGCCCAGCTGCGCAGCCAACAGAAAGAGGACTCCCGCGACGCAGCGACTAAAGCTGATCGGGACGCGAGTGAGATCGCCAGCGAAGATAAGTCAAACCCCGAGGACGAGAACGAAGATTCATCTTTTTCTCAGGCGCGGGCGGCAATACCGACGGAATCCCTAGTTGAGGAAGACCCTGCCCCCAAAAACCGCTGGGGAAGGATCATCGGAGTGATTGTGGGACTGCTAATCCTAATAGCTCTATTTGCCGGCGCCCTGTGGTACGGGATCTCAGAGCGACCTGACCCCACCCCGTCAGTGCCTTCAACTTCGGTTTCTGAAGCCCAATCCCCTGCCGCCACCCCGGAGAAAACCAAGCAAGAAGTGTCCCCGTCCACACCGGCTGAAACTTCTTCATCTACTTCAGCTAACAACTCCTAGCTAACCAGTAACCCATCTAAACACATCCAATATCAAAACGAGAGAACAGAAATAAGAAAGGGGGAAGGTACTTGTGGCAAAGATAAAACACCCGACTGGCCGCCTGGCAGAACTGCTGTTAATAGTGGTAGCCCTGGCAATGTGTTTCTTGGGATATTTCTCCATTAATGTTAACCGCACCGGCGCCCTCCCCACTTCCTTCGTCTTGCATATGTGTGTGCTGGGAGCCTTTGCCCTCGCCACCCACCTAGCGGTTCGTTTCCTCGCCCCCTATGCTGACCCGGTACTGCTGCCGGCAGTTTTGGCTTTAAATGGCATCGGCTTGGTAATGATTTACCGCTTAGACTTGGCGTACGGTCCGGATTCCAACCTGTATGTGGGGTTCAAACAAGCATTATTTACCCTGATAGGCGTAATTTTGATGGTGGTTACGCTGGCAGTTGTTAGTGACTATCGGAAACTGCGTAACTACACCTATTTATCAATGCTGCTGGCAATCGTGCTGTTACTCCTGCCCTTAGCACCGGTTATCGGGAGCAGCATCAACGGTGCTCGTATCTGGATTAACATCGGATTTTCCATCCAGCCCTCCGAGATCGCCAAGATTTGTTTGGCTATTTTCTTCGCCGGATACTTAACCACTCGCCGAGAAGCATTAATCCAAGGCGGAAAATCGCTACTGGGAATGCGCCTGCCCCGCCTGCGAGATCTCGGCCCCCTCCTGGTGGTGTGGGCGGCCTCCATTATGATCTTGGTATTCGAACGGGACCTGGGAACTTCCCTACTAATCTTCGGTTTGTTCGTAGCTATGCTGTATGTGGCCACGAATCAGACTTCCTGGCTGCTAATCGGAGCGATCCTTTTTGCCCCTGCCGTGTTCTTAGCTTCCCGTCTATTTTCGCATGTGCAGGCGCGTATTGATGTCTGGCTCCACGCCCTCGACCCCGAAATCTATTCCCGTCCTATTGGGGGATCAGGACAGCTGGTCTCCGGGCTATTTGGGATGGCGGATGGCGGCATTCTCGGTACCGGTTGGGCGCAGGGTTCGCCCTCCCTCACCCCTTTTGCGAACTCGGACTTTATATTTGCTTCCCTCGGGGAAGAACTGGGGCTAACCGGCTCGCTCGCCCTGCTCACCCTGTACTTTATTTTCGTGGAACGCGGGATGCGGACTGCCCTGATCGTGCGCGATAGCTTTGGGAAGCTGCTAGCCACCGGTTTTGCTTTCACTATCGGGTTCCAAGTATTTGTGGTAGTCGGCGGACTAACCCGGGTAATCCCCTCTACCGGGCTTACCTTGCCGTTTGTAGCGGCAGGCGGATCTTCGCTGGTCGCCAACTGGGTGATTTTGGCCTTACTGCTGCGCCTATCTAATGAGGCACGAAAGCCAGTAACCACCGAGAGCGGAGTTATCGATACTGCCGAACTGGAAGCGGTGATTGCTCGTCAGCAGGAGAAACGCTCGGCGTCGCTGGAGCCTAGTACCACTGGGAGCGAGGTGCCCTCCGCGGCCTCCCCCGCGACTTTCACTCCTAATCGGGCAGCAACTAAGCAGCCCTCGGCGGCGAGACCGCTTGCCAGTCCTCCGGCGCCTGGTGCCGTCCGTTCCGTTCGCCCCGTACAGGGAGGTGAACGTCATGAATCCACAGATTAAACGACTATTTTTCGTAGTTTTTGTAATGTTTTTATCCCTGATGCTGGCGTGCACCTATATCCAGTTCCTGGGGGCTGATTCCTTAAACGCGGATGGGCGGAATTCTCGCGCCTTTTACCGTTCCAAATATATTGAACGCGGCCCTATTATGGTGGGCGAAAATGTGGTTGCAGCTTCAGCGCCCACAAAAGACTCTACCGGCTATCGCAAACGCTACCACCGGGTCTACTCCGAGCAAGCACCGCTGTACTCCAATCTGACCGGCTACCTCTCTCCCGGGGGTAACGCGACGGGAATGGAACGGCTGCAAAACTCGGTACTAATGGGAGAAGCTTCCAGCCAGGCTTTATCCCAGTTATTAAAATATGCAGCTGGGGAAAACCAAAAGGGCGGAGGCATACTCCTTACGATTGACCCCCAGATGCAACAGGCCGCGGCGCAAGCACTCGGTAATCGTAAAGGTGCGGTAGTTGCGATCAATTATCAGACCGGGGCAATCCTCGCTGCCGTTACTACCCCGCGTTTTAATCCCAACTCTTTAGCTACGGGCACTGAAAAACAGTCACAACAGACCTTAAAACAGCTGCAGGCGGAACCATCTAAACCCTTACTGGATCGGGCTTTGCGAGGAGAATACCCTCCTGGCTCCTCCTTTAAAATCATTACTGCCGCCGCCGCCCTGGAACAACAAATCCGCACTCCCGAGGACGCCGTGGAAGCTCCCGTGTCGGTGCCACTGCCCGGATCGCGAGCACGGATTTCCAATATCGAATCCACTAGCTGCGGAAACGGTCACCCCACGTTTGCTTACGCTTTTGCCTATTCTTGTAACACTCCCTTCGCGAAGCTCGGTCAAGACTTGGGATATCAGGCATTAAAAGACAAAACCGCGGCTTTCGGTTTTGACCCCAAAACCGAATTAAAGATTCCGCTGCCAGTACAAAAGTCGCACTTCCCTTCCTCCGACCCGGGACTAGCTTCCACCATGATGAGCGCGATCGGAGAGTACGAGGTGCGCACTTCACCTTTAATGATGTCTACGGTGGCCGCAGCAGTGGCGAACCAAGGTACGCAGGTACGTCCCTTCTTGGTGGCAGCCGAGTTGGGGCCAGATGGGAAAGTCACCAGAACCTACCGTTCCGGGGGTAAGCTCGGTAAACCGATCTCCAAAGAGGTCGCCTCACAGCTACGACAAATGATGATCCAAACCGTTGAAGACGGAACCGGGGAGCCTGGTCGAGTTGCCGGAGTTGAGATGGGAGCTAAAACCGGTACCGCGGAGACCGGCGTTAATCGGACCGATGCCTGGTATGTGGGCTGGGCCGATACCCCCAACCTGCCCCTAGCTTTTGCGGTGGTAGTCGAAGGCGATAGTTCCAATCCAGCTCCTCACGGCGGACCGGTGGCCGGGCCAATCGCAAAACAGGTAATCCAGGCGGCGGTGAATCATGGCTGATAGTCGCGTACTTCCCGTCCCGCCACGCGGACGGGAAGCTGAAATGTCTACTCCCCTAGACCCGGTGGCTACCTCTACTGGGCAGGCGACCAATGCGCAAAAAGCGGTTGCCGCCTTAAAAGTTGGAATGAAGATTTCCGGGCGTTACCTGCTTCTCTCCCGCCTAGCTATTGGCGGTATGGGAGAGGTCTGGCAAACGCTGGATGAAAAAACTGGGGAAAGGCTGGCGCTAAAAATTCTGCGTCCGGAGCTGGCGGGGAAGAAACTATTCCTGTCACGGCTGCGCATTGAAGCCTATAATGCCTCTCGGGTTCATCACCCGAATTTGGCAGCTGTCCAGGCATCGGGCGAGGACGCCGGGCTGGGATGGATCAGCATGGAGCTGGTTGACGGGGTTTCTTTAACTGAAATCCTTGACCGCGAACACACTTTAGAAACCGATTTCTTGTTATCGGTTTTGTACCAGACCGCTGATGCCCTCAGCGCAGTGCATGGCGCCGGGATTGTGCACCGGGATATTAAACCGGGCAACATTATGGTGACTCCCACGGGAGCAGTAAAACTAACCGATTTCGGGATTTCTAAGGCTCCCGGACAAGTTAACTTAACTCAGGCGGGGATGGTAATGGGTACCGCCCAATATCTACCTCCCGAACAAGCTATGGGGCAGCCGGCTACTCCTGCGGGCGATCTATACGCCCTGGGGGTTATCGCTTATGAGGCTCTGGCTGGCAGACGTCCCTTTAGCGGTAAAAAGCCGGTGGACATAGCTTTTGCCCACGTCAATAAACCGGTTCCGCCCTTGCCAGATTCAGTCGCTCCCAGTTTGCGCGAACTGGTAATGCAGCTACTAGAAAAAGAGCCCCAAAACCGCCTCGCCAGTGCAACTGAATTGATGCAACGCTTGGAGGAAGTACAGCAGGCCCTTACCTCCACCGGCCCGTCAGGTGGTGTTTCCAGCGAGGAAGCTAGCGTTCAAGAGGCCCCAGCTACCTCAGCTACCCATGAAGAATCCGAAGCGCTGGTGGGGCAAGTGATAGAGCCGGCAGCTGGGGAGGCTGCCGATCTAGAGAATCTGCAAGAAGATCTGGAAGAACTAGCACAACTGGATCAGCAAGCGCCGGAATCCCTTGCGGATACTACCTTCGCTAAACAGGGCACGACTTCCGCGGAGGCGTCCGCCGCAGTGTCTGATAAACCCGAGCCCGTTGCCGCGAGTACTAAATCTGCAGCCTGGCAGCCGCTATCGACTTCTGACACTCCCACGGAAGAAGATGGTTCCCCAATGCTCTATCTGTCTGGAGGCACAGTCCCGGCCCCCCAGATACCGCCAAATTCGGTCCCTCTCCCCGAGGATGCCTGGCAACAACGCGTGCGACTGCGAGAGCGGCCTCGCGAGTTTGCGGCGCTCATCCCTCCGGTTTCCGCTTCCAGGCCGCGTTCTCAAATCGAGCGACTACGGTCATTACCTCAGGTATTTAACTGGCGTAAAGCACCTACGCCCCCTCGCTATGCCACGCCGGCCTCACCATCCTCGCAGGCTCTTTCCCCTTCCCTCACGGAACCTTTAGCTGCCTGGAGCCACCGGCTGGAATCTCAGATCGGTCTGCGGCCTGCTGACCCCCTAGCGGCGGAGGTAGCCAGATTACGCCGCCCCTATGAAAAAGTCCCCTTCTTGAGCCGGAAATGGTGGAACCAAGACATTTTCCGAGCTCTACACGCTAACGCTGAGTATCGTTCAACGCTATACCCGATTTTAGTGACCCTAATTTTGTGGATACTGGTAACCGCATTGAGCCTGGGAGCCGGACTGGTTTACTCCGCTGCTCCCTCCCCGGCGACCGGTAACCAAAAAGCTGTAATAATGGTAGTTTCGGAACAAAAGGAAGACCAATGGCAGAATCTCCATACCGCATAGGCGGAGGACGCTACGAAATCCGTTCCCTCATCGGAAGAGGGGGAATGGCGGAAGTACACCAAGCCTATGACACCCTGCTCTCGCGGGTGGTAGCGATAAAAATGCTGCGCATAGACCTGGCGAAGGACACCGTTTTCTTGACGCGTTTTCGGCGAGAGGCTTTAGCTTCTGCTTCCTTAAATCACGAAAACATTGTTCAGGTTTATGACACTGGCGAACAGGTAGTAACTGCCCCCGACGGCACCGAGGTGCATGTTCCCTATATCGTGATGGAGCTGGTAGAGGGACACACCGTACATCAGCTCCTTACCGATGGACAGCCGGTACCCATTAACGAAGCCATCGAAATTATGTCGGGAGTGCTTAACGCCCTCGAATATTCCCATAAACGAGGCTTGGTGCACCGGGATATTAAGCCCGGCAACGTGATGCTAACCAATAGCGGAAAAATCAAAGTCATGGATTTTGGGATTGCCCGCGCCTTGGAAGATTCTGGACAGACCATGACCAGCACCGATGCGGTAGTAGGAACCGCGCAGTATTTATCTCCAGAGCAGGCGCGCGGAGAAACCGTAGATACCCGCTCGGATCTGTACTCTTGCGGCTGTATGTTATTCGAATTGCTCACTGGCAGAGCCCCCTTCAAAGGTGATTCTGCGGTTTCGGTCGCCTACCAACACGTAGCGGAAATGCCTCCACTTCCTTCCTCCATTGCCGCCGATATTAGTCCCGAACTTGACCGGATGGTGATGAAATCTTTAGCTAAGCGGCCCGAGGATCGTTACCAGGATGCGGCGGCGATGCGTTCGGACATGGTAAGGGCGGCTGCCGGAGCCGCAATTTCTGCCCCAGAATTGCCTCCCCTGCCAGTTAGTACCCCGACTGAAGGGTTTGTTGCCCCGCAGACTTCCTATGCCCCCGCCCAGTGGTCACAGGTAATGGAAGAAAACCCGGATGCTGAGGATGAGGACGAAGCAGCCCGGAAGAAAAAGAAGAAGGTTATTTGGGCAGTAGTAATAGGGATATTAGTTGCAATAGCTTTAATCGCTGTAGTTTGGTGGCTAATCGCTTCTAATAGGGCTCAAGAACCGCAACAAGTAGCAATCCCAGAAAATATTATCGGGATGAGCGCTATCGAGGCGCAACGCACTCTCGAAGGCTTGGGATTAAATATGGAGCAGGGGCAGGCCATAGCTTCTGACACTGTGGACAAAGGTAAAGTCGCAGCTACCGACCCCAAACCCGGTACTAAGGTGGATACCGGATCCACGGTAACTATCCAGTTATCTTCCGGAGCTGCCGAGATTACCGTTCCTGATGTTTCGGGACAGACACAAGATGCGGCCCGAAAAGCCTTAGAGGATGCCGGCTTGCGAGTAGGCTCAGTAAAATACGAGGATGACTCCAAAGTTGCAGCTGATCGGGTTATCCGTACCACTCCAGAAGCGGGATCTTCCGCTAGCAAGGATGAAGAAGTTATTCTCGTCTTGTCTTCCGGTTACGTGTCGATTGATTCGGGGCAGGTAGTGGGTAAATCTCAGGAACAGGGATTGAAGTACCTAGCTGATTTAGGTTTACAAACTAATACGGTCACTGAAGAAACCACGGCGGTTCCCAATGGGCAGATTGTTTCGGTAGAGCCTTCGGGACGAGTAAAGGTGGGCAGTTCGGTCACGGTGAAAGTGGCCAAGACTCCGCCTGCGCCCGCTCCGGCTAGCCCGTCTGCACCCTCAGGGGGAAATAATTCCAGTTCGGATCCTTCTCCGAGCGCCTCTACTCCCTAAGGTTACGTTTACCTGGTAACTACCCCGGGTATAGGCAGGTACTGGGAGGTGCTTTAAAGCCAGCCTACCTGATTACTGCCATGCCCTTGGGGACTACCCACGGTAGTACCGGTTAGATCCAGGGTCTGGGAAATCCAGGGGAAGAGCCACCAAAAGCAGGCCATGATGATCAGGGCGATTATCAGCACTACCTGTAGGAATTTCAGCCACTTAGGACCGGGAAGTAAATCCCAGATCAGCCCGCACATGCGTTACCTCCTTCTGCCAGTTCCTTGGGGATGCCGCTATCTCTGGGCACCCAGTGATTGAAGGTTAGATGCACGATATACCGCTCCCAGTTACCGTACTCTGGGTTGCAAGTAGTCATAGTCATCAGCCGCTCTGTAGGTTGGACTCCCGGTTTTTCTGGCACCGGTAAGATCACGTCCGATTGGGTAGGAAGCACAATCTTGTGGTCTCTAACCTTATAGATTAGCCACTCATTTGCGGTCTCCATCACCACGGTATCCCCGGGTTTTAACACATCGATCCGACGGAAGTTTGATCCAAAGGAACGGCGGTGGGCGGCAACCGAAAAGTTCCCGATTTGTCCCGGCAGCGCGGTCGTTTCATAGTGTCCGGCAGCCCCGGTATTCAAAATGGTTTGGGTGGTTCCTTCCTTAACCGGAACCACCATATAGTTCCATTTCGGAACATGCAGCGCCCCTAAGGTTTCGTTTTCCTGCTTGATTCCCACACTGGGAGGAGCGCTAGTACGTTCATCCTTAGAAATACGATTAGGGCAGGGCTTATTGGCTTGCTGGAACGAGCTCAAAGCTTTCTGGTTATAGCTCGCTACCTGCCAGTCGGTGACAAAAACATCCCAGAACGCGAAAAGCCCGGCAAGTAATCCCATGATGATTAAAAGCTCGCCTAAAGCCGCGATGGGATCGAAGCGGTGCCGACGTTTTTTGGTGGCAGTCCTCGCTTGCTTGGTTTTCCTGCTCATATTCTTCCGAATTCGATTACTGTGAGTTCTGGACGATTCGTCCTGGTATCATCCTAAGCTTAATTTACCGGAAAACGGATCTAACTAGGTCTCCAGCGTCATTGACATTAGAATGAAGCTAGCTAGTAAAAACCAACTTTTGGAGGTCACCTCGTGCCGGAGTCTCGTAAACGCAAAGGCGCTAAGCCCCACCGCGAACAACAGCCAGAGGAGCTAAACAAATCTTGGGCTGCTGATATGACACCTTCTCCCAGTTGGTGGGCTCCGCTTTCGGTGGCGTTAATGCTCCTCGGTCTGGTGTTGGTAGTGGTTTACTATATTTCTTCGGGCGCCTACCCGATTCCAGGCGCCGGTAACTGGAACCTCGCTTTAGGCCTAGGCGTGGCCTTCGGGGGCTTTTTAATGCTACTGCGCTGGAAGTAGCGTTTTTATTTGATTTTTTCTTTTCGAGGGCGCCGGCATGCGTCCTCCTGCTAGCGAAGGCTAGTTACCTCTCCTTAGTCTGACCGGGTAGTGCCTGCGTAACAAAATTGATATCGGGGTTACCGAAATATTTTTGTTTATGTATTTACATTCCGGATTTGTTCCTTTATTCTTGATTAATGTAAGGACAAAGGAACGGGAGCTAGTTACTCCCCTGCAGAGAACAGAGTTGTTTTATGTTGAAATTTGGTTTATTGGGAGCCGGACGTATCGGTCATGTTCACGCTAAAACCCTGGCGGCCAACCCCGATGCTTCTCTAGAAGTAGTTTTTGATATCCGCCAAGAAGCGGCTGACGAACTCGCTAAAGAATACGGCGGACGCGGAGTAACCGACGAAAAAGAAATTTGGGATAACCCTGATATCGATGCGGTGATCATCGGCTCTCCCACGCCGCTACACGTCCCGCATATCATCGCTGCGGCTAAATCTGGTAAAGCTGCGCTCTGCGAAAAACCCGTTGCCATGGAGACCGCGAAAGTCGAAGAACTGCGCGAGGCACTCAAGGGGCTGGATCCCACGGTGATGTTGGGCTTCAACCGTCGTTTTGACCCCTCTTTTGCGCGGGTAAAAGAGCTGATGGATAAGGGTGAAATTGGCAAGGTTGAGCAAGTAACCATTATTTCACGTGACCCGGCGGCTCCTCCTGCGGACTACATTAAAGTTTCCGGGGGAATCTTCAAGGATATGACCATCCATGATTTCGACATGGCACGTTTCTTGCTGGGTGACATTGATACCGTCACTACCATCCCGCAGAACTTGGATCCGGAAATCGCGGCTTGCAACGACTATGACGCCGCGGTGATTGTACTAACCGCTAAGTCGGGAGCAGTAGCCACGATTATCAATAATCGTCATTGCGCTACTGGCTATGACCAGCGTCTAGAGGTAACCGGACATGATGGACAGCTAAATGCCGACAATCAGCGTCCCACTACTGTCTCGCTTTCTAAAGATAGCTACTCGCTATCGCGCGAACCTTATCTGGACTTCTTCCTGACTCGCTATGCCGATGCCTATGCGTCCGAGCTAAACCAGTTCATTTCCATAGTTAAAGAAGGCGGCAAGCCTACCCCCTCCATCGAGGATGGTGCGCAGGCTTTGCTGCTAGCAGAAGCAGCGGAAAAGTCAGCTCGTGAACAGCGCCCGGTCAAGGTCGGTCAATAGGCTACCGGACAGGTTTCCAATACATATTAAGGAAGACGCCCGGTAACCAGGAGCGTCTTATCAGACAACAATATTAATAGATAAAAAGATTTAAACAGGTTAGATATCTGCTATCTACCTGTACAAAAACCAATGGAGGAAAAATATGAAGATTGCGGGAGCTCCCATTTCTTGGGGCGTATGTGAAGTACCAGGTTGGGGATACCAGATGACCCCTCAGCGGGTGCTGACGGAGATGAAAGAAATCGGTTTAACCGCTACCGAATTCGGCCCTCAGGGTTGGTTGCCGATTGAGGCCGCCGCTCGCGCCGAAGAAGTTAGCAAGTACGATTTGAAGCCGGTGGGAGCTTTCTTCCTGGCAATTATGCACGACCCCGAGATTGACCCGATTCCTTCGGTAAAGAAAGAGCTCGAAGCCTTTAAAGTTGCCGGTGGCGAATACTTGATTCTGGCTGCTGATTCTGGCCGTGACGGTTATGATGATCGCCCGGTACTAGATGATGAAGGATGGAAGACTCTGTTCGGGAACTTAGATCGGATCAGTGATGTTTGCGCCGAAGCCGGAGTGAAAGCTTGCGTGCATCCTCACTGGGGAACCATGATCCAAAACGACAGCGAGATCCGCAAGATGCTGGACGAATCAAAGGTGGCGCTGTGCTTGGACACCGGCCACATGATCTGTGGCGGCTGTGATCCGGAGGCAATCGTTAAGGAATACCCCGGTCGTACCGTGATCGTTCACGCGAAGGACGTACACAAGGAAATGACCGACAAACTGCTACCCGGTGAGATCACCTGGTCTCAGGGCGTTAAAGCCGGCATGTTTGCTCCTATCGGTGAAGGCGATATTAACTTTGGCACCATTGTGGCGGAACTGGATAAGGCCGGCTTCGACGGCTACTACGTGCTGGAACAAGACATCATGATTGACGAGGAGCCTCCCGCTGGTGGTGGCCCGAAAGTTAATGCCGAAAAGTCTTTGAAGGCACTGCAAAAACTGGCTGGCTAAAGGCCTATTAAGCATTACCGGGGTTAATACTCGCAGAGGTATTAACCCCGGTAATCGCTAAAATTAAAATAGTAAATGGTTGGGGGTCGCCGCGAGGGCGACCCCCAACCATTTACTATCAAGCCTATGAGTTTAGCGCGGAGGCTAAACTTTATTATTTTTTTATTTAGCTAAGCTACTGGTTGTCGGGTTTTACGAATCCGGTGGATATCGGACACAGGAATAAAGTGTTTCTAATCCTAACTGACAGCAGCTACCAATGTTCCCGAAGTTAGCGGGTCTCTTTGTGCGAAGTCGACTTACGGCAACGCGGACAGTACTTCATCAGTTCCAAGCGATCCGGATTATTCCGGCGGTTCTTCTTGGTGATGTAGTTACGCTCTTTGCATTCACTGCACGCCAGAGTGATCTTAGGACGTACGTCGGACGACTTGCTGGCCATTCTTACTTACCTCTGTGTCTCGGGCCGCCCGATTAGCGGCATTTCCTATTTCAACCGAAATTGAAAAGTAGCGAGGGCGGGGTTCGAACCCGCGACCTCACGATTATGAGTCGTGCGCTCTCACCAACTGAGCTACCCCGCCGCTTGAGGATCTGCAAACACAAACCCTAGAGCCCCGACAGGGATTTGAACCCTGGACCTTCTCCTTACCATGGAGACGCTCTGCCTACTGAGCTATCGGGGCAACAGCCAACATACCTGCTGGTTAAACGGAATTTACTCCGTACTACCAGCTAGCAGTTTACCTTATTGCCGCTAAGTCCGAAAACTTAGCACCGTGGCGGGTGAGGGATTCGAACCCCCGAAGGCTACGCCGGCTGATTTACAGTCAGATCCCTTTGGCCGCTTGGGTAACCCGCCTCGTGCACTCAGGCACCTCAAAAGACTATCAAACGGAGTTAAGCATACAAAAACTCTAGGGAGGAAAGTTACCGACTTCACCGAATTTTGATTATTTCGCCTATAGCTTCTTGGTTTTTTGCAGTGGGAGATTTTCCCGGGCACTTAAGATCAGCATGGCGTCGAGAGCCGGAAGGGTAAATAATCCCGCACAAACTAGGATCAGAGCCCCAGAATCATTGGTTAGTGCCGCCAGTACGGAGGTAAGCAACACTCCCTTGGCAAAATAGGCTGCCCCCGGAATGCGATTCAAAGCCGACAAGCCCCCATCAAAACGCGCGGGGGGACGGCTTGCATCTGCGCTGGTGCGTCGTTTGCGTTTAATAAGGTACCAGATAGCTAGCCCAGCTCCCAGGATTACCAAAACCGTGAAGATGAGGGGTCCACCGAAGGTATTAACCATGGCTTCGGCTTTGCGCTTCACAATAATTCCGCCGCCTCCGTTAGCGACCTCGGAAATAAAACGCCCAAAGTGAGTGCGGGCAGGGGGGCTAGCTAGCTTGTCTACCAATACAAATAAGCTCGAGGCCAAAAATGCGGCGACTATCAGCGCCATTACTTTTCCTGGCCCCACCTTTTTACCTAGCACCCAGTTCAAAGTAATCCCTACCCCGAGGACCATCGCTAGTGGTCCGCCTACATCGGCTCCTAGCCAGGGGAAGCCATCTAGGATTACCGCTACAGCTAGGAGCGTAAAACCGTAGATAAAGTAGCGGTGGCGCCGCTGAGGGAACCTGGCAGCTGCGGGTGCTAAAACCAGGCATTCTAGGGCTAAGACCGCGGCGAATAAGAAAGAATACTTATTGTTGTTGAGGCCGTAGAAACGAGTAGCAGCAGTGGCTGCCGAAGAGAACATAGCAGAGATTTGATCTGGGGATCCCGTTAACAAGCTAACCAGCAACCAGATGATCACGAGAGCTGCAGCAACCAGGATCGGAGCTGAAAACTGCAACCCAGGCCAGCGCCGGGCAACAACCTTTCCGACGGCCAGACAAAATGCCGCCAAGACCGCTGCGATCGCAAGCAGCAACAAGAAGTACTGCACGGTAAGGAGCGGAACCGACATTTGTAGGGCGTTAGCAGTAAAATTCCCACCAGTTCCCCCTAAGATACCAGCCGGAATATTAGCCGCCAGGAAACTGGCCGGCCCTAACAAACTGGCGCTCAGGCAAAGCAGCACTACTACCTTACGGGAGCGACTAGAGACCCCCAGATATTCCCGCCGCAGCAAAACCAGCAAAAGCCCCAACGCTGCTAATAAAATAATCCCGGTTAGCACGATAAAGCGCGCCTGCAAAATACTCGCCTGATCGGATCGCAGAGCTTGGTTGCGCAGCCAGTCTAGATTACTGGCCATTCCATAGTCGCGCGCGGAGCTAAAGGTTCCTCCCACTAGATATTCAGGAGCATTAGCACCGGTGACCTCGAGGATGCGACTGGTGAAGTCAACGGTAGAGACTAACCCCAACTGGCGAGTAGAGGAGGAACGAATTATTCCCGGATTTTCCCCGGGTGCGCGGGTAAATGCCATCCCTAAGTGGGGCGTGGCGGAATGATCGGCAACATCTAAACCAAAAACCAGATCAGCGTCTTGAGCGGCTTTTAGACCGGCAGTAAGAGCGGCTAAAACCTGTTTACTGCGAGGTTTTTCCGTTCTATCTGCTCCCGGTAGCCCATCGGCGGGAGTGGCGTTTAACGAAGTGGGGGAAACTTTGATAGCGCTATTCGGGCTCACCGATCCTACATCGACAATGGTGACTTCGGCGTCCGCTAAAGCCGTTTTTACCTGGGAGGTAAGCCCCTCGGTAGTTGCTCGCGAACGATAGTTAGCTACCTTTCCACCATCATCCATAGCCGCCACGCGGGCTCCCGGACCGATAGCCACCAACTTTTTACCCTGTTCAACCAAACTTTTCCCTAATGTTCCGGGAACGGCTTGTTCATTTTGTCGAGCGGCATCTTTTTGCCATTCTCTTAGCTCGGATGCAGAGAAAACACCGTCATCCAGAGCAGGAATTTCGGGGCAATGCCCTTGGGAACGGGCTTTAGTGGGGGTTACTCGCATGCCCGTCGATAAAGTTAGATACCCATCTAAGGGACAGGTAATTTTAGCCGCGTTATGGCGAGTCAAGTTGGCTACCCTCGCTTCCCCGAGGGCGTCTAAGAATTCTTTACCCTCTTTTTCTGTCGGATCAACGTCTGACCAAGACAGGCCGGAGGAAATAAGGACGAGGACGCGGGGATGTTCGCGCGCCTGCGCGTTAAGGGGGTAGATAAGGGTCACCACCAAGGCGATCAGCAACAGGGAGATGACCCACCCAGACCTGCGGGAGCAGTGTTTGTTCACGCCCCCAGCATATCGGGGTTTTGCTTCGCTGAGCACGCAGATCCTTGCCCGTCGAAGAAATATCGGGATTGAGACAGCCGCAATACTGCACACAAGAAGCAACCTTAAAGAGATACCCGCCACAGACCCCACTCAGGATTTTGCATAATTATTCGTAACGTTGCATACTTTCTACAGACCTACTGATTGGAGATATCATGAAACGCAAACTTGCGGCACTCGCCGCCATTTCCCTCACCTCGCTAGGTTTAGCTGCCTGCAGCTCCGGTAGCGAGGCTGCCGGCCCCGCAGATGATCCCGGAGAAAAAGGATTTGACGTATCGACTGTTAAAACCGATCCCGCAGTCGCAAAGCTGGTTCCAGCAAACATCAAGAAGGCCGGAGTTCTCAAGAACGGCGCTTCAGTGGACTACGCCCCCGCCGAATATATGAAAGCCGATAACAAAACCCCCACCGGCTACGACGTAGACATGGTCAAAGCCATTGCCAAAGTTATGGGCCTAAAAGACGGCACCACCACCCACGGCGAGTTCGATTCCCTGATCCCGCAAATCGGCACCAAATATGACATCGGGGTTTCTGGTTTCAGCATCACCAAGGAGCGGGAAGCCGAGACTCAAATGGTTTCCTATGCGGAACTTGGCTTCTCCTACGGAGTAGCCAAGGGCAACCCCAAGAAGTTCGATCCTAAGAACCCCTGTGGCAAGACCGTTGGGGTACAGACTGGAACCGCTCAGCAGGAAACCATCAAAGAGATTTCCAAACAGTGCGAAGCGGACGGAAAACCGGCAGTCACCGTAAAAGAGCACAAGATGCAGACCGAAATCGTCCCCAAGGTCACCGGAGGCCAATATGACGCGGTGCTCGCCGACTCGCCAGTCGTGGGATACGCAGTCAAGATGAGCGGCGGGGAACTGGAAATCGTCGGTGAAGCCTTCGAGACCGCTCAGCATGGCGTAGTAGTCAATAAGAATAACGAGCAACTGGCGAAAGCCGTGCAGGCAGCCCTACAAAAACTAATGGATGACGGAACTTTGAAGAAGATCTTCGCCGTTTACGGCGCCGACTCCTTCATCCTGGACAAGGCTGTAATTAACCCGAATGTTTCCGAATAACGTCCGAGGGCTTAACCTTTAAATATGAATAGCCAAAAACTGAAAGATGGCGCCACGCTAACCAGGCCGCGCCCGGTATTTTCGCCGGGCCGCCTGGTTAGTGCGGTTGTAGTGCTGATTCTGGCTGCCATGCTGGTACATGGCCTGGTCAGTAATGAAAAGTTTCGTTGGGATCAGGTAGCCATATACATCTTCCACCCCACGGTACTACGCGGAATCATGTGGACCTTGATTTTAACGGTAGTTTCCATGCTTATCGGGGTGATCCTGGCAGTGACTATGGCGATTATGCGCCAGTCCCCTAACCCAATTATGAAAGGGGTTTCCTGGACCTATATTTGGTTCTTCCGCGGAACCCCTATCTACACTCAGCTGCTATTTTGGGGAATGTTACCCACCCTTTATTCCACCCTCTCGCTAGGAGTTCCTTTCGGCCCGGAACTGCTGACTTTTGATACCAACACGGTAATCAGTCCCGCGGTGGCCGCGATTTTAGGGCTAGGGCTTAACGAGGGCGCATATCTGGCAGAAATCGTGCGTTCCGGCCTGAATGCGGTAGATTCCGGGCAAGAAGAAGCCGCTCGCGCCCTAGGGATGCGTCGCAGCCAGATTTTGCGGCGGATTATTTTGCCCCAAGCCATGCGGGTAATTATTCCCCCCACTGGCAATGAAACCATTTCCATGCTGAAAACCACTTCCCTGGTCTTGGCAGTGCCGTTTACTTTGGAGATTACCTTCGCCACCCAAACCATCGGGCAGCGCCTATTCCTGCCGATCCCTCTATTGCTGGTGGCAGCGATCTGGTATTTGACGATTACTTCGATTTTGATGGTGATTCAAAGTCATATTGAAAGCTACTTCGGTCGTGGTTTCGATGAGCGTACCGGTGGAGATAAGAAACCCGCCGGATCTCGTAAGATGCGCGCGATGGCCGAATCTGGCACTACCAAAGACGATCCTTTCTTGGAGTACACCCCATGACCTCACAACCAGAAAATCAGCCCCTAATGGTGGATCTGCAGCACGTCCACAAGTTTTTCGGGGATCTCCACGTACTGCGAGATGTAAGTTTGCAGGTAGCTACCGGTGAAGTGTGCGTGCTGTTAGGGCCGTCCGGTTCCGGAAAATCTACCCTGCTGCGTTGCGTAAACGAGTTGGAACAAGTTTCCGGGGGTCGCGTTTACCTCAACGGAGAACTATTGGGGATGGAAGAGGGCGCGCCCTCGAAAAATCCTGTCCGCGCGTACTTCGATCGCCGCCGCGGTTCGCTTACCGAGCAAGGTACCGTGTTGCGCCGCCTGACCGACAAGGAAATCGCGCGCCAACGTTCCCAAGTGGGCATGGTCTTTCAGCGTTTCAATCTCTTCCCCCACAAGACCGCGCTGGAAAACGTAATGGAAGCACCTACCCAGGTCAAAGGAATCGGGAAAGAAGAGGCGCGAACTAAGGCTTTAGAGCTGCTAGAACGAGTCGGGCTGGCAGAGCGCGCCGACCATTATCCGGCTCAGCTATCGGGCGGGCAGCAACAGCGGGTAGCTATCGCCCGCGCCCTCGCCATGGAGCCAGAGCTGATGTTGTTTGACGAGCCCACTTCCGCCCTGGATCCCGAATTGGTAGGGGAAGTCCTATCGGTCATGCAAGACCTGGCACGCGGAGGCATGACCATGATCGTGGTAACCCACGAGATTGGATTCGCCCGGGAAGTCGCCGACCACGTAGTGTTTATGGACGAAGGTAAAATCCTGGAGCAGGGCACCCCTGACCAGGTAATAAACCATCCCCAGAACCCCCGTACCCGAGACTTCTTCTCTAAGGTGCTTTAAAAGCGATAACTGCGCGCACCGGAGGCTCCTGCGCGGCTACGCCTTGTTGCCGAGCCAGCCCCTGCCCCGCGGATCACTTACGCGTCAATGTCACCTTTGGTGAACTGCGCGTTATAGAGGCGGGCGTACGCGCCTTCGGCGGCCAGCAACTCCTCATGCGTCCCGGACTCGACAATATCTCCATGCTCCATCACGAATATCACGTCACTGTCACGAATTGTCGACAGACGATGGGCAATCACGAACGAGGTACGCCCCGCGGTAGCTTTGGCTACTGCTCGTTGAATCAGCTGCTCCGTGCGGGTATCGACCGAAGAAGTCGCCTCGTCAAGGATCAAAAGCGGCTTATCGGCAACCATCGCGCGGGCAATAGTCACCAACTGCCGTTGTCCGCTTGAAAGGGCAGAATCTTCTCGAATCTCGGTATCGAGGCCGTGCGACAGTTGCGCAACCAAATCACTTAGTCCGACTGCCTTAATCACCTGTTCAAGGCGTTCCTCGGATACTTCCTGCTGGGAATACATAATGTTTTCCCGCAGGGTTCCTTGGAACATCCAGCTGTCTTGCAGTACCATCGCGAACTGAGAATCTACGTCCTCGCGCCGCATCGCAGCAAGCGGGGTGCCATCCAGAAGAATCTCCCCGGAGTCCAGTTCGTAAAAGCGCATTAGCAGGTTAACCAGGGTGGTTTTCCCGGCTCCAGTCGGACCTACGATGGCCACGTTTTGTCCCGGATGTACCAGGGCAGAGAATCCGTGAATAATTTCTTTACCTGCTTCATACGAGAAACGGATATCCCGGAATTCTACTTCACCTTTAGTTACCTTGCCGCTCAGCGCCGGTTTTTCGGATTCATCGGGTAGTTCATCCTCTTCCAGAATTTCAAAAACTCGCCCCCCGGCAGCTGCCGCGGATTGGAAGGAGGCCGTCGCGGACGCTAGGTTCGATAAGGGCTGGGTGAAAACCCGGATATAGAGCATAAATGCGGCAATCACTCCGATGGTTACATTGCCTTTCACCACTAGGACTGCACCCAGCACGCATACCACCACGTAACCTAGGTTTCCGACGAACCCCATTACCGGCATCATCAATTGGGAGAGGAAATCGGCGCGCCAAGTGGCATCGAAAAGCCGCTGGTTACGGCGATTAAATTCGGCGACGGTGGCGGCGGCAGCATTGTAGATATTGATGATTCCTTGTCCGGATAAAGATTCTTCGATATGCCCGTTTAGGCTGCCCAGATTCGATTGCCGGCGAATAAAGAAACGCTGCGAAAACACCATGATCACCGCGTTGAGGACGAATCCCAGGAGCGTTACTCCCATACCGGCCAGCGCCATCCGCCATTCGGTGTAGAGCATCATAAAAGCGGCGCCTACCAGGGTAACTATTCCGGTGATGATGGTGGTGATTGCGGAATGCAGAGTTTGCACCAGGGTGTCGATATCGTTGGTTACCCGGCTCATGGTGTCACCGTGACTGGTGTTGTCGAAAAAGGACAGCGGCAGACGATCGATTTTCCGGTCAATAGCGGAGCGCATCCGCTGCCCGGTGCGTTGGGTAACCACCACCATTATCAGTGATTGCCCCAGGTTAAAGCAGAATCCCAGAACGAGGACGAGGGTCGCCATCCGCAAGAGGGCAAATATCTTGTCCATATCGATACTGCTGTGCAGCCCCGAGGCGATCACATCGGTTATCAGCCCTAAAAACATCGGCATTATCGCAGTGAGCAGCGATCCTATAATCGCCAAAACTACCGCAACCAGGATAGCTATCCGGTAACGCCCTAAAAACTGGGCAAGGTCGCGCACCGATTGGGCAAACTGTCCTTTCTTGGCTTTTTCGTAGACGTTCCCGCCGTGGCGTCCTCCCGCGCGCACTGGCGACATTTTTTCTTCTACTGGCTCTAGTCCGCGCCGCGCCGACTGGACTCGCTGGTCCCACCTGCTCATTTCTGCGTCTTTCATGCCAACTCCGCTTCAGAGAGTTGGGAGAGGGCGATTTCGCGATAGATTTTCGAGGACGCCATCAGGGATTCATGCGTTCCCCGCGCCGCGATTTTGCCGTGATCGATCACTAAAATCTGATCGGCCTCCCGCACAGTGGCAATCCGCTGCGCCACAATAATCTGGCTTTTCCCGCGAGCTATTTCCGCCAGTTCCCCGCGAATATCCCGGTCAGTGGCATAGTCGAGGGCGCTAAAAGTGTCATCGAAAATCAGGATTTGTGCATCCCTAGCCACTGTGCGGGCAATCGAAATCCGTTGTTTTTGTCCGCCGGAAAAATTACTGCCCCCTTGCGCCACTTCCGCCGCAAACTTGCCCTCTTTATCAGCAATAAAATCGCAAGAAGCAACATCTCCGGACTTAACGATATCGGCGGGAGTAATGTTTGTCGGACCTTCTCCAAAGGCAATATTGGAAGCGATAGTGCCGGTAAACAGGGTGATTTTTTGGGGCGAATATGCGATTTGATTACGCAGGTCGCGCAAGCGCCACTTCCGCGCGTCCTGGCCGTTAACCAAAACTTGGCCTTCGCGAGGATCGTAGACCCGGGCAATCAGGTTCACCAGTGAAGTTTTTCCGCTGCCGGTGGCTCCAATCAGGGCAACGGTCTGTCCGCGCGGAATTTTTAGATTTATCTGGTGAAGGGCGTCATTTTCAGCTCCAGGATAGCGGAATGAAACATCCCTAAACTCAATCGCTGGTTCCTTCAGGTCTTGGCGGGTTTCTTTTCCGAGGGAGGATGTGGGCTTGTCGGCAGAAACTACCGGATCAGCAAGGGAGGGTTCACAATCAAGCACTTCCCTAATGCGCCGATTAGCCACAATCGCGCGGGGAGCAAATACGAACACCATGGCCATCATTAGGAAACCACTGATCGCTTGGGTAGCGTACCCGGAAAATACGATCATCTGTGAAAACAGGGTTACTTTCGCCAGGCCGGCGGCGGCAGAAATCATGAAAGCACCCAGCACATAGATCGCCAGGTTAAGCCCGGAAATCACGGTGTTCATCATGGGCATCATGAAGGAGAAAGTGCCGGAGACCATCAGGTGAGTGTTGGTTAGCTCAGCGTTGGTGGCTTCAAAACGCTTTTGGTGAAAATCCTGGGAGCCGTAGGCACGGATAACGCGCACTCCTTCCATGTGTTCGCGAGTCACCCGGTTAAGGTCATCAGTTATCCGCTGCATCCGCATCATCCGCGGCATTACGATCCGCCAAATAACGAAGATCATCACCAGTAAGATCAAAGCCGCAAGCCCAGTAGCGAGAGTCCAAGTTAGGTTCTTTCCCGCAATTTTTATGATTGCCCAAATGGTGAGGATAGGAGCTTTCACCATCAGCTGACACCCCATCACCACAAACATTTGCACCTGAGTGACATCGTTAGTGGAACGAGTGATTAGAGAGGACGCGCCAAAGTGTTCAAAGTCGGCTTCGGGGAGCGAAATCGCTTTGGTAAACACCGCTTGACGCAGATTACGGGCGACAGTCGCGCCGATCATGGCCATGCAATAACCGGTGATAATGGCTACCACCATAGAACCGGCGGCACACCCCAGCATTTTCCCGCCTTCGATCAGCACCCCGTTGACAGTCGCACCCGGCTTCACAATCATTTCGGTGATGGTTTGCATGTAGTCGATCAGACGCAAATCCAAGAAAACCTGGCAAATGATGGTGATGATTGCCAGCGCGCTGAGCAGCCATTCTCTTTTACCTAGGTGCCGCAGTACGGTCATGGAATCCCCTCGGTTCTTGGATAAGTATTGGCGCCGCAACTGTTTGCATCCTAACGCGCAGCAAAATGCTTGTCGGGTTAATTACCTGGATTTGCGCCCTCCGCGAAGATATTAATCTCCCCAGAGTTAAACCACACCCGAATTAGTCGGTGTCCCCAGGAAGAACAATGAAATAAAGACACACATAAAGGGCATTAGCACGGAATATTACTGGGCTCCAGCGTTCCAGATAGCGAGGGTATACAAAAGCGGTGCGGGAAAAATTCCCCGCACCGCTTTTATAAAGTAAAAGACTAACTAGCCTTACTTCAGGGCAACAGTGGCGCCCGCGCCTTCCAGATCAGCCTTGGCCTTTTCGGCGTCTTCCTTGGATGCACCCTCCAGAACGGTGGTGGGAGCGGAGTCAACCTTTTCCTTGGCTTCTTTCAGAGCCAGTCCGGGCTGTAGCGCGCGCAGAGCCTTGATTACGGCGATCTTCTTGTCGCCAGCAGCTTCGAGCACTACGTCGAATTCGGTCTTTTCTTCGGCTGCTTCTTCGCCACCGGCAGCACCGGGGGCAGCAACGGCTACGGCGGCAGGAGCCGCGGCCTCTACGTCGAAGACGTCCTCGAATTCCTTAACGAACTCGGACAGTTCCAACAGAGTCATTTCTTTGAAAGCATCAATTAGCTCTTCTTTGCTGAGCTTAGCCATATTGGCATTCCTTCCTATTTTTGCCCACGCGAGGCAGATTTTTTCTTGTCGATCTATGCGGCTTTACTAAGCCGCTTGTTCCTGCTTTTCGCGCAGGGCGTCCACGGTGCGAACCGCCTTGGAGGCGGGCGCCTTGAACATAAAGGCAGCCTGTACCAGTTTGCCTTGCATTGCACCAGCCAGTTTGGCCAGTGTAGTTTCGCGATTATCCAGTTCAGCGAGTTTCTTGACTTCATCTGCAGACAAGAACTTCCCGTCGAGGACACCGCCTCTAATAACCAACTGCTCGTTATCCTTGGCGAAGTCGCGCAGCACTTTGGCCGCATCCACGGCCTCTCCGGTTACGAACGCAATTGCGGTCGGTCCGGTTAGCTCCTCGTCCAGGAAATCAATTCCCTGGTTTTTGGCGGCAATCCTGGCCAGCGTGTTCTTCGTGACGGAATAAGTAGCCGTTCCTGCCAGGTTTTTGCGCAGCTCAGTCATCTGAGCCACGGTCAACCCGCGGTATTCGGTGAGCAGCAGGGCCGATGCCGAGCTGATTTTTTCTTCCAGCTGAGCGATCATGGCTTGCTTATTAGGTTTCGCCATTAGGCCCTCCTTCCGTTTATTCGTGCCGGGGGCCAGAACAAGAAAACCCCGCGCAGATTGCACGGGGCGAAAATAAACCTATCGATCCTAGCTGCCACCTTCCCCAGGGGAAGTACGTCCTCTTTTGCGAGGACGCGCAACCATTTTCGATACGCTACGCATCGTTCAACCTACACAGGCTTCCGATCTGGAACTTAAACCCACTGGTGTGGGCACCGGCGATCTTGGGCAATAGCCAATTTAACAGCCCCTTTGTCGACTGGTCAAAGCAGAAGGGCAGGATATACCCCTTTTGTGGGTTATTTAACTACAACCAGCATTTAGTGCTGTCTACTTTTAGCTTGCGTTGTGGATCCCTGAGGGAATCAGGGAAAGCTCCTAGCCAATAGCAGCGAGGATGTGAAGCAGAAGCTACCTGCGCCTCTTTAAGCGCGAACCAGCAAATCTGCAGAACTCTCAACTGTCGAGAATTAGAGTTGAGAGCTTCTTTAGAGTGTTATTGAGAGTCTAGCTAGGGAGCATAGAACCCCGCATTCAAACTCCTTATCTGAAGGCGCACTTCTCCCCCACGGAGCCTCTATAAAAGCGACAACGCCAAGACAGCAAAAGAGCAGTATGGGCAAGCTCACAAATAAGCTTTTACGACCTAGGATAAAAGACCTACGGTAAAATTATGAGGCAAAACAAAGTTTTGACTTTACATCAAGACGTTAGTGGTTATACCCTACTTTCACACTTCGCGGGAAAGATAAAGTTTTATTTTCCCCCTAGTCATTAAGTCCCGCATTCCAAAAAATGTATAGCAGGAGTTCCTCTATGGGTATGCTCAAACGCAAAAAGAACAAAGATGTAGAAGTTAGGGAATCTAGTCTCGAGGTTACTGAGCTAACCGCCAGCAAACCTTACGTACCGGAACGTAAAAAGCCAAAGAAAGATAACACCCACTGGCTTTACATCGCCGTGATCATCGCGGTAATCGCCGGGATCATTTTCGGAATAGCCGCCCCCGATGTGGCCAAGGAATTCAAGGTCGTCGGAACCACCTTCGTCCGGCTCATCACCATGATGATCGTACCGGTAATTTTTTGTACGATCGTGCTCGGGATTGGCTCGGTACGCGCCGCTGCATCGGTAGGTAAAGCCGGCGGAATTGCCCTGGCCTACTTCATGACGATGTCCACTTTTGCTTTAGGTATCGGTTTAGTCGTAGGCAACCTAATCCAGCCTGGCAGCGACCTAAACATTGAGGCTACCAAGGGGGCAGCCGCCCAGTTCACTTCCGGTAACAAGCAGGAAGCAGACGGTATCGTTGGCTTTATTCAATCGATTATCCCTGACACTTTCTTCTCCTCCCTAACCTCCGGCTCGGTGCTCCAAGCCCTGTTTATCGCCCTATTAGTAGGATTCGCGGTACAAAGCCTCGGTAAAACCGGGGATGGGATCCTGCGCGCAGTCGCTGCCATCCAAAAACTGGTGTTCAAGGTACTCTACATGGTCCTTTGGCTGGCTCCCATCGGCGCATTTGGCGCCATGGCGGGAGTGGTTGGCTCCACCGGCGCCAAAGCTGTGGGGCAAATGTTGCTGTTAATGGTGGCCTTCTACATCACCTGTATATTGTTCATCTGCGTGGTACTAGGTTCCGTATTGGCAATATTTACTCGCTTCAACATCTTCAAACTTATGAAGTACCTGGCAAAGGAATACCTGCTGATCGTAGCCACTTCTTCTTCAGAATCGGCGTTACCAAACCTAATGCGCAAAATGGAACACCTGGGAATCCACAAAATTACAGTGGGGATCGTGGTTCCTACCGGCTACTCCTTCAACCTGGACGGAACCGCGATTTACCTCACCATGTCGGCCATCTTCATCTCCGATGCCATGAACAAGCCCATGGGATTGGGCGAGCAAATCGGTTTGCTGATCTTCATGATGATTGCTTCAAAGGGCGCCGCCGGCGTTTCTGGAGCAGGGATCGCTACTTTAGCTGCCGGCTTACAGTCACACCGTCCGGAATTACTAGACGGAGTAGGAGTGATTGTCGGCATCGACCGCTTCATGTCAGAGGCCCGAGCTCTAACTAACTTCACCGGGAACGCAGTCGCCACCCTGCTGGTTGGCACCTGGACACATACTATTGATCGTCAGCGCGTTTACGATGTGCTAAACGGGAAACTGCCCTACAATCCCCAGGAGGATGACGTCGATATCAACCTCCGTAACCCCTCGGTAGAGGTCAGGGACCAGTTCCCACATACCCCTCAACCCGATGTGGAGGCAATCGAGAAGCTGGCTCTAGAAGAACAAGCTACAGCCAGTAAAGAATAATAAAAGTCAAGAATCAGGGTTCGCCGCCACTGCTGCAGCAGAAGTTTCCCCGGCTGCAAGTCAACTTTTAAGTGGTGAGGTCCCCTCTAGCTCTCAGCTGGGCGCTTAAGAGTAAACTCTTTTAAATCTCAGCTTAGGTGCCTAGCTGAGAGTTTATTGTTTAAAATAATACGCAAATATGGATATAAACCCTGGTAAAACCGAAGATATCAACCGCGTTACTGCCCGAAATCCTAGATCAGCTAGTCTTCTGAATCTGGGATAGCTTCAGTAATAGCACTCAATATTCCCGTAATAATTGCTATCCATATTGCTTGCTTGGTGTGCGCATAACGGCGACCTGCCAGGCGTCTTTTCTCTCCCCTAGAAAAGATCAGCTTTTCCCCGGACGCAGCCCCATAATTTACCGAAATAAAATAAATGAGCAAACGTAACACTTGCTAACTAACCCTTAGGGACAGATGGCACGAGCAGTGGTTTCACCGATTTCACCGACCGGGCGCGCCTGCCCGGGTAGCGCTTGACCTAACCAGCGGTGAATACCGAACCACACTTCCTGACGCACGTCCGGGAAAGACAAGAATAGGTCATGTTTACCGGGGTAACGTTCCATAGTTACCTGTCGGGAAAGTCGCCAGGCATTTCCGCACATAGTTTGCACGTTCAGCACCGAATCAGTAAACATCATTTCCCGTTTCCGTTTCCCAGTCGAGGAAGCGGTAGAAGTCAGGAAATAGGTCGGCACCTCGGTGGCTTCACCTGCTAGAAGTTTCTTTTGGGCGATAGTAATCGCCCGTACCCAGCCGAAACGTACTAGTGCGTCCGGGGTACCTTTCCAGCTTGAAACCAATGGCCAGCCCTGCAGGGAAGGATCTTGCATCCAGAGTTCCAGACGTTTAGGCAGAGTACCATCAACCTTTCGATCCCAACCCATCAAAGAATTCACGTAAGCGGAGTCAGCAGACTGTAGCGGGACCTCTTTTTTGGCTGCCCGCCGGGAGAATAATTCTGCGAGGGCGCGAGCTCCGAAACGCTGGGAAGTTCCCCCCGCCATTTCAATCCAGGGGGAATCAAGTAACAGACCGGCCACCTGGTCCCGATGCCGGTTCACCCAATAGGCCGCCGTCAGCCCTCCGGTAGAGTGACCGGCCAACACTAACGGCAAATCTGGATGTTCCTCTCGCATGACCTCTAGCGCGGCGTAAATATCTAGGTCATAGGAAAGCAGGTCTTCGGTCCAGCCAAACGTCTGCCATTTACGCAGCGAACGCCCATATTTGCAGAGGTCAATCGCATAAAAGGCTCCTCCCGCTAGGGAAATATGACGCGCCAGTTCCCGCTGGAAAAAGTAATCATTCCAACCATGAATGAACAGGAAAATAAAGGAGGGTTCCGCGGGGGTATTTGAAATCGCCCAGGGATCGTCCTCGGGAAGATGTCGTACCAAGGTGGCACACAGCTCGCCCTCATTGTCACGAGGTAATTCCAACGTACGAGCCTCAAACCCCGGCCCTAAAATATCTGGTACCCACCGACCTACCGGGGCGGGTACCGCCGGAGGCTGAGTCGGTAAAGACGCGGCAGATGAACTCCCTTTCCCCATTTTCGTCTCCTAGTGACCGTGTTTTCTGTCGTGGGAAGACGCATGGCGTTCAATCTCTGCATTAACTTCCGCAATGGCTTCCGCTAAAGTGGGCCCTTCCAGATTTCCAATCCGGAATGCTTCCCAAGCATCTAGGTCGCTATTTCCCCCGACCTGCTCAAACGCTGCCTGAACCTGATCGGTGAGCTGCCCGTCTCCCGGGTCAATCACTCCTTCTTCCTTCAGGAGAGCTTCGCAAATTCGTCCGCGATCATCCGACCATAGTAAGACGGTATCTTGACCGACCAGCGAGGAAATAGAACGCAATCCTTCGGCATCTTTTTGCAGCAGTTGCGGTGCAGCGAAACTGGTAGCCACATCTTCCTCGTCTGTGGTTTCGGGTGAAGATTCCTGCTCTAGCCTTTCAGATTCTCCGGCCGAACTTTCTACCTCTGCCACCGGTTCTTCCTCCAGATTTTCCTGCTGAGGTGTCACGCTTTCCGCGGCGGGAACTGGTGATTGTACAGCTTCAGCCCGCGCTAGCTCCTGCTCAGCGAGGGACGCGTCCTCAGAAATATCTTCGGAAACCGGCGGTGCAGGGGGCGCAGGCGGTACCGGCGAAACCTGTGCTTCCGCTAGCGCTGACTCGTCATCTACATGCCAAGAAATCTGGGGAGCCGGAGCCCGATGGCCGCCGATTTGCGGGCGCGTATAGCTAATAGAACTAGAGGTGATCTGGGCGACCTCCAAAAAACGACGACCATTAGACATCTGGCGGGAAGAAATTTGGTGAATCTCAATTCCAGAGGCGAATAGTACCCCCAACGCAGAGTAACAACCTTCATCAATCTCCCCTACTACCAGGAATAACCGTGGCCCAGGTTGGGTGTTAGGCGGCATCGCCTCCCGGAATTCTGCCCAACCGGTTTGGAAAGCTTGCACTCCCCCCGGATATTGGCTGGCTAAATCCATCCATCCCAATCCGGAAACCTGCCCGAGCCGAGAAATCGCCGCCACCAGGCTCACCGGATCCAGGCGGGAAAGCACTTCCACCGAAACTACCTGCCCAGAGGCATCTAACGCAGTTAAAGAATGCGGGCCGGTTCCAGATTCTCCACCATCCCCTGCCCAAGCGACCGGGAAAAGGGGACGGTCAATTACCTCCAGTACCTGTGAGCGAATGGATTCGAGCACATCCATCTCTAAGCCATGTCCCACCGGGGTACCAAACTGTGCCGGTATTAGGCGGCCAGATTCCAGTTCAAAAAGTGCCATCGATTCACCGTTCCCTGCTTTTCTTACGGATATTTATTCCATTGTGTCACGGATACCCGTCAAGGCGCCGGTTTTAGCGCCGATGGCGCTGTTAAGGATTATTTTTTCGTGCAGCTATCCGGATTAGCCAGCAATTCCGCTAAATGCACTCCGCCACGGTCTGCCAAAGTTTCGGCCTGGGTGCGGCAAGAGAAACCATCCGCCAAGAAAACCGCACCCGGATCGGCTTTTAATGCTGGTAAGAGGGCGTGTTCCGCCACGGTCAGCGACATTTGCCTATGGGGGGCTTCCATCCCGAAGTTCCCGGCCATCCCGCAGCATCCTTGCAGTTCCACCAGCTTAGCGCCAGTTTTCTGCAGCAAAGCACGATCGGCTTCCCATCCCATCACCGAATAGTGGTGACAGTGAGGCTGAGCCACCACATTCACCCCGCTCAGGTTCGGTAACGGCAGATCAGGACAGTTCGCGTTAATAAATTCCGCGAGGGTAAAGGTAGCTTCACTAACCATTAGGGCGCGCGGATCTGCGGGAAACAATTCTAGGAGGTCATCGCGAAGTACCGCAGTACAAGACGGTTCGATCCCCACGATGGGGATGCCATTGGCAGCCGGGGGCGCCAGACGAGCCAGTAAATTTTCGAGGTGTCGCCGCGCCCCTTTCAACTGCCCGGTAGTAATCCAGGTCAGACCGCAACAAGTATCTGGAGGTGCTAAAAACACCTGCCAACCCGCCTCAGTAAGTAGCTTAATCGCGGCTTTTACCCCGCGTTGATCTAGTCCTCGCGAAAATGAATCTGCCCAGATAACCACAGATTTAGAGGTTGAACGCGCCGCTTGGCGGGTTTGTTTTCCGGCTTTAGCTGCAATTTCTTTATCCGCTATCACTCCGGGTTTTCTGGAAAAGTCCTGTTCCCAGGGGGAACTTTCTGACTTTTTTGGCCATAGTTGCCGGTTCGGATACTGACTCTCTAACGAGCGGGTGGCAAAACGCGGAAGGGTGCGGGCAGTATCCAGGTGGAGTAGTTGTAGCGCCACCTGGACAAGCGGGCGAATCTTGGTAGCCAAGTTTGCTAGCTGCGCTGCTCCCGGAATCTTGGCCATTAGTCGCAGCCAACGCGGCAACCATCCCAAGGCGTAATGTGAAAGCGGACGCAGCCACCCCTGGTAACGCCGGAAAAGGGTTTCGCTGCGCCACTTGGCCATATCTACCCCGGCGGGACAATCTGCAGAACAAGCCTTGCAGGCCAGACATAAATCTAGCACCTGCCATATTTCAGGGTCAGATAATCCGTGAATCAGTCCCCCATTGGTGGCTTCTTGCAGGATGCGCGCCCTGCCGCGGGTAGCTTCTTGTTCGCGGCCACTCGCCTGGTAAGACGGACACATAAACCCGCCCGCGGCGCTGTTATCAGCACGGCATTTACCGACCCCGGTGCAGCGATGGAAAGCGTCGGTTAAGCTACCGCCGTCCTCGGAAAAAGCAAAACCTTCCGCACTTGCTTTGAGGGGGCGCGCCTGGGCACGCCGGACGTTTTCTTCCACTCCGTCTGGGCCTGCCGGGCCGGTCAAAACCCCGGGATTCATCAGATTTCCCGGATCAAATAAAGCTTTTACCTGTGCAAATAAATCCACAGCTTGCGGAGAATACATTTTTGGTAGTAGCTGGGATCGCGCCCTACCATCCCCATGTTCCCCGGAAATAGAGCCTCTATATTTTCCAACTAACTGCGCGGCGGCGAGCAAGAAATCCCGCGATTTCCCCAATCCGGCGGCGCTTCCCAGCGGCATATTTAACCGGACATGCACGCATCCGTCCCCGAAGTGCCCATACAGCAGTCCGTCCAATTCGAACTTTTCTAGCAGCTTTTGGAAATCCTGCAGGTAGGCAGCCAAATTTTCCGGTGGTACTGCCGCGTCCTCCCACCCCGGCCAGGCTTGGTCACCCTGGGGGGTACGTCCACCCAGTCCGGCACCATCTGCACGGATCCTCCAGATAGCAGCGGCATCAGCCCCGGGTGGATAAATCATGACCGCGTTTCCGCTAGCCCCGGAGGCGGCCGCCAGCTCCCGCGCCCGCTGTAAGGTGGCATCCTCATCCAGGCCTTCCCCGCCGACCTCGCAAAGTAGCCAGCCGCTACCTTGAGGCAATTCCGGGACTGCACCTGGACCTTTATGCTGACGCACTACTTCCACCAGCCGGGCATCCATACCTTCCACCGCTAAGGGTTTTAAGGGAAGAATCCGTGGCACCGCAGCGGCAGCGGCAATCATATCCGGGAAACCTAGCGCCACCAGTACGGGAGCTTTAGGAAGAGGAACGAGGCGCACGGTTGCTTGGGTAATAACCCCCAGGGTGCCCTCGGTTCCAGACAGGAAAGGCGCGAGGGCGGGGCCATTTTCGGGCAGTAGGTGTTCCAGGGAATAACCAGAAACTTGGCGTCCAAAGCGTCCAAACTCGGTGCGGATAGTAGCTAGATTCGCAGCTACCAGGGATTTTAGACCGGGTATTTGTGAGATTTGTTCGTCAGATACAGACGCGTCTTGCGGGGCTTCTGGCACGTCTTGCGGGGTCTGCCCGGCGATAATCTCCCGTCCTAAACCGTCGATAAGCCGTAGCTCCAAAACGTTATCGGAGGTGCGCCCGTAGGCGGTAGCGTGGGGGCCGCAGGCATTATTGCCGATCATCCCGCCAATAGTGCAACGCGAAGAGGTAGAAGGATCCGGCCCAAATCGTAACCCATACGGGGCTGCTGCCTGTTGCAACTGGGCTTGCACTACCCCCGGTTCTACGATTGCGTAGCGCTTCTCAGGATCAATTTTTATGATCCGATTCAGGTGGCGCGAATAATCGATTACCACTCCCGGACCAATAGCATTTCCCGCGCAGGAAGTCCCTGCCCCCCGGGCAGTCACCGGCACCCGGCATTCCCGGGCTAATCGCAGCAATATCCGTAGGTCATCTTGATCCTTCGGGCAGGCAATAACCTTTGGAGGAATCCGATAGTTAGAAGAATCAGTGGCATAGACAGCGCGGTCCGCGCGAGAATCTAGCACTTCTCCCCGGAATTTTTCGCGCAAGCGCGAGCGAAAGATGCGGTAGTCGCCTGCTCCGATAGACATAAGTCGCCTTTCCTTGCTTCTACCCTTGATCCTATCTGTTCCCAGATGCGCCCTTAAAACCTATTAGTGTCAGAATTATTTATTTCTGACACTTAGGACAACTAGGGCTGACACTTACTACCTTTGCCCAGGTAAGAGGGATACAGTAGCTGTCAGCGCGCGCCGCAACCAATGATGAGAACCACGATTGCGTTTGCATCAGGCGTTCTCCTTCCCCTGAAAAATTGGTATTGGCTCCGAAATACTCTAACTAACTGCTACTACGAAATAAATCGCCAATATATAAATATGGGGGTCGGCGGGATAATCCCGCCGACCCCCAGGGGTGTTATGAAAATAGCTTAGGGCATGATTGCTGAGAAACCCTGCCAGTCAGGGCAGGAAGGCCAGGTGCCACCCTAAAGTTACCGCTAAGCAGTAGCGTCCTCTCCGGAACCTTCAATGTTCTCCAAAGCCACCACGCGACCGGCCTCCAGACGTGCCACTGCCACCCGGAACGGCGAGCAAGAAACGTAGTTCAAGCCAGTCTTGTGGAAGAAGTGGATAGATTCCGGATCGCCACCATGCTCACCACAAATACCCAGTTTAATTCCCGGATTAGTGGAGCGACCACGGGATACCCCTTCTTTAACCAGGCGACCCACACCGTGAGTGTCGATGGTTTCGAATGGAGAGGTACCGAACACGCCCTCTTCAATGTACTCGGGGAAGAATACGCCCTCGCAGTCATCGCGGGAGAATCCCCAAGTAGTTTGGGTTAGGTCGTTGGTGCCGAAGCTGAAGAAATCAGCTTCTTTCGCCAAAGATTCGGCGGTAATCGCCGCACGCGGCAACTCAATCATGCAGCCAATCGGGATTTCCAGAGTGACTCGGGCAGCCCCGCAAACCTCACCAATAACTTTTTCGGCACGGCTGCGGATCAGTCCCAACTCGGTAATTGAGCCCACCAGCGGAACCATAATCTCTGGGCGGGGATCTAATCCCTCCTTCTTGAGGGCGGCCGCGGCACTTACCAGGGAGCGAATCTGCATTTCAAACAGACCGGGCATCCAAATCCCCAAGCGCACCCCGCGCAAGCCCAGCATGGGGTTGGCCTCATGCATCCGGCGCACTGCGGCTAGCATCCGCTGATCTTCCGGGTTAACCTTTCCCTGCGCTTTTTGCACTGCCACTTTGACTTCCAAGCTGGTTAGATCCGGCAGGAACTCGTGCAAGGGCGGGTCGATCAAACGAACCGTCATCGGCTTGCCATCCATCACCCGCAGCATTTCCGAGAAGTCCTTCTCCTGCAGCTCGCCTAGCCGCTCTAGGGCATTCTGGCGATCTTTAGAACCTTCCCCAGACAAAATCGCGTGTTCCACCAGCGGGCGACGATCACCCAGGAACATATGCTCCGTACGGCAAAGCCCAATACCGGTAGCTCCGAACTCCACAGCTAACTTGGCATCCTGAGGGTTATCTGCATTGGCGCGCACCTGCAGTCTTGCTCGCACATCTGCCAACTCCATCATGCGGTCAACGCAGCGCACCAGATCTTTCAAATCGTCATCATCACCGCAAGCCTCTAGTCCGGCCTCTAAACCAGCTTCCAGGTAGGTGGTTACCGGAGAATCCTGAACCGGAACATCGCCCTCAAAGACCTCGCCAGTGGCTCCATCAATCGCGATCACATCGCCCTCATGGAAAACCTTGCCATCTACTTTCAAAGTACCGGCTTCGGGATCAATCTCTAGGGCTTCAGCTCCACACACACAGGTCTTACCCATGCCGCGAGCAACCACGGCGGCGTGAGAAGTTTTACCGCCGCGAGCAGTCAAAACGCCCTCGGCAGCTACCATGCCTGCCAGGTCATCAGGATTCGTTTCCCGACGCACCAAAATACAGGTTTTACCAGCTGCCTTAGCCGCTTCCGCCTGCTCATTATTGAAAGCAATCCCGCCGACAGCAGCTCCCGGAGAAGCCGCCATACCGGTAGTTAACCGCACCCGGTCAGAATCCAAGTCGAACTGAGGGAACATCAGCTGGGTGAGCTGCTCGCCCGTGACCCGTTCTAGCATCTGATCCTTGGTGATCAGACGTTCCTCGTTCAGCTGGACCGCAATCCGGAAAGCCGCAGCTGCCGTGCGCTTACCCACCCGGGTCTGCAGCATCCACAGCTTGCCTTTTTCTATGGTGTATTCGATATCGCACATATCCTGGTAGTGAGTTTCCAGGCGGCGCATAATCTTGGTTAATTCCTTGTATACCGGCTCATTTACCGTCTTCAAATGCGACAACGGTTCCGTGTTGCGGATACCCGCCACCACGTCCTCGCCCTGAGCGTTCATCAAGAAATCGCCATAAACACCAGATTTACCGGTGGAAGGATCCCGAGTGAAGGCCACGCCAGTACCGGAATCATCACCCATATTGCCGAACACCATAGTGCAGATGTTCACCGCCGTGCCCAGCGAGTTCGGAATCCGTTCGCGGCGACGGTAAATCGCGGCCCGCTCCGTATTCCAAGAACGGAAGACTGCCTCCACTGCCATATCCATCTGAGTGCGCGGATCCTGCGGGAAATCACTGCCGGTTTGTTCCTTAACAATCTGCTTGAACTGCGCAGTCAGATCCTGCAGGTTTTCGGCCGTCAGATCCACGTCAGCGCTGGCGCCAACTTTTTCTTTCATGCTATCCAGGGCGTCAGCAAACAAGTCGCCATCGATCCCCAAAACCGTCTTACCAAACATTTGCACCAGACGACGGTAAGAGTCCCAAGCGAAACGCTCCGATCCCGACATCTTTGCCAGGCCGGCTACCGAACGGTCATTGAGTCCCACGTTAAGGACGGTCTCCATCATGCCCGGCATCGAGAATTTCGCACCGGAACGCACCGACACCAGCAGCGGTTCCTCTTCATCCCCTAAGGTGCGCCCTATCTGATCTTCTACTCCACGCAACGCCTTGGTCACTTCTGGAACCAAACTTTCCGGAACCTCGTTATGTTTGAGGTATGCCCGACAAGCATCGGTAGTGATCGTAAAACCGGGGGGAACGGGCAAACCCAAATTAGTCATCTCCGCCAGGTTGGCACCCTTGCCACCCAGCAGATCCTTCATATCCTTGTTGCCCTCGGCGAACGTGTAGACATACTTTGCCATAGGTTAATGGCCTCCATGTTGAATTTCGATTACGCTATAAAGCGATACTTCCGTTCCCATCTTAACAGGTAGCAGCGAGACCCTAGGTCTTGAGTCCCGAAACTGAAACTCTGCCTCCGCCCGCTGTTCGAATCGCGCTCGCCGCAACCCTGATTTTTGGCAATTACCGCGAATACTGCCCCTACTTATGCATTATCAATCGCCGCTTCAACAGCGAGGCGGTAAATCTGGCTCTGCGCATCGCTTAGACTATTGAATGTGTCAGAGTATCCCCCTAGGAGGCAGCGACTGCAGTCTCGAGCCAGCCGTTCCCGTCGGCGCTCGGACTGGAATTTACTTATTCGCGCCTCCTCACTTGCGATTGCGCTGACTATTACCTTTATTCTGATCATTTCCGCTATGCCGCGAGCTCCGAAGCAGGCAGAGGCCGAGCAGACCGCGCCCTCGTTACATTGGACCGCAGTCCCCCTGGTTAACTCCAAACAGCAAACTAAGGAGCCGGCGATCGCCTTAGAGGTAAAAGGAGACTTACCAGGGGGCGAAAGTTCTAAAGACGTCCCTCATTCGGCTGCCGGTACTACCTCGGTAGTACCTGGCACCTGGCAAGGCCGTGGCACCGGCAAAGTCTATTTTTATCGGGTAGAGGTGGAAAACGGGCTACCCGTCAACGGTGAAACCGCGGCAAAAAGCATTCACGCTATCTTGAACGATCCTCGCGGCTGGGGCGGGAAACAGGGGGAAATTTCTTTTACCCGTACCGATGGGCAGGCTGATTTTCGGATAGTTATCGCCAGCCCTGCCCTTACCGACCGGCTGTGCGCCCCACTGACCACTAACGGGGTTTCTAACTGCCGCAATGGCGACAATGTGGTGCTCAATGCCCACCGCTGGATTGGAGGAGCCAAGATGTGGTTCCAAAAAGGTAAAACCATGACTGATTACCGGATCTACGAAGTTTCCCACGAAACCGGGCATTGGCTGGGACACGGACATCTGTTCTGTCCGCAACCGGGAGGTCTGGCTCCGGTAATGCAACAACAAAGCGCAGATGGTGGGGAAAATCTGGGCTGCATTCCTAATGGCTGGGCAAACCCCTAATCCCACTGGCAACAACTTATTTTCAGGTCGTTTTCAGGACTACTTCAGGGCAGCGTGAAACAATCCGGGTATGAGCATCTTATTGACGATTGGTTTCCTTCTTTGCGGAGCAGCGTTAGTGTTCCTGGTAGCTCGCAGTGTCAGCGCTTTGAACGCCCGCGACCGCGCTCGTAAAACCCATTTCGAACAGGAAATCGGCAGCGTAGAGAATCTGTTGGCCTCCTCGTTAGCTGACCGCGATAAGCTCCGGCAGATGCGGGATCAAGGACGCCTGCAACGCTGGGACGCAATCCGGGACGTAATGCGGGAAGAGGGCGTACCCGAAGAGGTAGCGACCGAGTTTATCGACCGCCTCTAGGCGATGCGATCAACCAAGGTGTCGGCAAACTTTTCCAAGGCCGCTTTAACTTCGGTATCTTCTAGGAAAGAAATCGCTGCTTTCGCGTCCTCGCACCAAGAGAAAGCTAGTTGCCGGGTACGTTGCAGCACTGAATGTGCCCGCAACATCTGCACTACCCGCTCCAGTGCCGCATCCTCGCTAACCAAAGCGCCCCGGCTAAGTTCGGCCAATATCTTTTGCCCGTCCTCATCAAGCACCCCGCGCGCCGCATCTTGGCGCAGCAGCAAGATCGGCATGGTGTCTACCCCCTCGCGCAGATCCGTTCCCGGAGTTTTTCCGGAATCGGCACTGTCAGAGGACAGATCGATAACATCATCTGCCAGCTGGAAAGCTACCCCGATCTTTTCTCCAAACTGCACAACCGCTTTAGTCACGGCCTCGGGAGCCCCGGAAAGCTCTGCCCCAAAGCGCGCCGACTGCGCTACCAAAGAACCAGTCTTATCCGCCAGTACCTGGATGTAGAACTCCACCGGATCTTGACCCGCTTCCGGGCCGAAAGTCTCGTTCAACTGTCCGCGGCACAGACGATCAAAGGTTACCGCGTGCTGCAGCACCGCTTCCGGACCTAGAGTGGCAACCACTTGCGAGGCACGAGCAAAGACTAAGTCACCTGCTAGTACCGCGCGGTTATTGCCCCATACACGCTGAACTGCGTTCACCCCGCGCCGCGTAGGCGCCGAGTCCATTACGTCATCATGGTACAAAGTAGCCAGATGGGTAAGCTCGACCACTAGGCAGGCACGCAGAACCTCCTCAGAGGAAGGGCGCGGCCCCAGATGGGAACAAAGCAGCACCAAACCGGGACGCATCCTTTTGCCACCGGCTTTCGCCAAGTGTCCGACAATATCGTCGAGCACCCCCCGGTTATCTGCTAGCACTTGGGTCAGGCGATCTTCCACCTGAACCAAGCCATCGGAAATCTGATCTTCTAGCTCGTCAATACGCTGCTGGGACAAGTTACTCACGGGATAACAATAGCGGTGTTTTGTAGAATATCGAGAACTGAACCCGGGAGAATCCCCAGAAGCACCGTCAAGAGCGCGCAAATCCCAATCGCTACATAGGTGATCTCAGCGTGGGGAGCAACCGTGGTATTTTCTGCTACCGGATCTAGGAACATAATTTTACCTAGACGGAAATAATAGAAGGCAGTAATCGCAGAAGCAATCACCGCGCAAATAACCAACGCAGTTGCCCCTCCTTGAACACCAGCACTAAATGCCAGGAACTTACCCACGAACCCGGCCGTCAAGGGGATCCCGGCAAAGGACAGCAAGAAAAGCATCATGCATCCTGCCAGCACCGGATGGGTCTTGCCGAAACCAGCCCAAGCGGACATGGAGTGTTGCTCCGCAGTCGCGACCCCGTCCTCGTTACTAACCCGAACCAGGTAGATAATCGCGAACGCTCCAATGGTGGCCACCCCATAGGTAAGCAGGTAGAACAAGACCGCGCCATTAGCGTTAAGCGCGCCCTTAGTGAAGGCAATCAAGATGAAACCGGCGTGCGCAATAGAAGAGTATGCCAACATCCGTTTGATATTGTCTTGCACCAGACCAAAGAAAGTACCGACCGCCATGGTCAAAATCGCCACCGTCCACAAGAACGGCTTGAAGTTGGCCTCGAACTGTACCACCACAGTAGAGAAGAAGCGCAGCATCGCTAGGAACGCCGCTGCTTTTACTCCGGCAGCCATAAAACCAGTAACCGGGGTAGGCGCCCCTTGGTATACATCCGGGGTCCAAGCGTGGAAGGGCGCGGCGCCAATCTTGAAGAGCAAGCCCACCATCATTAGGGCAGCACCCGTCATCAGCAGCGCCGGGGAAGCTACCCGGTAGGGAATCGCTAGCGCCAGTTGATCCAGCAGCAGCGACCCGGAGTATCCGTATAGGAAAGACATGCCCATGAGCATGAACCCGGAGGCGAAGGCTCCCAGCACGAAATACTTAAGAGCAGCCTCCTGGCTGAGCAGGCGGCGGTAACGCGCCATGGCACTCATCGCATACAGGGGCAGGGAAATGATCTCTAGAGCCACAAACAGAGTCAGCATCGAGTTCGCCATGGGGAAGATCATCATTCCGCCCAGGGAGAATAGGCTCAGCGGCAAGACCTCACTGCGCTGGTATCCGCGCCTTTCAGTCTGTTCTTCCTGGAAAGAACCGGGAATATCCGAGGGCTGTCCCGCGAAAGCAGAAACTCGATTGCCAGTACGGTCAATCATCGGCAGCAGCGCCAGCAATCCCACAATCAGCATCAGCAGCTGGGAGAACATAGAGAATCCATCTACGATTAGTTCTCCGCGCACGAGCCGTTGCCCGCTTTGCAGATCGAAGGCTCCAAAAGAGGGCGCAAAGGCCAGCAGGGCAACCGCAACTACGGCAATTGACCAGGTGCATTGCACGCTCCAACGCTGTTTTGCGGGTACGAATGCCTCGAGCAGAATCCCGATGATTGCCCCAAAGAGCACCACCAGTACCGGAGCCATCAGCGCCCAGTTAAAACCTAGCTCGCTAAAGTTATTAATCACGGTAGCGTTCGTTAAGCTCACTTTCCGGTCCCTTCTACTTGAAAAGCCACATCCTGGGTGACAACCACCTGTTTGGCCACTTGTGTCATCGGCTCAACCAAGGGTTGCGGATGCAGACCAATCACCAGCATCAGCACAATCAGCGGAGCAGCCACTCCCCAACGTTCCCGGTTATCTAAGTCTTTAATCGACTTACGATGTTCCGGAGCCTTGCCGGTGAAAATCTTTTGGTAAGGCAAAAGCACATAAACCGCGCCCGCAACTACGCCCACCAGGCAGAGCGCTGCTGCCCACTGGTAGAGCCGGAAGGTACCAATCAGTACCATCAGCTCCGGTACGAAACCAGACAGACCGGGCAATGCGATGGCTGCTAAACCAGAGATTAAGAAGGTTCCGGCAATCAGCGGAGTCACCCTTTGCATACCGCCGTAGGCCTCAATGTCTTGGCTATGTCCCCGCTCGGTGAGGAATCCGCCAATCAGGAACATACCGGCGATGGATAGGCCGTGGGCCACCATATAAACCATGGCACCAGCGAGAGCTACCGTGTTGCCAACATAGATACCCAGCACCATCAGGCCAAAGTGGGCTACCGAGGTGAAGGAAATCAGGCGCATTAAATCCTTTTGCGCCAAAGCCGCCAGCGAACCCCAGATTACGGAGATCACCGCCAGAATAATGAAAGCTAAGGCAGCTCGCTGGGATGCACCCGGGAAGATGGTCAAACACAAGGTGATCATTCCGAAAGTACCGATTTTATCCAGGATTCCTACCAGCAGAGCGGAGGTTCCCGGACGGGCATTCTCGGCAGTGTCTGCTAGCCAGGTGTGTACCGGAACCATCGGCGCCTTAACCGCAAACGCGATGAAGAAACTGATCATCAGCGCCATTTCTACCCCGGGACTAGCTTGCAGCTTTCCGGCCAAGTTCTCAATGAGGTAAAGGCTCGCATGCTGCTCGTTAGAGGCAGCGGCCAGCGGAGAATAAACGTAGATTCCCACGATTCCGATTAGCATGACCAGGCCGCCTGCCAGCGAATACAGTAGGAACTTCATCGCGGCAGCTTTCCGTTTCGCCCCATTACCGTAGCGTCCAATCAAGAAGAACATGGGCACTAGCATGGCTTCAAACGCCAGGTAGAACACGAATACGTCGCGAGCCGCAAAAATCAGCATCATGAACGCCAGGGTGGCTAAGGTTAGTCCCACATAGCCGGCATCATCGTAAGGTTTGTTCTCGCCCTCGAGGTCACGTGCCGAGGCGATCAGCACGATCAAAGTGAGCAGTGCCGAAAGTACTACCATCGCCAGACCGAGGCCGTTTACTCCCAGCGCCCAAGAAACTCCCAGGGCGCGAATCCAACTGTGGGTTTCTGCGAACTGGTAGGCAGCCGCTTTACCGTAGTCAAAATTCAGTGCCAAGTAGATGGTGCCTAGCAAAACCAAGGCCGATACTGCGAGGCCGATCTGACGCGCAGCAATCCGAGTAGGCTTTATCAGCCACAGCGCCAAAGCTGCCAGCGCCGGTAGCACTACTAGCAGCGTTAGCACCGGGAAAGTTGAGTTCAAGACTGTAATTTCCATTTATCTTTTCCTCCTGCCCCTAAACCAATTGGCTTCCGACAACTAGGACCAGGGCTAAAAGCACACCGCCCAGAATGTAACTGGCGTATGCACGAATGTAGCCATTTTGCACATGGCTCAAGGTACGTCCCAAAGCCTGGGCGCACCAGGCGATACCGCGAACGATGCCATCGATTAGGCCACGGTCAGCGCCCCCCACTCCGACGGTGAGTAGTTGTGCCGGCAGCATGGCGACCGACTCGTTAACGGTGTCCTGATAAAGATCCACCCGGGCTGCCTCCACCAGGGCGTTGGAGGCCGGAGCCACTTTCGGTACCGGCTTGCGCACGTACATTACGAACGCCAAGGCCAGCCCGCAAAGTACCAGGATCAAGGTGATTACTGAAATCGCAGCGTGTGACAGCACGGAAACCGTAGCGCTTTCCGTAGCAGCCGCGGTGCCGGTGACTGGCTCCAGCCACTGGTTGAACTTTTCGGTGAAGCCCAAGACCATCCCCATAGCCAGGGAGAACACTGATAACACTACGATCGGTCCATTCATTAACCAGGAAGCTTCATGCGGATGTACGTCGCTGCCGCCGTCAAACTCGGTCGTCCAGCGTTTTTCTCCATGGAAAATCATGAAGAACAGCCGCGACATATAGAACGAAGTGATTCCCGCGCCCACCATGGAGACCAATCCGAAGATCCAAGCTCCGGTGGTTCCAAATGCCGCAGTGTTAAAGGCAGCCGCGATAATCGGTTCTTTGGAGAAGAAACCCGAGAACGGGGGGATCCCCAAGATCGCCAACCAGGCAATCCCGAAACAGATCCAAGAAACCTTCATCACCGTTCGCAAAGCACCGAAACGGCGCATATCTACCTGCTCGTTCATAGCGTGCATGACCGAGCCGGCTCCCAGGAACAACTGGGCTTTAAAGAATCCGTGTACGAACAGGTGGAAGATAGCCAAGGTCCAGCCGATGGGACCCAGACCTGCACCCAGCATCATGTACCCGATCTGGGACATAGTGGAGGCGGCCAGCACCTTCTTCATATCGTCCTTGGCGCAGCCCACGATCGCACCGAACAGCAATGTAATCGCTCCGACGATTGCCACACAAAGCTGGGCAGTCGGGGAGGCCACGAAGATATCGCCGGAACGCACAATCAAGTACACACCGGCGGTAACCATGGTGGCCGCGTGGATTAGCGCTGACACCGGGGTGGGGCCAGCCATAGCGTCACCCAGCCAGGCTTGTAGTGGGAACTGCGCCGACTTACCACAAGCAGCCAGTAGCAAGAACAGGCCGATGGCGGTGGCCCAGCCGCCGGTCATATCCCCAGAACGGGAAGCTCCCAGCACATCGACAAACTTCATAGAGTTGAATTCCGCGTACATGGACATCATGGCGAGCAGCAGACCCAGATCGCCGACCCGGTTCATTACGAAGGCTTTCTTGGCGGCTACCGCATTAGGCAGTTCGTGATTCCAGAAGCCAATCAAGAGGTAGGATGCCAGGCCGACGCCCTCCCAACCAAAGAACAAAGCCACATAGGAATCCGAGAGCACCAAGGTGAGCATCGAGGCCACGAAGAAGTTCAGGTAGGCGAAGAAACGCCGCCGATCCGGATCGTGTTCCATATAGGCCACAGAGTAGACGTGGATCAAGGATCCCACAAAGGTAACCAGCAGTACGAAAGTCATCGAGAGCGGATCCAGGAGCAGATTCCAGGAAAACTCAACCGCCTCATTTCCGCTACCGGCCTTAAACCAGGTAAACACCGGAGCTAAGATAGATCTTTCTGCTGGTGCCTGCCCGATCATTTGGCAGAAAATAATAAATCCCAGCAGGAAAGAACTCCAGGAGGCAGCAACTGCCAACCAGTGTCCCCATTTATCGGTCGCCCGGCCACATACCAGCAGGAAACCGGAAACTAGCAGTGGAATCGCCACCATCAGCCAAGCGTATTCCGCTAGTCCCGTAGCCGACACATTTGCCATTTGCTCTGCCGCGGCGTTCAGCAACAACGAGTTCATTAGTTTCTATACCCCCTAGCGTCCCATCAAACGCACTTCATCGACCGAAGTCGAACGACGCGTTCTGAAGATCGAGACGATGATCGCCAGGCCTACCACCACTTCTGCGGCGGCTACCACCATGACGAAGAAGGCCATTACTTGCCCTTCAATGTTCTGATGCATATTCGAGAAAGTCACCAGCATCAAGTTACAGGAGTTCAGCATCAGTTCCACTCCCATCAGCGCTATTACCGCCGAATGACGGGTCAACACGATTACCGCGCCGATGAAGAAGAGAATGACTGCCAATACTAGATATGAAGTCAAAGACATTATTCACTGACCTCCGTTTCTGAGGCATCAAGGTTGGATGCTGGCGAGGGATCACTGGGAGGGGCTCCCTCGATCTTGGGGGTGATCACCCGGGTCTCAGGGGCGTTCAAACCGCTAGGCGCATCGGCGCCCGACATTCCCCAGGCTCCTGATTTATTGACCGCTTGCGAGGCCGCTATAGAGTGAACTCCTTGCGAAGGCCTATCCCCGAGGTCGGCGCGAATCTTCTCCACCAAGTGCGGTGCTGCTTCACCTAGGGAACGGTCAGCGTTGCGAGCACGCAGCGCCGGGGAAACCGAGTTGACGATCGGACGTTGATCCTCTCCCGAAATGTTAGGAGTGTCGGTGGCGTTAGTAGTTTGATAAACACCTGCGATCGGCTGTTGACCGGGATGAATGCCCCGTTTGGCATAATCTTCCATCCGCGCTTGCGCCGTCTCAGGCTGCTTAAACAGCTTATGGAGACGATCACCGTGAGTTAGCGATACCGCCGCGACCACCGCAATAATCAGCAGACTGCCGATAACTTCCATAGTGTAAATATGCTCGGTAAACAGGCTCATCGCGATCTTTACCGGGTTGGAATCGGTAGAGCCCTCGGCTGAGGCAGTCGGCATATCCGGAACCTGACCAAACTTCGGTAGATACGCCTTTACCAGCATAACTGCCACGAAAATCGCTCCGAATACGCCCGCACAAATCGCACCCCAACGGAGGAAACGGCGGGTACGCAAGTAGTTATCCGAGGCAGCGACCCCCACCATCATAATGATGAAGAGTATCAAGGTCATGACCGCGCCGGTATAGACCACTACCTGCACTACTCCGATAAAGTAGGCTCCTTGCGAAACATACATCATCGCTAGGCAGAGCATTACCCCTACCATGCAGATCGCAGAGTGTACTGCGGTCCGGCAAAACAGTACGCCGAGCGCTAGCGCCACCATGATTACTGCCGTGACCCAGAAGAATACGGTTTGTCCCGTACTAAAATCTGTAGCTGCGGCTTGG
The DNA here is from genome assembly GCF_000420065.1 of Varibaculum cambriense DSM 15806. Lineage (GTDB taxonomy): Bacteria > Actinomycetota > Actinomycetes > Actinomycetales > Actinomycetaceae > Varibaculum > Varibaculum cambriense. The sequence goes on along the minus strand of NZ_ATUF01000002.1, from coordinate 929,050 downwards.
GCTAGCAATGTCATTGCTGAACCTCCTTAACCCCCGACTGTTTAAGAGTCGGATCTTCTGGACGGTGCTCGGTGACCCAATCACGTTGCGCCTGGGTCACACCGGTCACCTTTCCTCGGTAATAATCACCATCGGTGGTTCCGTCCACCATGGGGTGCGGAGCCGAAAGCATCCCGTCCTCAAGAGGAGCGAGGATCTGATCTTTTTCGTAGATCATAGTTTCGCGGTGATAATCGGCCATCTCAAAATCATTGCTCATGGTAAGAGCTCTAGTAGGACAGGCTTCAATACACATTCCGCAGAAAATACAACGCAGATAGTTGATTTGGTAAACCCTGCCGTAACGCTCCCCGGGCGAATACTGTGCCTCGGGAGTATTGGCGGCGGCCTCTACATAGATAGCATCCGCGGGGCACGCCCAGGCACACAGCTCACATCCGATACATTTTTCCAAACCATCGGGATAGTGATTCAGCTGGTGGCGACCGTGAAAACGCGGCTGCACATGCGGAGCCTCATAGGGGTATTGCTCAGTTACCGTGGGACGGAAGAAGGAGCGAAAGGTTACCCCGAATCCGGCTACGGGAGCGAAAAACTCGCCTAATGCACCCTTTTCATCGGGCTCGAAGCTCATATCTTCCCTGGTGGGATTGCGTTTACTCATTTGATTCCCCTTCTTTGGCTACCAGGTGATCTTCCCCGGCACTCGCCCGCACCAAGGAGCGCGGACTGGGAGGTAGTACTTGCCCCGGCATGGGTGGCACCGGGTATCCGCCTTTGAATGCGTCAAAAGGCTCGCTGGCAGCGGCATCCTTTTGTGCTTGCTTTTCCAGGGCTTTGCGATCGGCCTTGCCCCCAGTTATCCAAATAATGATGAGGGCAACTACGAAGACCGCCGCAATCGCCATCATTCTTTGCGAAATGCTGCCGATTCCGTAGACGCTAACTACCCGCATCACGACCACCACTACCATCCAGGCGATCGATACCGGCAGCAAGATCTTCCAACCAAGCATCATTAGCTGATCGTAGCGAACCCGCAGCAAAGTACCGCGTACCCAAATCATGAACCACATGACCGCCCATACTTTGATTCCGAACCACAGGAAGGGCCACAGCCCGCTATTGAGTGCGCCTCCCAGAATGGCTTCCCCACCGGGGAAACGCCAACCACCCAGGAACAGGGTCACGCAAATCCCCGATACGTTAAACATGTTGATGTATTCCGCCAGGTAGAACCAAGCGAACTTCATCGAAGAATACTCAGTCATATGTCCGGCCACGATCTCGCCCTCACATTCGGGCAAGTCGAAAGGCAAACGGTTGACTTCTCCCATCATCGAAATCACGTAGATTACGAAGGCCGGGAAGAGGGCGACGCACCACCACATAGGGGTCTGCGCGGCCACGATCTCCGAGGTTTTCATCGAACCAGAAACTACGAACACTGATACCAGGGACATTCCCATTGCCAGTTCGTAGCTGATTACCTGCGCGGCGGAGCGGGTCGCACCATAAAGCGGCAGGTGACCATTGGATGCCCAGCCGCCGAGGATAATGCCGTAAACTCCTAATCCCGCAATGGCGAGCATATAAAGCACCGCCACATTAGAGTCGGTCAGCTGCAAGGGGGTGGAGAAACTGCCAATATGCAGATCCGGTCCGAAAGGAATCACCGCGTAAATGCAGAAGGCACAAGCGGCAGTGATGACCGGCGCCAGCAGATAAAGCACCTTGTCTACATTCCGTTTGAAGATGTCTTCTTTAGTTAGTAGCTTGATGGCGTCAGCAAGCGCCTGGAAAAGACCTAACGGACCGTGCACATTCGGCCCCGGTCGGGTCTGAATCCGTCCCAGACCGCGCCTTTCCACCCACAGGGCCATAATCACACTGATAATCAGCCACGCCACGATGAATACTGCCTTGATTAGGGTTATCCACCAGGTGTCATTACTGAAATCAGCGGCACCAGTACTACTTGCGCTTAGCAGGATTGCGGTATTCACTGCTGCACCTCCGCATTGGGCTCTAACTGGACTAAGGCGCCACTGGTGACGCCCAAAGATTCATGCACATGAGAGCGGGCTGAGCACTCGGGTACCCACACCACACGCTGTGGCATTTTGGTTAGTACTACGGGCAGCTGGATTTGGCCGCTGTCCGTTTTCAACTTGATAGCGCTACCGGAACTAATACCAAACTCTTGCGCAGTTTCCGGGCTGATGCGTGCAAAAGATGCGCGCCCGGCTGCTTGCATATCGGTGGCTCCTACCTGCAAAAGACCCTCATCGATCTGAGTCTTATGGCAGGTGAGCACCACTTGTTTACTGGGAGGAGTTACCAACTCGGCAGGAGCGGTAGGTTCAAATGCCACCCGCTTGCCATCCCAGTCCAAGAGCTCGTTAGCTTCTGCATAGAGGGATTTGAGGGAATCAATCCCCAACTCCACTCCCATGACTTGGGCTAGTTTGCCCAGCACTTCCCAGTCCGGCATATCTTGGGAAACCAAAGCTTGTCCGAAGGGACGCAGCCGGCCTTCCCAGTTAATAAAGGTGCCGGGTTTCTCCGAAACCGGTGCTACCGGGAAGACTACGTCAGCTGCCTGGGCGGCCGGCGTCAGATTGACCTCCAGGGAGATTACGAAGGAGGCCGCACCCAGGGCTTTTTGCGCTAACTCTTGATCTGGCAAGTCACGAAGGTCTAAACCGCCGAGCACCAGGGCAGACAGTTCCCCAGAGCAGGCGCCCTCCAGAATCTTCTGCGTGTCACGTCCTAGCGTATCTGGCAGTTGAGCCTGCCAAGCGGCCGCTAGATCACTGCGGGCTTCCGCGTCCCTGGCATCGCGTCCGAAGGGCAAGAGGCCAGGCAATGCGCCGGCTTCCACTCCCCCGCGTTCACCGCTGCGGCGCGGAATCCAAGCTAGCCGGGCTCCACTGCGAGCTGCCAAATCATTAACTGCACTGAGCAGTCCGGGCACGGTACCGGCACGTTCGCCAACTACGATTACTGCGCCTTCGCCTTTAAGGCCGGCAAAAACAGTCCCGAAGTCTCCTTCGGCCTCCGCTTTTACATTGGCTACTACTTCCGGCTCGGTTCCCGGAGCTGCAAACAGCACTGTGGCGGCAGTTTTCACCGAGGAGGGAGAGGCGAAGGGAGCCACCGTGGCCACCTTTACGCTTCCGGAGCGTGCCCCTTTACGTAGCCGCAGGAATACGGCACCGCATTCGTCCTCGGGCTCGAAACCAACTAAAAGCACTTGACCGGCTTTTTCCAGGTCAGAGTAGGTTACTGGCATGCCCGCACCCGCGAAATAGGCGCCTAAGAAAGTTTCTTCTTCTCGGCCGGCCGCGCGGGTCCGCTGATCAATATCATTAGTTCCGCAGACAACGCGAGCAAACTTAGACCAGGTGTAGGCGTCCTCGAAAGTTAGCCTGCCACCAGGTAGGAAACCAACTTTTCCTTTCCCCGCGGCTGCCAGTCCTTTCGCGGCGCGGTCAAAGGCATCCGACCAGGAGGTAGGAACCAGTTTTCCGTCCTCGCGTACCAGCGGAGTTTTAATCCGGGAAGGCTGGAACTGCCACTGGTAACCGAAGCGATCCTTATCGGTGATCCATTCTTCGTTTACCTCCAGATCTTGTTGCGCCATCCGCCGGGTAACTACCCCGCGACGAATATCGGTACGCAAAGCAGAACCAGAAGCATCCTGTTCGGTAACTCCCCGGGTCGAAACCAAATCGAAGGGGCGTGCCCGGAACCGATAACGCTTAGAGGTCAGTGCCCCTACCGGGCAGATCTGAATAATGTTGCCCGAGAAGTAAGAGCTAAAGAGGCGACCGGCCTGGTCTTTCTCATCTGCTCCCGCGCCGATGGCTGCCGGGGAAGAAAGCGGAGCCGGTTTGCCGTGCGAATCCGAAAGCGCCGCAGCCTCGGGGTCGAGACGCAGGGTCGGCCGCGAGCCGTCCGAATCGGAAATCCCCAAGATCTCCTGGTCGAACGCACCTACGTTCTCGCCCATGAAATCATGGTCGTCACGCGGAGAGGAACCGCCACCGCGTCCTTGCAAGGCGATGAAAGAGTCGCCCGCAATCTGGTTAGCGAATCGTACACACCGCTGACACAGCACGCAGCGCTCCCGGTCAATCAAAATCTGGCTGGTTAGCTCTACCGGTTTGGGCCACAGCCGCTTTTCATCACTAAAGCGGGTATGCAAAGTACCATGCGACATAGCTTGATTCTGCAGCGGGCATTCCCCACCCTTATCGCAAATCGGGCAATCCAAGGGGTGGTTAATCAACAGGAATTCGGTAATCCCATGTTGAGCTTTCTCTGCTACTTCCGAAGTGGCGGCAGTTTTTATTTCCATCCCGGCCATCGCGGTCATAGTGCAGGCCGGCTGGGGCTTGGGCATGGGACGAACCACGCCGTCACGCCCCGGCATCGCTACCTCTACCAGGCATTGCCGGCAGGCTCCTGCCGGATCTAGCAGCGGGTGATCGCAAAAGCGCGGAATATGAATTCCTAGTTTTTCAGCCGCCCTGATTAGCAGCGTACCTTTCGCGACCGCAATGTCCTGGCCGTCAATATTGATTTGGACTTGCTCACTCACAGGGCGCCTCCTTTATTAAAAACCTCCGAGGCGGCGGGCGGGAAGGCCTCCCACCAGGGAGTCGTATATCCGGCCTCGAACTCTTCGCGGAACTTGTCAATTCCGCTGCGCACCGGGGTCGCCGCCGCATCACCGAGGGCGCAGAAGCTGCGTCCGGCGATATTGCCGGCAATGTCGTAAAGCAGATCTACATCGCCCTCTTGACCTTTACCGGCCTCTAAGCGGTGCATTATTTGCTTCATCCAATAGGTTCCCTCGCGGCAGGGGGTGCACTTACCGCAGGATTCATGCTGGTAGAAGTCGGTCCAGCGACTAATGACTCGCACTACGGAAGTGGTGTCATCAAATACCTGCAGGGCACGGGTCGCCAACATAGAACCGGCGGATGCTACGTCCTCGTAAGTTAAGGGGACATCCAGGTCATCGGCGGTAAATAGCGGAGTCGAAGAGCCACCGGGAGTGTAGAACTTTAAGGTGTGCCCCTCACGAATCCCACCGGAGTACTCCAGCAGTTCCCGCATGGTAATCCCAAATGGTGCCTCATATAGACCCGGGTGTTTAACGTGACCAGACAGGTTAAACATGCCGTAACCGAGGGATTTATCTTGCCCCATCGAGGCGTACCATTCCACCGAATTACGAAACACCGTAGATACTTGAGCAATGGTTTCGGCGTTATTGATTACCGTAGGCCGCGCATAGAGCCCCTTGACTGCCGGGAAGGGCGGCTTCAGACGGGGGTGACCCCGCTTGCCCTCTAAGGAATCCAGCAGTGCGGTTTCTTCCCCGCAGATATAGGCACCGGCACCGGCGTGGGCAATCAACTTCAGATCTCCCAGCAGCCCGGCATCTTCGGCCTCTTTAATGGCTACTAACAGGCGGTTATAGGCGTGAACGACTTCACCACGGATATAGATAAAAGCGTGATCGCAACCGATAGCCAAACAGGTGATCGCCACCCCTTCGATTACCGCATGCGGGTTAGCCAGAATCATCGGGATATCTTTGCAGGTCCCCGGCTCGGATTCGTCACAGTTTACGGTCAGGTAACGCGGACCGCCGTCATCGGGCGGCAGGAACGACCATTTCAGACCGGTACCGAAACCGGCACCACCGCGCCCGCGCACTCCTGCTTGCTTAACCGCATCTAGAATCTGCGCCGGCTCCATTTGCTTGGCTTTTTCTAGGCCGGCGTAACCACCAGTTTTCTGGTAGGCCTTAAGCGTCCAGCTCTCTGGTTCCCGATACTGTTTAGTGATAATCGGGGTTAGCGGAACCCGGCGGATCTCAGACTTTCCGTTTTCGCTCACTTGTCCGCCTCCTTGTGTTGAGCAGAGGAATGCTCATTGCCGACCGGATCTTTTCCGGCTTGATTAGCAGCACCGCCCGAAGCTGTTTCCCCAGCCTGAGCAGCTTCAGATTTTTCGAAATGCTCGGGATCGGGAGCTTCCATGCCTTTTTCTTCGGCCACTTGCAGTCCCCACAAGCTGGCGGGACCGGCAGCTACGCCCTGGTTGGCAGTCTCTGGATTGGGGAATCCGGCCAAAATCCGGCTGGCTTCTTTAAAGGTAGGAGCCACCTCGGATCCCCGCGTAGGATGTACCGGTTTTCCAGCCTTGATATCGCGCACCAGCTGCAGGGCAGATTCGGGAGTCTGATTATCGAAGAACTCCCAGTCAACCATGACTACCGGCGCATAGTCGCAGCCAGCGTTACATTCCAACGCTTCCAGGGTGATCTTGCCGTCAGCGGTGGTCTCATCATTTCCGACCTCTAGTTCTTTTTCTAGAGTTTCCATGATGTTATCCCCGCCGAGGACGGCACAGAGGGCGTTAGTACAAACCCCCACGGTGTATTCGCCGTTAGGGTGGCGTTTGAACTGAGTGTAGAAGGTGGCCACTGCGCTCACTTCCGCGCGCTGGCAGTTAAGAATATCGGCGATTAGTCCAATCCCGTTGGCAGTTACATATCCGTCGATGCTCTGCACCAGGTGCAGCAGCGGAATCATCGCGCTGCGTTCGTGACCCTCAGGGTAGCGAGCGATGATTTCCGCGGCTTCGGCGCGGAACTTTTGCTCGACCTCGAAATCGTAAAAACTCATTAGCGATCGACACCTCCCAGGACGGGATCCACACTGGCCAGCGCCACGATCAAATCAGAGATCGTACCGCCCTGAGCCATTAGGGACAAGGACTGCAGGTTAGCAAAGCTGGGGTCACGGAAGTGCGCCCGGTAAGGCCGCGTGCCCCCATCGGATACCACATGTACTCCCATCACGCCTTTAGCGTGTTCCACCAGCTGGGTGGCCTGGCCAACCGGTGCCCTAAAGCCCTCGGTTACCAACTTGAAATGCTGAATCAAAGACTCCATGGAGTTCCCCATGATCTCTTTGATGTGTTCCGGAGAGTTACCTTGACCATCGGTACCTACGCTCAGCTGTGCCGGCCACTTGATTTGCGGATCAGAAATCATCACCGGTTCCCCCTCAGTTTCATCTAGGCGCTCTAGCACCTGGTAGATGATCTTGAGGGATTCGTAGCATTCGTCGAAGCGCACCACGGTCCGGTTGTAGGCATCGGATTGGTCGGCCACGGGAACGTCGAACTCGAAGTTTTCATATCCACAGTAGGGCTGCATCTTGCGCATATCCAAGGGGTAGCCGCCAGCGCGAACCGAGGGACCGGTTAGCGACATTGCCATAATGGCGGACATGGGCATGACTGCCGCATCGCAAAAACGTGCCTTAAAGATCGGGTTCTGCAAGGTGAGATCCTGCAGCTCGTTAATATCCCGGCGGGTCTTAGGAAGCAGATCCCGAATATACTCGGTGCACCCCGGGGGCAAATCCTGCGCCACCCCACCGGGACGAATGTAGGCGTGATTCATACGCAAACCGGTAATCTGTTCGAAAATCCGCAGGATTTCTTCACGACCCCTAAACCCGATGGTCATCATGGTAGTGGCGCCCAGCTCGTTACCGCCGGTAGCGATAGCCACTATATGCGAGGCAATCCGGTTGAGCTCCATCATTAGGATGCGGATTAGATTTGCCCGCTCCGGAATTTCCGCGGTTTTCTTTAGCACTTTTTCTACTGCTAGGCAGTAGGCGACCTCTTGGAAGAAGGGAGCTACATAGTCCATTCGGGTACAGTAGGTAACGCCCTGCGTCCAGGTACGGTATTCCATGTTCTTTTCGATACCGGTATGCAAATAACCGGTACCCACCCGCACGTCGCGAACATATTCCCCATCGAGTTCCGCAATCAGGCGCAACACCCCGTGCGTAGAGGGGTGAACCGGCCCGATATTCATCACGATTCGCTCATTGGCGAGTTTTTCGACTTCGGAAGCCATTTCTTCCCAGTCTCCGCCATGCAAATCATATTGCGGAGTGTCCTCGGTAATTAGACTGTCGAGGGCGGGCCCGGCAGCTCTAAGCAGCGGACTGTTGTTTTCGTCAGTGTATTTCATTTAGCTGTATGACCTCCGCGAATCGGCGGGCGGGACTGTCGCGCCCTTAAATTGCACCGGAATACCGCCTAGCGGATAGTCTTTCCGCTGCGGGTGTCCCACCCAGTCGTCGGGTAAAGCAGTTCTGGTCAGACCGGGATGACCGGTAAAGATAATGCCCATCAAATCCCAGGTTTCCCGCTCCCACCAGTCATTTCCCGGATAGGTAGCTACCAGCGAGGGAATCCGAGGATCAGATTCCGGGCAGGTAACTTCTAAGCGCAACTGGCGGTTGTGGGTTGCTGAATAAAGCATGTAGGCAGCGTGCAGCTCTTTTCCGGTGTCATGCGGGTAATGCACGCCGTTGACCCCGAAGCAGATCTCAAAACGTAGATCTTGATCATCGCGGAGCCACCTGGCCACCTGGGGCAGGTGCTCACGAGCAATGAAAATAGTTAGTTCATCATTATCGACCACTACCCGCTCGATTACCTGCGATATTTCCAGGTCAGACTGTTCAATTAGCTCTTCTAGGATATCCACGACTTCGTCGAACCAAGAGCCATAGGGACGTCCACTTTCGCCCGGCATCTGCCGATGCTGTTGCATCTGCGTAAAACCGGTGGTGTCACCATCATCATGTACCCCGAACAGCCCGTGGCGAGTACCCATATCTGATCCGCCCGTAAAACCGCGCGGAGCGGTTACCTCGACTGCTACAGGCCCGTCCTCTACATCGGAATGGAGGACTACCGTCTTGTCGTCTTCGCTCACGCCAACAGTCCTTTCATCTGGGAGGTAGGAGTCGCTTCCAAAGCCGCTTTTTCGGCTTTACGGGCGATCTCCAGCCGTTCTTTTTGAGTGATCGGAGTGCGGTAGTGGATTTGATCCCACAGCACCATAATCGCGTGGATCAGGGCTTCGGGCCGCGGGGGACATCCGGGCAGATACACATCTACCGGCACCACGTGGTCGCAGCCTTGCACCACCGCATAGTTATTAAATACCCCTCCGGAGGAAGCGCAGGCTCCCATGGAGATAACCCATTTTGGTTCCGGCATGGCGTCGTAGGCATTACGAATAATCGGCGCCATCTTCCAAGAAACCCTTCCGGATACGATCATCAGATCTGCGTGCCGCGGAGAGGCGCGGAAAACTTCCATCCCGAAACGGGAAATATCGAAGCGCGGGGTGCCGGTGGCCATCATTTCGATAGCGCAGCAGGCTAGCCCCATAGTCACCGGCCAGACACTAGCTTTACGGTTCAGCCCCATAAACTTATCTAGGCTGGTGAGGGCGACTCCTGCCGGCAGCTCATTATCAAAAGACATGCTGTACCTCCTGTACCTCTCTTAATAGTCCAGTCCGCCGCGGCGCCACTCATAAATATAGGGCACCAGCACCAACACAATGAACAGTAGGATGTCAATCAATACCGGAATGGCCATCACCTGACCAAAGTGCCCGATTGATACCGCAAACGGGTATAAGAACACCATTTCCACGTCGAAGACAATGAACGTCATCGCAATCAAGTAGTACTTAATCGGAAAACGCCCGCGCGCGTCCTCGTGAACATTGGGATCAAGCCCGCATTCATAAGTCCCCAGTTTGGTACGGGTCTTGCGACCCGGCCCGAGAACTGCGGACAGCACCAGACCGCCGACGGCCAGCACAATCGCGACCGCACCCATGATTAACAGTGATGCCGATGGACTCATTTGGCCTCCACATCCTTTTCATCCACTCCGCCAACGATGGCGAAGCTACTACTGTAGTTTCCGGTTAGATTCCGGTTCGGTTGTTCTTTCTGACCTATATTCTTCATGACGGTATTACCACCTTAGTCAGAATTCGCAGCACCCTATCGGAGGCTACTCCACCGCGGCGTTCATAACCATCAGAAAGCATTTTATGGACAAAGCGCATCAGCGCCGGCTTATCCAAGCCGTACTTGGTACAGGCGTGCATAATCTGGGGATTTTCGATTAGGCGCACAAACACGCGCCCCAAACTGTAGTAGCCCCCATATTGATCTTGCAGGTCACGAGGATACTCATGGAGGGCGAGTTCAGATTGTGCACGCGAGGTACGTCCCAGCGCTTGGATTAAAGCATCAGCGGCCCGCCGTCCGGCGAACATTCCCGGAGCTATTCCTTCCCCATTGAAAGGAGACACCATTCCGGCGGAGTCACCGACCAAAAGCAACCCATTTTCGTAAGCCGGTTTGCGATTAAATGCCATCGGCAAGGGGGCAGACCGGAGCGAACCCACCATATTTTCTTCAGTCAGTCCCCATTCTTCGGGCAGATTGGCCACCCAGCGGTGGAAGATTTCTTTATAGGGCAACTTAGTGGATTGGGCTCCGGAGGATACTGACCCTAGTCCCACATTGACCAATCCGTCACCCATCGGGAACAGCCAACCGTATCCGGGAAGCAGATTTGATTTGCCAGGCTTGCCATCCCACAGTTCCAAGTGAGATTCCATCATGGTTTCGTTGCCGCGGGGGGAACGGAAATAGGCTCGCGCCGCTACCGCCATCGGACGATTCTTGAGGGGGCTGCGCCCTTGCCGCGAAGCTAGGCGGGCATTCGCCCCGGAACAATCCACCACATATTGCGCACGGAAACTGACTTCCTGTTTTTTCCGCGTCTCGGGGTCACGCTTAATCGCGCTGACCCCGCTAGCATATCCGTCGCCATCGGTGAGTAAGTCCTGAACCACAGTATTTTCCACCAGCCGGGCACCCGCGGCTACTGCCTGGTCAATTAGCCGGTGATCTAGCTGGATGCGTTGACGGGTAAGTCCATAGGCGGGCAAGGAGCCAGTTTTCGGCCAGGGCAAAGTAATCCGATGCCCGCCCCCGATTACACTCAATCCGTAATTAGGCTGCCAACCTTCTGTCAGGGGATTAATCCCCATCGCCAAAATTTCTTTAACCGCTGCCGGGGTTAAGCCGTCACCACAAATTTTGTCACGCGGGAAATCAGATTTTTCTAGCACGAGCACGTCAATGCCCGCTTTAGCTAGGTGATAGGCGGTGGCAGCCCCGGCCGGGCCGGCACCCACAACCAGCACCTGACAGTGATCGCCTGCAAGCTGATCCGCCATGCCTGAACGTCCCTCCCATGCCATCTTTATCGTTCTTGCCTCTACCTTGGTGTAGTTAAGCAAACCGAGGATTCTAGGCAGCCTCCTCACGCCTGTCCTAGGCTAACCTGCTTTTTTATTTGCCTAAAGCCACAGAGGTTTACGCTGGCAAACCTAATTTCCCAGGGACCTTAGTCCACGACATATTCTAAGTGATTAAGTAAGGGATTTATTACTTAATTAGCTCCGACTTTCAGGAAATCTCCATATTTCCCGGTCATAGCCATTCACAGTTAGCCCCTCAATCAGCTATTAGCTCTCTTTGAAAGCACGATGAATCGCTACTGTTCCTAAGGTGAGGTTGCGATAGGAGACCTCACCCCAGCCATTTTCCTGGATTAGGTGCCCCAAAGTCTCTTGATCTGGCCAATCTAAAATGGAATCAAACAGGTAGGTGTAGGCATCCGAATCGGAGGAGACCAGACGACCGGCGGTGGGCAATACGTTGCGCATATATAGCTCATAGAGCCGGGCAATCAGCGGGGAGGGCGGAGTCGAAAACTCCATAATCGCCAACTTACCCCCCGGCTTAGTTACTCGCGCCAGCTCCCGCAACGCCTTCGCCGGATCGTGCATATTCCTAAACCCGAAGGAGCAGGTAACGGTATCGAAAGCCTCATCAGCGAACGGCAAATCATGAGCATCACCGACCACGAAGTTAAGTTCGTGATGCCGTTTTTTCCCTTCAGCAACCATGCCTGCCGAAAAATCACAACAGGTAACTTCGGCGCCCGCCCGGTGAAAACTCAGGGAAGAGGTACCGGTACCAGCGGCGATATCTAGAATCTTTTGTCCTGGTTGCGGCGCTACCACTTGCCGCAGACAGCGCCGCCAAATCCGGTGCTGCCCGAAAGTCATCACATCATTAGTCAGATCATAACGGGCCGCCACCTGGTCAAACATTCCCGAAACTTCTTCCGGTTGCTTATCTAAACCAGCGGCTGCCGGCGGATTTTTTTCGCTCAAAATGGCTCCTTCTAAGTAGGCATTTGCCAGGTTACTCAGAAACGGTGCCCCAATCCAACCAAGTTAAAACCGCGCCGCCTAGCCTTGGCTTTTTGTAGGGCTTTACTGATCCGGGAGCGACGCCGAAAATCAATCACCGGCCACCCGCGCTGCAAGGCGCGCACCCGCAACCAAATATCGGGATTGATCGCGGAAGGCTTACCCACCAGGGTCAGCAGCGGCATATCGTTATCAGAATCCGAATAGGCGAAACAGGAAGCAAGATCATAGCCCCGCGCGGCCGCCAGCGCCACTACCCGATCCCGCTTGCCTTGGGCGTGCATAAGTTCGGAGGCTAAACGCGCCTCATAAATCCCGTTTTTCACCGCCACTTCAGTGCCAATGCCGCCAGTTAACCCCAAGCGCTCCGCCAGCATTTGGGGAAGTTCTGAGGGCGCGGCGGAGATCAACCAAATATCATGCTCAGCTGCTTGATGGCGTTTTATCAGTCCTTGCGCCTGCGGGAAGAGTTTTTCCTCTAACAGGTCACACACTCGCTGCGAGATCGCCATAATCTCTTCGCAAGAATGCCCGGCCATCACCTGCAACGCCCGCATTTTTACCTGCTCGATGCGCTTTTGATCCTCTCCCAGCACCACGTAGAGGAAGGCATGCCGCGCCGCAAAGAACAGGTCGCGAATCCCAAAAAATCCGTGTCGAAAAAGCTCCCGCGTGAGTACCCAGGAACTAGCTCCCCGAATTACGGTTTCATCAAGATCGAAGAAGGCTGCTACCTTCGGTTCTCCGCTCACGCCTCTAGCCTAACGGTCTAGTTAGGTTTTACGCACGCCGGTTAGCAAAAACGGTTTGCTAGGGTGGAGACCATGCAGAATCTAACCACTATTCACCTGATGCGCCATGGGGAAGTTGATAACCCGGATGGGGTCTTATACGGGCGCCTCCCCGGCTATCACCTAACCGATCTCGGCCGGCAAATGGCGCAGATGAGCGCGGAATACCTTTTTGAAAAGGGTGCCCATTTAGAGGCCATCGTTTCTTCTCCGCTAGAGCGCGCAGTGGAGTCTGCAACTCCGGCCTCCGAGCTGTTCGATTTGCCGATTCACACTGACAAGCGGCTTTTAGAGTCGATGAATATGTTCGAGGGCGAAGTGGTTAATGGTAATCGCGCCGCCCTGTTCCACCCGCGCAATTGGCCGCGTTACCGCAATGTTTTCCGTCCTTCCTGGTGTGAACCTTATGCAGTGCAAGCCAGCCGGGTTACCGAGGCAGTGCGTTCTGCTCTCCACCTGCCGATCACTGATCCTTCCCGCCTGGGTCGCTCCGCCGATGGCGCTACGATTCGCGAGATTTTAGTGGTGTCTCACCAGCTGCCCATCTGGTCTTTCCGCCTGTTTGTGGAAGGTCGCCCGCTAGCGCATATTCCTACTCGGCGCCAATGCGCTTTAGCGTCGCTGACTTCTCTTACTTTCTTAGGTAACACCCTGATTAGCTTGGATTATTGCGAACCGGCAGCTCCGCTGCTAGCTCAGGCTTCCGATATGGTGCCGGGAACTTCCGCCGCCGCTTTAAATCAAGGACAATAAACGCGCCCCAGCGTAAAACACTCGGATTACTGACCTAAACAGGCTGCCTCCAGCGCGGTTACGTTGAACGGGCGTAGCGCGTTAATCTTCAGCGGAAGGTTTTTCCGGAGGGTTCGTGTCTGGATCGGCTTCGTCCTCACCACCGTCCTCTACTGCGGAATCTTTCCCACCACCAGTAGCGTCCGGACCGTTATCAGCGTGCTGCTGATTTTTTGCGGCTCGCCGCCGCGCCTCTTCTTCAGCTTCCCGCGCCAGCTTTTCCCGTCGCATCTTTGCCTCTAAAGAGAACAGGAAATCCGGGTTATCGTCGGGCGCCTCTGGTATCTCTACTTCCTGCGAGCGAGGACGCTCCCCGCTTCCTCGGAAAACCTCCAGCGGATTGCGGGGAATCTCTATCCTACCGTCAGCGCTTTCGGCTTTAGTCGCCCAAGAAATCACGATCCACGCCAGGGGGCCAAAAAGCGGTAACACAATGATGATCAACAACCAAAATGCCCGCGGAAGACGCCCGGGAAGATCCGATTTATCCGTGCGCAAGCAATCCACTAGCGCGTATACCGCTAGCAGAATCTGTACGAGGGCAATAACTACCGCAGCCATGTTCCCAGCCTAACAACTATAAATTTTTTGGCCTGCCTATAGACCTTGGAAAGCCCATCCAACTGCGATAGCCAGGCCATAAAACAACGTGATTTGTCCCACCTGTTTCAGAATTTTTATCAACTCTTTCCCGCGGGCGTCCTGCAGCACTTTCATCAGCGGATAACTCACCCAAATCGCCAGGGCAAGGCCAAATAGTAACGCCCCCCAACGGAAATTAAAGGAGAGTACTCCTAGCACCAACGCCGCATAAAGATAACAGGCAAACAGATAGCGCGAACCTTTATCCCCTAGCTTCACCGCTAGCGTATTTTTTCCGCTCTGACGATCTCCGGGGATATCGCGCAGATTGTTTACTAACAATAGGGCGCAAGAAAGCAGTCCGATGCCACTGGCCGCTACCCAGGTTCGCCACGGCAACATATGGGCATGCACCCAGATAGTTCCCTGCACCGCCAAGAGACCGAAAAAGGCGAACACCATCACTTCGGATATCCCTGGCAGATAACCGTAAGGATGCTTTCCTCCGGTATAGAACCAGGCCGCCAGAGCGGCCAGTACCCCCAGGCCAATCAAACCGTAGCTACCTGCCCAGACGCAAAGGGCAATTCCGCAGATCCCTCCGAAGGTGTAGCAACTCAAGGCCGCCAGTAACACCGTGCGGGGGGCGGCTAATCCCGCACCTGTCAGGCGCTGGGGACCCACCCGTTTCCCAGTCGCGTCGGTGCCGCGAATTCCATCGGAATAATCATTGGAAAAATTCACGCCTACCTGGAAGGATAACGCCACTAACAGGGCTAAGACTGATTTTCCTACCGAGGCATGCCCCAGGCCAATCGCCCCGCCAATCCCCATAATCACCGGCGCCAGGGAGGCGGGTAAAGTTTTCGGCCGGGCGGCTTCAATCCATTGTGAACCAGTTGCCATTACGGCGCAGATTCCTTTCTATTAGCTATTAATAAATACTTTTCTGGTTTTCCAGTAACCAAACTGCTTTGATAGTAGCCAGGCTATCTAATCCAGGCTTCCCCAGCGGCTACTCGGCGCATAGCCAGTTGTCGGCAAGCACCGCGATCAACTTTCCCTTGCAGATCGGTAGGGATTTCATCTACGAGGACGAGGGCGCGGGGGGCGTGCGCCCGATCTAGTTGTCCGGTCACCAGAGACCGCACCAGCATCGCCAAATCGGTGGACGGTTCGGATTCATCCTCGGTAGGAACCGTGGCACTATGGGGACGATCCCCCGCTTCAGGCCGGTTGCGGCTCCCCGTGATCTCCGTTGCCGCGATTTCCATTTGCTCTAAATCGCCGTCCAGGTCTTCTGGTAAAGATACTGGCTGCAGCGGGGAAGCATCCAGAGCCGAGAGGACAATGTCGCCCTCTTCGCTGGGGTTAGCGGTTCCCCGCGCCACCTCATAGATTCCAGCCGGCAGTTCCCCGGTTTCGGCGGCGGCAACCACATCTACTTTGGCGCCGCGAATCTTCGCCGCCATCGCGGCCATCGCGGCTTCCAAGGGAGTTAGCTGCGGTTCTGCTTCCTCTTGCGCAGGCAGCCCGGCAAGTTCCCGTACCCGCTCCGGATCAACTTTTACCGGCTTTAACTCAGGAAATAGCGGCTTATCCTCGGTTTTAACCTCTAGGTTATGCCGGGGGTTAAGCAGCTCTTTGGCGACGTCGGGTGCCGGCTTGATGACTGCAGTAACCAAGGACCCCCACTTGGGATCTGGCACCCCTACCACTACCACCTGTGCTACCTGCGGTAGATCCTGGATTACCCGTTCCACCAGAGAGGCTTGAATGTGCACTCCCGCAGTGGAAATTACATCGCGCATTTTCCCGTCTACGACTAAACGCGGCCCGCGCATATGACCCGCATCTTTGCTGCGCAGCCAACGCCGCCGTCCTCGCGATACCCATTCCACCTGTCCGGGTTTACCCAGGTAACCGGTCATCATACAGATCCCAGATAGCCAAATCCGATCTCCGATAGTGGCCACGTGAACTCCGGCAACTGGTTTACCATCCAGCACGCACAGTCCACACGATTCGGGGATCCCGTAGCCGGGAATAATCTCAAGTCCAGCTTCTGGCGCGGCGCGCAACAGACGATCATGACTAGTCAAACCGGTAACTATCAGCACCGACACCTGGTTAAGGGCAACGCGTTGAGCAGGAGGAATTTCCAGGAGCTCGGTGAGTTGCTCCTTGGTGATCTGCATATAGATAGGAGCCTGATCTTTTTCGCTGCGATCTTTCGCCCTTTCCACCGCCCGCACTATCTCGAGGGCGCTGGCCGGGGTAGTTTTAGCGGCAATTATGGGCGGAATATTTACCGCGATGGCTCGCGCCAGGGTCATAATACCGTCAATCTCGGTGACCGGAGCGGTAAGAATCCAGCGTCCCGGCCGTCCTACCGCGGAATTAACTGCTTCCGCCATAGTTTTGATGGTGAGTTGCGAGTAACAAATAACGGCGCCACCTGCGGGAGCTGGCAAGGCTAAAATCGCTGATTCTGGCACCTTCCGCTTGCGGGTTTCATAGTCTGCCAGTCCCCCGGGGCGGCCTGCGTCTTTGGGGAAGGGGAAAAGCACACCAGGTTTCTTCAGGCGAGCGCGATTGAGGCTGGGGGATAAGCCTGCGTCCCCTCCAATTTGTTTAGCTAGCGCAGAAAGCAAAGTGGATACGTCTGCCGCCGAATCAGCTAGCGGCAGGTAGTGAAAAGGAGAAAAGATTTCCATCGCGACTTCCTGAATGTTAAGTAATGTCGAATGCTATTCTAGCCTGTCATTAGCTTGGAGTTCTTAAAACTTCGTAACCCAAGATACGGATAAAGCTACAGCCTGTGGCACTTTATTACCTGTAGCACATAAAAAAGATTAGGCTTCTTCCATCTTTTTGCTATACTTAAAGGAGCCGGTCGCTCCGGCTATTTTAGGGGAACGTGTGTCAAGATAACCCCTAAACTACAACCTAGAGTCGGTTCCGCATTAGCGCAGGAGGGAGCGCGTGGAACCGGCTCTAGGCATTTAAAAACTCTTTCATCCCCGAGTCGTAGTTTCCGGTTTTTCGTCTTGTCTTTTGATATACCCCTGGACGTGCGCAAATAGATATGAAACAATGCGTTTGCCGTTAACCCCGCGCTAAAGACTTAGCCCTTTTTACTGGCGCGGCTATTCCCCGCCTGCGACGAACTTTCGATAATGGCTCGGATTTTAATCCAGTAAGATCTCTGCTACTTGGGTTAATACTTGGGAAGCACCGCCAGACACCCGCACGTCCGCAAGCGAATCGGCGGCAGTCGGCCCCCGGTTAATCACGGCTACTTTAGCGCCGGTTCCCCAGGCTTCCCGCAACACCCACAGCCCGGTTAGCACCGCCAGGGAGGTTCCTACCGCCAGCACCACCTCGGCTTCTCGCGCCGCCGCGAAAGAACGATCCATGGCTTCACCTGGCAAGGCTTCTCCAAAAAACACGATTCCCGGTTTAATAACCCCACTGCAGCGCGGACAAGACAGCAGGTTGAAATGGCAAGCGCGCGCTGCCTGCTCATCGGCTGCCGCCAGCACTGCCACGTTTTTAGGATCAGGATCGTCTTTTACGTCCGGATTAAGTTTACGTAGCTCCTGGTCAATATGTTCGCGCGAAAACACCGCTCCACAGCCTAGGCATTGGACTTCCTCGAAAGTACCGTGCAGTAGCTGTACATTCTTACAACCCGCTTTGCGGTCTAAGCCGTCTACGTTTTGGGTGGCGATGCAGTTAATCAGCCCCGCCTCCTCTAGCCGCGCTAATGCGTAGTGCCCCGGGGTGGGCTGCAGCCGCGCCACGGTTTTCCAGGTTTCTTGATTACGCCGCCACACCCATTTTTGCCAATAAAGCTCGCCCAAGAACTGATCCATATCGACAGTGGGAATCCCGGAAGAACCGGTGCCGCGATAATCCGGAATCCCCGCATCGGTGGACATCCCGGCTCCCGCGACCACAATCGTTTTCTTCCCCGCCATCAAATCCGCTATGGCCTGGGCGCCCGCTTTTTCTTCCTCAATGAACTCGCTCACGTTTTGCCTCCCACTTTCAGACTACCCAGTTTAGAGGGCGAATACTGAGGATGCGCGCCGCCTTAACAAGTTCCGCGTTCTTAGTATTTCCCAGCATTTGGTAGTTAAGCCGACAAGTTTTAGCTATCCTCGATAGGAGTAAGCTATTAGCCTGCTAACCCCGCTACAATTGGGGAAAACTATCTAGATGCCGTCTGTAAGAAAGGAAGGGCACCACCGTGAGGCCAGTACATATTCTCATTCTGCTCCTGGTGTTAATCATTGTTTTTGGAGCCTCCAAACTGCCCGACATTGCCCGTAACATCGGAAAATCTGCGAAAGTCCTCAAGTCTGAACTTTCGGACCTCAGCGAAGATGGCAGCAATAAGCAGGTGACGGCCGGACCCCAAAATCCCCAAATTCCAGCTACTCCGTCTTCCCCGGCACCGACGCAGAATAACGTCCAGAATTCATCTCCGCAAGTGGCTAGCGGGCAGTCCGATACCGCTGATCCGCCGGAAAATAATTAACCCCCCGCCCCATGCCGGGACAAAAAAAGACTAACCCGCAAGCCCGTATGCGGGTGACTGAACATCTGCTGGAACTGCGCAAACGCCTACTATTGGCGTTGGCAGGTATTTTCGTAGCCGCGATTGGCGGCTGGTTCTTGGTTACCCCTACCCTGAATTGGATGCAAGAACCGCTGCGAAAGGTTAGTGGTCAAGCCCCGCAATTAAACTTCCAGACCATTGGCGCCGCCTTTGATATGCGGATTCAGGTGTCCCTCTGGTTAGGGGTACTGATTTCTGCCCCCTGGTGGATTTTCCAGATTGGAGCTTTTATTGCTCCCGGTTTAAAACGTAAAGAAAAAATCTATATCACCACTTTTGGTTTAGTCGGGATCGTGCTGTTCAGTGGAGGTGCCCTCTCCGGGATGTGGGTAATCCCCAAAGCGGTTTCGATTTTGAATTCTTTCACCCCGGACGGATCCGCAATGCTGCTGAGAGCGGATTCCTATATCACCTTCTTTATGCGCCTGGTGCTGGCGTTCGGGCTTTCCTGCCTAGCTCCCGAAATCTTGGTGGTGCTCAACTTTGCGGGAGTAATGAAAGCTAAAACCATGCTGAAAGGTTGGCGGTGGGCAGTGGTACTTGCCGCTGTGTTCTCGGCGGTGGCAAATCCCCTCCCCACCGCCTGGCCAATGATCGTCCAGATGGCGGCGCTGATTGGACTTTACCTTTTGGCGGTAGGAATTTCCGCTATCAACGACTGGATCAAAGCCGGAGGAAGCTTGCGTCCTCGCTTCGGCAAGAATAGGAGAAAACGGAAACATTCGGAAGCTTCTTCCGCTTCTGAGCAATAATATTCGCTTAATTTCTATATCGATTTTCCCTTCCTACGCCCTCGGAAAACAAAACTCCAGCAAAGGCTATCTTCCCTGGTATCGTTGTGGTTTAGGATAGAAAAGCGACCCTAAACCGGGCGCGCGCAATCGAAAGGGGAATCTGATGGCCGCTAATAATAAGAAAGACGACCCAGAAAAGATGGCGCAGATGCATCGCTGGCTAACCGATGTGCGCGAGCAACTGCAATTAGAGGATAATCCGCTGGAAACGGTGGAATCAGAGCTGCTTTCTTTGATTGGAACGGTGGCACATGGTCCTTCTCGTCCGGGTGCCCCCTTGACTGCTTTTCTCACCGGATATGCCTGCGGCCAGGGTGCCGATGCCAAAGAAATTATTTCGCAGCTACAGGATTTAGCAGAGAACTGGCAAGCCTAGACATTTGCAAGCAACACCTAGCCGCAGGAGGGGTAATGCGCGCTGAATCCGTAGCCACAGCACCCTCGCGTCAGCTACTTGACCGTTGGGGTCGGGTCGCTAAAGACCTGCGTCTATCGGTTACCGACCGCTGTAATTTACGCTGCAGTTACTGCCTACCCGAAGATGCCGACACCTGGATTCCTCGCCAGGATCTACTAACCCCTAGTGAGTTCGGGCGCCTGACGCAAGTGGCACTGTCTCTAGGGATTCGTAAAGTCCGTTTAACCGGAGGCGAACCCCTTTTACGTCCCGATTTAGCGGAAATTATTCGCCAGATTCACCAGGCATTTAGGCAGGCTGATTTGCCTGCCGATATTGCCTTAACTACCAACGCTATCGGTTTAGCTCCCCGGTTAGATTCTCTGGTAAACGCGGGTTTAGGGCGCATCAATATTTCTTTAGACACCTTGGATCCCGACCGCTATTTTGCGCTTGCTAAACGCGATCGTTTTTCCGAGGTGGCAGCGGCTCTGGAAAAACTACCAGGTAGCGGCTTAGAACCCATAAAACTTAACTCGGTGATTTTAGATCAGCAGTCCTTAGAGGAAATACCAGATCTAGTTCGCTTTGCACTGCGGCGCGGCTTCCAATGGCGGGCAATCGAGTTCATGCCGATCGGCCCCTTAGGGGATTCAGCTGCTGTACGCCCCCACGCCCGCGACATTCTCGCGCGGCTACAGGAAAGTTTTTCGCTCACCCCAATTGAAACTGACCCGGCGGCTCCGGCGCGGCGCTGGAACGTAGCGGCCGGCAGCGACCATCCTGCCGGGATTATCGGAGTTATCGCCTCCGAATCCGCGCCCTTCTGCGCCACCTGTGACCGCACGCGGCTGTCTGCTGATGGCAAAGTGTACTCTTGCCTCTTTTCTTTAGCTTTTGTCGATTTACTTGCTCCTATGCGTCAAGGTGCCTCTAACGACGAGCTGACTCAGCTTTGGCTTGCCGCTCAAGCAGCTAAGCCTGCTGGTCACCGCGAAATATCGGCGGCAGGACGCAGAACCTATTCCCTTTCTCAGATCGGAGGCTAAAGCGTGTTTACCGTACGTTTTTTCGCCGGCGCTGCCCAGGCAGCAGGAGTTGACAGCGCACAGGTTAAGCCGGCTGCTGACCAAACTCTGCGAGAAATTGCCCAAGCTGCCAGCAACAACGACCTGTCCCCGATCTTGAAGGTCAGTTCGTTCTTAGTGGACGGCGCCCTCGCCGATGGCGACACTCCCCTCGGTGAATCCGCTGCTAACGGGCAACTAGATGTACTTCCCCCTTTTGCGGGTGGTTAAATACTGGCCAACCTGTCCCCACATTAAGGTCGCGGCCGGTAAAAGATACGAGAGGGGCTTGAGCTGAGCCCTGCGAAGCTCATGGGGTCCCCGGAGTGCTTTTACCGTGCCAGACCTGGAACTTTAGGGACAGTTCGACCAGTGGTTACTTCCATCGGAGAAGTATTGATCCTTCCAGATCGGCACCTGTGCCTTGATCTGGTCAACGATTTCAGTGCTCACTTTGAAGGCGGCAACGCGATGCGGGGCATCTACTACCACTAGCAGCGCGGTTTCTCCGATCTCTAGCCGCCCGATCCGGTGACGTACAAAAACTGCATCTAAACTTTCAGCGTTATCCCCCGCTACCTCCGGGGAAAGCGCGCCCTCTCCCTCGGGAAGGGAAAACTGTATGGCGTCCCGGACGGCCTTAATCAGAAATTTTTCGGCCTCCGGATGGGCGGAATAAATCAGGTGGGTTACTCCTTGACCACCGTCGTGGTTACGGACGCAGCCGTTGAACACCACGCGTGCGCCACTAGTGGCCGGAATATCCGCTATCCCCGGGGACGAACTGGGATCTGCCAGGGGTTTTTCTGTAATTTTTACATCGAATATCATCTGTCACCCTCCTGAAGCGCTCTACCGGTATTGTATAAGGGAGTAGCTAGAGGAAAGGACGCGCATGGTTTTTGAACGTGATCGCCTCACCGCCACTGTCGACGGGATCGGTGAGCGTGGGATTGATTCTTTGCAGGCCGCGCGGATTTTGGTGGTAGGTGCGGGCGGTTTGGGCTCGCCTGCCCTGGCCTATTTGAGTGCTGCCGGGGTCGGCACCTTGGGTATTTCTGATCCCGATCGGGTCGAACAATCGAATCTACAGCGCCAAGTAATCCATCCCGCCTCTAGCTTGGGGCAGGTGAAATCGGTGTCAGCCGCGGCCACCGTCCATGCTTTGAACCCGAATGTGCGGGTGCAACTGGAACCGAAGATCACTGCTGATAATGCCCGCAGCATTATCGCTGCCTATGACTTAGTGGTTGATGCGACCGACAATTTTTCCGCGAAATATTTGCTTGCGGATACTTGCGCCGAAGTGGGGTGTCCGCACCTGTGGGGAACTTTAGTGGCGATGAATTTTCAGATTTCAGTATTCGCCGGGGGGCTTACTTTACGGGATCTGTATCCGGCGCCGCCGCCGGCTGGCACTACCCCTACTTCTCGGGTAAATGGCGTGTTGGGAGCGGTTTGCGGGCAGGCAGGTTCAATTCTGGCAACTGAAGCTATCAAAATGATCGTGGGAGTAGGCGAGCCGCTGATCGGAAAACTTTTAATCGTAGATGCGGGCAGCGGAAAATGGAATGTGGTGCATTTTGGGAACGGATCCCCAAAGCCAGTAACGGTATCCGGAAAGGATAAATAATTATGAAAGCGGTAGATGAATACCTGAACCAGGTATTAACCCAGGTAAATTCGCTTCCTCCCACAGTAATGCCAGTGGCGGAGGCTTTGGGCGCCACTTTGGCAGAAGATGTTTTTGCCCGCTTCCCGGTGCCGCCTTTTACTAATTCCGCGATGGATGGGTTTGCGGTGCGTTCCTGCGACCTGCCCAACGTCCTCGAAAATACGTCCACCCCGGCGGCTACCGGCGCAGAAAAAAGCGCAACGACGGTGCCTGCTGCTACGCCCAGCCAAAGCGAATTGCCGAGCGCCCCGGGGGATGATGGAGCCAAAAAAACTCTGCCTTTAACTTTGCCAGTCGAAGCCGATATTGCCGCTGGGGATAACGAGGATTATCAGCTCAGTCCCGGGCATGCTATCCGAATTATGACTGGCGCGCGGATGCCGGCTGGCGCCGATACCGTGATTAAAGTAGAGGACACTACCCTGCCGGCTGGCCCCCTTGACCTACCTAAAGAGGTCACGATTGAGCGTTGCCCGCGCGCAGGAGCCAATGTGCGTAAGGCAGGCGAGGACGCCGCCGTGGGTGACCTGGTGTTAGCGGCAGGAACAGTCCTCACCCCCGCGGCACTTTCTTCGGCGGTTTCGATTGGCTATTCAGAGCTACCGGTTTATCGCCGTCCGCGAGTAGCAGTAATCTCTACCGGATTGGAGCTACGTCCGGCAGGCGCCAGCCTAAAGGGAGCGCAAATCCCGGACTCGAATTCGGTGCTGCTAGAGGCCTTGCTGCGCCGCCAAGACGTAATCGTGTCGGGGGTTTACAGTTCCGATGATGAACCGGAAGTGTTTGCGAAAACTCTGGAGCAGGCCGCCCAGGGAGCGGATTTGATTGTCACCACTGGCGGAGTGAGTGCGGGCGCCTATGACGTGGTTAAACAAGTTGGTTTATCCGGAGGTTTAGCGTTTACCAAAGTTGCGATGCAGCCGGGTAAACCGCAGGGGTTTGGCAGCATTGCCGCCCCCGATGGCGCCGATGTTTATGTGGCAACTTTGCCGGGCAATCCGGTCAGCGTGTTTGTGTCTTTCCACGTATTTGTACGTCCGGTTTTGGCCGCTCTATCTGGTAAAGAGGGACGTGCGGCGCTGCAGACTCGCGCCGCCACTACTACGGTGGCCTGGAAGTCCCCTGCCGGTAAACGCCAGTTCGTGCCGGTACATTTGACCGAGGCAGAGCGGGTAGGCGATACCCCCACGGTTACTCCGACTCACCGTTTAGGGGCGCGATCGCACTTTGTGGCTTCCCTACATCAAGCGAATGCACTGGCAATCGTGCCGGAGGAGGTTACCGAAGTGGAGCAATGGAGTCTGGTCGATGTGTTGCCCTGCTAGGGGCGCATTAACCCGCGCAATATAGCGAGCTGGTCATTAAGAGACAAGGAGCAGTAATGAAAAACGAGGACGCGCAACCTTTACCCCACTTAAATACGTCTGGGCAGGCACATATGGTGGATATTACCGGCAAGCAACCCACGGTGCGCCAGGCACGGGCGCGCGCCTTTGTGCAGTGCTCACCGAAGATCATGGCGGCTTTGCAGGCTGGCGAAGTCCCGAAAGGGGATGCCTTAGCGGTGGCGCGTATCGGCGGAATCGCGGCCTCTAAACGTACCCCCCTGCTGTTGCCTTTGGCGCACCCAATTGGGGTGCATTATTGCGCGGTGGATATCCGCCTGGCTGAGGACGGGGTCGAGATCCTCGCTACCTGCCGCACTGCTGACCGCACCGGAATCGAGATGGAGGCACTCACCGCTGCCTCCGTCGCCGCCCTAAACCTGATTGACATGGTGAAAGGGGTAGACAAAATGGTTTCTATCCGTGAATGCTATGTTTTGGAAAAACGAGGCGGACGCTCGGGAACTTGGGTGCGTCCGGGAAGCGAGCAGGAAGCGGAAGCTAAGGAAGTTGATCATGGCTAGTTCCCCGCAGTACCTAAATGGAGTGATTGTACTGGCAGGGGGAACTGGCGAACGTCTAGGCGGGCGCAGTAAACCTAATCTCCTGATTGCTGGAGATCGCCTGATCAGCTGGACGTTGTCTTTTTTGCCGCCAGTTCCCACTGTAGTGGTGGCTCCCGAGGAGGTGGAGGTTCCCGAGAAAGTTTTCCTCACTATGGAGGAACCTCCGGGCTCGGGACCAGCAGCCGGGATAGTTGCGGGCTGGCACCGTTTAGCTGCCTCGTTCGTGTTTTCGCCCTCCGACATTATCGGGGTTTGCCCCGTGGACGCTCCCCTATCAGGGTTTGCTTTGCGGCAACTGGCACGGCAGCTACAGGAAACTAATGAGGAAGCAGTCGAAAAAGAAAAAATACTCTTAGGCCAGGTCGGAGAGGTTACCCAATATGTGCTGGGGGCATTTACCGTGCGGGCGCTGATGGAGATGGCGCGGGCGAATCCTTTAAATCGTTCGGTACGCGGAGTGCTAGGTGAGATCGGGTTTGCCACCCGCGAGATTTCCCCTGATTATGCCCACGACGTGGATACTCCGGCAGATATCGCCCCGGTAACCGAGTTACTACGCATCTCCCGCTAGCTAATCTAAGGGGAAGGCTACCGGATCTAGCTGCTCTAATAGGTGGGGCAAGAGGGGGCCGAGGACGCTCAGGGTGTCGCGCACTCCGCCTCGCGAGCCGGGCGCATTGGCCACGATGGCACCCGCGGCGCCACGCGCAGTAATCCCCACCAGACCCCGCGAAAGCGAAGATAGCGGGGTAGCTTTTAGACCCTGCTGACAGATTTGCCACGCAATCCCGTCCAGGCGTGCCTCCAGCAGCGGGGCGGTCGCCTCGGGTGTGAGGTCACGTTCGGTAATTCCGGTGCCTCCGGTTGTTAGCACCACCCGCGCCCCTTCGGCAATGGCAGCGCGAATTTCGTTTTGGACGGATTCGATTCCGTCAGCCACCACCCTTACCCGATCTACATCGATTCCGTACCCAGCCAAGAGTTCCTGAGCCAAAGGACCTGACTTATCAGGGCGTTCGCCGCTTTTACAACGATCTGACACAGTTATCACCGCACCTGCAGCACGACCGCGCAATTTTTGTAGTTTTTTCTCTTTTAAGTGCGCGTGCGGGTCCGTTGACAAGGCGAAATCCTCCTACCAATTACGCAAACACCAGCTTGCGATTACCGGGATACTGTCCCTCAGGTTGGACTAGTATCGTTATAAACGATATCGCTGTAACCTGCAGATATTGTCCTCATTTATCTTAACACGGAAAAGATAAGGAAAATCTGACAGGCTGAGGGCGTTACCCGGCATAAAGAAAGCATTGGAGCTATGGAAGCTACTAAGAAATCTAAATACGTACTGACTGACTGGGAACCGAATAACCCGGATAAATGGGACTCTGGACTTGCCTGGCGCACCCTGGCGATCTCCACCTATTCCTTGATTCTGGCGTTCACCGTATGGTTCCTAGTATCCGCAATCGCCCCTAAACTTAACGAGATCGGATTCGACCTCACCAAAGCGCAACTTTACTGGCTGACCTCGATGCCCGGTCTGTCCTGCGGGTTTTTGCGTTTGATTTACACTTTCTTGCCACCCATCGTGGGTACCCGCAAACTGGTGGGCTGGTCTTCAATCCTTTATATGATCCCCATGCTGGGTTGGTTCTTCGCGGTGCAAAACCCGAACACCCCCTATTGGTGGCTACTAGCTTTAGCCTTCATGTGTGGAATCGGGGGCGGTTCCTTCTCTGGCTATATGCCCTCTACCGGCTATTTCTTCCCCAAGCGGCTTTCGGGAACTGCTTTGGGACTGCAAGCCGGGATCGGCAACCTGGGGATGTCGATCATTCAGCTAGTCGGCCCGCTGCTAATGGGATTCTCGCTATTCGGTCTCACCTGGATGAGCCCCCAACAGACCGCGGACGGGGTAAATATTTGGGTGTCTAACGCCGCAATCTTCTTCGTGCCTTGGTGCCTCGTGGCCGCGATCTTGTCTTTCACCCTGCTACGTGATGTACCGATTAAAGCCAATATTCGCCAGCAGCTCGACATCTTCAGCAACGCCAACACCTGGTACATGACGGTGCTGTATGTGATGACCTTCGGACTATTTTCGGGGCTATCGGCAGTATTCGGTCTGCTGATTAACGACAACTACGGTGCCGAATCTCCCCTGAAACTAGCGGTCGTCGGTGCTTCCTTCGCCTTCCTCGGACCGCTGATTGGTTCAGTGGTCCGCATGGCCTGGGGTCCTTTCTGCGACAAAATGGGCGGGGCTATCTGGACCTTCATTTCCGGAGTGGGGATGGCGGTTACCTTGGCCATTGCCGGCTTCTACCTAAATAATCCCCGCGGCATGAGCGACTTTTACGGTTTCCTGATTGCCATGCTGGTAATGTTCTTCTTCTCTGGCCTGGGCAATGCTGGCACCTTCAAACAGATGCCGATGATTATGCCCGCCCGCCAAGCAGGCGGCGCCATCGGGTTCACCGCTGCGGTCGCTTCCTTTGGTCCCTTCGTGGTGTCGGTGGCGCTGACTGCCATCTCCCCGACTACCTTCTTCTACGGCTGCACCGTCTTTTGCATCATCGGTTCGGCGCTGTGTTGGTGGCAGTACGCCCGCAAGAACGCTCCCTTCCCCGGATAAGAAACTATTCCCGAGGACGCCGCTAGCGTCCTCGGAACACAAAACTTGGTAAGCACAAAACTTAAAGGAAAATAAAATGGCTGTTTCTTCGTTATTAAAACTAGGTGCGAAGCTTAGGCGCGGGCAGGTAAGCCAGGATGCTCGCCAAATGTTCCTGGTCGGAGGACGCGAAGCGGATGCGTTCTACCGGCAACGTTTCAGCCATGACAAGGTGGTGCGCTCCACTCACGGGGTGAACTGCACCGGTTCTTGCTCCTGGCGGGTGTTCGTGAAGGACGGATTGATCACCTGGGAGGCACAAGCGGTTGATTATCCTTCGACCGGTCCAGATATGCCCGACTACGAGCCGCGCGGCTGCCCGCGAGGCGCCGCGTTTTCCTGGTACGAGTATTCTCCCACCCGGATCCGGCACCCCTATGTGCGCTCAGTGCTGCTAGATGCCTATCGCAAAGCTAAACAAACTCACCCCGATCCAGTCGATGCCTTCCGGGCGGTCGCTTCCGATCCGGTAGCCTCCGCCGCCTATAAGTCCGCGCGCGGTAAAGGGGGCATGGTGCGTACCAGCTGGGAGGAAGCCCTAGAAATCGTAGCCGCCGCCAATGTTGCCACCATTAAAGACTACGGTCCGGACCGGATCGCCGGTTTCTCGGTGCTCCCCGCCATGTCGATGGTTTCTTTCGGTGCCGGTGCCCGTTACCTGCAGCTGATTGGCGGGGTAAACCTATCTTTCTATGACTGGTATGCAGACCTTCCGGTCGCCAGCCCCCAGGTATTCGGGGATCAAACCGATGTTCCCGAGGCCGGAGACTGGTTTAACTCCTCCTACCTGCTAGTTTGGGGTTCTAACCTGCCGCTCACCCGCACCCCGGATGCGCATTTCATGACCGAGGCGCGTTACCACGGGCAAAAGATGGTATCCATCAACCCCGACTATTCCGATAACACCAAGTTTGCGGATGAATGGTTGCGGGTTAACCCCGGTACCGATGGGGCGCTAGCTACGGCGATGGGGCACGTGATTCTAAACGAGTTCCATGTGGGCAAACAGTCTCCCTATTTCTTGGACTATATGCGTAGCTATACCGACTCGCCCTTCCTAGTAAAGCTAGAAGAAACCCCCGAAGGACTGGTGCCGGGCAAATTCTTAAGCGCCGCTGATGTGTCTAGCCTGCCGGCAGAAGTTAAAGAAAAGCCAAAGCCGGAATTCCGTTTCCTGGTGATGGATGCCGACGGTAGCGTGAAGGATCCGGGTGGTACTTTGGCTGACCGGTTCACTCCGGAAGGTAAAGGTCATTGGAACCTAAAGATGGAGGGGGTAAACGCCCAGCTCAGCCTCTATCAAGAAGGCGGAGAAAGCGCTGAAATTACCCTGCCCCGCTTTGACCTGGTAGCCGGGGAAAACAAAGGTAGCTCCGTGGGTGCTGGCACCATTAACCGGGGGGTACCAGTACGCAAGGTTGACGGGCACCTGGTGACCACGGTTTACGATATTTTGCTGGCTCAGTATGGGGTAAAACGTGCTGGTCTCCCGGGCATTTGGGGCGAGGATTACCAGGATTCCTCCAATCCGGGGACTCCCGCATGGGCGGAAGAAATCACCGGGGTGCCGGCTAATGCCACTATCCGGATTGCCCGCGAGTTCGCGCAAAACGCCCTCGATTCTAAAGGACGCAGCCAGATTATCTTGGGTGCGGGCACGAACCACTATTTCCACTCTGACCAGATCTATCGCACTATCTTGGCACTGACTTCGATGTGCGGCACCCAGGGGGTTAACGGTGGCGGCTGGGCGCACTACGTGGGTCAGGAGAAGGTACGCCCGATTACCGGTTGGACCCAATATTCATTCGCCCTGGACTGGCAGCGTCCCGCCCGGCAAATGATCTCCACCGGTTTCTGGTATTTAACCACTGATCAGTGGCGTTACGATTCGCTGACCACCGACCGCTTAACTTCGCCTGCGTCTGTGGCCTCAGTGCCCAAGCAAAACATTGCAGATTCTTTACTGGAAGCTACTGAACGCGGCTGGATGCCCGCATATCCCCAGTTCAATCGGTCTTCTTTGGAGCTGGGGCGGCAAGCGCAAGAATCCGGGCAAAAACCCGCGGACTACGTAGCCGAAGAGCTCGCTGCCGGAAAGCTAGAGTTCGCGGCGAAAGATCCGGACAATCCGGTGAACTACCCGCGTGTCCTCTTTAACTGGCGTACTAACCTTTTGGGGTCCTCTGCCAAGGGTACCGAGTTCTTCTTGCGCCATATGATCGGGGCCGATAACGATGTCCAGGCCGAGGAAGTACCGGAAGACCAGCGTCCTCGTAACGTGCGTTGGCGCGAGCAGGCCGCGAAAGGCAAGCTGGATTTGGTGGTGACTGCGGACTTCCGCAACACTTCTACCACTTTGCATTCTGACGTTTTGCTGCCAGCTGCCACCTGGTACGAGAAACATGACCTGTCCAGCACCGATATGCACCCCTATGTGCATACCTTCAACGCCGCGATCTTGCCGCCCTGGCAGGCACGCACTGATTTCCAGTTGTTCCAAGATTTAGCGCAGCTGGTCTCCAAGATGGCAGGCAATCACCTGGGTACCCAACTGGACCTCCTGGCGGCTCCTTTGAACCACGACAGCCCGGATGAGCTAGCTAATCCCGCGGGGGTAGTGATTCCCCGCGAGGAATGCGGCTGGGTGCCGGGAGTCAATATGCCAAAGATTATCCCCATCGAGCGCGACTACACCAAGATTGGGGAGAAATTTAACTCCCTGGGTCCGGTTATCGAAAAAATGGGGATGGGCACCAAAGGCGTACCTTTCACCCCGGATAAAGAGCTGCGGGAAATGCGCGAACAGTTCGGAGAAATTGAGACTGCGATTGGCCCGCGTCCGCGCCTAGACACCGACCAGATTGCTGCCGAGTTCATTTTGAAGTTCTCGGGCACCACCAATGGACGCCTCGCCACCCAGGGCTTTAAGACCCTCACCGAAAAGGTGGACGCCGCCGGAGATATGACCGAAATGTCGCGCGGACACGCTGATTACCAGATCACTCTGGCCGATGTGCAACAGGCTCCCAAGACCGTGGTTACTTCCCCCGAATGGTCCGGCAGTGAACATGGAGGCCGGCGTTACACTGCGTTTAGCCAAAACGTAGAGTACCTCAAACCCTGGCACACCCTCACTGGCCGGATGCACTACTACCTGGATCACGACTGGATGTGTGCCTACGGGGAATCCCTGCCCACCTATCGCCCCCCACTGGATTTACACCACCTCTTTGGGGAACCCGCTCCCGGCATGGTGCGCGGGGATGGCACCCCCAGCGCCGAGGTGGCAGTCCGCTACCTCACTCCCCATAACAAGTGGGCGATCCACTCCCAGTATTTCGATAACCTCTATATGTTGACCCTGGGTCGGGGCGGACAAACCGTGTGGATGTCTCCGCAGGATGCCGCCAAGATTGGGGTGCGCGATAACGAATGGATTGAGGCCCATAACCGCAACGGAGTGGTTAGCGCCCGCGCAATTGTGTCCCACCGCATCCCGGAAGGCACCGTGTTTATGTACCACGCACAAGAACGGATTACCCACACTCCGCTTAACCAGTCAACCGGTAAACGGGGCGGCACCCATAACTCTCTGACCCGCATCTTTATTAAACCAACTCATTTGTTGGGCGGCTATGGGCAGTTCTCGTATGCCTTCAACTACACCGGTCCTACCGGTAACCAGCGCGACGAAGTCACCTATATTCGGCGCCGCAGCCAGGAGGTGGAGTTCTAAATGTCAGTGGCAGTTTGCATTTTCTCTAAAGGAGACCAGTCATGAAAGTAATGAGCCAAGTGGTCATGGTAATGAACCTGGACAAGTGCATTGGTTGCCACACCTGCTCGGTGACCTGCAAACAGGCCTGGACTAACCGTACCGGCACTGAATATATGTGGTTCAACAATGTGGAGACTCGCCCCGGACTCGGTTATCCGCGCACCTGGGAAGACCAGGAAAAGTGGAAGGGCGGCTGGCGGCGCACGGCCTCCGGCAAGCTGGTTCCGCGTTCTGGGGGGAAACTAGCACAGCTGACTAAAATTTTCGCCAACCCCCATATGCCACAGATAGACGACTATTACGAGCCCTGGACTTATGACTATGACAAGTTGTTGTCGGCTCCGGCGGGTTCCAAAGCGCTACCGGTGGCGCAGGCGCGCTCCCAAATGAGCGGAAAGCCCTTAAAGAACATTGAGTGGGGGCCGAACTGGGATGACAACCTGGCCGGATCTACCGAAACCATGCAGGACGATCCCACCCTCAAAAAGATGAATCAGCAGGTAAAAACGGATATTGAAAATTCGTTTATGTTCTACCTGCCGCGGATTTGTAACCACTGTTTGAACCCCACCTGCGTAGCCGCCTGCCCGTCGGGAGCAATGTATAAACGCACCGAGGACGGGATTGTCCTAGTTGACCAGGATGCTTGTCGCGGCTGGCGAATGTGTGTTTCGGGTTGTCCTTATAAGAAGGTTTACTTCAACCATAAGAGCGGCAAAGCCGAAAAATGCACCCTCTGCTACCCCCGGATCGAGGCCGGTGACCCCACGGTTTGCTCCGAAACCTGCGTGGGCAGGCTGCGCTACCTGGGGGTTATCCTCTATGACGCAGATCGGGTCAGCCAAGCGGCGGCAGTCAAGGAGGAAACCGATCTCTACCAGGCGCAGCGCGATGTAATGTTGGATCCCTCCGATCCGCAAGTGATTGCGGCTGCGCGGCAAAGCGGGATTCCGGAGTCTTTCATCGAGGCGGCACAAAATTCTCCCGTTTATAAGTTGATCGTGGAATATTCTCTGGCGCTGCCTCTGCATCCGGAGTTCCGCACCCTGCCGATGGTTTGGTACATTCCCCCACTATCACCGGTAGTAGAGGCAGTAACCGCTTCGGGAGCCGATGGGGAGAACCATAAGATCCTGCTAACTGCGCTCGCTACTATGCGTATTCCTCTAGAGTACCTAGCAGACCTATTTGCTGCTGGGGATCCGCGACCGGTGGAGCGCTCCTTGCGGCGCTTAGCGGCTATGCGGTCTTATATGCGCGATATTAATCTGGGCGATAAGCCTAATCCGGAAATCCCGGCTGCGGTAGGCATGAGCGAAGACCAAGTAAAAGCCATGTACCGCTTGCTATCGGTCGCTAAATATAAAGATCGCTACGTCATTCCCACCACTCATCCGGAAACTGCGCGCACCCCCAGTGAATATATTTGTCCGGTGGGTCAGGGCGCGCCCTCGGGTAAAGTTCCGGTGGAAATCGGGAGGGCACCGCGGTGAGCGCTAAGGTTTCTTTTATTCCTACCCGGCAAGAGGCGCCCCCGGTAAACGCGGTGGCTCTGGAGCCAGAACAGCGCTCGGCTGCCCTCATGGCTTGCGCGCTGCTCTTGGATTACCCCGGTGACAACCTGGAGGAAGTCCTTTCCCAGGTGAAGACAGAATCTGAGCTGCTACCCGAGGCTATCGGTCGGGAACTTGGAGAGTTTTCTTCCTGGGCACGCATGCGCGGAGTACGCGGAGTCCAAGAGGACTACGTGGAGACTTTTGACCGCAAACGCCGCTGCGCCCTGGAGCTAACCTATTACGCCACTGGAGATACCCGGCAACGCGGGATCGCGCTGACGGTGTTTTCGGATTTATTTAGCGCCGTAGGTTTCGAGCCTCCCCACCGCGAATCCCTACCTGACTATCTACCGCGGGTTTTAGAGTTAGCCGCCCGCTGTGAGGGCGAAGATTTAGCCCTAGTCTTAGGCGCAATCGCGGCTAGCCGCGAGGGGATCGAAGTGCTGCACGCTGCGCTGTGCTCGCTAGATTCTCCCTGGCAGAAAGTGGTCGCTGCCCTGCGCATGGTGTTGGGGGAAGCCGATAGGGAAACCACTGAGCGTATGGAGCGCCTCATCTGTCAAGGTCCGCCTACCGAATTGGTGGGCTTGGATGACAGTAATAACTTGCCGTGGCCGCAGTTAGCCCCGGTTCAAGCAGACACCGCGAGCGAAGGGTGAAGTCATGGACGTGTTGTTTTGGGGAGTATTTCCCTATATTTGCATTACGCTACTAGTTGCCGGTCTTATCTGGCGTTACCGCTCTGATCAGTATGGATGGACTTCCGAGTCCTCACAGCTACGTGAAGCTAAAATCCTGCGATTAGCTTCCCCGCTATTCCATTTCGGGATCCTGTTCGTGCTGGTGGGACACTTTATGGGGCTATTCATCCCCGACTGGATGACCGAAGCCATGGGGGTTACTCAACACCAATATCACCTGCTAGCCACCTTTGGGGGCACCGCGGCAGGGATTGCGGCGGTGGTGGGCTTTATCGGCTTGCTGTGGCGGCGTTTCGTTAACCATTCGGTACGTTTCGCTACTACCGCTCGTGACCTGGTTGCCTATATTTTCTTGGCGATTCCCCTGGCGTTGGGAGCAATAGCAACCGCCGCCAACCAGATCTTTGGGGCTGATGGCGGCTATAACTACCGCAAAACGATTTCGGTGTGGCTGCGTTCCCTGTTCATGCTGCAACCTCAGGTGGATCTGATGGCGAATGTGCCGCTCAGTTTCAAACTGCATATCATTGCCGGTTTACTGCTGTTGGCGGTATGGCCCTTCACCCGCCTAGTGCACGTACTTTCGGCTCCGGTGGGTTACGTTACCCGTCCACCAATCGTTTACCGCTCGCGGCGCCCCGCGACCGCCGCTAGCCCGGAAAAGCCGGGTTGGACCCCAGTTCGGGCTACTGTCGCCGGCGGAGAGGATGCTGGAGGAGCTCCCGCCCAGGGGGCTTAAAACAGGTCGCTTTTCCGAGGGTGCCGGTTCGCTTTTAAAGCAAGCCGGCGCCCTCAGCGTTCTATCTTTAAAGATTTCCAACTTCGCCAACCGGTTTTATCTAACCTTTAATACCTGAATCTATTTTTTGTTATTAGTACTTTTATTAGCACTATTTCCGTATTAAGCTCATTTTCCAGATATTTTTTCGTATCTGCGATACCCTAATTCTATGCCAAATTATCGTATATCTACTATCGCCAACCTGCTGGGGGTCAGTGATGACACCATCCGCCGTTGGCTCGATGAAAATCTAATCAAAACTGTTGCTGGATCCGGTCCCAAGCGGGTGGACGGAGCCTCAGTAGCTCGTTTCCTGCAGGAGCGTCCCGCTGGGACCCTACTGGGGGAAGAACCTAATGAATCAATCCGTAACCACTTCCAAGGGCTAGTGGTTGCCCTGAAAAAAGGCCAGGTAATGAGCCAGGTAGATCTGCAATGCGGACCCTACCGGGTGGTTTCCCTAGTCTCTACCGAAGCAGTAGAGGAACTGAACTTAGAGGTTGGTTCCGTAGCTACCGCCCAGGTCAAAGCGACTAATGTTTCGGTACAGCTTCCTGAAGGAGAAAAACTGTGAAAAAATTCCGTCTCGTTGCTCTAGCAGCCGGGCTTGCCCTGGCGCTAGGAGCTTGCTCGTCCTCCGGTGGCACTAAGGCCGAAGAGAGCAAAGCTCCGGCAGAAAAAACCCAGCTAACGGTATTCGCGGCCGCCTCGTTAAATAAGGCTTTCCCGGAAATTGTTGAGAAGGTACTGAAAAAGTCAGATCCTAATATCGAGGTGAAGTTCTCCTTTGAGGGTTCATCTACCCTGGTAGATCAGCTAAAAAACGGTGCGGCAGCAGATGTTTTTGCTTCCGCTGACGAAAAGAACATGAAAAAAGCAACCGCTGCGGATCTGGTTAGCGAGGTCAAACCCTTCGCCTCTAACACTTTGGCACTAATCGTCCCCAAGGGGAACCCCGCCAAGATCACCGGGCTAGACGCCTCCTTGGACGGCAAGAAACTAGTGGTTTGTGCCGAGGGGGTGCCCTGCGGTAACGCTACGAAAGAACTGCAGCAAAAATTGGGCGTCACCCTCAAACCCGCATCTGAGGAACAAAAGGTTACCGATGTGCGCGGCAAAGTTGAAAGCGGAGAAGCCGATGCGGGACTGGTTTACCAGACTGACGCAAAGGCCGCTGGAGACAAGGTCGAGATCATTGAAGTTAAGGGCATCGACCAGGTGGTTAACGCCTACCCGATATCTTTGGTGAAAGCCTCTAAGAACCAAGAGGCCGCGAAGAAGTTTATCGACGCTATTCTGTCTGATGAGGGGATGAAGATCCTAGAAAGCTATGGTTTCTCGGCTCCCCTGTCACAAGATAAGAACTAAAGCTCCCCTTGCGTAAGTCTTTCGGAGCTAATCAAGCGGCGGGGTCCCCAGCTTGGCTGTGGGGCCCCGCCGCCTTAGCGCTACTTTTCTTACTGATTCCCTTTGCCGCCTTGGTACTGCGGGTACATTGGGGACAAATCCCGCAGCTGCTGGCCACTACCCAAAGCCAAGACGCTCTGTGGCTGTCTTTAAAAACCTGCCTGATTTCCACCGGGCTGTGTATCGTTTTCGGGGTGCCGCTGGCGTTGTGGCTTTCCCAGGCACGCAACAGTTTCTTTCCCCGCCTGGTGCGTACGTTCGTCACCCTCCCCATGGTGTTACCTCCGGTAGTTGCCGGTTTGGTGTTGCTAATTACCTGGGGACGCATGGGGATTTTGGGATCAAAACTGGATCTTTTAGGGATTCAGATTGGTTTTACCACCTTAGCGGTGGTTATCGCTCAAACTTTCGTGGCGATGCCCTTCCTGATTACTTCCCTCGAGGGCGCGCTACGCACTCGCGGTTTCCAATACGAGGCCGCGGCCCGGGGTTTAGGAGCTTCTCGCACCCGTACCCTGCTGCAAGTAACTTTGCCGCTATCCGCCCCGGCGATCGTTTCGGCAACCGCTTTAGCGTTTTCCCGTTGCCTGGGCGAGTTTGGGGCCACGATTACTTTTGCCGGCTCCCTGCAAGGTATTTCGCGCACCCTTCCCCTCGAGGTATATCTGCAACGAGAAACCGATACTGACCTGGCACTTTCCCTATCTTTAGTGATTATTGCGCTGGCGATTTTGATAGTAGGCGGCACCCAGGTACTTTCCGACTATTGGTATTCGCGTCTGATGGGAAGGCAAAAGCAAAGCGCTGCTCCCGGCACGGCCGGGGCGATTAGCGGTCTTTCCAAGAAAGTACCACGAAAAAAACAGGCCGGTCCGGGGGTGCATCTGGAGGCGAAAATCGCCGTGCGTAACTTAGATGTGGATTTAGATTTTACCCCCGGCTCCGCCACTGCCCTGCTGGGTCCGAATGGGGCGGGAAAATCTACGATCATTTCCCTGCTGGCCGGAACGCTGGTTCCTGATTCTGGCTCTATTAAGTGGAGCGTAGACCAGCCCCGAATAGTGCTTCTCGCCCAAGATCCTGCCTTATTTCCGCATATGTCCGTGCTGCGTAACGTGGTATTTGGCTTGCGTTGCTTAGGGATAGATAAAGATCGCGCCCAGGAATTGGCGCGCAGCCAACTAGCCGCGGTAGGAATACAGAACCTAGAGCGGCGCCGTCCCAATCAGCTTTCCGGCGGTCAAAAGCAACGCGTCGCTATTGCCCGGGCGATGGCGATTGAACCGGATGTGGTGTTACTAGATGAACCGATGGCCTCCCTGGATGTAGAGGTAGCCGACCAGCTGCGAGTGCTGCTGCGGGAACGCATCGGGGGAGCCACCACTATCCAAGTCACCCACGACCTAACCGATGTAATTGCCCTAGATTGCCAGGTGATAGTGCTAAAACAAGGGAAAGTCATCCGGCGTGGCTATTGGCGCGATCTCTTCGGAGAAACCCAGGATCGTTTCCTGCAGCAGCTAACCCGCAAAGCCCAGCTAGATAACGCCATTAAATAGGATCGCTAATAGCCGCTGTAAGGCTAGCGGTTACGTAAATGCGGCGCCTAAACCGGCTTTGGTGAACTGGCACCAGTAAGTAGGTAGGCTTACTACTATGACTACTTCTCCTCCTGGCGAGTCCGCCCAGGTAGAACCTTCTTCTCCGCATTCTTTACCGTCTTTTCAGGGGGCGGTACCTACCCCCATTACGGCCGAAGATCGCTTGATTGCCGACTTTACTGCCGGCCTGCATGCGCACAAGCGAGTACTGGTGGGGTCGGGAGATGATTGTGCGGTTTTGGCTCATCCGGATTCTCGCTCCGTGATTTCCACTGATGTGCTGGTAGAAGGAGTCCATTTTCGTCGTGACTGGATGAGCCTAGAACAGATCGGCAGGCGCGCCGCCGCCCAAAACGCCGCCGATATTGCGGCCATGGGGGCAAGTGCTCATAGCGCAGTCGCGGCGGTAACTATTCCTAAAGACATGGGCAATAACGAGATTACCGCCCTCGCTACCGGGCTAGCAAAAGGCTTAGAAAGCTACGGGTATGCACTGGTAGGTGGGGATCTATCTTCCGGGCCATGCCTGCAGATAGCAGTCACGGTTATCGGGGATTTAGCGGGCCGACCTCCCCTATTACGTTGTGGTGCGCAAGTAGGCGACCAGGTGTATTTCGCGGGGAATCTCGGTGATTCCGCTGCCGGGTTAGCCCTGCTGGAACGCTTCCAGAGTCCGCAAGCTGCCCTAGATGATCCCACCCTACCGGGATCCTTGCGCGGCCTCGTCAACAAAGTTATTTCTCGCTATCAGGTTCCAGAGGTTCCCGCTTCCCTCGCCTCCCGACTAGCCCTGGCCGGGGCCCACGCCTTGATGGATGTTTCTGATGGGCTGAGCCGGGACGGGGCAAAAATAGCAGCCGCTTCCGGGGTAGTAATTGATTTGCACCCCGTCCTCTTAGAAAAATATGCCCAGCGCCTTGCAGATCTGGCTAGTTTCTTGGGTACCAGTAGCTGGGATTGGATTCTCGGGGGAGGAGAAGATCATGGCCTGCTATGTACAGCTCCCGCAGGATTTGCGATTCCCGGTTTTACGCTTATTGGCGAGGTTTTATCGGCGAGCACCCAAGCGGCCAATATCACCAATAAACCCGAAGTTACGTTCAGTAATGAAGATGATTCATCATCTTCGTTTAACGCCTACCTGCTAGTTGAGGGACAACCGTATGCGCAACACGGGTGGGATCATTTTGCCTCTTAAAGGCGGGAGTAAAAAATAAAACGCTAAAAGTAACCAGTGGTGGCTCCGACCGGCATCGATCCGGTGACCTTTCGATTTTCAGTCGAACGCTCTCCCAACTGAGCTACAGAGCCTAGGGGTCTAATAAGACCTGCGACCCAGACGGGACTCGAACCCGCGACCTCCGCCGTGACAGGGCGGCGCGCTAACCAACTGCGCCACTGGGCCTTATTCATTTGTGCTCCACCTTTCGGCAGATCGTACCCCCAACGGGATTCGAACCCGTGCCGTCGCCGTGAAAGGGCGGTGTCCTAGGCCTCTAGACGATGGGGGCCTTGCGGCCTGGCCTCAAGGCCTCGGCTCAGACTTGAATAAGCTTACCGGCATTGAGCAACTAAAGGCAAAGCGATCCCCTATGAAGCCTCTCACAACTGGGGTTTACCGCGTCTTTTAATGGTTCAATACCTGCATTTTTTGTCGGTGAAACGTAGTCTAGTTATATGCAGCTGCAACCTTTAGGCACATCCTCATCAGATCAAACCGTTGAGCAAGTATTTGACTGGCTAACCAGCCTCGCCGGTATGGGCGTAGGGGCGCTAGCCGGGATCATCCTTGCCTCAATCGCTACCGCGATTTTAAAGCTGGTAGCTAAACGCGAGCCGCTCACCAAACTGATCTTAAAACGGGCCACCCGTAGCTTCTTCTTCGCCATGCTGATTCTGGGAGCCTATCTAGGCTGGAAGTACACCACTTCCGGACTGGAAATCGCCGCTTCTACCGGGATTGGGAGGTTTAGCCAAGGATTACTGATCGTGGTGATTTTAGCGGTTACTTTCCTAATCACCCGCATTTGCTACGTGATCGAAGACGTGGCGGTAAAAGCTAACCGCGAGAATCCTTCCCGGAGCCGTTCGAAAATGCTGACTCAGGCACAGGTTATCCGGCGGTTATTACAAGCGGTAGTAGTGGTTGTGGGGATTTCTAGCGCGATTTTAACTTTCCCGTCTGCCCAAGTAGCGATGAGTTCCATGCTGGCCTCGGCTGGCGTGGCTTCTATCGTGGCAACTTTAGCTGCCCAATCGACTCTGGCAAACGTTTTTGCGGGAGTGCAAATGGCGCTTTCAGATGCTCTCCGGGTCGGCGACAAAGTGCAGGTTCCGGGCTTAGATGGCAAGAAAGAGCTGGGCACGGTAGAAGAGATTACCCTCACCTACGTGGTGCTTAATCTCTACGATGAACGCCGCATGATTGTGCCTTCCACCCACTTCACCCAACAAAAGTTCGAGAACTGGACCCGCAAGCACACCCAACAAGTGGGAATGGTGGAACTTTATCTTGACTATTCCGCACCTATCGATTCCATCCGCGCCCAAGTGGACCTGCTGCTGTCAGGCACGGAACTGTGGGATGGGCGCAGCGCCAGCGTAGATGTCTCCGATATGAGCGATGATTGCCAGACTGTGCGCATTTCGGTGTCTGCCGCCGATAGCAATGATTTATGGGTACTGCGTTGTTACCTGCGAGAACAACTAATTCAATGGCTGGTAAAAGAAGTTCCCTGGGCGCTGGTTTCCCGCCGGATTCAACCGCAAGAAGTCCGCTACCTCAGCCGTGACCGCTCTGACGAGGAAGTTCACCGGCTGGCGCGCAAATTGGTAGGCGAAAATAACCCCCAGAAAGGTTAAGCGATGAGTGATTTTGACCCCCGCAGCGCCACTGAGATTGATTGGCGAAACCGCCTGGATGCCAGCGAATACTACGTTTTGCGCGAAGCGGGTACCGAACGCCCCGGCACTGGAAAATACCTGCATGAAAACCGGCAAGGGATTTACCATTGCCGCGCCTGCGGAGCAGAACTGTTCCGCTCTGATACCAAGTTTGATTCCCACTGCGGTTGGCCCGCATTTTTCCGACCCGAGGACGCCGCGGTCACCTACCACCAGGACTCTTCCCATGGCATGGAAAGAACCGAGGTACGCTGCGCCAACTGTCAGAGCCATCTGGGGCATGTTTTTGAGGACGCACCTAACATGCCTACGGGCCAACGCTATTGCATTAATTCTATCTGCCTAGATTTTCAGGCCGAATAATATGCAGATTATCAGTGCAAATCTGCAGCATGGCACCCCCGCATCGGGAGCAGCTAAATTTCAAGATTGCTGGCAAGTAATAGCCCAACAGTTTCTCGATTACCATCCCGACGCCATTTGCCTGCAAGAAGTTGATTTCTATCAGGCACGTTCCGGTTTTGTCGATCAAGCCCGCGCGCTGGCCGCTGCGCTAACCCAGATTTCGGGGCAAACTTGGCAATACCGATTCTTAAGTTTCTTCGCTGGTCAAACGCTTTTAGGGTTGCGGCTTCCCGTATCCTTGCCCAGCGACATCCTCGGAAAAAGCCGGAATCCTTTTCGCGCTGATCGCCCGCTGCTTGGAGGATATGGAGTGGGAGTGCTAACCCCCCATCCGGTGCGGCGCTGGGTAAGTGCCAAACTCGGTTCGGCAGCCCCCCGGATAAAGATTTCCAGCCCAGATCCGCGTGCCTGGAAGTTTTATGGCGGGCAAACTCGCAGTGTGCTCGGGGCAGAAATTGTTACCTCGCAGGGGCGATTCCTAGTCGGCAGCACCCATCTAGAACTCGGGGTAGACACCGCCAAACGGCAGTTAATCCGCTCCTGGCAAGGATTATCCTTACTTGCTGGCAAGGCGACCCCCCTGTTAGTCGGGGATATGAATCTGCGTCCAGAAGTCTCCTGCTCCCTCTACCCCTATTTATCTTTTGCGAGCGCCCCCACTTTCCCCGCGGATCAGCCCCGATCCTGTATCGACCAGCTATTTACCCCGCCTACCTGCCAGGTTTCCCAGGTGGACACTATCGAGATGCCAATCTCTGATCATCGCGCGTTATTTGTTGCAGTGCAGGCATAAGCCGGAGTGAAAATGACCCAAACGAGCAATATTGCGGATCGTATTCCTGCGCCATTGATCTTCGTAGGCTCTGGTTTATCACAATATTCGGGCGCGGCGATTGCGACTTTATGGTTGTTTACGGCCATGACTCCCACCGTGGTCGCTTGGTGGCGGGTGGCGGTAGCAGCAATTATTTTGATCCTGATTCGCCGTCCTTTTCGCCGCGACCTATCTTGGCGAACGTTAGCGGCAGCGACAGTTATGGGACTGTTCATTACCACCATGAATATGACCTTCTACCATGGAATATCCCGGATTCCTTTAGGTACCTGCGTTTCTATAGAGTTTGTGGGACCCGTGATGGTGGCACTTTTCAGAGGACGTGGATGGCGTACCCGGATAGCGGCGCTACTGGCGGGCATCGGGGTGGCAGCTATTTCCGGGATCGGCCTAGATATCGCTAACCTTCAGGCACAGATTGGTTTGGCTTTTTCAATAGCCGCGGGCATTTGCTGGGCAGGCTACATTGTGGTGGGACAAAAACTAGCCGCGCAGGCCACGGCCAAGATTCTTTAGCGATTGGTCTGTTGGTCGCGGCGATTTTAACTGTGCCCTTAGTCGGGCCGTTCGCGATTGCTGCCGGTTGGCAAAGCACTTGGGTTTTACTTTGTTGTATTGCCGTGGGGGTACTGTCTACCGCGCTGCCTTTCCCCTTAGAACAAGTGGCGCTACGCCGTCTGGGTCCCGATATATTTTCGCTGTTAGCTTGCTTAATGCCGGCGATAAGTGAGGTGG
Source organism: Varibaculum cambriense DSM 15806 (assembly GCF_000420065.1). GTDB lineage: Bacteria > Actinomycetota > Actinomycetes > Actinomycetales > Actinomycetaceae > Varibaculum > Varibaculum cambriense. The sequence goes on along the minus strand of NZ_ATUF01000002.1, from coordinate 886,777 downwards.
TTAGCATGATTGCCCTGCACCACCTGCCAAATGTAGGAGAAATAGCGGGTTTGCTGTGCATTTCTCTGGCGGTAGCTCTTGCGCAGTACCGTCCAGGCATGTTAGACAGGAAGCGTAAGCATAATAACTAGTAAGGATATAACGAGAAAAATGGGTGTAATTGGTTCGATCATCGGTGGCGGTATTATTGGGGCACTAGCGCGCTTCTTTATGAAGGGCAAACAGAACATGGGGATGATCATCACCATTATCATCGGTATGGTTTCTGCTGGCCTGTCTGATTGGCTCTTAGCCAAGGTTATTGGCGAGGGTCACGGTTTTATCAGCTTCATTGTGGCAATCGTGATCGCAGTCGGTTTGATTAGCGTGTACTTGGGAATCACCAACAAGAAAGCAAACTAGCTGCTAGCTATTTGGATGTTTTAGTAGTTTAGACTTCCAAAGTCTTTAACTCTAGGCTGCTGCTCGACAACACGATTTGTCGGGCAGCAGCCTTTTCTATTTGATCCGTAACGTTCGGTTTTTCGCTAACCACGCTAGCCCTTAAACCGGGGACAAATTTAAACCTTCAAGTAGTCACTTGAAGGTTATATTAAGCCCCCTGCTCAAAGCTATAGCTTCGGACGCTTACCAAAAATATTCGCTGTTGAAAACCCGTCAATGGACACTTAGTTTTCCTGCTTTTTAGGAGTTTAGTCACTGGTTATCCCCAACCTGCCAGCAGATTTCACTATTCCTGCAGCTAATAGCCTCAATACTATTTCTACCAGTCCAAACCCTCCATACCCTCAAGGTTTACCTGAGGTTAACCAAGAAAAATTTGACATTTCAGGTTATCTAGCTAGCGAAAAAATGAATATCCACAGGTAATATCCACAGGGTTGTTAACTGGTGCAAAACCGCAGCAATAGCTGTGGATAACACCTGTGGAAAATCCGCCGGCCTACTCGTTGAGAGTACGTCCCGTAAGCGTCTCGTATATTTCTTGATAACGATCAGAGGTCTGTTTTACCACATCTGCGGGAATCTGCGGGGGTACCTGACGCTTATAGGGCTCCCACTGACACGCGTCAGAATCGACCCAATCCCGCAATATCTGGGTATCTAGCCGGGGATTACGCTTGCCCACTTCATAGCTATCGGCATTCCAAAAACGTGAAGAGTCGGGGGTCAGTACCTCATCTCCTAATACCACGGCCTCACCCCCGTAGGGTAGCGCGGAACCAAACTCGAACTTAGTAGATCCCAAGATAATCCCCCGATCCCAAGCAATCTTGGCCGCCCGCTGGTACAGATCAAGCGAGTACTCGATGATTTGATCCACACGTCCACTGCCGACTAAAGACTGTAGCGCCTCCCAAGAAACGTTAGTGTCGTGCCGTCCCATCTGGGTCTTAGCTACCGGATTAAAGACTGGCTCCGCTAGCTTCTGCTCCTGTTGCAACCCCTCGGGCATCCGCGCACCCCCGATAGTGCCCTTAGCTTGATATTCCCGCCAGGCTTCACCCGCCAGGTAACCCGACACGTGACATTCCAAGGGGTACATATCCAGGCGACGACAAATCATCGCTCTACCCGCTGCCATCTCTGGTACCGAGGAAGTAGAGAGAAAATGATTAGGGACCGCATCCCCGAGCTGCTCCAACCACCAGGTAGTTAGCTGGGTAAGGGCAACACCTTTACCGGGAATTTCCGTAGGAAATACCTGACCATAGGCACTGAAACGGTCAGTAGCCACAATCATCACCGTGTCAGAATCATGAGCCGACTGTCCCGCCGGATAGTACACTTCTCGTTCTTTACCAGAGAATAAATGGCGCCATCCGCGCAGCGCCGGGGTATCACTTGACGACATATTCATCATTCTTCCATTTTTTATTTCGATTTGGGAGGGCTGTTGACAAATCTTATTGGAATTGGTGAGGTTAAGGTAGCAAAATGTTACTTATTTAGGTATCCCTTATTAAGAGGTGGTTTCACCGTGCATCAACATGCTTCTACCAGCGAATCTACCCGTACGCGACTGCTAATTGCCGCGGGGATCACCTTGGCAGTGCTGGTTGCCCAATTGATTGGATCTATCGTTTCCGGTTCGCTAGCTTTAGCCGCAGATACCGGACACGTCGCAATTGATTCGATCGGACTATTCTTAGCGGCCTTCACCGCTACTTTGATGACTCGTCCTGCCAGCGGCGAACTCACCTACGGGTATGCGCGCCTAGAAGCGATCGCGGGCGGCATCCAGGCCGGGATGATTATGATCATTTGTACGATCATCGGCTACCAAGCAGTTATCCGGCTGCTTACCCCCACTCCGGTTGATGGCACCCAAATGGCCGCCTGGGCGGTGGCCGGTTTACTGGGTAACTTGGCATCGCTGCTGGTAATGCTAGGACGCCATCGTGACAATTTAAATATTAGAGCCGCATTTCTGGAAGTTTCCGTAGATGCGATTTCCTCCGTGGGAGTAATCGCTGGCGGAATTATTACCCGTCTTACCGGCATCAACCGGATCGACGCGGTAATTTCTTTGCTAATTGCGGGCGCGATGCTGCCACGCGGCTACAAACTGTTAAGGGAAGCGGGCTCGATCCTGCTTGACCGCACTCCGAGCGATTTGAAGATCGCCGAGATCAGGGAACATATTATGCAGGTAGAACACGTAACTGGAATTCATGACCTGCACGTGTGGCCGCTTAACTCACAAACCGTGCTTTTATCAGCGCACATCATTATCGCTAAGGAATGTTATCGCGACGGTCATGCCCTGGAAGTGCTACACCAGGTAGAAGAATGTATGAAAGCCCATTTCCCACGAAAAATCGAACATTGCACCCTGCAGATTGAGCCCGAAGGCCACGCTGCGCACGAAACCTTAAAACACTAACTGCGGAACCCCTACAGCTCGGCAATCCCTGTTTTGTCTCTACCAAAACAAAAACACCAACATAATGTCCCACAAACTGGACATTGCAATGAGCTCTAGTGCCTACACCCCAACGTTTCCTCGCAGGAGGAGGGACGGAGGCTGCCCCCTAAATAAAACCCAAGAATACAAAAGTATGAAAAGGCGGCCGGAGACTCTGGTCTCCGGCCGCCTTCCTCTTATTTTTAAAAAGGAAAGAGGTAACTTTTAGTTAGGTGATTACTTAAGTGCCTGTAGACGCTCACGCAGTTTCGCGAGTTCGTCAGAGATGGCCTTAGGAAGCTTGTCACCGAACTGCGAGAAGTACTTCTCGGTGTCTTCGGTTTCGGCCAACCAAGCATCGGGATCGATGGCGAACATCTTGTCCCATTCTTCCCGACCCAGATCGGTGCCTTCCAGGTTGAAGTCCTCGAACTTGGGGTAGTAGCCGGTCGGGCCTTCAATGGCGTCAACCTTGCCGGAGGCGCGGCGCACAATCCAGTCCAGAACGCGAGCGTTATCGCCGTAGCCCGGCCAAATGAAGCTGCCGTCCTCATCCTTACGGAACCAGTTAACCTGGTAAATCCGCGGGAACTTGTCGCCCACCTTCTCTTGCATTTCTAGCCAGTGACCCCAGTAGTCAGCCATGTTGTAGCCGCAGAAGGGCAGCATAGCGAAGGGATCGTGACGTAGCGAGCCCACAGCGCCTTCAGCAGCAGCAGTCTGCTCCGAGGCTACGGACGCACCAATGAACACCCCGTGTGCCGGGGAGTACTGCTCGGCTACCAAGGGAACGTTGGTTGCGCGACGTCCACCAAACAGGATCGCGGTGACCGGAACACCCTCGGGAGCTTCCCAATCGGGGCAAACAATCGGGCACTGCGCAGCCGGAGTGGTGAAACGGGAGTTCGGGTGAGCGGCCTTTTCGCCAGATTCCGGAGTCCAGTCTTTACCATGCCAATCGATCAGGTGATCGGGGGTGTCTCCGTCGATGCCTTCCCACCAGACATCGCCATCGTCAGTCAAAGCTACATTGGTGAAGATGGAGTTTTCCTTCATGGTCTCCATCGCCATCGGGTTGGTATCGTAAGAGGTTCCCGGGGCAACTCCGAAGAATCCGGCCTCGGGGTTAATGGCGCGCAAGGTGCCGTCCTCTCCCGGACGCATCCAGGCAATGTCGTCGCCAACGGTTTCGACTTTGTAGCCGGGGATGGTCGGCTGCAGCATCGCCAGGTTGGTCTTGCCACAGGCAGACGGGAAGGCGGCGGTCACGTGGTACTGCTCACCGGACTTTTCGTCGGTTAGCCGCAGAATCAGCATGTGCTCTGCCATCCAGCCATCGCGGCGAGCCATGGTGGAGGCGATACGCAGGGCGTAGCACTTCTTGCCCAGGAGGGCGTTCCCGCCGTAACCGGAACCGAAGGACCAGATTTCGTTGGTTTCGGGGAAGTGGGTGATGTACTTTTCGTCATTGCAGGGCCAGGCTTCGTCAGTCTCGCCCTCAGCCAGGGGCTTGCCCACGGAGTGAACCGCCGGAACCCAAGGACGTCCCTCGTTAATGAGATCCATCGCCTTGGCACCCATACGGGTCATGATCCGCATATTGCAGACCACGTAGGGAGAGTCGCTCAACTCGATACCCAGCTGAGAAATCGGGCCACCCAGCGGCCCCATGGAGAAGGGGATCACGTACATGGTGCGGCCGGCCATCGCGCCGTCAAACTTTCCATGCAGGGTTTCGCGCATCTGCTTAGGATCTGCCCAGTTGTTGGTGGGGCCAGCGTCCTCTTCTTTTTCGCAGCAAATGAAAGTACGCGATTCTACGCGCGCCACATCGGAGGGTAGCGAGCGAGCCAGGAAGGAATTAGGGCGTTTCTCGGGATTCAAACGAGTGAACATCCCGGTTTCTACCATGAGATCGGTTAGGCGAGTCCATTCTTCTTCGGAACCATCGCAAAACTCAATTGCTTTCGGCTTCGCTAGTTCTGCAACTTTAATTACCCAATCAACGACCTCTTTCGGGGCGTTCTTCGGGGCGGCAGCTAGCACATCTTTCTCGGTCACTGTCATTTATCTCTTGCCTCCTGCGGCACTCGACACGGCAACACACAGTTGCTCTTGCCTTTCTATTGTCCGTCATCCCTGCTACTTTCTCTACCGCGAGGGTCTAAAAGTTCCCATAAATAACTATGACCTGGCTCATATTAAGCGAAACTTTAGGCCGTAGGACACCTTCATGATTGGCTTTTCGGATGGGAAGTAAACTTTGTACCGTCGGTGTAGCCAGTTCTTTACAGTATGATTAAAAGTAGCGGTAAAGCGATATCCGGGTTTACGGCCGCCACTCAAGGAGGTAGCGAGGGTGAAAGGCAAGCGACTTTTAGCTCTGATTCTCCTTCCCTGTGCGCTGCTGCTTTCCGGGTGTGAAGCTCGCACTCAAATGCAGATTTACGAGAACGATACTTATTCGTTTAGTACTCATTTAACGCAGCCTCGAACCGCGCAAGATATTAAATGTAAAGACCAGATTCCAGGGATAGAGGACTACCTAAAAACTGCGCAGGTCGCGATTAAGGATCAATCCACCGATCGGGTTTCAGACTGTACGATTACGGTGAAAGCACAGCATATTTCGCAGGCTAAGAAACCGTTTGTGACCATTAAACATATTGGTGACAGCTACGTGGTTAAACTCGCCCCGGTGCAGAGCCTAGATTTTTTGGATGCCCAAACCGACCAATTTCGTCTGACCATTACGTTCCCCGGTCCGGTGTTGAAAACCGATGCCTATTCCGGGGCAAAAGCTGACGGCAATACCGTCACCTGGACGACTCCCCAAACTCTCGTCAAAGGTTTTGAAGTTCGCGGACAAGACCATCCGGGGATAACTATGAACCAAAAATGGGGAATCGGGTTTTTAGTTATCGTGGTAGCCCTGATAGTGGCGTTGGTGGTCTTCCGTAAACATCCGCGTATCGCCCCCATTTGGGGCAAGCTAGCGCAGGCTGGGAAGATCATCGCTGGTTCCTGCCGCAATTTGTTCCTCCGTATTTTGAGCTACTTGGATTTGGGAGGCTCTTCTTCCGGACGCCGTTCCAAACATTCGCGTAAGCGCCGCGGTAAATAGGCTCTTATTCGCACACTTTTCCCTGTCTTTTCAAAACCGAAAAGACCTGGTCTGCTTTCCCGGTGTAACCATCAGGATGCCAACTTTCAGGAAAATGCTACTTCCTATGACGCGATTCTCTCCCCTCCCCTCCAGGTTTGTCCCCAAGAGTAGCTAGCGTCCCACTATCCTAGGCAAGCAGCTTTTGTATTTGTTTCCCCTGCTCCCTATCACTAAATCTAGGTTTGATTTCGCCAACAAACTGCAGGAGCCGGTCGTGCCAAAAGTTCTACAAATACCTGTGCCCACTAGACAAATACCTGCCCACACAGATTCCACCTGCCTGCTGTGGGAATTTATCCCCGGACAGCTGCAATTTCTGTCCCAGGTACTCGGAGTTGCTGGTATTCGTTTCACCACTCACCTGCCACCTTCTGCCGCTAGCTTAAGTACGATTATTTGCCCTCCTAGCGCCGATTTAAATTGGTTGCCCTTCCCGCTTCCCGTAGTTCACGCAGATTTTTCACCCAACCCGGCTCCTCCGTCTGTAGGTGGCATCTCCCTTCCCGGAGTTGCCCGGCAATCTCCCGGGATTTTTCAGCTTCCTTCCCAGGTAATAGCTTTTCTCTCGCAGGTCGACCAGTACTGTTATCCCGAGCGAGGACGCATCCTCAATGTTTTCGGATTACAGCCAAAAAGCGGCACCTCCACCATTGCTTTCGGATTGGCAAACGGTGCTAAGAACTCCGTTTTTGTGGATGCCAGCTGTTCCCTCCCCGACTCGTTTTCGCGTCGACATTCACCGGAGATGCGCAAACTCGGATTTCCCGCTATTTGTAACTTTTCCTCTCGCGATCTGGAGGCAGACCTGCTGGTTTCTCGCTTACGCGAGATCCTCCCCGTGGTACAAAATACGCGTTTTCTTCAGCTTTACCGCACTAATCCCGACCATATTTCCCATATTTTTTCTTTGTTGGTTCGTGCATTTGCGCTGGTGGTCATCGATTGGGGGCTGCTCGATTCTGTGGAACGCCTAAACGATTTATCTGGGCAAACACTGGTAGTCAGGAATTACCCACAGACAGCGGTTAATCGGCAACTGCTGCTACAACTGCACCGCCAGCGCATACCGATAATAAATAATCGGGTCCCAGCCAGAATTGTTTCCGCTACCAGCGTCAATCAAAGTTTTTCCGTGCCGCATTGTCGGGAACTAAAACGGCTGCAAGATCAAGGCTTGGGTACTTTGTGGCCGAAAAGTTTGCAAATAAACCTGGCACAGCTCCTGCGAAATATTTTGGCGGCTGCGGCATGAACGCTTTTAAAAAATGGCGTCTAGCCCTAACTAGAGGGACAGTCTCGCAGCCGCCAGATTCCCAAATTAACCGGGATCCCCGCCTGCTGGTGGCCTCGGGTACAGCTCCGGCAGAGGTAATCCGCCGGGAAAGCGCGCCGACGGCAGGGACGGCGCAGCTACTGGGAAACTTGGCAGCTATGAACTCTCAATTGAGCGGATTTGGCCCCCATCTTGCTGCCCTATTACAAGATCCACAGGTCACCGATGTTTTGATCAATGGACCGCAGCAAGTGTGGGTCGATAGCGGTCGCGGTCTTTGCAAGACCAAACTAAATTTTGGTTCCCCTGCTAACCTGCGATCCCTAGCAGTCCGGCTCGCTGGAGCTGCGGGAAAACGTCTCGATGATGCGGCACCAATCGCGGATGGAACTCTCCCTGGCGGGATCCGCCTGCACGCGGTATTGCCTCCTTTAGCTAGTCCCTATCCGGTTATTTCTTTGCGATGCCCGCGAGCTAAAGGTCTAAACTTTACCCAATTGGTGGAATCGGGAACCGTATCTACGGCGTTAGCGCCGGTAGTGACGGCGTTAATTTCCCGACGAGCTTCCTGTTTTATTTCCGGGTCAACCGGTTCAGGGAAAACCACACTGCTATCTGCCCTTTTGGAATTGGTGCCCCCAAATCAGCGGATTGTTTGTATCGAGGAAGTCTCCGAGCTTTTCCCTTCCCACCCCCACCTAGTTCATTTGCAAGAACGCAGCGCTAATGTGCAAGGGGTAGGCGCGGTTCCGATGTCTACCCTGGTGCGAGCGGCTATGAGGATGCGTCCAGATCGGATTGTACTGGGAGAATGCCGTGGCTCGGAGGTGCGCGAAGTGCTTTCCGCTATGAACACGGGGCACGAAGGTACCTGGGCTACAGTACACGCCAATGCGGTTACCGAGGTTCCCGCCCGTTTAGTGGCACTGGGAGCGTTGGCATTAATGCCGGAATCTACCGTAGGGGCACAGGTGATAGCCGGGGTAGATGCCTTTTTACAGATTCGCCGTTTAACGGAACAGGGAAGCACGCGACGCTATATCTCCGAGGTCGGGGTGCCTATTTGGGATCATTCCCACCTGGCAGCGCAGCTAGCGCTCAAAGTTACTTCTGCCGGACAGTTACTGCGGGGTGCGGGATACCGAAAACTATCAGAACTGGTAGATATGGATTTGGATCATCTTGCGGAGGTATCTTGAGCTGGAAAACTGCGACCTTAATGGGACTTTTTCTAACATTTGGAGGGCTGCCTTGGCATCTACCTGATCCTCGTCCACTGGAAAACCGCCGCCTGCCTCTGCCGAAAATGGCTGGTTACATCAGGAAATTTGCCGGGTTTTTAAGGCGACGTTTCAAACCTAAACCTCAACTAGCAGCGGCAGTCGTCGAGGTCGCGAGTCGCCTAAATGCCGGTGCTGATCCTGAGTCTGCCTGGGTAAAAAGTTTGCCGCGTAACGGGTTTTCACCTCCGAAAACTGCCAGTTCCACAGACATTCAAGCTGCGATCGAACCATATTTAACATCTTGGGAGCAGGCTGCTTTGACCGGTCTCCTGGCGGCAATCCGTTTTTCCGAGGCAGTCGGTGCGCCCTTATCGGAAGTGTTAACTGGTTGTGCTGATTCCCTTACTGAAGCGGCTAATGCCGCACGCGCCCGGAAACTGGCATTGACAGCCCCGAAGGCTTCCGCCACTATTTTGGGGATCTTACCTTTGGGAGGAATCGCGCTGGGATCCCTGCTAGGAGCCAATCCGCTAAATGCAATATTCGCAGGCGGGTTAGGAACTATCAGCGCCTTTGCCGGCTTGATCGCGCTGTTGACCGGGATGTTTTGGATGTTTCGTTTAGTAGCGCAAGCTGAAAAGGCGTGAAAATGTTTATCTTGGGAATCTGGGTTTTTTGGGGCGCCCTACCCTGGTTTTTGCCCGCGGTTCCCCCACGCAAATCTGGCCGTGAAAATACTGAAGGTAAGGCTATTGATCCGGCAGTAATTCTGGACTTGGCAAGTGCCGGGCTGGCAGGGGGCGCCGCCATTCCGCGAGTCTTAAGCGCTCTGGCAACTGCCACTGGAGAACCTCGTCTGGCAGCGGTTTCGCGCGCGTTGATCTTGGGAGTCGAATGGAACTCCGCTTGGAGTTTGTTGCAACGTGGGGATACCTGTCCCGAGTGGGCGCAGTATCTATCTGCGGCACTCGAACCTGCTTGGAAAGATGGAGTGGCGCCAGAAACACTGTTGAAAGGAGCCGGAGGGCGGGTACGCGCCAGTAAAGACCAACGCGCCCGCCAGGCTGCCCAAAAACTCTCGGTACGGTTAGTTATTCCCTTAGGTATCTGTCAGTTACCGGCATTTATCCTCCTGGGAATAGTGCCGGTAATATTGGCAGGCCTAGAAAACCTTTAGTTGTCCGAATCGGATTTTTCGGTCGCGTTTTCCTGCGGCGCGGCGACTTCATCTAGTTCATCTTCATTGAACGCTAAGCCAGCACTTACCAAAGATTGGTTGCGTTCGCGCGCCACCGCGTCATAATCATAAGCCTGCTTCATTCGGCCTTGGGCGATATCGATAATCAGTCCGAGGACCAGCATAACCAGGGAGGGGATTAGCCAACCCAACCCTAGCGACGCCAACGGAATGGTGGTGTCAATCCAATTCTCCAATACCCCAGCAGCCTTCAAGCCATCAAAGAGACCGAAGATACCTGCTACCCAGACCGATAAACGGTAAGCCCAGAACATGTGACCAGGAATGAAAATATCCAGGATACAGGTAACTACCAGCATGATGGTGATGGGGTAGCAGAACATCATTACCGGAACAATCACGTTCACCAATGCCTCTAACCCTAGGTTAGCGATCGCTAAAGAAATAATCACGTGTAGCACTACCCATACTGGACGCGAAATCTGCGGGAACAATCCCCTAAAGAACTGAGTGGAAGCCTCGACTAGACCAATGGCGGTAGTTAGGCAAGCCAAGATAGCGATGGCGCCCAATACTACCCTGCCGGCAGGTCCAAACAAGTGCTGCGCTGCGAATGCTAGGCCTTCTCCACCGTCCTTAACGTCGGGGTTTAGGCGTCCCACACGTGAACCCACCATCGACAGTCCAAAATAGACCAGCCCGAGGAAGAAAGCGGCGATCACTCCCGAAAGGGCGGTAACTCCGAATAGCTGCCTGCCGGGTTGGAAGCCTTTTTGCCGCAGCGCACGAATAATCACTACCCCGAATACGAAGGAGGCGATGGCATCCAAAGTGCCGTAACCGTCAAAGATACCCTTCAAAGTGGGGGTGGAAGCGTATTTTTCAATCGGATCTGCCTCCGAAGGCGACATAGTAGCCACCGCAGTAATAATGATCACTGCCAACAAGATCAGCAGCGCTGGGGTCAAGATTCCTCCGATGCGATCCAAGACGTTACGCGGATTTAAACACAGGTAACCGGCGATGCCGAAAAATACCAGAGTGTAAATAAATAGTGCCAGGTGCGAGTCCCCCGTGGAGGCCTGGAATGACATCGAAAAAGAAGCGGCAGCGGTACGCGGAATCGCGTATAGCATCCCGGTCGACAAAAAGATCAACCAGCAAAACACTAGCCCTGGGTAGTGGGACATGCGTTCAATAATCCCCAGCACTCCGGAAGAAGAGGTAGCGGCAGCAATCATGCCAGCCATGGGCAGCAGCACGCCGGTAAGCATAAAGCCAATAGTGGCGGGAACTTGTTCAACTCCCGATTCCACCCCAATCATTACCGGAAAAATCAGGTTGCCAGCCCCGAAAAACATGGCGAACAGCGCCAATCCCGTAACCAGCACATTGAGAACACGTGTCTTGCTATTCATTGTGTGAAATCCCCACTCTTATTTTTTTAACTGTTCCAGTTTCGCAAAGACCAGCTGCTATTCAAAAAGAATCTTTCATTCTGGGATACTGGGTTAACATATTTTCAGCAACATGTTTACAATTGCGCCTACTTGGCGTGTTTTTCTGAAGCAGGTGAGGTGAGATGCTTGCAGACCCAAGCGCAACTTTCCCCACTTGATCAGTATTTTCAGACCTTAGCATCCCTACTTTCCCTCACCCCGATCCTGCGTCGGAACCAAATAATTGGGGCAGTTCGGCTGGCGGTAACGGAAATGGAGGATAACGCTTCCTTACCCGCGCCCTATACCTTAGAGCAGCTTTATACCTATCTGGGAGATCCTCAACAGGTGGTAGCTATCGCCGATGCGGATATGACAGTGATTAAAGCTGGAAATGGGGCACAAGTGATTCAAGCGGCAGCAGCTGCCGAAAATACCGCAGCCCCCTGGGGAAAGGCCGCCGCCCGGGTTCGCCTGGAGGACGCTCGCCTGCTGCGTAAATATGGTGAATTGGTGGGATGGGGAGAAACTGTGCCTGCTGCGCCCGTAAGATCAGATTTTTTGGACAGTAAAATCGAGTCGCTAATCAGCTCCGAACGCATCCGGCATAACTTCCTGTCCTATTTCTTACCGATTGCGTTTGGGATAGCGTGCAGCTCTACTGCCCTGCTGATTCCTCTCGGGTTCTTCCTGGGAATCTTCGCTTTAGTACTGCTGTTTTATCTTTGGCGCAAGAAAGTTACTCCCCTCTGGCCCCGCATATTCTGCGCTTTAGCGAGCTTATTTGCGATTGTCTGTACCGTGGTCGCCACCCTCCGGCTGCTGGGTTACAACTCTTAAGCAAGCGCGGCCTCCGCAAGTTTGGGTTGGTACCGGGCAAGCGACAATAAAACTCTTAGTTACGAGGACGCACTAGCGGCACCACCTCGTTGAAGCCGCTAAGATTGATCGCTAGTTTTCTGCGGCTTTTTCCCGCCGCACTGCTGCTACTTCGAATAGGGCAATCCCCGTGGCGACCGCGGCATTTAAAGATTCCACCTCGGAGGAAATCTCGATTCGAGTAAGCAGATCACAGTTTTCCTTCACCAAGCGGGAGATACCCTCGCCCTCAGCTCCGGTAACTAGCGCTAAAGGACCATCTGCCAAACCGGATTCGCGCACCGAGGAGGTACCGCCGCCGTCTAGTCCCAGCACGAAACAGCCTTGTTCTTTGCACTGCTTAATCGCGTTTACCAGATTAGACACTCGGGCAATCGGCAGGCGCGCGGCAGCTCCCGCAGAAGCTTTCCAGGCAGTTACATTCATCGAGGCGCTACGCCTACCGGGAATCACTACCCCGCTAGCCCCAAAGGCAGCGGAACTGCGCACAATCGCCCCCAGATTATGGGGGTCGGTTACCCCATCTAGCATCACGATCAGTGGCTTGGTGTTATTTTTTTCGGCATTTTCAAATAGCTCAGCGAGATCGGTGTACTCAAACTCAGGCACCTCCAGGGCGACGCCTTGATGGACTGCACCCTCGGTAGCTAAATCTAGGTCGGAGCGCGGGACTTCCACTATGGGGGCCCCTTGCGCACTGGCTTTGCTCAGCAGCAGGGAAAGTTTCTTATTAGCCGCCAGGTTACCTGCCACGAACACCCGGGTAACCGGGATATCAGATTGCAGGGCCTCCAATACCGGGTTACGTCCGGCAATCAGTTGATGCCCGCGCCGCACCTGGATCAGGGAACGTTTGGCACGCGCTTTGCGTTGGGCTGCTTGGGTTTCTTCCCGCCGCTCTTTCTGAATCCGAGCGCGATAAGCTGCGTGATAGGGACGATTTTCCGCTTTCGGGGTCGGTCCTTTCGCCCGCAAGCCGCGTTTATTGCCCCCACTACCCTTAGGAGCACCCTTCTTATCGGTACGCTTCATTCTGCCGTGGTGATCTCCGCGAACTGCCATCTCAACCCCTAACCTAAATGCCAAGTGGAGCCGCTGGCTCCATCCTCAATAACTATCCCGGCCGCGCTTAAGCGGTCGCGTATCCCGTCCGCGCGCGCCCAATCCTTTTCTTTACGTGCTTGAACCCGCTGTTCCAGCTGGTCAGCAACCAGCTTTTCCAAGGCAGCGGCGGCGGCAGAATCGTTACCAATGTCCGCTTCCCGCCATTGCGCCGAGAGAGGGTCAAGCCCCAATATCTCTAGCATGGCACGAATCTGGATCGCTACCTGCGCGCCCTCGTCATTTTTTCCGCTTTCAAAAGCGGTATTTGCCTGCTTGATTTTCTCGTGTACCACCGCTTGAGCGGCCGCGATATTAAGATCGTCATCCATGGCTTCACAAAAAGCTTCCGGCAGGGAGACCTCTGCTAGCTCCTGGGCGCTGGCCTGAGCGATCTCGGGAGCCGCCTGGGCAAAACGCGCCAGGGAACTGGAAAATTTATTCCAAGTTTCGCCGGCCTGCTCCAGGGTTTCCGGGGAATATTCCACGGTCGAACGGTAGTGGGTAGTTCCCAGCGCCAGCCGTAACACCGCTGCCGGGGTAGTTTTCAAAATTTCGGAAACCACCAGGGAGTTGCCGAGCGATTTCGACATTTTTTCACCCTTAATAGTTACCCAGGCGTTATGCATCCAGTATTTAGCGAAGGGCCAACCAGCACCATGGGATTGCGCCTGTTCATTTTCGTGATGCGGGAATCGCAGATCGATTCCGCCACCGTGAATATCAAAGGCCTCGCCCAGGTAGCGCCGGGACATTGCCGAACACTCTAGATGCCAGCCGGGACGCCCTTTACCCCAGGGCGAATCCCACTTGGCGGTTTCGGGTTCGCTTTCTTTTGCGGCTTTCCAGAGGGCGAAGTCGCGCGGGTCGCGTTTGCCCGCCTCAATCTGGCTATCGATTTGGCTTTCGTCCTCGGTCGTGCGCATATCAGAAAGCTTTTGCCGGGTCAGCGAGCCATAATCCTTTAGCGATTTAACATCGAAATAGACATTACCGTTACCGTCACTATAGGCGTGACCAGCATCTATTAGCCGCTGAGTGAGGGCGATTTGTTCGGGAATTTGCCCGGTGGCGCGCGGTTCATAGGTGGGAGGCAACACTCCCAGAGCGCGATAGGCGGCGGCAAACTCTTGCTCGAAACGATAGGCCCAAGCCCACCAGTCCCAGCCGGCCTCCGCGGATTTATTCAAGATCTTGTCGTCAATATCGGTCACGTTACGCACATAGGTAACCTGATAACCACTGCGGCGCAGCCACCGGATCAGCACATCAAAAGCGATTGCCGAACGCACATGTCCAATGTGGGGAGACCCTTGCACGGTAGCTCCACATAGGTAAATCCCTACGTGTCCGGCTTTCACCGGCTCAAAGTCCACGATGCAGTGACGGGCAGAATCATAAATGCCAAGGCTCATGTTCCCATGCTATCGGCAAGCACCCTTTTGCCCGAAGTTTCCGCAGTTTTAGACTCCCGCGTCTGCTTTTTGAGGACAGTGGAATTTTTCAGGAAAAGCTGCGCAGCTACCGCCGAGAGCGCAAGACGGATAAACTCAGATAGTAAGAGTGCAAACGCTGCCGAGTAAATCTCGCCGGCGGCCTTGCAAAAATCCTTATTCGAGAGGAATAGTTCATGCCCGCACTGATTGTTGTCGGAGCCCAATGGGGAGACGAAGGAAAGGGTAAAGTCACCGACCTAGTTGGCCAGAGCGTTGACTGGGTGGTGAAGTTTAATGGCGGCAATAATGCTGGTCACACCATTGTAGTGGGCGATCAAAAGTTTGGTTTGCACCTGATTCCTGCCGGCATCCTCTCCCCCACGGTAACTCCAGTCATCGGTAACGGAGTGGTTGTTGACCTGGAAGTCATGTTCGCGGAAATCCAGATGCTCGAGGAAGCTGGGGTCGACTGTTCCCGACTAAAGGTTTCCCTCAACGCTCATATCATTCCGCCCTATAACAAGGTGATGGATGGACTGGCAGAGCGGTCTTTGGGCGAACGCAAGATTGGTACTACCGGTCGCGGGATTGGACCTACCTATGCGGATAAGATGAACCGGATTGGCCTGCGCATCCAGGATCTCTTTGACGAATCAATCTTGCGGCAGAAAGTTCGCTCCGCTCTGTCGGGTAAGAACTTTGTGATTGAAAAACAGTTCTCCGAAGAACCTATTGACCCGGAGACTATTTCTGATCAGTTGCTTTCTTATGCCGATAAAGTACGCCCCATGGTTTTTGACTGCACCACCGAGCTGAACCTGGCCTTAGATCGTGGAGAAACCATCCTCTTAGAGGGCGGTCAGGCCACTATGCTCGATATTGACCATGGGACCTATCCCTTCGTGACCTCCTCGTCTTGTACCGCAGGAGGCGCCTGCTCCGGATCCGGAATCGGACCGACTCGTATCGACCGAGTTATCGGGATTGCGAAGGCTTACACCACTCGCGTAGGGGAAGGCCCCTTCCCCACCGAACTTTTTGGTAAAGAGGGCGAGGACTTGCGTCAGGCGGGTGGAGAGTTCGGAGTAACTACCGGACGTCCGCGGCGTACCGGCTGGTTTGATTCCGTAGTTGCTCGTTACGCCGCTCGGGTCAATGGCCTCACCGATTTGGTGATTACCAAGCTGGACGTACTTTCGAAATACGATGAAATTCCGGTTTGCGTCGCCTATGACGTTGATGGTCAGCGTTTCGAGGAGCTCCCTGCCGATCAGACTGCTTTCCATCATGCCCAGCCGATTTACGAGATGCTACCTGGTTGGAAAGAAGATATCACCGGCTGTGAGACCTTCGCAGATCTACCGACCAAGGCACAGGAATACATTCACCGCCTAGAGGAACTTTCCGGCCGCCGCATTAGTGTAGTGGGAGTGGGAGCGGATCGCGCCGCTACTATCGTGCGTCATCAGCTACTGGACTAGCATTTCTGCCACTAACTTAACTGCTTACCACGCGCCACTATTTTTTAGTTGCGCGGCGCGGTCTCCCGCGAAATCTGCTCTCATAATCTATCGTGGCTGTTGTATAGACTACGCGATTTCGTTGGAGGTCAGATGAGCAAGAACGAGCCGGATAACGACTTCACCACCCGAACTTGGTTCGTAGGAGAAGAAGGCGAAGAAGAGCAGGCTCCCGAAGATACTTTGATCCCCGGCGAGCATCACGCTGCTTCCCACTCTGGTAACGACTCCCTGATAGCGGGGGACGGCCTCAGCTCGGAGACAGCTTCAGCAAACCAAGAAAATCTGCCTGCACAGCAGCTAGAGCATACCGATAGCATGATTGCGGGTACCGCGGAAAGCCAGGAAGCGGACGCTATTGACGAGGACGAGTCAGCAGAAATACTTCCGTCTTCGACAGCTGCGGAAGACGCTATTGACTCCCCTTCCCCAGCTCCCGAACGTAAGTCACTGATCGCACGTAATCGCGAGGTCGACGATGATAATTCCGAGGTGGAGCCTGTTCCTCCTAGCGAAGTGGAAAGCACCGCTGACCGGCGTTATTCTTTGCTGAACAGCTCCGACGAGCCAACCGAGCCAGTCGCAGAGGAGGCGCCCCACTGGGATTCGGTAGAGGAAACCGAACCGGAGGAATTGTTAACCACTGCTGAGCGGCAAAAGAGTTTTGAAGATACTATTTTTGACGGCGCCACGGTCAAGCCTACAGTTCCCTCGCGGGCAGCAGCGCATATCTGGTCGCTATTGCTGTTTTTAGTGCTGGTTCCGATTACCTGGTACCTAATTCTGGATGTCGCCACCCGTTTGCGTACCCGCGGTGGAGATGTTTTGCTACCCGCCTCCAGTTTGAATGCCGGTCAATGGGTTGAAGTTGTAGTGGCGATCATCATGGTCTTCCTACTGGCGCTGATAGCCCGGTTCTCTTCTTTGGGTGCTTTCATTACTGGCTTGGCCTTGACAGTAGGGGGAGCGTTCTTCTTGGCAGTTCCGGAACAAACTGCCAACGGTTTGCAGCCGTTACTAACCGCCCTGGATAATGCTGGCCAGCAAAATCACTTCTATCAGGCACTTCCTTCCAATATCGCGCATCACTTGGCTTGGTCAGGCGGATCGGGAATGCTGCTAATGGCGGGTTTGATCCTGCTGGCAATGGCCTTCCTGTCACACAGTGCGCGCCGCGCGGGACGCAAAGATTATCTGATTGAGCGCAAGGTGAAAGCAGCGGAAGATAGCAGTTCGCAGCAAGACTAGAGTTTCACCTTGGCGCCACCTTGGTTTCCCTCAAGATCAGCGCTGGCTAAGCAATCCCGGGGAAGACAACCATATCTAGGTGTCAAAACTGGTTCTGGTTTTAAAGATTAACCCTGGTTCCCTTCATGTTTTACCAAACGTTGGGGGCGGCAACCATAAAGATTGCCGCCCCCAAAACCTTGTTAAGCGTCAGTTTTTAGGTATTTTTCCCCAATCCTAGCGGGCGCGTCGCGCCAAACGATCAATATCAATCAAGGTGACTGCGCGTCCCTCCAGACGAATCCAATTGCGGTTCACAAACTCGGCCAAGGACTTGTTCACAGTTTCCCGCGATGCCCCCACCAGCTGAGCTAACTCTTCTTGAGTGAGGTCGTGAGGAACGTGAATCCCGTCCTCGGTGCGAATCCCGAAACGGTCTGCCAGATCCAGGAGCGCCTTGGCTACCCTGCCGGGCACATCCGAGAACACCAGGTCAGCTAGAGCCTCATTGGTGCGACGCAGGCGCTTTGCCAGCGCTTTGAGCATATGTTTCGCTAACGAGGGGTTGTCCTCTAGGAAAACCATCAGGTCACTATGGTTTAGGAACACCAAGCGAGCGGGAGAAACCGCGGTAGCAGTAGTAGAACGCTGCCCGGGGTCAAACAAGGTTAGCTCTCCCAGGATTTCCCCGGGTCCTAACACCGCCAGCAGGTTCTCGCGGCCATCTACGGACTGATGCGATAGTTTTATTTTGCCCTCGGCCACGATATACAAGCGGTCACCATCATCGCCCTCTTCAAATAGGTTTTCCCCGCGGCGCAAGGTGGTTTGCCCCATCATTGAGAACAGGCGCATCTGCGCTTCCTGATCGAGTCCCTCAAACAGGGGGACTCTAGCTAAAAAGGACGAATCCAAGCTAATCACTCCTTACAAAAATCTAGACAGACGGCGAACCATAGACACCGATTCCACATTACTCGTTTGTTGTGACTTATGCCACCCGAGAGTCTGAGTGTGGTAACTACTTTACTCCGCTAGCAATGAGCTGGCTTAGAACTGGGACTTCTGTCCGGAAGTAACCAGCTTTTAAGCAAGGCGAAACTAACTATTTTTCAGTAGCTTGCCGCTGGATCCATTCCGCTAGTTCCATCCGCTTGCCGGTATAGAAGGGCGTATCCTGGCGAACATGCAGGCGTGCTTCACAATCGCGCTGCTGACGCAGCACTCCCATTACCCGGTTAATATCATCGGACTCTAGGGTCACTGACCACTCGTAATCATTAAGCGCGAAAGTAGCCAAGGTCGAAACCGCTACATCCAGGTAGCCGGCCCCATTGCGTCCATGCTCGGCAAGCATGGCGCTGCGCTTAGCCTTCGGCAGGTAATACCACTCGAGGGAACGCACGAAGGGGTAAACCGCCGCATAAGCGCGCGGCGCCCAACCCCCGAAACAGGCCGGCAGGTGGGGCTTATTGAATTCGGCGGTCATATGAGCGCTCATAATGGACCACACCGGTACCAGGTGGGCTCCTAGCCGCGAGTTCAATACCGCATGGTAGGCATCTTGCAGCTTGTCATTGGATTCATCCAGGAACCAGAACATCAGGTCAGCGTCGGCGCGGTAGCCAGCAACGTCATACCAGCCGCGTACAGTTACCCCCAATTCGGAGATGGTTTCCTCTAGTTCGCGCGCCATGGCGGCTCGCTCGGCTTCTTCGGCAGGTAGCGGCAAGGCTAGTTCGAAAACCGCGTGCATAGAAAAGTTGTTGCGGGCATTTACTTCGTCAGGATCCACCTTATGATCGCGAGGATCGGGGGACACATCATTGGGCATCGGGTGAGCCATTATTTTCTCCTTTGGCTTGCTAATTTTGTTTTATTTCAAACTCAACGGGTAGGTCAGCTCCGTGCTTGCTGACCCGGGAATCTCCTGGCGGAGCCCAAGCCGGCCACCCGGGCTCCAGGGCATCTGGGGTATAGACCACCTCGTCTCCTGCCTTTTCCTGGGCGCGCTCGGTCACCAAATCTGCGAGCGTCCCTATAAAATCGGGATCAGTGCCGACCGTAGGCACGCGTAAATAGTTAAGCCCCAGCTGGGCTGCGGTTTCCTTGGCCTCGGTATCCAGGTCATAAACCACTTCCATATGATCACAGATAAACCCGATAGGTACGCAGACTACGTCCGTTACCCCCTCAGCTTTTAGCTGCGTCAGCCGGTCATTAATATCCGGCTCTAGCCAGGGCATTTGGGGCGGCCCCGAGCGGGAGCAAAAGGACAAATCCCAAGGTAGCTCGCGCCCTAGTTCTTTACTGGCTCGCGCTGCCACCTCGGCACATACTTGCTGGTGCTGCCTTTGATAATCAGGGCGAGAGTGATCGGCAGGGCCGGAGCATTCCTGCATGGCGCGAGGAATCGAGTGGGTCACAAACGCTACGTAAGGAATCCGTCCAGTATTTTCTTCCATGGTGCGCACTGCTTTTACCAGGCGTTTCGTATAGGCGCTCACGAAACCTTCGGTAGTGTAGTAGGCCCGCACTTTGTCCAGTTCCAGCGATAAGTCCTGGACTTGTAGCTGGGCTTTTGCAGCTGCTAAGTCTTCCCGATACTGTCGGCATCCCGAATAGCAAACATAGGCGGAGGTAAAAATACACAGCACCCGGGTAAGTCCCCGCATCGCCAGGTCACAGAGGGTGTCGTGAATAAAGGGATGCCAATTGCGGTTCCCGATTACGACTTCGATTTCGTCTCCGCGCCGGCTGAGTTCTAGCTCGAGGGCGCGACGGATTTCCAGGTTACGCGCATTTATGGGGCTGATTCCGTGGAAACGTCCGTAGTGGGTGGAGACCTGTTTTAGGCGTTCGTCGGGAACTCCCCGCCCAGAGGTCGCGTTGCGCATAAACGGCAACACATCCTCCATTTGTCGCGGCCCGCCATAACTGACCAGCATCACCGCATCGTATTGGGAAAGAACCTGACTCACTGTCCCTCCTCGTCGGGGGTTTCCTGTTTTAAATCATCTACGCTCAAGCCGGTTACCGGGCAAACTTGCGATTTATCTGGTTGAGCTTGCGGCGCATCCAGATCCAATCCCCACACCTGCTGGAGGGCGTTTACGTATTGCCGCCCCATCCCCTCGCGGCCGGCGCGGTGGGCATTGATAGTAGGGATATGTGCCAGGCGCGCCGCCAGGTGACGCAGCGCGTATTCAACGTCTTCGCGAGGAATGGTCTCCCCCTTCGGTAGATGCGCAACTTCATCGGCTAATACTTCGCGGAAGGTGTCGCGCAACGCTACCACTACCGAATCCATTTGGCGGTCGGCTAGCAGGGCTTCGGCTTCTTCTACACCCTCGGCCACAATTTCTTCTGCTCGCTTAACCTGCGCTTTTCCTGCTTCCGGTACCTGGGCGCTGATTTCTTCTAGGTTGATTACTCGTACCCGTTCTAATTCGGCGACCCCGTCCTCAATATCGGTTTGCAACGCTAGATCGAGAATAGTTTTTTCACCACTAGAGAGCGCTAAAGCCCGCTGCACTTCCTCTTTAGTGAGCACCGGAGACCCCATGCCCCGACAGGTAACAATCAAAGTGGCAGCTTCTAACGCCGCCACCAGCTGATCCTTGGCTACCGGTTGCAAGTCGTGGCCGTAAGCGAAACGTTCAGCCCGTCCAGAAGTGGAATAAACCGCGATATCTTGGACGCCTTTGGCACGCAGCGCCGCCACTGCTGCTCCCGCATAGGAACCGGTACCAATCAAAAGCGTGGGGGTGCCCGCCAGCGGATTTATTCTTTCCGTCACTATTTCGAGGCCGCAGGCCACTACTGAACGCCCCTGGGAGGCAATCCCGGTTAGCTGCGCGATCCGGCGGGAGGTAGTGAGCGCACCTTGACAAGCGCGGGTAATGGTGGCGGAGGCTATCCGCTCTTGGGTGGCCACCCGCAGGGCGCGGCGCAGCTGCCCGGAGATTTCCCGCTCCCCCACCACCATAGAGTCCAGCCCGCAGGCCACTCGAAATAGGTGTTCCAATACCTGGCGGTCACGGCGAATTTCGCAGACAGTGCCCAGCCGGGATTGAATATAACCATCTACCGCGGTTAGCTGCTCCTCGGAAATTGCCGGGGCAGTTTCAATAACGATCTCTACCCGGTTACAGGTTGAAAGCGGAAGCACTCCCAATACTTCGGGCAAACGTTGTAAGAGATCTTCAGGCAGGCCCTCGGTGGTACTAGCAGCTGCCGCCACAGCGCTAAGCCCGTGCCGGAGATGATGTACTGAATAGGAGGAAAGACCCACGGCCTCATTAGACCATTTTTTTATTTTTTGAAAAGCATCCGCCGGTTTTTCTCTTATCCGCGCCCCAATTTTTTCTATTCTCCCATTACAGAGCGTTGCCAAAGAAAAATAATCTGCCAACATGTCACCAAGAATCCCGGTATTAGACAACAGACAGATGCGGAAAATGTGTCAGAAAAATATTTACGCTGGTTTCTTGCCTGCGAGAGGTAGCCTGTCATCCGCTCTTCGCTGCACTTGCTTGCGCCTGCCAAAAATGCCGGCGATGATGGAAATATGTCTGAGCAAAATTCTTTTCTAAAAGCTGTTCGCGGGCTGCGCCCTGATAAGACTCCGGTTTGGTTTATGCGCCAAGCAGGGCGCTCCCTCCCGGAGTATCGCCGCCTGCGCGCCGATAAAGATATGCTCACTGCCTGCACCACCCCTGACCTGGCTGCCGAAATCACCTTGCAGCCGGTTCGCCGCTACGGAGTGGATGCCGCGATTTTCTTTTCCGATATTGTCACCCCGCTGTATCTGGCGGGCTTAGAGGTAGAGATTGTTCCCGGTAAAGGTCCAGTTTTTGCCGATCCCATCCTGGAGCCTCAGGATGTTGACCGCCTCACCAGCCATCAGGGTTTTGATCCGGATTGTATTACCGAGGCCGCCCAGATTGCCTGCGGTGAGCTGGGCGAAACCCCTCTAATTGCTTTTGCGGCCGCGCCTTTTACCTTGGCGTCCTATCTAATTGGGAAAACCCGCTCGAAAAATCACCTGGAGGCGCGGGCTTTTATGCATTCCTATCCGGATGCCTGGAACCGGCTCGCCCGCTGGTGCGCCGATATGTCGGCGGCTTTCCTGGCTGCGCAGATTGCCGGTGGGGCGCGCACTGCCCAAGTTTTCGATTCTTGGGTGGGCGATCTGTCACGCGCGGATTATCAAACCTACTGCTGGGAGCATTCTCGGGTGGTGATTGATTCCGCCCATGCCCACGGGGTACCGGTGATTCACTTCGGGGTGGGGGCTGCCTCCTTGCTGGATTTAATGCGCGACGCGGGTGCCGAATGTATCGGGGTGGACTGGCGACTACCCCTAGGTGAGGCTGTAAAAATAATCGAACATGGCCCGGGAGACCGCTTCGCGGTGCAGGGAAATATCGATCCTGCGATTTTGTTTGCCTCTAGCCAGGTGCGCCGCGACCACGTAGACCAGGTTTTAGCGGAAGGCAAGAAAGCCGCCGCCCATATCGTCAACCTGGGACATGGGGTACCACCAAACGCCGATCCGGCGGTTTTACAAGAAATCGTCGACCAGGTACACGAATCCCGCTAAACGCGACAGGCTATGCTGAAGGATTACCCGGGGCGCACGGCCTCGAAAACCGCTTGGGGCAAGGAGATGCAATGCACGACCTAGCTGGATTAACCGATTATGATGTTCTGGTTATTGGAGGGGGGCTGGCCGGATTAACCAGCGCCTATACTCTACAAAAACAGGGCGCGCGGGTGGCGGTGATCGAGGAACGAGGACGCCCCGGCGGCCTAATCTGCTCGGGACGTTTTGGGGACTTTACTTTCGATATTGGTGCGGAGGCTTTCGCGGCCGGAGCTACCGAAGTCAAAGATTTATGCGGCGAACTAGGTTTACCGGTGGTGGCTCCCCGGGGTAAATCTTGGATTTTCCACCATAAACGTGCAGGTATTCCCGAGGGCGCCCTCCCGATTCCCCATGGAATGCTCGGGATTCCCGCCAGCCTGGATGACCCCGGGATTGTGCAGACACTCAGTGAAGCAGAAATGGAGCGCGCCCGCCAGGACTTAACTATGGGTCTGGAAGTGGGGGCAGAAGAAGCCACTGTCTCCGATCTGGTAACTGCCCGCCTCGGAAAAGCAGTTTTAGAGAAAGTAGTGGCGCCCGTGGCCGGCGGGATTCACTCCGCCAGCACCGACCGCTTAAACGTCGATACCGTGTTGCGCGGTTTGCGCCCGGCACTAAAAGAACATGGCTCCCTGGTGCAGGCAGTTGCCAGTTTGCGGGGACTGAAACCGGGTAAACCGGCAGTGCTTGCCCCCGAGGGAGGAATGTTCCGCCTGGTGGAAACCCTTGCGCAGCGCATTGAAGAGGGCGGGGGGCTGATTTTGTCCCATGTGCGCGCCCTCGACCTGGAGCCAGTTGATAAGAAATCTGACGCCGAAGCCGACGGCGCTGCGGAGTCGAATCAGCCCGGCTCAGCAGGCTGGAAGGTCATCGTTTCTAACACCAAATCGGGGGCGACTCCCGGGGCAAGCCCGATTAATATTGGCGAGACCGTCACGGTCACCGTGCCGCAGGTAGTAGTGGCTTTACCAGGTTATTTAGCTGCGCCGATGCTGCGCAAAGTACCAGGTATTGAAGTCGGTCAGCTCCCGCAGGGCGGGCCGATCGCGCACGTAACCCTATTTGTTGATTGCCCGGCCTTAGATGCCCATCCACGTGGTTCGGGAATGTTAGTCCAGCGCCCGAGCAGTGAAGATATTGAAAATGGCTGCGTGGGAGCAAAAGCTATCACCCACTACACTTCCAAATGGCCCTGGGCGGAGGAAGCTGCTGGTAAAGGCCACCATCTGCTCCGAGTATCTTATGGTTGGGCGAATGGGCCGCAGATTCCGGTATCGGTCGAGGGGGCATTGCAGGATGCTTCCCGGCTGCTGGGGGTGGAGATTTCCCCCGATCAGCTGCTGGGATCGATGATTATTCACTGGGATGGCTCCCTGCCGCCCTTCACTCCCAAGCATCGGAAAATGACCGCCAAGCTGCTGGAAGAGGTGCAGGCTTATCCCGGTCTGGAACTGGCAGGATCCTGGGTTGCCGGTTCCGGGATTGCCGCAGTAGTCCGCCAGGCGCAAACCATTAAATTGCGCGGTACCGGCTGGATTAGCGAAGCGGAGGAAGACGCCTTGGTTTTGGGAACTCGTGCCTCCCGCCTGGCAGTTACCCAATCGGAAACTGTGGCTAGCGCTTTGCGTGACCAGGGACTAAATGTGCAGCTACGGCAAGTGCGCACGGCAGGCGATATTTCTCGCGCCTCTTTACAAAAACTAGGAGGAGTGGGCGTATTTGCCGCGCAACTACGCCTGGCGCTTTTGGAGGGAAACTGCCATTTAGCAGTGCATTCTTTTAAAGATTTACCTACCCAGCCGGTTTCGGGGCTAAAAGTTGCGGCGATTCCGAGCCGCGCGGATGCCCGGGACGCCCTGTGCGCCGCTCCCGGTTTAACTTTGGAAACTTTGCCACCAGGCGCCAGCGTGGGGACAGGCTCTCCGCGCCGCGCCGCCCAGATTTTAGCTTTACGTCCTGACCTGAAGATAGTGGATATTCGCGGAAATGTTCCTACCCGCCTGGGCAGAGTGAAAGGTATTAGCGCTCCACAGGCCGATTTCACTGATGGCCGGGAGACACGCGAGAAAATTTCGCAGGGCGCACACGACCTGGATGCGGTGATTTTAGCGGCGGCCGGTTTGGATCGAATCGGGCTCGGCGCTTACGCCAGTGAGCGTTTCGATCCCGAACAGGTGCTGCCAGCTCCAGCGCAAGGCGCGCTCGCGGTGGAGGTATCGGAGGTGGCGCTTAAAGCCCACCCCGATTTAGCAGCTGCCCTGGAAGAGCTTAATGACCTGGCAACTGCGCTTACTGCTACTGCGGAACGGGCGGTGTTAGCGGAGCTAAACGCCGGGTGTGCCGCGCCGGTGGGGGCGTTTGCACAGATGGAGCGGGGGATACTCACTCTGACTGCCGCGATTATTTCCCTGGATGGTGCCCGCGAGGTGCGCATCAGTGATTCCTTGCAGGCGGATCCGGAGAAAACTTTTGCCGAGATGCTTGACCAGGCGCACCAGCTCGGTGAAAGTGTGGCTCGCGCCCTCTTGGAGGCAGGTGGCGGCGAGCTCGCTGACCTGGGCGCTGCTAAGGCGCGCGGCTAAGAACCGGCAACGGGTAACTATTTTCGGAGGGCGACAATGGCGTTTACAGTGGCACTGACCGCCGCGGCAACGCGCCCACTTACGAAAAAGCTGCAGGTGGAATTGCCTGACTTCCGGGTAGTTGGCGCTCCGGTTACCCGTTCTCTCCCGGTTTCACCCCCGCAACTTCCCGTCTGCCTGCAGCGTTTAAAGCGCGGGGAATATAGCTGGGTGGTTATTACTTCTGCCCGCACTGTCACCTATTTACAAGAACTGTTAGCTACCGAACCGCCTCTAACCACCTTTCCCCAGGTAGCAGCGGTAGGTAAGGCTAGTGCCCAGGCCGCGAGCAAGGCCGGTTGGAATGTCGCCTTGCAGGCGGGCGGCAATGCTACCGATTTAGCACGCCGCTTTGCGGACTTATCCCCCAGCACTTCCTCCCCTGGTCGGATATTTTTACCGGGATCGGCGCTAAGCAAACCCGATTTAACAGCAGCTTTAAGTGAGCAGGGCTACCAGATCGATGTTTGCCCCCTCTACACCATGACGCCGGTTTCCGCGTGTCCGGAAGTATATTTCCAAGCCGATGCGGTGGCGGTTACTTCTGGCTCTAACCTGCGCGCCCTCACTGACTTTGGGGTGTTTAGTTCCGATGCCACTGACCCTGCCCGCGCCCTCCCTCACCTAGTTTGTATCGGGGAGCCTTCTGCCCAGGTGGCCAAGGATTTAGGGCTAGCAGTTACCGCGGTAGCTAAGACTCCGGATGCAGGCGGGCTGGCTGCGGCGCTACGTTCCTGCCTCGAACGATAACTGCGGATTGAAGCAGCTGACAGTTTAGGTGTGAAATTTTGGTTAACGTTTATAAACCGTTGGGTAACGTATGCAGAAAACACCTTAACTAGCGGCATTAGCTAGACCACAACTGTTAAAATAAAGCATGAGTTATACACCCCAGCCTAATAGTGAAAACCCCGTTCCCCAAGGTTCCCCGATACCGCAAAGCCCCCAATTTTCACCGGTAAACCCGCAAATACCCGCCTCACCCCTGCCGCCGGCTGTACCTCCCAAGAAGAACAAGACTGGTTTGATTGTCACCATCGTGATTGTGGCGGTACTAGTTGTCACGTTGGTCGGGTTATTTGTCGCTAATGCGGTAGTTGCCAAAACCCAAGAAGATAATCTCAAATCCAGTTTCACCAGTGAAGGCTTTTCTAAGGTGCAGACGGAGATAGATTCCTCCCCCATGCTGATTAGCTACTTTAAAGACTATTACCGGCACGCGAAGGTTACTGCTGCTGAAGGAGAATTTAAGCAAGGATCTTTCGGTAAGCAGAATGCCGGTAAAAAGGACAAGCTGAAGATAAAAGATTTTAAGCTCGATGCTTACGGTCTCAAGGGTGGGGACGATCCCCTGATTGAGAAGGGGAATATATCTTTTAGTATGCCTGGGGAAGAGCTAGACAAAATGATGACTGACCCCAACTTAACCATGAAACGGGAAGGGAATAAGATCACCGCCGAAGGCACCGAGGATGGACTAAGGTTCCAGGTCGTGATGCGTATGCAGTTTGAACCCGGAAAGTCGGGAGAATCTGGAAAACTTTTCCTAGTCCCCGACAAGTTCATGATCAACGGTAGTGACGAGTTCATGGGGCAAAAGCTAAATCCTGCTGATATGGGAATGAAAAAGGAAGAAATCCCGATGGATTTGAATAAAGCTTTCGTCCTCAAGAACGTAGATTTTTCGGGTAAAGACATCAAGTTCGACATTGATTTCAAGAACGTCAAACTGAAAGATATCGGCAACTAGGTATTGCTGATGACCTGTTCCTGCAGGTAGCGGCTGGTGATTTCTGTAGTTACCTGCAGCTACCTCCTCGGCAACTGCTCCACATAAAAAACGTGCGCACTAGTTTCCGATGAGGGCATGGGTGATTTCTCTTCCGCGCTGCCCTGACGCTATCTTGAATATCGCGGCAGCGGGGATTCGCGTCAGTTCCAGGAAAACTCCGCCGCGCCCTCGGGAAATATTTGCGAAACTGCCCACGGTTTTGGGCGAGAATCTCGCTGCAGCGCCTCGGCGCGGTATGCTTTTTTTAGTTTTCTTATCCGCACGCCGCACGGCTAAGCCAAGGAGGAACGATTGTTTAACTCCCACGAAGAAGCCCTAAAATTTGTTGCCGACCAGGGTATCGAACTGATTGATATCCGTTTTTGCGACCTGATTGGCACCAGTCAGCATTTTACGATCCCCGCCGACCAGTTTGCGGACGCCCTGGAAAACGGGTTGATGTTCGATGGTTCCTCGATTCGCGGTTTCACCTCGATCGATAAGTCGGATATGAAGCTGATAACCGATGTGTCTGATGCCTATGTGGATCCGTTCCGCGCTTGCCCCACTTTGGTGGTGAACTGTTCCATCGTGGATCCTTTCACCGATGCGCCTTTCCCGCGCGATCCTCGTCAGGTGGCTGCTAAAGCGGAAGCCTATCTTCGTTCTACGGGAATCGCCGATACCTGCTTTATTGGGGCTGAAGCCGAGTTTTATCTTTTTGATTCGGTGCGTTACCAAACCCAGCCTTATGACACTTTCGTGAAACTGGATTCTGTTGAAGGCTACTGGAACACCGGCCGGGAGGAAGAGGGCGGAAACCTCGCCTATAAGACTCCTTTGAAGGGCGGCTATTTCCCGGTAGCGCCTTCCGATAAGTTCTGTGACCTGCGCGATTACATGGTGAAGCTACTCAGTGACTCCGGGTTAAAGGTAGAGCGCTCCCACCACGAGGTCGGCTCCGGGGGGCAACACGAGATTAACTATCGTTTCAACTCGCTGATGGCGGCGGGTGACGACATGATGAAGTTCAAGTACCTGATTAAAAACGCTGCGCAGGAGGCGGGAGTTACCGCCACCTTTATGCCCAAGCCGATGGCGGGCGATAACGGCTCCGGGATGCACTCCCATTTTTCGCTTTGGAAAGAGGGCGAGCCGCTGTTCTATGACGAAACCGGTTACGGTTCCCTCTCTGACCTAGCTCGTTACTTTATTGGGGGCTTGCTGCAGCACGCGCCCGCCCTGCTGGCGTTCACTAACCCTTCGGTTAACTCTTATCGGCGGCTGGTTCCCGGTTTTGAGGCTCCAATTAACCTGGTGTATTCGGCGCGTAACCGTTCTGCCTGTATCCGGATTCCGGTGACTGGCACTTCCCCGAAAGCTAAACGGGTGGAATACCGGGTTCCTGACCCCAGCGCGAACCCTTACCTGTCCTTCGCGGCTTGCCTGATGGCGGGGATTGACGGGATTCAAAATCGCCTAGAGCCGCCAGCTCCCATCGATAAGGATCTCTATGAGCTGCCGCCAGCCGAATATCATGACATTCCGAAACTGCCTTGTTCTCTGGATGCAGCTTTAGAGGCACTCCGCGCTGACCAGGACTTCTTGACTGAAGGTGAGGTATTTACCCCGGACTTGATTGACACTTGGATTGCCTACAAGGAACAAAATGAGGTGGCCCCGCTGCGGCAGGTGGTGCATCCTTATGAATTCCAGCTTTACTACGACATTTAGGTCTGTTTGCTAAATAAATCCCGCCCCCGCGGCCTCGGAAAATTGTAGGCAAAAGCCATTATTTTTTCTGAGGCCGCGGGGGCGGATTATTACTATTACAACCTTTACTTTTCGTCGCGATTAGTTTTAGTGATTTCCACTCCCCACAATACGCAGCCAATCACCCCGAAAACTGGGGCGGCCAGCACCATGATTCCGCCGCCAAAGGGGAAACTGCTGTCGGTGTCGATCACATAAAGAATCAGCGCCCCTACAGCCAGCAACACTACACATAGGATAGTGAATATCCAGGCAAAAACTTTCAGCATGCTGTGCCTTCCTTTCTGGTTGCGGCGGTTAACTGTACTAACATACACCTAGCATCATGAGTGGGTTAAAATCATTGCAGATACCTAGGAGAAAAAATGACTGATGATTTTTTGCTGAAACCAACTATTCGTCCTCGCCGCCTGCGGGCTTTCCCCGCAATGCGCAACCTAATCGCGGAAACTCGGGTCAGTCCCTCCCAGCTGATGCTGCCCGCGTTTGTACGAGACGGCATTGAGGAAGCGGTAGAGATACCTTCTCTACCGGGGGTTTTCCAGCATACAGTCGAGTCGATTCGCGAACTGGCCGCCGAGTGCGTACAAGCCGGAGTAGGCGGGATCATGCTGTTTGGGATTCCCAATACCGCCGATAAGGACGCGCAAGGCAGCCCCGCCTGGGATCCGAACGGAATTTTGAATCGCGGTATTCGCGCGGTGCGCGAAGAAGTAGGAAATGACCTGGTGGTGGGGGCAGACACCTGCCTGGATGAGTTCACCAGCCACGGACATTGCGGGGTAGTCACCGCCGACGGTCAAGTCGATAACGATGCCACTTTGCCGCTGTACGCAAAAATGGCGCTCAGTCAGGCACGCGCCGGAGCCCATATGGTGGCACCTTCCGGGATGATGGACGGCCAGATCGCAGTGATTCGCGCGGCTCTTGACGATGCTGGATTCACCGACACCGTAATATTGGCTTACTCCGCGAAATACGCCTCCGCTTTCTTTGGTCCGTTCCGGGATGCGGTTGCCTGCTCTCTAGAGGGCGATCGGCGCTCTTACCAGCAAGATCCCCGTAACCGCCGGGAGGGCGTATTTGAAACCCAGCTAGATTTAACCGAGGGCGCCGATATGGTGATGGTGAAACCTGCCGGTTACTATCTGGATGTACTGGCCGATGTGGCGGAAATGTCCCCGGTTCCAGTCGCGGCCTACCAGGTCAGCGGGGAATATGCCATGTTAGAGGCAGCAGCAGCTAATGGGTGGATTGACCGCGAGCGCGCCATTGACGAATCCTTGCACGCGATTGTGCGTGCCGGAGCCGATATGGTCTTAACCTATTGGGCGCTAGAGTACGCGCAGCGAGACAACTAGCCTAGTCAATGCCTGATTCTTCCCGCCTGCTTGCAGTTTCCGAGGTGGCACACGCCGCCAACTGTCAGTGGCGGCTTTGGTGCTACCTCACCGACAATACTCAGCTGGAATCCCCCGATGTTTTTCACCGCTATATCGGGGATTTAACTAGCGGCGAGGATGAAAAACTAGCGGCGAAATATCGGGCGGCCGGGAGAGTTTTCCAAACTGACTTGGAATTAACCGCCGAAGATCTGAACGGAACGCTCCCTTTCTTGGTTTACGAGGACGATTCCTGGGTGCTGCAGATGGCGCGCTTTTCTGCCCATGCCCGGCAAGACTCGGTGAACCTCTTAGCTGGTTATGCGCATCTAGCTCGGCATAATCAGGAGTTATTAAACGCAGATTTTCCCGCTTTAGCGGCAAAACTTGCCCCTTACGCCCAGATCTTACTGGCTGATGGCAAGACCGTAGATTTTCCTCTGGATGAACTGGAAGAGCTGTGGGAACCCATCGCTGACCAGGCACGGGAATTAGCAGGTGACCAGGTTTTATTGTCTGCTACCCCCGAGGAGGCTTGGCGCGCCCTCGCCACGGTTTGCGGTAGCTGTACGCACTGCCGTTGGGCACTGGAGCGTTATGATGATCCCCTGCTGATCAGCGGGGTAGGTCCGGGCCTGCGCCGGGAGCTGCGTCACGAAAATATTTTTACTGCCAGCGCTTTCGCCGCCAATCCCCCTAGTGGATATAGCCCGGAACTAATCCGACAAGCCCAGTTGCAGGTGGCGCAGCATCCAGGAGAACTACTGCTAGAAACTAACCCCCTGTCCCCAGCGCTAATGGCTCTTCCTGAGCCTCACCCGGGGGATGTGTATTTAGATTTTGAGAACGACTCCCTGTGGGGCTGGACCCTAAAAGATCACACCGGGCTGATTTACCTGGGCGGGCTGGTCTGCTGCGATCAAGATTCTTGGGGCGAACAAAAAACTTTAACCCCGGCGCTACCGATTCGCGGCCAAGAATCGCTACCGGCAGCAGACACCCTAAACATGGCGGAGGAAGTGGGGGAACTGTCAACGCGCATCGGCGGAAAATATCGAAGGTTTTGGGCGCATAACCGCGCTCAGGAACGCCAGCTGCTGATTGACCTACTGGATTTCTTGCGCCAACGTTTCCAGCGCTTCCCGCAGATGCATATCTACCATTATTCTCCACAAGAACGTCTCTACCTGCAGCGTTTATCCTCCCGGCACGGATTACTACAAGGCGAGGTGCGTGATCTACTGGCCGGAGACGGCCCCCTGCGGGACCTGCAGCAAGTGGTACAGTCAGCTATTCGCACTGGTCAAGGCGGCTATTCCCTTAAAGAGATGGAACCGTTCTATATGGGGTCTTGGATGCGTTCAGAGGATCTGGATAACGGCGCGGATTCGGTAATTGTCTATGACGGACTGTCGCGAGCAGGCGCCCTCGATCCGGGAGCCGAGCTTAGCGTTGATGCTGCCGAGCAGCTGCGCCTTCTCGCCCTCTATAACGAGTACGACTGCTGTTCAACGGCACTTTTGCACCACTGGTTAATCGCTCAACGCCGCCGCCCCCGCCTGAGGGCAAAGCTGGATCCCGCCGCCCTAACCACCAAATAAACTACGCTCTGGCTCCACCCGCTCCGCTTTAAGCTGTGCTTTTCGCTGAAGAAAAATTACAGCTAGCACTACTTCCGTCGAACCTATCCCCATGGGAAAATAGAGGTATGAGTGATAATCAACCCCAATCCGGTAACTTCGAAAATCAGCAGCTTCCCGGGATCCAGACTGGATCCCCCAACCCCTCTTACCCGCAATCTGCTTCCCAAGAGAGCTTCCCGTCCTCTTCCGCCCCACTGCCTACCCCACCCCGGTCTAATAATGGCGGCGGGAACATCAGTGCCGATGAACGTACGGTGGCGATTCTGGCTCATTTAGCAGCACTAATCGCCATGGTTGTTTCTGCCGGTTGGCTTACCTTTGTAGGCCCCCTCATCGTTTGGTTTATTTATAAAGATAAAAGTCCTTTCGTGCGTAACGCGGCGGCCGGTGCCTTTAACTTTAACTTGGCGATGACCATCGCCACCGTGGTGGCTTGGGTACTCTGCTTCACCATCATTTTGATACCCCTGTCCATCATCGCGTTTATCGTTATTTTCGTGATGACCCTGGTGTGCTCGATTAAAGGCGCCGTTAAAGCCTCCGATAAAGAGTTTTACCACTACCCCTTCGGGATTAACCTGCTGGACTAACCTTTTCTGAGTCGCCAACATTTTGTGACCCAAGGCACTTTCAAGACTATTCCCTGGTGAAAGGTTTTTTCCTTTTCCCAGTTCTAGAATTTCCAGATTCTTACTGTCCTAGACCCAGGCTTCTTTCAGCCCGGATAGAAAAGCTAACATTTGTTTATTTGGGTTACCTAAGTTGTGCTTGGGTTGTTTTGAAAGGATCTGGATTTGTCCTTTGCAGGAAGAGCTTGGCGATACGTCGTCAGAAAACCAGTTAGAACTATTGTTGTCTTCGCAGTGCTCACTTTAGTGGCCACCGTTTTGATGTCGGCGGATGCCATCGAGAGGGCGAGTGCGCGCGAGGGCGCGAAGGTAGAGGCCAAGGCGGGAGCCGGCTTCGTCCTCGGGAATAACCCCCAGTTCAACCAGGGAACCCCGCGGGGAGCCGGAACCGTTAAACCTGCAGATATCGCCCAAATCGCGAAGCTACCTGAGGTTAAAAACTATGTAGCCCGGCAAAACGTGACCGCTGATTTAGTTGGGGCTCAAACCCAAAAACTGGGAACCAATGACTATGACGAAAAGAAGGAAGCCCAGTTTGGTAATGCGGTGAACGTGTGGGGAGTCAACCGCACCGATATCGACAATAACTTTCGTTCCGGGGCGTTAACCCTGGTGGCGGGAAGGCATTTGCGACCTGGTGATCACCATAAGGCGATTATCCATGAAGATTTAGCGAAAGCTAATGGCCTGAAACTCGGTAGCAAGCTGAAACTTAAAGGCAACCCCTATGACGTCGATAATATGCGACAATCTACTGCGGAAACCGAAATGGAGATCGTAGGGCTAGTGCGGGGCTCCAACACCCGACAGGCAGCTCAGCGCAGCGAACTGTTTGCAAATACCGTTTACACGGATTTGGACACCACCCGCGCCCTCTACCAGATGAACAAGGATAATGAGATTTATCAGGATGCCAACTTCTTCGTGGCTTCCGAAAAAGACTTAGAGCAGGTAGAAAAGAAGGCCGGCTCCCTCAAGATTGATTGGCGTAACTACCAACTATCGCCCGCCACCCAGTATTTAGCAGGAATCACCGGGGCGCTGAGCGGGATAAATTCCCTGATGAGCACCACTAAGATGGTGGCCTTCGGGTTTGCGTTACTGATTTTAACCTTGGTGTTGTTCCTGTGGATGAATGAACGCAAGAAGGAAACCGGGGTGCTGCTCTCGGTCGGTACCTCCAAGGCCAGTATTTTCGCGCAATACCTGTGTGAACTGATGATTACCGCGATCCCTGCGTTTGTGCTGGCGTTCTTTATTTCTGGAGCAGTCGCGCAATGGCTGGGCAATTCCGCATTGGCCTCGGTCAATAGTTCACTAATGCAAGAATTGGCTCAGGCCGGGCAGGCAGGCGCCGATATGGAATCTTCGGCGGCGACTAAAACCCTGGATGCTCTAGCGGTGTCCCTATCTACGCCCTCGGTGGTTACTGCCGTGTTACTAACTTTGCTGGTAGGCGTACTTTGTCTATTGGCGGCATCGTTCCCGATGCTGCGCCGCCCGCCGCGTGCCCTCTTGGTGGATATCAAATGAAATCTCTTAGCATTTGGCGACGCGCCTGGTATTCGCTGAGCCGCCGCCCCCGCCGCGCCTTGCTGCTCACCCTAATCATGGCTGTAGTTTTTACCGCGCTGATTTCCCAGTCAGGAGTGCGCGCGCAGGTGGCCGGGATTTCCGGGGCGCTTAACTCCGGGGTGAACGCGGGATTCACTGCTCACAGCAATAGTGGCAATGTCTCTCTAGCGCAAGCCGAAAAGCTGAACCGCTTACCACAGGTAAAACGCTCGGCTTTCGAAAAAGAAACTTTAGCTAAACCCGAGGGCGCGCAGCTGGTAACTACCGCTTCCGGGGTGCAACTTGACGCCGAGTTTGCCGGGGATGCCGGGATTATCGGGACAACTAATAGTCATTTGCATCCGTCTTTTATGGGTAGGCTGTACCGGCTAGAAAGTGGCACACATTTGACAGCCAGCAAACGAGGCGCCCTGATTCACCGCGAGTTCGCCCAGCGTAATGGTTTACGTGTTGGCAGCCATCTACGCCTGAACGCCAAGGGAAATGCAGTAAAAGTGCCGGTAGTAGGGGTTTTCAGCGGAAAAACTGAGAATCCGGGAGGACTACCCGCCGGGGCTTCCGAGAATCAGATTTTTACGGACCTAAAAAGCAGTCAGCGCCTGGGCGGAAAAGAACTGACCACCGCTAGGTACTTTACCGGGGACGCCACCGAGTTACCGGCGGCTTTGCGCGGGGCTAAACAGACGGATTCGGAGCTGAATTTCGAATCTAATGCCGCCCAATTTGCGGGGGTGCTGGCTACCCTTTCGGGGGTAAATAAGCTGCTCACCGGGCTGGCTGTGGGAGTCGGTGGAGCCGGGCTCGCCGCCCTCGCCCTGATAATGATCTTTTGGATCCGCGGACGCACCCGCGAGATCGGGGTGCTACTGGCTGTAGGAAAAACCAAAGCGAATATCTTGGGGCAACTCGCCGTAGAGGCCGCTTTCTTGGCGCTAATAGGCAGCGCTATCGGAGCGGTCCTGGGATTTCTGCTGTCAGGGAAGGTATCTGCCCTGGTCTTTGCCAAGTCCGCCAGCCCGTCTTTATCCGCCCTGTCAGCTAGCGGGAGCGCCGGGAGTATCCTGGCCGCCCTCGTCCTCGGATATGTGATTACTTTTGTGGCGCTACTTTTAGCGACCGTTCCCCTGCTTCGTCAAACCCCGCGAGCTATTCTCGCCAAAATTAGTTAGGAAAGATTATGAGTATTTTGCAGTTAGACCACCTTGAATATGTGTATCCGGGAACCAGCACCCAGATCCTGTCGGACGTGTGCACCGACTTCGAAATCGGGAAGTTTTATGCGATTGTAGGCGCCTCGGGAGCTGGAAAATCCACCCTGCTGAACCTGCTGGCTGGATTGGATAAACCCACCTCCGGGGCAGTGCGCTTTGATGGTACCGATATTGCGGAAACTGGCTATGCCCAGCACCGCAAAAAGCAGATTTCGCTGGTTTTCCAAAACTATAACCTGATTGATTATTTGACGCCGCTGGAGAATCTGCGGCTGGTGAACGGGAAAGCCGGGATCAATACTTTGACCCAGCTGGGGCTGTCTGAAAAGGAGACACGGCGCAGCGTAATGGCGCTTTCTGGAGGTCAGCAGCAGCGGGTAGCGATTGGGAGAGCGCTAGTGTCGGGGGCTCCGATTATTTTGGCGGATGAACCTACCGGGAATCTGGATGAGGATACCGCCCGCGAAGTAATCGAGATTTTGCAGCGGGCCGCACATGAACAAGATAAATGCGTGATCGTGGTGACTCATTCGCGCCAACTTGCCCGCAGCGCCGACGTTACGTTACGCCTAAATCGCCGCAAGCTAGTGGTGGCGTGACCTGCCAGTAGTCAAGTGTTTACGTTCAGAGCAATGTAAAGAAATTCTCACTAGCACCTTGCTGCGACTATAGGCAGACCTTGATAAATGCTAACTACTAGCTCGCCTATTTACTGATTTATGCGGTAACTAAGCTATCTGTTGCCCTAAAAGCGTTCTATAAATCGGCTGATCTTTAAGCTCCTGATGAGTCCCTTCCGCGACCACGCGCCCACCATCAAGAACTACGATATGGTCCGCGATACGAATAGAAGCCAACCGATGGGCAATGACGATAGTAGTACGGTCAGCCCTCGCGCTACGAATATTTTTGGCAATGGAGGCTTCGAGGAACGGATCAATATTAGCGAGCGGCTCATCGAGGATAAGCATGTCGGGACGCCGAAGAAAAGCACGAGCAATCCCGATACGTTGACGTTCCCCACCCGAGAGCGTGGTTCCCCGATCCCCGACTTTCGCGTCTAATCCTCCTAAAGAAGTAATCAGCTCACTGATATCAGCTTCGGCAAGAGCTGCCCAAATATCATCATCACAGGCCTGCCGATTAGCTAAAACAAGATTGTCTCGCACAGTTCCGGCAAAAATATGGCAGTCCTGGGGAACAAGAGCCAGTCTTTCGCGATATTGGTTTGGTTGATAGGAGCGAAGATTTCTCCCATCGAAACGCAGTTCGCCTTCCTGAGGATCAAGATAACGCATAGCCAGATTGGCTAGGGTAGTTTTCCCCGCCCCTGATTTTCCGACAATAGCGATTGAGCGTTTAGGAGTTGCGGTTAAGTTAACTTGGTTAATAACTGGCGTACCTGCCTGATAGGAAAAAACCGTATTGTCGCTAACTAAATGATTTGTTTCTGCCTCGTATTCTACATGATTGGTTTCCGGGATGGAGGGGATGGGATCCTTAGCGTTAAGAATGGTATTAATCCGGTGTGCGCATGCCCCAATTTCTCCTACTCTTCCCAGCATGCCCACTAGCGTTGTCGCGGGGGTTGGTACGAGACCCGCTAGCACCACCGCAACTGGTAACAAAGCTGAATCCAAATGTCCGGTCAGTACCCATCCAGTTAGAATGACTAGCAAAATCGTGGATCCGACTGTGGTTGCAATCGTAGAAAAAGCTGATTCCCAGGCTTTTCTTATCGTTTGCGAATTCTTAGTTACCTGCACTTTTCGTGTTAGATCCAAGATCTGCGCATTTTGTTTATCCACCATCCCCAAGGATCGCAGTTCCCTTTGCCCTTGAATAGAATCCAGAACTGCAATACGCAACTGGGCTAGTTGATAACGTAATTTTTTACCTTGCCGGCGTTGTATGGACATAAGGGCGAAAGGGAATGCAATCATAGCTGCAGTTGGTAGCAGCATTATCAGTCCAATCGGACCAATAAAACTCACCAGCACCCCGGTGAATAAAGTTGGAGTGAGAATGGCGCAGATGGCAGTGGAGGCCGTATGCGCATAAAACCATTCCAGCTGTTCCGCATCATTCATGGCAGCCGATGCCACATCACCGGTACGTTTCCCTTGCAACCCTAAGGGCGCGATTCGTTCGATAGCGTTATAAATATGCACCCGTAAGGTGTGTAGAATCCGGTAAGCAACTTCATGTGACCACCAAACCTCAAAGAGGGTACTCACGGCATGCACGACCACCAGGGTAAACATCATAACGAACAGCAGGTTCAGATTATTCGTACGGTTTAATATGAATTGCGTAGATATCCATACTGAACTGACCGCAACCCCAACAACACTAATTTGGGCAAGTGCAGTCACAATAGTGGCGGCTACGAAAAGGGGAACACATTCGCGTAGCCGCTTCATCAGTGCAAGGAAATTACTGAAAACTAAGGTCATAGTCGACTAGGCTCCTATCTGTGCACTAATCAATCTTGACCAGGCATTATCTTCCTGGCTTAACGTACAGGGATTCCCGCTACAAAGCACTTTCCCATGTCCCATTACCACTACATGATCTGTTTGCTCAGCAGCGTCAATACGGTGGGTAACCAGCAATAAAGTGAGATTCGGGTACGCTTTGCGAATATTCGTCAGAACCGTTGTTTCTGTTTGGGTGTCCAGACCAGAAGTAGATTCATCGAGTACGAGGAGCGGGCATTTGCGAACCAGAGCCCGAGCAATCGCCAGCCGCTGTTTTTGTCCTCCCGAAAGGTTCTGAGCATGTTCTTCAATTTCTAAATCAAGAATATTGTCACCAGAATCAGGATTGTTATCGGGATGCAGGTTTGTAGCACAGGCTAGCTTGAGAGCCGTCATCATCTCTGCTTCATCCGCCTTGGGATTAGCTTCGGCCAAAATTGACCTTACTGTTCCTGGAAAAATAATCGGGTCTTGCGGAACCAGGGTGACGGTACGCGCAATCTCCAAACTATCCGCTGAAACCCCTCCCACTGTGATACTTCCACTATCAGGGTGATCGAAACCCATTAATAACCCGAGCGCAGTGGATTTTCCGGAACCTGACAGCCCCACCAAAGCGGTTGTTTTACCTGCAGGTGCAACGAAAGTGACTTGCTCAAGAGCCGGCTCGGCAGCTCCCGGATAAGTGTAGGAGATATCCACGAAAGATACTTCGTTACTGCGAGGCATGTTTTGCGGAGATTTGCGGGTAGTGGCAGAAGTTTGCTCCTGTTCAAATAACTCGCTCATAGCTGGCAGCGCGGAAATACCGAAAAACGCTTCATGCCAACATGCCGATAAGGCAGTAAACGGGCGGAAAAGTTCGATAGCTAGCAGCGTAACCACAAATAGCGAGCTAATCGGCATCGACTTGGAAGTAATCAAAGAAATTGCGATCACGAGCCCGAGAGCAGGACCGAGCACTTTCATCATTCCTGATAGGCCCGTTTCTCCCAAGGAAAGCCGTAGCTGCCCCATAGTAGTGTTCAGCAGCTGGCTGGACTGTTTTTCTAATTGGCTGCCATGATCTTTAGCCGCCTCAAAAGATTTCAAAGTGGACATTCCCATCATAGAATCCACGAAATCGGCATTGAGATTTTCGTACGCCACCCAATGCGATTGTCCGCGATCAGCAAGAGCTCTATCCCATAATCGGGGAATAGCAATAATCGCGACTCCACAGACTAAAAGAACTCCCGCAATCAGGGGAGAAATGCTGGCAATAGCAATTGTTAAACCAATCGCGGTTAGAGCAGTGACCGCCAGTTGGGTGAAATACTTGACGAAATAGGGTTCGATCGCCTCAACCCCATCAGTGAGAACCGACTGTATTTGTCCAGAACGCCCCAGTCCTCCCCGCATCGGTCCGCGCGCATCTAGTTGCTCTAGAAGTGCCTGCCGTAAGCGGCTTTTCACCACTAGTCCCGCTCGATTTTGTAGAAGCTGTCCCCTGACCTCAAGTAACGGACGGATTAAGAGCAAACCGGCTATAGCTATAATTAGTCCCACCACTGTGGAGACCCGGCGAGAGCTCAATAGCTCATTGAAAAGCATGGCGTTGCACACCGCGGTTGCAATATATAAGCAAGACACCAGGACACCCAACATCATGGCGGGGGCCAGTAGCCACACGGAGACTCCGGCGGCGCGCATAACTAAACGCTGCTTTGCGAACACAATCGCCTTTCCTTTCTCAACAACGGTATCGGTTCTACGCGTGCGGCATTGGGAAGGGGTTCATGCTACCTTCAGGTCTTGGCGAATCCACCCATCCTAACCGTACTGCTTCCTCTGCCACCATATTGCGCCCCAGGTAGGGAAATGCGGCAGGAGTATTGCCGATCGTGCCGGGAATTAATGTGCGGATCACATGCAGTCCGCAAGAAGCGACATCGCGAGAGGTGATATCAACGGTAATTACCCGCATACCCCGGGCGTGGATACGCTCTATATAACTAGCTAGTTGGCTATCTTTCAGCTGTGGCACAGATGAAATACTGCGGGTTGCTGGTATGTCCAGCAGTGGTTTCACCCTGTCTACCGCGCGAGGATCTAGAAAGACTTCTTGCTGAATTAGGAGGTCATCTACATCTTTGAGATCCTCACGGAAGTCATCCAGATAGCGGCGGTCACGGCGCCATTTCTTATATGAACGTCCAGGAAGTAGACCTTTACGGATTGCTGTCCAATGTGCCCCTTCGGGGTTTGCGAGGTCGTGAGCTCCCTCTTGTAAGGTTAGCGCTTCGCTCCAGGCTTTTAAGGCGCCTTGTTCAACGCTCGAGCGACAAGAAAAACCAACGTGGACCAGTTTAGAGACATCATTGTGAACTACCCCGGCTAGCACCGGAATATTGAATGTGTTGTCTAGATTGATCAAAGCGGGGCGGAGTGGCTCTTTCGTCCCGCTAAAAAGATCTAAATATTTCTGTGGTAATTTCAGGTGCGGAAGCGGCTGGGTATTCAACCACCACACCATGGTGGCATGCCGTTCAATAATTTCACTGATACCCGATAATATTGCCTGTTCACTGCTGGTTCCTGCAGCTACTCCAGCAAACGCTGGAAAGTTAACTTTCGGTTCTTGCCGATACTGGTTGGTATACCAGTTGACATACACCAAGGAGGCGGGAACGAAAACTGGCTCTTCATTCTCATAATAGGTACCTTCCACCCACCCTACGGGCAGGTCAGGGGTCAAAGGAACAAAAGGAAATCCGGGGTGCTGGTATTGGTTTGCAGAGAATAGCACCAGTTCTTCCGGATGAAGAAGCGGGTATCCTTTTCTCGTTAATTCCCGATAAGAACCATGCAATACCGGTTTGAGATCGATTAGGTTAGAGCAATAACGCTCGACCGATTCACCAATAGCCGCTAGTTCAGTGTCGTGGATCTGCGCTTCTTTTTCTGCTTCTCCAAGCTCATTGGGGATTAACGTTGAGCCTTGGCAAAATACAGTGTTGATATAAGTTGATGTTCTGCGTAAATCACATGTTCGCGCCTGGGTAGTATGCAATGTAGGCGGCATATAGGCACTGTGATGTACCCGAGTGAGCTCTTTTACGATTCCATAGCATTTATCAACCACAAAGGTGGGAGGGTGAATCGGGGATTTAGGCTGAGGGCCCATCATAAAATTCGTGGGAAGCACCGCGTGAACTTCGAGCTCCCCGTCCAAGGAAATTGCCCAAATAGTGTCAAGGGGGGTTGATTTCTGGTTATCGATTTCATTGCGAGTAATAGCTTTAATTAATTCCGCTGCTTTGTGCCCCATATTTGTGGCTGCACCTAAGCGCGGTAAGAAACTTCCCCATACGGGGCTACCCATTTTTGCTTGAAATACTGCACTATTGACTGCATTTCCGGCGAGACGAGCAAGACTGTCGCTATAAGTTGCACCTTGCCCTTTAAGTACTGCTGGGCCAACCAATAGTTGGTCGGGGGTGTGATCCACCGTGATCACTGAAATATTTAGTCCGAGATTGTCTTCAATAGTTTGCGCAAATACGGGAGCAGGCTCATCTCCGCGGCACACCACCAGGGCGCCGCGATTGAAGACTTGGTATGCACATTCGCGAACTGACTGGGAAGACAGGCGCGCCGTGACATCAATCTTTTGGAGCTCTGAAGTTATTAAACGCGCAATTGTGGGGTCACCGCAGACAATTACCTCTGCATTGGCCTTAGATTGAGGATCAGGGGTCTGGGAGACTAGGTCATGCGTGTTGATAAAACAACTGTGTTTTTCTAATGCTTTTTTCAACGGAGTGCCCAAAGGGTGAGTGGACTGGACATCCTGCGCCGCATCTAAGACGCGCACGATGCTATTGACATCCGTTGAGAGCACCAGATCACGACCATCTGCACATGTAAGA
The DNA here is from genome assembly GCF_000420065.1 of Varibaculum cambriense DSM 15806. Taxonomy (GTDB): domain Bacteria; phylum Actinomycetota; class Actinomycetes; order Actinomycetales; family Actinomycetaceae; genus Varibaculum; species Varibaculum cambriense. The sequence continues at coordinate 844,761 of NZ_ATUF01000002.1, read as the reverse complement.
ACGCATCTATTCGTATCCAAAGGCCTTACTTGCGCACAAATCTTCCACATAACCCCTGATCCTCTTACCTATATGAAATATTGGGTAAAGTGCGTCTTAGCACTATCTTTTACCCGATGCCTATCTACTTACCTCCATGCAAAGCTCTGCTGGGTGGCACCGTGATGGCAGTGAGGAACAGTGATTTGATCGGTGTTCACTTCCTCAATCTCTACGATTTCGAGTGTGTTCATTTCCCCTCCTTTCAAGCGATAGAAACTTCAGAGGCTAGCCTTTAACTTATTACTTAGGTTATGCTAACCTAAGCACAGTTTACATGGTTTCTTCTTTTACACAAGAGGGAAATAAAACTACGGAACAAATGAAGGAGGTTAGGTGAAACAGATATCGCAACTATCCCCGCCTAAGTGCGAAAACATCATCAAAGTGCGCGGTGAGATCCGGTTACCCGAAGGCAGTGTCTTCTACCCACAGTGGAAAACCTCTGGATCTAACCCGGTATATGGCGGTTACCAAGATGCTTGCGAAACTCTGGTTTATGACACCAAAACTTTTGATGTCATCACCCATAAATCTGGAAAATCATTCCCCTTAGGACAGCACATTAAACCGATAAAAGTGCTCGACCAGGAGCTCTATTTACAAGGCTCCTCCTTTATTAACGCTCCCCGCCTTTACCGACTTGACCGGAAAACTGGAGAACTAACTTTCGCCACGAATGACATCTCCCAAAATGACAACGCATTTACCTGCAGACAGATTTGGGCCCCTAGTGAGGACGGAACCCGAATCCCTATAGACTGCTTCGGAACGTTAACGGAGAAACAACCGACAATCGTATTTATTTACGGAGGATTCGGAAGAAACAATCACAGTTTTTATAGTCCAGACATTTACTCAAAATGGTTAACCCGTGGTTACAGCATTGCCGTTATTCACTCCCGAGGAGGCGCTGAATATGGGAAAGCTTGGCACCAAGCCGGGGTTAAAGCAGGAAGACGCAAAGTCAGGGAGGATATAGCCTCCTCTATTCGTGAATTGCATCGTCAAGATATTTGTACCCCCGAGACTACATTTGTACACGGTATGTCTCATGGAGCATTGCTGGCAGCGATTACCACTATCTCCCACCCAGAACTCGTATCCCAAGTAATATGCCGCGTCCCGATCAGCAGCACTAAAGACCTGCCGAAAACAACCTTAGGCCGTCAATGGTTAGACGAGTACGGGGATCCTCAAACCTCTGATTGGGATAACTTTATGAAAGAAGAAGATCCCTTAGCCTGTGATGCCACACCCCAAAGTTTAAGCAACACATCTTGGCTGATTATTGGCTACTGTCACGATGCAGTCACCGCTATTTCTCACGCAGATTCCCTAGTCGAACGGGTAAATAATTTGGGAGGAAAAGTAACATACTGGCGTTATTCCAGCAAAGGCGGCCATGAAGGGGCATGTGATCCCAGCGAGCGGATAGCCCATGAACGCAAACTGTGGAGCTATCTCAGCCAAAAAGCATCTGAAACAAAAATGAAAGCAACGCATTCACCATGTTGACGAATAGAAAGCAACGCCTGGTTCTCGGAATTATCTTAGCGTTAGCACTAGTCTGCTCAATAATAGTGGCTGTAATTGTGGGTGCTACGGATATTTCATTATCGGCAGCACTTGAAGGCATCGCTGCCGCGCTGAGAAGAACTACTGACACTAACGTTGACACTCAGATTATCGGGGAGGTCAGATTTCCCCGCGCTGTTCTGGGAGCAATCGTTGGTGCGGGACTGGGAACATGCGGCCTCATAACCCAATCGTTACTGCGAAACCCCTTGGGCGATCCCTATATTCTAGGTATTTCCTCCGGGGCTTCCACCGGCGCCGCAGCAGTCATAGTTTTCGGAACAACTAGCAATATTTTATCTGCATTGGGAATCACCTTCGGTGCCTTCCTGGGAGCAGTAGCCTCCATCCTGCTCGTTACCCTGCTAGCTTCTGCCGGAGGAAAAATCACTCCCACACGCATCATTTTTGCAGGTATGGCGGTAACTTACTTTTTCTCAGCAGTAACCAGCCTGATAACTCTCATGGCTAAAAACGCGGCCGGAACCAAATCGGTAATGTTTTGGATGCTCGGGTCAATATCTAACGCCACCTGGCATGACACTATTATCGCCGGCAGCGTGGTAACTATTGCAATAATCTGCTTCACCATCTGGGGAAGAAGGGTTGACATCCTTAACCTGGGAGACGATGCCGCAATCTCACTGGGTACCAGTCCCCGCCTCTATCGAAACCTCCTATTCCTCATAGTGGCGCTCACTATAGCGGTGCTTGTCTCCCTTACCGGCGCCATCGGATTCGTGGGTCTAGTCGTTCCTCATGCTGCGAAGCAACTAGTCGGTTCCACCACCCGAGCTGCGTTACCTATCTCTGCCCTGGGTGGCGCACTGCTTGTCGTCATCGCCGACACCTGCACCCGCGTGGCTATCAGGCCAGCGGAACTACCTATCGGCATACTAACAGCCCTGGTAGGAACCCCTATGCTAATGGCTCTCATCAAGAAATATTCCAAATAGAAAGGAAGAAAAGAATGATCAAGAAACGAATTGCGGCTGGCGTACTGGGGGTAAGCCTGGTAGCTGCCGCCCTCACTGGCTGCTCCGGGACAAAAGAATCGTCCAGCGCCGCTGCTGACCAACCTATCACGGTTAAAAACTGTGGGGTGGAAACGAAGTTTACGACTCACCCTAAGAAAGTAGTCTCGATGGGAGTCACCGGTCTGGCATACCTCTTTGCTGCCGGAGCGGAAAAATCCATTGTTGGCCGCGCTAACGAATGGGGTGAAGAACCGCCAGCTTGGATAGGTAAAAAAGCAGACGGCATCAAAGTATTATCAACGGAATCCATTTCTATGGAAGCCCTCATGAAGCTGAAGCCTGATCTTGCTTATGGAGGTGGATTCAGTTCCGAAACCACCGCTCCGAAAGCGGTAGCAGAAAAAGGAATCCCTGCCGTTGTGGATGCTACCGAGTGTAACTACTTCTATCCGGATCAAAAATCCGATGAATCGTTCAATACTACTTTGGCGGAGATTACTCAGCTAGGCAAAATCATGGGCACCTCCGAAAAAGCGGATGCCACAGTCAAGGATCTTAAAGAGAAACTCGAGCAAGTTAGTAATCAGAAAATCGGTAAAGACCGCAAAGTTTCCTACGCCTACTACTACGGAGAAGATCCTGAACTATTTAGTTACGGAAACAAAGGCGTGATGGGGGAAATAAATAAGACCCTTAATCTCGTTAGTGCTATTGACCCGAACTATCATCCGCACCAAGGCCCTATTGCACCAGAAGCATTTGTTAAGTCAGACCCTGATGTAATCATTTTGCTCACTGGAATGGGCGGAGCCACCAAAGAAAGTTCAATGCAACGACTTGAAAAGATTCCTGGCTTCAAGGACATGAAAGCGGTTAAAAATGGCAACATTATCTATGCGGAATCCGCAGTAGCCTATGCCTCCCCCACCGCGATTTATGGAACATTTGAACTGGCTGATCAGCTCAAGAAACTAGGAAAGTAAACGGATGAATGATTCTCCCCTCACGATAGACAAAGCTAGCGTCCATTTCGGTGACACCAAAGTTCTTGACGGGGTCTCCTTCGAGGTACCTCAAGGCAAAATTTTAGGTATCGCCGGCCCTAATGGTTCCGGGAAAACTACCCTCATGAGGGCTATGTTCGCTGCGCAAAAACTATCGGAGGGGAGAATCCTCCTCAGCGGGCAGCCTTTAGAACAAATGCGTCCCGGTCAAGTTGCCCGGCGTATCGCAGTAGTTTCCCAATTCGAGCATGACATGGAAAGAACCCGCGTAATCGACATTGTTCTTCTGGGACGATCCCCGCATCGTAAGGATATTCAAGGATATAGCGAAGCTGATCATAAAATCTGTCAAGAGGCTCTCGACGCTGTTGGAATGAGCTACGCACAAGACCGCTATGTGGATACGCTTTCCGGTGGGGAACGTCAACGGGTTCTTATTGCCCGCGCCCTCGCCCAACAATGTAAATGTATCCTGCTAGATGAACCCACAAATCATCTAGATATCAAGTACCAACATCAAATTCTTAGTATCATCAAGAAAGTTAGCGACACAGCTGTCATAATCTTGCATGATCTTAACCTGGTAACCCGTTACTGCGACCAGGCAATTATCCTTAAAAACGGCCGGGTACACACTCAAGGTATCCCGGACACGATTCTCACTTCTGAACTCATCCACGATGTTTATGGCGTAAGCGCAAAAGAAGTTCAAGACGGAAACGTCAAACAATTTATTTTCAAACCATTGCCATCCACCACCTGACAGGTGAGCTAATGCCGCAGGCTCTAACGGTGTACTGTAACCAGGGAAACACGCCTGTTAGAGTTACGAAAGGTAAAGATTTTATTGTTGGGCTAAGGGCGATGGCCTGCGATTAAAACGCGCTGTCCGCGAGGAAGTGGTGAAAAGGTGACGAAGGGGTTATTTGTAGGGCTGGCAACCTTAGATGTTATCCAGTTAGTGGAAAAACTCCCGGCTGAAAATGAAAAAATCAGAGCCCTTGATTTCACATTCGCCGCGGGGGGACCTGCCAGCAATGCCGCAGTGGCCTTCGCACACGGATATTCAAAACTAGGTGCGGGACTAGAAGATAGGGGCGATGCAGTTCTGGTAACCCGGATATCCGATGACAGAATCGGCGAGCTGATTCGCGAAGACCTCGAAAAAAATCATGTTCGCCTTAAGGCATCCACTCTGCCTGGAAACACGTCCTCGACCGTGGCCACGATCTTAGTAACCCAATCAACCGGGAACAGAGCGGTAGTTTCTGCTACTGACCAGCGAAAACTTGCCCCTGCCTATAGCGCCCTAGATATCGAGGTCGAAAATTTCGACATTGTGGAAACCGATGGTTACGAAACTGATCTCACTTTAGAGGTGTTGAAGCGGGCTCGCAGTTCGGGAATAACTACGGTTTTAGATGGAGGGAGCGTAAAGAGCTACACCGAGGAACTGTTACCTTACATTGATGTTGCTATCGTCTCGGAATCATTTGCCAGTGGCCACAGCTCCGCAGAACTTTTTGACTATCTGGCGAACTTCGGGGTCAAATATTCAGCGATTACTCGAGGTAGCAAAGAAATCCTATATTCGGCGGATGGAATTACCGGAACCCTAAAAACCTGTAAGACTACCGTGGTAGATACTCTTGGTGCCGGGGATTTCTTCCACGGAGGTTTCGTGAAAGCCCTGGGCAAGCAAGCGCTTACCGCAGAAACTTTCTTAAATGCGCTTGCCAAAGCGAGCCGGATCGCAGCCTTATCAATCCAATCCTTCGGCACTCGGAAGTGGCTGGCAGAAAACTAGCTATTTTCTACCGAAATATCGAAAAGTAATCTGATTAGGGCGTCGGCCTCGAGCTTGGTTTTTTCCACAATATCTTTATTGGGGGAATCAACTTCCTCTACCCATTTAACCGCAAGTTTTCGAGACCGTCCCCCAGCCATTTGCCTTTCAATAAGCCTATCTTTAAGTAAAGAAGTATCAGTATCCAAATACCACAGGATGTCCAGCATTTCCTTAACATGTTCCCAACCGCCGTTATTTGCGGCCAGATAATTCCCTTCAGTGACAATAACCTGAGTGTCTGGCTTGATTTCGATAGCAGCCGCAATCGGCTCGTGTAGCGTGCGCGAATAGTTAGGGACGAAAACAGGGTAATCTACTATTTCCCGCAACCGTTGCAGTACATTAAGGTATCCATTTACATCAAAGGTTTCCGGAGCGCCTTTCCGATCTAGTAGCTGCCTTTGCCGCAATACCGCATTCGAAAAATGAAATCCATCCATTGGCAGGTACGCACTATGAATGTCTAAAACATCAGTTAAATAAGCAACAAGTTTCTGCGCTAACGTAGACTTTCCAGCGCCAGGAGCTCCGGCAAGACCCACAATACTGCGACCAGGGCGCAACTGCCGGCAGAGATCTCGTGCAAGATATTCCAAGCATCCAAATTCATAAATCTTCACTGGCAATCCCCCTAAAGAAACTTTACTTCTTTGATATTACTGGCATCGGAAGGGACACGACCGGTAAGAGCTGTACGAACGACTGTAAGAGAGCGCGAGGGCTAGGTTTTATCCGAGCAGGTGCGGTGGGCATAAGAATTTGGGAAACGTCGCTACGTTTCCCAAATTCTTGGGCAGGAGGAAAAACCTAGCCCCCGCGCCAGCCCTCCCGGGTTCGAGTCCCTAAGCTCATAAAATGTTGAAGCCCCAGGATAAACCTGGGGCTTCAATATTTTAGTGGAGCTAGCGGGACTCGAACCCGCGACCCTCTGCTTGCAAAGCAGATGCGCTACCAGCTGCGCCATAGCCCCTTCGAGCTGGAAAACCGTTTACAGGTACTTCCAAACTCCAGAATCATTGCGAAGATCATTTGCTGCATTTAGCAACCAGGCGAAAAACACCCCGATAAACAACAGTTTTAAGGTCTTTTTCAAATCTACCTACCTGGTCGATTACTAGAAACAAACTTCCCTCGCAGTGGGCCTAGCTGGGCTCGAACCAGCGACCTCAGTCTTATCAGGACTGCGCTCTAACCAACTGAGCTATAGGCCCATCGTGTCCATCCGTGAACACCATTGCAGATTACAACATTCCTAACCCGGCTTTCAAACCCGTCCCGGGTGCGTTCCGTCACGCCGCCCTCGAGCCTTAGCACCCGGCAAGGAATGCGGTAATACTACTCGTCAGTCAACGCTAGCCGGATCCCGCCAACCAGCGAAGTTACCAAGTTATATATAAATGCTCCCACGGTAGAGAACGCAGTCGTTAAAATCACGTTTGAAACTGCCACAATAGTGCTCATCGCCATTACTCGCGGCAGCCGCAAGTAATCAATAATCGAAGCAATCGAACCGGTGGGATCAATATCGTTAATAAAGCTCTCCACCGAACTAAACACGCTCATCGAATTTAGCAGCAACCAGACCAGCAACCCCGCCAGCACCATGGCGATCCCGAGCGCCACTGAGAGCAGGAAGGAAACTTTCATTACCGACCAGGGGTCAATCCGGGAAACCACCAACGAGATTTGGCGCGGCTGATACTCGGCAATCTTCTTTGCCGAGGACGCACCCGCGGCCTCGGTCTCTCCCTTCTTCTGAACAGAGGAGGATACTTCCGGAACCTGTGGAATCGCAGAGCTGTTACCACCCTTAGAACCAGACTTAACGGCAGCTTTCTTTCCCGCGGCCTGAGGTGATTTTTCGTTCTTTTTCACTTGGCTGTCCCCATCCTTATTTTGTATTTCCTCAGTTTGCGGGGTTTCATCCCACAATGACTGGGGGGCGCGATTATCTTCACTCAGACTAGGCGATTCGTTCTCGCGGGAAACATTATCCGCTGTTTGCTCTGAGCGAGCCTTATCTTGATCTTTGCCATCAGTTGTCATTGGTCAGCCTCTCACTAGAGCTCAGTTTTTTCGGTTTCTAACGCGGCCACTTCTTGGTCGAGATCCTCATCCGTAGCCTCCGACGATTCATCATCATCTGATTTCTCATTATTTAACGCTACCGCCAAAACCGCATCCCCCGGAGCCGGACGAGTGAAAATCACTCCCTGCGTGTTGCGTCCCGTGCGGGGAACCTCGTCCACCCGCGAGCGCTGCACTTTACCAGAGTGCATAATCACCATGACTTCATCATCGTCATTAACAATCAAGGCGCCCACCAGGCCGCCGCGCTCAGCCACCAGGTTTGCAACCTTAATCCCCAGGCCGCCGCGACCTTGTACCCGGTATTCCTCAACCGAAGTCCGTTTCGCGTATCCGCCCTCGGTCACTACCAAAAGGTCACTATCAGGACGGATTACCGTCATCGCCAACAGATGATCCCCTTCGCGGAACTTCATGCCTCGCACCCCGGAGGTGGCGCGACCAGTAGGACGCAAGGCTTCGTCAGAAGCTAAGAAGCGCAGCGACTGTCCCTTGTGGGAAACCAATAGCAGTTCATCATCGCCATTTACCAGTTCCGCAGACACCACTTCATCAGCGGCACCATCAGGCATTTCTCGCAGGTTAATCGCGATTAGCCCGCCGGTACGATTGGAATCATATTCAGTAAAGCGAGTCTTTTTCACCAGTCCCGAGCGGGTAGCTAGTGCCAAATACTCGGCCTCATCGTAAGAACTGAACGCCAACACTTGCGCGATTTTTTCTTCCGGTTGGAACGCCAAGAGGTTAGCTACGTGCTGCCCTTTAGAGTCACGTCCTCCCTCGGGCAGCTCATAGGCTTTCGCTCGGTAAACTCGACCCTTATTAGTAAAGAACGCCAACCAGTGATGGGTGGTGGTAGTAAAGAAGTGATCCACCACGTCATCTTCACGCAGCTGCGCTCCTTTAATGCCTTTACCACCGCGTTTTTGACTGCGGTATTGATCCAGACGGGTGCGTTTTACGTACCCTGAACGGGTAATGGTGACCACCACATCCTGTTCTTCAATGAGGTCTTCCATCGACATTTCTCCGGCGAAGGGCATTATCTTAGTGCGCCGTTCATCGCCATATTTGTCGACAATCTCGCCCAGCTCGGTGGAAATAATTCCCCGCTGCCGCTCCGGACGAGCCAAGATATCTTGTAAATCCTTTACCCGCGCCTCTAACTCAGTGTGCTCATCGAGGATCTTTTGCCGCTCGAGGGCGGCTAGGCGGCGCAGCTGCAAAGCCAAAATCGCATCCGCTTGGACTTCATCTACCCCGAGCAGCTCCATCAGGGCGCTGCGCGCCTCATCAACTGTGGGAGATTTACGGATAGTAGCAATCACCGCATCCAAGGCATCCAGCGCCATCAGGTAGCCTTGCAAAATATGGAGGCGATCTTGTGCCCTCTTCAGGCGGAAATTGGTGCGGCGCACGATTACTTCTAACTGGTGATTGATCCAGTTAGAGATAAACCCGTCGATAGACAGCGTCCGCGGAACCCCATCTACCAGCGCCAACATATTGGCAGGGAAAGAATCCTGCAGCTGGGTGCGCTTATAGAGGTTGTTCAAAACCACCTTGGGAACCGCGTCCCGCTTGAGCACAATCACGAGACGCTGCCCGGAGCGGTCCGAGGATTCGTCGCGAATATCTGCGATTCCCTCGATCTGCCCATCTTTCACCAGTCCGGCGATTTTTGCCGCCAGATTATCCGGATTGACCTGGTAGGGAAGTTCGGTAACCACCAGGCAGACCCGGGAGTTGATTTCCTCTACGTTGACTATGGCTCGCTGCACAATGGAACCGCGACCGGTGCGGTATGCCTGTTCAATCCCTTTGCGCCCCAAAATAGTGGCGCCCGTGGGGAAATCCGGTCCCTTAATCCGTTCGATCAGGGCTTCCATTAATTCTTCGCGCGAAGCCTCGGGATGCGCTAGAGCCCACTGCACCCCGTCGGCAACTTCCCGCATATTGTGGGGAGGAATCCGGGTAGCCATCCCCACTGCGATTCCCTCTGAGCCGTTAAGCAGCAGGTAGGGGAGTCGCGCAGGCAAAACCGTGGGTTCTTGGGTGCGCCCATCATAGTTGTCCATAAAATCGACAGTGTCTTCATCGATATCGCGCACCATTTCCATCGACAAAGGCGCCATTTTACATTCCGTATAACGCGGAGCTGCCGGCCCCAAGTTCCCCGGAGACCCAAAGTTACCTTGACCAGCCACCATCGGGTAACGCATCGACCAGGGCTGCACTAGGCGCGCCAAGGCATCATAAACCGCGGCGTCACCATGAGGGTGGAAATGGCCCATCACGTCGCCGACTACGCGCATACATTTGGAGAACCCGGCATTGGGGCGGTAACCACCGTCATACATGGCATACAGAATCCGCCGGTGTACCGGCTTCAAACCATCCCGCACTTCAGGCAGGGCACGCCCTACGATCACACTCATCGCATAATCCAGGTAGGAGCGTTGCATCTCGGTTTCTAGGTCAACCTGATTAATATGTCCCTTTGCCTGGAAAAGACCGGAATTATTTTCGAGGGCGTCTGCCGAAGCGGTGTCCCCGCCCCCGAAAGCCGCGCCGGAGTGCTGGGGGGTTTCCGGGGAATCCGCTTGCTGATTTTGATCCTGGTTGTCTATTTCACTCATTTTTCCCGTCCCTTAAATATCCAAGAACCGCACGTCAGTGGCATTGCGCTGAATGAAAGCGCGCCGCGACTCCACGTCCTCACCCATTAGCATGGAGAAAACTTCATCCGCGCTGGCCGCCTCGGATAAGGTCACTTGTTTGAGCATCCGATCTTCGGGGTTCATAGTGGTTTCCCACAGTTCCTGGGGATTCATTTCCCCGAGCCCCTTATAACGCTGCACCCCGCCCTCTTTTGGCAGGCGCTTACCATCGGTTTTGCCGTCCTCTAAATATTCGTCGCGTTGGCGATCCGAGAACACGAACTGGTGGGGCGCGTTCGACCATTTCAGCCGGTAAAGCGGGGGGCAGGCGATAAATACGTGCCCTTTTTCAATCAGGGGACGCATATAGCGGAACAGCAAAGTCAGTAGCAAAGTCGCGATATGCTGGCCGTCCACATCGGCGTCCGCCATAATCACGATGGCGTTATAGCGCAGCTTGGAGATATCAAAGTCTTCGCCAATACCGGTACCAAAGGCGGTAATCAAAGACTGGATTTCTTGACTGGATAGGGCGCGGTCTAGCCGCGCTTTCTCTACGTTTAGGATCTTGCCGCGAATCGGCAAGATTGCCTGGTGAGCCGGGTCGCGCCCCTGCACCGCCGAGCCACCTGCCGAGTCGCCCTCTACGATATAGATTTCGCATTGGGAGGCATCGCGGGAAGAGCAATCCCGCAATTTGCCGGGCATAGACACGGACTCGAGGGCGGATTTGCGCCGGGTAGCTTCCCGAGCTTTGCGCGCAGCCACCCGCGCGGTTGCCGCCTGCTGTGCCTTTACCAGAATCGCTTTCGCGTCCATGGGGTGGGCATCTAACCAGTCACCCAGTTTGGAGTAAACCTGCTGTTGGACAAAGGTGCGCGCCTCGGTATTGCCCAGTTTGGTTTTGGTTTGCCCCTCGAACTGCGGCTCGGTGAGTTTAACCGAGATCACGGCGGTTAAACCTTCCCGAATATCGTCACCGGTCAGGTTATGATCCTTGTCTTTCAGGATCCCTTTGTCCCGGGCGTATTTATTCATCAAGCTGGTCAAGGCCGAGCGGAAACCTTCCTCGTGGGTACCGCCCTCGGTGGTGTTAATCGTGTTCGCGTAGGTATGAACCGACTCGGAGTAAGCGGTGGTCCACTGCAAGGCGATTTCGAGGCTGATGGAGGCATCCTCGTTAACTGACTCAAAATCGATAATCTCCGGGTTGATGACCTCGGATTTCTTGGAGTGGTTAATGAACTCTACATAGTCGCGCAGACCGTTTTCGTACATGAACGATACTTGCCGGAAACCGGGAACCGGATCATCGGCGGTGCCTTGCGCATCGCCAGTAACCAGATCGCCGGCATCGGTGGCCTCCGGGCGTTCATCGGTTAGAGTGATGCGCAGCCCCTTGTTCAGAAAAGCCATCTGCTGGAAACGCTGCCGCAAAATTTCGAAACTAAAAGTAGTGGTCTCGAAGATTTCCGGATCCGGGTAAAAGGTCTGCTGAGTACCGGTTTCTTCGGTTTCTTCTCCGCGCTCCAGTTCGGTGAGGGGATGCCCGCCGTTACCGAAGGATTGCCGCCATACGTAACCCTGCCGTTTTACCACGGTGTCCATCCGCACCGAGAGGGCATTTACTACCGAAACGCCAACCCCGTGCAAGCCGCCGGAAACCGCGTAACCGCCAGACCCGAATTTGCCGCCCGCATGCAAGATGGTCATTACTACTTCGACCGTGGGGCGTTTTTCGGTGGGATGCATATCTACCGGGATTCCGCGGCCGTTATCGCTGACCCGCAGACCCCCATCTGCCTGGATGGCAACTTCGATATGGTCGCAATAGCCGGCCAGAGCCTCGTCGACGGAGTTGTCGACTACCTCGTATACCAGGTGGTGCAGACCGCGCTCCCCGGTAGAACCGATATACATACCGGGGCGTTTGCGTACTGCCTCTAGCCCCTCTAAAACTGTGATGTCGCCCGCGCCGTATTCGTGCTGGACTTGTTGGTCACCCAGATCAGCCACCTGCTGGATCTCCTTGATCTAGTTCGTTGACCCCGAGCCGGATATTCCCAGCCACTGAGCACTGTACGCCCCGGGGCATTCACGCCGAAAATCCGGCGCTCACTAGCTCTATTCTACCGTGAAAGCCTCAAAAACCCACATTTTACGGCCTCACCCCACTTTTCGGGGGAAAGTCACTTTTTTTCTTCCGGCGCGTCAGACGCAAATTTTTTCCGAGGACGCGCGCGGACTTAGAAAAGATAGGTACCGTCACGAAAGGATCTGGGATAGCTTTGCTACAGCCGAGGGTGACTTGGCACCAATACCGGCTAGCTTTACCGGAAAGGCAGGTGCTATTTAGGATCCATAATCCGGTAGCCCAGCCCGCGCACGGTCACGATAATCTTCGGTGAGTGCGGGTCGTCCTCAATCTTGGAACGCAGCCGTTTGACGTGCACGTCTAGGGTCTTAGGATCCCCGAACCAGTTTTCGCCCCACACCCGATCCATAACCTGTCCGCGAGTAAGTACCCGTTCGGGGTTACGTAAGAAGTACTCCAGCAGTTCAAACTCCCGCAGCGGCAACTCTTTAAGTTCCCCGTGTACCCGCACTTCGTGGCGGTCAACATCCATCGTTACCGGGCCGACCTCCAAGACGTTTCCAATTTCAGGTAGCTCTTGGGTACGGCGCAAAACCGCAGTAATTCGGGCTAAAAGTTCGCGGAACCGATAGGGCTTAGTAACGTAATCGTCGGCGCCCAGTTCCAAACCGATTACCACATCCACCACGTCATCTTTAGCGGTAACCATGATGATGGGAGTATCGAAATTCTCGCGCACCTGACGGCAAACCTCGGTACCGGGGATCCCCGGGAGCATCAAATCTAGCAAAATCAGGTCGATACGGTTGGATTTAACCGCTGAAAGTGCCCGGTCACCGTCTTCTACCCCAATGACTTCGTAACCCTCACGTTTTAGGGAGTATTCGAGAGGCTTGCGGTAGGCTTCCTCGTCCTCCACTACTAATATGGTGGTCATTATTTTTCCTTTGTCAGCGCTATTTGGTCAGTTTGCTTAGTGTTTGGGATGTGGCGCGGCAAAATAATGGTGAAAGTTGCGCCCTCCCCCGGTTTCGAGTTCACGTGGATGGAGCCATTAAGATCCGAGACCACGTGTTTTACAATCGAGAGCCCCAACCCGGTTCCGCCAGTGGAGCGGGAACGAGCTGGATCAACCCGATAAAAGCGTTCAAAAATTCGTTTTTGGTCTTCCTCAGAAATGCCGATCCCATTATCAGCAACTTCGATAACCACATTGTCGTTTTCTCGCAAGGTGATATCTACCTGCCCCCCGGAATCAGAATAACGAATCGCGTTTTCCAATAGGTTCTGCAGGGCGGAAGTCAGCAGTTCCAAATCGGCATGCACCAGAACATCTTCACCCTGTGGGAAATGGGTATTTATCGTAATATTTGCGTCTTCAGCAGCGGTAGCCACCTGGTCGAGCGCATCATTAATAGCTTCGATTACCAACATCGAACGCGGCTTGGCTGGCAAGCGCCCATCTTGCAGACGCGCTAAGGAAATAATTTCGTAAACCAGTTTGGTTAGTCGCCGCGATTCTTTAACTAGCTGAGTGGAAAAACTTTCCACCGCCTGCACATCATCAGCATTATCGTGGATAGTTTCTGCCAGCAAAGAAATTGCTCCCACCGGGGTTTTCAGTTCATGGGAGGCGTTAACCACAAATTCCCGCCGGGTGGCATCGGCCTGGAGGACGCGGGTACGATCCTCCAGTAACACCAGGGTGTGCCGCGAGGAGATGGGAGCAACCCGCACCCTAACCGACCAGGGAACGGCAGCATCGGGATGCACCAAATCGTATTCTTCCTCTACGATTCGCCCCGTACTGCGTGCCTTTTCAATCTGCTCTAAAACTTGTGGGTACTCAATTTTCCCGTTATGGAATAGGGGAACTAGCCGCGCCATCTGCGAAACGTAGGCAAAGGAGTTATCCGGCTCCAGCACTACTGAGGCTTCGGGTAGGGCATCGAGGATTGTAGAAAGATCCTCTACCTGCCAGCCTGAACCATCCCAACTCACCTGGTCGCTTGTGCCCTCCATACCTCATATTTTAGAGGTGTAAATATCTGAGAAACTAATTAGATTGACTCCGTTAACCAAACGTTTACCGTAGGTAACAGTTTTTTTATTTGTCACTGTGGGCTCCGAACCCCTGCCGATTGCCGCCGCGCGGGCGCCCTATCCAAAACGCCCCGCAATGTAGTTTTCGGTGACCTTTTCGTGGGGGGTGAGGAAGACGGATTCGGTAGGACCAATCTCAACTAGTTTCCCGGGTTTACGCGGCCCAGCAATGTTAAAGAATGCGGTCTGATCCGAGATTCGCGCCGCCTGCTGCATATTGTGGGTGACGATCACAATCGTGTAGGTCTCTTTTAACTGGGCAATCAGATCTTCAATCGCCAAGGTAGAGATGGGGTCAAGCGCGGAGCACGGCTCATCCATCAGCAGCACCTCGGGCTTTACTGCTATCGCGCGCGCAATACACAGACGTTGCTGCTGGCCACCTGAGAGGGAAGCGCCCGGTTTATCTAGCCGGTCTTTAACTTCTTCCCATAGGTTCGCGCCTTTGAGGGATTCTTCTACGATCTGCTCGCCCTCGGATTTGCTGATTTTGACCCGATTCAGATGCAAGCCCGCCAATACATTGTTCTTAATCGACATGGTGGGGAAGGGATTCGGACGCTGGAATACCATCCCAATCATCCGCCGCACCTCCACCGGATCAACATCTTTGCCGTAAAGGTTATCCCCGTTGAGCAGAACTTCTCCCCCAATGCGCCCTCCGGGAGTAACTTCATGCATCCGGTTCAAAGTACGCAGCACCGTGGATTTTCCACACCCCGACGGCCCAATCAGGGAAGTTACCGTTTGGGTTTCAATCGTCATATTTACGTCCTCTACGGCTTTGAAATCTCCGTAGTAAACGTCTAAGTGTTTAGTTTCTAAACAGATTGCCATTTTCTTTTCCTATCTGCTTTGCTTCTTGGAGCCCTACTCGCGGCGAGGGCGAGTTATTTATTTACCAATCGAGAGTTTCTTGGCTACGAACCTGGCTCCCAGATTCAAAACCAAAACCGCGAATACCAGCACTAAGGCCGCGCCCCAGGCGCGATCCACATTGATAGTGGGGTTACAGTTCACCGCGTGGGCGGCACAGGAAACCGTGGACGTGTACTGCTGATAGATATAGACCGGCAGGGTTTCCATGCGACCAGAAAACACATTGTTGTTAATCGCGTCGAACATGCCGGCCGTGATCAACAAAGGCGCGGTTTCACCCACGATACGGGCGATCGCTACCACCACCGAGGTCACTAGACCAGCCGCCGAGGTGCGCAGCACAACCGAGACTACGGTGCGCCATTTAGGAACCCCCAAGGCGTAGGAGGCTTCCCGTAAATCGTTAGGTACTAGCCGTAACATTTCGGCAGATGAGCGCACTACCAGGGGAATCATTAATACCGAAAGGGCAACTGCTCCCATCAGACCGGAGCGGTAGGCTGGGCCAATCACTATGGTGAATAGCGCCGCCGCGAACAGGCCGGCAACTATGGAAGGAATACCGGTCATCACATCTACCAAGGTGGTAGTGAGTTTGGCGAACTTAGTGTTACCCGCGTATTCGGTTAAGTAGATGGCTACCGCAAGCCCTAGGGGAACAGAAATAACCGCTGCTACCAGAGTAATCAGCAAGGTGCCCACCATCGCGTGATAGATCCCACCAGCTTGCATCCCCCCATAAACGCCTTTCATAGACACGCTGAGGAAGTAGGGGGAAATAATCCCCATGCCCCGGCTGATCAGTTCGTATCCGATAGAGATTAAAATCGCTAGCACCAGCAGACCGCACAGCCACATAGAAGCCCCGATCGCGTTATTGGTGAACCGGCGGCGAAAACTCAGCTTTTTATCTCCACCCAGCCGGGCGTGCTTTACCTCGGTTTTTGGCTCTGCATTTTCTGGTTTATCCTGATACTTCAGCTTTCTCTCTAGGATTACCGCCTGCAAAGCAGAGGTATTATCCGAGGAAGATAAAGCCGCAAGCTTTTCGCTTTTACCGCGGCTAACTGCTCCGGTGCTGGCGGAATCTTTGCCGATGCCTATAGATTGTTGCTTTAACTTCAGGTCGCCCTGATTCTGATTTTCTTCCCTCATTTATTTCCCCGCACTTTCTTTACGGGCTACCAACCAACGTGCACCCGAATTGACCAGTAATGTCAGCACGAACAGCACTAGACCGGTGAAGATTAGCGCTGCCGCCATATTGGAATCAGCCTCTGGGAACTGCAGGGCGATATTGGAGGCAATCGTAGAGTGCGCTCCCGCCCGGAACAACGACCATACGTAGGAGGCACCGGGAGAAAGTACCATCGCCACTGCCATAGTTTCTCCCAGAGCCCGGCCGAGTCCGATCATCGCCGCCGATACCGTACCGGAACGTCCGAACGGTAAGACCACGGTTTTTATCATTTCCCACTTGGTGGCGCCCAACGCCAGCGCCGCCTCCATTTCCAGGCTGGGGGCGCGCGCATAAACCTCTCGGCACAGCGCGGTAATAATCGGAATCACCATAATCGCCAACACTACCGAGGCCGAGAAAATTACCCGTCCAATCGGAGAAACCGGTCCAGAAAACAACGGGAACCAGCCGAAATAGGTGGCGAGAAACTCCATAATCGGCTGCAAGATTGGTAATAACACCAACCCGCCCCACAGGCCGTAAACAACCGAAGGAATCGCTACCATTACGTCAATCAATCCCGCGATGATTGCCGAGATTTTCTTAGGAGCATAGAAGTTAATAAATACTGCCAGCGCCATAGATAACGGCAAGGCAATCGCCAGGGCGACCGTCGCTGCCAGCACGGTTCCAAATAGCTGCGGCGCTACATACTCCCAGATGCTAACCATTTCGGTACGTCCCCGCATCCGCAGCCGCAGATCCGGGTTAGAGATTGCCGGCCAGGCCTGCAAAGTTAGGAACATTGCTACCAGGGCTAACACGGCGGCAATGACTACCGCTGAACCTTTAGTAGCTAGGTAAAACAGTCCATCCCAATTGAAAATTCCCTTTCGGGAGGGAGTTTGCAGGGATTGTCGTTTATCGGGGAGGGTTTTGGTACTCACATTTCCTCCAGGTGGTTAAGGCCAGGGGTACCGGTTATAGCCGGTACCCCTGGCCACCATTGCCCAAATTTGGGGGATCTTACTTGATTGCGTCGAGCGCAGTAGTGATCTTCTTGGTGATTTCGCCACCCAAGGGAGCAGATCCGGCTGCCTCGGCAGCTTTCTGCTGTCCGTCAGCGGATACCACGTAGTTAACCCAGGCTTTCACCAGTTTGGCAGTATTGGCATCTTTGTACTGCGGGCAAACCGCGTAGTAAGAAACCAGTACCAGCGGGTAGGCTTCGGGATCATCCGGGGTGCGGTTCAGGTTCAACGCCAGGTCGTTCTTTTCCCGGCCGTCCTCAACTTTGGCACTTTCAACGATCTTGGCAGCTGCCTCGGCTGAGTATTCCACGAAACCGTCTCCGGCCTGGAGTGCGGCAGTTCCAAAGTCACCGGCTTGCGAGGCATCGATATAACCGATCGCACCTTGAGTCTTCTTCAGATTGTCTACTACCCCAGCGGTTTTGTCTCCGGATTCGCCCCCAGCTACCGGCCAATCCTTAGAAGGATCATCCGGCCAGGCGGTTGGCGCTGCCGAGTGCAGGTAATCGGTAAAGTTCTCAGTGGTACCAGACTGGTCAGCGCGGTGAATAGCCACAATCTTGGAGTCAGGCAGTTTCGCATCCTTGTTATCGGCGACGATAGCCGGATCATTCCATTTGGTGATTTCCCCGCGGAAAATCTTGGCGATGGTTTCCGGTTTCATATTCAGCGTCTTGATTCCCTCCAGGTTGAAAGCAACCACCACTGGAGATACATAAACCGGCAGGTTAATTGCCTTGGAGTCTTTACAAACCGCAGCAGATTTATCGATTTCTTCACTGGAAAGCGCCTCGTCAGTACCCGCGAAGGCTACGCCTCCCTGTAAAAAGGTAGTAACCCCCGCCCCGGAACCAGTCGGGTCATAGGTAACTTCCACATTTTTAGCTACATCCGCAAATCCGGCTTTCCAAGCCTCAACTGCACTCTTTTGGGAGGATGCGCCCGCGCCTGCAAGTTTGCCAGAAATATCGGTGGTCTCAACTTTCTTGGTGTTTTCAGCTGTCCCCGTGGCGTTATCGGAGCCACAGGCGGCCAAGCTGGTTGCCGAAAGGGCAAGACCAGCGATAACAGCTAAAGATTTAATGCTCTTGCGCATGTCTTTCCTTCAATTCTTTTAGATCTTTCATTGACACTTGCAAGCTAAGACAAGAAGTTAACGCTTCCCTGACGCCAGCGTTAATTCTTGGTGAACATTATTTCCAAGCCCCGAAACTAGTCAGCTAAAGTGTATCTACCTGCGATAAAGCAGGTATCTAGTTAGCCACCGGGGCGATCCATACCAGAGTGTAATAAGGCAAAGTTACGCTTTGCTCAGGGTTTAAACCCAAATCATCGCATAAATAAGATCGCAGATTAGTCTGCAAATGCCGCTTTCCGCTGGCACTGGCTCGCAGATACGATGACCGGGTTTTCGCCAAGGTAAAAAGCGCAGCTACCGGCAACGATATTCCCCATTGGAAAAGGCTTAGCTCCGGCTTTGCGAATCCCTTTCCCAACTGGGGTATGCGGTCAGGATGGTGTACATCCCCCGAACGCATCACCCGCGAAAGCCGCTTTACCCAGGGGAAAGACACATTCATCTGGTTATAGATAATCACTAGCCGCCCACCGGGCTGCAATACCTTAAGAGCCGCTGCGCAGGCCGCCTCCTTATCAACCCAATGCCAGGATTGCGCAAAACAGAGCGCATCAAAGGTTTTAGGCGCAAATAACTCGGCCACGTCCTCGGCTT
This sequence comes from Varibaculum cambriense DSM 15806, assembly GCF_000420065.1. Classification (GTDB taxonomy): domain Bacteria; phylum Actinomycetota; class Actinomycetes; order Actinomycetales; family Actinomycetaceae; genus Varibaculum; species Varibaculum cambriense. Next base: position 825,546 of record NZ_ATUF01000002.1, on the reverse strand, counting down.
TGCCCTCATATAGAGGGATTTGAGGAAGGGATTCGCGGAACATTTCCCGCATCGCTGCCGCGGGCTCCAGGGCGCTAACCGTTACTCCCCGCGCCGCTAACGCCCGAGTAAATTTGCCGCTACCAGCCCCAACATCTAGTGTTTTCGGGTTTTTTAGCCCAGAAAGCGCCGCGTCTACTGCCAACGGCGGATAGGTGGGACGGTAGCGTTCATAATCGGTTCCGGCCAAAGTGTAGGGGTTCCCCCCGCTCGCTGTGCCCCCTACCTGCTGCCGATCGGTAATACTGCCGGGAGGTGGACCTAAATCAACCATAGGTATCGCGCGGACCGCGCCCTTTCACCGAACGCGGCCCGTATTTCCACGAGGGCGCCTTCGGACCCAACACAATCAAGCGTTTGATCACTACTGTCCCCGCATGCTCTTCGATTAGCCCCATTAGTTGGGGAATCAGGTTGCGCAACTCGCTGGCCCAGCGGGTAGAGTCACAACGCAAAATCACATCTCCATCTTTAATGGATTCAATCTGGGCGTGTTGGGCTACTTGACTGCCCACTATTTGCTCCCAATTGGCCTTTAGTTTGCCTTCATCAAGGAGTTTTCCGAGCCCAAAATTTCGCACATATTTTTTCCAAACCGCCCCTAAACTGCGCGGTTCCCGGCGTGACCATCTGCCGCCATTCCCCGCCCCCGCAAGTCCGGGAGAGGGCTGCAATTGAGCTAATCCTGGCACCTGATCACGAGCATAGTTATCATTGATGCCTTTGACTTTCCCTAAAGAAATTTCCCCAAACTCGCTGGCAGATGCGTCCTCGGCAATAGCGGGAGCCGCCACCCCATCCCAGTTTCGTCTTCCCCGAAAACGCCGCAGCTCACTAGCAGACATGCGGATTAGACCCTGCGAAAAAGCGTGCTCTTGGGCGGCGCGCAGCATCCGCTGGGTATAGGTGGGGGTTTGCTCTGGCTGCTCACTCACGAAGCTTCCCCCCGGTCATTTTCCGAGGCCGCGTTTCCGGCCTCCTGCTCAAGCCGGCTGGCGGGTTGAATCCGAGTTCCCTGCGCTCCGCGTAGGACTTCAAAGAATTGTCCTGTGATTTCGGCAGGCAAGTCTTTACGGTTGGTAGCGGTAATTAGTACCTGATCAGCGCGATCCATGAAATCCAGGAGGGCGGCGCGCCGGGAAGGGTCTAGCTCCGCGAACACGTCATCTAAAATCAGAATTGGAGTTTCCCCCACCTGCCTTAACAGCTCGAACTGTCCCAGGCGTAAAGCCAGGGCAGCGCTCCAGGTTTCCCCGTGAGAAGCAAACCCTTTTACCGGGAGGGCATCCAGCATCACCGCCATATCGTCCCGGTGTGCGCCCGCCAAATTAACTCCGCGAGTAAGTTCTTCTTCGCGTCGCGCCGCGAAAGTCTCCCGCAAGGCACCAGCTACCGCCTGGGGATCTGCCAGGTCAGCGGGAGGATTAAAAGATGGCAGGTAGGACAGTCCCAAAGTTTGCGAGGAGTTCGCCAAGTGTTCTTCCCCTAGCACCAGCAAATAGGCCTGCGCCGCATGCGAGGTAAGCGCTTGCAAAGCCCTCACTCTCCCCGCGATCAGGCGTGCCCCCACCTGGGATAACTGATTATTCCAAACATCAAGGGTCGACAGCTCTAAAGACAGATCTGCCCCGCGGCGCTTCTTTCTCGCCGCCTGTTTTAACAGGGCGCCGCGCTGGCGCAAAATCTTTTGATGCTGAGTGATCGTACCGGCCTCTACCGGCCAGAGTTGCACTAGCAAATCATCCAGGAAACGGCGCCTAGCTGCGGGGTCACCCTGCAAAATATCTAAATCTTCCGGAGCGAACATGGTAGTAGGTACCAGGCCGCGTACCTGTTTTAGAGGTACCGGGCTACGCGCTAGGCGCGCGCGATTTGCCCTCCCAGAACCTATCTCCAGGTCAAGCTGCACTTCGCGCTCTCGAAAATGCGCTTTCACCCGAATCACTGCCGCGGCGGAAGCCCCACTATCAGCAGTATTACCCGCCGCAGTCTCCGGGACTTCTAAATCTTCCTCCTGACCGGCCGCAGGTTCTAACCTTTCGCGCTGCGCCAACGCCGCCGACTGCGGCGCAAACCGTACCAACGCGCTGTCTGTGCTCGCGCGATGGGAATGGAAGTTTGTTAAATATCCTATGGCCTCTACAAAATTGGTTTTACCTTGGCCGTTTGGGCCAACCAGGATATTTACCCCCGGCGATAACTGCACCACACACTGATGAAAACTGCGGTAATCATCAAGGGCAATACTGGAAATATACATAGCCGGGGGTACGTTCTACCCTGCCCTTTAAGATGAGTAGCGAATCGGCATCAACAGGTACCGGAAGTCTTGGGAGTCATCCCCGTCTAGTTCTTCCTGCCCCGTGATGACCGCCGGTTTGGTGGGATGGGTAAAGGACATGCGTACATAGTCGGAATCTAAAGCCCCTAATCCATCCAATAGATACTGGGAGTCGAATACGATCATCATCGGTTCATCAGCAATAAAGGTGCAGGTCATCTCTTCATGAGCCTGTGCGTCATTCCCCTGACCGGCCTCTAAGGTGAGGGTGCCTTCCGCAAAATTCATGCGGATCTGGGCGCTGCGATCGGTAACCAAAGAAACGCGTTTAATAGCCTGTTCTAGTTCTTCGCGGCGAATAACTGCTTTAATCGGTGCTTCCTTAGGGAAGAGGCTGGTCACTGGGGGATAATCGCCTTCGGTTAGCTGGGAGGTAATCTTGCGTCCTCCGGCCTCGAGAGCAATAATCGCGCCCCCTTCGGAAGAATTTTCCAAACCGAGGTGAATCTCCCCGGAACCGGAGAGCGCCTTGGCCATTTCGGAAAGAATCCGCGACTTCACCAGGGCATCGGCAGAAAAATCAGTTTGTTTCGGTTGCCAATCCATCTGCCGTACTGCCAAGCGATAACGGTCAGTCGCCATCAAGGTCAGGTGGGAATCTGATAGTTCCATCCGGACGGTTGCTAGCAAAGGTAGCGCTTCATCGGAAGAGGCCGCGCGAGAGACCTGCGCAACCGCCCGCGCGAACTCGCCGGATTCAATCTCTCCGACCGCTTCGGGGACTTGCGGCAGCGCCGGATAGTCATCTAGCGGCATTACTGCCAGCTGGAAACTGGAGGCGCCGCAAGAAATACTGACTTTGCCGCCCTCCATCTCTACTGTTACTGGTTTTTTGGGGAGCTGCTTACAAATATTGGCAACCATTTTTCCAGAAACCAGCACTTCGCCCTCTGATTCGACCTCGGCTTCAAATTGGTTTCGGGAAGAAACTTCATAGTCGAAACTGGACAAGGTGACAATCCCGGCCTTGGCGCTCATCCACACCCCACCTAATACGGCCACTGCGGGACGTGCCGGCAAAGTGCGGGCGGTCCAACTGATCGCGTCCTCGAAAATGTCACGCTCGACTACGAACTTCATGCGCTGCCCCTTTTATCGTCTTTACCATGGTTTATGGCGCGGAATCTGCAAAATTCAGCCGGAAAAATTAGGCTGAATCATTTGTTCAGTCTCCCATTATAAGGTTTCGTATCCCGATTAGCACCAAAGTGCTCAAAACTGGGGATAACGCGCCGATTCTAGCTGCAGATCAAAATTTTTTATAAGTCTTCCGCGCTGCCTAGCGGAACGGTTTCACGGTAACTGGGGGGAAGCCGCAATGAGTTCGCGAGTGTAGTCCTGCTGCGGATCAGAAAATACCTGCGCAACCGGGCCGGTCTCCACGATTTTCCCTTTTCGCATTACCACTACCCGCTGACACAGGTGGCGCACCACCGCCAGGTCATGGCTAACAAACAATAAGGTCAAGTTATCTCGCTGCGCCACCTGCATAATCAGATTCAAAACTTGGGCACGCACCGAAACATCCAAGGCAGAAACCGCTTCATCAGCTATTAGCACGTCAGGACGGGCAGAAAGAGCACGAGCCAGGGCGATCCGTTGCCGCTGTCCCCCCGAGAATTGATGCGGATATTTATCGGCGTCCTCGCTGCTTAAACCTACTTCTGCCAGCACTTCTTCTAGGCGCGCCGGGATATCGGTAGGTACCCCTTCTCGCCCGCGCACCCAGGGCGAACGCAGCGGTTCCGTAATAATCTTTCCCGCCCGCATCCTAGGATCTAGGGAACTGAGCGGGTCTTGGAACACGATTTGTACCCGGGAACGCAGATTTCCCAACTGTTTTTCTTTTAGTCCGGTAATCTTTTGCCCCGCAAACCTGATTTCCCCACTGGTAGGGCGAGATAGGCCGCAAAGCATCCGCACCAGGGTGGATTTTCCAGAGCCGGATTCGCCTACGATTCCCAGGCGCTCCCCGGCGTTAATCTCCAGGTTTACTCCCGCTACCGCCCGCACCTGTCCGCTAGAGCGGGGATAAATTTTCACTAAATCTTGGGCGCGAAAAATCGGTGGCTCACTCATCGCTCCCCCTAAAGAAATCACTGAGGACGGGTAGAGGCTGTCCGGGTGCTACTGCCGTGATATTAGCGGTTGCCAGCAGCCCGCGAGTATACGGGTGCTGAGGCTGATCCAAGACTTGCCGGAGGGGACCGCGTTCAACAATCTGTCCCTGATACATAACTAATAGGTATTCACAGATTTGGTTGACTACCGCTAAATCATGGCTGATAAACAGGCAGGCCGAACCACCCTGCGCCAGTTCTTTATCTAAAAGCCGCAGCACTTTCGCCTGCACCGTAACGTCCAAGGCGGTAGTGGGCTCATCGCAAATCAACAGCTGGGGGGCATTTATTAGCGCCATCGCCATCATCACTCGTTGACGCTGTCCTCCAGACAGCTGATGGGGGAAAGCACTCGCACTTTGCTCCGGATCAGGCAGCCCCACCCTCTCCAGCATTTTTATTACTTCCTCGTGTTTGCCCCGCTTGCCGCGTTGGTGCAGCCCTAACACCTCGGCTACCTGTTTTCCTACCCGCATTGTGGGGTCGAGGGCGGTCATGGGTTCTTGAAAAATCATCCCAATTTTCGCGCCCCGCAACTGCGCCAGCTGCCGATCTGCCAGTGATAATAGTTCTTGCCCGTCAAGAGAGATGGATCCGGAGACCTGCGCGCCCTCATCGAGTAAACCCATCAGAGATAGCGCAGTTACGGATTTACCGGAACCGGATTCGCCGATCAGTCCCACGCGTGCCCCGGGCGGAATTTCGAAACTTATTCCTTTAACTACTGCGCGCCCTCCGAAGGAAACCTGCAGTTCATCTACTTTTAATCCTTTCATGGCCGCTCCCGAAGTTTCGGATCGAGCACCTCGCGCAGTCCATCCCCTAATAGGTTGAACCCGAGAACGGTCAGGGCGATCCCCAGTGCTGGCCACAGCGCCAGCTGCGGACTGACCAACAGCGATTTTTGGGCTTCAAATAGCATCAACCCCCAGGTGGGAGTGTCTGGGCGGGTTCCTAATCCCAGATAGGATAGGGCGGCCTCCGCCAAAATCGCGAGGGCGAAACTCACCGAGGCCTGCACGATTATTGTCGGCATAATATTGGGTAAGACGTGGGTAAAGGTTGAGCGGTAGCGGGGAGTTCCTGCTGCCCTGGCCGCCACCATATAGTCCTGCGACATTACCCCCAAAGTAGCGGCGCGAATATTGCGGGCAAATGCGGGCACCGAAGCAATCCCAATCGCCACCATAGCGGTCCAAGTAGACCCAGATCCGCGCGCTGCCGCCAGTAAAATCGCCAGGAGTAGGGCGGGGAAAGCATAGAGAATATCCAGGCCGCGTTCAATAATCTTTGCTGGCCAACCTCCACGCTGAGCAGCATAAATACCCAGGGGAACCCCGATAAGAGCGCCGATACTCACCGACACTATCCCCACCAACAGACAGATTCCCGCTCCCGAGAGCATCCGAGAAAATACGTCGCGGCCAAAATCATCAGTACCGAAAATATGGATTGCGGAGGGCGCGCTTAAACGCTGCTCACTAACTTCGGTCGGATCGAACGGCAAGTAAAAGAAAGAAACTATTCCCATCAGCACTATTAGGCTGACCAGCGCGATCCCCATCCACAGGCTGGGGTGGCGTCGTAGCGATATTTTCTGATCGGTCTTCACCGTTCCACCCCCTGCCGAATTCTAGGATCCAATAGCTGATAAACCACGTCCACCAGGGCATTAATCACCAATACTGCCGCCACTAGCAGCATTACCACCGCTTGCACCACGGTTAAGTCTCGCTGTCCAACCGCGGCGATTAGGTAGGTACCCAAACCGGGAATCGCAAACACCTGTTCTACCACGATTGCTCCCACCAGCAGGGTGGAAAGTTGCAGCCCCAAAACCGTGATTACTTGTAAGGAAGCATTCCGTACTCCGTGATGCACTAGCGCCGCGGGAAACCGCCAACCAATCGCCCTCGCCGTGCGGAAATAATCCTGTTTAATCACTTCAATAAAAGCGGAACGGGTATAGCGGGTCAGCACCGATCCTTGCACGATCGCTATCGACAGCACCGGCAGGAATAGGTAGCGTGCCCACTGGAGCGGATCTTCCTGGAAAGAAACATAGCCGTTGGCCGGCAAAACCTGCAGTTTCACCGCAAAAATTATGGTTAGTAGCATTCCCGCTAAGAATGCGGGGATGGCCATTCCCAGCTGACTGAGGGCGGAAACCACGATCCCGCGCTTACGGTTACGCCACAGCGCCCCCGCCATTCCCAGAGGAATCGCCAGCAATAAAGCCAGAATCATCCCTCCGAAGACCAGCGAAAATGTGGCTTCTAACCGGTGCGGAAGTTGCTCGGCGATTGCTTGCCCGGTGAAAATCGAATTACCGGGATCCAGGCGAATCATCCCTGATAGCCAGCTAAAATAGCGCAAAATTAGGGGCTGATCTAGTCCCATAGTTGCCCGGAGCTGCGCCACCGCCTCCGGGTCGGCATTCGCCCCTAAAATTACCCCGGTAACATCCCCCGGTAGCAGATTTATCAGCAAAAACACCACCAGGGAGGCCACTATCAGGCTAACTAATAGGGTGGCAATCCGTTTAAGGATGGCTTTTGCTGGCGCTTTCATTTCAGCTTTGATAGCTAATCGAGGACAAATCGAAGGATAGTCCGGTTACGTTCGCGGCCAAACCGCTAATATCCGCCTTGGTTACGATCAGGTTCGGCAGCAGCCACAAGAACCCGGCGGCGGCATCATCGGAAAGCACCTTCGCCGCCTGCTTCATGTATTTAACTTGGTCCTCCGGGGTGCCCTCATCGGCTTTTTGATACAAATCCCGGAACTGCTGCGAATCGTAATGCCAGTAATAGTCGGTGTTGGTGAAGCGGGAAATATCGCGCGGCTCCATATGGGCAACAATCGTGAGGTCATAGTTAGATTTGACCATCACTTCGTCTATCCAGCGCGCCGGGAACTCTAACTGTTCAATCTCTAAGGTAATCCCCACTTTAGAAAGCTGACTCTTGATATGGGTAGCGGCTCCCGCCGCATAGGGCAAAGTAGGAATCCGCATTTTTAGGGTCAACCCGTCGCCGTATCCCGCCTCTGCCAGCAGTTTCTTGGCTTTTTCCCGATCCAAGGGATAGGCAGTCGACAAATCCTCATACCAGGGATCAGTGGGAGGCACCATCGATCCGATCATCAGGCCTTTGCCTGCCCAAACCGCGTCCCGCACCGCTTTACGGTCCAGAGCATAATTTATGGCTTGACGCACCCGTTTGTCTTTGAGGGCTGCGCGCTGCTGGTTCATCCCCATCACTACTTCGCCGTTAGTGTGGCCTTCCAGTACTTTAAACCGGGAATCATCACTGAACTTATCGAGTGCCTGCGGGGCTGCCAGGTTAGAAATAATATCCAGCGAGCCGGACAGCATCGCAGTATTCATCGCATTTGGGTCAGAGAAGTAGCGGAAAGTCGCTCCCTTAACCTTGGGTTTTTCTCCCCAATATTTTTGGTTAGTGGCTAACTGAATTTCTTCGCCCTGCCGCCACTCTTTCAGGGTGTAAGGGCCAGAACCAGCCGGTTTAGTCGCCAAATCGCCCTTATCGAGTGCCTGCGGGTCGTAGATAATCCCGGCAGTGGAACTCAGGTAATACAGCCAAGCATTAGAGGGATGAGACAGCTCAAATTGGACTTTGTTACCCCCGAGATCTTTCACCGCTTTCAGGGCTTCCATTTCTTGTTTACGGGTAGGGCTCACGGTCTTATCGTTGAGCAGATAGTTAAAAGATTTCGCGACTGCCGCCCCATTAACCGGCGCACCCGAAGCGAACTTCGCGTCCCGCAAAGTAAAGGTGTAGGTCTTGCGATCAGCAGACACCTGGTAATCCTTTGCCAGTAGCGGCACCAGCTTGCCTTTGCCGTCCACTCGCAGCAGGGTTTCATACACGTTATAGAGCAGCGCATAGGTGATCGCCGCCGCATCGTTATGCGACGGATCCAAAGTCGAGGGCGTAGCATGCACCCCAATTGTGAGCACGCGCTCCGATTTATTACTAGAAGAGTTAGTGCTGGAACAGCCAGCTAACACCAAACCGGCTACCGCCAGTACGGCCAAAAGACGCTTACGCAAGGATCTCCCCTTTATCGGCAATGGGTCATGATCGCTTCAATCATAGTCGCTAACCCGCCTTGCTATAATTTTCCGCCAGATAGCAGCCCTCACGGGTTCGACCCCGGGGCTCAAAATTGGTGGAGCCCGGCGCGAGGCCGGGCTCACAAATTAGTGTTAGTAATCCCTGGCGGGCTCCTCGCTGTGTTAGTAATCCCTTTCGGGATTACACACAACTTCGTCCTCCTCACTAATGAAAAAAGCCCGAAGGCTTTTTTCACCGTTCGGACTCCTCGTTGTACGCCCGCAGGGGATCGAACCCTGGACCCACGGATTAAAAGTCCGTTGCTCTACCAACTGAGCTACAGGCGCCTGCCTTAAAGGCACGTTTTATTGTACAAGGGCATAGGGCATTTCCCCAACTTACTTTTTGGTTGCTTCCATCACTAAAGAACCCGTAAAGTAGTATTCAAATCCCTACATACCAGGCGGAATTTATATTAGGAAAGGCTTTTTATGCTAACGCCAACTACCTTCGGAACTCCCCTATCAAAATCTTCACTCCGGGTTCTCCTGCTTGGTTCCGGAGAATTAGGTAAAGAATTGGCGATTGCATTTACCCGCCTGGGAGTAGAAGTCCACGCCGCTGACCGCTATCAAAACGCGCCGGCACAGCAGGTAGCGCACTATTCCTACGTCCTAGATATGACCGATGGTAAACAGGTTGATTTCCTGGTGAAAAAGGTACGCCCTCATTTCATTATTCCGGAAATAGAGGCGATCGCGACCGATACTTTAGAAGAAATCGCCGCTTCTCGTCAGGTGACGGTAATCCCCACTGCCCACGCCACTCGCCTGACGATGGATCGCGAGGGGATCCGCCGCCTCGCCGCCGAAGAATTAAATATTCCTACCTCTCGTTACGTATTTGCCTCAGGGGAAGCAGAAATGCGCCAAGCGGTAGACCAAATCGGGCTACCCTGCATCGTAAAACCAGTAATGTCTTCTTCCGGCAAAGGACAGTCTCTGCTGAAAACCGCGGAGGATATCGCGCCTGCCTGGCACTATGCCCTGGAAGGAGGGCGCGGCGCCAGTCAGGGACGAGTAATCGTCGAGGGGCTGGTGGATTTCGATTATGAAATCACCCTCTTGACGGTGCGTTCGCGTGATCCCCAAACGGGAGAAACCATCACCAGTTTTTGCGAACCGATTGGCCACCTGCAGGTAAATGGGGACTACCACGAGTCCTGGCAACCAGCTCCGATGGACAGCGCGGTGCTAGAAAAGGCGCAAGCTATTGCCGCCAAAGTTACTTCCGCACTGGGCGGACGCGGCCTATTCGGGGTGGAACTGTTTATTTGCGGGGACGAGGTCCTCTTTTCTGAGGTGTCGCCGCGTCCTCACGACACCGGGATGGTGACTATGGCTTCTGGTTACCTGTCCGAGTTTGAGCTCCATGCCCGCGCTATTTTAGGTTTGCCGGTCGATACCCGCCTGCGCACCCCGGCGGCCTCGGCAGTTATTTGCGCGAACTTGCAAAGCGAAGGCCCGGTATATCGGGGTTTGGCGGAGGCCTTAGCGGTGCCAGAAGTGGATTTACGGCTTTTTGGTAAACCTGATTCCCGGGTAGGACGGCGAATGGGGGTAGCGCTCGCGCGCGGAAATAATAGCGACCAGGCGCGACAGCGGGCAAAGAAAGCCGCGGCATTAATTACGGTAGCGGACGCCTAAATCGGCCGCGAAAAAAGCTAATCTCTTAAAGAACCGGAGTTTCTCTCTGGATTTTATAAACTGAATTTACCCACTACTCGCAGGTAGCCGCGATATTTGTGCGCTAAAAAGCTATATTTATTGCCGATATTGCACCACCAAGTATTTATTGAGTTGGCGTTTAACTATATATAGAAATGTCTCTTTAATAGCGTTAATATAAAAAGTAGAATTAACTTTTTAAAAGTGGAAAGGCAAAATAATGGCCAGGAAAACCAGAATTGTTCTTATTGACGATATTAATGGCGAACTCGGGGATGAAACCATTAAGTTTGGCCTTGACGGTATTGATTACGAAATTGATTTATCTGCGGAAAATGCCGCTAAGTTACGCGAGGTCATCGATCCGTGGATTCAGGCGGGACGCCGGGTAGGAGGACGCCGGGTGGCCGGCACTGACACCCGCAGGGTTTCCGATGCTTCCAAGATTCGCGCCTGGGCTCGGGAACAGAATATGCAGGTATCGGAGAAAGGACGTATCTCCGCGAAAATACGTTCTGCCTATTACCGCACCCATTTGAAGTAATTTCGGGACTTATACCCCGTGCAGCTACGACTAGAAAATGAGACACTTAAACCATGACTTACAAACTTATATTGCTCCGTCACGGGCAAAGCGAATGGAATGCTAAGAATCTTTTCACCGGTTGGGTGGATGTTCCGCTCTCCGATCAGGGTCGCCAGGAGGCCACCCACGGCGGTGAACTAATGAAGCAAGAGAACATCTTGCCGGATATTGTTTTCACTTCTCTGCTACGCCGGGCGATTATGACCGCTAATCTGTCTTTGGATGCGGCTGATCGCCACTGGATTCCGGTTAAGCGCAGTTGGCGCCTGAATGAACGCCATTACGGCGCTTTGCAGGGCAAAGACAAGAAAGCTATCCGCGACGAGTACGGCGATGAACAGTTCATGTTGTGGCGCCGTTCTTACAGCACTCCTCCCCCAGAAATTGAATTGGGTTCCGAGTTCTCGCAGGATACCGATCCGCGTTATAGCGGGGAGCCGATTCCACGCACCGAATGCCTAGAGCAGGTGCTAGAGCGGCTGCTGCCCTATTGGGATCAGGAAATCGTCCCCGAACTCAAGAGCGGCAAGACGGTTATGGTGGCAGCGCACGGTAACTCTTTGCGCGCGATTGTAAAGCACCTTGACCAGATCAGTGACGAGGATATTTCCGGTTTGAATATTCCTACCGGTGTTCCCTTGTACTACGAGCTGGATGAAAATCTACAGCCGGTCAAGAAGGGCGGAACCTACCTGGATCCGGATGCTGAAGCCAAGATTGCGGCAGTAGCCAACCAGGGTAAGTAGTTTCTTTTCCTAGGGAAGTCCCCGAGGTTTTCCTCGGGGACTTCCGCAATTCTCCCTAGCATTTTGCTAGGAGCTCCCCCGGAAACCTAAAAATCCCGAGTGAGGACGAGCTAGCGCTCCCGGATCCCGCCTCTGAAGAAACAATTTTTAGTGGAATTGACGGCACTATGAGGGATTACACTTCCTAGGAGGCTATAAATATGGCAAACTGAGTTTAGGCGCTAACTGCGCCTGTGTCGCAGGTGACACGTGGGGAAGGGATTTCCCGCAGTTACAAAAAGACACTCCACTCGGATCGTCGGGCACGTACCTGCCCGTGGAGGAGATATATAAATATGGGAAAAGTTGTATTTGATTCGGTAACTCGAATCTATCCGGGTTCAGATCACCCGGCTGTTGATAAGTTGAATCTGGAAATCGAAGATGGCGAGTTCCTGGTTTTGGTGGGGCCTTCGGGCTGCGGTAAAACTACTTCGCTGCGGATGCTAGCCGGTCTGGAAGACATTAACTCCGGCAAGATTTTCATTGGGGATAAAGATGTCACCAATGTGCAGCCGAAAGACCGCGATATCGCGATGGTTTTCCAGAACTATGCGCTTTACCCGCACATGACGGTGCGGCAGAACATGGGCTTCGCCCTCAAGATCGCGAAGGTTCCGCAAGAGGAAATCGACAAGCGGGTTGAGCAGGCTGCCGAAACTTTGGATCTGACCGAATATTTGGATCGTAAGCCGAAGGCTCTGTCTGGTGGTCAGCGTCAGCGTGTGGCTATGGGGCGCGCGATTGTGCGTAAACCCCAGGTGTTCTTGATGGACGAGCCGCTGTCGAACTTGGATGCGAAGCTGCGGGTGCAGACCCGTACCCAGATCGCCCAGTTGCAGCGCACTTTGGGGGTCACTACTTTGTACGTGACTCACGACCAGACAGAGGCGCTAACCATGGGCGACCGCATCGCGGTGATCGCGGGCGGTATTTTGCAGCAGGTGGGCACCCCACGGGAGCTTTATGATCGCCCCGCAAATGCGTTCGTGGCTGCCTTCATTGGTTCGCCGGCGATGAACATCGGTACCTTCAAGGTACAGGATGGTTCCGCGGTACTTGGCGGAGCCAAGATACCTTTGGCTAAGGCTACTTTGGATGCGCTCAAGCCCGAGGATAACGGGGAAGTCATTATTGGTTTCCGTCCGGAGGCACTCGAGGTTCAAGAGGACGCGGTGGATCCGGAACACACCATTCCGATCAAAGTGACCCATGTAGAGGAACTGGGCTCTGACGCCTATGTTTACGGCACTTTGGATGGTCATGAGGCCAAAGAACATCGCAAAGATGGTCGTCCTTCTTTGAACCAGGTAACTATCCGGGTGGCTCCGCATTCTGCGCCGCCAGCAGGATCGGTGATGCCGGTACGGATTAAAGAGGGCGGACGGCATATTTTTGCGGCCGCTACCCAAGAACGGCTACCGGAATAAGCTAATCGAATAGCAACCATTATTGTGGGGGCAGGCGAAACGCCTGCCCCCACTGCTATATAAAAATAATCTGGCTCCTAGACTGGGAACGTCCTAGGAGCCAGATTTTTCTTTTCACTTATTGAAGCCAATCAGCCAGGTAACGACTGGATTCTTTTATTTTTCGAGGAGCCGCGTCCTCGTCCCTAAGGACGCGACCCTCTTTGGGACCGTCAGGTTTAGAAAACGCAAGTTACCCAACGGAGTATGCGGGCAGCTTCAGCTCGTAGAGAGAAGCTGACATGAACGAGGTAAGCCAGAACTGCACGGTGGGGCGGATCTGCTTGCCCTTCATATCGGGGGTCAGAGTCAAAGTGTCACCGGTTCCGACCTGCTTACCGTTTTGGTCTTTCCAGATCACGTCGCTGAAACGCTCCACCGAATCGGAGTTACCCTGCAAGGTAACCTTCGCGATCAGCTTGTCGCCCTGGCGAACTACCTTGTCCTGATCGAATCCGTAGTATTCCAGTTTCATCGGTTCCGAGATCGAGGTACCCACCGGGTTGGTGACCTTCAAGCGGAAGCGCAAGGACTCGGCCTCGGCGCGGCTAGCGATCGGAGCCGACCGCAGCAGACCCCATTTATCTTCGGTGCGAGCACCGGGGGCGTAGTCCAGATCGTTCGCGGTTCCGTAGAAGCTGTGATCAGCGGGAATCCGGAACTTGTCTTTGACGTCCTCCCAAGTCTTACCAGCATCCTTGGAGCGCTGCCACTGGTATTTCATCCCGGTGGAGCCCTGCACGGTCAGCTTGGCAGGTTCGGCGTATCCGCCCTGGGCTACGCGAGGAGCAGCATTCACCTTGATCTGGGGAGCCATCTGGCTGGAGGAGATCATGGGATCGAACAGTTTCACGGTGTAGGTGTAGGAGGAACGAGCCGCACCCTTAATCCCGGAAACGCTAACCGTGTAGTCACGGGAGCCATCGGTGCCCACCGGAAGATCGGTAATCTTCGGCATCTTGATTAACAGGGTGCTGTAGTAGTTCCAGGTTCCCGGACCTTTGCCATTGAGCTTGTTGTTCAAAATAGTGGTGGGAACTTCCGCGCCAGTCGGGCCGGTCACGCGTACCTTGGCACCTGAGAGGTCGGGACGCTGCGACTTGCTGTCTCCCCGGAAGGAGATGCTCCAGCGTTCTACATCGTCGCGGTCATCGCGGTTGGCGGTTAGCAGCTGGTAGGGGAAGTAGCCAGCCGAAGGCCAGGTCATAACTTCCGGCTTGTAAGCCGCCTCATTGGTAATCTGCTTGTTGTTGAAATCCGGGGTGCTGACTAGCTGGTCTCCGGTGACCGCAATCGCGTTGTAGCCATTTACGTTTCCGTAAGAAGTGGTGGACAAGGTGGGATCCATCAATGCGATCCGGTGTCCCAAGCGGTCATTAGCACCCACCTTGGTCATGGTGGAAGCACCCAGGCTGGAAGGATCGATGAAGTACCACAGAATCTGTTCTGCTGGAGTCTGCCCCGCGCTATCAGAAAGGTTGGAGATGGCTGCTCCCTGCTGAGCTTTAAAGCTAAAGCATTTGGAGCCTTTTTCAATCGTGTGGGAAAGGCGGCCATTGGCAGCCATATTGAGGGCGGCCTGTTGCGTGTAATCTTGCAGCGGAGAAGTGGTGTCCATTTTTACCGCTTCAGCTCCGTTGAGGCCGCGGAAGTAGTTAAGCGCCCGAGCCACCGAGTTAGCAGTGGTGGGGTTGACCACGCCGGCGCGGCAGTTCTTATGATCCGCACCGTTGTTAGGGCTTTCGGGGTAACCAGTATCGGCAATATCGCTCAGGTAACGGGTACGAACCTCTTCACGGTTATCAGTGTTGATCGCGTTTGCAGTCACTGCGCTCGAACCAGCGGAGGAGGTGCTGGTGAAAAAGGTAGCTGCGTCGGCCAGGTTCACCCCTGCGGCGACAACACCGGCTACTAGAACACCTACAGCCAGAGTCTTGGCGTGTTCTTTCCACGTTTTCATCGTAGTTCCCGTTCCTTGCGTTTTCTTCTGGTGGAAACCAAATCCTTTGATTCCCGTGAACTTCACGATCCTTCGCTCCGTTCATTAACTATTATCCACTAAACCGAACATGAAGAAAGCGGATAATGTTTGAAAATGAAAGTTTTACACCTGGTAGGTCACTTTTGCGAATACTTACCAACCATAAAGTAGTACTGACCTGGGCTATTAGAATGTTTTCAGAATTTTTTAACGATAGTAGCACCCTGAATCTAAATTATGACTTCCCTCACTCCTAATTTTGACCATTTAAATGATTTAATGTTTACTTTCATCTAGAAACTGTACGTACCTGCGTAGATAGTCTTAAATAGTCGGTTTTCTCATAAAAACTTAGAAAAATACCGGGATTCGGTAGCAGGTAATTTTTGCGCCTAAGTTTCCACTCAGTTGATGCCAAATTTTTACTGGGCCAGAAAACTAACACGCACCATGAGCCACATTTGAGTTCACTCATGTTCAAGCAATCATTAAGCAAGGTTTCTAAGTCTCGTATTGGTTTTTCCTAACTGTTGGTATCTCAAAACAGTTACGCCTGAGAGTTGCTCCGCATGACCTGGCCAACAAACCTCATTTGTTAGCCTTCCAAGTTTGCAAGGTATATATAAGGTATAAAGGTAGATCATTAACCCAAGGGAAGAGGACGTCTTGAGTGCTAAGAAACTGGTAATCGTCGAATCTCCAGCTAAGGCTCGCACAATCAGCGGGTACCTGGGCGCTGACTTCCAGGTAGAAGCCTCGGTAGGGCATATCCGGGATTTGCCGCAACCATCTGCCTTACCTGACAAGCTCAAACAGTCCGGATATAAGAAGTTCGCGGTAGATGTGGACAATAACTTTAAGCCCTACTATGTAGTTAACCCCGATAAGAAAAAAACTGTAGCGGGACTGCGTAAGGATTTGGCACAAGCCGAAGAGCTCTACCTCGCCACTGATGAGGACCGCGAGGGCGAGGCGATTGCTTGGCACCTGCTGGAAGTACTAAAACCCAAGGTTCCCGTAAAACGGATGGTATTCCACGAGATTACCCGGGAAGCCATCGATCGCGCCCTGGAAAATACCCGCGATATTGACACTGATCTGGTAGAAGCCCAGGAAACCCGGCGGATTCTCGATCGCCTCTACGGGTACGAAGTTTCCCCGATTTTATGGCGCAAGGTAGCTCGCCACCTGTCAGCTGGGCGGGTACAGTCGGTGGCCACTCGCCTGGTGGTGCAGCGCGAGCGGGAGCGGATCGCTTTCATTCCCGCCAGCTACTTTGATTTGAACGCCACCTTTAGCGCTGATGGCGAGGATTTTAATGCCCGCGCCCTAGAAATGGATGGGGTGCGTTTTGCCGTTGGCCGGGACTTTGATGACCACGGTCAATTAAAACGCCAAGCCACGGTGATGGATGAAAAGCTGTGGGAAAAACTGGCGGCAGCCTTAGAGAACCAGCCCCGCTGCCAGGTGACTTCGGTAGAATCCAAACCCTATACTCGCCGTCCTGCCCCGCCTTTTACTACCTCTACCCTGCAGCAAGAGGCAGGAAGAAAACTACGCATGTCTTCGCGGCAAACTATGGCGCTCGCGCAGTATTTGTACGAAAACGGCTACATCACCTATATGCGTACCGACTCGACTGCGCTTTCTAGTCAGGCGATCTCGGCGGCGCGGCGTCAAGCTACGGATTTATATGGGGCAGATGCTGTCCCCGAAAAACCCCGTTTTTATGCGAAGAAAGCCAAAGGGGCACAAGAAGCCCACGAAGCTATCCGCCCCGCAGGAGACAACTTCCGCACCCCCAATCAGGTACGCTCCGCCCTCAGCGCGCAACAGGCCGCTCTTTATGAACTGATTTGGAAACGCACCCTGGCCTCACAAATGAATGATGCCCGCGGAACCACCGACACCGTGCGGGTAAGCGCTCAAATCAAGACCGAGGGCGAGGCTCACGAACTGGTATTCACCGCCTCGGGAACCGTGATCACCTTCCGCGGCTTCCTGGCCGCCTACGAAGAAGGGAAAGACAAATCTCGGTACGCTAGCACCGACAGTTCCACAGCCTTACCCAAGCTAAGCGAAGGACAAACAGTCGCGTTTAGCGAGGTAGACCGGGAAAAAGCAGCGCATGTAACCAGCCCGCCTCCGCGTTATACCGAGGCCTCGCTGGTGAAAACCTTAGAAGAAAAGGGAGTCGGGCGCCCCTCTACCTATGCCTCCACTATCGGAGTGATTATTGAGCGCGGCTACGTCCATCGCGCCGGGCAAGCGCTAGTGCCCTCCTGGCAGGCTTTTTCCGTGGTTCGGCTACTGGAAGAAAATCTCGCCTCCCTGGTGGACTATGATTTCACCGCCACCATGGAAGGTGACCTAGACCAGATCGCCGCCGGGGAACGGGACGGCAAAGAACTTTTGGCGCACTTTTATTTTGGGGGCGGGACTGGCGGAGAGTTTTGGGCTCGCGGCCTCAAAGATACGGTGGAAGGTCTGGGGGATATTGATGCCCGCGCCCTGAACTCCATCGAGGTGCTACCGGGAGTAAACGTGCGGGTAGGACGGTATGGCCCCTATCTAGAGGACGCAGAAGGAAAACGCGCCTCGGTACCCGAGGAGCTAGCGCCCGATGAACTAGACGCTGAAAAGGTAAAAGAACTGTTCACCATTTCGGCCGATACTGGTCGCGAACTGGGTAAAGACCCCGATAATGGGAATGTAATTTTAGTAAAGAACGGCCGTTATGGCCCCTACTTTACCGAGGTACTACCCGAGGACGCCCCTAAGGGTACCAAGCCGCGCACGGCCTCCCTGTTTAAGACTATGTCGATCGAAACCGCCAGCCTCGATGATGCCTTGAAACTGCTTTCTCTGCCGCGAGTAGTGGGTAAGGATCCCGAGTCCGGTACCGAGATAACCGCGCAAAACGGCAGGTACGGTCCATATTTGAAGAAAGGGACAGATTCGCGCTCCCTAGAAACGGAAGACCAGATTTTCTCCATCACTTTGGAGCAGGCCTTAGCGATTTACGCCCAACCGAAAACCCGGCGCGGGCGCACCGCGAAACCGCCGCTGAAGGAACTGGGAACCGATCCTAACTCCGGGAAACCGGTAGTCATTAAGGACGGGCGTTTTGGCCCCTATATTACCGATGGCACTACCAATGTGACGGTACCCCGTGCTAGCACTATAGAGGATATTGACGCTGATCAAGCCTATACTTTACTGGCGGAGAAGCGAGCGAAAGGACCGGCGAAGAAACGCGGAACCCGTAAAACTGCTAAGAAGACCACCACGAAGAAGACTACGAAGAAAACTGCAGCCAAGAAGACTACCACCAAGCGGACAATCGCCAAGAAAACCACTGCTAAAACCCCTAAGCAGTCCGCAGCGAAAAAGTAGGTAATATCCTTGCTGCTAGTGCAGTACCTCTCTGGTTGCTAGTTAGGCCTTTGCGCAGGGCGCAATCCGACCGGAGACTGGTTCACCACCGGGATCGCTAGCCGTTCCCAGGCTTTAAATAGCCACCGGGGTATGCGTGCAGGAGGATGCGAAGATCCTCCCCAAAAGGGGCTTACTGAAGTCTAGTAGGTGGTGTGATCGGCCTGGCGCATCGTAAAGCCGCGACCCGTCTTAGAGTTCCAACAATTCACGCCGGTGTATTGCCCCACTTCACAGGCATAGTCACCGTTGTAGTAGACAGTGTCATAGGTGGCTTGGGTCTGGGGGTCAGCGGCACCGTCATAATCGCAATTTTCCGTTACTCCAGATGAGTCAAGCTGTACTCCCCATAAGCCGTCACAACCCCGTTCCCATTGCCGCTGATCAATCTGGCAAATTACTTGGCCTGAGGACATCAAGCAAGCAATATTACCGGTGGGGGTATAAAATCCACGCTCAAGATAGACCGCTCCGGCCGGAATCGGCTTTGCTGCTTGGGTGGGAGCTTGAGTACTGGTCACCGTGGTTTCCATTACCGTAGCCGTCCGGGTGGTGTCGCTTGCGGACTCACTGGCGCTAGCTTGCCCTTTATTGTTTCCGCGCGAGGAAACAATCCAGGTTCCCACAATTGCCAATCCGATTAACGCCACTACCAGCAGTACCGTCAGCACAATAATTCCCCAGCTGCGCCGGGATTTTTCCGGTTGGGGGACACTCTCCCCTGCCGGATTTTGGTAACCCGTGAAAGGAGAATAGGCCGCCGGTGGCGGACTCATTATTGGTTGCCGGGATGGCTCCGGACAAGCGGGCTCCGCATATACCGGAGATGCATATGCCGGAGGCATGGCCGCGGGGGCCGCCATCGGACTCGCCATCACTGTCGGATAATCCTCAACCGTTTGCGCAGAAGACCCAGGATTTGCTACCGGCAGGCTTCCCAGGCGAGTAGCATCATCATCATCACTTTGCTGATCGCTACCCGCGGCTTCCGCGTCTGCCACCGGATTTTCCTTTAGCTCTTCGGTTTTGGCTTCTGCGCCCTCAGCAGTCGGATCTGTTTCCGCTAGCTGCGCTGTTTCCTCTGCTTGGCCGGTAGTTTCGATTTTCTCGGTAGCTGCCGCTTCGCTTTCGGGATGGGTGGGGGGCGCAAAAGCTAGGGGTGACGAGTCAGCGGAGCCGGCTTCCTGCTCTGCCTGGTCACCTTCGGAAGCGCTAGCTTTTTCTGCGGAAGTAGCCTCCGGAGCCTCCTGGCTGCCTTTTTCTAAGGCTTCGTTGCCAGAAAGACCGTCTCTCCGCGCGGCTACCACCGCTTTTACCTGGTCATCGCCCACATTTTCCAACCAATCAAGCAGGTCTGGATAGGCATTCGGGTTCGCCGCGACCTCTGCATACACTTCCGGATGGTGCGCAGATATTTCGAACAGCTGATTTGCATCTGTCTCCGGCGCCAACGCGCGCTCGCGCAATTTCTTTAAATCATCACTATCAGTCATGGCTTACCTTTAGGTTGGGAAAATACTGCTCCTATTCTAACCGGCAGGGCGCGGGAGCGATGTAGATTGCTAACCCAACTTTGACGGGGAAACTCCGGCTCTCAATATTTTCTGCTGATGGCAGCATGGCAAACCGCAGCCAAATCCCCAGACACTTAGGCGGGCCGGAAAGAAAACTTTTCCCACCCCGACTCCTCGATTTCCTGAGCCCAGGCTTTTACTTGGCTATCCCAACCTTGAGCCTCGGCCTTAAAATCTGGGGACGCTCCCAGATCGCGTGCCTGCTGCAGGGCGAAGTTTTTCACTCCTCGCGCCTTCAGATCCCGCGCCAACTCCACTATTTTTCCGGGGTGACCTGGGTAAACAGTTAACCTTATCTCGTAATCGACACCACTGGCCAACACGGCATCTAGGCAGGCGAAAGCCTTATCCGCGCCGGCTACTCCGGTGACTTGCCGGTAGTCGGCGGGCAAGGCTTTAATATCTAGCCCCACCCAATCGAGCAAACCATCCGCCAACATTTCTTGCAGCCGCGAGGGATAGGCGCCCGCCGCATGCAGCCCCACCTGGAAACCCTGAGCCTTCACCCAACGCGCCGCCGGAATTAGTGCCGCTTGCGCCAGCACCTCCCCGCCGGAGAACACCACCCCGTCAAGCAGTCCTTTTCGGCGTCCTAGTAACTCTTCTAGCTCCGCAAACGGGACTGCGCCGGGCACTTTGAAATCTAAGATTTCATAGTTTTGGCAATAGGCGCAGCGCCAGGGACACCCCTGGCAAAACACGCTGGCCACGATCTTCCCTGGCCAGTCCACGGTGGAAAACGGGACTAGCCCCGCGATGTTAAGCTGCCTCGCCTGCCCGAGCAGGCTCGGTTCCCCGTTAGCTGCCGAAAAATCAGACACCGGCTAACTCTTGCGAGAAAGTAGTGCGCTCGGCGTACTCGCTCTGCTTACCGGTATTGAAAGAGGTAACCGGACGGAAGTAGCCCATTACCCGCGTCCAGACTTCACAGGGCTGCTCGTGGTTACCTTCGGCGGCACACTTGGGACAATCGAAATGTTCACCCGATAAATACCCGTGGACTGGGCAGATGGAGAAGGTGGGGGTGATTGTAATATAGGGCAGCTTGAAGTTCGCGAGCGCCCGGTGCACCAGGGTCTTGCAGGACTCCGCAGAGTTCATCGCCTCCCCCATATACAGGTGCAATACGGTACCACCAGTGTATTTACCTTGCAGTTCTACCTGTTCTTCTAAGGCCTGGAAAGCGTCTTGGGTGTAACCTACCGGCAGCTGCGAAGAGTTGGTGTAGTAGGGGGCGTCCGCGGTTCCCGCCTGAATAATCCCGGGGAAGCGTTTAGCGTCCTCTTTCGCAAAACGGTAGGTGGTACCTTCGGCAGGGGTGGCCTCTAGGTTATAGAGGTGACCAGTTTCTTCCTGCAGCTGCACCATCCGTTCCCGAATATGATCTAGCAGGTCGGCACACAGCTTATGCCCCATTTCGCCGGTAATATCTTCCGCGTCATCGGTAAAGTTACGCACCATCTCGTTCATCCCGTTAACTCCGATAGTGGAGAAATGGTTATCGAGAGTGCCCAGGTAACGGCGAGTATAGGGGAAGAGCCCAGAATCCATATGCCAGGAAATAACTTCCCGTTTCTTCTCTAGGGACTGGCTGGCCAGGTCAATCAGGTGATCCAGCTGGCGGGTGAGCCCGTCCAGATCACCCTTGTAGAGATAGCCAAGGCGCGCCATGTTAATGGTTACTACCCCCAGAGAGCCAGTTTGTTCTGCCGAACCGAACAGACCGTTGCCTCGTTTTAGCAGTTCCCGCAGGTCTAGCTGCAAGCGGCAGCACATGGAGCGAATCATATGAGGATCCAGATCCGAGTTCAGGAAGTTCTGGAAGTAGGGAAGACCGTATTTCGCGGTCATCGCAAATAGGCGTTCGGTGTTGGGGGAATCCCAATCGAAGTCGGGAGTGATGTTGTAGGTGGGGATGGGGAAGGTGAAAACCCGGCCATCAGCATCCCCGGCGGTCATCACTTCGATGAACGCCCGGTTAATCATCTCCATTTCTTCGGTCAGATCCCCGTAGGTGAAGTCCATCAGTTCATCCCCAATCAAGGGGTATTCATCCACCAGGTCATCGGGGCAGGTCCAATCGAACGTGAGGTTAGTGAAGGGACACTGGCTACCCCAACGGCTGGGCACGTTCAGGTTGTAAATCAGTTCTTGCATGCACTGGTGAACCTGCTCGTAATCCAGGTTATCTTTACGAATAAACGGCGCCATATAGGTGTCGAAACTAGAAAAAGCTTGCGCCCCTGCCCACTCGTTTTGCAAGGTTCCCAGGAAGTTCACGATTTGCCCGCAGGCAGAGGAAAAATGGCGCGGCGGATTGGAGGCAATCGCACCCGGAACCCCATTAAAACCTTCCTGCAACAGCTGCTTTAGGGACCAGCCGGCGCAGTAACCGGCAAACATATCCAAGTCGTGAATATGATAGTCACCCTCGCGGTGCGCCTGCCCGATTTCGGGAGTGTAGACCTCGTTTAGCCAATAGTTGGCAATCAGCTTGCCCGAAGCGTTAAGGATCAGTCCCCCCAGCGAATACCCCTGGTTTGCATTAGCGTTTACCCGCCAATCAGCCTTGGATAGATACTCATTTACGGTCTGAGCGGGATCAACCAAATGCTTCATTTTCGTTTGGGGTGCCATTTTTATCCTCTTCTAGTTCCTTCAAGTTCTTCTTGTTTGTCTACGGCTGTGTAGCCACCGCTATCGACTATAGGCATACCCGCGTAGAAAAAGGTAAAGACACACGAGATATAGTAGGTTTCCCAAATGTTAACCACTAGATATTGTGTTTGCGCTGATTCTTCTCATATTTGCTGGCGAGGGCGGAAATACCCCCAGCGTAAGCTGTCGAGAGCGCGCGAAACCCCAAAAACCTTTTGGGGCAAAGGGCCTAGGCGGGAACAGAGGAAAATTTTCGAGTACGCATTCCGGCTCGCGCTACCTCGAAAACGAAAATCCAACAAGCTCCGGCGAGGGTAAGGACAGTTCCTCCTGCCAGCAAGAGGGCGAGTCGGTGACGCGAAGCCGCGAGCTGCCGCAAGTCACTACTGGCGCTACCGACAGAAAAATAAGGGGTGCCGGCACCTAGTTGAAAATAGCCGTAGGAGACCATCATTATTCCTACCAGAACCATGATCGCCGCCAGGAAGGTGACAATCCGTCCTCGTCTCAAAGCCCGTTGCCCCCGTTCTCCCCCCAGCTCCAGGGGCGAAAGTAACAGGGAGAATACGGCGACTACGCAGATGGCGGCAAATACATCCGAGGGTCGATGCCAACGCGCTACGATTACTGCTAAAGCCACCAACCAGAGCACTAGCGCCGACAGATAGGTGGCTACTTCCCGCCAGCGATCAGCCGCTACCATCACCAGCGCCACCGCGGCCGCTCCGGCGGTAGTAGTGTGACCGGAGGGGAAGGAATTCGTCATATAGTAGGTAATTCCGAGCGCGGGACGAGACAGCAAAAAGTGCTTGAGAAGCTGGGTGGTTACCGTGGCTGCCACCACCATCACCAACATCCGGGCGCCCAGAGCAAAGCGCCGTCTTACCAGAGCAACTATCACTGCCGCCGCGATTAGCGGAACCAAAATGAATAAATACCATTCCCGCAGCAATACTTGATCCCAAGGCGCAAATGCGCCATTGAGTTCCGATAGCGCAAACATGGCCAACGTATCGGTAGCTTGACCCGCACGGGTACCCACAAAAATCAGGTAACAGGATACAAACAACCAGACCGCAAATAGCGCCACCGAAAAACGCCGCACGTAACCGGCAGTCAGTCCCCTTCTCAGCGCGCTAGTCATGCTTTAACCTTATTTTGTCACCCCTGTGGTTTCCACAACCAGAAGGGTTTTGGGCGCAGACTCTAAATTAATAATATTTTCACGTCAACAAGGGAGACCCCGGTGAGTATCGCTGACCTGGCGAACGGATTGCGTTCCTTTAGCAGCGACCAGTTGCTCTACGAAACCGTTTTACCTGCCCGGCGCGCCAGTTTTACGCCCTGGCCAAGCTGGGTAGAAAAAGATTTACAGACAGCACTTAAAGCCGACGGAATTAAACGCCTCTGGGAACATCAAGTTAGCTGTGCAAATGCTTTGCATGGTGGGCGGGACGTGATTCTGACTTCCGGAACCGGATCCGGCAAATCTTTGGCGGCATGGCTGGCGTTCTTGGCACGGCGCCAAAAATCTATGGTGGGTACCCGCCCTACCGCCCTCTACTTAGCGCCTACCAAGGCCTTAGCTCGTGACCAGGCGACAGCTTTAACCCACTGGTCCAACCTGGCCGCATTGGATCTGCAGGTCGCCCCGGTAGATGGCGACAGCCCTACCGAAATTAAAAAATGGGCACGCGCGGGCGCCGACGTAGTGCTGACTAACCCCGATTTCCTACATTTTGCACTGTTGCCTCATAACGAGCTCTGGCGCCCTTTTTTGCGGGGATTGTCGCTGGTGATTGTGGATGAGGCGCACTATTACCGCGGAGTATTGGGGGCAAATGTGGCCTTGATATTACGCCGCCTGCGCCGTCTCGCCCGTAAATACCAAGCTGATCCGGTCTTTGCTTTACTCTCGGCTACTACCGCTAATCCGGCAGCTCACGGCGCTAATCTATTGGGGCGCGGACGGGAACTAGAGGTTATTGACCGCGACACTTCCGCCTGCGGGGCACGCACGGTTTTTGTGTGGCGCCCGCCGCTAATCGAAGCTAGTGATCCCGCTTCCTGGGAAGAAGAAAATCCGTGGGAAACCAGTGAGGAGGGCGCCGGGGAAAGTATCTCTGTAGAGAAGGGGCCAAAAGTAACTGGAAAAGCCGCCGACCACAGTGAGGCTGCGGCGGCAGAGGCGCCGCGCTACCCCGCTATTTGGGAAGGTGGGCGCCTGCTGGCGCAGCTAGTAAATAGCGGAGGGCGAGTTTTGACCTTCGCCCCCTCCCGGCAGGGAGTGGAAACTATTGCCCAGATCGCCCGGGATCAGTTAAGCACCCGTAACCCGCAGTTAATGTCCCGGGTGGCCGCCTATCGCGGCGGTTACCTGCCCGAAGAGCGCCGAAAGTTAGAAAAAGAGCTACGCGCAGGTACGCTGCAAGGCCTGTCAGCGACCTCCGCTTTAGAATTGGGAATCGATATTTCCGGGCTGGATGCCACCATCACCTGTTCTTGGCCGGGAACCCGCGCCAGTTTCTTCCAACAACTTGGTCGTTCTGGTCGCTCTGGGCAAGATGGCTTGGGCATCTTAGTGATTTCCGATAATCCCCTAGATGATTTTCTCGCTCACCACCCAGAAGAGATTTTTCGTTCTGCCGAGCAAATAGTTTTCGACACCGAAAATCCCTTTGTGTTGGCTCCCCAACTGCTGTGTGCCGCAGCAGAACTTCCTTTAACCAGTGAAGATACTGTTTTATTCGGGGAGGCTAGCGCCCAGATCATGTCTCAGCTTCGCCAGCAAGGCTTGCTGGTAGATCGGCCGGGGGGACTATGTTTCGATATCACTAAACGATTTTCGCCCTGGCAGGCAGTAAAACTTCGCGGAGATAGTGCCCAAGTACAAATTATTGAATCGGAAAGCGCCCAGGTAATAGGCACGGTTGATAGTTCCCGGGCGGACAGCGTGCTGCACCCCGATGCGATTTATGTGCATCAAGGCCATGTCTGGCAGGTTTCTCGCCGAGAAGACGACATCGCAGAAGTGGTTCCCGGTCCCAAGAAGCTACGTACCCGCCCCAACACGGATACCAGTATTTCGATTTTGTCAGAAGAAGTAACCCCGCTGACCCCTTCGCCGGGAGTCAGCTGGCATTACGGGCGGATCGAGGTGCAAACCGCGGTTACTTCTTTTGATCTATTACGCCTGCCGGGTCATGTTTATCAAGCTACTTTCCAATTGGATTGCCCCACCCGCACCCTGCAAACTACCGGCACCTGGTTCACGCTTGCAGAAAAGGTAGTTAAACAGTTGCAGCTAAACGAAGAACAACTGTTGGGCGGAGGTTTGCACGCAGCCGAACATGCCCTGATTGGCTTGCTTCCCTTAGTGGCCACCTGTGACCGTTGGGATCTGGGGGGACTATCTTTAACCCAGCATCCGCAAACCGGCCTGCCCACGGTGTTTATTTATGATGGCACCCCCGGAGGTGCCGGTTTTTCGCGGCATGGCTTTCGCCAGCTAGCAACCTGGCTAGAGTTAACCTATCGGCAAGTAAATGAGTGTCCTTGCAAACAGGGCTGTCCGCGCTGTATCCACTCCCCCAAGTGCGGGAATAGAAACGAAATGCTCTCTAAATCTGCAGGACGTGATCTTTTAGAATTTTTACTGAGCAGTTTTGGGCGGGAAGACACTGCCGGTTAATGCGGCCGTTTTAAGGGGGATTAATGGCGGGACCGGCTCGGGCGTGGGCTTTAAGTTGCCAGTTAAAAACCGTTTTTACCCGCACCGATACTTCCGCGTCCCTAGCACGCAAAATACAGGAATCTAAGGACGCCGCATTTTCCTGAGCAACTTGGGACGCTAAGGCACAAGGAGCATTCGCGGTGCCATAAAAATGAGCCTGAGCGGCGGCTAAAGCTGCAAAGTCTGCCCCGTTTTGTGCCCGTGCCTTCGCACTTAAGGCTCCCCCTAATAATCCAATCCCCACCGCCAAAGCCACTAACAAACTAATAAATGCCACCGCCCAAATAGTTGCCGACCCGGCCTCCGGTGCGGTGGGGGATAACTGGGCGTGGCTCCTCCCGGTTTTCACGGCTCTATCCCCATCGCTAACTCTGGTTCTTTCAGCGTGCTAGCTTTGCAGGTCACCGCGGGTAAAAGTTTTGCTTTCCCCACCAGGTTTTTACTGGCCGTGGCGCGCACCCACTGCCCACTGCTGTCTACAGTCACCCCAACAAAGCCGCCGCCTTGCCAAGATTTTCCGATACTTACCGCACGCGCAGCCGTGCGGGCCGCGTCACAGGTTTGCACCTTGGCGGCGCCAGCTGCCCCGGCCCCTAAACCCATCGCCGCTACTGCTACTAGGGCAGGAAGAGTCAGGGCAGTTTCTACAGTGGCGTAACCGTCCTGACTATCTCGACGCATTTGCCACAATCGGCGCAGCCATCTAAAGAACTGCGCCGACTGCGGATGTTTCCCAAATATTATTGTCACTTTAAATCGAAAGTGCTTGTTTAATAATTGCAGTTAAGGCGCTTTTTATCCCTCCTCCCTTAATGACTGCCATCAACAGACCAGCGAAGGCGGCGGCCGCTAAAGTTCCGATTGCGTATTCGGCGGTGGTCATCCCGTCCTCTTCGCTTCTTAACCGCGCAATTGCCTGCCGAGTTTGCACCCAAACCAAGGCGCGCAATCCGAAATCTTTCATCCCTTACCCTTTCCTGTCCCCCCAGCCGGTTCGAACTGAGGTGATATCAGCTTCGCGGAGGCAGAGAAAAATGGAAAAAGCTAAATAATGTTCTGTGTAAAGGCCGCAATTATCGCCTCTTGGGGACTTGTGGGCGATAATGGGCGCATGAGTGAGCAAGCACCCCAATCCGATAAAGAACTATTCGCCCAAGCCAAAAAAGCGATCCCCGGAGGAGTTAACTCGCCGGTTCGCGCCTATGGAAGTGTGGGCGGCACTCCGCACTTTATTAAAGAGGCGTTCGGAGCGTATGTACGTGACGAGGAAGACCACACGTTTGTGGATTTGGTGGGGTCTTGGGGACCGGCGCTACTGGGACACTCTTGCCCCCCGGTAGTACGCGCTGTGCAAGAAACTGCCACAAAAGGACTTTCTTTTGGGGCGCCCACGGTAAACGAAACCAAGTTGGCGCAGGCGATTACTGCCCGCATGCCCGCTTGTGAACAGGTGCGCATGGTTTCTACCGGTACCGAAGCCACCATGACCGCGATTCGTTTGGCACGCGGGGTAACCGGACGTGACCTAATCATTAAGTTTGCCGGTTGCTACCACGGTCACTCCGATGGCCTGCTAGCTGCGGCTGGTTCGGGGGTGGCCACCCAGGGGCTACCGGGCTCTGCCGGCGTAACCGCCGCCGTCGCTGCGGAAACTATCGTGCTTCCCTATAACGACTTTGACGCCCTCACCGAAACCTTCGAGTGCAAAGGGGAACAGATCGCGGCAGTTATTTGTGAATCCTGCCCCGCCAATATGGGGGTCGTGCCTCCCCTCCCCGGTTTTAATCAACATATTCGCGCACTTACCAGCAAGTATGGGGCGTTGATGATTACCGATGAGGTGCTAACTGGTTTCCGGGTCGGTCCTTCCGGATACTGGGGACTGCAAAATAATTACTGGGTAGACCTCCCCGCTAAGCTTCCCGCTTTTTCCGACGAGGACGAGCTAGCTAGCTGGAGGGCAAACGAGCTCGAAAAAGCCGAGTTCGTGCCGGATCTCTTTACTTTCGGCAAGGTTATCGGAGGAGGAATGCCGCTAGCAGCCCTGGGAGGCTCCCGCGAAATTATGGAGCAGCTTTCACCGCTCGGTCCGGTTTACCAGGCAGGTACTCTTTCGGGGAACCCTTTGGCTACTGCTGCCGGGCTAAAAACTTTAGAACTGGCAGATCACACGGTGTATGCCCGCACTACGGCAGTTGCCGATGCTCTCATCGGAGCAATTGAGCACGAGGCCGCAGAAGCGGGGGTTGCCCTGAAAGTAAACCGGGCAGGTAGTTTGTTCTCCGTGTTCTTCGGGCAGGCGCCAGCAGAAAACGGGGTAACCAATTTTGAGGAGGCAAACGCGCAAGAAACTTTCCGTTACCGGGCTTTCTTCCATGCGATGGAAGAGGAAAACATTGCCCTGCCCCCCTCAGGTTTTGAGGCTTGGTTCGTATCTTCGGCTCACGATGATCGGGCAGTCGGACGGATTCTAGAGGCCTTACCTTCCGCGATGCGTGCCGCTGCCGAAGCTGAAAGCAATGATAACTAAGTTAAAATTGTTCACATTGTTGTTCTCATCGAGACCTCATCACCCCAGGACTTTAGTCGCTTTTGATGGAATTCGATTAAAAGTCGATCGCTAAACTTTAATGTTGTGATACACTAGCCGTAAGAATATTGGTTGGGTTGGAAAGTTGCGATCAATTATGAGCATTCTGCGCAAGATCAGCAGTTTTGCTGCCACTACCCTAGTGGCAGCAGCGCCGCTGTGCATTGGCTTTTGCTCTGCTCCTCTAGCCCAAGCCGCTCCTTCCGACACGCCGGCCACCAGCATTTCCACTCCCAACCCAGCTGGCCAGCCCCCGGATCTTACTGATTGGGCAAAGAACAATTGTCCCGGTGGGGAGCAGTTTGTTAATGACGCCGATGAAAATACCCCGATTTATTTAGGGTATGCCGACGGGAAAACCTACCTGGGATATACCAATACCACCTGGCAGTCCCGGGTAGATCCCAGCAATCAGTTTATTGATGCCCGAACCCTTAAAACCGTAAATGAACAGGGTAAAGAAGTCACGACTTACAAGTCCAAATTTGGCACCTGCGTGCGGGTTGCTTCCGATAAAAACGGGCAGGCTGTCGCCCCAGTCTATTACGGAACGATATTTGCCTCAGATGAGTCAGCCCTGTCCTCCTCTGGTTTTAGTGATAAAACTCAGACCGTTTTTCAGGTGACCAAAGTGAAGACTTGGGATCCGGGAACGACAATAGAGTCATGGTCCACGCAGTCTGGGGGCGCCTACCAAGAAATGCCTTATTCCCAGGCTAAGAACAGTTCGGACAGTGGATTTAAAAACCTGCTATTAAGCAAAGAAGACTCGATTAGTCTGCGTTTTAGCCAAGCCGGCTTTTATACCATCTACCTAAAAGCCCTCACTACCGATCCGCAGAATCCCGATAAGTCTTACCAGGCCGAAATGGCCTACACCTTTATCGTCGGTAAAGAAGCCCGTGTTCCTGAAGATTTACAGGACATTGTCGATGGAAAAGACGGGGATGGATCTGATAATCCCCCCACTCCTGATCCGGGAGAGACCACCCCGGTTACTCCTACACCCCACACGGGGGATAAGGACGGAAACTCTCATCCGGGAACCAATCCCCCCTCGAAACCTGCCGCCGGACATACTGGTGCGGCGCTTAACCCCAACCAGTCTTCCTCTTCGCGACTACAAGCAAGTTCGCAGCTAGGCGGGACTAATTCTGCGGGAATTAGAGGCTCGCTAAGTCGTCCGCGGCTAGCCCAACCGCCGGCAAATACCTTCCCCACCCTGCCCGACCCGGCAACTGGTTCTTCCCCGGCAGAAAATCCCGCGGGAACTAACCCGGGTTCTAACGCTGCCACTTCCGACTCTGCCGCCACAAACGGCTCCAATTCCGATAGCCAGGCAGCTAACGGAGATCCCTTAAAGTTCCAGGCAGATAGCACTTCTACCGATCTGGCTTCCAAGCAGTGGGTGCGTTCTTCCTCTTTAGCTGTATTTGCCTTCGGTTTGGGAGCTGCCGGGCTGACCGGTATCGGATTACTTATTTTTTCCCGGCTACACCCCTAAATGAAAAAAGCAATACGTAACCGGGTGCGAGATTTTCGGTTAAAAAGAGAAAAAGATGGGCCCCTGGATCAAGCCATTTATATGACGAGAGCTACCGGCCGACTGGAACCACTGCTGCGCGCCCTCGCGATCTACCCCGTCTATAGCAGCGGTGAACTCTGCTCCCAGGGAGACTCCCAATTTTTAATTGCCTACGCTACCCGCCTGCGCTCCCCTGCATCTGGAAAGGTTAACGCCGCCCTCCTAACTGAACATCTCGAGGCGATCCGCGAGGACGCCGAACACCCCCAGCCGATAGGTGCCCTCCTTAACCCGGGGGGACAGTTTGAAATCACGGTGGAAGCCCATAATCTGCCGCGTTTAACACCCCTGGTAGCGGGGATTCCTACCGCAGACGCCCTGACTCCGATTGCTTCGGAATCCTTAGAGGTCACCCCAGCAAGTAATGAACACACCGAGCTACTGGTTTCTTTAGCGCCCGACCTCCCGATACCAACCGGACAAACACTGCGGGCTTTAACCGCCAGCTTTCAAGGATTTAAACCCGGAACTTGGCCCGTAGTTTTTCTACTTGATAGTGCCGGTACTCCCCAGGCGATGCCGGTGGACCTTAGCGAACAGCTCACCCAGCAGCTCCCCTCAGCGATACCAGTAGATCCGGCCGTGGCCGATTGGCGGCGCGACCTATTTTGGGGCTACCGCGATTTACTGGTTTAAAAAATTATCGGGCCCATACCCACAAAACAGTGATTTAGCGGGGTTTTATGCTGCTAATAGCCGCCAGGAACTGGTCATTTTCTGCCCGGCTACCGATAGTTACCCGCACGCCCTCGGGCAATCCGCGCGTTTGTACCCCCTGGGAAAGCGCCGCTGCCTGAACTTGCTCCCCTACCGGAGCGCCAAACCAGATAAAGTTGCCTCCTGCTTGCGGGATTGTCCAACCAAGATTACGCAATTCGCTGAGTACTCGCTCTCGCTCTTTACAGATCTGGGACACCTGAGAGAGCATCGCCGCATTATCGGCCAGTGCCTCCAGGGCGCAAGCTTCCGCCACCGCAGACAGTCCAAAAGGAGTAGCTACTTTCCGGATCGCTGCCGCCAGGTAGGAACTGGTCAAACCGTAACCACAACGCAGGCCAGCCAATCCGTAGGCTTTCGAAAAAGTACGCAGCACCAAAAGGTTAGGGAAATCCGCGAGTAAAGTCGCACCGTCAACGTGACCGGGGGAAGTATCAAATTCGAAATAGGCTTCATCCAAAACCGCCAGCACCTGCGAAGGTAAAGCCGCCAAAAATTCGCGAACCTGAGTCTGGGTCAAAGAAGTCCCGGTAGGATTATTCGGGCTACACAGGATAACCGCGGCGGTATTTTGGTCTACCGCGCTTAAAAGCGCATCCAGGTCGTGGCCGCCGTGACTGTTAAGCGGGATCTGCCGGGAAGAGGCGCCGGTGATTCCCACTAGAATCGGGTAAGCCTCAAATGAACGCCAGGCATAGACCACGTTATTTCCCGCCTGCGCCACGGCGCTTAATGCATTCGCTAGTACCTGAATCGATCCCGGGCCGACCACCACTTGCTCGGGGTTTAACCAGTAATGCGCCGCCAATTTCGCTACCAGGGTGCTTCCAATAGCATCCGGGTAGCGGTTGATACTGGCCAGAGCACGCTCGCCGGCCTCGATAATCGGCTTTGCGGGTGGGAAAGGCAGCTCATTACTAGATAGCTTAACTACTTTGCCGGCATCGCCTTTCCCGGCCACATAGGCGGGCAGGTCGGAAAGCACCTGCCGTAATCTAACCTGACTCATAGCTTAAGTTTGCCCTTTTTCTGCTCGCCAAGCTTTCGGGTTTCATAATCTACCACGGATCGCTGCTCTCGCCCTACCCACCAGTTTCTAACTTTTTCCGGACACCCGCTGAAGCTTTGCCGCGCGACCTCGTGCCATAATGGGAGTTATGCAAACCCTTTTTGATGACTGCTTTGATTTCGCCAAGACCGATATTGCTTTAGGCCCCTTGGATGGCCGCTACCGCGCGCAGGTTAGTGCGCTCACCAATTACCTATCAGAACCGGCTTTGAACCGCTCCCGGTTATTAGTCGAGGTAGAGTGGCTAATTTTCTTGGCCGAGAACCGAGTATTGAAAGGGTTAAGCCCCTTTAGCGAGGACGAAAAACGCTATTTGCGCTCCCTGATCACTAATTTTGGCGAAGCTGAAGTGGCGGAGCTAAAAGAAATCGAAGCCGAAACTAAGCATGACGTGAAAGCAGTGGAATATTTCCTGCAGGCCCGGCTACGTGGCGCCTCGGAAGTCCTGGATAAAACTTCCCTGCCTAACTACCTGGCTGCGGTACATATTTTTTGTACCTCTGAGGATATTAATAACCTGGCCTACGGCATTGGGATTAAAGCCGCGGTGCAGCAGGTGTGGCTACCGCAGGCGCGCCAGCTAGTTGACCAGCTAACCGAGTTAGCTAACCAGGCCGCGACAGTTCCTATGCTGGCACATACTCATGGTCAACCCGCCACCCCGGTGACTTTAGGCAAAGAGATGGCAGTGTTTGCTTTCCGTTTGCGCCGCCAACTTTCCCGGATCGAAAAGACCGACTACCTAGGCAAGATCAACGGTGCTACCGGCACTTGGGCAGCACATAAAGTGGCAGTGCCCGGCGCTAACTGGCCGCAGCTATCTAAGTCGTTTGTGGAACATTTGGGTCTTGCTTGGAATCCGCTTACTACCCAGATTGAATCGCATGACTGGCAAAGTGAGCTTTATAGCGACTTGGCGCGTACCAACCGGATCCTGCATAACCTGGCCACCGATTGCTGGAGTTACATTTCGATGGGTTACTTCCACCAGAATCTGGCAGCGCAAGGTTCTACTGGGTCTTCCACTATGCCACATAAGGTGAATCCGATTCGTTTTGAAAATGCGGAGGCTAACCTAGAGATTTCCTGTGCACTGCTAGAAACTTTGGCGCAGACTTTAGTTACTTCGCGTCTGCAGCGTGATTTAACCGATTCTTCTACCCAACGCAATATTGGGGTAGCTGTCGGGCACTCGCTGCTCGCCCTATCCAATCTTCAGGGAGGTTTGCGGGGATTGGATGTGGCGAGCCAGGTAATGGCGCGTGACCTTGACCAGAACTGGGAAGTACTGGGCGAGGCAGTGCAACAGGTGATGCGGGTAGAGGGACTAGCCGGAACCCCGGGTATGGATAACCCATATGAAAGGCTGAAAGAGCTGACTCGGGATAGCAAAGTTGACGAGGCAACGATGAAAGACTTCCTGCTTTCCTTGGGGCTATCTGGGGACGCCGAGTCCCGATTGTTGGCGCTTACCCCCCAAACCTACTTCGGATATGCTGACGAACTCGCCACCGGGGAAGCATTAAAAAACTAATACTTACCGGGTGGTAAGTATTGCAAATAGGATTTCTTCGGGGACTTTCGCAATTTTTATCCCTGAAGGAGGTGCTCTTTAATATGGTCAGAGCAGTTTGTGTCTCATATCATCTAGATTAGATAATTATCAGCTGGCAATTTATTAACCAAGCGGTAAGATTAGAACTGGTACCAGATAAATGGAGCGTTCCCAACAACGGCTCCGCAGTAGATGAGGGATTTGATCATGAGGCTTAAGAACTTCGCCAAGACCCTAGTTTCCGGGGTTTGCGCAACGGCATTGATACCTGCCGGTCTCTTAGCAGTCGCGGCGGCCGGTAACCTGGCAGATGAATCGCCAGCCGGTAACCTAGCGGTATCTACCTCAGTTGCGAACACCCCCAAGTTTTTAGCCGGATGCATCGGCTCGGATCAGTTGGGCTATGAAAAGGTACGGATTAATAAACTCCCTGCCGGTAAAGATTGGTTTCTAACCGTTTCTGACTCTGATCAAAACCCCTTCCCCAGCCGCGACAGCTACACCAACCCCAACGGTGGCGGCTATATGTACAGTTTTGAACCTGGCGCTGAAGAAAGCTCGCGGTGGTTGGAAGGCTCGGTAGGGAACTCGGGTCTTGGACTGGCAGGCAGCTACCACTTTGACAGCTCGGTAAAGGATCTCCATCCCTGGGTGTTTGTCCAGCTAGAGGACGAGATCTACGGCGCTTTGAGAGTAAACACAGGCTGCGAATACGATTTCAGCACGGTTTTGGAAAACAATACTTTTGATAAGTACCTGGAAATCAAAAAGTTCCTAGTGAATCCGCAGGCTGTGAAGCAGGATTGGAATCCCCTATTAACCTTGCACCAGTTCCGCGCCCCGGAAGTGGCCGACTTGAAAGTACTGGATACTCGTCCCGCCCCGCAACCGGAAACTGACCCGGAAACTGAACCCAGCCATCCTGATGTTCCCGAAGTTCCGGATACCCCGGAAGCCCCGACAGTAGAACGCCCGGCACCTACTCTTGACCCTGCAGAAAAGAAAACGACCCCTCGAGCAGCAAATCCCAGCAGTTCGTCCGCAGCAGCATCTAAGGCTGCAACTAGTCAGCGACAGGCTGCCAACCCTGCTCCCGCGCAGCCTGCTCCGGTACGCACCATTATTCAGAATCGGGAAAACACTCGCACCGTGACGGTTCCCGGTCCGGTTCGTTACCGCGAAGCTCCCACCACTTCCTCTAATAACGCAAGTAATAATAATTCTTCTAATACCTCGGACAACTCCGTGAAACCGGCTCAGGAAGGGTCCGGTAATGCGCAGGAAAGCACTGGCAATGGGACCGCCAGTCAAGTTCAGGGTGTAGAAGAACCCAAGGCGGCGCCCTCGGCGCCCGCCGCGGCTAGAGCCGCCAATGCCAACCCCAGTGTGGTTGACCGCATGGGTGGGCTCGGTACCATTGCCGCGATTGCAGTTCTTGGGTTGATTGGCGCAGGTGGCGCCATAGCCCTGACCAGATCGTTGATGAACGGTTAAGTCCACTGGGAACTGGCCTTAACGGTTTCTAGATCGGTCAGGTACGGGACAGGAGATTCCCTCAATCTCCTGTCCCGTCTTGCTATCTCTAGGCTTTATTGACACTTGGCATTGCAAAGCTAGCATAAGAGATTAAACTTTAGGCTAGGTAGAACTATTAGAGAAGAGGATGTATCATGCGGTTTTTCCCAGCAAAACGACCCGGTAAGAAAGCCAATGACCGCACCATAGATATTTCAGTTACCGGGATGACTTGCCAAAAGTGCGTAGAACATATCACTGAAGCTCTGGAAAGTTTAGAAACCGTCAAACGGGTGTCCGTGTTGTTACGCAGTAACGAACCCAGCCAAGTCACTATCCTCACGGATTATGAAATCGAGGATCAGACTATCCGCGACACCATTAAAGAGGCCGGTTACGAAGTAGTAGCTATTAAGCGCGACAACTAATCGCTATCGCAAACCAGGAATTTAATCCGTCCTATTTAGCAGCTTTTTGCTTGCTGGATCGAGTTTTAAAATAGCTAACTACCATCGGTAGTACCGAGATGGCCACGATTGCAATCGCGATTATCTCTACGTTATTAGCTACTACTGGGATATCTCCTAGTAGTACCCCTGCCAGCATGAAAACTCCGATCCAGAGGGCGGCTCCCACCATGTTCCAGATCAGGAATAGGCGGTAATTTTGTTTACCGATGCCGGCAATGATGGGTACAAAAGTACGTACAAAGGGTACAAAACGCGCCAGTACTAGCGCCACCCCACCATAGCGGCGGAAAAAGTCCTCAGATTTGTGCATGTTTTCGATTGATAAATAGCGGGCATCATCTTTGAAAAGCCGCCGCCCGAACTTACGTCCTAACCAGTACCCCACCATATTTCCACAGATAGCGGCCACAAATAGTACTAGAAAAGTTAACCATTCTGGGACTCCCGGTATCCGGTTATGCAAGATACCGAGGGCAAAGATCATAGAGTCACCTGGTAGCACCGGAAATAACACCCCAGACTCGATGAAGACTATCAGGGCGACCGCAGCCACCATCCAGCCCCCAAGTTCTGCCAATAGTGTGTTAAGTAGAAGATTAGGGTCGGTTAGATAATCCAAAGCTCCTGCGGGTACTACAGACGCAAGCATTCGTCCTCCTGATGCTAATTCATGATCCTTTCTCATCCTAGATGAGCATGCCTAGAGACGGACAGGGCACCAGGCCGGCTGGGCGCAAGCTCACAT
This sequence comes from Varibaculum cambriense DSM 15806, assembly GCF_000420065.1. Classification (GTDB taxonomy): domain Bacteria; phylum Actinomycetota; class Actinomycetes; order Actinomycetales; family Actinomycetaceae; genus Varibaculum; species Varibaculum cambriense. The sequence continues at coordinate 788,773 of NZ_ATUF01000002.1, read as the reverse complement.
CTAGGTATGCGCCTAGATTGCACATAGAATCAAGACATGAGTTTTTCGGGGGAGACGGCTAGTCCACTGTTAGATAAGCACCTCGCCGAAATTGTTGACGCGAAGAATTCCCGTTTGCGGCGCATTGACGACCTGGCTCGTGCCGGGATGTACCTAGCAGCCATATTTTTGATAGTGCTAATGGCTATCTACGCTCATGCCACGACCCAAGCAGTCGCCCAGGATCTGACCAAAGTATTCGTAAATACCACTTTGGCTCAGATTCTGCTCCTTCCGCTTTCAATGTTGCAAAACCTATTTATTTTGGCAGCTCCGATAGCTTTAATCTCCATGTTAGCGTTGCGCCGCCAATGGGTACGCACCTTTCAAGCTGCTTTCACTGCCGTCGTCGGGGGCATAGTAGCTTTAGGGGCTGCTACTTTAATCTCCGCATTGCCCTACGTATTTTCCAATGCTTTGAAAGTTTGGTCAGTCGAGGGATCAATAGTCGCAATCTCTATTCCCTTCACTTCGGTAGTGGCCATGATGACCATGGCCGGTGAACGCCGGCGCGACCAGTTAGTGCGGGTACTCTGGGCAATAACCTGGGCAATTTTACTCTTAGCGGTCTTACAGGGACGGATGACCTTACCTTCCGCGCTAATCACGGTATTTTTAGGAACTTTAACCGGTTGCCTAGGACGTTACCTCTGGGGGGTACGCAATTACCGGCCGACGGGACGGGCGCTGATTACTGCCCTGATACAAGTGGGAATCACTCCCCGGATGATTTTACGTCTCGATCCTCCTACGGAAGGTGATCTGCTTAGCGTAGAGGAGGTTACCTTCACTACCGAGAGCGGTTCTGTGGCACCAGTCGGGGAAATGGAAAGGAAAAACCTCGATGTAGATCCAGTTTTAGAACTAGCCACCTTTGCCGGTAGCGACCTAAAAGCTTTTACGGAAACAGTAAGACCCGGTGAAAGGGTTTATTGCGTTATTGCTGAGAACAATCGTCGCTATCGCATGATAGCTACCGATGGAGATTCCCGCCTCTCTACCTGGATCACTGGAATCTGGACCAATCTGCGGCTACGTTCTTTTTCAAAATCAACCGCTGCGACCGTGCGGCAAAATGGAGAATACACGGCGCTTATGGGAGCTATGACTACCCGGGCACAGCTTAAAACTCGTCCCTATCATGGTCTGGCTCACTATGGAAGCACCATGCTAAATATCTTCGAAGACGATGTTTCTTTACGTGCTGTTTCTAGCCTCTCTCCTTCTGATATCTCCGATGAACAATTACGTGCTGCCTGGTCCCAGCTAGTAAAAGCCCATCAAAATGGCCTGGCTCACCGTAATATTAATGCCGACAATCTATGTTTAGGAGCAGATGGATCCCTATACTTTCTTAACTGGTCCGATGGGGAAGTCGCCGCCTCCAAAATGTCGATATTAATTGACCAGGTTCAGTTACTGGTCTTAACTAGTCTTTACCTCGGAAAAGACCGGGCAGTTGCGGCCATGAGAGCAGTAGTTCCCGCTTCTCAAATCGAAGCGATGGTGCCAGTACTGCAAACCTTGGCGCTACCTTCCGCAACTAGACAAAAACTCCGTAAGAGCCCGCTGCTAGCGACGCTACGCCAGGAACTCTTCTCTCAAGCCAAGAGTGATCCCAGCCCAGTTCCGCGGGCTCAACTACGCCGCTTCTCCTACTCCTCTTTGCTATTCACTGCCCTGGGAGTTATGGCAGTACTGATTATTTTGGGTTCTTTAAACTTCAAAGAAATCTATGCCACGATTTCTACCGCTAACATCTGGTGGATTCTCATCGGGGCTTTCTTTGCCATAGCTATGAGTAGCGGCCAGGCGCTTTCTCTACAGGCAGTAACCCCCAACCGCTTAGGCTACGGCGAGCTATTCTTACTGCAATTGGCGGGTTCGGTGACCTCATTAGTAGTACCCGCAGGAGTGGGAGTGGGCGCCCTTAACCTGCGGTATTTAACTAAGAAGCAGATGACCGGCGCTCTCGCCCTCGCAACCGTTTCTCTAATGCAACTATTCCAATTTGTTATTACGGTAGCGCTACTAGCCGTCATGGTTATGTTTACCGGAACCTCCATGAACGTGCGTTTACCCTCCTCGACAGTATTGGCGACCGTCTTGTCGATAGTGGCACTACTGGTGGCGGCTATGGCGGTTCCGCAGGTACGTAAATGGATTTGGGCAAAAGTGCAACCCACTTTTCACCAAGTTTGGCCACGCCTAATTTGGATTACTTCCAGTCCCCGCAGAATGGCACTCACCACTGTGGGATGTTTAATGCAAACCGGTCTGCAGGTAGCAGCGTTCTATTGTGCCCTGGCAGCATTTGGTTACCATTTACCAATAGCTACTATTACGGTTACTTTCCTAGTATCAAACACTTTGGGCTCGCTGATTCCCACTCCGGGGGGACTCGGGCCGGTGGAAGCAGCCCTAACTGCTGGTTTGCAAGTAGCGGGGGTACCGGGCGCCATTGCCTTATCCGGAGCCTTGCTGTACCGGTTACTCACTTTTTGGATGCGCGCCCCCATTGGCTGGTTGGCGATGCACTACCTGCAGCGACGTGACGTGCTATAACTAACTAGCTAGCTTCACCTAATCTCCCTTAGGCTAGAAGTGAGGAAAGGTAATAAGTTTATGAGTGACTCCGTTAACCCGGCGCCGATAAAGAAGAAACCAGCAGCCATAGTGATACTGACGCTGCTGGCGATCTCGGTACTAGTGTTAGTTTTTTCCATTGCCTACTATCTGGGATCGGACAAATCTACTGCTAGTAGCAGCACCGATACTCCTGTAGCCAGTCAAAGCGATCGCGGCGCCGATTCGAGTGAGCGCCAAAGCGATCAGCTCCCGCAAGGAGTTACCGCGGTAACCGAAGAACAGGGAAAAAAGGCAATTAAATCTTTTTATCGGAATGATGAAGCGGATCCGCGGGCAATCGGAGACCCCAAAGCCCCGGTAACTATGGTTCAGTTCTCTGATTTTTCCTGTCCCATGTGTTACCAGTATGAATCAGCGGTTTTCCCAAAGCTAAAACCCTATATTGATAATGGGACTTTGCGTATCGAGTTCAATAACCTGTCAATTTTTGCGTCGCAATACCATTCTGACCTAGGAGCGGCCGGCTCGATCGCGGCATCTAAACAAGGAAAGTTTTGGGAGTACCTGCTTAACGCCACCAAACTAGCTGCTCAGGATGGTAATGGTCACATTAGTTGGAATAAAGAGCTAGTTACCCAAGTAGCCCAAGCTAGCGGCGTTAGTGACTTGGCACGTTTTAACCAAGATTTTGCGGCTACCGAAACTGCCGCCACTATTGAAAATGAAAGTTCGCATGCACATGCAGTCGGACTTAGTGGCACTCCCGCATTTTTCATAAACAACTATGTAATTACTGGCGCTCTCCCTGCCGACAGCTTTATTCAAACCATTGAAATAGCAGCTAAAACAGCTAAGACTCGCTAATGTCTATTAACTTTACTATCGCCTACCTAGGGGGATTAGTTACCTTCCTAGCTCCCTGTGGTGCTTTTTTACTACCGGCCTTTTTCGCTTGCGCTTTCGAGGATCGCTCGCGACTACTGCAGCGAATTTTAATATTCCTAGGCGGGCTGGTGATCGCCTTAGTACCCTTAGGTTTTGCCGCCGGAGGGCTGGGGGGCTGGTTGCTTTCCCACTCCCATATGCTGACCCTAATAGTCGGGGTGGTAATCACTCTTTTAGGTATCACCCAAGTTCTTGCGCTTCCGTTACCTAAACTGCCGTTACCTCGAGCTTTGGGAGGTGCGACTCGACCTAGCGTCATTGGTATTTTTCTTTTTGGTATTTCTTATGGGTTAGCTGGATCCGGTTGTACCGGTCCGATCTTGGGTGCGGTGCTTTCAGCCGCTACCTTAACGGGTTCCAGTTTACGCGGCGCCGCGCTGATGTTTTGGTACGCCCTGGGAATGTTCACCCCGGTTGCTTTACTTTCTCTAATCTGGGGTTCCTTAACTGCCCGCCAGCAGCGCCTATTCCACCCGCGTCCGCTAAAGTTTTTAGGGCGGCAAACTACGTGGGGTTCTTTGATATCGGGATTAGTGTTCACGGTCGTGGGCGTGCTGTTAATAATTACGGGGGGTACTAACTTAGGCTCCCTACTTACCCCTGCCCAACAAGTGGCTTTGGAAACCCGGATTACCAGTGCAGCTAGTGTACTTCCGGATTTACTTTTGCCTTTACTTTTAGTGTTATTGGTAGTGTTTTTAGGAACCTTGATCTGGTATCTACGTGCTCGAAAACGTCAGTCCCCTGAGGACAACGCGCCGAAATCAACTCTCCAGTAAAGCCGTTTTACTCCACTTTTGCGCTTTTTATGGCTTCGGCTTTGGTCACCTGGGTTCTTCATGCGAAAATAGCAATTAATCTAGTAAAGGAGACGTAAATGAGCGCGCAAAAGCATGGAACCCATCTCGATCTTTGGCAGGATTCCTACGCCGCGCGAGCTCATAACCTTCGCGAATCTGAAATTCGGGCCTTATTTTCAGTGGTATCCCGTCCCGAAGTAGTATCCCTAGCGGGCGGAATGCCCAATATTCATGACCTTCCGCTCGCAAAATTAGCTAATAGTGCCCAGCAATTGGTGCTCGAGCATGGCGAGCAGGCAATGCAATATGGAGGGGGTCAAGGTTGGGCACCTTTACGCGAATCTATTACCGAAGTCATGGCGGCCGAAGGCATCCATGCCAACCCGGATAACGTGGTGGTAACCACCGGATCCCAGCAGGCATTAGACCTGGTAACACAGCTTTTTATTGAGCCAGGAGACGTAATATTAGCGGAATCGCCCTCTTACGTAGGAGCCTTAGGTGTCTTTAAGGCCTACCAAGCTGATGTCCGTCATATTCCCCTAGATGACGAAGGTTTGATTCCCGAAGAGTTTGCCCGCACCGTAGAGCAGATTCGGGCGGAAGGAAAACGGATTAAATACCTTTACACCATCCCCAATTTCCATAATCCTGCTGGGGTTTCCATGTCTCTTTCTCGGCGCAAAGAGTTAGTTAATCTGTGCCGCAAATATGGGGTTCTGGTTCTAGAGGATAACCCTTATGGCCTGCTCGGCTTTGAAGGACAGACCTTAACTCCCTTAGTAGAACTAGCACCTGATCTGGTAGTTTACTTAGGTTCTTTTTCTAAGATATTCGCGCCGGGCTTCAGGATTGGCTGGGCCTACGCACCGCCAGCGGTACGAGACAAACTAGTGGTGGCTTCGGAATCAGCCATTTTATCGCCCTCTATGGTCGGGCAGATGGCGATTCATGCCTACCTGCGGGATTATGATTGGCGCGGACAGATTGATTCCTACCGGCAAATGTACCGAGGTCGTCGCGATACCATGCTAACTGCTTTACATGATTATCTACCTGAATGCAGCTGGACGGTGCCCGATGGTGGCTTCTATACTTGGCTAACTCTCCCGGAAGGTCTAGATTCCAAAGCTATGCTAAATAGAGCAGTCAGTGAGCTGGTTGCCTATACTCCAGGAACCGCTTTTTATGCCTCTGACCAGGGACATCAAAATATTAGACTCTCATTCTGTTATCCCACCCCAGATGAGATTCGTGAAGGGGTACGCCGTTTAGCGAAGGTGGTGCATCGGGAAATGGAACTGGTTAAGTTATTTGCTTCCCAGCAGAAAGGTAAGAGCAATGAATAGTGACGCTGCCTTAAAAATTGCGATTATTACCGGGGGACAGCTACATGAACGGGAGGTTTCTTTACGTTCTGCGAATCGAGTAGCGACCCAGTTACGCAGATTTGGTCATGAACTCAAAAGTTTAGAACTTGACCGGGATTTACTTAATTCTTTAAGAGATTTTGAACCCGACGTGGTGTGGCCGATTATTCACGGCCGCGAGGGCGAGGATGGCTCCCTACAAGATTTATTAGAGTTGAGCGGATTGCCATATGTAGGTTCCGGTCCTAAGGGCTGCCGGATTTCTCTTTCTAAACCGGTTGCCAAATCAGTGGTGGAAAAAAATTGCTTGCCTACTCCGCAGTCAGTTGCACTTCCCCAGATTCTATTTCGCCAGGTAGGGGCAGATACCCTACTCAAGGAAGTCTCTAGGCATTTGGGATATCCGTTGATGGTGAAACCTTCTCGCGGCGGATCAGCAATGGGGATTACCTACGTTGAGGACGAGGGTGCCTTGCGAACCGCGATGGTAAACGCTTTTGCATATGATGATGAAGTACTGATTGAACGGTTCATCAAGGGTCGTGAAATTTCGGTATCGATTGTGGAAGAACAGGGAACGGCGCGGGCGCTTCCGCCGGTGGAAATCCGTACCGATGTGGGTAGGTACGATTTTGACGCGCGTTATCTAACCGGACGTACCGAATTTTTTGCTCCGGCACCTTTAGCGTCCGAGCTTGATAAATCAGTTAGAACCCTAGCTTTAGAATGTCATCGCGTTTTAGAATTAGAAGATTTTTCACGCATCGATCTCATCGTTGATGGTGACGGTACTCCCTGGTTTATAGATGCAAATGTGGTTCCGGGAATGACAGATACTTCTTTGTGGCCACTAGCAGCTGAGGCTGATACCGGCTTCGGAAAATTAATCGAGATCATCACTCTCCAAGCCGCTGGTAGGGGACAACGCAGCTAGACAAATTAGGAGGGATGCTAGTTGGTACCTTTTAAGGCTACTGCCTAGCTTGTTCTAGTAAGCTGGTCAGACGTTCCAAATCAGCTTCATCAGCATACTCAATGACCAACTTGCTAATTTTTTTTCCGGGCTTAAGTGATACTCGGGTATCAAGAATTTCTGTCCACCGTTCCTGAGTAGCCGTCTGAGTCGGTGAAAGCTGAATTTCGCGCCTTGGCCCATTCTTACGAGTACGAACAGGTGCTCCCCGAACATTTCCCAGCGCCACAATTTCTTCGGTAGAGCGTACCGATAGTCCCTCAGCTATAATGCGCTCCGCCAAGTATTCCTGATCTTGCGGATCACTAACCGCCAGCAAAGCTCGCGCATGCCCCGCCGAAAGCACTCCCGCAGCGACCTTTGGTTGTACGCTGGCGGGCAGGCGTAATAATCGCAAGGCGTTGGTAATGGCGGGACGAGACTTCGCAACCCGCCTAGATAGCTCCTGTTGAGTACACCCAAAATCTTCCATCAATTGCTGGTAGGCGGCAGCTTCCTCTAAAGGATTTAGCTGTACCCGATGCAGGTTTTCAATTAGCGCATCCAACAACATTTTATTGTCGCTAGTTTCGCGAACAATAGCTGGAACCTGCGGTACCTTCGCTAGTTGGCAAGCCCGCAGACGCCGTTCTCCCATTATAAGTTCGTACGCGTTTTTATCAGTCGGATCTGTGCGTACTACGATCGGCTGGAGTAAGCCGACTTCTTTTATCGAGGCAGCGAGCTCAGCAATTTCGTCCTCATCAAAGGTTTGTCGCGGCTGTGACCGGTTCGGATGTACCTTAGCAACCTCAATTAATTCTAGTTTTGCACCTGGCACTGGCACCAGTGATGTTTCACGTGAAACATCATCCGCTGCAGGTTTTTGTTTCGCATCAGATTTGAGATTTTTCTTCGTCAATCCAGACGTGCTAGTTTTTCGATTTACTTTTTTACTAGAAACACTCGATGTTTCACGTGAAACATTTTTTCGGGGTTCCAATAAATCTTTTGCCGAACCACCCTTAGGGGAATGTCCGTGTCCTCCAAAAAAAATATCTGCCGGTCGGGTATTAGCATCTTTCGCAATTTCATTTGTTCTAGTTTCAACCGGCTCGGTAGGGATCAGTGCCGACAGTCCTCTCCCTAAATGACTTTTTCGCGTCATTACGATTTCACCTCACGACTAACTAACTCATATGCAGCATCCAAATAACATTTTGCACCTTTAGAAGCCGGTTGGTAAGTCAAAATTGACTCTTCATGAGAGGGCGCTTCCGCCAAGGCAATGTTACGAGGAATAATAGTTTGCATCACGATGTCACCATAATAAGCTTTTACCTCTTCTAATACTCCTTTGCTGAGCAAGGTATTAGTCGTAACCATCGTGGGTAAAATGGCAGTGAAACGCAGAGTGGGATTAAGCCGAATAACCAACATATCTATGGTTTTCGTCAATTGCGTGAGCCCTTCCAAAGCAAGATATTCCGCCTGCAAGGGTACCAATACTTCCTTTGCAGCCACGAGGGCATTAACCGTCATAATTCCCAACGAAGGGGGTGAATCAATAAAGATGTAATCAAATTGCTCACCGCTAGAAAGTAACTCACCCAGGGCTTCAGCTAGAATTTGTTGAAAATTCGTTCGCTCATTAAGTTCCAGTTCAATCCCGGCCATATTCATAGAGGCCGGTACCACCCACAAATTCGGTAGTTGCTCATTCTGTAACAAGGCTTCCCGCAAGGGAATTCCCTGCGTCATCACCTCATAGAGAGAATTCTGATCTTCCTCTAGATGCCGAAATCCCAGCGAAGAAGAAGCATTACCTTGCTGGTCAGCATCAATTACCAGTACTTTAAGGCCCCCTAAAGCCAGAGCCGCTGCGATATTTACGACGGTGGTGGTTTTACCGACCCCACCTTTTTGATTAGCTACTGCAATTACCCGGGTACTTTGCGGATGCGGTAAAGCGCCCAACTGAAGCTTAGAGCTACCGCGTTCCCTTCTGGAAAACTCTTCATCGGTATCTGCTTGTTCCACCATAGCGGCATCAGCTAAACGATGCTTGCTCATTATGCCTCCAAAAATGCAAAAAATAGGTAGCCACTAGGGGCGTTTGGTTGCCATAATAATCCGAGTAATCGAATCGTCCATTAGAGAAGGAACTTCTTCTATGTGTGCGTTATCAAGCTTAGCTGCCCGCAACTCCGCCTCAGCCGCCGACAATTCTAAAGGAGCACGCTCACCCTTAATTGCTAGCATCCGTCCTCGAGGAGCCACCAACTTCCCGGAGATCCGGATCAGCTTTTTTAAATTCGCCACTGCCCGCGAGGTAACCGCGGAAAATTTCTGCTCGGAAGGGAGATCCTGACTGCGAGATCGTAAAATCTCCACATTATCCAATCCTAACTCTTGTTTTACTTCCTCTAGCCACACTACCCGCCTAGCCAAAGGTTCAATCAAGAAGAATTTAAGATCAGGTCGCATAATTGCCAAAACAATCCCTGGAAGTCCAGCTCCAGAGCCTACATCGGCAATGGTTACGTCACGGCCCAACGGTAAAAACTTTTCTGCCGACGCACAATTTAAGATGTGTCGCGGCCAGATCCGCGGTAATTCCCGCGGACCGATCAGGCCCCGCAGTTCCCCCTGCTCCGCCAACATCTGGGCATAAGCCTGCATCTTTCCATAGGAGGACCCAAAAAACGCCTCCACCTCAGCTCCGGGTTGAGCTACTTCAAGGTGCAGTTCTGGTTGCATAGCCACAATCTATTAGTACCAATCAGACAAAATCCACGAGATATTGTCGACATCGCGAGAACTATTCTTCTTCTGCTTCCGGACCAGAAGCATCCGGATAAATAACCACTGCCCGGTTGGGAGCCTGCCCCTGCGAACCCGAATACACGCCTTCTTCGGCGGCCACGTCGTGACAAACCTTGCGCTCAAACGGATTCATCGGCTCCAACCGCACCGGCTCACCCGTGGTTTTAGCCTTGGTGATGGCCTCTTCCGCAATAGAGCGTAACTCTTGTTTACGTTCTTGCCGATAACCGGCAATATCCAACATCAACCGAGAATGTTCTCCCGTTTTTTGAGAAACTGCCAGGCGAGTTAAATCCTGTAAGGACTCTAAAACTTCGCCCTCTTTGCCCACTAGACGTTGCAGATCATTTAGATCTTGCGCATCAGCCACAATATCGACACTGGCGCGATCATGTTCTACATCAATTTCGAGATCTCCACCTAGATCCGCAATATCGAGCAGCTCTTCTAAATAATCAGCGGCGATATCGCCCTCTTCTTCCAATGCGGCAACTCGTTCCGCAGATGCTTCTTCACTCATGGCACCTATTCCTCTCTTAGCTATCTGCAATGATCCTATCGGTTCTTACCCCGATTTTTATTCGCATTATTCTTCCTGCGTGCCTGCCGGCGTTTCGCTTTTTCTTGCTCACTTAGCTGGCCGGCTTGCCGACGCCGTTTAGCTTGGGCATCACGCTGAGCCCGAGTTAACCTCTTCGGTTGCGCCTGGGCATTACGGGTACTTGGTTTGATGGCAGCTTGCTGCTCTTCAGCTTTCTTCTGTAGTGCTGCCATCATCCGCGATTGTTTTAGGGGCTTCTTTGGTTTTTCTTCTAGCTCGAGATCTTGAGCTTTCTTATGCAGCCGATCCTGGGTTTCCTTGTGGAGCGCCACTCCTTCACGCAGTTGCTCTCCATTTTCTAATCCTGAGAAGGGATCCTCGTCGCCCTTGCGATTGGCTTTAACCTCAAGACGCATTCCTTTAGCTACGTCGTCGCCACTTAGCCCCATTTCGGAAAGCTTCTGATTGTACTCCGCTAGCGTTTCCTCTTTAAACTTGTCATATTTTTCCTGGTGACGTCGCATTTGGGCATCGTGCGCGGGAGAACCAGGGGTGGGCAGATAGTGCATTACGAACAGCTGTTGAATAAAGCTGACCACCATGGTCACTACTAAATAAACCAACACCCCAATCTGCACAATGAAACCAAACCAGGCGGTCATCAGGGGCATTACGTAGACCATCATCTTCATCATCCGCATTTGCTGCGGATTGGAGGCATTCATATTTCGCCGCATATTGATGAACTGTTGGAAGAACATCAATCCGGCATAGAGTACTACCGCCACAATGATCAGAATTTTTGTGGTCGTGGGATTAGAAGCACTGTTGTTGAAAGTGTCCGATAGATAAACTCCGAAAACTGTGGATTTATCCATTTCCGAAGCTAACTGGGAATCAAAACCGCCAATATGGGCTCCCGGATTCTTAGCGATTAACGGCATTTGCCACAGCACCCGATACAGGGCCGCCAAAATCGGCAATTGAATCAGCAAGGGGAAACATGAGGCCATGGGATTAACGCCGTACTCTTTGTACAAGGCCATAGTTTCTTGGCTCATCTGCTGCTTAGAGACCTGGTCATTGCGACCTTTATATTTTTCTTGGATCTTTTTGATCTGCGGTTGGATCGCGCTCATGCCCCGCGTCGACTTAATCTGCTTAATAAACAGCGGAATAATAAGCAGCCGCACAAAGATGGTCAACACCACGATGGATAGTACCCAGGTAACCCCGGGACCTTCCGGTAACCCCAGAACCGTTAAGCCTTTATGAATCCCTACCAGTACCCAGGCGGTGACCCATTTGAAAGGGTATAAAACCGTGTCATACCATCCGCCGGAAGTGGGTTGATTAGCTGCTGCCGCTAACAGCTGCGTACTTAGCATCATCAATATGCTCCTTTACTTATTATCCCCTAGTAGACATGGTGGCGTTATCTATCTTTGCCCAATGTGCTTGGAGTTCACTTAAAGTCATCTGGTGATAGGGCGCGCTCTTCCAGTTACCTTTTTCTGGTGGATAATCCACCCCACCATCGGAAAAAGGATTACAACGCACCAGTCTCCAAGCCGAAAGGAGGCTCCCTTTCAGGGCACCGTGCGTTTTTAAGGCTGTAAGCGCGTAGGTGCTACAAGTGGGATAGTACTTGCAGCGAGCCGGGAACAGGGGAGAGATATAGCGCCGATAAAGGCGAACTAAAAAAACTAAACTCGCCTGCCCCAGATTTTTGCTCACTTTTTCCCTTTCGCCTGCGCCCGAGCCAAAGCTTGATCCAAAGCTGCCCCTAGTTGCGGGTAGGAAGCATTTTTAGCTTTCCCGAGGGCGCGCACCACCGTGATACTACCGCTACCAAACTTCTGTATCCGCCCAGCACTTAGAGCACGCAATTGCCGCTTGATGCGATTTCTATCTACTGCCCGCGGTAGGTTTCTTTTTGGTACAACGAAACCGACCAGCGGCTCCGCAGTGCCTAACTGGTCGGGTAGGTGGTGCACCACCATTAGTTGGTTTCCAGCGCTATTGCCACGCCGAAAAACTTGGGAAAAATCGGCTGATTTCTTCAGGCGATTGGCCTGGGGCAACATGTTTTAGGCCGAAAGATCCTTGCGCCCCTTACGCCGGCGATTAGCGATAATAGCGCGGCCTGCGCGGGTACGCATTCTTGCCCGGAATCCGTGTTTCTTGGCTCGGCGACGGTTATTCGGCTGAAAAGTCCGCTTTGTCACTTTAGTTCTCCTGAATGTTATGCACTCACCGGATAAGACTCCGGCATCTTAGTTTCATTTAGCCTAGATTAGACAACATATGCAAGCCTACGCATAGCGCTTTGCCAGGTCAAATAGTTATTGAGTGGTTATGAACACTATTTTTTTCTCAATAGATTCTAAGCTGTGGAACTTAGAAAAACTACAAAGCTGTAAGATGTTAATTTTTTATTTTTAAAAATTTCAATTTCTCTAGTTTTTGCACGCGGGAAGGGATTCGGAGTTAAAACTACAACCACGTAAGTTATCCACAATCTTTTCCCCAGATTGGGGATAACCTGTTTTTATCCTAGAATCATTACTATCCCCATCGTGGGGGTGGCCTGTCACATTGATGTTTAGAAATTTTGGAGAAACTGATGTCAAGTTCGCTACAGTCAGTCTGGCAAGACGCGATCCGACAGTTAAAACAAAATCCACAGGTAGGTCAAGCCGATCTGGCCTTCGTAAGAATGTCAAAACCCTTAACTACCTACGAAAACACCATTATTATTGCCACTCCCAATAACTATTCGAAGTCAATTATTGAAACCCGCTTAGCTCCTTTTTTACGAGAATCACTATCGGTTGCTACCTCTCGCGACGTAATTTTGGCGGTCTCGGTAGATCCTTCCCTGGATACTGGACAAAGCATTAATCCTTCCGAGCAACAAACGGTTGCTCCTCTTCCCCAAAAGACTGAAACTACCGTCGCTAAATCTACTCCCGCTTCCTCGGTAAAAAAACCTTTTGAAAGTCGTCTAAACTCGAAATATACTTTTGAGTCCTTCGTAATTGGCGCTTCTAATCGCTTCGCTCATGCCGCTGCGATCGCGGTAGCGGAGGCTCCGGCCAAAGCCTACAATCCCCTGTTTGTTTACGGTGGTTCCGGGCTGGGTAAAACTCATTTACTCCACGCCATCGGTAACTATGCACTTAACCTTTATCCCCATATCAAGGTGCGTTATGTAAACTCTGAGGAATTCACTAACGACTTCATCAATTCCGTCTCCGAAGGCAGCGCCCACGAATTCCAAAGGCGCTATCGCAATATCGATATTTTGATGATTGACGATATTCAGTTCCTGCAGGGAAAAGAACAAACTATTGAGGAGTTTTTCCATACTTTTAACTCCTTACATAATGACAACAAGCAGGTAGTTATTACTTCCGATGTTCCTCCCAAAAAATTAGAAGGATTCGAGGAGCGACTACGTTCTCGTTTTGAGTGGGGTCTTTTAACCGATGTGCAGCCTCCTGATTTAGAAACTCGCATCGCTATTTTGCGTAACAAAATTCGTCAGGAAAAAGTGGAAGCTCCCTCGGAAGTCTTGGCCTATATCGCCTCGCGTTTTACTATCAATATCCGCGAACTAGAGGGCGCCCTCCTTAGGGTTACTGCTTTCGCTTCCCTTACTAAACAACCCTTGACGCTACAGCTAGCAGAAATGGTGCTTAAAGATATTGTTTCTGATCCCAATGATCAAGAAATCACCCCTGCTCTGATTAAGGCACAAACAGCTGGATATTTTGAAACCACCGTTAACGATTTATGCTCTCCTTCGCGTTCACGTTCTCTAACCGAGGCGCGCCAGATCGCCATGTACTTATGCCGGGAACTTACCGAGCTATCATTACCGCAGATCGGTAAGGAATTCGGAGGACGCGACCACACTACGGTAATGCACGCCAATAAGAAGATCACCCAACTTATGAAGTCCAAACCCCAAATTTTTGATCACGTTAATGAATTAACCAACCAAATTCGCCAAGCCGCCCGCCACTCAAAGTGATTTAGTCAATAGATTTACTCAACCACCCCATTACCTAAGGAAACTTTTGAGTGATTTTTTACCTTTATTTTTAAATACATCTACCAGCAAAACTACAAAAATGTAGTTCTCATGACTACAGGTTAGAGCTGGTTTCTCCACACCTGTGAATAACCCTGTGTATATCTGGGGATCGTGACTACAAAATTGTTCATAAACCGGGAATAACTTGCTAGATATTTCTCTGTCCCCAAAACCATCCCCAGAAATCTAACTACCAATTCACAAGTTCAAAACCTTTATATGCTGCATCTTTAGATAATAATCCCGAGAATTCTAGGTAGTGATGACTGCTAGAAAAATAAAAAATAAAAATTTTTAAATAATTCACCATGGCCGGGAAGCAACCTCAAATAAAAGTTGCTATTACCTATGAAATTTGAGTAGCGCAACCCTTTTACTAAGCTAACCTGTACTTATGACCGAAAAGCACTCATCGCGTGGCAACAAAGCCGGAGAGCAGAAGTTTTCCTCTCGAGCTGAGCGCCGCAAACATGAAAAAGAGCAACTCCAGGCACGGGCACAAGCAGGGGATCAACGTATTTTCGCGCCTATAAACCCGGATCAATATCGGCACCCTACTAAACCAGGTGCCAGTGCTGCCCGTAAAGTGCCAAGTATCCCGCAGAGTGCTGGAAAGCCCCGTTCCACTTCCGCAAAAAATGCAAAATCTCCGGTAAAGTCTCCTCAGACTAAAAATAGGGTTAAAAGTCAGGCGGCTGTCAAAGGAATAAACAATAAAAAGACTAAGCCAGCTACCAGCAATAAAACTTCAAGACAAAAGCACCCTAAGGTTAAAAACAATCCCGTTCGCAGCAGAGTTGGTCTGTGGGTAAAGAGAATCCTGGGCCTAGTAACCGGGCTAATTTTGGTGGCGATTATTGCCGGATGTATTACCTTTTTGATTGCCTACTATCGCCTGGAAGTACCCGAGGCTCAAAAATTTGCTAATGCCCAGGTCACCACCGTCTACTGGGGAGATAGTAATAAGATGATGGGAAAGTTTGCGGAACGCAACCGTACCATCGTAGATACTAAGTCTTTTGAAAAAACCTATATTCGTGATGCCGTAGTAGCCAGCGAAGACCGCACTTTCTATGAAAATAGTGGGATTGATATTAAAGGTATTGCCCGCGCCCTCTGGAATAACGTGCGAGGACGGCCCACCCAGGGAGCTTCTACCCTCACCCAACAATATGTAGAGAACTATTACACCGGGAAAAATACGGGATATACCGGAAAATTTAAAGAGACCATATTGGCATTGAAGATAAATAGGCAGGTACCTAAAGAAAAAATTCTTAATGATTACCTGAATACCATCTATTTTGGTAGGGGTGCCTACGGGATAGAGGCAGCAGCTAATGCCTATTTTGGTAAAAGTGCTAAAGATCTGAATCTATCAGAATCAGCGCTACTTGCCGGGATTATTCCCGCCCCTAATGCTTGGGATCCGCTAGTTAGTCCGGAAAAAGCCCAGCAACGTTGGCAGCGGGTATTAAATCTCATGGCTACTGACCATATGATCAAAAAGAGCGACAAGGACGCCGCTGTATTCCCGCAAGTGCAGGAAAAGAAACAAGAAGGTAGCTATTTTAAGGGAACTACCGGGTATCTTTTGCAGCATGTAAGACAGGAATTGGTAAAACAAATCGGCTATAACGAAGATGAGATTGATCGGGCGGGGATCAAAATTTATACCACTATTGATCCCGAGAAACAGAAAATGTTGGAGGAGGCAATAAATACCCTCCCGGAACAAAAACCCGCAGGATTAAGAGTGGCCGCAACCTCTATAGATACCGCTACTGGGGCGGTAATAGCCGAATATGGGGGAGAAGATTATCAAAAAGTTCAGCGGAATGCGGCAACTCAGGATGTAGCTCAAGCCGGGTCAACCTTTAAACCATTTGCGCTGTTAGCTGCCTTAGAACATGGGCACAAATTATCTGAGCGTATCAATGGTTCGGGACCAATGAAAGTAGAGGATGCCTGGGTAGGTAACTACGGAGGCGCCTCCTATGGGGAAGTAGACCTTTTGAAGGCTACTAAATATTCGATTAACACTGCCTATGTCCGGTTAAATAGCGAAATCGGAATGGACACTACCCGGCAGGTGGCGATTGCCGCTGGTTATTCCAAGGACACTGTGGGTTTGGATAAAAACTCGATTTTGGGAGTGTTGGGAACTAGTTCTCCCCATAATATAGAGATTGCAGAGGCCTATACTACTTTCGCTACCGGGGGGATCCGACGAACAGCTCATATTATTGAAAAAGTTACTGATTCGTCAGGCAATATTCTTTACGAAGCTGATACTGCTGGTAATAGGCAGTTTGAGGAAGAAAATATTTCCGAGTTAACCAAGGCCCTCGCGGCAGTAACTGAAAGTGGGGGGACCGGCGATACCGCCGGAAGGCTAGGTAGGCCCGTAGCAGCGAAAACTGGATCTTCAAATGATAACCGCTCCGCCCAGTTCGTAGGTTATGTACCGCAGATGGTCACCGCAGTGTCCATGTATCAGGTAGGGAAAAATGGAGCAGAAGAATCGATTACCCCCTTCGGTGGGGTGAGAGAAGTAACCGGTAGTACTTGGCCAGCAAAGTTATGGTTGGCTTATATGAAGAAGGCAGTAAAAGATTTGGCGCCGGAACCCTTATTTTCCGCCGAAAACAGTAAATATCAGGTGAAACCGAGCGAAAAGAATACGCCCTATAAAACTGCGGAAGTCCCTTCAGCTCCCCCTCCAGAAACCGTAGGTAACCCGCTTACAGTTCCAAGTACTTCTCGGAGTGCAAGTTCCCCTCCGCCGGTTTCACCGTCTCCTTCCCAGCCGGTTCCTAGCCCGTAGGGTAGCGGGGTGCTGGGAATAATCGTAAAGTCACCATAAACGGTTAATTTCACCGCTGGTGGCTTAAAACGAGCGTTTCCTAACAATGTTAGATAACGGCTAGAAATAGCACTTCGAACTAAGTTATCCTGTAGTGCGACCTTCGGGTCGTATGCATAAGCCCTCCTGCCACGGAAGGACCGTGGCCGTTAGACCAAAGGAGGTGGGTTGAGATGCGTAAATATGAGATGATGGTGATCCTGAATCCCGAAATCGATGAGCGCACCGTAGCCCCGGCATTAGAGAAACTACTAAACGTGATTTCTGCTAATGGGGGAAGCGTAGACGCGACCGATATTTGGGGCAAACGTCGCCTCGCATATCCGATTGAAAAATACTCTGAAGGGATCTATGCGGTTATTGAAATGACCACTACCCCGCAGATTGCTGAAGAGCTAACCCGGCAGCTGTCGCTAAACGAATCAGTTTTGCGTACCAAGTTGTTGCGGCGCGATTAAGGTCGCGGAGAGGAAAAAAGATGGCTGGAGAAACCCAGATAACGGTTATTGGGAATCTGACTGCAGATCCCGAGCTGCGCTACACCGCGCAATCGGTACCAGTGGCTTCGTTTACCGTGGCCTCCACTCCCAGAACCTATAATCGCGCATCTGGACAGTGGGAAGATGGCACTGCCATGTTCTTGCGCTGTTCTGCGTGGCGGGAAATGGCCGAAAATATCGCTGAATCTTTAACCAAAGGGATGCGAGTGATTGTTCACGGTCGCTTGCAGCAACGCAATTGGGAACGGGATGGACAGAATCGTTCCTCAATAGAGATTCAAGTCGATGAAATTGGTCCTTCCTTGCGTTATGCGCAAGCCCAGGTTACCCGGATTCCGCGCTCAGGTGGAGGCGGATTCAATCAGGGTGGACAGGGCGGATTTGGCGCAGGCGCTCCAGCCGGCAATTTCAATCAAGGTGGCGGATTCAATCAGGGCGCTGCCCAGAACCTGGGAACAGGTTCTATGGCGACGGCGCAACCAGCTGCGGATGATAATCCCTGGGCTGCTCCTGCCACCAGCGATGACGACGGCGACAACGAGCCGCCGTTCTAAAGTTTCAGGATAAGACCTTAGGGTCACACCATTAAGGAGAAAATATGGCGAAGAAAGTTCTTCGCGCGAAGCCAATAAAGAAAAAGGCTAATCCGCTACGTAATATGCCGGTTGAAAAAATCGACTATAAAGACACCCCGTTCTTGCGGAAGTTTATTTCCGATCGCGGAAAGATTCGTTCGCGCCGGGTTACCGGAGTTAGCGTACAGCAACAGCGCGCCATCGCTAAAGCAGTTAAGAATGCCCGGGAAATGGCGTTGCTTCCCTACACAAGTTCTGGTCGCTGATAGGAGGGTCTAGTCATGGCAACAGCCAAAATTATTTTGAATATGGATGTACCGGGGCTGGGATCTTCCGGTGACGTAGTAACCGTAGCTCGCGGATATGCTCGCAACTACCTGGTACCGCGGAAAATGGCGCACCCTTGGACTAAGGGCGCCCAAAAGCAGATCGACGAAATGATTCGGGCGCGCCGGCGCCGGGAAATCTCTAACGTAGAGGACGCCCGGGCAGTACGGGATGCGATTGAAGCCCACAATACTGTGGTAATTTCTAAGCGAGCTGGGCATTCCGGCCGGCTCTTCGGAGCAGTCTCCACCCAGGACGTGGTGGATGCGGTGAAAGAACAGATTGGGCAAACCATTGACCGGCGCAAAGTTATTATTGAAAAGCCGATCAAAGCGGTTGGAAAATATCAGATTCAAATCAATTTGCATGATGATGTTAGCGCCAAACTGTTTGTAAACGTTGAGGGCGGCAAGTAGGTAAATTCCTACTAGGCAGCGCTTAGCTAATAAGAAGTCGGGTGGGCGAGGTATTAATCTCGCCCACCCGACTTCTTATTTTTATCGGCTATTAAACTAGATAGCTGCCAGCAGTAAAGGCAATTATTTAATAGCTGCTAGAGCCAAGCGTCGGTGCGGATGCGCAGCCAAAGTGAGAGGGCTCTCCCACCGATGAAAACCACCCCGTAGATAGCCCATAGTCCGGCTAAAGCTATGGCTCCTGTCGGTAGCAAGTTAGCTAGTAAAACTGCTGGTAGATAGGCAATAAATACTATTGCCATCGCTTTTGCCAGGTATTTAGTATCATCAGCACCGATCAAGTAACCATCGTAAATGTAAGTTAAGGCGGCAACCGGTTGCATAACACCCACCACGATGATGGCGGGGACAATAACTGCTAATACCTGGGGATCGCTGGTAAAAAGATGCGGCGATAACCCAGAGGTGGCCGCAAATACCAGACCAATCAAGGTGCCAGATACTAGCGCCCAACGGTTTAATTGGGCGATTAAAACCCGGATTTTTTGCTGGTCGCCCTCACCAAGGGCATTGGCAAGAAGCGCCTGAGCGGCGATCGCTAAAGCATCTAAGCCGAATGCTGCGAGGGTCCATAGGGTTTTTAGAATCTGATAGCCCGCCAACGTTACTGCCCCTAGGCGAGCCGCCTGCCAAGTGGTGACTACGATGGCAGCCTGCAAGAAGAGTGAGCGGAGAACTAACGGTAATCCGTGCAGCCCGGAACGGAAAATTAGTTTTAGATCAGGGCGCGGCGATACTCCCTCGGCGCGCAGTTTCTTAATCACCACTATCCACAGCCAAATAGCCATAAAGAACTGACAAATGGCGGTGCCCGCGCCGGCGCCTGCTACCCCGAAAGAGCAGCCGAAAATTAAGAAGGCAGATACCGGTACGTTAAGGATTGCTGCGCTGGTGGTAACCAGGAGGGGAGTGCGGGTATCTAATAGTCCCCGCAATACCCCGTTAGCAGCTAAAACGGATAACATGGCGATGAGTCCGGGAGCCGATACCGTCAAATAGCTCCGTGCCAAACTCGCTACTTGCGGCTCAGCTTCGAAAAAGCCAATGACTTGGGGGGAGAAAACTATCAACACTACCGCCAGTGTCGCCCCGACAAGCGCTCCTAACCACATTCCCTGAATACCTAGGCGAAGACCTTCCGCGCGTTTACCAGCCCCCATGGCTCTGCCCGTCACCGCAGTAGTGGTGTAGGCGAGGAATACGCAGATTCCCACAACCAGGGTAAGTACGGTGGAACCGATAGCTAACCCCGCTAAATCAGGGGTTCCTACGTGCCCAACCAGGATGGAGTCAGCCATGGTTAAAAGCGGTTCGGCGATTAGGGATCCGAGAGCGGGCAAAGCCAGAGCCAAAATCTTGCGGTTTAGGCTAGTTTTTTTAGGCTTTTCCACGAATCTTCCCCTATTTTCTATACACAATCTGTGAATAACTCTGTTAGTAGTTTCCCAGTTTGTAACTGGTTTATAAACTTGGCGTTACTCGCTACCCACATTTTCCGTTATATTTCCACAGGTTATTAACACCGTCTGCACGAAATTTAGCGAGTTTTCCACAGGGGTTTTCGGGGTCTGTCGCCAAAATATGGCACAATCGAAGAGTTTGAAATTGTTTCTAGGAGGTTGTGATGGCAGATTTTGATCGGACACCTCCACAAGATATTGCCGCTGAACAATCCGTATTGGGAGCGATGATGCTCTCCAAAGATGCGATTGCGGATGTCACTATGACGATCAGGGGAGAAGATTACTATCGGCCGGTGCATCAGACCATCCACGAAGTGGTTTTGGATCTATTTGGGCGCGGTGAACCGGTAGATGCGGTGACCGTAGCCGGCCAATTAAAACGCCGCGGTGACTTGGAAAGAATTGGGGGCGCCCCCTATTTACACCAACTAATCTCCGGAGTTCCTACTGCCGCAAACGCGGGATATTATGCCCGAATCGTGCGCGAGCGGGCGCAGCTGCGTTCCCTGGTGCAAGCGGGTACTCGGGTGGTGCAACTGGGTTACGCTGATGATGGCGGCGACGTAGATGAACTTATCAACCAGGCGCAAAGTGAAATCTATGCAGTCAGTGAACGTGGCGATAGCGAAGACTACCGGCCCATCACCGAATTTTTAGATGAAACCGTAACCGAACTGCAAGAACTGCAAAAAAATGGAGGAATGTCTTCCGGAGTTCCTACCGGTTTTTATCAGTTAGATAACCTCACCCATGGCCTACACCCCGGTCAATTGGTGATTGTGGCCGCTCGCCCGGCAATGGGTAAATCTACCTTGGCGCTGGATTTTTGTAGAAACGCGGCTATCCATCACGAACTTACTTCCGTTATTTTTAGTCTAGAAATGGACGGAACCGAGATTTCGCGGCGCATGATTTCCGCAGAATCCGGGGTGTCTATGTCTCGGCTCAGCGCGGGAGATTTAGAGGATGCGGATTGGACAAAAATAGCGCAGGTATTGTCCCGCTGTTCCCAGGCTCCGCTGTATATCGATGATTCTCCGAATATGACTATGCCGGAGATACGTTCAAAATGCCGACGGCTCAAGCAGCAATATGATTTGAAATTGGTAGTGGTGGACTACCTCCAGTTGATGAGTTCCGGTAAGCGGGTAGAGTCGCGGCAACAGGAAGTGGCGGAATTTTCTCGTTCTTTAAAATTGCTAGCTAAAGAATTAGAAATCCCGGTGGTGGCAGTCGCCCAGCTAAACCGCGGTCCCGAACAACGAATTGAACATAAGCCAATGCTTGCTGACCTGCGAGAATCTGGTTCGTTGGAACAGGATGCGGATGTGGTAATGCTGCTGAACCGCCCGGAAGTTTATGATCAGGAAGATCGTCCCGGGGAGGCAGATGTGATTGTGGCTAAACACCGCAACGGTCCCACCGCAACCATTCCTCTTACTTTCCTTGGGCGTTTGTCTAAGTTCGGTAATCCCGCCCGTGAGTAAGTTTCTGCTAGCGTCGCCTGTTCGTCCTTGACCCGTCCTAGTGCCCAGGAAGAGGTAGGCGAGAATGGAAAGAACGCAGCCATTTGGGAGCCCACCAATTAGCTTTTCCGCAGATAGCCATAATCGCCGGTACTAGTCCCATGCGTACCAAAGTAGCGTCTAGGGCGACTGCCACCGCCAAAGTAAATCCGATCTGTTTTATGGCTTGGATACCTCCGGTGGTAAAACCGAGAAAAACCACTAGCAGAATTAGAGCTGCGGAAGTAATAGTTGAGGCCGAATGGGTGAGCCCGTCGCGAACTGCCCGCTTATTATCTGCGGTTTCATCCCAGATTTCTTTCACCCTCGAGACTAGGAACATTTCATAATCCATTGACAGGCCAAAACCGAAACAAAACACGATCGCCACTACATAAGATTCCACTGCGCCCAAGGAAGTGAATCCAAGTAATTTCTCTCCGTGACCATATTGGAAAACCCATACGGCTACCCCTAAGGAAGACATTAGGGAAACCATGTTTAATATCAAGGCTTGCAGTGGTAGCAACAACGCTCCGGTCATCAGGAACAACATTAAGTAAGTAGTGATGGCAACTACCGCAAACACGTAAGAAGCGTATTCGTAAAGGGTATCTTGGAAATCGGTTTGTAGTGCAGCTTCACCGGTGACCCAAATTTTAAAGGGGGCAGGTAACTGGCGTACCTCTTGCATTTCCTGTTTCACTTGCGCGGCAAAGGCATCTTTTTCCTTTGTGTACACATCCAGAGCCGCGTATTGTTGGCCATCGATTTTCAGGTCTTCGGCGGGCCGAATTCGTTTCACGTGGGATAGTGGTTCTACTTTTTCTTCTGCCCAAGTTTGCAATTTTTGCGGGGTGGTTTTGGCTACCAGACGGATTTGCGGGTTAGTCGAATCGGGGAAGCGTTCCCACATATCCCATAATGCCCCGATTTGCGGGATTGACCGCGGCATCGATTCTACCGCGGAGGAACGCATTTGCATCTGGTAGAGCGGAAGGGACATCACCACTAACACTAGGGTTACCACTACTAGCACCGGCCAGGGACGGCGAGTAACGAAAGTTGATACGGCGCGAAAAACGGGAGAGGGATCGTCTTCGGAGCGCTCACGGGAACGACGCAGTAAATGGCGGCGTATCCAGTTCATCCAATGGGAAAACCTGGAGGGAGAAGCCAGGCTCGGTCCGAACAGCATCATGAGGGCAGGCAAAAAAGTCATATTAGAAATCATCGCCAGCATGGTTACTAACACCCCGCCGATGCCCATCAGACGCAGTAATGGTAGCGGGAAGATGCATAGCCCCAGGATCGCGAGGGAGACAATAAGAGCCGAAAAGAAAACCGTGGCGCCGGCAGTGTCCATAGTTTTATCTAGGGCCTCAAGATAGGGTTTGCGGGCACGCAGGAGTTGGGTGCGGTAATCCTTACGAGTGGCGACACCAATTTTTCTGTCACCTTCGCGCCGTGAAGCAACCAATAATTGCAGGAAGCGAGGGTAAAAAATTAAGGTATCTTCCTGGCCATGAATACCACGTTTATGCAGTTCATGACGGTAACGGGACACGATTAGTAATCCGTAGTCAATCGATAGCCCCAGCCCGAGGAAAGAAACAATATTTACTACGAATGATTCCACAGTGATCAGATAAGTCAGTGCCAGGATCAGCATTAAGGTGATTCCAATGGCAGCCCCGGCTCCCATTAACGGCAGCAAGGCAGCTAACATTCCCCCGAAAACTATGGTCATGATCAGCAGAGAAATTGGAATTGAAATTCCTTCTCCACGTAACATATCGGCTTTGACTTGCCCATTGGCAGCATTTTGTAAACCGATGTTATCTACTACATTAACGGTGGCAGTAACGTTAGAACCTGAAAAATAATCAGGTATTTCCTCTAAAATCCGGGCTACCTGGTCGCGGGCATCTGGGTCAACCTGGTCATAGCCACTGGCAGTTAACTGTACGTTGATCAGGAAAGTTTTTCCGTCCTCGGCAATCAGCTGCTGGAGTTCACTGGACTGGATAGTTTTCCAAGCGGGGGGTAGCTGACTGCTGAAAGCTTTTTTAACCTCCCTTTCGGCGCGCTGTTTTGCTTTCTCTAATTGCTGGCCGCTAGCTCCCTTAGCTCTAGCGACATGCTCTGCCTGGGTTTTGCCCTGCGCTAATGCCTGCATTAATGCTTGGTCGATTTGTTCTTGAGCTTTTTTCCCGGCGGGTAGCTGGGGGTCAAAGGCGATAAAGGGATCTGCAATCTGTTTTACCTTACTTACCTGCAACAGATCCGCGTGTACTGGGCGGAGCATTTTTGCAATCTGATCGGCATGTTTTTCTAAATCTGGTATTTCAACTACTGCCGTTACCGGATAGGTATCGCCGTGGGCTTGTTCATACAGCTTCTTGCCCATGGTTGATTCCGAAGCGGGGCTGGCTGGCTGGGGGGTAATTAGCCTTTCAAATAGCGGTTTTCCCCCCAGACCCGAAAATACCGCGACGATGGCGAGAGTTACGGTTAGCAACCAGATGGTCACGATGAAGCCCGGGTGTTTTCCCCACCAAAAGTGCTTCATCCGTTTCATGCTTTCAATTGTGCTGGTTCTGGCGTCCGAGTGCAGCCAAATCAGGTAAAGATTTTAGAGCGGACCCAATTTAACTCTGTTACTGCAGGTGAGGTACTGGTTCATCTGGATAATTGATACTTTGATAGCTGGGAAAAGTAACAATCTAGGTGGCATTATTGGTAGCAAGCTGTGGGAACTGGGGATAAAGCGAGGCTTTTAGGAAGTAAAATCTTCAAGCCAGGAAGCGGAAGGCATCCGAAAATCGCTACCTCCCTGTTTTTTAATCTGCTCTATTAGGGAATCACTATCTTTTGCTACCCGCTTCAAACTGGCAGAAACCTTACTAGTAGCGGGAGTACCTCTCTCCAGTTTCCAGTATTTTTGGCGAGTTTTCAGAGCCTCGTGATTGCAGTAAACCAGTAGTTGAGCAGCCTGGACTAAGACATCGGTGGATTCGGGTTCCGCACTGGTTTTTAACATCACTGCAGCTAGGTTGTAGTTCACTTGGCAGCCAGCCAATACGGCTTGGGGTTCGGTCATCTTGGTTTCTAGAACGAATGGCATTTTCTTACTAGCACGGGAAAGATACTTGTTAGCATTTTGCAGGTCCCCGGCATTTAGATAGGTGGTTCCCAAGTTGTAGTTAACTAGCCACCGATCGGCTAGCAGGCGGGAGTCGGCTTGGCGTAGACGCAGATCTTGCGCCAAGGAAGGATCCCCCTGGCGGTCTGCATATACCGCCTGTTGTTCTAGTAGCCAACTTTGGGTTTGCAGCCCGGAAATAACTAGCAGGCAGAGCACAGTTAACGTTACGGGTACTATCCAAAATCGGGATCTACGAGGAGGCTTGATAATCAGGTTCTGGCGAGTATTTAAAGCGTGGACGTGGAGCTCACTGCGGTAGCTAATCTGGGAGAGCGCGGCCGTTAGCGCGGCAGTGTCGCTGGGGGAGGCCGGGGTGCGCCCTTGCCTAGGAGTTTGTCCTAGGAATTGTCCGGGATGGGATAACGCCGAAATCAGGGCAGCCAGTTCTGGCCAGTCTGTAGCTAGCAGCTGTTGCGGGTGATAGTTTCCCCAACCGGCGGTTCGGTAATACTGTTCGCTTAGATTTTTTAAAATTTTGCCGAGGACGACTTGGCGAGCGGTAGCATCTAGAGCCACGTATCGAGGATCAGCTCCCAGACCAACCAGCCGCTGACGGTAAGCAGCCAGTAGCCGGTATAAATTCTCGTGGCGACGCGCACTAAAAGTCAGGATGGGGGAGCGGGAGGAACCTTGGTAAAAAACCATGGTCCATACCACCAGCAGCGTGGCCACCACTATCAAGGCGGCCGCACCTACCAGTGCCATAAAGGAATGCTCCATTAGGGGCTGAATAGGGAAGTTGGCGGTTGAATATGGGAGCATAGACCCCTTCCAATACCTTATTGATTTAGTGGTGGCTGCGGATTTGGCTGCGGTAGATTGCTGGGCGGATAGGGATAATTTGGGGACGACATTTTTCTCCCTACTCTCTTAGCAAATAGTTAAGTAAACTTCTAATATAAAGCTACCAGTGCCTTCAAGTTTAGAGTCGCGCCCTGGTTCAGGCAATAATAGTCAATGGCTGGCACTGAAAACACGCCCTAAAATTCCTGTTTATTAATACCAGCATCTTTAGGTCGGTTTCTAGAGACTTATTACTAGTAAGCATCGGGGGAAGAAACCTGATTTTATGGTTTCCAATAAACCCCGATGTCTAGCTTTTAGAACAGTTCTTCTCCACAGTTAGCGGGCTTAATCTACAATTACAACCGAGAATAAATAACAGGAGGTAGCGTCATGACCTATCGGGAGCAGCCGGTGCCCAGTGACCACGAGCTGGAAGCTCTGCTGGCTGATACCCGCGCTCTGCTTGCCGAAAAAGCCCGCTGGGAAAACGACCAGATAAATCGCGACTTAGACGTGTTATTGCATCGGGTACGCGGGGCAAAGCGGGTCTCGTACTCCCAGGTACTGCGTCAGCGGGGTCAAAGATGGCAACAAAATCTGGAAAATACTGCTGCGCTCTCGGAACACGAAAAGTCCCCTCATTTAGACTCGGGGCCGGCCTCTTGGATAGATAAAGACGAAGATCCAGATAAGCTGGCTAATCAGTTAGCTCGCTCAGAGGCAGCGATCAGAGAACAATCCCTCGTCGGGGAAAACGAAGATTTAGATAGCCCAGAAGATATCCTGGAATCTGTTGACGGGGAGATTCTTCCAGATTCCGATAATAATTTTTAATCACTATCTAGGAGGCAGGCAAGGATGCTAGTACTAACCCGCAGACGCGGAGAAGAGATCGTGATCGGGGATCAGGTCGTGATTAAAGTGGTGGAGTCGCATAAGGACTCGGTGAGACTGGGAATTAGTGCCCCCAAGGATTTAACTATTCGCCGCGGCGAGTTGCTAGAACAACCGGATCGGGAACGCCTGGGATTAGAAGGACCGGGACCTGGATCTAAGCCGGCCACGCCGGAAAAATAGGTTTTTATCTTCTCCGCTGCCAGGTACCATTCCTATTAGCTGGACTTAGAGTGCGCGCGGAACCGCCGCCGAGTACGCTAAAAATAAGTTATCCACTAGTAAAATAAGTGGATAAATATTGGTCTTTCAAAAGCCAAAACTATAAGGAGTAACTGTGCGAATTGGAGTTCCCAAAGAGCCCACGCCAGGCCAAACCTTGGTCGCCGCCACTCCGGATACGGTAAAGAAACTCATCAAACTGGGCTATCAAGTCCTAGTCGAGAGAGGGGCGGGAGAAAAAGCCGCCTATCTTGATGAGCAGTATTCGCAGGCCGGAGCGGAGATCGTGGATACCCAGGCCGCCTGGCAGGCCGATATCGTAACCGTCCTGGATACACCCCCCACCGACTACCTGAATTTGGTCAAACCCGGCGCGCTCTTAATAGCCCGGATGGCACCAGGCCGCCACCCTGAGACAGTAGATGCACTGGTAGAGCGGGGTATTACTGGGTTCGCGATGGATACGGTTCCGCGAATTTCGCGGGCACAATCTATGGATGTGCTCTCTTCCATGTCCAACGTTTCCGGATATCGCGCGGTTATCGAGGCGGCAGAAAGTTTCGGTCGCCTCTTTACCGGTCAGGTAACCGCCGCCGGAAAAATCCCGCCTGCCAAGGTCTATGTGATCGGCGTGGGAGTAGCCGGCCTCGCTGCTATTGGTACCGCCAACTCGATGGGAGCCCAGGTCAGCGCCACGGACGTGCGCAGTGAAACTGCCGAGCAAGCAGAATCGGTAGGGGCGACTTTTGTGCCCATTCCGATTGCGCAAGAAAAATCCGATGATGGTTACGCCAAAGAAATGAGCGCGGATCAAGCCGATGCGGCCACCAAGCTTTACACCGAGCAGGCCGCCGCGAATGACATCGTAATCACCACCGCGAATATTCCCGGTCGCCGCTCGCCACTGCTGATTACTAAAGAGGCAGTAGCGGCCATGGCTCCCGGTTCAGTCATCGTGGATATGGCGGCAGCTGGCGGCGGTAACTGCGAATTGACCCGTCCCGGCGAAAAAGTGGTTACCGAAAACGGGGTGACCATAATTGGTTACACCGACCTGGCCGGCAGGCTACCGGGACAGTCATCACAGCTGTATGGACAAAATATTGTTAACCTGCTTAAGCTGATCACTCCGGAAAAAGACGGCAACTACGTCCTCGATATGAAAGACGAAGTAGTCCGGGGAATTACGATCGCCAAGGACGGGGAAAATATGTTCCCCCCGCCTCCAATCAAGGTGCATGCCGCTCCCGCCCCGGAGAAAACCGAGTCGGTTGCTGACGCCGCCGAGACTGCCCGTAAAAAGGCTGAAGAAGAGGCCTCTAAGAAGCGTAAACGTCTCTTGTGGGCAACGGTAGGGATAGTTTTGGGGCTGGCTCTGATTGCCGCCACCCCCAAGCCGCTGATCCCCTACTACTTCATTTTGATGCTGGCGATTGTAGTGGGCTTCTATGTGATTACCTCCGTTACTCACTCGCTGCACACTCCGCTAATGAGTGAAACTAACGCCATTTCCGGAATTATTTTGGTGGGCGCCATATTGCAGGTAGGCAGCGCTAACCCACTGGTGTCCGCGCTGAGCTTCCTGGCAATTCTGGTGGCCTCGATTAATATTTTCGGCGGTTTCTCGGTCACGCACCGGATGCTGACCATGTTCCGGGGGGAGGAGAAGTAAGAAATGAGTAACGTGCTATTTGCGGTAACCCCCACCCTGGTTGCCAGTGCTTCTAAAGGCGAATTTTTGATTAGCAGAGGGCAAAGCATTGCCTACCTGATTGCGGCGCTGCTGTTCATTTTGGCGCTCGCGGGTCTGTCAAAAAATGAGACCGCCCTGCGCGGAAACCGTTTCGGGGCAATCGGAATGTTGGTGGCAGTGGTCGCTACTATCGCGGTGGCGCTACATAACGCGGGAGCCCCCGGCTATCAATCAACCTTGGTAACTGCGCTTTTAATAGCGGTCGCGATGATTGCGGGCGCGATTATCGGGCTGTGGCGTGCCAAAACTATTCCTATGACCGGCATGCCGGAGCTGGTAGCCATGCTGCACTCCTTTGTAGGTTTAGCAGCGGTGCTGGTGGGCTATAACACCTTCATTCACATGCCCTCCGAATTTAAAAAAGCTGGCGCTGATGCGGCCACCGCGATTAATCCCGCCACGGTAGGGTTCCATCTAGGGGAAGTAGGAGTAGGGATATTTATTGGTGCGGTTACCCTCACCGGTTCTATCGTCGCCTACCTGAAACTATCGGGAAAGATTAAGGGTGCGCCCCTGACTTTGCCGGGACGCAATTGGCTGAACGCCATCGCCATTATCGTGTCTATCATGCTCATTGTAGTGATGGTGCGCGGCTCGCACCTGAGCGCTACCACCATGACCTTGACTTGGATGCAGTGGGTAGCCATTATCGTGATGACCATCATCGCCCTAGTACTGGGACTACACCTGGTGGCCGCGATCGGAGGCGGCGATATGCCGGTAGTGGTTTCCATGCTTAACTCTTACTCCGGTTGGGCAGCGGCTGCCGCGGGCTTCATGTTGGGTAACAATATGCTGATCATCGCGGGTGCCCTGGTGGGCTCTTCTGGTGCTTATCTGTCCTACATCATGTGCAAAGCCATGAACCGCTCGTTTGTCTCCGTGATTTTGGGAGGCTTCGGTTCTGACGGGGGACCGGCGAAGGGGGCAGACACCGATTACGGCGACTACACCGAAACCAGTGCGGCCGAGGTCGCGCAGGTGCTCAAGGACGCTTCCAGCGTGATTATCACCCCCGGTTACGGGATGGCGCAGGCACAAGCCCAGTTCCCGGTAGCGGATCTAACTGCCAAACTGCGTGAAGCGGGAGTAAATGTGCGTTTCGGGATCCACCCGGTAGCGGGCCGGATGCCCGGACATATGAACGTACTGCTGGCAGAGGCCAAAGTACCCTATGACGTGGTGCTAGAGATGGATGAGATTAACGACGACTTCCCTGATACTGACGTGGTGTTGGTGATCGGGGCAAACGATACCGTTAATCCCGACGCCACCAAGCCGGGTAGCCCGATTGCGGGAATGCCGGTGCTGGAAGTGTGGAAGGCACGCCAAGTAGTGGTGTTTAAGCGGTCGATGAATCCGGGTTATGCCGGGGTACAAAATCCGCTGTTCTTTAACGACAACACCGATATGCTCTTTGGCGATGCGAAAGCCTCGGTAGAAGAGATCGTGCGTAACCTCTAGCGCGCTTCCTAAAATAGGGTTTCCGTACCGAAAGTCAGGGGCGGGGTCGAAGTAGGCTCTTTCTATTTCGACCCCGCCCCGTGTTCACATTTGCAGGTGTTAGCGGGTTAATCCCCCCTAGGATTAACCGGCAAACCCCAAAATTAGGAGACAGAATTCTTTTGCAGGGGGATGTTCTTCCCGGTTAGCTTAAATTTGAGGTGATCGTCTTTAATTTCCACTGCGCTCAGCTGCAGATTGGCGGGCAACCCCGTTATCGGGATATTGATCGAGGGTAAAAAATCCGGCAGCTTCAACCTTGCCTGCAGGTAGCGTGGCAATTCAGTTTGCAGAGCAGTGGGTTTGATTACCAGGGTGGGGGTTAAACCATCTGCCCCGCCATCAAGGGCAAGCTGTCCCGTAGCTAGGATCTCTTGCCCCCACTTTTGGGCAGCAAAACTTAGCTTCCCGCCTTCCAGTTTTACTTTTACCCCCGGAGCCTTCGCCGCCACTAGCTGAGTGAAGGTTTCTTGGCTGAGCTTGCCCTCGGCGTTTAACTGCCCGATTTTTTCGATATTTAGCCGTCCGGCGGTCAGATCCAGCTGATTGAGCTGGGCACGGACGTCAGTTATCGGGATGGCACCGCCCTCAGCGGCAATATCTAGGCGGGGAATGTTAACCTCCACCTGATTGATATCACCGGCCACCAGGGAAGTTAGAAAGGGCAGGTCATTAACTTTAACGTTGGCATTTTCGGCGCCCCGTTTCTCGAGCGCCTGAGTCCCCTCGTTTTCTGCCCACCAGCAAGTCACCCGATCCAGCACTCCGAGGAGGAGCGCGAGGACGGCTACTACTATTAAAAATCGCTTCAGACTTCGCACTCGTTCAGTATAGGGTGCGCAGCATAATTCCTACGCACCCCCGCTAAAACCCCTAAGCAGACAGTCTGGCTGCCGCGCGGAGAGACGAAAAACTACTTGTCGATTTCTTGCTGCAGCGGTCCCAGGAGTTCCCGCTTGGGGTTAGCTCCTAGAATGCCGCGAGTAATCTCGCCCTGGTTGAACACCATAAACATGGGGATGGAGTTAATCCCGTATTTGGCGGCCAGCTGGGGGTTCTCGTCAATATTTACTTTGACGACTTTAGCTTTCCCGGCCACCTCGGCGGCCACCTCGTCTACTATCGGACCCATTTGGCGGCAAGGGCCACACCAGGGCGCCCAAAAATCTACCAAAACCGGGGTTTCTGCTTTCAATACTTCCTGGTCAAAATTATTTTCAGTTACTTCTAAAGGTTTAGTCATCTCGTATTTTCCTCTCTATATATGGTAAAAAGCAGTTCTTAGTCGGCTAGGGAACGCTCGGCATCCAGGGCAGCTCGGCATCCCGAACCCGCGGCAGTAATCGCTTGGCGATAAGTGTGATCCACTAGGTCCCCGCAGGCGAAAACTCCTTTCAGATTAGTGGCGGTTTCCGGTTCATTAACCCGCACGTATCCGGCCTCATCCAAATCCACTTGGCCGGTTACTAGCTGCGAGCGCGGTTCGTGACCGATCGCTACGAACACTCCGGTGGCATCCAAAGTGCTTTCTTTACCGTCTACCGTTGACTGTAAAGTAAGCGATTCCACTTTACTTTCCCCATTAATTTGGGCAACAGTACTGTTCCAAGCAAAATCAATCTTGGGGTTCGCCTCAGCGCGTTCGGCCATAATCTGGGAGGCACGCAACTGGTCGCGGCGGTGAATCACCGTCACTTTCTTGGCGAACTTGGTTAAGAACAGCGCCTCTTCCATGGCGGAGTCCCCGCCCCCCACTACTGCCAAGTGCTGGTCTTTGAAGAAGAAACCATCACAGGTGGCGCAATAGGAAACGCCGCGTCCGGACAGTTCCGCTTCTCCAGGCACGTTTAGTTTGCGGTATTCCGAACCCATCGCCAAAATGACGCGGCGAGCCCGGTACTGTCCCTCCGAGGTGACCACCTGTTTTTCTTCCCCAGTTAAGGAAAGCTCCAGGGCGTCCTCGTAAAGAATTTCGCACCCGAAACGCTCGGCTTGCGCAAGCATATTTGCCATTAGATCCGGGCCTTGAATCCCCTCGGGAAACCCAGGGAAATTTTCCACCTCGGTGGTGTTCATCAGGGCACCACCGGCAGTTACTTCCCCGGCGATTAATAGGGGGTTAAGCCCCGCGCGGGCAGTGTAGATCGCTGCCGTATAGCCGGCTGGTCCGGAACCGATAATGATAATGTCGCGTACCGACATGGAGCCTCCTAGATTAGGGTCTTAGCGCCGCTATTACTTAACTTATTTTCCCAGCTAAAAAGCATGTCATGCAACCAGTTAATGCGGTGAGCGAAACCGGGCAGGCAAGGCTCGCTAGGAAACCGAGATCTCAGAAATGGTTGCCCGGTTATTTCCCGTGTTATCAAGCGGAAGTTCGGGGAACCATAAGATCAGAGCCTGGGCATTAGCTTTCGGGTTAAGTTTGAGGTTAACGGTAGCGGAAAAAGTCCCATTGGCCAGGACTTTTCCATCACGGGGGAGTCCGGATTCCGGTAGAGAACGCACCTCGATTTTTCCGCCTTGCGCATTAGTTTTTAGCTTAATCTCAGAAACATTAGCCTGTTCCTTGAAAGTTATTACTACCCCAAAACCGCTACGGTCTCCTAGTTTCGGGTTGCGGAAGAATCGCGAGCGCCACCAGGTGTTCTCGTTGCCATCTATCATCCGGTCAGCTAGTTCAGGATGCTCGGTGTCATTGCCTTCCGCATCGATAGAAGCCACCCCGGCGATTTCCGCCGGTTTGGTCACCGGCGCTGGTTCCGAAGACGGCTTTTGGGTTTGGGTTTGCGAGGCGGACGGTTTGGCTACTGGTGGAGTGTGCCGTGGCCAAAGCGCTAAGACCATCACCGAAAGAACTAGCACTATCGCCATTCCGACCAGGCTAGAAACAATCAACCGGCGGCTAACGTTTACCGGCTCTAAATCTTTAGGGGATAGCTGGGAAATTCGGTCTTTCCGGCGCTGTTCCCGCTGCCGTTGCCGCTCAGCTTTGCGCGCAGATTTTTGTGCGTCCCTACTGATTTTTTCTGCTAATTTCGCTTTCTGTTTAGCTGCCTTTTTCGGATTCTTAGAAAACTTCGGTTTCTGGAGTGAAGATTGAATAGCAGTTTCCTCCGCATTCAGTCCCAGCTCTTCGGGTGTTTTCATTTTTGAATCTAGGGTAGCTAGCGTAGGTATTTGTCCCGCCGAGTCCCCCGGTTTACCTGATCCGAGGCGACCTAAGAAGTTTGGTGGTTGTGGGTGAGATCCTTGCCGAGCTTGCTGGGAACTCACCGCTTCGGGCACCCAGGCGCCATCCCCTGCTTTTTCCTCCTGGGGGTTAAGATCCATTTCTTGCATTTCGGTTAAGGGAATCGCTTGGGTCTTTTCCGATTCTTTATAGGGCTGCTTGCGATGTCCCGCGATTTTAGCTGCCGGAGGCAATACCGGTTTTATGGCGCGGGAAGAAGCAACAGCTTCCATAGCTAAAGTATTGTCCCGCGGCTTTTCTTCTAAATCCTTTTCTTCTGCATTATCGCTTTTATCATCCCGGGTGGCTAACCAGTTGGCTACCGGATCCAGTTCGCCCGTTCCCAGTTGCTCCCAGATGGCTTGGCAGAGACGAGGAGAAGGCATCGCCGCTCCCGCCAGGGCTACCGCATCTAAATCTACATCGTTGCCCTGATGGAAATCAGAGGGAGGGAGCAGTTTTTCTCCCGTATTTGCTTTCTGGAACTGGTCACGATCACCGCTAGTTAAGAAGTAGAGCAGTTCCAAAACTCGCTGTCCATCGCGGGTTTGCGCCGCGGTTAAATCAGCGGACGCATTTTGATCTGCTACGTCAAGGCGGATAATTACTTTTCCGGTAGGCGAGACCAAAATATGGGCGGGATCGATAGCCCCGTGCGCTAAACCTGCCTCATGAAGTTGCGACAATCCCGCGCTCACCTGCGAAATCAGAGAACGGATTATCGGTGCCGGCATCCCGGATCCTGCGACCTCGCTGAGCGATAGATCCGGGGTGGCCTGCAATAACACCGCATCGGCCGGATCAGAGCAAATCCAAATAATTTTCTGGAAACCTGGAGCCTCAACTTGCTGCAGACGGGCATAATATTCGCGGGTTTTCTCCCGTTTACCTTGCAGCACCAGCAGCTCGGCAGGTTTATTGGTTTGATCATTAACCGCCCAGGCATCCTTTTCGGGTAAAAAGTCGCCCGCTAGACGCTGGCTGAGAGTCAGCAAAGAAAAATTTTCCTGACCGGGGAAACGCAAGGTCATACCGGATTGCAGGTTAACGTATCCGTCGGCGTTATAGCTGATAGCTGTCACCTCGGGTTCAGGATGTTCACTGGCCACTTGATCCTCATCTTCCTTGCTTAGTTCATTTTGAGGCTGCAAATAGGTATCTTTTCCGGTTTCGCGGGTCTGCAATTGTGCTGCAACCTGGGTTTGTGTGTGTTCGCCCTCCCCCATGGTTGCGATACTAGGTTCATCTTCCCTAGAGTTTATCGCCTCTGGCGCGCTAATGCCCTCCTGGGACTGCGAGTTAGAGCTGTGCTGAGTTTCGCTGGGAACGTAAGTTAGTATTTGCGGTAAAGGACGCCCTTTGCGCAACCTGGCCCAGATGGGAGCTGCCAAAAGGGCAAGCGCGGGACAGCGCCAAACTAATAGCAGCCCCAGGTACACCAGGGTCATAACGACGGTTACTATCAATACTCGCGCCAAGGCCCCGGTCATATGTACCAGCGCTGGATCACTTTCGGCACCAGCTAGCGGCCCCCAGTAATGCATAATCAACCAACCCGCACAGCCGGATCCCAGAGTCGCGAGAGAAATAGTCAGCAGTGAACGCCCTAGTTCAGCAGTAAATTTCAAAGGCAGATGCTTGGTGTGTAAATGCCAAATCGTAAGTGCCGATCCCACCAGATAAGATAACTGCATACCGGCGGAGGCTCCCATTACCCAATATTTTACCGGTAGCAGCAGGACCGTTAACCCACAAACAATCAGGGTACAAATAGTCATGGGGATTTGTACCAGGAAAGTACTGCGAGCATCCGCAAAAGCCAAAATTAGTCGCTGCGAAAGGTTAAAGAATCCCAGGAAAGGAATCCCTAAAGCCATTACCGCCAACACTTGTGCAAATGCCTGCACCGAGGCGATAGGGGTAGTAGGCATGATGAACTGCATAATTGGCAGCGCTAAAACCACGATTAGTACCGCACAAAGGCAAGTGATTAAAGAAACCCCCTGCTGGGTGTTAAGGAACTGGGTACGCAGGCGAGAGAGCTGTCCGACGGCCACCATGGCGCTCATCGAGGTAAACATGGCGGTAACTACCGAGGTCACAATCATTGATTGCGGAATCATGTATACCGTGAAGGCGGTGTTATAGGCAGTGGTGGTGGCGATAGTTACCTGATGTTTGGAGGCGTAGCCGTTAGCGGCTGCCGCAATATTAGAAATCGCCAAAAAGCCCAGTTGGGCTACACATAAAGCCGAAAAAGCCCAGATGGCAGTGCGAGATACTTCCCCCAGGCCATAGCCACGGATACCCCAAACCGGACGCATTTTAAAACCGGTACGTCGCAAGGGAATCAGCAGAATTAATGCTTGCACCACGATTCCTAACGTGGAAATACCGGCCAATAAAACAACCGGTTCTCCGGTCCACACGCTGGGGTCTTTAGCCCAATCTGTTTCAGTGCCCAATACCTGCCAGAAAACAAAGATTCCCGCAATCCCTACCACGTTGTTTACTACTGGTGCCCACATATAAGGGCCGAAAGAACCTTTAGCGTTTAGGAATTGTCCCCACAGGGAATAAAGCCCATAGAAGAAAACCTGGGGCAAAGACCAATAAGAAAAAGTAATCGCGAGCTGTTTCCAGCCTGGATCCAGTTTCGCCGCAAATAAAGTAACGAACACCGGGGCGAGGGCTACGCACACCAAAGTGAGAATCAACAGCCCGGTAGTAAATAGGGTAAGCAAGCGATTAATAAACTCATCAGAGTTTTTTCGTTGCAGCGCCCGCACAATCTGGGGAACCAGTACCGCGGAAAGAATAGAGGAAGCTAGCAGATTGTAAATGATATTAGGAAGGCTATTAGCGGCCTGGAAGGCATCATTAGCCCCGATCGAACCAATGAGCGCAATTAGCAATGCCGCCCGCACAAAACCCAGCAGTCGGGAGACCATAGTTCCCGCTAGCATGATTCCCGAGGCACGAGCTACATTAATTTTCTTGATGCCCTTGATTTCCCGATCGGTTTTTTCTTCTTCGCTGCTCACTGCCTCCTCCTTCGCTTTATTCCTGTTCCATCCGAGTGCCCCGGCGGAAATTAACAATCAAACCAACTATAAAGATCGCTGCCGCAGTAAAGATAAAACCAAGAAAAATTCTATCCTCCCATCCGGTACGAATCCGCAGGTCAATTTGCTGTTGCTGATCAAGAACTAGATTACCGGTCTGCGGCAAGATCGCCACGTTGACGCGAACGTTGCCATTGCGCACCGCAGTAATCGGAATCTTTACAGTTTTTGATCCCTTGGGAGCTAAGCTCACTGCTACCGTTGAGTCGGCGCGCAGGCGCGAATCAGTAGGCTGTAGCTTTAAGCGCACATTCACCTCAACTGGGAGTCGATTCAGCACCTTAATCGGTATTTGAGAACTGCTGGCAATCAAATTTATTTGGGAAGAAGTCTGAATTTGTACCGCCCGAGCCAGCAGGTCAAGCTGACTACCCGCATTAGTGATCGCCCGGTTACGTTCCGCGCTAGTCATTCCCCGCGAAGTAGAAAGCAAAAGTTGCTGCTCTAAGGGGATAGTAATGCGCTGGTGATCCTTAGTTATTTGCTCCAATGACGGCACTACGCGCTCGTGGACAGTATGTAGCGATTTGGTGGCGCTCCGGAAAGAACTTCCGGCGACCCCTAAAGATCCTGGTGCATCCGGCGCCAGATTCTGGATTTTGGGATCGGTACCTAAAGTTACGGGGGTAGGGTCGGCGCCGAGTGCCTGCGGTAATGCGGTACCCGTTACCCACGAATCGCCAAGTACCTTGCGTAAACGCTGTTGGGTCAGCGGAGAATTTATGGCTCCATTAGGTAAAACCGCATTAATAAGTCTTGGCTGTGAAGGACGTTCGCTGGCGATTGCAGCCAGCATGGCTCTGGCAACCTGGGTATTAGTGAAGGCGTCCTCGGTAGAGGTAGCGGCCAAAAGTGCTGATAAAGTACCGTGATCTGCCAGGAAACTGCGGGTTTTATCACCTGTTTGCGCTCGACCAAGCAAATCCGGTTGATAGTTGTAACTTTGAGTTAGCGGCAACTGGTCCCCGCCAGTAACTAGCGCACAGCCTCCGCTCAACCGGGTTTCGGGATGCTCACAGATAGCATCTGTACGGCTGGCCCAGTGGGGATTGGCCAAAAAAATGGTACTGGGAGCTAGGGTCACTTGCTTTTCCAGCAATGCTCCCAGTTGGCGGTTCCCGTCTGCGGCTTTATACAGCGCATTTTTATCCAATTGCACCAAGTCGGGGGCGCCCCACAAATCAAGTGACACACTAGCGCCTTTAGCTTGTGCAGCTTTGAGGGCGTCAAGCATCACCGGATCCAGACTTAAGGGCGCAGGTTTTTCCGGTAAAGGAGCAAAACTACCGGTCAGGAGGGGAGAATTAGCGTGCAAAAGGGCGGGGTCAACCACCCAAGTAATCCCGGCTGTTGACAGGTTGCTCAAAAGTTTTGCATTCTCGCCTACGCTTTTTAAAGGTGCGTTGACTCTAGTGGAGCTCTGGGCACTGGCAGTAGCCGCACTGCCTGTCCCGCCCCTGGCCAACCATTTAGCCATTTCGGGTGAAGCGGCCGAAAGGGGAGCTATTATCGCCAGGGAACTTTTTGCCGGTGATTCTGCTTCCGGTGCGTACAACAGCAGGGAGCGATCAGTCTCGGTATCTTTTCTTTTCACCTTACTGGCAGAAACGCTAGCTTGAATCCCCAGACTTCCTAAACTGTTTTTATTTAGGGCAGGCAGGGTGTTTGTGGGAATTTCTATTGCAAACTTAACGGTTTTTTTCGCTGGCACCTGCCGGAAGGTTTTACTTTCCCGCAGGCGTAAAACCCCCATCCCCCTATCGGATTCCCCTCTAACCCAGGAGCGAATAGTCTCGGCGTCCCCTCCCAACCTGGAAGTAGTAGACACCTGCACTGTTACGTTATGTAAAGTGGCGTCAGTGCGGTTGCTGACGGTGCCGGTCACTGTAACTTTTTCTGCGCGCGAGCCCGGATCCTCTTTATAGGAGAGGGTATCGGGGCTAATAGCAGTAATGGCAGCGGTTAGCTCCGAGGCCGGCGCAGATGGGGCAGCTTTAGCCACCGGCA
Organism: Varibaculum cambriense DSM 15806; assembly: GCF_000420065.1. Lineage (GTDB taxonomy): Bacteria > Actinomycetota > Actinomycetes > Actinomycetales > Actinomycetaceae > Varibaculum > Varibaculum cambriense. The sequence continues at coordinate 750,167 of NZ_ATUF01000002.1, read as the reverse complement.
AGTAGCCGGGATTAAGGGTACAGGTAAGAGCGAGTAAAAAGGTAACCAATACCCCGAAAACCCTGCTTTTCAGCCGCGAGATAGCCACCCTAGTCCTCTATTTCTAATAGTTCCAGGGCAGTGGCGACCACTTTGCGTTCATTAGGGTAAACCAACACTTTGGAGACCATATCTAGGGGAACCCAAGCGGCGGCCTCTGCTTCATGGTCAGGATCATTATCGACGGTAATCGTGCCGCCTGTAGCCTCTAAAAGATAGTGGTGCACCACTTTATGGATGCGCCTGCCTGCCCCAGCGAACCAGTAGTCGATCGAGATCAAAGGGGCAATCACTTTTCCTTTGATCCCGGTTTCTTCAAAAATTTCTCTCCGCGCGGCTTCTTGCGCAGTTTCGCCCGGTTCCAAATGTCCTTTGGGCAGGCACCATTCAATATTGCCATTGCGGTTACGACGAGCGATTAAAGCTACGAAAGCCTGGTGGTCTTCAACTTTTATTACCAAACCACCAGCAGAAGTCTCGTCCACAATTGGTAGGGAGGCGGCGCGGCGCGACTTGGCGCGGCGACGGCGACGATACGAATTGCGAGCGGACATATCTTTAATGCTACCTTGCTCGCTTGTCGGCGAGCTAACAACTTGCCACTTGGAAGACGGGTCGGCTTTCTGGCAATCTGGAAACAATGAATAAAAATTTGAAGTTAGCTACTGATCCTGCTGGCCTGAACGCTACCGGGGTGCAGCTGCCAGAAAATGCGGCCACCGCCCTCGGAAATATGTTGCAGGCACTTTCAAAGCTGCCGGCGGTTATTTTAGAACTTGCGGAACTGTTTACCGCCAAAGGCGAAGAGCTTTCCCTGGTAGGCGGACCGGTACGGGACGCCATGTGCGGGCGTAAGCCGCACGATTGGGATCTGGCGACTTCGGCGCGCCCAGATACCACCGAACAGATTTTGAAAGAGTGGGCGGGCAATGTGTGGACGATGGGTAAAGAGTTTGGCACTATCGGTGCCCATAAAGCGGGTTTAACCGTAGAAGTAACTACCTATCGCAGCGATAAATATCAAAAGGATTCCCGCAAACCCTCAGTTCAGTTTGGGGATACTTTAGAGGGCGACCTGACCCGTCGGGATTTTACCGTCAACGCGATGGCGTTGCGGCTGCCAGATTTGACTCTGGTGGATCCCCATCAGGGGATAGCTGATTTAGTGGCCGGCCAGCTACGCACCCCGGTGTCTCCGGAGCAATCTTTTGATGATGATCCGCTGCGAATGATGCGAGCTGCCCGGTTCGCCTCCCAGCTTGACCTGGACGTAACTATGCCGGTGATGGCGGCAATGGAAAATATGGCTAGCCGCCTGGAGATTGTTTCCCCCGAGCGAGTGCGCGCCGAACTGGAAGCTTTGATGGTGGGTAAGAATCCCCGTAAAGGTCTAGAACTAATGGTTTATACCGGGCTGGCGGCGATGGTACTACCGGAAGTGGCGAATTTGCGCGCCACCGTTGACGAACACGGTCGTCACAAGGATGTTTACGAACATACCTTGACCGTGGTGGATCAGGCAATAGCTTTGGAGACCGGCCCGGAGGGGGAGGTGCCGTGTCCCGATTTCATTTTGCGTTTCGCCGCCCTCATGCATGATGTGGGCAAACCCGCTACCCGCCGTTTCGAAAAAGATGGGACGGTATCTTTCCATCATCACGAGATCGTGGGAGCGAAACTTACCCGTAAACGGATGCACGCCCTCCACTTCGATAAACAAACCATTAAAGACGTAACCCAGTTAGTTGCTTTGCACCTGCGGTTTCACGGCTATGGGGAGCAGGCTTGGAGTGATTCGGCGGTGCGTCGTTACGTGACCGATGCCGGAAATATGCTGACCCGTCTGCATCGCTTGACTCGCGCCGATTGCACTACCCGGAATCGCCGCCGCGCTGCGCGCCTGGAACACGCCTATGATGACCTAGAGAAACGAATCGCCCAGCTGGCAGAAAAAGAGGAACTTTCGCGGATTCGCCCCGAACTAGATGGGGAAGAAATTATGCAGATCCTGCAGTTAAAACCGGGTCCGCAGGTGGGGAAAGCCTATAAATATCTGCTGAATTTGCGGCTAGAAGAGGGTGAGATTGGCAAAGAGGCGGCGCGGCAGCGGCTTCTGGCATGGTGGGAAAGTGAGTCTGCCTAAGGAACCTAGAGCTTGCCGGCAGCTTAGATAGGTTTTGTCGCCGGAGGTAGAGCGCTATGCTCGCCAAGTTCGGTAAGCTAAACACATGAATGCCGCTGCACCCTACCCAGGTTTCTTCATCTCCTTCGAGGGAGGGGACTATACCGGGAAATCTACCCAGGTGAAACTGCTCATGCAGGCCTTAGCGGCACGCGGGGCGGCCGCGATCGCTACTTTTGAACCTGGCGGCACCTCCTTGGGACAAAGGTTGCGTCGGGAGGTCATGCATGGCGAAGACCTAGATCCTTACACCGAAGCGTTGCTTTACGCCGCTGATCGGGCCTGGCACGCGCAGACGATAATCAAACCGCATCTGCAGGCAGGCGAAGTGGTAGTTTCTGACCGATATTTAGATTCTTCTTTGGCCTATCAGGGAATAGGACGCGGCCTAGGGTTAGAAAAAATTGAGGAGATTTCTCTGTGGGCAACCAGAAATCTGCTCCCGGATCTGACTATATTGCTGGACGGCGATCCGGAAGTGCTAGTGGCGCGGCGTACCGAGACTCCTGACCGGATGGAGTCGGCTGGACTGGCTTTTCACCAGGCGGTGCGACAGGCGTTCTTGCAGATTGCCGAGCGCGATTGGCAGCGGATAAAGATACTAGATGCTACCTGTGGGGTAGAAGAGCTCCATCAACAAGTGTTATCACTAGTGAGTACGGCATTTGCGACGAGGGCGAAGGCGCAAGCAGGACAATATCGGGACGGGACCTGGCCTCAAATATCGGAATTAGGTACTGCCGTAACGGGTACCGCGGACGGTGATAGCCAACAGGCTGGGCTGCAGCAGTTATGAGCGTCTGGGATCAGATTGTCGGGCAAAAAGCGGCGGTAAAGATTTTTGAGACTGCCGCGCATTCCGCGCGCGCCCTCCGGCAGGCAAATGAGGACCGGACAGAAGATTCAGCTTTAACCAGGCAAATGTCGCATGCCTGGTTGGTTACCGGCCCGCCCGGAGCAGGGCGGTCGGTAGCTGCCCTAGCTTTTGCGGCGGCTTTACAATGTGAAGATCCGCAAACCCCGGGATGCGGACAGTGTCCCGAGTGTAAACGCGTGCTTAAAGGCACCCATCCGGACGTGAAAGTGGTGACCACCGAACGCCTCATTATCAAAATTGAGGAGATATCGTCCCTGGTGACGCTGGCACAGCAGGCGCCCGCCGGAGGAAAATGGCGAGTGATTTTAATGGAGGACGCCGATCGGATGGTCGAGCGCACCTCTAATCTGCTGCTCAAAGCGATTGAGGAACCACCCCCGCGCACCGTGTGGCTACTTTGCACCACTCAACCTGGCGATGTGTTACCCACGATTCGTTCCCGCTGTCGCCACGTCAGCTTGGTTACTCCCAGCGTGGAGGAAGTGGCGCAGTTGCTGATTGAAAGACAAGGGATCGCTCCCGAAACTGCTCGCCAGGCGGCGGCGCTGTCGCAATCCCATATTGGGGTGGCGAAATCTTTAGCTCGCGATCCGGAAGAACTGGAGCGCCGGCGAAAAATTTTACTTTCGGCCACCACTACCTCCAGCGTGGGGGAGGCCGCGTTGCTGGCGCAAAAATTGGTGGAGGCAGCGAAAGCGGATGCTAGTAAACGGGCGGAAGAAAAAGACCAGCAGGAACTGGCGCAGTTACGACGCTCCCTAGGATATGACCAGGAAGGGTCGCGACTACCCCCAGCCTTAAAAGCCCAGGAAACTGCGCTCAAGGCGGATCAAAAAAGGCGCGCTACTCGCTATCTGCGAGACAGTCTCGACCGGGTACTGCTTAATCTTTTAGGGTTTTATCGCGATGTTTATCTGTTGCAAAGCGGGGCGCAGGTGCCGCTAATTAACCTTGACTTGCAGGACACGATTACTCAGTTGGCGCAAGGCTCTTCACCAGAGCGCACCGTGCAGCGCCTAGATGCGATTCGTGCCGCTAGGCGGCGCCTAGCGGCAAATGTGACCCCCTTGCTTACTATGGAAGCAATGATGATGGATTTGAGGCAGTAGTTTATGGTTAAACACAAACTGTCAATACTGTTGGCAATGGTTTTTGCCGGTTGCTTGGCGCTATCAGCCTGTAGCGTCGGGGGGAAAGCTGATACCCGAGTGCCTCCTTCCGCTGCCTCCAAAACTAATTCTTTAACCGGGCAAGCTACGGCCATTCCTGCTGGACTGGAAAGCTACTATCAGCAAAAAGTTTCCTGGGCGCCCTGCGAGGAAAGCGACTTGAAGGATTATCAATGCGCGCGGGTGAAAGTACCTCTGGATTATGGCGACACCCAGAAGGAAGATATTGAGTTGGCGTTGGCGCGTAGCCGGGCGAGCGAAAAACGCTTAGGGAGCCTGCTGATCAACCCAGGCGGACCGGGAGGATCTGGGGTTGACCTGCTAAAAAACTCGGAAGATATGTTTTCGGAGCAGGTGTTTTCCACCTTTGATGTGGTGGGATTCGATCCGCGGGGAGTCTCCCGCTCGCATCCCATAGAGTGCACCACGGATGCGCAAAAAGATGAGTCCCTTGCCGAAAGCCTGGATCTGGGCACTGCCGCGGGACGGGAACGTTCCATAGCCGATATGAAAGAGTTCGCCCAGCGCTGTCAGGGAAAGAGCGCCGACTTGGCGCGGTATCTTGATACCGTTTCTGCCGCGCGAGATTTAGATATTTTGCGAGCCGTCCTCGGGGATAAAAAACTTTCTTACCTGGGGTATTCCTATGGGTCTTTCCTGGGGGTTACCTATGCGCAACTATTTCCGAAGAATGTGGGACGCCTGGTATTAGACGGGATTTTGGATGGTGCTTACTCCTATGGGGAAGTATCTTTGGCGCAAGCCAAAGGTTTCGAGGCGGCGTTTACTAACTTTGCGGCCTGGTGCGCCCGAGAGGGTAAGGATTGCCCCTGGGACACTACCGCAGCCGGTATGAAACGGTTGCAACGGTTTTTTAAAGCCGCCGATGCCTCTCCGATTCCTACTAAAGATTCTGCCCGCCCGCTAAATGGGGCTTTAGCCTTTGGGGCAGCGGTGGGGATGCTCTATTACGAAACTCTGTATCCTTCCCTGCTCGAGGGGCTGCAAGCGGCGTTGAAAGGCGATGGCGCTCCCCTATTAAAAATCTCGGATCTGCTTAATCAGCGGGGTGCTGACGGCAGGTTTGAGAACAATGCTTTAGATGCGTTTATTGCGATTAACGGTGCCGATTATCCGGTGGAAGGTACTCAAAAAGAGTGGGATCAGCGCGGACAAAAACTAGTGCGGGACTTCCCCTTGATGGGATCTTCGATGGCCTATGGAGAGTATGCGCTCGCGGCCTGGCCTTGGAAGGCTACCGCGAAACGGGAAAAAGTGAAGATTGTGGGGACGCAACCCATTTTGCTAGTGGGAAATACCAACGACCCGGCCACGCCCTATGAAATGGCACAATCGGTACACCGGCAAATCCCTGCCTCGCGGCTGCTGACTTGGAAATCCTATTCCCATACTGCTTACGGTTTAGGCTCGGATTGTGTGCAAGAAACCGTAGATAATTACCTGGTAGGGGGAGTTTTACCGGATAGTGATGTTACCTGTGACGATTAAGGTAAAGGGGATAAGCGATGAATAAATCCCATGATTCCGCTCAGTATCCTGCCCGGCGGATAGGGGCTGATGCTGTCGCTATTTTCCTAGGTGGCATGGCGGGAACTTTGGCACGCTGGGGGCTAGATACTTTGACTTTGCCGATTTCAGAAAGTTATTTTACCTGGTCGGCATTAACTTTTGGGGTGATTGTCGCTAATTTGTTGGGGGCTTTCCTGCTGGGATATTTCAAAACCCGGGCTAATCGGAAAGGAACTGGCCTGCACCGTTTGGGAACTCCGGTAAAACTGGGGATCACCACCGGGTTTTTAGGAGCTTTCACCACTTTTTCGGCTTTCGGAATCTCCGCGGTTAGTGGCGGGGTTCCAGGTCTAGATCGTGGCTTTTGGGCACTAAACGGCCAGTTTTATCCTGCCGCTACATTAGCGATAATTCTTCTGGTAATCGGGGTGGTGCTTGCCGGTGTTGGGTACCGGCTGGCGACTAAAGATGCTCCAGGAGGACGTGCCAAGAGCGGCCGAGGGCAGGATCGCTCATGAACGGGTTGGGGTTTGCGCTCACGTTAGGTACGTGCGGTGGAGTGGGGGCGCTTTGCCGTTGGGGAATCGACGTGACTTGGTTAAAGCTAGAAAAACGCCATCCTGCTGGTGGGATCGCCCTAGTGAACGTGCTGGCCTGTCTGCTGGGCGGGATGCTGATTGCTGCGGTGGCCAGTGGTGATCTGCGCTCTGATAGCCGGGTCTATGCCCTGCTAGCTACCGGATTTTTGGGGGGATTTTCTACTTTCTCAACTTTCGTGCTCGATATTTTTTCGGTTATGGAACGGGGAAATTGGCGCCGCGCCTGGGGGGCGTTGCTGCTGGTATGGTCGCTCTCGCTACTGGCAGCGGTCGTCGGGCTCGCCCTCGGTAGTTTCCTATTCTGATTTCTACTTCCAGATGGGATTTTCTGGTTTCAGGTCTGATTTTTGTGTGACATCCGCCGAAATCTAGGCAGGTGATTTTTAGATTTACCGAGGGTCTGCCTACAATATGGGAGTTACGCGGGGTGTGGCGCAGCTTGGTAGCGCGCTTCGTTCGGGACGAAGAGGTCGCAGGTTCAAATCCTGTCACCCCGACGAGCGAGACCGAAAGGGAGAGAAACGAAAGTTTTTCTCCCTTTTGTGTTGAGTGAGGAAGGGGTCGTAGGCGAGTGGCCGAATACCCCGAGGAAGAATACACGGCGATGATTTCTGACCTCCGTCGGTGGCATGAAATCTCAGGTAAGCCCGTGGTAATCGCCGATATCGGAAACTGGGTTCCCACTGATATGAACCCGCACCGCACGAGTGACATGCAAACGCATGCTGAGCGGGGTGAGGACTATGCACAAGGACTTGCCAGAGTCATGGCCGAACCTTGGATCATCGGTTGGCACTGGTGTGGGTACATTGAGAACCTTGGTAGAGGCTGGGGTATTAAGGATCCCTACGATGAGTTCTACTCCGACCTGACTGATCGTATCCGGGAAGCTAATGCAGCATCCCAGGTCGCGATTGGTACGCGAATGGAATAAAGATCCAGTTAGCGAAGGTCAGGTTAAGTCTGATCGCTAATTTCCATTGCTGCAGTCAGCTAGCGCAAGCTAGCTGACTGCAGCAATGCTTGTTTAGCGCTGACATCGACGATAAAAAGCTCTAAATGATGTATAGACCCGCATTGTCCTTAGCTGACACGACCGCCTCATTGAGTGCTTGCAACGATAGGGCTTTTGTAGGCAACCCAACAAAAAGCTTGGCGAAAACACGTAATCAACGAACGTTGTATACATAATACTTGTGGAAATCGAAGTGGGTAGCGTAGTGGATTTTTCATGGTTTATTCCAAGCGTCATAACCCCTGATCAAATCCCAAAAAATAAAAAATTTATACACGTAATTTAGGTATTAATCCAAAAATGTTTTAAAAAAGGTCTTGACATCTTAAGTGTGAACGTTCACAATGGGGATAACAGGTTCCGCCTTCACGGATCGGAACTTGAGAAGTCTCACAGTTCAAAGGAGAACTATTATGAAGAAAAGGGCATTGCTTATCGCTGCTGCTTTGGCAATTGTCGGCAGCACAACGGCCTGCACAGTCGAGTCTGGAAGCAGCGAAAAAGCTGACACTCAGGTCGCAAGTAAGGCAGATGCCGCCCTTAAGGAAGTAGAGGGCAAAGTGTTCAGTAAGGGGCCGAACGGAGAGAATCCCGTCACGGCTAAGGCTGTTGAACTCACCGATGAAGAAATAGAACAAGTTAAAGCAAAGAAGGCCACTGCTGCCCTCGTGATGCACTATGCTGGCAACGATTGGGCTAATGCCCAGATCGCGGGGCTTAAAGCCGAGTTCGCTCGGTTAGGCATCGACGTTATCGCGGTCACCGACGCGAACTTCAACCCGGGTCAGCAAGTCTCCAACATCGAGACAGTACTCGCCAAGAACCCCGATATTGTGGTATCTATTCCCACCGACCCGGTAGCTACGGCTGGCGCATACCGTAAGGTCGCGGAAAGCGGCGCGAAGCTCGTCTTCATGGACAACGTTCCCAAGGGATTGAAAGCTGGCGTGGACTACGAATCGATCGTGAGCGCTGACAACTTTGGTAATGGCGTTGTTTCTGCTCACTTGCTAGCCAAGGCGCTAGGCGGCAAGGGAGAGATCGGAGTCATTTACCACTCCGCGGACTTCTTCGTTACCCGTCAACGTTACGAAGGTTTCACCAAGGTTATCGAAGAGGAATACCCGGACATTAAGATCGTTAAGAAGCAAGGGATTGCCGGCCCCGACTTCGCTGGAGACGCGCAAAAAGTAGCAGACGCGATGATCAGCCAGAACCCTAAGTTAGCGGGTATCTGGGCAGTATGGGATGTCCCCGCTGAAGGCGTGATGGCTGCTGCCCGTTCTGCCGGCCGCACTGACCTCAAGATCGCTACCGAGGATCTCGGAACAAACGTGGCAATCGCCTTGGCTCAAGACCAACTAGTTGTCGGTCTTGGTGCCCAGCAGCCGTACCAGCAGGGTGTTGCTGAGGCTCGTATCGGCGCCGGGGCGCTGATTGGCAAGAAGGCTCCCTCCTATGTAGCGCTAAATGCTTTGCCGGTATCACACGAGAACGTGCTTAAGGCGTGGAAGCAGGTCTATAACTCTGAGCCTCCAGCTGATCTGAAGAAAGCGATGAAGAAGTGAGTGCCGCGGCTGACACCAAACGGGATATAAGCAACCCGCAACCCTTGGTGGCCATGAGAGGGATCCAGAAATCCTTCTCTGGTGTGAAAGTTCTCGACGACGTTGACTTTGAAATCGTCGCGGGGGAAGTTCACGCCCTGGCAGGGGGTAATGGCGCTGGCAAATCGACGTTGATGAAGATCCTCCAGGGAGTCTACTCCCTGGACAAGGGGACAATCGAGGTTGCTGGTAAGCAGTGCCACTTTGGGAATATCCATGATGCGAAGCGAGCCGGTCTGGGTATGGTATTCCAAGAGTTCAGCTTGGTGCCCACCCTGACCGTAGCGCAAAACATCTTCCTTAATGATGAGCCTCGCAGCGGGGGCATGATCGACGACAAACAAATGATCAGTCGTTCTCAGGAAATCTTCGAGCGCATGCAGGTCGAGGTAGACCCCACAGCGAAAATGTCCTCGTTATCCACGGCCTACTGGCAGCTGACCGAGATCGCGAAAGCTCTGGCCGAGGATGCGCGGGTACTGATAATGGATGAACCTACGGCAGCTCTTGCGCGACACGAAACAAAGTCGCTGTTCGAACTGATCGAACGCCTTACCGCCGAAGGTATCTCCATCGTCTATATCTCCCACCGGATGGAGGAGGTCTATCAAATCGCAGATCGCATCACGATCCTGCGCAATGGTAAACACCTGCTCACATCCCCACTGTCGGAAATCACACCAGAGGAAATCGTCGAAGGCATCGTTGGTCGTAATGTAGCCATGGCAGCTGCTCCCAACCGGGACTGTGCTGAACGTCCGGTTGTACTCTCAGTAAAGGGTCTGGCCGCTAACAATGGGCTACATGATGTGTGCTTCGAAGTCCATGAGGGTGAGGTTCTCGGGCTGGCTGGCCTTATGGGCTCCGGCCGCACTGAATTGGCTCGTACCCTGTTTGGCATCGACCAGATGACTGCTGGAACTGTGCGCATAGATGGGAGCGAGGTAAAGATCAGTAAACCCGGGGAGGCGCTGTCGCAAGGATTGGTACTGGTTCCCGAGGATCGCCGACGCCAAGGTCTGGTACTAGGGCACTCGGTCAACAGTAACCTCCAATTGCCTCACTTGGCGGAAAACTCTCGCCTTGGATGGGTGAATGATCGCGCCCTGGGCGGCCTGGCTGGCAAACTGATCGAGGAGTTCCGCATTAAGGTGGCGCGCCCAGAGGCACGTGCTTCGTTACTGTCCGGCGGCAACCAGCAGAAGATCGTGCTCGCCAAGTGGATTAGCCGTAACCCGCGAGTCCTGGTGATGGACGAACCCACTGCCGGTGTCGACATCGGAACCAAATCAGAGATCATCGAGACTATTCGTAACTTTGCGGCCGAAGGCCACGCGGTGATCGTTATTTCCTCCGAATATCCCGAACTACTCGCCATGAGCGATCGCCTGCTCCTGATGCGCGAGTCCACTGTTGAGCGCGAACTCACCGCGTCCGAAACTATCGACGAGCAGGCACTAGAACTAGCAGTTCAAGGAGTGAACCATGAGTGATTCAACAGTCCCCGCCAAGGTGGCCAGAAAGCGCTTCAGCTTCGACTGGCGTCGGGATATCATCTATGTCGGTTTCGTAGCCGTTTTGATCATCTTCTCGGTGCTGCTGCGCGATCAGGGCTTCCTGTCCACAGCCAGCTTCTGGAACATCCTCCGTCAAGCGGCCATCGTCTCGGTGATCGCCGTCGGGATGACACTGGTGATCGCGGCCGCAGAAATTGACTTATCCGTCGGCTCGGTCGCGGGTCTCGCCTCCGTGGTGACAGCCATGGCACTGTCTCAATATGGGTTAGTGCCCGGCATCCTTGCAGGACTGGCTCTAGGGGCGGTCGTCGGCAGTATCAACGGCGCCCTCGTGGCCTTTGTCCGAATCCCGTCCTTCTTGGTGACGCTCGCCATGATGGGCATAACCTTCGGTATCGCCCAATGGATTACCGACTCCGCGCCGGTACCTATTTTAGACATGAACTACATCGCTAACTTCGGTGGCGGGAATATCGGCCCCATCCCCGGGTTGATCATCTGGATGCTGCTCTTTGTCGTGGGTGGCGCCATAGTGCTCAAGAAAATGCGCTTCGGACGCCAAATTCTGGCGACTGGCGCCAATCCTGTAGCCGCAGAGTACTCCGGTATCAGTACTTCTTGGGTACGTTTCCGGGTAATGCTGATCTGCTCGATGGGAGCAGCCGTGGCCGGTATGCTCTACGCTGGTCGCCTCATGTCTGGTCGTTTCCAGTGGGGTGCCGGTGACGAAATGAACGCTATCGCCGCAGTAATCCTGGGCGGTACCGCACTTGCTGGTGGTCGTGGCTCCGTTGTCGGCACCTTCTTCGGTGCATTGCTCATGGCGACGATTAACTATGGCCTCATTTTGGCCGGACTCGATACCTCTCAACAGCAAATCATCCGGGGCATAATCATCATCCTGGCAGTCGCCCTGGCACGCAAAGACTAGCCGCCTAACAAGCAGGAATACAGGACTCTCCGCAGTAACAGAAGAAAGGAAGAACTATGGAGAAGCAAACAGACAACCGGCCTGTGTCGGTTGGCAAGAGCGCCTTCAAGGTTGATGGCGAGACCGTCTCGCTGTACGGCGGTGCCGTACACTACTGGAGGCTTGACCGGGACAAGTGGGATCAAATCCTGGAATCCGTCAAAGGTATGGGATTCAACATGATCTCGATCTACATCCCGTGGGAAATTCACGAAGTAGAAAAGGGAGTCTTCGACTTCTCAGGAAACAAGGATATTGACGCCTTCCTGACCCTATGTGAAGAAAAAGAGTTCCGGGTAATCGTACGTCCCGGACCGCAGATCAACTCCGAGCTAACCTGGTTCGGATACCCCAAACGTATACTCGAGAACGAGCGGTTGCAGATGCGCAACGCCAAGGGAGGACGGACCGTCCTGACCCAGGTGCCTAAGCCCATCCCCGCTGTCAACTACGCGGCCGATGAATTCTACGAAGAGACCGCACTCTGGTACGACGCAATCTGTGAGATCCTGGCTCGTCACTGTTACCCCAAGGGCGGTATTGTTGCAGCTCAGGTTGATAACGAGATGGCGTACTTCTTCTGCATCAACGCGTACGCTGCCGACTACTCCGAAGAGTCCTTGGCGCAGTACCGCACCTTCTTGCTTGACAAGTACGGTGACCTGGCAAGCATCAACAAGGCCTACGGCACCTCCTATAGCAGCGAGGGCGAGATTGACCCGCCGCGGCGTTTCGAAGGTAAGAGCAAGCATGACATTCCGGTCTTAGCTGACTGGATTGAATACCGTGAGCAGTACCTGATCATTTCGATGGATCGCCTTGCCGACATGATGCGTGAGCGTGGCCTAGATCAGATCGCGCTATTCCACAACTACCCGCACCCGCTCGGTCCGGGTGGCGCCGCTTCTGGCTTCACCACTCCTTTCAACATCGCCAAGCTGGAAGAGAAGCTTGATTTTGTCGGCTTCGACATTTACTCCCGCAAGGAACTCTACAGCCACGTCAAGACCGTTGGTTCGTATGTGGTGGGAACCAGCCGCTTCCCCTACATCCCGGAGTTCATCGCCGGTGTGTGGCCCTGGTACCTGAACCCAGGCGAGATTTACGACGAGGAGTTCGTTACCAAGGCTGCACTGATGCAGGGCATCAAGGGCTTCAGCCGCTACATGCTGGTGGAGCGCGACCGCTGGCTAGACTCTCCTATCCGTCGTGATGGTCGGGTTCGCGAAGACCACGAGAAGATGTTCAGCAATGCCAACCGAATGCAGTCCGAGAACAGCTTTACCTCCTTGCGTCGTGATGCGAAGGTACTGCTCCTGGCAAACCGCGAATACGATCGGCTCGAGGCGGCCTCCGTGTTGGTCTCCTTCCCCGGTGACTTCTTGGAGACCCCCTCAGGCTTCAGCGAGTACGCTAACCCGCTGACCATCAGTGAGGACAATCTGGGCTTCGATGCGCCAGTACAGTTGGAGAAGAGTAAGGCCTTCGGCGCTTGCTTCGAGGCTCTATCGGCCGGTGGTCACGACTTCGTGATCTCCGATACGGATCTCGATCCCTCGCGTTGGGGCGAACGCAGCATCGTCGTGCTGCCAACCCTCGACTACCTGGATGCGAAGATTCAGCAGGCTCTGGTGGACTTCGTAGCCGGTGGCGGCTGCGCGGTCGTTGGTCCGAAGCTACCCGAGCTGGACTCCCTGATGAACCCCTGCACTATCCTCAAGGATGCCGTTGAATCCGGTAAGGGCAATTGGTTCGTCGTTAAGAGTGGAGATGACGCCGCCAGCGTCCTCGATCAGGCTTGCGCCGCGGCTAAAGTTTCCGCCGTAAACAAGAGCGACGCCCGTCTCGACGTGGTGGTTCACCTGGATAAAGACGATCCCAAGCGTCGCGTGGTGTTTATCGCCAACCCGACAGCCGAGGCCATTGAGGCCCGTGTCGAACTACCCTTCGAGGTCGAAAAGGCCACCGAACTGTGGTCCGGCCAGCCGGGTACTACCCAGGGCAGCCAGTTGTCGGCTTCTATGCCCGCCTACTCAATTAATGTCTACGACTGCTCGCTATAGAGCTGAAAGGAACTACAATGCTTCACGGTGATGTTTTAATGGCCGATCTGGACGTGGACCAGTGGCGCAATGCGCAGCACCTGCTGCTGCGTTCCGCCAAGGGAGCCCGCAGGATCGTGTGTCTTTTGGAAAAGGGAAAGGTGGTTAAGTGCCGCCACACCCAAGGCGCGGAAGTAGCGCAAGCTCCTACGCAGGTCGATGATCTGCAGGCTGCTGCTGACGCTCTGTACGCTGCCAACCGCGACCAGGTCGATTTCGTCATGGTGGCGGAGCGAGATGCTATGGACGAGTACTTTGCCGAGTACCAAAACGCCTGGGACGCGGACGAGGACCTCGATGTCTACGTTTGCCGCTCCTGGAGCTTGCTGCGTGATCGCTACAAGTCAACGATCGTGACTGCTCCCGAACCTGCTGATCAGACCCTGGGTCTGCAGTGGAAGCTAGGCGCTTCTCATGACGCAGTGGTGGCGGCCGCGAATGCGTTCGTGAGCCCGAACAGCACTTTGGTGCTGGCTGTGCATGACGACAACTCCTTGTGGACTAGCCTCATCCTGCGGTTTGATCAGGACCGGAAGGTTATCTCGATCGGTACCGCCGATCCGAGTTTGGTTGACATCAAGGGTGATCGGGCTGGCGTGACGCAGCGTCTGGTTTCCTTCGCCAATGGTCGCGAGGGCGATGTTAAGCTGGTAGTCAGCTGTACCCGCGAGGCTGCTGAGCGATTCTTGGCCGCTGAGGACAAGGCTGCGGTCGTAAGTGAGCTGGGTGACGACTTCCAGGTGGAACGCGTCGGCTAATCTCATAGGATAGGAATTTGGCCGGGATCTCTTCGAGGTCCCGGCCATTTCACATTGTGGCACCAAGTCTCGGTCTGCTGGACTCTCACCCATATGGGGGGGGCAGCTGCATCCTCGGGGTTAATGGCGCCTATTGGCCTCCTGCCCACATATCTTCATACGATCTTGAGGCTGGAAGGTGGAGCAGTGCTTGTCCTAACGATGAGGTTGGGTGAGATGGTGCTCCGGGGATAACATTCCGGATCCTGGAGGCTGCGCACGCATAGCCGCCCCAGAGCCACGAAGTCCTGTCGCACGGTGGTGAGCGGAGGGTCGAATTGGGACGCGAACTCATGATCGTCGAAACCAATGATGCTGATGTCTTGCGGTACGCGGAGGCCGTGCTCATTAAGTGCCCGGAGCAAACCGAGCGCCATCAGGTCGGAAGCTACGAATACGGCTGTGGGGCGAGGATTCAAGTCTGCGATGCGGCATCCAGCCTGATATCCACTTTCTCCCGACCAATCACCGATAATGGCTTCGGGTACGGATAGATCGTGGGCCACCAGGGTGTCTCGCCAGCCTTTGAGGCGAACCTGGCCATCCAGCCATTCCTGAGCGCCAGCCACATGGGCGATGTTTTGGTGACCGAGACTAATTAGATGTTCCACGGCTCGCACGGAGCCCTCATATTGGTCTTCCGAGACCACGATGGCGTGTGGAATAGGGGCGGGGTCAGCAGCGAGGACAACAATGGGGAGTACGCTGGCCCACCCGGTGTTCCCGATGGAGGCCAAGGCGAGTTCGGCTTCTCGCACGAGCGGAGCGATGACGATAAGACCGTCAACGTAGGCATCACGGAAAGTGTCGAGAGTTGACTCGAGTGATCCGAAGGAGTCTTCGTCGTTGACGGATAGGATGATATGTTTCCCAACTTCTCTTGCGGCGTTTTCGATACCTCGCAAAGCTCCCATGGGGCCGTAGTGCCAGGATGAGTCAGTAACCACCCCAATACTACCGGGTCGGTCAGTCTTCAGAGCCGCAGCGGCGACATTACGCCTATAGCCTACCTCAGCGATTGCGGCAAGTACTCGCTCGCGAGTATCCGGATGCACGGCTCCCTGATCATTAACCACACGCGAGACGGTCTGATAGGAGCACCCAGCTAGACGGGCAACATCATGGAGAGTTGGACGTCGCTTGCTAGGTGGAGAAGACATATAAGTAACTCTACTACTAAGCGGTTGTCCGCCACTTTCGTAGGTTGTCCCGTTTTCCATCTTGATATCGGTAAATCTTTGGGGTTATGAACCTGGTATTTTAGCCTAGAGATACCACCAGGCATCATTTTTAAGATGCTGAGCAGACACAATACGGGATGGATAGTTTCCTATGAGCCAATCTTTAGGCGAAACCGCGAATGAACCGGAAGCCCCTCTGTCGGAAGCTATCTGGCCAGATGCGAAAGTGAATTTCCCGGTCTTTTTAGGGTCCTCAGCGGGAATTCTAGCTATAGCTCTGTGGGCACTGATTTCACCCACTAGCGCCGCTGAAGTACTGGGAGTTGCGGTCGGGGCGATCTCGAAATGGTTCGGCTGGTTTTATATTGCCCTAGCTGCCATCATTCTAGTTTTCGTATTTTTCTTGGGGTTTTCCCGCTATGGGGAAACCCGCCTGGGACCGCCTAACTCCCGTCCCGAATTTTCGACCTTCTCCTGGGCATCCATGCTCTTTGCTGCCGGTATCGGCACCGATATCTTATTTTTTTCCGTAGCTGGCCCGGTCAGCCAATATATGCAGCCTCCCGTGGGGAAGGGGGAAACTATCGAGGCCGCCCGAGAGGCCACAGTTTGGACTCTTTTCCACTACGGCATCACCGGTTGGGGGATGTATGCCCTGATGGGGATGGCTTTAGGGTATTTCGCTTATCGCCGTAAGCAACCGCTCTCAGTACGCTCCGCTCTCTACCCGATTTTTGGAGACAAACTCAACGGCCCGCTGGGGCACACCGTTGACGGAGCCGCCATCCTGGGAACTATCTTCGGGGTGGCCACCACCCTGGGAATCGGGGTAGTACAGCTTAATGTGGGGCTGGAAATCCTGTTCGGGATTGACCAGGGGATTCCCGCGCAGGTGGGACTGGTGATCCTTGCGGTAGCCATAGCTACCGTCTCGGCCACCACTGGTATCCATAAAGGAATCCGTTTCCTTAGCCAACTCAACGTGGTATTAGCGCTGTTTCTGGCATCCTGGGTTTTCATCACCGGGAGAACAGATTTCCTGCTTAACGCTATTGTGATGAATATCGGGGACTTTGTATGGTCATTCCCGCGCCGCGCCCTCGAAACCTTTGCCTATTCAGACGTAAGCGCCTGGATGTCGGCGTGGACGCTGTTTTTCTGGGCGTGGTGGGTGGCCTGGGCGTCCTTTGTAGGAATGTTCTTGGCGCGGATTTCCCGAGGGCGTACCCTGCGAGAATTTGTAGTGGGCACCATGCTGATTCCCTTCTCCTACGTCCTCATGTGGGTGGCCATCTTTGGTAACGCCGCCATTGACCTGATTCGCAGCGGAGATAAATCCTTTGCGCAGGCCACCCTAAAAGCCCCCGAAATGGGGTTTTATCTGCTTTTGCAACAATGCCCGGCGGCGGTATTCATTATGGGGCTAGCTACCTTCGTAGGTCTGCTATTTTACGTAACCTCTGCGGACTCGGGCGCCCTCATTATGGCGAACCTGTCCTCATTCCTCCCGACGGTACGTTCCGATGCTCCCGGTTGGCTGCGAATTTTTTGGGCGGGGGTAACCGGGCTGTTAACTATCGGGATGTTGATAGTAGGGGGTATCCCGGCGCTACAAAACGCCACCATCATCATGGGCCTTCCCTTCTCAATAGTGATGATTCTAGTGATGATTGGTCTGGCACGAGCGCTAAAACAAGATCGCCGTGCCCGGCAGCTGCGCGCCCACTCTGCCCGCAATATCCTGGCGGGAACCGGTTCTATCGCCGGCAGGTTGGAGAGCAATTGGCATGACCGAATTTCGCGAACTTTCGGACAGGTAACCCCTCTAGAAGCCCAGGCTTACCTGGACAAAGTGGCGGAACCGGCTCTGCGTGACTTTGCTGCAGAACTTAATAAAGAGGGGATTCCCGCCGAGGTTGTTCGTTCAGATGATGATCCTCTGGAACAGGTCGACCCCCAAACCCGTATCTATGACCGCCTAAAGTTAACGGCTTTCAAAGGCCCTGACCAGTTTGTATACCGGATTTTGGCGGTAGATACCGCGAATACTATTTTTGCCGGCTCTGCCCCCAGTACTCCGCGCTCTACCCGCCTAGAAGTGCATTTGCCCGATAATGATCAAGACTATGACGTGATGGGGTATTCACGTAGCGCCATTATTCATGATGCTTTTGACCATTTCGATCGTTACCAGGACTATTGGCGTATTAACGACGTCTAAAACGGGGAAAGCGGTGTCGAGGCTTTGGCATTTCCTATCGTCTGACGGGGTTTTCCGGTAAACTGCAAGTACAGACAGGATTTGAGACGCTATTGTTACCTTGGTAGGCAGTAACGCTCGCGGATCGGGCGATCCGTTAACTAGGGTCAAAGTTGACGCTATCGCCAGTAGCTTAGAGAGGAAAATAGATGACAATCCCGGTGCCCCTGTACAGATTACCGGAGGCTATGGCCTGTTTTAATTCGGCGTCTTTGATTACTTTGCCCTATGGTGCCCACGTAAAAGTTCATACCGTGGATCCGATATTAGAGGACGGGCGACTGGTAATCAGGAATGCCCGGGATTCGGCCTTGCGTAACGGCGCCGCTAACCCGAATGTTACTTTGATTTGGCAAAGCCCCTATCCCCACGGCTGGAGTCTGGTAGTTGATGGCCAGGCCTGGGCAAACGGCCCCAATCTAATGATTGAGTACGAATCGGGGATTTTGCATCGCCCTCGCTACCACAATGACGGCCCCCAGTGGGTGTGGCAAGACGGGGAACGTCCGCCCCAGTAGGAATCGCTGTTAGGTATTTATTGCCCGGTCGAGGGCAACTAATGGGCCTCTACCGGTTGAAACGAGCGTAGCCGCAGACTATTTCCTACTACAAACGTCGAGGAACACGCCATAGCAGCTCCGGCGAGCATCGGGTTAAGTAACCCGAGTGCGGCCAGTGGGATGGCGGCGACATTGTAGGCGAATGCCCAAAACAGGTTACCTTTGATTATTTTTAGGGTACGCCGGGAAAGCCGAATCGCATCCACTGCTGCCAAAAGATCGGGGCGCATCAAAGTAATATCGGCAGCTTGAATCGCCACATCGGTTCCACTACCCATGGCGATCCCTAAATCTGCTTGTGTGAGGGCGGCAGCATCGTTCACGCCATCGCCGATCATGGCCACGGTAGCGCCCCGTCCCTGTTTGCGAAAAACCGCCACCACTTTATCTTCCGGCTTGACCTCGGCGATTACCTCGGTAATCCCCACTTGCTTGGCGACTTGGCGAGCTACTTTTTCCCCGTCTCCCGTCAGGAGCACCGGGGTGAGCCCTAATTCCTTAAACAGCGAGATCGCCTGGGGGCTAGTTTCTTTTATGCGGTCAGCAACCCCCAGCACCCCCTTCACTTCGCCCGCAATCGCTACCAGCACAGTGGTTTCCCCGCGGCTTCTGCTCTGGTTAAGTGCTGTGAGCATCTCTTCGGGGATCTTCGCGCCGGCAGCGGTAATAAACTGCTGGTTTCCCGCCAAAACAAGCTGCCCTTCAACGGTGCCGCTTACCCCTCCACCCGCGGAGTTTGTAAAATCTGCCGGCACCGCGCTGCTAGGGGAGGTAAGTCCTTGCTCGCGGGCGGCGCGGGTAATTGCTTTGGCGATGGGATGTTCGCTGCCGCCCTCTAAGGTGGCGGCGGTTTGTAAAATCCGGAAGTTATCGCGGGGATAAACGCTAACTAGCTCCATATTGCCACTGGTTACCGTCCCGGTTTTATCGAGGATGACGGTGTCGATTTGCCGGGTAGATTCCAAAATTTCGGCGCCCTTAATCAAAATCCCCAGGTTCGCTCCCCGACCAGTTCCCACCAGTAAGGCAGTGGGGGTGGCAAGCCCCAACGCGCAGGGGCAAGCAATGATTAACACCGCGACCGCGCAAGTAAAAGCGGTAACCGGGGTTCCAATAATTAACCGAATAGCTAAAGTGAGCAGCGAAATTGCGATCACTATCGGTACGAAAACTGCGGAAATTCTATCAGCCAGACGCTGAATTGGAGCCTTACCGGCCTGAGCCTGTTCCACTAGTCGAGTAATCTGGGCGAGTTGAGTTTGCCCGCCCACCCGAGTGGCGCGAACAATTAGGCGACCATAGGTGTTGATAGTCGCTCCCGTAACCGAGTCTCCGGGAGCTACCTCGACCGGCACTGATTCTCCAGTAAGTAGCGAGTTATCAACCGCGCTATTACCGGAAACGACCTCTCCGTCAGTAGCTATTTTTTCACCCGGCAGGGCAATAAATTCTTCGCCCGCGGTGAGCTGCTCAATCGGGACTTTAACCTCTTGGCCCCCGCGGAGCACGGTTACCTCTTTTGCGCCCAATTCTGCGAGAGCGCGAAGAGCGTCCCCCGCCCGGACCTTGGCACGCTTCTCAAAATAGCGTCCGCCCAGAATAAAAACCGTTACCCCAGAACAAACTTCCAGATAGATGTGACTGGCGGCATCCCCCGGTTGGGCAAGTAGCTGGAAATCGTGGGTCATCCCCACCCGGCCGGCATCCCCTAAGAACAGGGCATATAGCGACCAAATAAAGGCAGCTAGGGTACCTAGAGAAATTAGGGTGTCCATAGTGGTAGTGGCGCGGCGAGCATTTACGAACGCCGCGCGGTGGAAGGGGTAAGCTCCCCACAGCACCACCGGAATCGTCAGCACCAGGGACACCCACTGCCAGTAAGGGAACTGCAGGGGCGGAACCATTGCCAGCACAATCACAGGAGTAGCTAAAATTGCGCAAATAATAAGGCGCCGCCTCAGTCCCGCCAGCTCTGCTGCACCTACCGCCGCGTTTTCCTGCCCGTCCTCGTTTACTAAATCTTCTTCCGTAAACGCGCTATAACCAGCATTTTCCACGGTTTTTATAAAATCTTTAGCGTCAAAATCACCGGTTTGAGAAATAGTGGCTTTCTCGGTCGCATAGTTAACGGTCGCGTTCACCCCTGGCATCTTATTGAGGTCTTTTTCAATATGTGCCGCACATGCCGCACAACTCATGCCCCCGATTTTTAGTTCCAGGTTCTGGGGATTATCGATACTGCTAGCCAAGTGATACCTCCTGCACCCTAGCCTAACTGCATCCTCATCACCCAGAAAGCAATTTTTTCCAGGGCGAAAAGTAAGCTGGCAGCAGCATTAGCGCGGGTGTGCGCCGAAAACCAGGCAAGAGGGCGCAGAAATAGTGAAGTAGAAAAGGAAACTACCAGAGCCGCTAATCGGACTTGAACCGATGACCTACGCTTTACGAGAGCGTTGCTCTACCAACTGAGCTATAGCGGCAAAATGCCATAGGCACCGTGTAAGTCTATCTAGCCTGCCGCTGGCTTTCCAAACTTTTCGACCAGGCAGAACGGTTATTTTCGCCACGCTCGCGACCGCAACCGTTGAAACGGTACAGTTTAGCGCGCCCTCCCCTAGCCACCTGCGTAAAGTAACCATCCAGCGGCACGTGGTAAAAACCTGGCCAAGAGTAAGAACGGGGAACTCCCATGTATCTGCTGTTAGGACGGGCATAGAAATGGGTGACTTTCAGTCTCTCTAGGGACAGGCAAACCTGCCGGTCTCGTCCGATATTATTCAGGTGATAAAAGAGGCGGGTACTGTCGGGATCTTTTTCGCTTTTACCCAGGGAAGGGAAAACTACTTTCCGATTAGCGATAGCCTCAAAATAGATGGTGCCAATAGAAGGATCCCCGACAATCACGGCGTCTGCAGGCAAGAAATGGGCGGCGCGCTTAATCAACCTTAATTCCCCACTATTGGCGAGTCCCCCGCTTCCGGTTCGCTCCGGATTGAAAACTGTTTCTAAGGCCCACACTCGGCTATCGGCGCCGGCGATCCCGACTGCAAGACAAGCAGCAGCCAGAGTTGCAACTACGCCTTTACAAAGACGCCGAGGGGCGCCGGAAGCGGCAAGAAAACTAGCAGTAAGCACTAGTAGAAAATCTAAGCCCACTCCCATCAACAGATTTAAGGGGAGTTGCAGGATTGCCATTAGGCGCCGGGGATCCGAATACCACGGGCCGGTTACCACTTTGAGGGGCGAAGCCGGCAGGAAAGAAATCATCACTAGCCCCGCGCATAGGGCCCAGGAGGCCAGCAGCCATTTTGGTGCCCGGCCATAAAAGACCGCGATTATCCCCATAATCAGTAAGGCAGCCATTAACGCCATGAAAAAGATGAAAGCTGAGGACGGGAAAAAGAAAGGGGTAGGCAGCAGCGGACGCAAGAAAGCTAAATATTGATCTCCCTTGCGCTCGAACAGCGCGGTCGCCAAGCTGGAGGGATTAAGAAAACCGATTTCCAAGACCACTAGCACCCCGAGACCCGCCCCCAGCCAGCCGGCGATACTCGAAAGCTCTCTTTTCCGAATCCCTCGATATAGATGAGTAACAATCAATGCTGCTAAAAGCGGGAATAGTAGCGCTAACAGGTTAAAAAAGATGGCGGGATGAACCCAGACGGATCCAATCCCTAAGAATAGGGAGGTGAACAAAGTGGCCAGCACGGCAGGCAAAGTAAGTGGCAAATCTATGGAATCGGGTTTGGCAGGCTGGATGTCAGCGGTAAAAGATCCCCATATTTTGCGCGCGTAGGTTAGCACCTGCCGGCCCAAAACCAGCATTAATGCGGCGGCGCCCGGAAATAATGCGATCCCGGTGCCATTTGGCCACTGAGCGTAGCGCGCTAAGGAATCAGCGGGGAAAGACAGGGTAAACCCAGAAAGCACAATGGTTATTAGCTGGGCCCGCCGCGACATTCCCACTAAAGCGACCAGGCCGCTCACTCCTAAAATCCACCAGCAAACCAACAGCAGAAACGTCAGGTTAGCGGCAGGAACTACCGACTTAGAACCGGTGAATAATACGGTGAAAATGTGCCAACCACTCGGGTAATAGACCCGGGCGCTTTGCGAATACAGCCCAGAAAGGGCGTAAAGAGGGTGCGCATCCTGGGTGTGATGCAGTAAAACTAGGCCGTTGTAGTGAAAGCTAGGATCCCAACGCTGGGCGGGGTTAGCAAAATCAATAGTGCGAACCATGGGGGCGATGCCGGCAGTGATTCCCGCTAGCACCGCCGCCAGTAACGGAAAATCCCGGGAACTGCGGTTAGTGAGTTGGCGGCACCGAAAGAGGGCACCGACGGCAAAGATAATCGTTAGCAGCCCCACTATTGGGAATACTACTATCGGTTTCCAACGCCAAAAGCTCCCGCAAAAAACTAGTTTTCCCAGCCAGAGGCCGCTAGTGGGAGATAGGAGACTTGCCAGCACTAAGAGGATAAAAAAGGTCAGTGCCGGAGCTACCGCTAACGTCACTCGCTGAGGAAGAGCCGGGATGAGGCAGCGTGCCAAGGTATATCCGGGAAACAAGGAAAAGAGGGTCATCGCGCAAAAAATGGCGATAAGCTCCATGATTTTCCCCTTCCCGAAAATGCGTTATTCCTGAGAATGACTTTACCGCCTGTCCGGGGAGTAAAGCATACGAGGTGACAAGATAGTACCGGCAGCCCCGCGAAGAAGAATCTGCAGCTACGCTTAGGGGCGAGATTTGCTATACCAACTTTGCACCCGGCCCGCAGGATTGGAGGCTACGCCAAGAGGAGCTGCTAGAAGTTTCCGGTAGCTAGAAACCTCCCCCTATAACTGGCGGATAGTTTGTTTTATCATCGCAATCATCCCGGGCCGCACTGAAAGCGAATCCACGCCGGCCGCAACTAACTTGCCTGCCCAAGCCGGATCGGAGGCCATATCTCCACATACGCAAACTTCAATGGGAGCGGCGGCGTGATGGCAGACCTCAGCAATTTGACGCACCATTTCCACCACTGTTTCCCGCACCTCATCAGCTAGGTCAGCTACCTGAGAGTTTCCCCGATCCGCGGCGGCAACATATTGGCACAGATCATTGGTGCCTATCGATACAAAATCCACGGCTTCACAAAACTCTTTCATGCGTAATGCAGCGGAGGGAGTTTCCACCATTATTCCCAGTGGTAACGGCATTTGAGCTGGCCGAGCAGCTTCATCAATCCCGTAAGTGTCGGCGGTGATTTCTTCTAGGAGGGAACGCACCCAATCAACTTGATGCACGTGATTGACCATGGGAATCATCACCCGTAAAAGTTTGCCTAACCCTTCAGACTCTAAAGTTTGGTTGGCGTCGAGCACTGCCCCTAATTGGTCGCGTAACAGATGTGGGAACTTACGCAGTAAGCGGACTCCTCGTACCCCCAGGAAAGGATTATTTTCCGGTGGCTGTTTGGCAAAAGGTAAAGGTTTGTCTGCTCCTATATCCCACAGGCGAATCGTGGTTGGCCCCACGTTGCGCGCCAGCTCGGCATACACTTCTGCCTGTTGCTTGCGGGAAGGAGCCGCCTGGTAGCCCGCAAATAGGGTTTCGGTCCGCACCAGGCCACATCCTTCGGCGCCTTTAACTGTTCCGGTAGGCCCCGAAACATTAACCTGGATGGGGATTTGCTTACCACTGGCGGTAATTGCCGGGCTTTCTAACTGCTCTAAGGCTTTGGTGGCAGTAGCTACCCGCTCGCGGGCTAGTTCAATCCAGTGGGCAAATACTCTAGCTTTGGGATTAACTTCTAAATGTTTAGTGCGCGGATCGAAAACAATGGTGTCCCCATCATGCACTCCCCACTTGAGGCCGGCATAAACGGGGATTCCCCTTGAGGCTGCCACAATCGCGCCATGACCGGTAGTCCCGCCACTACGGGTAACCACCCCTTCGATTTCTGGAGGCAAACTGGCGGCTAGCGGGGCATCAAGTTCTTCAACTACCAGCACTGCCGGGGTGGAATGCTTCTTAATCAGTTCCTCTAGGTTATCGAGTTCGGTACCAATCAAAGCCTTTTTTAGCAGGCGAGATACCGCATGTAAATCGGTAGCCCGCTCCGCCAAATAAGGATCATCCAGCTTTTCCATCTTGGCAGCGGCGGCACTATAGGCATTGTCTACCGCAGTAAAAGCGTTGGTTCCCCCCGCAATTTCATCGGCGATTTCTGCGCGTAACTCGGGATCGTCCACCAGCGCGATCTGCATTTGGATAATCGAATCCGAACCCAAAGACCCCAGGTAGGATCTAACGGCTTTGCGGGCTTCTGCTAACGTCTGCCCTTCATTGGGACTGACCCGATAAAACTCGGCGTCCTCGTGCCCCTCCAGCACCAGCGCGTATCCGATAACGATCTGGTCGCCGTTACGTGCCGGGTCGCTGGGAGTAGACACTTCTTTAGCTAGCTGCTCGGCAATCGCATTAACCGAACTGCCCGCTGTTGCCTCGGAGCCGCCTGCAATCGTAGAGGGATCGGTCTTAGTCAAGGCCTCCCTGATAGCAGCAAAAATTTCTGGAGCTGCCGGATCGGTAGTACCTAGCTCCAGAGTGTCACCTTTGGCGATTCCCAAAGAACTCACCTGAGTGAGGGAAGCGGCGTTTACTACCCGGAAAGTGCCGGCTTTACGGGCAAAAACCGGTATTTTTCTCGCCCCGATAGCAGCGGCGAGGGCAGCGGCGGGACGAGCATGCATCCCGTGCGGATCAATAATTTCTAAAGCCAGGGTCGCGGCCTCGGGGGAAGAAAAGGAATCTTCTCCCGAGGCCGGGTCGGCAGCATTCTCGGTAAACTCTCCCTCGCCCTCGGGATGAGGCTCCTGCGAGTCGCTAAGCTGGTCGATCTTGCCCGCCAAAGCTGCTTGTGCCTGGGTAGCTACCTCTTGCAAGCTCGCGCCCCCGGCGGCGCTAACTACCGCCGCAACCAGTCCTTCCACCAGGGGGCCGGCAGAAATTAGGCAACGATCAGCCAGGTCGGGGTCAACGAACTCCAATGCCATTTGCGAACTGAGCAGTGCGGAGCCCAAATCTACCAAAATCAGCACCCCATCGGGACTATCAGCTGCTTCGATAGCTTCACTGATTTGCTGAGCATCGGTACCTAGTTCTACCTGCTCGCCATCGCTAATCCCCGCTGCCACCAACACTTTGGGGGCGCTGCCGGCGACGGTCATTTGCATCGCCAGTTCTTTAGCGGCAGTAGCTAAGGGCAGTGAATGAGATACTACTACCAGGGAGATCATGCCTACTCCTTATGACCGGGTTTATGCCAAAGCCGCGGCGGCAGCTTTGAACAGTAATGCAGAGGAAGTTGCGCCGGGATCAGGGGTGCCCTGAGAGCGTTCCCCGAGATAGGAGGCGCGACCTTTCTTCGCGATCATCGGTTCGGTATCGCTGGCAGCTTTATCAGCGCGTTCGCTGGCGGCCTGCAGTGCGGCCTGCAGTCCTCCGGCGGCGGCCTCGTCAAAAGCATCCAGAGCCGGATAGAGACAGTCAAGCATGGTCTTATCACCCAGGTTGGCTTTACCCCGTGCTTTTACCCCATCGGCTCCGGCTCGCAGCGCTTTCCCAATAGCGGCAGTATCCGCATCGGAGCCTAGCGCTGCTCCCATGCGCATGAAGAAGGTGCCGTACAGCGGGCCAGAAGCGCCCCCCACCTTAGAAACTAAGGTCATACCGGCTTTCTTTAGCAGGGCGCCGGCGTCAGCGAAACTGGTGGGATCCAGCTGCGCCACCGCGGTCATGCCGCGAGCCATATTGGCGCCATGATCGGCGTCCCCGATGCGTCGGTCAAGGTCAGTTAGGTAGTCGGCGTTTTCGACTATTAACTCTTTGTAGGCGGTGAGCCAGGCGAAAAAATCTTTTGTTTCCGCCACTACTAACACCCCCAACGCAAACCGGTAGTGTTCACCGGAGCATCCCAGAGTTTGAGAAGTTCTTCGCTGCCCTGGGTTAGGGTCAGGGAACAGCCCGCCATATCTAGGGAGGTAATGTAGTTACCTACCAGGCACCGAGCTACTTTAATCCCTTTAGCTTCTAGGATCTTAGCTACCTCTCCGTACGCGAGGTAGAGCTCAATCATCGGGGTGGCACCCATGCCGTTGAGCATCGCAAATACGGGTTCCCCGCTAAAATCTAGGTCTGCCAAGATTGGTTCTACCAGTTCTGCAGCTAGTTCATCGGCGGTAACTAAGGGGCGACGTTCGCGTCCGGGTTCCCCGTGGATACCGATACCTACCTCAATTTCGTCCTCTCCGAGGTCGAAAGTGGGTTTCCCGGCTGAGGGAACCGTGCAGGAAGTCAGGGCAATCCCGTAGGAGCGGGAACGGTCATTTACTTCCTTGGCGATGCGTTCTACCTCGTCCAAGCTAGCTTTGGCTTCGGCGGCGGCTCCTGCCAGTTTTTCTACAAATACGGTGGCGCCTACTCCGCGACGCCCTGCAGTGTAGAGCGAGTCTTGCACCGCCACATCATCGTTTACGACCACGGAACGCACTTCCACCCCGGTTTCAGCGTTTGCCATTTCCGCGGCCATCTCGAAGTTCATTACATCGCCGGTATAGTTCTTGACGATATGGAGCACCCCGGCGCCCCCGTCTACTTCGCTGGTGGCGGCCATCATCTGGTCGGGCACCGGAGAAGTGAAGACCTCTCCGCAGCAGGCGGCATCCAGCATTCCGGGGCCTACAAAACCGGAATGTAGCGGCTCATGCCCGCTGCCTCCTCCGGAAACCAAGCCCACTTTGCCTTTAACAGCCCCACGGCGAGCGTAAACTACTTTGTTTTCGTGATCGATACGTAGGGTATCTGAATGAGCTAGTTCTAAACCTTTTAACGAATCCGCGACTACATTGTCGGGGGAATTAATTATTTTTTTCATGCCTTTATTGTGTCACGTACCACTTCGGGGCGCTACCGTTTTTTGCAAAGCAACGCTAGACGCTAGCTACTTACGCCTGTTACCGAACTTTGAGAATAAGAAAAATGAAAGGAGGAAAATATTTAACGATGCTCCGGAGCTTTAAGGGGTATCAGCAGCGCGAACCCTACCCCCAGAAGCAGGGTGATCCCTAAGACTCCGAAATGCTGGGAGCTAGCGCCGGTTGGCACAAAAAGTTTCCCAATCCACACGAATAGGGCAAATAAGGTGGGGGACATAAAGGAAACCGCGCGCCCGGTAGTAGCGTAAAGACCGAAGAGTTCGCCCTCGCGCCCTTTGGGAATAATCCGAGCCAGAAAGGAACGGGAGGCCGACTGGACGGGACCGACGAAGATGCACAGCAATAACCCGAAGGACCAGAAGATCTTGGCCCCGCCATTGTGGGCAAAAAAGAGGATTAGCCCCAGGGTGGTCATACACCCGAGGGAAAAAATCATGACTTTTTTGGGGCCGAAGAAATCATCAGCCACCCCGCAGGCGATGGTAGCGATTCCTGCCACTACGTTAGCGACGATGGCGAAAATCATGACTTGCCCGCCGCTGAGACCGAACACGGTAGAGGCCAAGATGGCGCCATAGGTAAATACTCCGGCGAGGCCGTCTCGGAAAATCGCAGAAGCAATTAGGAAACGCAGAATTTCGGGGGCGGTTTTCGCTAGACGTTTAATGGTTTCCCATAGCTCTTTATAGGCAGCTTTAACCCCCGCTAGCCCCCCGACCAGTTCTTGGTCTTGGGAATCAACCCCTGCCATGGTCACGGGATGGAGTTTCCCATCCGCACCGCGGCGGCGCCCTGGCAGCGCCACAATTACCGGAATTGAAAACACCGCGAACCAGATGGTGGCAAATACCATGGCGATCCGGATATTTAGGAAGTTTTCACCGGTTACCCCGAACCAGCCTACTTCGGGGGAGATGAAACCAACATAGAGTACTCCCAGCAAAATAATGCCGCCCAAATACCCCATACCCCAGCCGATACCGGAGACTTTACCCATGTTCTCTTTAGTGGAAACCCGCGCCAACATGGCGTTATAGTTCACGGAGGCAAATTCAAAGAAAATATTTCCAAACGATAGCAGCGCTACCCCTAGCCACAGTGCCCCGGTTTTTCCGAGGGGAGAGGTGGGGTAGACCGCGAACATTAGCGCCATACAGACGGTGACTAGGGCAGAAAATAGTGCCAACATCCGGGTGCCGCGTCCCTTATGGTCAGCGCGCTGCCCGGAAACTGGCGCTACCAGGGCAATCACCAGTCCCGCGAAAGCTAGACCAATTGATAAATCAGTAGTGGCTTGGTTTCCGGGGGCAAATAAATCTTTGGTAGTCAGGTAGACGGTAAAAACAAAGGTGGTGGCCACCGCATTGAAGGCAGCGGAACCCCAATCCCACAGCGACCAGGCTAAAATTTTGCCTTTGGTGCGGTCATGGTTTTCTGCTGGTAAATGTTTCTGATGGTCACCGGTGTTAGCCATGTTTTTCCTGCCCTTATGCTTGCTCGGGATTTTCCGCCAGCCAGGTAGCTAGTTTCAGATCCAAGGGGTACGTAATTTTCAAGGCTCGCATTGATCCTGCCACAAAGTATTGTTGGTATCCGAGCCTAGCTGCAAGTAGCGCATCGTCTAGGGCTCCGCCCTCGGAAATATTTTCCGCCCGTGCCTGCTCGTGAGCCGCAAAAATAACATCCCCGGCAAACCCTTGCGGGGTTTGTACGCAGCGCAGTCGCGAACGGTCAGGGGTAGCGCCCGAGGGAGTAATCTCCACCCCTTCTCGGCAAAAAGATTCACCGGCGATTTCTCGTACGGTGTCAACCAAAGCGGTAGCGGGTACTACCGCCGGGCAACCAGAAGAGACTGCACTGCAAACGCGTTGAAACTGATCGAGAGGAGTTAGAGCCCGAGCCGCATCATGAATTAAGACGATTGCTTCCGGGTCATTGGCCGGCAGTACTCCCTCGGCAGTATCGAGAGTTAATAGCCCCTGCAGGCCCTGGTAGACGGAAATTTGCCGGTTTGCCCCCCCGGCGACAACTTTCCAGGGATAGGACAGAGCCGCAGCGTGAGCAATCTCGGTGAAAACATCTAGGTAATCGCTAGGCGCAGTGATCACTACCCCGACCAAGTCATCCAGCGGCGCCAGGGAGCGCAGGGCGTGGTGTAATAAAGTGTGACCAGCTAACTTTACCAGCGCTTTGGGTCCGGGATTGCCGAGGCGTGATCCGGAACCAGCGGCGGTCACGACGCAGTAAACGCTGCGCCCCATAACCCGTCCTTTAATCCTTATTTATTGTTAACCCGGTTGTATTCTACCTGGGCTTCTTCCATGATTTTATCGAGACGATCCGAAGCCGCCTCCTCGTCCTCGTCCTTAGCTAGGGCAAGTTCAGAAACCAGGATGGCTCTCGCTTTGGCGAGCATCCGTTTTTCCCCTGCAGACAGTCCCCGTTCGTTGTCGCGGAAAGTTAGATCCCGCACCACTTCGGAAACTTTTAAAATGTCTCCGGTGGCGATTTTTTCGCCATTGGCCTTATAGCGACGAGACCAGTTGGTGGGTTCCTCGATATGGGGTTCTTGCAGCACCGCGAGTACCTCTTTGAGGCCCTCTTCGTCGACCACGTCGCGAACTCCCACCATATCCACATTTGCTGCCGGCACCTGGATAGTCATATCGCCATTGGTAACCCGCAACATCAAGTAGGTGGTGTCTTCTCCCTTGAGTTTACGAGTAGTAATATTCTCGATCACCGCGGCGCCATGATGGGGATAAACAACGGTCTGGCCGATTTCAAATGTCATAA
Organism: Varibaculum cambriense DSM 15806; assembly: GCF_000420065.1. GTDB lineage: Bacteria > Actinomycetota > Actinomycetes > Actinomycetales > Actinomycetaceae > Varibaculum > Varibaculum cambriense. The sequence continues at coordinate 719,981 of NZ_ATUF01000002.1, read as the reverse complement.
CTTACAGGCTCCCAAATACAAATTTTCCGGACACTATTCTACCGTAAATCGGCTTTACCTGCTAAAGAGGGCTTGCAGGTCACATTTTAGGGAAGAAACCGTTTCTTCAGGGTTTGGTCAGGTACTAGAAGATAAAGCCGAAACCCGGATCGATTTTGGCATATTCTGCCGTGATCTGGCTTTTTCTTTAGCTGCGGCCAGTGATGGTGATGATTGCTGCCTCGGGTGGGCAAGCCAGACGCACCGGGGTGAACTTGGACGTGCCCAGTCCTCGCGAAATATGTACCCGGGTTTTCCCGCCCGGCGTCCCATCGGAGATTTCTGCTTCGCTAGCTAGTGCCTTAAGGTTTGGCAGGGGGTAGGTTTTCCCTTTGTGCACCCGAGGAGCTGGATTAGCTACGGTGCCTACCTGCCACCAGTGCATGCCCCCTGAGTAGGACAGTGGCAAGTCCGTGTTGTTTACCAGGGCACCAAATTTCGGCAGACACACCTGACCTCCGTGGGTATGTCCCGCCAGTACCAGGTCGGCTCGGCAAGCGGCATATTGGTCGAGGACGCGCGCATAGGGGGCATGGGTGAGGGCGAGGCGCAAATCAGCTTTCCCCCAGGTATCCGGTACCTGTACCGGCTCATCGCGCCCGATATGGGGGTCGTCGGTTCCCGAAAACGCTACCGTTAACTTTTCGGTGCTGCGTCCTTGCCGCGCCGGAGAAGTAAGAGTACAGGTTGCCACCTGATTATTAAGGTCTCTCCAGCCTCCCGTAGTTAAAAAGTCCCGGAACTCCTCAGTTGGCAGGTCGGGAACGTTTCGTAGTTTAGGTTTCTTATTAGGGAAAAAATAGTGCAACGGCAGCTTGGGGATGCCCGAATAATAATCGTTGGAACCGAACACAAAAGCCCCCGGAAGCTTAAGCAAAGGGTTGAGGGCGCGATAGAGCATCTCTAAGCCGGAAGCATCCGCAAAATTATCCCCGGTTAGTACCACCAAATCTATGTCCGGGAATTCGGCAAGCGAAGCTACCCAGTGGGCAAGCCAGCTGCTTCCTGACCATAGATGCAGGTCAGACAGGTGTAGTATTCGCAGCTGCCAGGCAGAATTATCGGCGGAAATACTAGGAGAACTGCTGTCTGCTCTGCGGTTTTTTCCGGTGCTCTCTACGTTTATAACCCTGCTAGGGAGATAATCCTCGCAGGTGGCTGCCGGTACTTGCCCCGGATTCTTCCCCAGTTGATAGCGGCGCAGGCGTGGTAGCCGAGCCTCTAAAAAAGGGTAAGCTACTGCCCCTGCCGCCAAAGTTAAAAGGGTGCGATTTCGCCGCAATAGCTAATCTTCCTGGTAATAAAAAGTTTGAGTAATCTGGGTAGTTTCCGGGCTGGGGGCGGCGGGTCCTTCGCTAGGTTGCTGTGTGGGCGTAGGTCGCGCCCTGCCTTGGGAAATAGTTTTACCCTCTCCAATATTGGCGTCAGGGAAACTTGCTGCGGGCAGGTACTGTACCGCGGCGGACATATATTCCCTAAACGCCATGGCGGGAACGGTATTACCCCAAACAATTCCATAGTAAGCACCGTTAATTCTCATTCTCACCAGGTCACGTTGACTTCCCTGGGAGTAGCCAACCCAAACCGCAGTTGCCAGATTCGGGGTTGCCCCCAAGGTCCAGGCGGCGTTCGGGCCGTTAGTAGTACCGGTTTTCGCCATTACTTGCCGGCCGATATTAACCCGGCCCCCATAGCTATTCGCGGTAGAGACTAATACTTGCGCAGTTTTGTTAGCCACGCTGGCTTCCACGGTGCGTTTACAGTTACCAGAAGCAACCTTAAAAGTCTTTCCGTCGGCATCCACCACTTTTTCCAGGGCAACTGGAGAGCAACGCATGCCTCCCGAAGCAATAGTGCCAAAGGCGTTCGCCATATTTAGGGGGGGTACTGAAGCTGCACCGATAATGAAGGAGGGCCCTAAAGATTCCTTTTGACTGGGATCTCCACTAACCGCGCCCAGCCTTTCGCTCATTTTGTAGATATCGCAAAGGTCAAGGTTAGAAGCCATTCCGGCGTAGGTGGTATTTAAAGATTTTTGAGTACCTTCTAAAACCGAGGTGGCATAGTTATTACCGCCGGTGGCGTTCTTTAAATCCCAAGAACCGGCATGTACCGGGCAGTTACCAGAGACTTTCCAATCTCGCGCGGAATAGTGGTTGCGTCCGCCCACTACCGAATAGGCTGAGTAACCATTATCAAACCAGGTAGCCAAGGTTACCGGTTTATAGGAAGATCCGGGCTGGAAGCCCGCGCCGCCGCCATGAGCCTTATCTACTCCGAATGAGTTCTGGGTGGCACGGGGGTGCTCTTTATCGGGATTACCGTAAGGAGTATTTTGCGCCAGCGCTCGGATCTTTCCAGTGCCGGGTTCGATGGAACTAATAGCGATCGAGAGTCCGGAACTATCCCCTTCTGGAATCCGATTAAACGCGGTGTCGGTAGCCAAGTTTTGCAAATTGGAATCCATGGTGGTGTAGATCTTCAGACCTCCCCGCAGCAACAGGCGACGCCGGTCGTTGAGGGACTTGCCGAATACTGGATTATTGTAAATTTCATTGACTGCATAGGCGCAAAAGTAGGAGGCCTTTCCGGCAGCAGCACATCCTTGTTGACCAGGAGAAACCTTCAATAAATCGGGAACCGGGATGGCTTTAGCTTCCTTATATTGATCGTAAGTGATCATTTGTTCGCGCAGCATCGCCTTTAATACCTGGTCACGACGATTTTGGCTATTTTCGGGGTGGAGAGTGGGGTCAAATTTCGCGGGGGATTGGGTAATGCCAGACAGCAGGGCACCTTCACTGAGGGTCAGGTCTTTCGCGCTCTTTGAAAAATAGAACCGACTGGCGGATTCCACCCCGTAAACCGAAGTTCCATAGGGGGCAATATTCAAGTACCCCTCTAAGATTTGGTCTTTAGAAAGTTGCTTTTCGATAGCGAGGGCGTCTTTGGCTTCGCGCAGTTTACGGGTAATGCTCTGCTCGCGAGCCTTGCGAACCTGGTTCATATCGCCGGCGCGCAGACCCTTGTCAATCAGAGTGTTTTTTACCAATTGCTGAGTAAGGGTGGAAGCGCCCTGGGTGTCTCTACCGGCTAGGTTATTTGCGATAGCGCGGGCGATTCCCTCGAGATCAACCCCGCGGTGCTGGTAAAAACGGTGATCCTCAATAGCCATGGTTCCTTTTTGTACCCAGGGGGACATGTCTTTGAGCTTGACCACGATGCGGTTCTCCGCATAAAAACGGGCGATTTCTTTACCGTCACGCGAGTAAATCACCGATTGCTGAGAAGGCTGCGTGGGCTTGAATTCGCTAGGGATTTCGGTCATGGCGCTCATTCCGGCGCGAGCAGCTAGCCCTGTGGCTCCCACGACCGGCAGGGATAGGCCAGCGAGGAGCACTGCCGCCAGTGCGATTAAAGCCGCCAGTGCTGCGAGGGTGCGGCGAAGCTGGCGACGTGGCATATAACGAGCGTTGCCTTTTTGCATATTCCTAGCCTACTTGGCTTCGGGGGCATTGGGCATCTTCGTTGGCAGTTGAGAGCAGATTGTGGGCAATAACCATCTATTGGTTTAGGTAAAATTTTTCTCTGATTTTCGTTTTGTGTTTTTAGCAAAATGTAGGTACGGTCACATATATAGGCAATGTCGCCGCGAGAACTCAAGGAGTGAATGATGAGTTTTAGCCAGGATGAGACGTGGGCCGCACGTGCTCTGTGTGCTGGTCAGGAACCGGATGCTCTATTTGTACAGGGAGCGGCGCAAAGACAAGTTCGCACCCGTTGTTTCGCGTGTCCAGTCCGTCTGGAATGCTTGGCCGATGCTTTGCAATCGGAAGCTAACTACGGGGTGTGGGGTGGCCTCACTGAAAGGGAACGTCGCGCGATGTTGCGTCACTACGAGGACGTAACTGACTGGTGGCAATGGCTAAATGAGTCTCATGACGAACTGGCGGCCGAGCTACGTCAACCAACCACCCCCAATGTTTTAGCGCGGGTGCGTTAGACGCCTCGCTGCCATTAGACTTGAGCCATGACTAAATGGGAATATGCGACGATTCCGTTACTGTCGCACAATACGAAAGCGATTCTGGATAACTGGGGCGAGGACGGCTGGGAACTGGTCAGTGTTATTGCTGGCCCCAATGGTTGGGAAAACCCGGTCGCCTATCTAAAACGTCCGCGTGGTGAATAAGATGTCCGAGGTGTCTAAGCGCCTGGAGCAGGCAGGTATGCTACTGCCAGCGGTCGCGACCCCGGTGGCGGCCTACACTCCCGCCATTGCTTTGGAGGGCGCAGGCGGATTGGTGGTGCGCACCTCCGGGCAGATTCCGGTTGTGGACGGGGAACTGGTGGCCACCGGTCTAGTAGGAGCGGAAGTTAGTCCTCAGGATGCCTACCGGGCTGCCCAAGTTTGCGCCCTTAACGCCCTAGCTGCTGGCGCGGAGGTCGCCGGTGGGGTAGATCAGTTAGAGCGGGTACTAAAAGTAACCGTGTTCGTAGCCTCCAGCCCCACTTTTACCGGGCAGGCGAGCGTGGCTAACGGTGCCTCGGATACTTTTGGGAAGCTCTTTGACCAGCCCCATATTCGCTCCGCAGTGGGGGTGGCTGCCCTCCCTCTAGGAGCCCCTTGCGAGGTAGAGGTAGAGTTTCTGGCTCGCTCTTAGAGGCAGGGTTTCTAGCGATATTTCTTAGCACTGGCAGTGGCGACCCGGCGCGCCGACCAGTAAACGATCCCGGTAAAAATTGCGGCACCTAAGGCGCAAATAAGCTGCACTGATACGGCATGGTCGGCGGTGAGAGCAGCGATGGCAAAGCCGTTAATCACACAAAGCACGGCGGTAGCCCCCACTAGGGGAGCTGCCGCTCGGTGAGCCTGGATCCAGGCGTTATCACTGGCAGTGGTAGCGGCATTGACGATCCCCCACCGGGAGCCGCGGGGCAAATGCTGGCGATGAAATAAAATCAGTCCTACCCCCAGGCAGGCTGCTAACAGGAGGTAGCAGATGCCAATTACCAAAGCCATTATTTATTCATTCTCTTTCTCCGGCGGATTCACTTCTAACTTTAACGGATTTTCCCGGCGCTTCAGCGCATCAGCCAGTGCAAATAGGAACGCGATGATGATGAAAGCTACTACCGCGGCCATTCCGTAACTAAATGCCCCGGTGTAGGCTTGCCTTGCTGGCTCGCTCCCGGGAGGAGCGTCGACGGCCCCTAGCCGCAGGTAAAAAGCTAAAGTGGCCCCCGCCAGCCCAATTGCTCCTCCTACCCGTTGCGCAGTTTGAGAAATCCCCCCGGCCGCACCAGCTCTACCTGGAGGTATCGTAAGCAGCGAGAGTGCTTGGGCAGGAGAAAAGAAAATTCCCGATCCTAAACCTGAACAGAACATGGAGACTATTAGCAGGTAGGGGATGCTCCCGGGAGAGGCAGTCCGAGTTATTAACACGGTAACAGTCAAAGAAATGATTACGAGGGCGCAGGCGATTACTAAAATCCAGCGACCCCACTTCATGGTCAGACGCGACGATTGGGCGGAAGCAATCGCGGAACCTAGTGCCAAGGGGATCTGTAAAAGTCCAGCTACTAGGGGACTTATTCCTAATCCTTGTTGCAGATAAAGAGTGTAAATAATAAATAGCGCCGTCCAGCCCGCGCAAAATGCAGTGAGTACTATCGTGCCCACCATGTAGGAGGGATCTAGGAGTAGTGAGCGGGGCATGACTACCGGGATTTGGCGTCTTTCTCGGAAGTTTTCCAGCGCCCAAAACCCGAGGAACCCCAAGGCTCCGCCCGGCAGTAACAGCCAGCGCCAGTTTCCCAGTCCTCCACTGGGCATAGTGGCATCGATAAAGGGATACATCACCGCCAAAAAGGCTGCCGCCAGCAGCAATATCCCCGGCAAATCAAGGCGGGTGTCGCTAGCGGTGCGAGTAGGGTCAGGGGAAATAGTGCGGTAGGTGACGAAAATAATTACTAGGCAAATGAGGATATTGAATAAAAACCCGGCTCGCCACCCCAGATCGGTACCCAGCAGCGCGATTAGTACCCCGCCCATAGTGGGACCGATGGCGGTGGCAATCCCGATAACCATTCCGAAGGATCCGTAAGCGCGGGTGCGTTCTTCTCCGTGAAAAAGTATCTGGATCAGCCCTAATACTTGGGGACTGATGATGGCGGCTCCGATTCCGGTCAAGAGGCGCATCAAAATTAAAATCAGCGGGGTCGTAGCTAGACCCGCTCCTAATGAGGAAATCCCGAACACCACCACCCCGATTACAAACAGGCGGCGATGCCCCCAGATATCCCCCATTCTGCCAGCCGGGATTAGCGCAATTCCAAAAATCAGGGTGTAGCCTGCCATAATCCATTGCACATCGTTGCTGGTTAGACCCAGTGCCTTGGTCATGGAAGGGATAGACACGTTAAGCATCGACACTGCCAGTAAGGTCAGGGCGGCCGCCGAGAGCAAGGTATAAAGTGCGCCGTAGCGTTGACGCCGGTCTGGCTGTGGATTGTGCATCGGTTATAGCCTAAGGGGTGGCGGCTTAAAAGCGGTAGTAAAGCCAGCCAGGGTGCGCTCAGTGCCGCCCAGTTAGTAACTTAGGAGGCCGGTTTTGGGACGAAAAATTTCTGCGGAGGACGGGCAGGCGGCTTTGGCAGCTTGGAGTAGGGGAAATGCTAGCCGGGCAGATCAAGGCACGGCGGTACGTTACAGCCTGCAAGTTTTAGCCCAGCGTCATCCGGGGCAGGCGGTAGAGGTGCGAGTGCCACCTTTTGGGGCAGTACAGATCGGCACGGGAACCGTACATCGGCGCGGAACTCCGCCAGCGGTGGTGGAAATGAAAACTGACACTTGGCTCTCCCTAGCCACCGGTAGCTTGACCTGGGGAAAAGCCGTTAATGGCCAGGAAATTAATGCCACTGGCGTGGGCTCAGATTTAACTACCTATTTGCCGGTATTTTCCTTGCCGTGCCCGCGTAGCAAGTAGGTAGCAGGCGGTTAGTAGCGGATCGCGGGAGCCGGATTCGCTAAGGGGGAAACTCTGCTCAACTCTAGAAACTGGCCATAGCTTAGAATATGGTTACTACAAGGAACAGCTCTCAGCAATGGATAGGAGCGATTTGAAAATGTCAGATTCACAGCGGCCGATACCGCCTACTCCCGGATATCATTCGGCACCCGGCACTCCGCCGGAACATCGGGCAACTCCGGGGGTTCCGGCAACTCCCGGTTACCACTCCCCGCAAAATGGAGTATCTCCGCAGGGATTTGCTGCTCCTCAGGCGGCAGCGAATAAGGTTCCCGATACGGGTAGCAAAGGGATTCCCTGCTATGTATCTCCAGAGCCGGCTGCGCGGGAAAATGCCAGCCAGGAAGGAGCTGCCAGCAAACCGGCTGCTTCTGCGGGGGTAGAAACTGGATCTGCCCGTCCTAACCTGGGAAATCTGGTTTCGAAACTATCTGACCAGGTGCAGGCTCTGGTAAAAGGGGAGATTGAGCTAGCGAAGGTTAAGGCCACGAATATGGCCAAACGTTCCGGGCTGGGAATTGCCCTCCTGGTGGTAGCGGGGGTGCTCGCCCTCTATATGTTGGGGTTTCTATTTGGGGCAGTAGCAGCGGCACTGGCACTGGTAGTACCAGAATGGGCGGCGAAACTGATTGTTGCCGGCATCCTCTTGGTGTTGCTGTTGATCCTAGCGTTGGTAGGCAAGGCTTCTTTGCAAAAAGGAATTTCTGAAAAACCAGATCCTCAAGAAGGTATAAAAGAAGGTATTGCGGCGGTAAAGAAAGGCTTGGAATAAAATGGCAGCACGCAGCGAAAGTCAGATTAAGGCAGATCTTGAAGCTGCCCGGGCAGATTTAAGTGGCACCGTAGAGGAACTTTCCGATTATTTTTCTCCCAAAGCGAATGTGGAGCGGGCAAAAGCCGATGCTCAAAAGAAGGCGCGCGCCTTGGCGGATAAGGCTCAAGATACCGTGCAGCAGGCCAGTACCGGTAAGCCAGAAGCCTTGGGAAAGGTGGCATTAGCTGCGGGGGGAGCTTTAGCGCTAGGTGCGCTGCTGGTGCGGCGGATTCTAAAGTAACCCTAAATTCTACCTATTTACGAAGTAAGACTATTGTCATCGCCAGCTGGTGTCATTAACCTCACCTGACGATTCAAATGGTCTTGGCGCCCGTAATGGGGTATCTTTTTATACAGAACATTTTAGAAGTTTTAGGGTGCGTTTAACGTACCCGTGATTATTGTGGAGGGGGTCACGCCATGGGGCGCGGCCGTCAAAAGGCTAAACAGACAAAAGTAGCGCGTAAGTTAAAGTACTACAGTCCCGAGACGGACTATGAAGCACTGCAGCGCGAGCTGCAGGCTAAGCAACGCGATCAAGCCGAAGAAGATAACGGCGATGATTACGACGATTGGCGTAAGCATATTCCGTCCGCAACCGACGACGATTGGTTTAATTGATAAGCTGCACCGTTGCTAGTAACCGGTAATCTTGCAGGCGCTGCGCCAGTGGCGGGGGTTTCGGCTTGGCCATTAGGCTCTAATCGCTAGCGGAGATCGCCTCTAAGACCGGCATCCTCCGAGCGCGACGTGCCGGCAGTAGCGCGGCAATCGTTCCCACCAGTACCGCCAGCAAACAAATTAACCCTAGCGAGCCCCAGGGTATCTCGATAATGCTGATCCCTCGGTCGGCTAGGTAACGGCAAAGGAACACTGCCAGGCAGACCCCGCCACCTATCCCCAGGAGGGTACCTGCCAGCGTAATCAGCACTGATTCGACGGTAATCATCAGGGAGAGCCCCCGGGAAGAAAGTCCCACGGTGCGGATTAGCCCCAGTTCTCTAAAGCGTTGCTGTACTGAAAGCGATAGCGTATTCATAATCCCTAAAGCGGCGATTACCAGTGATAATGCAAGCAGGGCGTACAGGACTGACAAAACCTGATCTACCGTAGCTGCCACTCTATCTGCCGCTTCCTTATGGGTTTGTACCACCATAAAGGGGTTTTTGGTAACTACTTTTTGTACCTCGCGTTGTACTTGATCCAGGTCAGCCCCATCTTTAATCTCGATGGCGGCGCTGGTAGTAATATCGGCTGCTTCTGGACCTAGTTTGTTGGCCAGGGAGTGAGGTACCATCACATCCAGGAATATGAATCCGGTATCGACAGTGGCGGCGATGGTAACGGTTTCTTGCCCGTGAATCCCGCCTATCTGAATCTTGTCCCCCGGGGCGAGCCCTTGAGATTGAGCCCAAGAGCTAGCAACCAGCGCCTGAGGACCATCCGCTGACTGCGAGAAATAGTCTGCGGTTGATCCGGTAATGGCGTCCATCTTTATGTAGCGCTGGAACTGCGGATAGGTTACTTGCACCATGGTTTGCTCCGGGTTTTTCCCCGGAACTGTCATCCTAAACAGACCGATTCCGGTCATCAGATCAACCTGTTCTACCCCAGAGACTTGGGCGGCTTTATTTAAAAGGCTAGGAGAAAGTGAAACAACAGTGGGATCCGTACTGACCACTAAATCGGCGTTTATCTGCTGATCTATTACCGATTTGGTGGAGGCTTTAGTAGAGGCAGCCAAAGTCGCTCCCACTGCTACCAGAGCCACCCCGATCATCAGGGCGGCGGCCGTATTGGCAGTTTGTCGCAGGTTGGCAGTCAAGGTGCGCATCGCTAGGCGGGCATGAGGACGCAACCACCAAATAAGTCCCGCTAATGCTTTAACTATTACTGCCGATAGCGGAGCAACTAAAATCAGCATAGCCAGCAAGAATAGTGCGGCGCCGATCCCTAGCCACCGGCCAGTTTTCCCGCTATCAGAACAGGCCCACGCCAGCAGTCCTACCGCGAACGCCAGTACCACCGCTCCCATAATCGCGCGGGGCCAAACTGGCTTTTGAGTCTGCGTGTTCTGCCGCATCGCCTCAACCGGAGGAGTTAGCGCTGCTGACCTGGCGGGCCAGAGGGAACCGATTACCGTCACCAGAATGCCTACTGTTAAAGCCAGGAGGGTAATCGACCATGACCAGCCGATTTGTAATGCCTCGAATCCGGCTTTCGCCAAACCCCAGGAAACCAAGCGGGTGAGTAGATATCCGGCTCCTACCCCGATCAGGGAACCTAGGGTGCCCACTAGCAAACCTTGCAGTGCCACAATCGAAAAGACTTGTCTTCCGCCAGCACCGATTGCTCGCAGCATCGCAAATTGTGGTTGCTGGGCGCGCACCATCATTTGGAAAGTGTTGCTAATAATAAACGCCCCTACAAATAGGGCGATTGCCGCGAATACCAGCAGGAATACGTTGATAAAATCTAGGGAGCTATTAGCTGCCGCGTTTATTTCATCGTTGTATTCGGCTTGGCTCATTACTTGCGCAGTATCCGAAAACTCGTTATTGAGGGAGGCGCGCAGCTTCTGGGAAGACATCCCCTTTTCAGCGGTGATACCAACGGCGTTGGTGGCCAGCGGCGCAGGCTTTTGGGTGAGGGGCACGAACCCGTCAGCATCGACAAAAACATAGTTGGTGAAGCTAACCGGGGTGGGGAAGCGATAAATCCCGCTGACTTTGGCAGTTTTACCTTCGCTAGAAACGTAAACCTTCAGCTTTTGGCCAGTAGTTATGCCTAGGCGTTTAGCTGCAGATTCCTCTAGAGCAACTTCTTGTTCACCGTGGGGAGCGTGCCCTTTTAGCAAGCGAGGCTGGGGAGCGTGCCCCGGATAAATTACCTGTAAAAGGGAGACTTGTCCGCCTTTACCTAGGCGCTTATTGTCCTGGTCAGCCAGCATGCAGATATCCACCAAATAAGGGTCGGCATACTTGACCCCTGATATCTTTTCTGCTTGATGCACGGTCTTTAGGGGCAGGCTTTTGCGCACGGGAGCCTGTCCCTCCACTTTTTCGCCCTGCGTTTTTCCTACCAGGTAATACTGATAGGTATTGGTGGATGCGACCAAAGAATTATAGGAATCGGCGAGGGTAGCGCGCAGCGCAAAAATTCCCGATAAGAAAGCCACTCCTAGTACCACCGCCAGTAGCGACATTTGGAAACGTCGCAGGTGGGCACGCAAGTTGCGCCAAGCTATCCTAATCATGCCTTATCCTGAGGGGTCTCAAAGGAGTCGATCGCATCTTGCGAGGAATCCAGGAGCGCTTCAGCCTTCTTAATCATGGCGAGCAAACGCTGCTTTTCCTGATTTAAAGTGTCTTCCGGAGTGCGCGGAACCGATTTAGCTGCTTTGACTTCGACTGCGGGCCCCCGATTTTCCGCAGATTCTTTAGTGTCTGCCTGGTTAGCGGCTACCTTTTCCTGGGTGGTATCAGCTGCCTGCTTGCCCGAGATCTCTTCCGCGGCGGCCGCAGCTGCATTCTCCTCGGAATGGTTTATAGCTGCCACTTTGGTTTTTTCAGTGCGCGAACTTTCCCCAGAGGCGGTGCCATCCGCGGCGCCCTCCCAAAATCCGGTAGTTTCTGCCACCGGATTGGAAAACACGGAATATAGTCCTGACCAGCGCTCATTATCAGTTTTCTGGCTGGTATTTTTCCTGGGCGCTTTAGGAGAAACCTTGCTGGCTTCAAAGCTGCGAGGTGAGGTGGCAGGTGGTTTTACCGGGGCGTGGGGGCGCGGCGAGGGCGTAGGCGCTGGTTTAGTTACGGTTTTTGCGGAGTCTCGCCGCTCCGGTTTATCTTCTTTGGTAGTCTTCTGCCCTGGTTTGGGAGTCCACCCCTGCCAGGTAGTGCCGCGTTCATCGCGGGTTTCCCACACGCTTCCACTCAAGCGGGTATTGGGCGTTTTTGAGGCGGCGGGATGGTTTCTCTTAGGGGTGCTTTGGGGTGCTGCCACTTTTACCGGCGGGTTGTTCTTCTTTTCTGGTGCCGCCGGTTCTCGGTTTTTAGCTAGTACCCGCCGCGCGCCCTCCCGGGTACGTAATTCCGCTGGTACTACCGGTTTTCCTGCTCCCATTAGGGCGTGCAATGCTCCAGCATCTATACCCCCGATCTTATTCGCGGCAGTGGGGTTAGGCGGCACTTCCACTTGTGCCCCTCTGGCCAATTGTAAGTTCGCTAGGCGAGCCTGCATTTTTTCCCGATCTGGCCAGGCGCCCGATTTGGCTCCGGCCGGCAAGAAAGAGGGAGATTGCGGGAGATCGCTGACTGATTGAGTAGCGCCATTTTCCGTCTTAAGTAGGGAGTGCGCCGCCACAAACGCCGGTAATTCGGTTTGCGCCGCCAATATCCGTTCGCGTTCCGGATTATCAAGTTCGGCCACAATTTTGCCATCGGATAGAAACAGGACGCGATCAGCATAGGCGGCCGCCGCTGCCTCGTGCGTTACCATCACTACTGATTGCCCAAAATAATTAACTGCTTTACGCAGGTAGCGCAGTACTTGTTCCGAGGAATCAGAATCTAGATTTCCCGTGGGTTCATCCGCAAAAAGTACCACCGCATCTTGTAGGAGGGCGCGAGCGCAGGCTACCCGCTGCTGTTGCCCGCCAGAAAGTTCTGAGGGGCGATGATTTAGACGATCTTGTAGCCCCAAGGCCGCTACTACCTGTTCGAAGCGTTCTGCCGGAAATTTGCGACGCGAAATTTCAAAGGGCAAAACTATATTTTCTTTTGCGCTCAGCGTGGGGATCAAGTTAAATGCCTGAAAAATAAAACCGATATGATCACGGCGGAGACGAGTCAGCCGGCGCTGGTTCATCCCTACGATCTCGGTGCCGTCAATCTTAATAGAGCCGGAAGTAGCGGATTCGAACCCGGCCAAACAGTGCATAAAGGTAGATTTCCCAGACCCAGATGGCCCCATAATCGCGGTGAACTTGCGACGGGCAATCCCGATGGAAACACTATCTAGAGCGCGTACTTTGCCCGCTCCCGAAACATAATCTTTGGTGAGGTGGTTGACCTCAATCACCGGGTCGGCAACTTTAGAAGGCAGTTTGAGACCGGCTTTCAGGCGGCTGTCTTGGGAGTTCACCATGTGTTTTATGTTATCTCATACCGCTAGAGGTGTCGTTAGTGCCACTCGCAGCAATATTGCACAGCCGGAGATAAAACTTGGTTTTCCTAATTTGTTTATTTGTAAATGGCTTCGCGAATTATTGCCCCGTTAGATTAACCAGCAGCTTAGGAAGGGAGAGGATATGGCAAGCGAGGTGACGATTGCGGCCGCTATTAGCATGGATATGCGACAAGCCGCGTTGGTGGCAGACAGTGGCGCTATGCAGTTGGCCGGGATGGATTTGCGGGAACAGTGGACATCAGATGCAGCAGCAGCCGCGCAACTAACTTTGCGACGTAACGAGCAGAACCTGACTGCGCTGGCCAAAGCCGCCGCGGCAGCCGATAGCTTAGCCCAGGAAGCAATCTCGGCGCTGCTAGCCCTACAGCAGGCGGGAAAGTAACTATGTCCACCGATGATCATTCCCTACCAATTAGCGTAGTTGGCGGTCACCAGCTGGGGATTAACACTGCGGTTATTCGGGCTAATGCGCAGAGTTTAAACAGTACCTTAGGAAAAATTTTGCAGGTAAGAAGGATTGCCAGTCGGGCAGCAAGCGCCGCGGCCACCTTGCCCCGGATCGCGGTGACCGAGAAATTGCTTTCAGCTTTACAGCTGCTCGCAGAATCAGCGATAAATCTTTCTCTCCAGATAGGAGTGCTGCAAAATCATTTGCTCCTGGCAGCAACGCGATACGAAAATTGTGAGGCACGGGCGCGACAGTTAGGTTCTTCGTTGGATGCGCTTCCCGGTTTCCTCGCTGTTGGCGGTCTTCCGGGACTGATTTTGTGGAAAGCGTTTGATGATACCTGGGACGATTCTGCGCTATGGGTTTCGAAAAACTCCCAGATCAGCGACAAATCGTTCCGCGCCGCCTTGAATGACCAGGGTGAAAACGCTAAAGGATTCCTTATTCAGTTCTTATCTGCCGAGGTCGCTAGGCAGATTGCGGCATTTCAAGGACCGAGTTCGCTGTGGGTAGCGCACAAAATCGGCAGAAACTCCCAAAAAGTTTCCGCACCCTTAAATATTTCTGGGCTGGTCAGCGAGTTCAATCAGGCAAAAGCGTTTCCCGATCATGGCGAGTTGCGGGTAGTTAAATACCGTACCGGTAATCGAGTTGCTTGGCGGGTAGACATCCGCGGCACCCAGGTTTGGACTGTCAATGGAGCAAATCCTCAAGATATGCGTACCAATTTGCAAACTAACGCTGGAGGTAGGGCAGGAAATTCCGATATGACCATTGCGGTCACTCGTGCCTTAGATCAGGCCGGATATCACCGCGGGCAACCGGTAGAACTGATAGGCCATTCGCAGGGAGGAGCGGTAGCGGCACAGTTAGGTTCGAATCCCGCTTTGGCTAAAAAATATAATGTCAAAAGCGTGGTAACTATGGGTTCTAATATTGGAAATTTTCGTCCCGCGCCAGGAGTCCATATGGTGTCGCTAGAAAACTCTGCCGATATTGTGCCTCGGCTTGATGGACGAAAAAATCCCAATGTTCCCAACCTGACCACGGTGCAGACCTACAAGCACTGCCACAGTGTGGGGGGCAATCATGCTAAAGAACTATATGGCGAGGTCGCGAAGGCGTGGGAGCAGTCAGGGGATGGGGACTATGCGCGTTTTATCGAAACTCGCAACCACAACTTGGGGATTAATCAGGCTACCAAAGCCACGGCGCAATCATTTGTAGTACAACGCATGGAAGGGCCGCGCCCCGCAAATCCCAGAGTCATTAAAAGATCGCTCTCATCCTAGTAATGGCATTACACCAGTAAAGTAATAATGATCAGCATCGCTACTGCTATTTCCGCAAATCCTATCCGCGATATCGTAACCGCCTGCGGGTATTTCTTTTGCAATAGCGGCACTGCAATCGAGCGCGCCAGCAGCAAAACCCAAATCAACAGGTGCCACCAGGTAACCCAACCCAGAATGAAAAACGCCAGGATAATCGCGGTTAGTACCGCATGAGCACCTATGGAAAAGAACCAGAAAGACTGCGAGTTTCGCCGGCGAACCAAAGAACGCACATAGGGGATAGTTGACCAGTAGTAGGAGGTAACCACCCAAGCTACTACCAGCATCCACCCCCAACCCTGTAGATTCCCGGTAGGAGATACGACCCAGGTAACATTACTGGTAGCAGTATGTTCCAACCAAGGAATAGCGGCAAAAGATCGCGAAAACTGGGTGCCGATATCGTAGGAAACTAGGCTCATGATTCCAGTCGCCAAAATGGTGCTGGTTCGAGCCAATAAAGATCGCTCCCGATGGAGTACTGATTCGACCACGGCGATTACTATCAGCGGGAAAAACACTAATGTCCACTCTAAAAGCGCTGGTTCCACCAGCAGGCTAATAACCCCTAAAACTAGCGTGATAGCCCCATAAATTTGTAAGGGCTTGAAGTAGCGGTCTTTACGGTGGGAGCGCAGCCAGATTCCCCCCACATTAAAAGTAAAATAGCCGCAAATCCACAGCGCAAATACCAGCCAGTGCACTGGACGTAGCGACGATTCTATGACTCCAATCCAGTAGGGCAGCAGGGCCATCGCATAGGCACCTTTTTGACCGGGGATCCAACCTTTGCGTTCCCATTTGCCCCAACGGCTGGGCTGGTTACCTTTCCGCTGGCTCTTGTGGACCTGCTCATCGCGGGGGTGTGGCTTTTTAGTGTGTGAGAACTCGTTTTTCGTTACCCGGCGAAATCGGGAAGTATGGGCTTTTACTCCCGGAAGCTGCAGATTTTCCTGGGTCGCAGAAAGCTTTTCCTCTGGCGCGGAAACTTCGGCCGGTTTTGTAAGTTGATCACTATCAGGGATGATAGCGCTGGTTTCCCCCGGTAAAGGAGCGCGGACCTTTTGAATATTGCCCGTGTTAGGAACGGCAGTTACCCCGCCGGTGATAGTGGAGGAAGCGCTGTCCTCGGCACTGAACCCCTGTGGTTTTCTAACCAGTAAAGATCGCCGGACAGGGGTGGTGGAGCTGGCATCGCGAGAATTCCCGCTCTGCTTGTCCTCGTCACCGCTTGAGGTGGCACTCTCACTCGCTAAAGGTTTTGCAGCGGCGCCGCTAGCGGAAGACTGCGGAATAGTGCTGCGTATAGGTTGCCCTTCTGAGGGCGCCCTCTCCGGTTTGACCTCGTCTTTGCCCGGTATATCTTCGGGCTTAACGGCTTCATACGCACTTTGCACATGGGCAACCGTACTATGAACACATGAGATTGTGCTTAATACAGGCTCACGAATCAGTAGCGTTTTAGTCTCGTTTAGCTATAAAAGCACCGATAAAGAGGCCTAATAACACTTAGGTCACATTTTTACTGGTGGCATAAATCTACTTTTTGGTATTTAAGATACATCTGCGTCAGGGAATCCCTAACCAGCATGAATCCCCTATAAAGTTAAATGCGCTGGTAATAGCGGTTAGAAAAATACATGCCTTTCTGCTGGGACTGCAGTCCTAAGGTAAAAGTATGACTGAAGTTCGTATTCATGGCAGAGGTGGCCAGGGGGTCGTAACTGCTGCTGATCTGATTGCTTATGCGGCATTTACCGATGGGCATCATGCGCAGGCGTTCCCTTCTTTCGGTTCGGAGCGTACCGGTGCGCCGGTAGTTTCCTATTGCCGGATTGCTGATAAAGAAATCCGTACCCGCGAACCCGTACAAGAACCTGATCTGGTGGTGGTGCAAGACGCTACCTTACTGGCGATTATGGACGTGTTTTCGGGTTTGAAACCGGACGGTTTCGCCCTGGTTAACTCGGCTAAGTCGGCCGCTGAACTGGGAATTGAAGACGTAATCGCTGCCCACCCGCAAGGGCACGTGGTGATGATCCCGGCTACCGAGATCGCCAAGAAACACCTGGGTCGTCCCCTGCCGAACGCAGTGATGCTGGGGGGAGCAGCTGCCCTGACTGGGCTGGTGCGTCTCTCCTCTGTTACCCAGGCGATTCAAAACCGTTTCCACGGCAAAGTGGGAGAGGGGAACGTGGCCGCCGCAGTCGCCGCCTACGAAATGGTCAGTTCGATGAAAGCAGAGGCCAAGTAACGTGCTAAAACAGATTGAAGGTTCGCAAGCTATTGCGCAGTCGGTTGCCGCCTGCAGCCCGGAAGTTGTCAGTGCTTACCCGATTAGCCCCCAAACTCATATTGTGGAGGCGCTATCGGCGCTGGTGAAGTCAGGTAAGCTGGGGAGCGCTGAATATATTAATGTTGAATCCGAGTTCGCGGCCATGTCAGCCTGTATCGGAGCTTCGGCAGTGGGGGCACGCACCTATACCGCCACCGCCTCCCAGGGACTGCTCTACATGGTAGAGGCAGTCTACAATGCCGCCGGGCTCGGCTTACCGATCGTAATGACGGTGGCTAACCGGGCGATCGGCGGGCCCATCAATATTTGGAATGACCACTCTGACACCATGAGTCAACGTGAATCCGGGTGGCTGCAATTGTTCGCCGAGAACAACCAGGAAGCCTCGGATCTGCACGTACAAGCCTTTCGCATCGCCGAAGAACTGTCGGTTCCGGTAATGGTGTGTATGGATGGCTTTATTTTGACCCACGCGGTCGAGCAGGTAGATGTTCCGGAAAAAGAGCAGGTAGAAAAGTTCCTACCTCCCTATACTCCCCGCGTCGTCCTCGATCCGGCCGACCCCATTACCATTGGGGCGATGGTGGGGCCGGAAGCCTTTACCGAAGTCAAGTACCTTCAGCACGTCAAGCAACTGCAAGCTTTAGAGCTCATCCCCAAGGTACAGGCAGAGTTCCAGGAAGTTTTCGGACGCGATTCCGGCGGGCTGGTTCGTCCCTACCGGATCGAGGATGCCGAAACCGTAATCGTGGCCATGGGGTCGGTGCTGGGAACCATTAAAGATGTAGTTGACCAGCGGCGGGACAAAGGCGAAAAGCTTGGGGTACTGGGGATTTGCTCCTTCCGTCCCTTCCCCTTCGAGCAGGTAGCCAAGTATTTGGGGGGTGCCAAGCGCTTTGTGTGCCTAGAGAAAGCTTTCTCCTTAGGTATCGGCGGAATCGTGGCTTCCCATTGCCGCTCCGCTCTTTCGCGCGCCGGCAAATCAGTTCGGGACTATGAAGTGATCGCCGGTTTGGGTGGGCGCAACATTACCGAGCGTTCCTTAGATCAGATGCTTGATCAGGTAGCCGCCGATCAGCTAGAACACCTCACCTTCTTGGATCTGGATCAGGAACTGGTGGAGGCGGAGCTGGAGCGGGAGAAAGCCACTCGGCGTTCTGGTCCGATCAGTGAAAACATTCAACGTCACGCCACTCAGCGTGCCAATGCGGCGCGCGGAATTTAGGAGGCAGGCCATGTCAGCAACTATGAGTGTTCCGCTTCCGGCACCGCAGTTTCGTGAAAGCGCTGAAACCGCGATTCCGGCACGCGAAAATGTAAAGTTTTACCAGGTAGGCTCCTATGCCGTCGGTAACCGGCTGGCAGAACTGGATTACCGTTCCGTCCAATCTGACCCGAATCGGATTAACTCGCTAACTTCCGGTCACCGTGCCTGTCAGGGCTGCGGGGAAGCCCTAGGGGCACGCTACGCCCTCGACACCGCTATGGATGCTGCCGATCGTGACTTGGTGGCGGTTAACGCCACCGGCTGCCTAGAGGTATTTTCTACTCCTTACCCCGAAACCGCCTGGACGATTCCCTGGGTGCACTCCCTCTTTGGGAATGCTCCCGCAGTCGCTTCGGGGGCGGCGGCTGCTCTGCGCGCCAAAGGTAAGAACACCCGGGTAGTTGCTCAGGGCGGCGATGGCGGCACTGTGGATATCGGCATGGGCTGCCTATCAGGCATGTTCGAACGTAATGATGATGTTCTCTATATTTGCTACGACAATGGCGCCTATATGAATACCGGGGTGCAGCGTAGCGGGGCGACTCCGCCCGCGGCGCGTACCGCCACCACGCAACCGGTAGGCGAACATCCCGGAAATATTTTCGGCCAGGGTAAAGACGTGCCCCGGATTGCGATGGCGCACGAAGTCCCCTACGTGGCAACTGCCACGGTAGCGGATTTGCGCGACTTGGAATATAAGGTACGCAAAGCCATGCAGTTCCGCGGTTCCCGCTATATTCACGTGCTGGTGCCATGTCCGTTGGGTTGGGGGTCGGCCTCTAATTTGACTATTCGCCTGGCACGCCTGGCTACCCAATGTGGGCTTTTCCCGGTGTACGAGGCCGAGAACGGGGAAATCACTTCGGTTACCAAATTGCGTCGCCCGGTACCGGTCACCGAATATATGCGTCCGCAACGCCGTTTTGCCCATGTATTTAAAAAAGGGCAAGAGGAGGTACTAGAACGGATGCAGCAAATCGCGGATCGTAATATCCGCCGCTACGGTCTCATCGATCCAGAACAACTAGACGAGGACGTACTAGAGCGCATCCTGGCGGCGGGTGAAGATCCCGAGGGGCGCTTTACTAAACGCATTATCGAAGAGGCCTCGAAAGCCAAGCGCACCCAAAGCGACGCATTTTCCGCAGATGACCACCCGGTTTCCGGGGCAACCTCTGCTTCCGCGATGCGGCATATTGCCGGAAACTCGGCTCCTAAGGGGGAAAAATAAATGAGTTCCACAGTCCTACCAACTCCGCAGGTACGCAGGGAAGATACCGCTCCTTGGGCGGTGACTTTGAATGTAGGGTCGTCGCTGGCGAATGAAACCGGTTCTTGGCGTACCGAACGCCCGGTCTATGTATCCATGCTGCCTCCTTGTAATAAGGCGTGTCCGGCGGGTGAAAATGTCCAGGCTTGGCTCTATCACGCAGAAGAGGGCGATTATGAGGCCGCCTGGCGCGAAATCATGGTAAATAATCCGCTACCTGCCACTATGGGGCGGGTTTGCTATCATCCTTGTCAAACTGCCTGCAACCGCGGACATATGGATGAGGCCGTAGGGATTAACGCGATTGAACGTTTCCTAGGCGATAAAGCTATTGCAGAGGGCTGGAACGTAAGCGTAGATGCGGCTCCCAGCGGTAAACACGTACTGGTAGTGGGGGCAGGCCCTTCCGGGCTGTCCGCTGCCTACCACCTGCGCCGTCTCGGCCACGAAGTTACTGTGAAAGAGGCCGGTCCCATGGCGGGCGGGATGATGCGTTTTGGGATTCCCAAGTATCGTCTGCCCCGCGAGGTACTCGATGCCGAGATTAAACGGATCGAAGACCTGGGGGTACGTTTCGAGTTCAATGCCAAAGTTGAAAACGTTGACGACGTGGCCGATGACTTCGATGCGGTGTTCTTGGCGGTGGGTGCCCATGTGGGTCGTCACGCCGATATTCCTGCTGGTGCCAGCGCCAAGGTGATGGACGCCGTGGAAATGCTCGCCGAGATGGAGGGCGAAGAAAAACCGATGGTAGGGCGGAAAGTAGTTATTTACGGCGGGGGTAATACCGCTATTGACGCTGCTCGGACTGCCAAACGTCTGGGAGCGGAAGAAGCAGTGATTGTGTATCGTCGTAACCGCGACCGGATGCCCGCCCATGATTCCGAGGTGCGTGAAGCCGAGGAAGAAGGGGTGATGATGCGATGGCTATCCACCATTAAACATATTGATGGCGGCAAGCTCACGGTGGAAAA
The DNA here is from genome assembly GCF_000420065.1 of Varibaculum cambriense DSM 15806. GTDB lineage: Bacteria > Actinomycetota > Actinomycetes > Actinomycetales > Actinomycetaceae > Varibaculum > Varibaculum cambriense. Next base: position 699,318 of record NZ_ATUF01000002.1, on the reverse strand, counting down.
AATGGAGCTGGACGAGAACGGCTTCCCCCAGCCGACCGGCGAGTATGAAGAACTCGGCGCCGATTCGGTGGTGATGGCGCTAGGTCAGGAATCTGATTTAGGGCTGGTCGAGCGCGCCCGCGATATTGAAATTGAAAAGGGAGTCGTCCAGGTTAACTCGCAGATGATGACCGGGCGTCACGGCGTGTTCGCCGGTGGGGACATGGTTCCTTCCGAGCGCACAGTTACGGTGGCGATTGGTCACGGCAAGAAAGCCGCTCGTTATATTGACGCTTTTCTGCACGGCACCGAATACCACAAGCCGTCGGTCACCGGGGATGCCACTTATGACCGCCTCACTAACTGGTATTATGCCGATGCACCTCACCGGGTACGCGCCAAGATTGAATCTGCCCGCCGGGCTTCTACCTTTGACGAGGTAGTGCAGGGCTTAGATCAAGATTCCGCTCTCTTTGAGGCGCGGCGCTGTATGTCTTGTGGCAATTGTTTCGGTTGCGATAACTGTTTCGGGGTTTGCCCGGATAACGCCATTACCAAGATTAAGCCGGGCGAGTACGAGTTCAAATACGACTACTGTAAGGGCTGCGGGATTTGTGCCGAAGAATGTCCTTGCGGCTCCATCATAATGATTCCAGAGGAAAACTAGCTGCTCTGAGAGCAATATCCCTGCCCAGGTAAAGTACCCTCAGCGGGTGTTTCCGGGGCAGGGATTTTCCGCACCTCGGCGCTCCGCGCCCTCGTTAGTAGGTTTTGTGCTCTATTTGCCGGGGCTAGGGTGCTGGTTGCGTGGTTTAAACTGATTTCTAACTTTGGCTTCAGCCTCTGCCGCAGGTAAGCGGGTCTTTATCCGGTGATTAGGCGCGCTAAAGAATAAATTGGAACCGCAATAAACAAGGTGGGTAGCAGGGCGAGGGTAAGTTGCCGCCAGCGGTAATTTTTACCTGCCGGCACCATAAACAACACGTTTATACAGGCGACTAAAAGTCCAGAAAGAAATCCGAGGCCCACCGTCATAATCCAGATCGCCAAGGCCGGATTGCGGTAGGCAAAAGGAATCGCCAGCGCCAAATCTGAATATTGGTAGAGCACAAAGTACGTCAGTAAGCCCGCCGCGAGAATCCCGGCTAACGAACAGTACAGCCAGCGGATACTGGCGTATTTAGTGGGGAGTGCCAAGGTTAGGCAAGCTAGTCCCATAGCCGGTAGCGCCGCCATCGCCAGCAGATTCATAGTGGGGTAGGCGATGGTCAGTCCCCAGGCAGATCCTGCCGCTACCAGGGCGCATCCGGCGACAGTGCTAGCTAAGGACCAGGTAGTTAAGGGGCGATGTTTTCCCCGGGTCATTTCGGCGATAAAGGCTGCCAGTAAACACCAGGAAAGCACTAGCGGAACCCAGGTGAGATTATTGGTTAAGAACGCGGCCAGCAGGCAGCCGATTCCTGCCAATACCACCACTAGGCCGGTACGACCCGGGCTGGGAGCCTCGGAGAGTCCGCCCCAGGTGAGGGAGACAGCGATAGTCACGCCGGCGGCTGTAAGCACTGCCAAATAGGGGTTCCAATAGAGGAAAAAGAGCATCGCTAGGGGAGGCAGGGCAGCGAGCAGTGCCACCCACCAGCTGCGAGCGGCTATCGGAGAAACCGGCTTGTGGGGAGGTAATTTAGCGGTACCCGGCGAGCTGGGGGCACTTTTTTGGCTGTGGCGACCCACCGGAACCCGAGAATTTACTGCTGCAGACGGGTTCGCGCCGCTCGGAGTTGCCGGCGGTTTGGCTACCGAATCTTCCATATTTCCGATTCTCTCCCAGTTTTGCTCTTCGCCCAATTACTTCACTTTTATAGCTTGTGTCTTACTTACTCTACTAGGCTGTAGCACATGATGGATTTACCTTTGGGATTAGCGAAAGAATTAATCCCCCTAGCGTGGCTACTGGGATCTTGGCGGGGTTGGGGAACCGCGTTTTTGCCTAAAGATCCGGAAACGGAAAGCGGAGAGCGCGAGGAATGCTTTATTTGGCAAGAAACTACTTTTCGCGCCACCGGGACGAGCCTGCAGCAAGCAACGCTAACTTGGCTAGCAGAGCCGGTCGCTGAAAAACCGGATATGCAAGCTGATGCGGCGACCGGCCTAAAGCAGTTGCGCCGCGGCGCTTTGCTGTGGCGGGAGGATACTTCTTGGAGAATAACCGCAGCCGCTGTAGCTGATAGCGAACAGGAAGCACGTTCACGCTGCCGCCTGACTTCTGCTGGCGGCCCCTACACCACTGAGGTTTCCTGGGAGGCGGTTTCTATGGGGCCGCGGATCATGATTTCTTCGCGGCTCACCCCGGCTCCCTTTGAGCAGCTGTCGCGCATGATGGGGCTGGTTTCTTCGGAACTTTTCTGGGCGCAGGACTCGGTTATGCCGGGTAAAGATTCCCAATCTGACTTTTCGGCACGCCTGTTGCGCCTGCCTGCAGGCGAAGAAACCTTAAGTGCCCCCGGGGTAACTTCTTTGCCCGCCGGGGAAGATCCGCGCGGAGAGCTAGATAAAGCGGAGGCCGCGGAGGCGAAAGTAGCAAAAGATACCGGGCAGGCAGCTGCCGGGCAGCGCGAGGAATCCCCCGACAAGAACCGGGAAGAAGGAGCCTAATAGTGACCTTTGTAGACAACCAAGTGGCTTTGCGGGCCGGATACGGGATTGCGGAAACCGGGCTTCAGGTACTTACCGTGTCCGGGCCGGATACGCCCTCCTGGCTAACTACCCTATCTTCACAGATAGTAGCGGATGTGGATGCGGGACAGAGCCGGGAAATGCTCTTCCTAGATGCCAACGGCCGGGTCAAATTTGCGGCCGGAATCGTTTGGGCTGACCAGGTTGCTTGGCTGTTTACGGCGGATGCGCCGGCTCTGGCGCAGTTTTTAGAATCTATGAAATTTATGTCGCGGGTGGAGGTCGCCGTACGCGCAGAGCTTACGGTTTGGGGATTTTTTACCCCCAGCCTAGCCGAGGAAGTACTCGCAGAGTTTGGTCCTACCTGGGCAGATCCGTGGCCAGGGATTAGTGCCGGCGGCACTGCCTATTCTCCGCACTCTCAGGTGCATCCGGGGCAAGATTACCCGGCGTGCCTGGGGGTAATTCCCGTTGCGGATACCGCTAAGGTGCACGCCGAATTGCGTAGCCGCTGGGAACAGCTTACTTGGCCACAAGAAACTGAAGACGGTTACAGCCTGGCTGCTCCGGTATTTGCCGCCGAGACCGATTGGCAGGCATTGCGGATAGCGGCTTGGCGCCCCTATGGCAGCGATATCGATCAGCGCACCCTGCCGCATGAACTCGATTGGCTGCGCACGGCTGTGCATTTAAATAAGGGATGCTACTGCGGACAGGAGACGGTAGCGCGCATCGTTAACCTGGGGCATCCCCCGCGGCGGGCAGTGTTTTTGCACCTGGATGGCACGTCCTCGTTGCTGCCGCCTCCGGGAGCGGAGCTTTATGTTGGGAGTCGTAAAGTAGGTGCCGTCCGGGTGAGTGCCAATCATTTTGAGGACGGCCCCATTGGTCTCGGCTTAATTAAACGGGGTGCTCCTACGGGAAATCTCACGGTCTGCTGGCAAGAGGACGGGGAAGAGCAGTCCCTGGCGGCGGCGGTGACTGTGATTACCGATCCTGCGGGGGTTTCCTGGCAGGGACAGTCTCAGATTGATCGGAAGTCCTTTTCGCGCACCCTGCCACCTGCCGGTTCTGGGCCATTAAATATTGCTGGCTAGGAGGATTTTATGCGTACCTTAATTCAAAGGGCACTGTCTGCTGAGGTGACGGTCGAGGGTAAGGCTGTCGGGAAATTGGAGCGACCCGGCCTGGTGGTTTTCGTGGGGATAACTCCTGGTGACGGTCAGGAGCAGATTGATTGGACGGTGCGCCGTCTGCTTAATCAGCAGGTTTTTGAGGACGGGTCTTCAGTGCTGGAGGCGGGGGCGCCCCTGCTGGTGGTTTCTCAGTTCACCCTCTACGGTTCGGTGCGCAAGGGTCGACATCCTTCTTGGACTTACGCGGCCAAGGGAGAGGTGGCGCGTCCTATTTTTGAGAAACTGGTAGCGGATTTGCGTGCGGGCGGCGCGGAGGTTGAGACCGGAGTCTTCGGCGCGATGATGCAGGTGTCTTTGGTGAATGACGGCCCCTACACTTTGTGGCTGGCCAAGGAACCTCAGTAACTACTTAATTAAGGTTAGCTAAGGTTTTTACTTTGGCTCTACTAAGTGATTTTTCGTACGGTTTCGCCTGGTTAGAATAGTTATTTTAATAATTCAAGATTTATTTTCTCGTCGGCAAGGCAACAGTTTAATGAGACTGTAATGTTTTGCCGGTATTTGATGCAGGCCTTTTGTCCTGTGAATCTTTGCACGTTTCCTAGTCGTGCATCGTGACGATGAGCTTTAAAATGCCTGTTAGAAGCGGAATGACAACCGCAACTTACTGCCTTACCCTGCGAAAACCCCGATTAATCTGTTGCGTTGTTCTATGAAAATCTTGTAAGCTGGTAGGTGCATTAGAATGTATTAACTACACAACGACAAGTTAATAGTGTTCCTGTCGGCATTGACAACAGGCCAGGTCCCTCCAGACGGGGTGTTTGGGCGTGACATAACCCAGATGGACGCCTCGTCAGGATCTGTTGATGGAGATGCCGATCCCTCCTTCTAGTAGACACAGGATAAATGATGATTAACAGTCAAACTGCGAAGTTGTTGCGGCGTTGGATCGTCGCTGGATTAGCTGCCGCATTAGCCCTGGCATGGACTATTACCACCTTGGTAGCCCCCTCCCAGGCCTCCACAGGTGAAAACGTCAAGGTAAGTTCGGTATCGGGAGTACCCACCTCGCTGAACTTGCAGTATTCAGACGTCGATAATGCTGGGCGTTTCCCGTACCCCGGCGATCACGGTGCTAACCAAACTTGGTACAACAATAACCGCGCTGTTTTTAATGAGTGGCAGCAACGAGTGCGGGAGCAAGCTGGCGGATCAGCGGAGTCTCCGATAAGTCAGCGATACTATGTCGCAGAACCTATCTATACCGATGAATATGGCCAAGAGTGGCAACGGTGGGCAGAACCGCTGGGATATTTCTTACCAAATGCAGGTCCCAATAAAGATCAGAAGATCACCGAGACTGCCTGCATTGACCCCAATGTGGGGCAAGCTGCTGCTTACACTGTATACGTCCCGAATTTGCCGAAGAACGCGATACAGACACAGATTACTTTAGATCCCCAAAAAGCAATCGAGTATCAAAAAAAGAGCGGCAAAAATTACTCCCGTGAACAGCAGGGAATGTATAAGGCTCTTTCCTATGTCAATAACGGAGGCGATCCCCGCCTCAATGACTTCGTCAATTACGATCAAGCAACTCTGAAGCAGAAGATTGCAGAGTATCCCGCTATTGGAGATTTCTATAAAGCCAATATGGCTCTGATCGAGGCGCAGCGGGATGCGGTAGGAAAGATCAAGTCGCTGAAGCCCAATCAGAAATATCACGTTTTGCAGGGTCTTGCCTGGGCAATCAATAGAAATAGCGCAGATCAGCTGACCATTGGGTACAACTGTCGAATCTGGAACGCCAACGATGGATCGGTAGACTGCCAGGTAAACCAGGAGCTGACCGCCCTAGCGCGAGCTGTCTATGCTGACCTGAAGGTTATGGCTTCCTCTGAACTGAAGATGTACGAGGCCTACGCCAAGTACAAGGAGCAGTTTAAGAATAAGAGGGACGAGTACGAAAAAGCTCTTAAGAAATGGCAGGAAGAGACCCAGCGTCAGGTAGAAGCCAATGAAAAGCTATACCAGACTAATAAAGAACTTCTCTCCTCTATCAAGATCTATGTTGACAAAACCGATGACGGTAAAAAACTAGCTATAAAGCTACATGGTTCCTCCGAAGCTTTGGCGTTGCTGCAACAGAGCAAGACCAACATCGACGTTAACCTCACCGTGAACGGTAAGACTGTTCCGGTAAACGGAGTGTCAGTGGCTGCTGCAGCCTCACCAGAGGGTATTCCGGTTCCGGTTGATTCCACAGGACTCGGTTGTGACCAGAAGCTAGCCGGTACCGTTACCGCATCCTTCAGTGGGGAAATAGAGATTTCCGGTACCTATATTTTTGATGGTCGGAGCAAACTGCAGCGCCAGATAGTTTTACAGAAATACAAGGTAGCTGTCAGCGGTAACACTAGCCATGATTTCAGTTTTGCAGGTACTTGCCCGGTGGCTCCGGAGCCTAAGATCGGCACCACGCTAGAGGGCGCTGATGGTGCTAAAGAAATCGACACCGCCGGAATGCAGCCCACTGAAAAAGTCACCTTGGTTGACAAGGTTAAGTTCGAGAACCTTAAGGGCGGACAAAACTACGTCATTAAAGGTGAATTGGTAGACGGTAACGGCAACGGTGTTGGCGTGACCGGTACCAGCGAAACCTTTGATCCGAAGGCCTCTGGTGCTACCAATAATGGCAACGGATACTATTCTGGCACCATAAATATGACCTTCCAGGTTCCGGTACAAACGATTCGTGACAACCAGAAACTCGTAGCGTTTGAGACCCTCTACCAGGGAGATAGGCCAGAAACTGGCACCAAAGTTACCGAGCATAAAGACAAGAATGACGAGAATCAGACCGTAACTGAAAAGCCACGTATTGGTACTAGCGCCGAGGCACTGGGTGACTCCACCAACAAAGGTAAGGTAGCTATACCTGAAGAAGGTAAAGACGTCCTCATCAAGGACACGGTCACCTGGAACAAGCTGAAGCCCGGAACCTATACCCTTAGCGGACAGCTAATGAAGAAGGTTGGCAACCAGGTAGTGCCGGTAGAAGGCACCAAAGCCGCCAAGAACTTCACGGTAAATGCTGGCCAGCTAGAAGGCACCCAGGAACTGACATTCACCCTACCTTCGAAGCAAATCGAAGCTGGCGCGTCCTATGTGGTGTACGAAAAAGTATTCAAAGGTGCTAACAACACTGCTGGAATCCTCGTGGCATCCCACGAAGATCCCAACGATGACGGACAAACCGTAACCGTCAACCCCAAGCAGCACAAGCTACCCACCATTAAGACTGTGGCCTGGGTACGTGACGACGGAAGCAAGTTGGTTAGCACGGTAGAAGCCGATGGCAAAGACTTCAAGGTCAAAGACAAGATTATTTACAATGATCTGAAGCCCGGCACCTACACCGCGTTCGCCTCCCTGGTAGATGCCAGCAACCCGAAGAACGTGATTGCGACTGGTAGCAAGGTGTTTACCAACGGCACCGAAAATGGCGACATTTTGGTGGAGCTAGCGGTTGCTGGCTCCAAGATTAAGGCCGATGGCAAATACGTAGTGTTTGAACGCATTTACCAAGGCGAGCAAACCAGTGAGCCCAGCGGCGAACCCTACGCCAAGCACCAAGAAATTGGCGATAAATCGCAGACGATCACGGTAGCCCCCAAGAATCCGGTGCCTGCCGAGTTCAAGATCGTGAAGAAGACCGTAGGCGATAACGCCAACACCGATCGGGTATTCGACTTCGATGTAGCCTGTGATGGGTACAAGGACACCGTTTCCGTGGTAGTGCGTAAAGGTCAAACCCAGGGTGAAACCAAGGTCTCTGACCCCGCGCTGACCAGTGGCATGAGCTGCCAGGTAAGTGAACGGGCGGTACAAGATGACCTGAACACGGTAAAAGTTAAGTTCTCGGGTACCGACACCAACAGCGACGCTACCGTTGCCAAGTTCAACCTCACCGAGAACAACGCCAAGACCGTAGTGGTCACTGCGACCAACACCTTCACTCCCAAGCAAGCGAAGTTCACCGTTCGTAAGAACGTAGAAGCAGCCGGAGTAACCCACTTCAGCGTGCCGAACTCCTTCAACTTCTCCTACAAGTGTGGTGGCGATTCCTACTGGAAAGCTATACCGACTTTGAAAGCCGGAGAAACCTCTGCGCCAATCACCGTAAAGCCCGGTGTGGAATGCCAGGTGAAAGAAAATAGCGGCACCCCTGAGAGCCTCAACCGCGCCCTGGAATGGCTTGGTGCACAGAGCCAGGCAGGTGGCACCGCTACTTTCCGTACCGATGCTAATAACACGGTGGCGCTGGTAGCTACCAATACCTACACCGAGAAGACCGGGCAACTGGAAATCTCCAAGCAGGTAGTGGATCAGACCGCCGGAGCTGGCAAGATTCCCGGTACTTTCGAGATGAAATACCTGTGCGGCACCGGTAATAAAGTGACCGTACCGCTCAAGTCGGTAAGCGTAAACAAGAACTCCACGGTAACCATCACTGGTATCCCCGTAGGTTCCTGGTGCGCGGTAGCCGAAGACACCACCGGCATTAACGTGCCCAACACCACTTTGACCACTACTTTCAATGGTCAAGGCCCGAAGATGGTAACCATCGGGGGACAAACCCTGCACAACGCGGCAGTGTCCAACCCGATTAAGGCCGGGGAAAACCAGAAGGCAACCATCAAAGTTGAGAACAAATACGTCAATGAAAAAGTTGGCGGATTTGAAGTTGAGAAACAGGTTGCCGATGTAGTCTCCCCCGAAACCGTCCTCAAAGACGTAGCATTCGACTTTGGTTACTCCTGCACCGTCCCGGGGAGCACTCACCCGGTAGCGGGCAACTTCAAGCTCCAGCATGGACAGAAGTTCTCCAGCGCCGATCCTACCCGCCCGCAGCTTAATAACCTGCCGGTCGGCACCGAATGTAAAGTTTGGGAAGAAACTCCGAAATCGGTAGAAAACGCCGATTACGTGGGTTCCGGGATGCAGGTACTTGGAAATGAGGGAGTAGAGGCTTCTGCCAGCAAGGAAAAGCTGGAAGTAACTTTCAAACTCAAGAACTCTACAGCAAAAGCCAAAATCCTGGCGGCTAACCATTACACCCAGGAACTAGGCGCCTTCACCTTGCAGAAGGTTGTTAAAGGAAACGCGGATGAAGCGCAAAATATTAGCGCCTACCGCTTCCAGCTAACCTATAAGGAAGGAAACAATACCCACGAACAAGAGGTAACTCTGTTCCCGGGTGCCTCCAAGTCGTACTGGGGACTGCCACTGGGCAGCCAGGTGCAGGTGAAAGAACTAGGAGCTATTGACAGCAAGGGTAAGTTCATTCCGGTAAACGAGCTGTCCACTGCTAAAGTGAAGCACTCGATTAGCTGGAGTGGTAGCTTGAACGATGCTTCGACTGCCGCTAGCAACACCTTCGCCATTAGTAAGCCGATGACTCACGCGCAGTGGCTCAATAATGGTAAGCAAGGCAATGTGGTGGTAACCGCTACCAACAGCTACCAGCAGATTGAGCAAAAGGGTACCTTCTCGGTACAGAAGACCGCGGTGAAAGTAGCCGGCGAAAGCAAGGACAAGGTTAAGAACCTGCCTACCAGCTACAACTTCACCTATGAGTGCTCTGATGGCACCCACGGTAATATCTCCAACGTCAAACCGGGCGGCACCCCGGTAGTGGCGCCCGCCCAGTTCCGCGCCGGCACTGTCTGCACCGTGACTGAGCAGCAAGTCCTACCAGAAGGCACCAACGCCCAGACCGTAAGCTGGACAGTTGACGGTAAAGGCGCAGGAGTTGGCCCGGCCTCCGGAAAGAGCGCAAAGGTAACCATTGGTTCCGACGCGCAGCATCCGGTAGCCGTGCAGGCTGCCAACGAATACCAGACCCCCGATGAGCCGAAGATTGCTACCGAGCTGAAAGGCGAGGGACGCAATGGCAATATCGACCTGGTTGAGGGCGCAGATCACACCTACACCCTGACCGACAAGGTCAGCTACTGGAACCTGGAGGTCGGCAAGACCTACAAGTTCTCCGGGGAACTGGTGATGCCCAATGCGGCTAAGACCGATGCCACTCGCACCGGAATCAAAGCCGAGAAGGAAGTAACCATTACCACGCCGAACGGGGTAATAGAACTACCGTTCACCCTTACCCAGGAACAGGTAGCTAAGTACTCGACGCTAGTAGCGTTCGAACAGCTAGATCTGAAAGTTGATGGCGGGTTCGAGCCGGTTACTAAGCACGAAGATCCCAAGGACGAGAACCAGACCAAACAGGTTAACCCCTGGATTGCGACGGTACTCACCGACGAGGGCGGCAACAAGCAGATCGATACCACCGGTAAGGCCGATAGCGATCTGGTAACCCTGGTTGACACCGTGAAATACCGGAACCTGGAAGCGGGTAAGACCTACCACTTGACCGGGAAACTGGTTGATGGTGCCGGCAACGCCATTGGGGTCAACTCCACCTCTAAGGCGTTCACGGTTCCCGGTGAAGCCGGAACCCTGCAGTCGGGTGAAACCAAGATGACTTTCCAGGTCACCGTGGGGCAGATCCGCCAGAACGCGAAACTGGTAGCCTTCGAATACCTCCATCCGGGACAGCCGAACACCCCCGGTGACGAAACGGTAATCACCAAGCACGAAGACCCGAATGATGAAAATCAGACGGTAAACGAAGGGCCGCGGGCGGCAACTACCGCTCAGAGTGCTACTGGAACCAAGGTATTTGACGCCAAGACCCCCGCTAAGGTGCTAGACCGCGTAACTTGGTCGAAACTGCCGGCCGGAAACTACGTGCTGGTGGGAACCCTAATGGATAAGGGAACCAAGCAGGCGGTAACGAACGTAAATGCGGAAATCGTGAAGTTCACCGTGAGCAACGGCGAGCTAAAGGGTATCCAAGAAATGACGTTCAGCGTGCCCGCGGAGCAGGTCAAATCCAACGCCCAATTCGTAGCGTTCGAGAAGATTTACCGTCAGGGCGATGTCGATGAAAACGGCAACGTTGAGGACGGAAAGAAACCAGTCGTTGAACACTCTGATCTCAATGACAAGGCACAAACCGTAACTACCGGTGAAGAACCGCAAAGCCCGGTAACTCCCACGCTAACTTTGCAGAAAGTTGTTAAGAGCGAAGGACTAGAGGTTCCCTCCACCAAGGAGTTCGCCTTCACCTTGAAGTGCTCCAACCCTGCTAAGCAGCAGACCTACCGGGTTACTGCCGGATCCAAGATCTCGCTGCCCTACGTCAAGGGAGCTAACTGCACCCTGACCGAGGATCGCGAAGCTGCCAAGGTAGCGGGCATTGCCCCCTCCCAGGTAACCTTCAGCGCAGATTCCGAAAAGATCGGTTTGATCACTTCTGATAACTCGGCCTCGTTCAAGATGCCGGCTGAAGAGCTGACCGAAGTAAACGTGGTCTTCACTGCGACCAACACCTACCCGGCACCGGAAAAGCCCACCGTGGCGACCTCCGCTAAGGATGCCAACGGCACCAAGGGTATGTACGGTCAAAGCAAGCAGGCTAACCAGGTTTACGCCGGAACCTCCGCCACTATCGTGGACGAAGTATCCTGGGCGAACCTGTTGCCTGGTGACTACGTTCTCATCGGCAAACTGATGGACAAAGAAACCGGTAAAGCGGTAACTTCCTACACTTCCACCCCGGCACCCTTCACGGTGAAAGCGGGAGAGAAGAACGGGAAGCTGGATAACACCTTCACCGTCAGCGGTGACTCTCTCAAGGCTGCTAGCCACTACGTGGTTTACGAATACATCTACCGCGCAGGTGATGTAAACGGAGTAACCCCGAACAATGGCGCCAAGCCGGTCGTGGAACACGCCGTAATCACTGACGCAGACCAGACGGTAGAGGCCATCACGCCTCCGACCCCGCCGGCTGCCAAAGTGAAGATTATGAAGAAGGTAGTGACCTCGGGTATGGAGGTATCCAACAACCGCGCCTACTACTTCACCTTGAGCTGCCGCGATAAGGACGGCAACGCCGCAGGCGATAAGACGCTGCTGGTACGTCCGGACAAGGCTACCGAGGTAACCGGTTTGCGCAGCGGCTACGTGTGCTCCATTAACGAGGATCTGGATGCCGCTATTGAACAGCAGGTAACTCCCTCGATCTCGCTGACCAGCGGAACCAATGGGTTCAGCGTGCAGCAAGACTCCACGGCGGGTGCGGCGCACTTCACCGTACCGGCGGCCACCGACCAGGTGCCGGAAGTACAGGTGAACGTGACCAACACCTACAACAAGATAGGCAAGCCGGAACTGCAGACCAACGCGGTAACCGATAACGGTAGCTCCAGCGTGCAGGCAGGAACTGCCACCACGGTAACCGACAAGGTCACCTGGAAGAACCTGCCGGAAGGTAAATACCTGCTCACCGGTAAACTAATGCACATCACGGATAACAACGCTGCTCCGGTAGCGGGAGTTACCAATGAACCTGTGGTAGTGGAAATCACCAAGGATAACTCCTTGGCGGGTAGCACCACCATGAAGTTCAATGTGCCAGCCGGGGCAATCAGCCAGGCCGGAAAGTACGTAGTGTACGAATACCTCTACAACTACGAAGACACTGACGGACACAACCCCAAGCCGAACACCTCCACCGTGGTTTCCCACAACGACCCCAGTGATGATGCGCAGACCGTGACCGTTACCGAAGCACCCTCGGTAAGCACTACTGCCACCACCGATGGTGCCAATGACAAGGAAATCCAAAAAGGTAAGGCAGCAGTAGTAACCGATACTGTTAACTGGAAGAACCTGCCTGCTGGTAACTACCAGGCGCTGAGCGAACTGGTGGACGCTAAGGGTAATCCGGTTGCCGGAGCCACCACTAAGGCGGTTCCCTTCACGGTTAACAATGGTGAAACAGCTGGCAGCGTGACTACCAAGATCCAGCTACCGGCCACGGCTACCTCGACTGCAGGCGCAAAGTTCGTAGTGTTCGAGCGGATCTACCGTGCCAGTGATGTTGACTCCCAGACGGGACGTCCCGCGCAAAATGCGGAGCCGGTAGTATCCGAACTGGATCTGAATGCCATTAACCAGACCGTGCGGGTAGTTGAAAGTCCGAAGGCACCGCCCAAGATCAGCTTCACCAAGGTAACTGAGAAGGCGCTCGACGGACAGCTTCCGGATAAGGATCGTAAGTTCCAGTTCACTATCAGCTGTGACAAGGACTTCGGAGGCGCATATACCTTCGAAATGCCTGCCGGAGTCTCCGCTGTATTGCCTGCAGACAAACCGCTACAAGCGGGAACGGTATGTACTTTGACGGAGATGCTGACCGATGAGGCTAACGCGGACGGAATTTTCCCGGACGCCATTAGCTTCGGCTCCTCGCATGACGCGATGGCAGTATCGAAGATCAACAACCAAACCGCGCAGTTCACGGTGCCGGATGTAGATACCAAGGTGGTTCCGGAAATCCAGGTGACCATTAAGAACATCTACAGTAAGGACTTCCCGGAACTAGGCACTATCGCTCGCGACAACGCCGATCAGGACAAAGTCCTAGATCTTAAGAAAGGCGAAAACGCGCAGGTGCAAGATGTTGCCACCTGGAAGAACCTAGCTCCCGGCAAGTACACCATGATCGGTACTCTGATGGACAAACTGACCGGTAAGCCAGTCGTAGGGGCCAACACCCCGGCGGTTGACTTCGAAGTCAAGAAGGGTGAAAAGACCGGAACCATCTATGCACTGTTCACGGTGCCGGGTGATAAGGTCTCGACCAAGGCCAGCTGGGTAGTCTTCGAAAAAGTCTACAAAGCCTCCGATGTGAAAGATGGCAAGGTCGTGCGTAAAGCTACTCCGGTAGTGGATCACTCCAACCTTGAGGATGCTGACCAGACGGTTCAGGTAACGCCTCCGCCGGCCTCACCGGAACAAAAGACCCCGGAGATCGCCACGGTTGCTAAGAACGGTACTACCTTCAACGACGGAACCAAGGATGCAAACTTCGGTAAGAAAATCTTGACCCCCGGTCAAGACTCGGTAATCGAAGACACGGTCATGTGGAAGAACCTGGAGCCTGGTGAATACACCATCACCGGAACCCTGATGGATAAATCCACCAATGCCCCGCTGACCTACCTGGATAAGGATGGAAAGCAGCAGGACGGAGCTAAAGCCACTGCAGGTTCCTTCCACGTAGCGGAAGGTCAAACCAGCGGAGAGGCGAAGGTCTTCTTCACGGTCAAGGGTGAAGCTATCCAGGCTAATCGTCAGTACGTAGTATTCGAAGATCTGTACAAGACCGCGGATATTAAGGACGGGCAGCCCAGCCCCGGTGCTCAGAAGGTTGCCTTCCACCGTGACATCAACGATGCGGCTCAAACCACCAGTGGCGACAAGCCGAAGCCGGGCACTCCTCCGGAAACTCCGAAGACCCCGAATACTCCGGGAACAACGCCTCCGACTCCGGTAACTCCACCCGAGTTCCCGAAAGTGGTGCGCACGATCTTAGCTAAGACCGGCTCCACTACCGGAATCATGGCGATGACCGGTGTTCTAGCAATGGTTGCAGGAATCGGATTGGTAATGATCCGCCGCTACCAGCGCGAAGAACTAGAAGACTAGGAAAGCACATAACTAAATAGCTAGAAGGACCTCGGGGCCGGAAGTAAAACTTCCGGCCCCGAGTGCTATGTAGCCGTGCTCCCTTTCGGATCTATACACCCGCGCTCAAAGTTGGGTCTGGCGCGGTAAAAGCATCAAATCTGAGGGGCGGGGGAATAGCTTTTTCCTCCTGCCCAGAGTTCGGGAAATACCTGTGGTACTTCCCGAACTCTATGCCCACCGCGCCTACTCGGATAAAAGCTAGCCCCCCGCCTTCCCTTAGTGGTTTTCATTCTTTTATCAGCCGTGACCCTTATGCTTCGCCAGAATTACGTTTTCATGTTCACGTTTCCTCGGCCTCATCCCACCCGAAAGGGAGCGCAGTGAGGGTAATAAAATGCCCTCCCTGCTTTTTGCAGGGAGGGCATTGTTTATAAGACTTCAGAAACTATTTATCTAGTTTGTCTTTCACGGCGTCAACGGCCTCATCGGCTTTTTCGGCTACTTTATTCGCAACCTCTTCAGCCTTGTCCTGAGCTTTCTCGGCAGCTTCCTGCGGATCGAACTCGCTTACTTCTACATCCTCCCAATATTCTTCTGCCCACGGATCATCAACCGGTTGCGAACGCCGGTACAGGAGGTAGCCAACACCGCCGGCTACCGCCGCTAGCACCAAGAATAGTAGGGTCTTACGCCCCCGCTTGGGTTCCGGTTTACCGAATGTTTCTACTGATTGTTTCTTCACTTGCTTAGCAGCCTCCTTCAAAGACTTCTCGGAATGCTTCTTTACCTCATGGAACTGGTCACGCATATTATCTACCGCGTGTTCGACACTCGGCACTAGTTCACTGCTAACTTTATCCTGCAGATCTTGAGCGCCCTCAATAACCATATCTTTGCCTTGATCTGCCAAACTCTGTGCTTGTTTGAACAGCTTATGCGGGCAGCACGTCTTCATGTTAGCTCCTTTGTCTTAGGCATACCGAGGCACTCCGCTTCGGCAGCGACAACTTGTACCCTTATTAGTCTAAACGTTAACACCCAGCTTGTGGGAAGAATAGCTCCCAGATTTAGCTACTGTTAGATAAGGTTGAGTGTCGGTAATTTGGCTTTCATGAAAGGATAAGAACTATGGAAGCAACAATTCACACCTCAAAAGGCGATATCAAAGTCGAACTATTCCCGGATAAAACTCCGATTACAGTCAACAACTTCAAAGGTTTAGCCACTGGCGAACGCGAATGGCAAAATCCGGCCACCGGACTCAAATCTAATGAACCTCTCTATGACGGGGTCATTTTCCACCGCGTCATCCAGGGATTTATGATTCAGACCGGCGATCCCCTAGGCACCGGCACCGGCGGCCCCGGTTACCGTTTCGGGGACGAGATCGTACCGGAACTGAACTTCAATGAACCCTATGTGCTGGGCATGGCGAATGCCGGTCCGGGAACCAACGGATCCCAGTTCTTCATCACCCAGGTACCCACCGAATGGCTAAACGGTAAACACACCGTGTTCGGAAAAGTAACTGACCAGGCCTCCCGCGACGTGGTTGATGCGATCGCGGCGGTGAGCACTGATGGACGTGACCGTCCGCTAGATGACATCACCATCGAATCCATAGAAATCACCGAATAAACTGCGGTTTCCGCCAGTTTAGCGGCGGGTAAAACCTAGCATCGGGACAAATGGTGAACTCTAACCAGCGCGTCAATGTAATCAACGTCCTCATCATTGCCTGCGGGATTGTCTATGTGGCTTCGTGGCTGGCTCCGGGTCTGGTAGAGCAGTTCCTGTTCTATCCCGCCTTGGGATTCACTGAGCCTTGGCGCTTCTTGACCGCGGCCTTCTTACATGGTGGGATCGTGCATTTAGCCTCTAATATGGCGTTCTTGTACATCCTGGGCGAGCTCGCCCGCCGGGTAATGAGCAACTATCAGATCTTGCTGATCTATTTGCTCTCGGCCTGGGGAGGATCGCTTGGCACTTTAGTGTGGACGCTAATTACCGGGCAGCAGCAGGCGGTAGTAGGTGCTTCCGGGGCGGTCCTGGGGCTGTGCGCGGGCGTATTCGTCTACACCCGTAACCTGCATGCCTCTTCCAGTGCTTTGGGAGGCCTGCTGATAATCAACCTGCTGATCGGCTTCGTGATCCCCAATGTGTCTTGGCAAGGACACCTCGGGGGCGCCTTGATCGGCGCGATTATCGGATGGGCGTTGCACCTGGTGGCCGTGATCTCCGGCAGGAGAGGACGCAAAAAACTGGGGCAAGCCCTCCCAGACGTGGTGGATCGCCAGCGCGCCACCACCACCGTTAAGCGCACCCAAATAATTGGAAACCTGCTGGTAACCGTGCTGTCAGTGGTGCTATTGCTGGCAGCAACCCTGGGTTGCTATATCTAGGAGAACCGCAGATAAACCCGGGCAAACTCTAAAGCGCAGATAGCGGAGGTTATATCTGCCCACAGGAGCAAATCCTTTGCTAGCCCGCCGCCCTCGTCCTCGGAAAAAATAGCCTTAGCCGGTAGTGAAACCAGGTGAGGGCGAGGGCAAAAAGCTAATAATGTACATAGTGGAGTTAATTCCCTAACCGAAAGAATCCTCTCCAAAGGTCAAGGAGTAAAATGTTCGAACGCTTTACAGATCGGGCGCGCCGGGTAGTGGTGCTGGCGCAAGACGAGGCGCGCAGCCTGGAGCATAACTATATCGGTACCGAACATATACTGTTGGGGCTGATTCGCGAGGGCGAAGGCGTGGCCGCGAAAGCCCTAGAAATGGCGAACATTTCCCTTGAAGGGGTGCGCGATCAGGTCATTGAGATTATCGGCAAGGGCGAGAACGATTCGAAAGACCACATCCCCTTTACTCCGCGCGCCAAGAAAGTCCTGGAACTGTCGATGCGAGAAGCGCTGCAGCTGGGGCACAACTATATTGGCACCGAACATATCCTCTTAGGACTGATCCGTGAGGGCGAAGGCGTAGCCAACCAGGTGCTCACCAACCTAGGCGCCGACCTGGGAAGCATCCGCCAAAACGTGATTCATCTACTCTCCGGTTACCCGGGAGCGGGGCAAAATGAAGCGGGCGGAGAAACCGTAGGGGTGGGCACCGGCACCCAGAAGCCGCAAAAGTCAGGTTCAGCCATTCTTGACCAATTTGGCCGAAACCTGTCGGAGGCGGCGCGGGAAAACAAACTAGATCCGGTAATTGGGCGCGTCAACGAGATGGAACGGGTCATGCAGATCCTCTCGCGGCGCACCAAGAACAACCCGGTCTTGATCGGGGAACCCGGGGTCGGCAAGACCGCGGTAGTAGAGGGACTCGCGCAGGCGATTGTGCGCGGAGACGTCCCCGAAACCCTTAAAGACAAGCATATTTACTCCCTGGATATGGGATCGTTGATCGCCGGATCACGTTACCGCGGCGACTTCGAGGAGCGCCTGAAGAAAGTTTTGAAAGAAATCCGCACCCGCGGCGACATTATTTTGTTCATCGACGAGATCCACACCCTGGTGGGGGCGGGCGCCGCCGAAGGTGCGATTGACGCGGCCTCGATCCTCAAGCCCATGTTGGCGCGGGGGGAACTGCAGACCATTGGCGCCACCACCACTGAGGAATACCGTAAATATATTGAAAAAGATGCGGCCTTGGAGCGGCGTTTCCAGCCGGTACAGGTAGAACAACCCAGCGTAGAAGACACCGTGAAGATCTTGACCGGTTTGCGTGACCGTTACGAGGCACACCACCGAGTGATAATTACCGATGATGCAATTCGCGCGGCCGCCTCTTTATCCGACCGCTATATTTCGGATCGCTATCTGCCCGATAAGGCCATCGATTTGATTGACGAGGCCGGGGCGCGTCTGCGGATTCACCGCATGACTGCCCCTCCCGAGATTCGGGAAATGGACGAAAAAATCAATGAGACGCGTCGGGATAAAGAGGCCGCGATTGATGCCCAAGACTTCGAGAAGGCCGCGCGCCTGCGTGATGAAGAAAAGCAACTGGGCGAAAAACGCGCCCAATTGGAGGTCGACTGGAAGTCCGGGGAGGGCGACCGGATTGGCACCGTTGATGAAGATGCCATTGCGGAAATCTTGGCGATGTCTACCGGTATCCCGGTGTTTAAGCTGACTGAAAAGGAAAGCGCGAAACTGCTACATATGGAAGATGAGCTGCACAAGCGGGTTATCGGCCAAAACCAAGCGGTCAGCGCCCTATCAAAATCTATTCGCAGGACGCGCGCCGGGCTCAAAGACCCGAATCGGCCTGGTGGTTCCTTTATCTTTGCCGGCCCCACCGGGGTGGGTAAAACCGAGTTGGCGAAGACTTTGGCCGAGTTCCTGTTCGGTGACGAGTCGGCGCTAATCCAGCTGGATATGTCGGAGTTCGGAGAAAAGCATACTTCTTCGCGTCTGTTTGGGGCGCCTCCCGGATATGTCGGTTATGACGAGGGCGGTCAGCTCACCGAAAAGGTACGCCGCAAGCCCTTCTCAGTGGTGCTTTTTGACGAGATTGAAAAAGCGCATGCCGATATTTTTAACACTCTCTTGCAGGTGTTAGAGGACGGGAGGCTGACTGACTCTCAAGGACGGATGGTTGATTTCAAGAACACCGTAATCATCATGACCACCAACCTGGGCACCCGCGAAATCAATAAAGGGGTGCAAACCGGTTTCCAGGTCGACAACGACCAGGTCGGTTCCTATCAGCGGATGAAGAATCGGGTACAGGAAGAACTCAAGCAGCAGTTCCGTCCGGAGTTCCTCAACCGGGTAGATGAGGTAATCGTGTTCCCGCAACTGGGGATGGAAGAAATCCGCCAGATCGTGGACTTGATGATCACGAAACTGCAAGAACGCACCCAAGAGCAAGATATGACCTTAAAGCTCACCGATGCGGCTCGCGAAGAACTAGCTACTCGCGGTTTCGATCCGGTGCTGGGGGCGCGTCCTTTGCGGCGTACTATCCAGCGCGATATCGAGGACGCCCTCAGCGAAAAGATCCTCTTCGGAGATATCGAGCCTGGGCAAGAAATCTTGGTCGATGTGCGCGAAACCGAGGATGGGGAAAAGGAATTCACCTTCAACGGCAAGTAGTCCGCGCCTTATTGCCCACCTGTAATCTTTTCCTCCAGCACCTCCCTTGCTTATCATCTCGCTATAATGTGGAGTTAGGAGTTTAAGGAGGGTGCGTGAGTGCGGTAGCAGCGAAAAAGGCCGGGTCGCCAGCCGAGATGGCCAATGCTGCTGGTTACACCGCCTCTTCGCAAATTAAATCTACGGAACCAACGGCTGCCAAAAGCAGCGGAGAAAAAGAAGCAGCTCGCGAGCAGCCGATCCTGTTCCTGGATGTAGATGGTCCTTTAAATCTGTGGGGGAGAGCCGGTCGGCGCATCCTCAATCCGCTGCTCCGCGCCCACTTGGTACATCTACAACCAGATGATTCCTTTAACGTTAACGTGGTGCTTTCCCGCCTGCTAGGGCCGCGCCTGCGGGAACTTGGTAAATATTTCGAAGTGCACTGGGCGACCTCCTGGAATGAGTGGGCGAATCAGCATCTTTCCCCACTGCTGGGGATTTCCAAGAATCTTCCCTGGGTGCGCTGTCCCAACGGTGATCCGCGGGCAAAGTTTCCCGAAGTTATGGCTGCTGCCGGAAATACCAGTTTCGCCTGGGTAGACGATTATTTAACCGAGGAAGTAGCCCGCCAAACTCGCAAGAAATTGCGCTCTCCGCAGTGCGCTCTTTTGGTTTCTCCCCATATTATGTGCGGGATAGATCGCGAAGTTACCCACCTGCTAAAATGGTTTTCGCAGATACCCCAAGCGGAGCGGGAACCAGGCAGACGCGAGGCTCGAAAAGCAGCTCGTCTAGTAGATTCAGGGCGAGTTGCCGCTTGGCTGGTTACCCCCTCAATGGTGATGTGTTTAAGTTTGCGAAAGGGGGCAAAGCGTCATGGCTAAACTACCGGTAGCGAAAGTGGCGAAGCGTTGCCTGGAAATATCGGAACAGCTAAACCGCCAACTTGCCGATCCCCGTCTACAGGATCTGAGAGTCAGTATCGAGCAGGCACGCAGCGCGCTCGCGGCAGGACAGCTACCGCGCTGGCAGGTGAAGCGACTGGTAGATACGGTGGCTTTGGCAGCAATGCTTGCTGGCAAAGCTAAACTTGCGGAACAGGTTTTTGGGCTGTGGATGAAAGCTGGACAGTCAATTTCGCAAAACCCGGCTTCTCTGGTCTTAGAAGCAATCCCCGATTTAGGAAACAATTCCGTGGGTGAAGGAAAGAGGAAGACGCGGCCAGCACCAGCGCCACCAACGGAAACGTCCGCTCCGGCAGACACGTCGCCAGTGTCTCCCGCTGCCTCTCACTCGGTGATACCGCAAACCCCGGCACCCGCGCCAGCGCCCGCTGTCGATCACAATCAAAGCTTAGGAATGGGACTTGCCGCTATGGTTTCGGCGGCCTACGCGGCCGAAAATGGTATTGCCGAAAACCCTCCGGCTACTGCCGAGGTTATAGAGGCGCAAAACATAAACCCGGCGCCGCAGCCCAGGGAAGCGGAGCCGCCTTCTGCCCAAAGCGCTCCCGTGGAAACAACTGTCGCCTCGGACCCCGCTAATTCTGTTAACGCTGACTGGAGCGCACCCCGTGGGCAAATACCTTGGCTGCCTGTCCAGCGCCCGGCTCCCGCACCGGCGCAGCAAGAAGAAGCAGCACCGGATCCTGCTGCCAATATTGCTACCGCGGCCTCTTCCCCAGTAAAACCGGAAACCAGCCCAGCTAATGTTTTGGCTTCTAAGAGAGAGTTTCCCCCTCGCCGCTCCCTGGTCTGCCGGGATCGTTCCCCGCAGCTTCCAGGACCGGCCAGTAAGCAGATGCGAATGGCTCCTGCTCCGCCCTTAGAGCAGTCCTTGGCAAGTGCAGCGGCCCCTGAGCCAGCGGCACCGTCGCAGCCGGCAGTTGTTATGCCGGGGAATTCTCCCATTTCGCTGGTACCGAATCCCACTGCCCCCATAGAAACATCGGCGGCGCAACCGCTGTCTGCACCAGCTCCGCTGGCCGAGGAAACTACCCCGCAGCCACAAACTCCTTATCATGCCGCTAACCCCACTATGACACCGCCCGCGGCTGCCCTACCACCGGGAAGTATTCCCGCTGCGGCTCCACCGGCAGCCCCCTCGGCCAGCTCTTCGCCTGCACCGCTACTAGAAGCAATGCCGGCAGCTGCCGTACCCGAACCTACCCCAGTCGAGCCAGCTCCCCTGGATGATGCTGCTATCTGGGAATACTTCCAAAAAATGGGTTTTGATTCCAAACTAAATATGACTTTCGAAGAGTTCGTGACGCGCAAACATCACACTGTGACCAGTAGCAATGGAACCGAGGGTATCTTAGCTGCGCAACCAAAGGCACCTCGTTCGGCTTTTGCGGAAGTAGCGGATGAGATGCCGGCTAGCCTACTAGTTTCCCAGTCGGAAGCGTCGGAATCCGCTCAATCGCCCGCAGAATCCGCCCTGCGGAGAGCTGCCCAAAGTCCGCTGGCACCCTCCCGGGTACCGCCCGCCGCGCCCCATAAGCCTCGGGAAATTTTGGCTGATGCCGACCGGCAGCCTTCAACCCGGCTAATTACTATTCGGGTGCGCGGATATTTTGACTATCAACCCCGTTTTACTCGCCCGAAACAGCGCCTTGATGAACCAGCGGTGGCTGGCTCTACCACCTCTTTTGCCAAAAGCATTATTGGTGCGGAAGGCCCCATGCCGCTGGAATTTTTAGCGCGCAGACTGTGTCAGAAGTACCGGATTGAATATCATGATCAGCGACCCGAGGAAATTAGACGTTGCCTCGGCCCCGCATTGCGCTTGGTATCAGAACCCGGAATGCGTACTGTCTGGCCAGCTGGGGTCGATCCCCTCAACTGGAATACTGCCCTGCAATCCCCGATCGGATTGCCCCGTAAATTGGAATCGTTGACTTTAATAGAGGTAACTAATGCCTTGCGGTGGCAGATTTCTCGTACCAACAGTATTGGGCGAAGCGAGATCATCAGGGAGGCTTTTAAACTGCTTTACGGAATCTCTTCGGTAACCCCGCAGGTGGTAGAGCTTGCTGACCGAGCTATTTCCTATGCGATAGCCAATAACCTGTTGGCAGCCGGCGATGGCACCCTGTGGCTGCCCTGATATTTGCGAGCAAAGTCTTTAAAATCTATTGTCCACCTGATAGTGCTCTCTATCTAAACTCATCTGAAGATAACTAAATGACTAGCTAAAAATGCGGGGGTTGGGAAATATTTCCCAACCCCCGCAAGGTATTTATTTAGTTATGGAACTAACGCCGCGCCTAGATTTTCACCTGCTCCGAAAGTGGAGTGTGATTACCGAAACGGTGGTTAGTGAAGGCTACCGCCTGCTCGCGCACAAATGGGATCATTTCTACGCGTCCACAAGCGGTCACCGGGTGCGACCAGACGGCCACATTCACATTGCCATTGACAGCTTCATTGACTGTCTTTGCATCTCCACCTATGAGGCGGATACGTGCGTCCAGCCCAGCACCGGCAGCCCAGGCGGGTAGCCGGTCACGGAAGGCTTGATCGGATTCGACCTCGTAATCGATGTGCTGGACTCGCAGATACTGCAAGAGCGCGGAGTCAGGTTCTTGGGGCATCGATACCGACACCTGAGAACCAGCGGCGCGACCCGCAGCTGCCAGCATTAACACCTGAGAGGCCTCCTCGCCCTCGGAGAGCCGGATGAGTACCGGCAGCGGACGGTAACGCAACACGTTGCGTTCAACCCGCAGATCTGAGGGGTCATGTCCGATAGCGAACTCGGTGTCCAGAGCCTGCTGGGAGGAGCGCAGCGAGGCCATTACGAACTCTTTATTTCCGTTCAAAGAACGTGCCACCTTCGCGGCCTCCACCAAAGCCCGGTTACGCAGCTCTACGCCCTCGTTCTCCGGAATACCGTCGGCCTCCCACTCGCCTAAACCAAACAGGTAGGACGGGCCGCCGGCTTTCGTCCCCGCGCCAATCGCGGAGTTCTTCCAACCGCCGAAGGGCTGACGGCGCACAATCGCGCCGGTGATACCGCGGTTAACATAGACGTTACCCGCCTGTACCCGATCTAGCCACAGGTTGATTTCATCGGCATCCAAGGAGTGTAACCCAGCGGTCAAACCGTAATCGGTCGCGTTTTGAATCTCTATAGCTTCTTCTAAGGTGTCGCAGCGGATAATGCCCAGAATCGGACCAAAGTACTCGGTCAGATGGTATTCACTGCCCGGCTGAACCCCGGCGCGAATACCCGGAGTCCACAGCTTCCCAGATTCATCAAGCTGCTTAGGCTTGAGTGCCCAATGCTCGCCCGGCCCCAAAGTGGTGAGGCCGCGCAGCAGCTTCCCCTTAGCCGGAGCGCATAGTGAACCGGTCTGGCTGGAGGGGTTGGAGGGGTAGTCCACCACCAGGGAGCGTACGCCGTCAAGTAGCTGGCGATGTACCCTCTCGGAGTATCCTACCGAACCGACCAGGATGGCCAGCGAAGAAGCGGAGCACTTTTGCCCACAGTGGCTAAACGCCGAGTTAATAATGTCTTTGACCGCCAGGTCTAGATCCGCCGAGGGGGTGACAATAATAGCGTTCTTACCGGAGGTTTCCGCCAAGAGCCCCATATTGTTGTCCCAGGAACGGAACATCTTGGCGGTGTCGATCGAACCCGTCAAGATCACGCGATCTACCCGTTCATCAGCCATCAGGTTCTTGCCCAGATCCCGGTTGCCTAGTTGAACAAACTGCAGCACCTCACGCGGAACCCCTGCTTCCCACATAATCTGGGCTAGCAACGCGCCGGTGCGGGCAGATTCCTTGGCCGGCTTGAAGATCACTGCCGAACCTGCTGCCAATGCCGAAACGGTAGAACCAGTGGGAATAGCGATCGGGAAGTTCCAGGGAGGGGTAGAAACCGTTACCCGTGCCGGCTTAAACTTCGCGCCCGTTTGCTGCTCTAGCTCCAGGCACTGCTGAGCGTAGTAGTGGCAGAAGTCCACAGCCTCGGATACCTCGATATCGCCGCCATCTAGGGCTTTACCGCATTCGGCGGCTGCGATTTCCATCAGTTTCGCCCGGTTTTGGCTCATCAAGACACCAACCCGGTGAATAATTTCAGAGCGTTCCTTGGCGGGACGAGCTGCCCAAACTTCGGCCGCTGCGGCTGCGCCCGCCAGCATTTGATCCAGCACATTAGCGTCGGAAACAGTGGCTTCCTCGACCTCTTTAATTCCAATCTGGCAATCGGGAATCGCCTTAACGATCTGGCGTGACCATTCGATATTTTCCGGTAGCGAAGGATCGGAATCCGGGGTGTTCGCGAAAGTCCACTCCCCGTCCTCTTGCACGAAAGATTTAATATCTTCAGCCGTTTCGGTGAGACGATTCTGCTGGCGAACCGGGCCGACCTCAACGTCGTAGACCCGCTCCAAGGCGCGGCGGAAACGCTGCTCTTCCTTGTGCAGCACATCGGCATCATCCAGATCGAAAATATCCGACATGAAGTTTTGATCCAGGGAGTTTTCTTCTAGCCGCCGTACCAGGTAGGCAATCGCCACATCGTACTCTTCCGGGTTTACTACCGGCACATAGAACAGGAGGTGACCGGTGTCCTCGGCTACTGCCTTGGACTGGGGAGAAGCCATCCCGGTTAGCATCTCGAACTCTACGCCCCCGGACTCTAGTACCCCGCGCTCATGGGCCAGCTCGTAGGCAAAGCCCACGGTGAACAGGTTCATCCCGGCCACGCCGATCTTAATATTACGAGTGTGCTCTTTAGTGAGGGCGTAGTCCAGCACCTTCATGTAGTTAGAGTCAGTGTCTTGCTTGCACTTTTGGGTGGTGAGTTCCCAGCCGCGTTCGCGAGAATCAACCGTTTCCATCGACAGGTTCGCGCCCTTGACTACGCGAACTTTGATTCGTCCGCCCCCATTGGCTACCCGCTTAGCTGCCCATTCTTGCAGGTTCTGCATAGCGGGGAGGGCGTCAGGCAGGTAAGCCTGCAACACGATGCCAGCTTCCAGCTTTTCTAGACCCGGGGTTTCCAGAATCTTCTTGAATACATCAATAGTCATATGGAGGTCCTTGTATTCCTCCATATCCAGGTTGATGAACTTCTTGGGTTCATAGGAGTTAGCGCGCCGATATAGCGGCAGGAGGGCATTTACTGCCCGATCTACTACGTGATCGTATGCCCAGGGATTGTGGGGTCCGGTCACTGCCGATACCTTCAAAGATACGTACTCTACATCGGGACGTTCCAGTAGCGCCATGGTGTCAGTGAGCCGCTTATTGGCTTCCTCGTCCCCAAGAATCGCTTCGCCCAGCAGGTTCATATTGAGCCGCATTCCGCCTTGCTTTAACCGCTCAATCGCCGGCCCCAATTTGGCGTCAGATACGTCCAGAACCAGATCCCCGACTAGTTTCGCGAATACCGTGCGGGTAATGGGAATAACCATTTTAGGTAGCAGCGGAGCCATTGCGCCGCCCACCTTAAAGGGTAAACGCAGGTACCAGGGTAGGAAGCTCACGGACGAGGACGAGAGACGGTTTAGCTCCTCCGCGGCGACCTTAATGTCCTCGGGGCGGATAACCCCGTCAACAAAGGCAACGGTGAAGTCGAGACCGGCTTGATCTTCGAGCACCTGGGACAAGAGTTTGGCTGCCCGATCTTCGGGGTATTTCTCAGACTCCCGTACCCATTTTTGGGCACGAGCAACCGCCAAATCCGCTAGATGACGGCAGTCGCCGGTTTCCCCACCAGCTTTGGGGGGAGCCACGCTTTCTGACATTTGTTTGCGTCCTTTCTTAGGAAACTGTTAATAGGTATCGATCGCACCTAAGGCGTAGAGAGCCGAGCTGTTTGGTAGCTCGACCCTCTAGCGCTTATATGTTCAAGGTAACACTAGATGCGGGTAAGTGTACCCTGATTTAAGGGACTTTTTTCCTAGAGTCCACGTTTACTTGCTGGGCTTGTATGTGGTCAGCGATTCCTCCCCCTCTACCTCGGCAAACGGAACGGTAGTAACGGGAGTGACGGCGCGACCTTTCAGAGCCGAATTGATTTCATCTTGCGAAGCGTGAGCGAGCTTGACCGACAGGTCGAACTCTTCCTCAATCTCTGCATTCGGCTGGTAGGTGGCGCGGGAAACCAGCCACGACACCAGCAGGTTCAACAAGAACCCGGGAAGGATCTCGTAAACCTGGAAGATCATAGGTAAGGTGTCGGGCAGGTTGCCCCAGATACCCACGGTGATAGCTCCCACGGCCATACCGGCTGCTGCGCCCTGCCAGGTGTATTTGCGCCAGTAGAGGCTGAGTACAATTACCGGACCAAAGGCGGCGCCGAAACCTGCCCAGGCGAAAGCTACCAGTCCCAAGATCGAGTCGGTGCGGAACCAGGCGAAGAAAGCGGCGATTACCGAAATCGCTAGTACCACCATCCGGCCAGCGTTGATACCCTTGGCGCCCAGCAAGCGGCGCTTCTTGATACCGCGGTAGATGTCTTCT
This sequence comes from Varibaculum cambriense DSM 15806, assembly GCF_000420065.1. Taxonomy (GTDB): domain Bacteria; phylum Actinomycetota; class Actinomycetes; order Actinomycetales; family Actinomycetaceae; genus Varibaculum; species Varibaculum cambriense. The sequence continues at coordinate 672,355 of NZ_ATUF01000002.1, read as the reverse complement.
ACTACTGCCGAGGAGGTTACCAGCAGCTGTGACGAAACGGTAGACATGATGGCGGCCAAAATAGCAGCCAGCATGAACCCGGCGAGTACTGCGGGGAAGAGCTGTTGCCCCATCACCAGGTAGATACTTTCTTGCGGGTTTTGCTTCACCATTGCCAAAGCTTCTTTGATTCCGGCGAGGCCGTTTTCAGCCAAGGCGCGACCGATCAAAGCGGTTAAAGTTGCGCCCAGCACGCACAGGAACATCCAGCCGATGCCCAGGCGGCGGGCTGCAGTTGCTTCCTTGGGCGAGCGCAGCGCCATATAGCGCACGATTACGTGAGGCATACCTACGTAGCCGAGTCCCCAGGCCAAGCCGTTAAGCATCGACAACTTGCCGGCAGCCCCATCACCTACGATGGAGAACATGTGACCTTCTAGGCCGTTTAGCGTATTGGTCATTACCCCAAAGCCGCCCAGGGCAACCACACCGAAGATCGGTACTAGCAGCAGGGCGATTAGCATCATGATGCCCTGTACCATATCGGTCCAAGAGACAGCGAGGAACCCGCCTACCAAGGTGTAGAGAATAACTACCCCAGCTACCAGAACCATGCCTACGTGGTAGTTAACATGGAAAATAGACTCGAAGAAGACACCCCCGGAAACCATGCCGCTGGCTACGTAGATGGTGAAGAAGAAAAGAATAATAATTCCGGCTACCAGCTGGAGAATGTACTTATCGTCCTTTAAGCGCGCTGACATAAATGACGGGACAGTAATCGAGTCTCCGGCTATTTGCGAATAGGAACGCAGACGGGGAGCTACCCATTTCCAAGCGCACCAGGAGCCAATCAGCAATCCGATCGCAATCCAGGATTCCACTAGACCGGTTAGGTAGAGCGCCCCGGGCAGCCCCATCATTAACCAACCTGACATATCTGCGGCGCCCGCCGAGAGGGCAGCAACCAGGGGAGGTAGGGAACGTCCACCCACCATGAAGTCGTCCATGGTTTGAGTGCGGGTATAACCATAGATACCGATCAGAACCATGGCTACGAAATAGATAACCATTGCAATGGCGATACCACTGGTGCTTCCGCTACTAATAAAATCTGCCGCACCGACGGTGGGCATCAGTAATGTTGAGAATGTAGTTATCATTTGCTCTCCCTTCGGGGGATTAGCGCCGAGACTTTCGACTGCGAAACATAATATCTGGTTGTCAAGCTAATCACAATAAGCCACGGGACTTTAGGTATATGAGAGCCAGGGATCCTTTTTGCTAAATTCGGATAAAACCCCAGAAAAACCTAGGTTTACAGGAGGTGTTTGTTGAGTATTTTTTTCTTAAAAAATCTAGGCCTAAAGGCCTGTTTTGCTGCGATTTGAGTCGCTGAAAACGCAAAAAGCTACCTCGAGAAAGCTGGGGATGGCAATTTTACTTAAGCATATTTTTTACAAAATACGCGTTTTCTTTACATCTGGAAAAGAGTTATCTTTACCTTGCTAGGACCGCAGGAACTAGCTATTGGCTTCACCAGAGGGGAGGAGTATCTATTCGCTCCCCGCGCTTAGTGCGGGTTGTCTAGCGGGTAAACCAGCGCGGTAGCTATGGCGGCCGCGCCCTCTCCGCGGCCAGTAAACCCCAGCCTGTCCGAGGTAGTAGCAGAAATCGATACTGGTGCCCCTACTGCTTCCTCAAGTACGGCACGCGCCTGTTGATAGCGCTTCCCCATCCGTGGCCGGTTGGCGATCACCTGAACCGCGGCGTTTCCTAGCCCCCAGCCAGCCTGATGAATAATCTCCATAGTGGCTACCAGTAGCTGGGTGCCGGAGGCGCCTTTCCATTCGGGACGATCAGTACCAAAATGGGTGCCCAGATCCCCTTGCCCAGCAGCCGATAAAATCGCGTCGCATAGGGCATGAGCAGCTACGTCGGCATCCGAATGTCCCTTAAGTGGGGTTTCTCCCGGCCAAGAAAGCCCGGCTACCATACAAGGACGAGCAGCGGAGCTGGGATCCTTAGGGTCAGCAAAAGCATGAACGTCACTACCTATCCCTACCCGTGGGAGTAGGTAAGAAGCGGAAATAGGCTTGGCGTTTTGGGGGTCGCTATCCGAAAATGCGGAGCAGTCCGAGGTATGGGAATTATTCATGTCCCCAGTTTAGCGATCCTGACTCTCGCACAAGTTGAGTCTCCCAGGTACCTAAAGTCCACAATTGCCCCTACAAGGCTTAGGGGGGCAGAGAAATACTCCACCGGCAAAACCCTAGGGATCTAGACGAAATACTTCCAGGTCAACGACACGCGGCTCCGGGTAATCGGCTATATGTACCAGTAGCATGCCTGCGGTTTTTAAATAGGGGTCAGCCTGGGGCAGCAACCTGCCCAGATGGTTAGGAGTAAGCGGGGCAAGTTCCCCGATAATCCCCGGAATGGTGGGTCGATGTACACAAATCGCCAGGGGAGCGGCCGGCGCATCTAGCTGACTTTTCGAAAGTATTCCCCTGATTACCGCGCGCATCTGCACGGGATCTTCCCGATAGGCGTCCTCGGTAAAGGAAGCCTCCGTTTTTAAGGGAGTGCCCGAAAGTGTGGCATAAGGGGCGACGGTGGCCACGCAGCGGCGCCAAGGAGAAGTGATTATCTGATTAATACCCAAAGCTGAAAGCGCTGGAATCAACCGTAACACTTGCGCGGAGCCACGCCGCGAAAGTGGGCGAGTCATCTCGCCACCTTCCCAATGGGAACGTTTAGTGGCTTTAGCGTGTCGCAGCACCGCTACCGTTCGGGTAACTAAAGTGTGATCTGCTAGCCGAGTAAGGAGTTCTTCTAACAGACGACGATCCCCGCGGCGAGTCAGCAGCCGCATAGCTTTGCGCGCTCCCACCCATTGGCATTTATCAATTTCCTTGCTGGGAGCTGGGGGAGCTAAGGGGCGTGCCCGCAAGGTTTCCGCGGGAACATCTGGGAATCCTACCCAGTAATAAACTTCCTTGGTTACTCCCGATCCCAGTCGATATCGCTGTACGGTAAGCGGCGCTCCCAGACGAATGGGAACTCCGGTTTCCTCTTCTACCTCTCGTACTGCCGTTGCCGGGATGGCTTCCCCAGGTTCGCGTTTACCCTTTGGCCAAGACCAATCGTCATAGCGCGGCCTGTGCACAATCAATACCTCAATATCTTGGCGCTGCGCGGGGAGGGAGGTACCAGCAATTGGGTTGGCTTCTGGCCGCAGACGCCAAACTAATGCGCCTGCGGATCTTACTATCCGCATATGCGGTGGCTTAGGTCGAGCCGTCATTATAGCCACTTGCCTTTCTCGTAATCTGTTCCCATTGTCTAACAAATTACTTATAAGGTCATTCTCCCAGGTGACAGGGGTAAAACTGTATTAACGTGAAGAGTTAGCCGGAAAACTCGTCGCTTAGCGTCCTTTCATCCGCGAGTTCGCCTTATTAATTAGGTACTCTTGAATGTCCATCAGGGGCGAGCCATCCTTAGCTTCGATGTGACGCCGCCAAGTTCCATCCCGACGCAAATGCCAAGAAGATACCTCTGGGGAGGCCTCAAGTTTCACCAAATCCATGAGTGTCGCGGTCATGTCGGGATCCTTAATTCGGATCAGCGCCTCGACCCGGCGATCCAGGTTGCGGTGCATCAGGTCAGCAGAACCGATCCAAACTTCCGGCTGTCCGGCATTTTCAAAAGCGTAGATACGGGAGTGCTCCAGAAAACGCCCCAAAATGGAACGTACTCGGATATTTTCCGATAGCCCGCGCACCCCGGATCGAATAGTACAAATTCCGCGCACCACAATATCGATCGGTACCCCTGCCTGGCTAGCGCGGTAGAGAGCATCAGTTACTGCCTCGTCTACCAGGGAGTTTACTTTAATCCCGATATAGGCGGGCAGGCCTTGGCGGTGATTTTCTACCTCGCGCTCAATGCGCTCGATAATCCCGGGACGGATTGAGCGCGGAGCCACCAACAGGCGTTGGAAGGAAGTCCGCGGTGCATACCCCGAAAGCTGATTAAATAGGCGAGTGAGATCCTGAGCTACCTCGCGATCGCAGGTCAGCAAGCCCAGATCCTCGTATCCGCGTGCGGTTTTGGGGTGATAGTTACCGGTACCAACGTGACAGTAACGGCGCAGACCATCGGATTCTTCGCGAACCACCATCGACAGTTTGCAGTGAGTTTTCAGCCCCACCATGCCATAAACCACGTGCACCCCAGCGCGCTCTAGTTTGCGTGCCCAAGAGATATTGGCGTCCTCGTCGAAACGAGCTTTAATCTCTACGATGGCGAGCACCTGTTTTCCGTTTTGCGCCGCCTCTATCAGGGCAGACACAATCGGAGAATCCGAGGAAGTACGGTACAAGGTTTGCTTGAGGGAACGCACTTTGGGATCTCTAGCGGCATAGGTGACGAAATGTTGCACCGAGGTAGAGAAGGAATCATAGGGGTGATGTAGCAACACATCGTGGCTGCGAATCATCGCAAAAATATCGGTGGGGGTAGCCGATTCCACTTCCGCTAACCCGGCAGCAGTAGCCGGAACAAACTTCTGGTACTTCAGTTCCGGCAAATCTAGTTCATGGAGCTCATTCAGGCAGCGCAAGTCAATCGGTTCCGGAAGCGAAAAAACGTCCTCCATGCCGATCTCCAGTTTGGCCACCAAAAAGTCTAATACCGGGCGGGAAATCCCTTTGGCAACCTCTAGACGTACTGCCGGGCCGAAACGGCGCCGCAATAGTTCCTGTTCCATCGCGGTCAGCAGGTTCTCGGCGTCGTCCTCTTCGACTTCCAGATCCTCGTTGCGGGTCAGGCGGAACACGTGATGTTCCAAGATTTCCATTCCCGGGAAGAGGTGGTCGAGGTGGGGGCCGATAACATCCTCCAAGGTAATGAAGGTGGCTTCCCCGTTAGTATCAATCGCGTCCTCCGGACTGACCTGGTCTATTGCCTGTTCCACGCAGATTAATCGGGGTAGGCTCTCCGGGATCTTTACCCGGGCGAAATGCTGCTTCCCAGTTAGAGGATTGCGTACCACTACCGCCAAGTTAACTGACAGCCCCGAAATATAGGGGAAGGGGTGCGAGGGGTCGACTGCCAAGGGAGTGAGGATGGGGAAAATCAGGCGGCGGAAATATCCATGTAGGAAATCTTGTTGCTCCGGGGCAAGATCATCCCAACGCCGCAGTTTGATCCCCACCTCTTCCAGTTCGCCTAGCAATGTGTTCTGCACGAAACCGGCCTGCCGGGCACACAGAACCTGGGCGCGCTCAGTCACCAGGTCCAGTACCTGCCGGGGTGTGAGACCGGAGGCGGCGGTGCGAGCAATTCCGGCGGCAATCCGACGTTTTAGTCCGGCTACCCGCACCATATAGAACTCGTCAAGGTTGGAAGAGAAAATCGTGGTAAACCAGGCGCGCTCTAAGATCGGGAGCCTCTCGTCCTCTGCCTGCTCTAATACTCGTTGGTTGAACTGCATCCAAGATAATTCGCGATCCCCAAAGCGTCCCTTGGGTAGAGGCTTATCTTGACCGAGGGGGCCGGCTTGCGCCAGTTTGTCAATGCCGGGAGCCTCCCGCAAAGTGGAAGGACTGATCTTGGACAGATCTTCGGGGCCATCGGTTTGGGCGTGACCGGCGCTGACCGCTGCGGACTGCGCGTTAGCCTTTTTCTTTGCAGGTGCCTCTTTATCGCTGTTAGTACTGGGCTTTGTAGAAGCCGTCTTGGCCTGGGCACCACCGGTTTCTTTTGAGCTTTCCTTAGCGCCTGTTTTATCGTTAGCGTCCCTAGTTGCAGTTTTGCTGTCTTTACTAACTGCTTGCGGCTTATCGTTTTGATCTGAACCCGCCGGTACAGTTATTTTCGGTCGTGGTAACAGCTCCTCATCAATATTTATTTTCCTGCCGTCAACAAAAGGTGAAGCTCCGGTGGGCAGGTCATAGTCGGCATCCTCATAATCGGTACCTGGGAACTGTTCCGGGGAAGTCTTAGAAGAGATCAGCTCGTCAGCAGTGGCGGTTTCAAAATTAGATTGGGCTGCCACCCGATCTACCTGCGCTACTGCTTCAGTTTGCGGGTTTTCTTTATAAAACCGGGCAATATCGGCAGGCGAAGGCACCACATGAGAGTCACCTTGCGCGTCCTCCTTAATTTTAGCTTTACCTACTTTCGGTTCTGGCCTGTTGTCAGCTTCCGGTTTGCTGTCCATGCCGATCCCTTCTCATAAAAAATTTGGTGACGGTACCTGAACTACTCTGGGTCGATTTATTTCTAGTTTAGGCGATTTACCTGGGCTGCACCCGCTGAAAGCTTTAGGTCGCGCGCGGTTTGCAATAGCGCTTCGGGACGCAAAGTAACTGGATCAGCTAGTTCATCTCGAGCGTCTTTAATCCAGTCGGCACTGACCCCACTGGCCAGTACTTTCAGGAAATCACTAGTGCGCTCTAGCAGGGGAGCCAGCTGAGCAATAGAGGTTTCGGCACGCCAAAGCTCCGCTAGTTTATCCATGAGGGCGGCCACCGACTTTTCGCAGTGGTCGCGGGAAAAAACTTCCCCAATTTTCTGGGTCGCCAGACCCTGCTGAAACCGCTTATTTACCAGCTGTGGATCCCGTAAATACCACTGATATACCAGGTACAGGCGCCAGAGTGTGCCGGGTAAAGTGCCCGCCGGCGAGTTAGACCAGAGTTCACTGACCGTATCTACCCCGCCAGATTCCAACAGCTGGCGTAAACGCTGAACCTTATCGTCGCTTTCTTTTTCTATCCCCAGCAGAGTTTGCGCTACCAAGTGAGCAACTTCCGAGGAGATCGCCCCGTCCTCGGCACCGGGGATATTTTCTGCTTGCTCGGCATCCAACATCGCTGGCCTGCGCGGAGTTTGCCGTGTAGTCATTTGTTTCCTCCTTTAATATTTCTATTGTCTCTCAAGCGTCATTACTTGGGGCAGTTTTACCTTTCTCTTGTCGTCCCTGTTTACCAAAGGCGGTTAAGCCATTGTGTGAGACCGCTCAACAAAATGCGGGATAGCCGTTATTCACGGCTACAATAATTTGAGGTTTGAGGTGCTAATAGTAGGTGCCGCCAGATTGATAACGCAAAAGGAAGGGTTATAGTGTCTGACCGTCCGCTCAGTGTCGCCGTAATTGGAGCCGGCCCTGCCGGTATCTATGCCTCCGATATTTTGTCCAAATCTGGTCTTGACGTAGAGATTGACCTATTTGAACGCCTGCCTGCGCCCTATGGCTTGGTGCGTTATGGGGTGGCGCCGGATCATCCCCGGATTCGGGCAATTATTACTGCCCTTTACAAGGTTTTGCAGCGCGGAGATATCCGTCTGTTGGCAAACGTGAATGTGGGCGGCGAGGATGCGGATATCACCGTTGAGGATCTGCACGCTCACTATGATGCGATTATTTTTGCTACTGGCTCTGACCGGGATAAACCGATTGATTTGCCCGGTAAAGACCTTCCGGAATGCTATGGTGCCTCCGATTTTGTGTCCTGGTATGACGGAAATCCGGACTATCCCCGGTTCTGGCCCCTAGAGGCTAAAGAGGTCGCGGTTATCGGGGTCGGTAACGTCGCCCTGGATATTGCCCGGGTAATGGCGAAGCACCCGGCAGATATGCTAAAAACCGAGATTCCGGAAAACGTAGCGAAAGAGCTCTATAAATCCCCGATTACGGATGTGCATATTTTCGGGCGGCGCGGGCCTGCCCAGGTGAAGTTCACCCCCTTAGAGCTGCGCGAACTCGGGCAACAGCCCGGGGTAAAAGTAATTGTTTCCGAGGAAGATTTCGAGTTCGATGAGGGCTCCGAGCAGGCGATTGCCGCCTCGAAACAAACCAAAATGGTGGTTGATACTTTAATTAACTACGCGATGGATGAGGACGATAGCGAGGCTGACCGCCGCATCCACCTGCATCTATTCTCAGCTCCCAAAGAAATCTTGGCCGATGAGGACGGGCATGTGCTTGCCCTGGTTACCGAACGTACCCAGCTGAACGGGGACGGCACCGTTTCCGGTACCGGTGAGCTGCGGGAAACCCCGGTACAGGCGGTTTATCGCGCGGTGGGGTATTTCTCCTCTCCGATTGAGGGGCTGCCTTTCGATGAGCAGCGCGGAGTAATCCCTAATCAGGAAGGGCGGGTTACCGACCTGGAGGGAACCCCCTTGAACGGTATTTACGCTACCGGTTGGGTAAAACGTGGTCCGGTAGGGTTGATTGGGTCTACTAAGTCCGATGCGCAGCAAACTATCGCTCACCTGGTAGAGGACGCGGAAGCGGGCAAGCTAGTGGCTACCGGGAAAGCGGTGGGGCACGACGCCATGATTGAGCTACTTGAACAGCGGGGCGTCCCCTTCTCCACCTGGCATGGCTGGGAGCTACTGGACGAATACGAAAAGCAACTGGGTGCCGACTTTGGCGAGGTCGAGGGCGGCCGTGGGGCGCGCGAACGCGTCAAAGTAGTATCCCGTAAAGCTATGAGCGCAATTTCCCGTGGCGAGGACGTACCGGAAGATTTAATCGGCCAGGACGGCGAATAGTCGTACTACCGCGCCGGGTGCAGTAGGGGCAACTGCTGGTGCTGCAGGTAGCGATTAGCTGCGGCAAATATTGCTATGGCCTCAGCCAGGCAGGTTGTCTAACTACCCGGAGCTATTCCTGGAGCTAGTACCCCGCCATTTCCTCTAGGCGGCGAATCCGCTGATCCATTGGGGGGTGAGTTGAAAATAGTTGCTGCACTCCGCCCGCCTTAAAGGGGTTCGCGATCATCATGAACCCGACTTTCTCGGTTTGTGGGTTTTTCGCCAGAGGACGGGCAGTAGTTCCTGCCTCAAGTTTCTTCAACGCGCTGGCTAGCGCTAAGGGGTCGCGGGAGAGTTCCGCGCCGGTTTGATCCGCATCAAACTCGCGGGTGCGAGAAATCGCTAGCTGGGTTAAAGAAGCAGCAAGCGGGGCGAGCAATAGCATCAGCAAAGCCCCGATAGCTCCCAGGGGTCCCGAGCTTTCCTCGTCGCGGCGTCCTCCTCCAAAAAAGAACATCATTTGGGCGGCGGAAGTAATCAAGCCTCCGATAGCAGCCGCAACTGAGGAGGTTAAAATATCGCGGTTGTATACGTGCATTAATTCGTGGGAGAGTACTCCGCGCAGTTCCCGTTCATTTAGCAACTGCAAGATTCCTTCGGTGCAGCAAACGGCAGCGTGGGAGGGATTCCGGCCGGTGGCAAAAGCGTTCGGGGTGGCGGTGGGGGCAATATAGAGGCGGGGCATCGGTTGCCCGGCAGTCTCGGATAGCTCGGTGACAATCTTGACAATCTGGGGATATTGCCCCGGATCTAGCGGATAGGCACCCATAGCCCGGATCGCTAACTTGTCCGAGTTCCAATAACTATAAAAGGTGGAGGCCAGTCCAATCGCCGCGAAAATCCATAGGAACGCAGAATTGTTAGTGCCATAGGCAATCAAGTATCCAATCCCCAGCAGAATCGCCCACATGATTCCCAGTAGCAGTGCGGTTTTCACACCATTTCCAAAACGTTTTCCAGCCATATTTCCTCCTATTAGCTCAAATCTAGCAGCTCAAGCTGAGGGCGCGCTGGCAGGGGGCTTGGCGTTGTCTAGTAACGTTAGGGCGTAAGGTTTCCCAGCTGCCAGGAGGGCGCAGGAGAAGATGCGAGCCTTCTTTGCTCAGAGCTGCACCTACTCCCGCGCCCCAACTTTGCTACCAGCTCAGTATCGGTACGGTACCTTTAACTAAAATCTACTGGTCAGCGGTATTTAAGGCCTCGATAGGGCTGGCCTTGGCGGCACGCCTACCGGGTAGCACCGATGCTAAGAAACAGAAGAGCTCGGTTACCAGCACCACTAGCCCCACCCACAGCCAAGGGATTTCTAATTCGATATTCTTTTGCGAGATTAGACCGGCAAACGGCATACATTGCATCACGAACCACGAGAACAGCGCCGACAACGCCACGCCTACCACCAGGGCTCCCAGTCCGATCAGGGTGCCCTCGATAATCAGCATCCGCCTTATTTGGGTGCGAGTGGCGCCAACTGCGCGCAGCAGCGCATTCTCCTGGGCGCGATCAACTACCGACAAGCTGAGAGTGTTGGCTACCCCTACCAAGGCGACGATCGCAGAAATCCCCAGTAGGCACAGCAGGATCGACATCATCACTCGTAAAACCATGGTGACGATGGATGAGACCATCGCGGCGCTTTCAAAGCTTGCCGATTCTAACTCCCAAAACTGGTTAGTGAAGTCTTGAACTGTCTGGATCGTGCCGCTGGCGCCCCGCGACAAATCGAACTTTGCGATTACCCCGTGGCTTTGAGATTTTGCTCCGGAGGCGACCGCCTCCGCAAAGTCTGCTCGGGAAAGTACCCCGTAGATGACGCTGTAATCAACCGGGAAACCGCTGGCAGTTTCCGGCAGGGCTTTCGCCTTGACGGTCAGTTTCTTGCCCGTTTTGAAATTGAGATTAACTGGCTCTGATACCGGAGCTTCTACCTCTCCTACCAGCCACATTTCTCCGCGCCGGGGTTCTTTAATTTTTTGGCGAGTTAGGGAATCTGCGTTCTTGGGCAGGGTAACTACTACGATTGACGAGGCCGGTGGGGCCGGGTCTGCCGCATTCTTATCGTTGCCGGGAGCAGGCTCAATGGATGCCTCGATAGTGACTTCACCAGTGGCTTCGCTGTCTTCTGGCGAGGGAGTAGCGTTCGGGTTGCGCTCGGAGGTAACGCCCGTTAGCTTTTCCAGGGTGATTGCCTCTCCGTGCAGGTCGGTAAGGGATTGGGTAACTATTCCGGGGATTTCTCCGATATCGCTAACTCCCTCAACCTGGGAAGCTTTCTTTATTTCGTTCTCGGGCAAAGGGATGTTCGGGTTGGCAGATACCAGGGAAAAATCAACCGAGAAACGCCGGTTAATCTCGTCATCCACTGTCTTTTGTACCGAGGCAGTACCAATCAAGATGGTGGCCATTAAAGTGACCCCCAGTACCAGGGCGGTAGCGGTGGCTCCCGTGCGATGCGGATCCCTTTTCACGTTTTCACCAGCGAGTTTAGCGGTCGCGGAGCGGCGAGAAAACGGGCGGGTAAATAGGGCGGTGAATGACGGTAGTAAGAAACGACAAATCATTAAGGCTGCGCACATGATGATTAGCGCGCCCGCAATGGAGGCTCCCAGCGCCATCGCCTGTTCCGGCCCGTCCTCGCTACCGCGATTCTTCCAGGCCAAAACCCACATTCCGCCCCCGGCCACAGCCAGGAATGCGGTTAGAATCCAGTGGAAAATATGCTGCTTGGGTTTGCCCTTCTTATTCAGCTCCTGGGTATTAAGAGCGGCGATCGGGCGGATCTTCCCGAGTCCAAAGGTGGGGCGTAAAGCCCCAATTAGCGGCACCAGGATCCCAGTGAACAGAGATAATATCACCGGGAAAATCCCGGTTACCTCTAGGGTTTGCGAGAGAGAACCGATCATGCCGGTGCCGTAGACCAGGGCGATTGACCCCAGCCACCCGATCAGAGTCCCGATTGCCGCGGAAATTATCCCTACCAGTAGGCATTCTAAGAACGCCGCTCGCCGAACCTGCGCGACGGTAGCGCCTACGCAACGCAGCAGTGCGGTTTCTCGCCGCCTCCTAGCTAGCACCACCTGGAAAGTAACAGAAACAATCCCGATACAAACCAGCACCGCTAGTAGCGGGAAAAATAAGGCGACCGCCTGTAAGGCGATTTGTTCTGCCTTGCCGGCAGTGGTTTCGCTTTGTTTTTGGGTTACGGTAACTACCGCTAAATCTTTGCTGAGCAGCTGTTTATCATTTAGATATTGCCCCAATTTTCGGGTGAGCGCCGCCGGATCCTGCTGAGTATGCACCAAAATCTGGCTAACTCCCGTCCCGGTGGCTTTCGCTAAACGTTTACCCAGTTCAGGGGAGAGGTACACGTCGGGAACCTGACCGATATACATGGAAGCATCCCGGCGTACAATCCCGCTGACCGTAGCTTTTTGGGTGGTGGGCTGCGCATCCTCTTCATCGTCAGGGGGAGGAACCTGAATTTCGATTGTGTCTCCCACCCAGACTCCGGTTTTCTCTAAATAGCTCGCGGCTAGGGCAATCTGATTTTTGCCGGTAGGTGCTTTACCTTCGCTAAGGGGAGGACGGTAGAACTGGGGCGAAAACAGTCCTATCCCTTGTACCTGTATGGACTTTTTCCCGATGGTAGCTCCGACCCGGGTCTGATAAACCGGCTGTAATTCCAGGTCGGTGCCATTTGCTTGGCGAATCCCGGCACGGTCAGCGATGATTCCCGCTAGCGGATCCGCTTTGAACTTTTCAACAGCGACGGTCCCGTTTACGGCCGCTTGAGAGTTTTCGTCAAACTCCCCGTAGGTAACTACCACCTGGGTGTTTTTCATCAATTGGGTTTCGCCCGCCCCCATAGTCCATGCCATGACGGAGCCGAAGGAGCTGGCGATGCATATAAAAATACAGCAGATGATAATAGCGCAGGCAGTAGCAATATATTGCCGGGCATGGGCTTTCAGATTGGCTTTAGTTAGGAAACGCATTTAGATCACCTGAGAAAGTTGCCCGCGAGTGGGGTGAGAAAGTTCTTGAGTGATTTTGCCGTCTTTGACGATCAATACCCGATCAGCAACCGCCGCCGCATCCGGATCGTGGGTAACCATCACCACCGACTGACCTAGTTCACTGGCGGCGTTGCGTAGCAGCTTCAGGACTTCCTTAGAGGAGGCCGAATCCAGGTTTCCAGTGGGTTCATCCGCTACTAGCAGGGCAGGTTTAGTAATCAGGGCGCGGGCGACCGCCACCCGTTGCTGCTGCCCCCCAGAGAGTTCGGAAGGCTTATGGGTTAGTCGATCTTTGAGATCCAAGATTTCAATAATCTGGTTTTCCCAGTTGGGAGAGGTTTTTTTGCCCGCTAGCAATTGGGGCAGCCGGATATTTTCCAAGGCAGTCAGGGTGGGCATCAGATTGAAGGATTGGAAAACGAACCCAATGTGGTCACGGCGGAACTGAGTGAGGGTTTTGTCGTTCATTTTCGCGAGGTCTTTGCCGGCGACCGTCACCGTTCCTTGGGTGACACTGTCTAGGCCGGCTAGGCAATGCAGCAGCGTAGATTTACCGGATCCCGAAGGCCCCACAATCGCAGTAAACTGTCCGAAATAGATTTGCAGATCAATGCCATCGAGGGCGCGCACCTCGGTTTCGCCCTGCCGATAGATTTTATAAACATTATTGAGGCTAACTACCGGGGATCCTTGCGTGGTGCTGGAACTGCTAGGAGCAGCGCTAGTTTGCGGCTGCGGGACTGCAGTGCTGGGTTTTTCAGGTAAAGCCGAGGTATCGGCGCGGCCGCGTTGCGACTGCGTGGGATCTGTTCGGGAATTAGTTATCGGGGTTGCTGGTAGTTGCGTAGCTGCCGAGGGTGCTGATGGCGCCGGCTGCGGCATCTGGGTGGGGGCATTTGGCAGTGGGGAGGTTAGCGGTGGTTGGGGGTTAGCTACCGCCGGTAGTGGCTGCGCACTTGGTTGCGGTTGGGAGAAAACCGGGCTTGCCGCTTGGGGAACACCGGCGTGCCCGGGAAGGAGGTTGCCGGATTGGCGGGCTGGGAAAGCCTTTTCAGGTACCTGCTGATCTTGAGGTTTAACTGCCGGCATTCCCGGAGGGGGACTGGCGGGAGCAGGCGGCATGGCATGGCGCGGCTTTTGGTAGCGATGGAACTCCTCGGGAACTCCGGGCTGATAGAGCTGGTTATTATTCACCGGTTTACCTTTCGTTTTCTGGCAAAAAATTTGCTGCGATTTCGCTAGAGATTTCAGAAGCTCTTGAAGTTTCATTGGATAAAGCAGCCGGATGGTAGTGCCGTACCTGCTGCTTAGACTTTAACTGCTGGCGTTCAAAATGCGGAATTATCTCGGTGTTTTGCACTCGGGTGAGCGTCATAAACACTAGGGCTTGCAGACCCAAAACCCCGATTATCATCCAGGTGAGAGGGGCTATTGCCGAAGCGATTACTTCCCAAATGTTTATCGGAGGCGAAACGGTCGTAGAGCTGGTCGTGATAAGCAGAAGGAATGCGCATCCGGCTAGTAGTAAGAATCCAAACGCGTAAACGATGATGATTTCCCACATCCGCGCCCTCCAGATAACTGCCGGTGGGCATCCGAGCTTTAATAGCAGATTGGTTTGTGCTTGTTCGCGGCGATTGGAAGCCATCACCGTGGTAGCTAGGGAGAAAGCAGTAGTGAGTGCGACTATGGCCGCAGTTAACAGCCACCCGGTTTTTACGTCCTGCTGCACTAGGCGCAGCAATAAGTAATGCAGATGCAAAGTTTCCTGATATTCACCATCTATGCCGGTAGAGTCGGTTTCAAGTCGCAAAGAATCCGTGTAGCTATCGGCTACCGCCAGGAAGAATAGCGACAACAGGTAGGTGGCGACCAGAGAAAGCACCGGTGCCAATGCTGTCCAAATTCGGGAGGCATGCGCGCGGATCGCGCGGGCAGCCAAAAGTACTGCGGGGTAGCGACTAAAAGTTAAGGGCCAACAAATCAAGGTCAGCACTTTGGCAGGCAGCCAAAACACCAGCACCCAAAGAAAAGCCAACATCATGATGGGCGCTAAGGCTAGTGCCGATAATCCGGCGATCACCATTCCAACTAGCAGAATCGGTATTGCCAGCACGATTAACCAGAAAATAGCGCTGTTACGGGTAGAACCTTTAAACCAGGAGGAAATAAAAGAAATATTGAAGCGGCGGCGGGCTTCCGCGGGAATTCCCTGCTGTTGGCGCAGCAGCAAAGTGATTTTCCAGATTGGGATTAGCAAGAGCACCACCAGGGACAGGAGCAGAATCCACCAAGGGGGGAGCAGGTCTTTGGCGGTGGGATTAATACCGAGAATCTGGATATTTTCAAGGAGTGGCAAAGAGAGCGCGTAAACTGCAGCACCCAGCACAAACCCCGCAAAAATATAGCTATAAATCGAGTAGCAGGTAAAGAAAAAACGAGTTATGGTGCTCGCTCCCAAGCGATACAAACTGATCAGCGCATCCCCTAAACGCTGCTCATCTAGCTCCAGACGGTTCCACCACAGGGCAATCAGGGGAAAGGTGATCAGCAGAGTGGCGAAAACAAATAACGAAATATAGATGACAGACACGGCCTCGTGCTCATAGCTACGGGCATGGCTGGGTAGGGCGGCGAGGGCGCGCCCCAAAGTATCTGCCCCCTGAGGTAATATCCATAAACGCCTGACCAGAAAAGCGTTAATTCCGCCTAGTACGGCTAGCAAGCAGTAGCAGGTGAGGGCGGCCGATAATATCGAGGCCGCTTGCGCGGGGCGATCCTTAAAGTCTCGCCCTCGCCAGCAGATAATAATTCGTCCCAGAGTCATTTATGCGTCCTCGACCTGGAATACGGTTTCTGAGGCAGATTCGCGCCGAGTGTCTTGGGCAATCAATCCGTCTCGCAGGGTGATAGTTCGCTGGCACCACGCCGCTACCTGCGGATTTACGGTAGAAACCAAAAGGGTGGCGTGGGTGCGCGCTGCTGCCAGCGATAACGCCTGCATCGCTTCTTGGCCAGAGACAGGATCTAGTAGCGCCGTCGGCTGATCAGCAAAAATCACCCGGGGGCGGGTCGCTAAAGCCCGGGCGATCGCTATCCGCGCGGCCAAAGCTGGGCTGAGTCCGGCAGTCATTTGCCGACTAATATCTTCGAGCCCCAGTCGTTGTAGCTCTTTTAAGGCGCGCTGTTTTGCTTCTACGCGTCCGAATCCTTGTAACAGTAGTGGTAAAGCCACATTTTCTAGTACTTGCAGTTCGGGAAGGAGCTGTTCGGATTGGAAAATAAAACCGAAACGTTCGCGGCGCAGTGCCTGCAACTGACGGCGCGACATTTCTGATAAATCCCGGCCATCTAAGATCACCGTCCCGGAAGAGGGCCGTACAATCCCGCTGAGTAGATACAGGAGGGTAGTTTTTCCCGCTTGAGTCGGGCCGGTAATCGCCACCTGCTCACCCTCGCCAATAGTTAAATCAATATCGGCCAGCACCGTGTGCGAGCCGTAAATCTTGGTGAGCCCCTGGGTTTGAATCAACATACTCCTATCTTGACGCCTTTCCCGCTGTGCTAACAGCGGGTACAAACTACTTTTAAGGTAGAGCTGGCACTACCCTAAAGGTAGTTAGCGGGCGGTGTTCTTTACCGGGAGCGTCCTCCTAAAATATAGGTATGCAGCGAACTGATCCCTATTTTCGCGGGGTAACTTACCACCGAAGCTCCCTGGTACGTTCCAGCCTCCGGCTGGGGATTCCCTTCCTAGCGATTGAGCTATTTTCACTGGTGGTACACGTGGGGGCAATGCTGGTGCTGTTCCGACGCTCGCGGGCGGTACTTTCCCACTACACGGCAGCGGTGCGTTACCGCGCTAGCGCCATGCTGGGGCGGCAAGATGCTGCTATCTGGCATTTTTGGCAGGTTCCCGGCGGGGAAGCGATTCTAGAAAGAGATGATCGAAGTACTACGGAATACATAAATTCCCGTTCCATCCCGATTTTCCTGTTTTGCCTATTAGCAAATCTGATTGCCTCTTTGCCGTTACTCAATTTATTGATTATGGCACTTACCTATCTCCTGGGTTTGAGAAGCTTTAGTGACCAGCGGATATATCTGGTGTTGATCCTGCTATGGCTGCTGTTTGCATTAGCCGGTGGAATCTATGCGCGGTTAATTTTTACTATTGCCACTACCGGTCCGTTAAGTGCGGAGGAAATTGTCCAGTTGCATCGCTCTCGCCGGGAAATAGTTGATGCCTTCGAGATTGAACGTCGCCGTATTGAACGGGATCTGCATGATGGTGCCCAACAATACCTGGTGGCAGCCTCGATGAAAGTGGGCGAGGCGGAACTAAACCTGGAAATGCTGGCCTCCTCGGAATCTTTTAAGGACTGCCCGGAGGGGGAAAGTAACGGCGAGTCCGATACCTGCGCGCAGATACCACAGATTTTAGGTCTTCTGCGGGAAGCGCAAGACGCCAATGACCAAGCTTTAGCGGCGCTGCGGCGAACGGTAGCCGGGGTACACCCGAAAGTGCTTTCCGATAAGGGACTGGCCGAGGCAGTACGCGACGTTTGCGCTGAATCCCCTGTGAAAGTGGATGTCCGGATGCCCTTTGAGCTGCCCAAGCTGCCGCCCGGAGCTGCCGCTGCTGCCTACTACCTGGTATGTGAGTCCCTCACGAACGTGGCAAAATATGCACCCCAAGCCGAGGTTTCAGTATTGGTGGTGGCAGGTTCTTCCCTGGTGGTTTCAATTACCGATAATGGAGCCGGCGGGGCAAGTATTAACCCGGGGCATGGCTTGGCCGGTTTGCAGGCGCGACTGGAAGCCTTCGGAGGAACTTTGCGGGTGATTTCCCCGACCGGCGGGCCAACTACAGTGCGCGGGGAAATTCCGATTATAGTATCCGCGAAGGAGACAGCATGAAAATCATTTTGGCTGATGACGCAACTTTGATCCGGGAAGGCTTAGCTGGGTTGCTTGAGCGCCTAGGACATCAAGTAATCGCGCAAGCCGAGGACGCGCCCGGGCTAATTGCGGCGGTGAAACAGGCAGGTCAGGCTGGTCAACTACCGGACGTGCTGGTAACGGATGTGCGGATGCCGCCAGGAATGAGCGATGATGGATTACGCGCGGCGGTCAAGATTCGCGAAGAGTACCCCGACCTGGGGATTATGGTGCTCAGTCAATACGTGGCACCTGCCTACGCGGCGCAACTTTTTAGCGCTGACCAGCTGCCCCCACCAGGACAGCACGCGGCCGGTACCGGATACCTATTAAAAGAGCGGGTGTCTAGGGTTGCCGATTTCTTAAACGCTTTGCAGACCGTAGCCGATGGTGGGGTAGTAGTAGACCCGGAAGTAGCAGTGAAACTGGTACGAGAGCGGGGCTCCGCCCTCGCCAGCCTTACTGCCCGGGAAAGCGAAGTCTTAGGGCTAATGGCGCAAGGTTTATCCAATGAGGAAATCGCAAAGAAACTATTCCTCTCGGGTGCCTCGGTGGCAAAACATATCGCCAATGTATTTATGAAGC
This sequence comes from Varibaculum cambriense DSM 15806, assembly GCF_000420065.1. Classification (GTDB taxonomy): domain Bacteria; phylum Actinomycetota; class Actinomycetes; order Actinomycetales; family Actinomycetaceae; genus Varibaculum; species Varibaculum cambriense. The sequence goes on along the minus strand of NZ_ATUF01000002.1, from coordinate 654,221 downwards.
TGGGACTGACTCCCGATGAACCTAATCGCCGGGTGCGCGCCGTCCTCGCCTATCTAACTGCCACTGGTTTGCAGTCTTAAAATTTCTTCGTGTCCTATCCCGGTTAACGCGGTGTTAAACCAGTTTTACTTAAGTAGAGTCATTGATAGCTCGTCTAGATAAACCAGAAAGTGATACCAAAATGGATATGGATAATCGCGTCTTTGCGCATCGCGGCTTAAATACTTTAGCCCCGGAAAATACGATGGCCGCTTTTCGGAAAGTGGTGGAGCATGGTCTGAACTGGATTGAAACTGATGTTGATATTTTGGGGGATGGAACCGTAATCATCTGCCATGACACCACTTTGGATCGCACTACCAATAAATCCGGCGGTTACTATGGACTCACTGCCACCGATCTGGAATCGATTGATGCCGGCAGCTGGTTTAGCCCCGAGTTTGCGGGAGAAAAGCTTCCTACCCTGCATCAACTTGTGGACTTTATGAACGAAACGGGTCTAAACGCCAATATCGAGATCAAATCCAATGAAGCGGGTGCGGCCATGACCCGCCAGCTGATTAAAGCAGTAATCAAAGAACTAGGTCGGCTAAACGGACCGGAAGTGATTGTTTCCTGCTTTAACCACGTGTTACTGTCGGAGTTCCATGCCTTGGCACCAGAAATTCCCCTGGGTTGTCTCTATGAAACCTGCGCGCTTTATGATGATTGGCGCTCGGTATTAGAGCTGGTGGGCGCCAGTTATATCCATCCTGAAGACACTGGGTTGACCCGTGAAAAAGTACGGGCATTCCGGGACGCGGGATTTGGGGTCAACGTGTGGACAGTTAACTCTCTTGCCCGCGCTAACGAACTATTTAATTGGGGAGCAACCGGTATTTTCACCGATGTAGCGCATTTAATTCCCCGCCGCTAGTTAGCGTCGGTCCCTACCCACACCGGCTCAGGTTCTAGATGCACGTTGAACTTGGCTTTTACTTTTTCCTGTACCGCGCGTGCTAACTCCACGATGTCATAAGAAGTAGCGTGATCGCGGTTGGTAAGCGCCAAGACGTGTTTAGAAGAAAGCGCCGCTCGCGGCGCGCCCTCGTCTGGGGTAGAGCGGGAGAGGGCGAATCCTTTTTCCAATCCGGCATGTGAAATCAGCCAGGCGGCAGAGGTTTTTACTTGTCCCTCCACTTGGGGAGCCTTACCAGTAACCGCATTGCGCAACTGCAGGTTATAAACCGGGAAACGCGGCGCTTCAGGCGGAAACTGCTCCGCGTCCTCACAAGAAATAATGGGATTAGTAAAGAAAGAACCGCACGAGCGGGTATCGGGGTCGGCCGGATCTAGCACCATCCCTTTAGAGCGCCGCAGCTGCAAAACCGCCTGACGCACCTCGCGCATATCGGCGCGTTCTCCCAGTTTTACCCCCAATTTCGTGGCCAGCTGCTCATATTCGATAGGTGCCGATAGGGAGGCGTGAGCCAATTGGAAATCAGCCGACAGTACTACGTAACGTCCGGTATAACCCCAGGTGCGTCCGCCTCCGGCTCCCTCATCTTGTAAAGAGCGTTTAATAATCGAGGTGCGGTAGCCCAGCTGCAAATCCCCAACTGGCAGTACCCGGATCCCGTCTTTCAAACGGTCAAAAACCCGTACCGTAGACAGGGTTTCTGCTACTTCGTGCCCGTAGGCGCCAATATTTTGTACCGGAGCGGCTCCTACGGTTCCGGGGATCCCCGAAAGGGCTTCTAAACCCATTTGATCTTCATCAATGCAGGCACATACGAACTCATCCCAGGATTGACCGGCAGGGGCGCTCACCAGGGCGCCTCCGCAAGCGGTATCTTCGGTTACCGTTACCCCGCTGCGCCGATCTTGCACCACCACCAGGTCAGATAAGTCCTCCCCGCATAGCAGATTAGAACCTCCACCCAGCACCAGGAGTTGCTCTCCCGCGCGGTCTGCCTCTCGTACCGCCGCGACCAGATCTTCCTCCGTGTCTACCGGGTAAAACGCTTTCGGTTTCCCCCCGGTACCGATAGTGGTCAGGTGCTTTAATGCCGGGATTTCACCGCCCTCAGCAGCATTCTCTTGGTCTGCGGCTGTCCGATACCAAGCGGGAACTGGTTTCGTGGGTTGGTGATCAGTTCGAGGGGCAACCCACTCGCAAACATCGGTGAAATCGGTTTTTACCATGTCTCTATTCTAGGACTTTGCTAGTGCCCAAACCTTTTCCGCTATCGCTTTATCGCAAACCAAATCGGTAGCTACCCCAGCGTTAAGCGCACCCAGGAGAGATTGGGCTTTATTCTTGCCCGCAACTACGCAAAAACGCCGAGGAATACGACGCAGCTGATCGGGAGTAGGGCCGGTGGCGCGTCTATTTAAGGAAATATCTCTCCAAGATCCATCAGGGCGGATGAGTACGGTGCAAACATCCCCCACCACTTTATCTAGTGCCAATTTGTTTAGTTCACTGCGTGAGAGATAACCGGCTGCATAAACATGGGAGGGAATTTCAGCCCGTAATGCCCCTACGCTAAATACCGCTAAAGTACATTTTTCTTGCCAGTTAAGGACGCGCCGCACTGCCCCTTCCCGCCAAAGTGCCTCTTTGGTATCGGGATTGTCAAAAAAGGCCGGCACCGGAAACTGTACGATATTAGCCTTCCACTGATAGGCCATGCGCGCTAGGATCCCGCCGACGTGCGCGATTCCGGAAGTTTCGGTGGAGGCCGCGCCATTTAGCTGCACCAAGGTGACGTTATCGACGTCCTTTTGAGTTATATGACCGGCCATCTCGGTGGTGGTGTTCCCCCAGGCAATCCCTACTACTTCACCGTCATTGACCATCTGCCCTAGCATTTGGGCAGCGGTTTTGGTGACATTTTCGAGGACGCGGTTTTGGGTAGTATCGGGAGGCATCTCCACGATATGCACATTTACTCCAAATCGTTCCTGTAATTGTCGCTCCAAACGGGTGTGGGGGGCATTGGTGGTTTGCACTGAGATGGTGACGATTCCGCGCTTGCGGGCATATGACAACAGTCGCGACACCGTAGAGCGGGATACTCCCATGCGGCGACGGATTGCCTCCATGGTTTGTCCCTGTACGTAGTAGGCTAGGGCAGCAGAGCGAGCTAGCTCATCTCTTTTGGTGTTTTCTTCAGCAAAGTGCTCTTCGCCCGGTTTTGCGTCCTTTGACAAAAATCTCACCTCCGCGCACGCGCGCGCACGTTTGTTCTACTATGTTGAACATTAGTGTCCGAAAGCAAAAAATGGAAGCAGACTGTTGGGAAAAAGTGAGAAGCGTCGCAAAAGATCGCTCATTTTTGACCATGTCCTAACAAAACTGAATAAAAAATAATCCAATAACCTAGCGCAAAGGAGCGCATATGTTTGCGACATTGAATGATCTCCTGGTACCGATGGCAGCGGCCACCCCGGGTAGTGGCGAGATCTTCGCATCAGAATTCTTTGGCACCGCCATTTTGTTGATGTTCGGTGTTGGCACCTGCTGTACCAATAACCTTTTGAAATCGAAAGGTAACGGCGGCGGCTGGTTAATGATCAACTTTGGGTGGGGTTTGGCAGTGTACATGGGTGTGTATGCTGCCTATAAGACTGGCGGTCACCTCAACCCAGCAGTTACTATCATGAAAGCTGTATGGCACGGACTGGACAGCAACGTAACTCTTAATGGACCCAGCGTTGCCGAGGGCGGCATTCCGGTTACCGGCATGAACGTGTGTATTTATATTGTGGCCCAGATGCTGGGGGCAATGGTAGGTGCGCTAATCGCCTACTTGGCTTACAAGAAGCATTTCGATCTGCAGATGGATGATCCGCGCCCCAAGTTGTGGTGCTTCTCTACTGCTCCCGAGGTACGCTCCTACGGATGGAACACTCTCACCGAGATCATCGGCACCTTCGGCCTGTTGGCCTTCGTGATGGTATCTGGTGGTACCCCGACTCAGGTCGGTCCCTTGGCGGTGGCTCTGTGTATCGTAGTCATCGGTATTGGTTTGGGTGGTCCTACCGGATACGCCATCAACCAGGCTCGTGACCTGGGACCACGTATTATGTTCAGCCTGCTCCCGATGAAGGGTGGCAAGCCGGACGCTGACTGGGCTTACGCATGGGTTCCGATTCTTGGACCCACGATTGGTGCCATCATCACTCCGCTGATCGTAGTCGGCGTGGGTATGGCTGCCTAGGAAGACTGTATTAAAGACAAAAAGAAAAACCCTAAAGGAAGAAAGAGATATGACCGAAAAAAGATTTGTAATGGCCATTGACCAGGGGACAACCTCTTCGCGAGCAATTCTGTTCGACCATGCCGGACAGATCGTGTCAGTAGGACAAAAAGAACATGAGCAGATTTTCCCGAAGGCCGGTTGGGTCGAGCACAATCCCATTGAGATCTGGGACAACATTCGTGAATGTGTCGCCGATGCCCTGCAGAAGGCAGAGGTAAACCGGCACGAGGTTGCCGCAGTGGGGATTACCAACCAGCGCGAAACTGTCGTGGTTTGGGACAAGAATACGGGCCAACCGATCTACAACGCGATTGTTTGGCAGGATACTCGTACTTCCCAAATTATCCGGGAACTCGCGGGAGATGACGGCCCCTCCAAGTATCGCGACATTTGCGGACTCGACCTATCCACCTACTATTCCGGGCCGGAAATCAAGTGGATCCTGGACAATGTCGAGGGCGCTCGGGAAAAGGCAGAAGCCGGTGACCTGCTGTTCGGTAACACCGACTGCTGGGTACTGTGGAATATGACTGGTGGCGTAAACGGCGGGGTGCACAAGACCGATGTCACCAACGCTTCACGTACTATGCTGATGGATATTCGTACCCTGCAGTGGCGTGAAGACATCTGCAAAGACTTCGGGATTCCGATGTCGATGCTGCCCGAGATCTGCTCCTCTTCCGAGGTATACGGCTATGGCCGTAAGAATGGTCTGCTGATTGACACCCCGATTTCGGGTATTTTGGGTGACCAGCAAGCTGCCACCTTCGGACAGGCTTGCTTCGAAAAGGGCATGGCCAAGAATACCTACGGTACTGGCTGCTTCGTGCTGATGAATACTGGTGAAGAACCAGTATTCTCCAACAACGGTCTGTTGACTACCGTGGCTTACAAGATCGGTGACAACAAGCCGGTTTACGCCCTGGAGGGCTCGATCGCGGTTGCCGGTTCGCTGGTGCAGTGGCTACGTGACAACCTGGGAATGATCAAGAGCTCGGAAGAGATCGAGAAGCTGGCCAGCACGGTAGACGACAACGGCGGTGTCTACTTTGTGCCCGCGTTCTCTGGTCTATTCGCTCCTTACTGGAAGGACGATGCCCGGGGTGCGATTGTCGGTCTAACCCGCTACAACAACAAGGGACACATTGCGCGTGCGGTACAGGAAGCTACCCCCTACCAGAGCCGCGAGGTCTTTGATGCGATGGTGGCGGACTCGGGCGTGGAGCTCAAAGAGCTGCGCGTTGATGGCGGCATGACCAAGGACGAAATGGTTATGCAGTTCCAGGCCGACCAGTTGGGCGTGCCGCTGGTACGGCCGCAGGTACTAGAAACCACCGCGCTAGGTGCGGCTTACGCCGCCGGTATCGCCGTGGGATTCTGGGATGGCGAGCAAGACGTGATCGATAACTGGGCAGAAGGCAAGCGCTGGGAGCCTGGTAAAGATCGCGAAGAATACGACCGCAACTACCGTCTGTGGAAGAAAGCGGTCACCCGTACCTTCGAGTGGGTAGACGCCGACGTAGAAAACGCCTAAATCGCGTCACGATCATAACTAAATAGCAATAGCAATCCCGGGAGGCTGGATTAATATCCAGCCTCCCGGGATGCTTTTATCTCTATAGATGATGCAGGGAGATGCGATTAAAGAACCAAAAGAAGTTCTACATCACTACCAGGCGGTATCCCATGCCACGTACGGTTACGATGCGTTCTGAACCAATCTTACGGCGCAGGTAACGCACATATACGTCCACCACATTCGAGCCGGGATCGAAATCATACCCCCACACCATATCCAACAATTGGGAGCGGGAAAGTACCTGGTCGGGATGTTCCATAAATGCCTGTAGCATAGTGAACTCGCGGGCGGAGAGTTCTACCGGTTCCCCATCAATGGTCGCGCAGCGAGTACGCAAATCCAGGTGGAGACCCCCCACATTGATTTGCACCATATTGGAGGGATCGTCAGAACTAGCGTTCTTTAAACGTAGCCGGATCCGGGCTAAAAGCTCCTCGAAACGGAAAGGCTTCGACATATAGTCATCGGCGCCTTGCTCCAGACCGCTAACGGTGTCCTCGACTGAAGAACGTGCCGTGAGCACAATAATCGGTAGGGTAGCTCCCTGTCCGCGAATCTGCTCTAATACTTCAAAACCGTCCATATCGGGCAGGCCGATATCGAGGACGATCAGCGAATAGTCACCGCCAAGAGCCCCGGAGATCGCGTCTGCGCCCTTGTCGACTACCGTCACGTTATATCCGGCGGAAGTTAGTCCTTTAGCGACAAAAGAGGAGATGCCGGGCTCGTCCTCTACCACCAAAATACTGGTCATGTTTTATTCTCCTTGTAATTCATCTTTGCAATCATCATTTGATATCGGCAGGCTGATATTGAAGACCGAACCCACTGACAGTGCGGATCGGACTTGCAGGGTACCCCCATGGGCTTGGGCAATGGCGTTTACGATGGACAGTCCCAAGCCGGAACCGGCGTAGGAGTGGTTTACGCGCATGAAACGACTAAAGACTTGCTCCTGATCCTTCGGGTCAATGCCGATTCCCTGGTCACGAACCCACAGGTTAAGACGGTGGGTGCCTTCCACCGGGGGAACTTGCGCTTGCATCTGCAGGCTGGGAGCGGTGATCGTGTCCGCGGGTACGGGATTACCTTGCTGATCCAATAGGGGTTGTTGATAATCAATCCCTGCCCCCAGAGCAATTACGCTTCCGGGGGTAGCGAACTTAGAAGCATTTTGAGCGAGGGCGAGCAACGCCTGCTGCAGACGCTGGGGATCCGCGGTAGTGGGGACAATAGTGAGGTTGTCGATTCGCCAGTTGAAATCGCCCAACTGGGTAGCGTTTTCAAAGACATCCATCAATAGATCTCCGATATCTACCCGCTCGGGACGGATGAAGTCCGGGCGGTCACTCTTAGCGACGGTAATCAGATCTTCGGTGAGCCGATGCATCCGTGAAAGTTCTTCTAAAGCCAGTTCCCGAGTGCGGGCAGTTTCTTGGGGGTCATTGGGATTTAACAGTTCTAGGTGTCCGCGAACCACCGTTATGGGGGTGCGTAGCTCGTGCCCCACATCATTTAACAGGTCGCGCTGTTCGTCAAAACTGGATTGCAGGCGCGCAATCATCGAGTTCATCTGGCGGGTAACGTCTGCTAGGTCATCATCACCCTCTACCGGCAAACGCTTAGTTAGATCCTGCTCGCTGGTAATAGAAGCCATCAGATTCCGCAACCTGCCAATAGGGGCGAGTAATGGTTGGGAAGCGCGCACATTTACCAGGCCTACTAGGGCTAATACCAGGAAGGAAATGCCGGCGAATAACAATAGTTGGGTTTGAGTGGGGGTAGTATCGGCCGAAAAATTAGATACGATCGCCAACAGGGCGTCATCGGTATCGGCGGCGCTGATCGGTACTATTCCCACCGCATAGGTGGCCTGATCGGTGCGGATCATAAACATTCTGGCCGAGTCGATGTCCGAATAGCTGGCTAAATCTGCCACAAGTTGGGCATCTTGATGCGCAGCGGAATCCCGCGCGCCCTTTTGCTCGATTAGCTGCCCGGCCGAAAATCCCAGCAAGCTACCGTTGTAAGGGGCGTCTTCGGCAGCAATGAATCTTTTCAAGACGTCTTTGGCTGAAGCTAGCCCTCCGTTAGATTTGCTGTTCTCGACTTTCACGAAACTGCGTAGATCATTGGTGATTAGCTCGGTCTGGGAACGTTCGGCGTGGGTAATTTGAAATATGCCACTGACCAACAAAATTAGCCCCACGATGGTGAGTGCGAATCCGGAAATCAATACCGAATGCACCAGCATCCGGTTACGCAGGTTGGTAATCCGCAACTTGGGGGTATTGCTTTGCGGCTTGATAGTTTTTTCCACTACCCGCCGCGGACGACTTTGATAGGCAGCGCGCTCCGGGGCAGGTGGAGGGGTAGTTACTGTGGGCGGCAAGGACGGGGGAAGGACACTAGCCGGGTCGGCATCGGCAGGGTTAAGAATCTGCGGCAGGGTCTTTTCTCCCGGTAACTGCACTGCGGGAAGGGAGTTACTAGCGGGGAGAGTACCCGGAGCCGGAACCGGAGACAAATTGGGTTCACCGGGAAAAACGCTGCCAGGGTAACTAGGATTTTCACTCATGGCTGTCCCACCTGATCGGTGGCGGGCACGCTGGGGGACAGCTGCGGAGACGGCTGGGTAGTCACCGCAACTTGGGGATTGAAGTTAACTGCCGGCCCCAAGTCATGAACCCCGTTCAACACGATCGCCCGCGTCCCGATTAGAACTGCAAGGCAAAGGGCAGCACTGACTATGGCTACTGCTGCAAACTTGCGCACTATGCCGCCCTCCCCCGTGGCTCCCCGTACAGTGGGACGCCCACGCGCCCCTCTCTAATGATTATAGATTATAGAGAGGGTAGGAAGGACAACCTATTTTACTTGATTAAGAAAATCGACTATTCGGCCGACCCCTTCTTCTAAGTCCTCATCGCTTAACGCATAGGAAAGCCGGAAGAAACCGGAAGGGCCGAACGCCTCGCCCGGAACCACCGCCACTTCGATTTTGCGGAGCATTAGATCAGCTAACTCAGCCGAAGTCTGTGGAGTTTCGCCGGCGATTTCCCGTCCCAAAATCCGCTCTACACTGGGGTAACAGTAGAAAGCGCCATGAGGCATGGGAACTTCGAGATCAGGAACCTGGCGTAGCAACTCGACCATCCGCTGGCGTCGCCGGTCGAACACTTGGCGCATCTGCTCGACTTTATCGAGCGGGCCGCTAACGGCAGCTAGTGCTGCCCGCTGCGCGATATTGGAGACATTTCCGGTGGTGTGGGACTGGAAAGCGGCACAGGCTTTGATGACATCTGCCGGAGCGATCATCCAACCTACTCGCCAACCGGTCATCGCATAGGTTTTAGCTACCCCGTTTAATACCAAAGTTTGCTTCGCCAGTTCCGGAACCAGTTTCACAATATGTTCGGCATGGATTCCGTCATAGATTAGGTGTTCATAGATCTCATCCGTGATCACCCAAATCCCGTTATCTAGTGCCCACTGTCCGATAGCTTTTAACTCATTCGCGTCATAGACCGCGCCCGTAGGGTTGGAGGGACTGACCACTAACAGAGCTTTGGTTTTCTCAGTTTTCGCGGCGTCTAGCTGTTCGACCGTGACTTTATAATGCTGATCTGCACCCGCCATTACCGGAACCGGAACCCCGCCGGCAATCTTGATAACTTCCGGGTAAGTCGTCCAATAGGGCGTGGGCATAATAACTTCATCGCCCACCTCTACTATTGCCGAGAAAGCCTCGAAAACTGCCTGTTTACCGCCGTTAGTAACAATAATTTCGGTATTGGGGTCTACCTCGTAGCCAGAATCCCGCAGGGTCTTTTGGGCGATCGCTTCCCGCAACTGGGGTAAGCCTTTCCCTGGGCTGTAGTGGTGCATAGCAGGATCCGCGCAGGCAGCCTGCGCCGCTTCCACAATATAGTCAGGGGTAGAAAAGTTGGGCTCCCCGGCGCCAAATCCGATTACCGGATGTCCTTGAGCTTTGAGTTCTTTCGCGGCCGCATCCACTGCCAAAGTTGCGGAGGGGGATATTTGCGCGAGACGATTCGAAATTCTGTGTTCTTGCGGTTTGTGCATAGTCTCATTTTGCCACGCCTAGCTCGTGTTTAACGGTTGTGATCAAAAATTGGGGTGAATTGTGGTCATTTTGGGTATCGAGTAGGTGCCGTTAGCTTCCCCAGAGAGTCTAAATATGCGTTTTTCCCCACTATGTGCCCGTAGGTTGGACGTGATCAGTAAAACCCCATAAACTTATCTAGCACCGTATTAGGTCAGCCATCTGGCTGGAAGGGCAGTGGCGCAATTGGTAGCGCAACGGTCTCCAAAACCGTAGGTTGTGGGTTCGAGTCCCGCCTGCCCTGCAAATCTGAAACCTGTGCCGGGCCCGGTACAGGACGAAATAGGGGCTTCGACGGGAGCTCCAAGACAGCAAGTGAGGAAACGATCTTGGCACCTAACGAGGGCGCAGCCTCCGTAGAGGCAGACGCCAAAACGACGAAAAATGGTTTTTGGAGTCGCATCGTGCAGTTCGTGCGACAGGTCATTGCCGAGTTAAAAAAGGTTGTTTGGCCCACCCGCGATGAACTCACTACCTTTTTTGTGGTTGTGATTGTGTTTGTGCTGGCAATGATGGTCTTTTCTGGAGTTGTCGACGTCATCACCGCCTGGTTAGTAACCAAGGTATTTGGCGGTTAAATAAGGAGCAAGAATTGCAAACAGGCAATAAGGAGCAGGAAGAAACTACTGTGAGCAACGATCCCGTATTCTCCTCAGAGGCAGGTACCTCCGCTGACCCGAGTGCGCAGACTGAAGGCAGCGACCAGCAGCTGGCAGCGGAAGCAACAGAAAACAGGGTAGAAAACACCCCGGAAGAGCCGGCAGTGCCTACTGAGGAAACTTCTCCCGAACCAGCAGCTGCCCCGGCAGAGCTGGAGCTAACTGACACTGCTCAAGACCAAGAACTTGCGCCCTCAGCTACCGCGGAAGAACTTTCTAAGGCCGAACAGGACAAGTTGCGCGAAGAACTAGAGTTTTTGCCTGGCTACTGGTACGTCCTCCATACCTATTCCGGGTATGAGCGGCGAGTAAAGGCCAATCTGGAACAGCGGATCGTTACCTTCAACATGGAGGATCAGATCTACCAGATCGAAGTGCCGATGGAAAAAGTCGTCCAGGTAAAATCCACTGAACGCAAAGTGGTGGATCGGGTACGAATTCCCGGTTACGCCCTGGTACGGATGGAAGCGGTCGAGGACGCCCCCGACGCGTGGCGGGTAGTTAAGGACACGCCTGCGGTCACCGGATTCGTGGGGGATTCGCAACACCCGATGCCGCTGACCGAGGACGAAGTGGTATCCATGTTGGCACCCACCCCTGCCTCCATTAAGGCTGCGGAACTGCAGGATGAGCGTGCCAGCCAGGCGAAACAGCCGGAACAGCCGGTTATTGAGGTTGATTTCGAGGTAGGCGAGAACGTCACCGTTACCGATGGTCCGTTCGCAACTATGCCGGCTACCATCTCGGAGATCATGCCTGACCAGCAGAAACTTAAAGTGCTGGTGGTTATCTTCGATCGAGAAACTCCGGTAGAGCTTGGATTTAACCAGGTAGCAAAGATTTAATTGCTCACAGTGAGCAGTCCTAATTGGTTGTAAGGGCGGGTGCGCCCGTACAATGGACGACTGTGCTGGTAGTTTTTCAGCGAAAAATTGCCAGACCGCAAAGAGTTTCCGGCAACCGTCGGGAAAGTAAAATCAAGAAATTATATTGAGAAGGACCCTATATGCCTGCCAAGAATAAAAAGGTAATCGGCCTGATCAAGTTACAGATCGAGGCCGGTGCTGCTAACCCGGCGCCCCCGGTGGGGCCCGCGCTTTCGCAGCACCAGGTAAATATCATGGAGTTCTGCAAGGCCTACAATGCGGCTACGCAGGATCAACGCGGGAACGTGATTCCGGTAGAAATCAGTGTCTACGAGGATCACTCCTTTGACTTTGTGCTCAAGTCCCCGCCGGCTGCCCAGTTGATTAAGAAAGCTGCTGGGATTGCCAAGGGATCTGGTACTCCGAACACCAATAAGGTGGCGAAGTTGACCATGGATCAGGTTAAGGAGATTGCCGAGCAAAAGAAGAATGACCTGAACGCGAACGATATCGATGCGGCCGCAAAGATTATCGCGGGAACGGCTCGTTCAATGGGTGTTGTCGTCGAGGGTTAACCCGGCGAACAGCCAAAATAAGACTATAAACCGTGGAGGGGAATGTGCGCCCTCACCACAACCTGCAAGGAGAAAAGCAGATGAAAAAGCACTCGAAAGCCTTTAACCAGGCTGCTGAAAAAGTTCATAAGGATCGTCTCTACCAACCGTTAGAGGCTTTCCGTTTGGCCAAGGAAATTTCTTCCACCAAGTTTGATGCCACCGTGGATGCGGTTTTCCGTCTCACGGTAGATCCGCGGAAATCGGATCAGATGATTCGTGGCACCGTTTCTTTGCCTAATGGCACTGGTAAGACCGTTAGGGTCCTGGTTTTTGCCAATAGCCCCAAGGACAAGGAAGCGCTAGATGCTGGAGCTGACGAGGCCGGCGGCGACGAGCTGATCGAGAAAGTTCAGGGTGGATACCTGGACTTTGATGTAGCGGTAGCCACCCCGGACATGATGGGCAAAGTAGGGCGCCTGGGTCGCGTCCTGGGGCCGCGTGGCCTCATGCCTAACCCGCGTACCGGCACCGTCACCATGGACGTAGAAAAAGCGGTTAAAGAGATTAAGGGCGGACGGATTGACTTCCGGGTTGATAAGCACGCCAACCTGCACGTAGTGCTGGGTAAGAGCTCTTTCGATGCGGAGAAGCTGGCAGAGAATTACCAGGCAGTTCTGGATGAAATCCTGCGTCTGCGTCCGGTAGCTCTAAAGGGTCTGTACATCAAGAAGGTCGCGATCTCTACCTCTATGGGGCCGTCCATCCCCTTGGACAGCTCCCTAACGAAAGATCTAGCGACTGACGATCCTCGCTAAGGATTGCCGTGCCCACCTTAGGGCAAAGGCACAATAGCTGAAAATCAAGGGGATCCCGCCGGTGGAAAAAATCCACCGGCGGGATCCCCTTTTTACTTTCTGCGGATTGGCACCAGAAATGGGGGCTGGCTCGGTAAAAGCACTCCGGGGACCCCATGACCTGCTTCGCAGGTCAAGCCCCTGTCGTATCTTTTACCGGCCGCGCCCCCAGGTGGGAAAATCAGCCGAAGTAACAGCTATCAAATGGGCTCCGCCGGGGCCCTAGATCATAATGGCTTCGGCAATTTGATTATCGATACTGTACCGGCTGTCTTTGATCACTACGATGCACATTTTACGTTTACGAGAAATAACCGTGATTTCCTGACCGCTATAGCACCCTAAACGAAACAGGAAACTGTCCATCTCGGGGTCATCAGTAGCTATATCTTTTACGATATAGGTTTGCCCCTCGGTGGCTTCCAGAAGACTCATTTTCTCCTTTGTCTCGCAAACTAGTGACAGTGACACTTCGGCTCACCTGTCTGGTTAGTAATACCTACTATTTGCAGATTATGACGGTTTTCACGGTTGGTCGCAACCTCGGGATTAATACTGCAGGAGGAGGAAACGGGGCAACCGATACATTTGGTACCTTTGCGCTTCTCTTTGACGATATAGGTGATGGCGCCACTTACAATCGCCACCAGCGCCAGGCTGGCAATAACAGTACTCAAATCTAGTCCTCTTTCTTAAGCAGCCTTTTCAACCTGTTGGTGCAGGTTGTACTGGGCAGCGAAATTGGCGTGAATGCGGTGAGAAATCACCGCAATCGTTAGCGCCATCAGCCCGACGGCAATTAAGCCGGGGAAGAATCCGGCTGCCAGGTGCCCGTACATCACCAGTGTGCCCACTTGATTGACTAGGAAGGCAATGGTGTAACCGGTGCAGAATTGCAATCCGATGGCGCTCCACAGCCAGCGACGATCACGCATCTCGGAGTTCATCGCGCCAATAGCGGCGAAGCAGGGCGGGGTGTACAGGTTAAAGAACAGGTAGGCGAGGGCGCTTACCGAAGTCAGTCCCATAGTGGCGGCAACAGTGTTAGCTCCACTGGTCATCGCGAGCTCATCGGTATCAATAAAGCGGGTCAGGCCGTATACCACCGCCAGGGTGCCAACTACGTTTTCTTTGGCGATAAACCCGGTGACCGCCGCCGCTGCCAGTTGCCAGGTCCCAAAGCCTAACGGGATCAGCAAGAAGGAGAAGGGGGTAGCAACCGAAGCCAGGATCGAAGTGTTTTCTGCGCCCTCTTCGACTACTTGGAAACTCCAATTGAAAGTTTGCATGAGCTGCACTACCAGGTTGCAAACCAAAATAATGGTGGCAGCCTTAATGATGTAGGCTTTGGCGCGCTCTAGCATCGACAAGGTGGCGTTCCACAGGGAAGGAACCCGGTAGCGGGGCAGTTCCATGATGAAGAAAGTTTTCCGGAATTTGTGTCCGGTTACCATTTTCACCAGCAGAGCTCCCAGGAAAATCAGACACAGGCCTACGAAATAGCTGACCCAACTCACCCAAGCAGACCCGGCAAAGAAGGCTCCACAAAATAGTGCGATGACCGGGATTTTTGCTCCACAGGGAATGAAAGAAGCCAGCATCGCGGTGGCCCGCCGTTCGCGTTCATCGCGGATAGTCCGGCAACTCATAATCCCGGGGATGGCGCAACCGGTGCTGATTACGATGGGGATGACAGATTTACCGGACAGACCCACCCGCTTGAAGATGGGATCGAGCACGGCGCTTACCCGCGCCATATAACCAGACTCCTCTAATAGTGCCAGCAGGAAGTACATCACCATCACTAGCGGGAGGAATCCAATTACCGCACCTACGCCTCCAATGAGCCCATCGGCGATGACGGTGCGTAACAAGGCAGGAGAATCTGCCATTTGTTCACTGGTCCAGTCTTGGAAGGCTTCGATCCAGCCAACTAACCAATCAGCGATGAGCGGGCCGACATAAGTTTGAGAAATCACGAATACCGCCCACATAATCGCCGCGAAGATCGCTATCCCCGCAAATTTGTTGGTTAGTACCGCGTCCAGGGTGTCTTGACGAGTGTGAGCGGCAACTTTAACTTTCCGGGTTTCTACCGCATCCACTACGGAGTCTACGAACTGGTAGCGGCGCCGGTCTTCTTCATCAACTGCTTGCTTGTTGGTGAGATCAATATCTTCTTGTAGGTAAGGGGCTTTTTGTCCCTTACCCTCCTGACTAAATACTGCGTGCAGGACCTGATCCAAGCCGTTGTTCTCTTTTGCGGTAGAAACCGTAGGTACCACTGGGCATCCCAGTTCGCGTTGCAGCTTTTGGGCATCGATCTGGGTGTTTTCCTTCTCGTTAATATCGCTTTTATTGAGGGCGACTACCACCGGTACCCCTAACTCCAGCAGCTGGGTGGTAAAGAATAAAGAGCGTCGCAGGTTGGTGGCATCAACAATATTGACAATAGCGTCCGGATTGGCATCATGAACGTATTTACTGGTGATGGTTTCTTCTGGGGTAAAAGGGGACATAGAGTAAGCACCGGGCAAATCCACGGCCGTGGCCTCACGATTACCGCTGAGCTCATTTCTTAGTTTAGCCTCAGCTTGTCCGACGGTAACCCCGCCCCAGTTGCCCACCTTGGCCTTTTTTCCGGTTAAAGCGTTAAACATAGTGGTTTTGCCGCTATTAGGATTACCGGCGAAGGCGATTCTTATTGCCCAGTCCTCTCGTGAGTTCGTAATACTAATTCGGGAACTTAAGTTCACCTAACTAAATACGACCATAACCATTGTAAGGTAAACCTTATTAGGACGTAAAGCCTGGGTGGCGACCTGAAGTGACAAACCGAGTTGGTGGTAGGGGATAATATTAAGAAACTACTTTCCTGAATCCTTTAAAGAACTTTTTTGCCCGGGCAAGCTCAAAGCCACGCAGGTAAGTTTGCGTTCGCCCTCATCCTGCCAAGTGGTTTCGGTAGGGGACAGCGGATACAAATCCCACTTGGAATCGCGATAGCTGGTTCCCACAAAACTTTCGAACTCTTGGGCACATTCTTTAAGCGCCAGGTCATAAAGCTGTTTTTCTCCCGGGTAGTTATTCCCAGAGAGTTTCTTTATACCCACCACTTGGGAGTTATGGGAGTGTTCGCAATCTACTCGTTCCACTTGCCCAGCAGGTTGGGTACCGGTGAGTACTTCCTCGGACATATTGAAACAATCGCCTATTTTAAGATCAGAGGTCGCAACGGGTTGCGAGGTGCAGCCGCTCAAGAAGCCGCAGCATGCCATGGTGAGGACACACAAAACGGTAAGACGCGGCTTGAAATGCGGAAACGAAAAAGCATTCATCACTTACAGATTAGCCCCTAATAGGGGAAAATCGCGTGAACTAGGAAATAACTGAGCGCCCCAATTAGACCCGCACCCGGCAAAGTTAACACCCAGGCAATGGCGATGTTTCCGGCTACTCCCCAGCGAACCGCAGAAAGCCGCTTGGTGGCACCCACCCCCATAATTGCGGAGGATACCGACTGGGTGGTGGAAATCGGAGCCTGCCAAACAAATGCAGTCAAATAGAGAATAGTAGCGGAAGTAGTTTCCGCCACGAAGCCGTGGGCGGGAGTAACGTCAATAACCTTCGACCCCAGGGTGTGCATGATGCGTCCGCCACCAAAATAGGTACCCAGGGAAATCGCCCCGGCGGCAGCTAGTTTCACCCACAAAGGAATCTGCATGGAACCGTCAGCGTCAGTAGCATGATAGCCGGCTGCCAGTAGCGCCATGGTAATAATCCCCATGGTTTTTTGGGCGTCTTGCAGACCGTGACCCAGCGCCATCGCCGCTGCCGAAAAGCGCTGCATAAAGCGGAAGTTGTTCATAGTGCGGTGATAGGACGCGTTTTGCAAAGCAGAAAGCAGGAAACGCATCACGAAGTAAGCGGTAAAGAATCCCAGCAACGGAGAAATCACCATGGGGATGAGCACGTGACTAACAATTCCCATCCATTGCACCGTTATGGCAGCTGCCAACCCTACACCCGCCATACCGCCAATCAAGGCGTGAGAGGAAGAAGACGGCAAGCCAAAATACCAGGTAATAATGTTCCAGATAATCGCCCCCACCAGGGCAGCTAAAATGATTACCAGCCCGTGTTGACGATCCGCCTCTAAGGTCGAATCAGTGAAATGAGAAATATCAATGATTCCGTTACCGATGGTTTGGGCTACGCCGGTTCCCAGCATCGCTCCGATAATGTTCATTATCGCTGCCATTAACAGAGCGGATTTCGGGCGCATAGAGCGGGTAGAAACACAGGTAGCTATGGCATTGGCGGCATCATGAAAGCCATTGGTGAAATCGAAAATCAAAGCAATGGCAACGACTGCTATCACCAAGGCCAAGGTGGTATCCACGAGTTATGACTCCTTGATATAGATAGCCTCAACCGCGTTGGCTAAGGTTTCAAAGGAATCACACGCGGTTTCTAGCGACTCGATTACGTCCTTTATCTTGATTACGTAGATAGGGTCAGTTTCGGAGGCAAATATTTCTGCCAGCATCTTCCGGTACTGTTTATCTCCCTTGTTTTCCAGGCTATTAATATGCACCGTGAAATCTTTAAGGTCACGCCCTCCCCGCAGCTTAGGGATAGCGAGCGCAGTTTCCTTAGCGCACTCTCGCAAGATGGTTGCCTGTTTTTCCAGCCGTCGCGGAATGTCATCGATCTCGTAGAGAACAATTAAGTCCCCGGCCTCGTCAATCCCATCCATGCAATCATCTAAGGCGCCAGTCAGCAGGGAGATATCCTCTCGATCCATGGGGGTCACGAAAGTGGCATTGAGCATGCTCATCGTACGGTGAGTAATCACGTCCGAGTCGTGCTCTAACTCATGGAGTTGGGAGCGCATTTCTTTGCGCTCTTCAACCGAGTCTGCCTGCGTTATTTTTAGTAATAGTTCGGATGCGGCATCTAAGTTTTGTGCCGCTTTGGTGAATAAGTCGAAGAAATCTTCTTCTTTCCGCTTCTTCTTGAACAGCATCCGTGCCTCCTTGACGAAGAACCATCCATCTTTAGAGTATCCAACTTTTGTTCGTAATCTAAAATTCTTTTTCTGTTAACTTTTTAGGGAAAGGTGTCTGTCTCTATCTGCAAAATCATTAGGAAGAGTTAGCAGGGTACGTGGGACTTTGGTACTGAGGTTACAGAGATAATTTGGGGCTTTTTAGGCTGGGTAACCGACACTGTTGGCGTGGAGGCTGTCGCTAGAGATGCGAGGGCGGACTAACGGCCTAAAAAGGTGCTAACTGCCCGAAATTTGCTTGCTAAGGGGAACGGGGAAAATATTTACCGGGGAAATCGGACAATAAGCTTTAGCGTACCTCCCACTGTCTTGGAGGTGACTAGCGGTGGGTAGCCAAAGTAGTGAAGACACTGGGGAAGAACATGTGAGAAAGTAAAAACGCCGGATCGAGAAGCGCCAGTCGGCGCTGAGGCCGCTCGTAGCGGCAATTTTTGGAGCCCGGGGCTAAACGATCCGACGCGTCTTCATCCTATCGAAAGCCTCTTCTAGTCGCATCTGTGCAAGTTGTCGCCATAATAGTGGGGATATCTTTGCTCTGAGCGTTCAGATCCAACGATAATAGGGGAGTGATTAGAACTGCCCGTAAATATCGCCGTCGTCGTCTGGTTGCGCTAGCGATACTGTTGACAGTGATTGCCCTGGTAGTAAGCGTTATTTACGTGTTGGTACGCGAAGACCCCGTCGCTAAGGAAATTCCGGAGCCGTCGATGCCTCCAGTCAATTCCGAGGGCTACCAGGAAGCTAACTTAATCAGTGAGGACGAGTTTACTCACTGGGATTCTCTGTCTGCTTCCCAAATTCAAGCATTTATTGCCGATTGGGGGTACGGATGTCGGAACGGAAAAGCTAAGGCAATGCCCGAAAGTACCGGAGTTTCGAGGGCGGTTGCTGGCAGTAATAGCCAAAAGGTGGAAGTTCCCTGTTTGAAAGATTTTCGCGCTAGCTTGCGTCCTCATGACCCAGACCGTTTTTGCCCACAGCCGGTAGCGGGGGGAGAGGATCTTACTGCCGGTGAAGTTATTGCCCAGGTTTCTCAGGCATGTCGAATTAACCCGAAAGCGATTCTGACGACCCTGCAAAAAGAGCAGGGCTTGATCACGGTGTCTTCTTCCCGCCTCACTCCGCGTCGTTACGAAATAGCGATGGGGTATGGATGTCCCGATCACACCAATTGTGATCCCCAGTTCTTCGGGCTTGGCACCCAGGTGTACTATGCGGCGCGTCAGTGGCGACGCTACCAGGCTGATCCGGCTCTATATGATGTGCAAGCTGGCAAACCGGTCACTTTAGGCTTTGGCCCGAACGCGCGTTGCGGCAGTAAGGAAATAATTCCCCAAAACTGGCCCACCGCCGCCCTTTATAACTACACCCCCTATTTGGCTTCTGCCGATGCGCTGGCTGGACTGAGCGATGAGTGCGCGCAACCGGGGAACCTGAATTTCTATCAGTTCTATAAAGCCTGGTTTGGGGATCCTCGCCAGGGCGGGGGAGAAGTCTTGACTCGTAAAGCTCTGGCACAGCGACAGGCGCAGCAAAAAACCGGGAATTAAAGAAATCCCGATTGCAAATAAATCTTCGTTGTTTACGCAGGAAAATGCTAAAATTATGGCGAGCGTTTGCAAGTTGACGCTCTGGCGAAGGACGTTATGGGAGGTGTCCTGCGCCTAGGGGAGGATGCCAGGTATTTTCCCCTTACTCGAGTCCCTAGCGAGCTGTTCTAGGGACTTGGGGGCTCAGGCAGGAAGCCTGAGCCCCCAAGCAATTCCCCTCGTGCATAGCGGTAGCGATTAGAGCCTCGGAGATCCTCGCTTAGGTGCAGTCAGTCGGTGGGGTCGGGATTTCTGAGGGCGCTTAGGGGTGAGTCTAAAATTAGTGCTTGCAGGTAGAGAAGAAAACCGCAGCCGAAAAGCGGCATCACGATTAGCGCACTCCAGAAAAGACTGGGACGTAGGTAAAGAGCAGCTAGCGGCAAAATCGCGAAAACTAGGGCGCTGAGGGTGCGCGGCAGGCGTCCGATGGCCAGCAGCGCGGCATTGCGCAGAGTTTGCTTAAATGAGGCCGAGAACTGGGAAGTATAGGCAAAGAACCAGATGCCAATGGCAGTTATAATCGCCATGCCGAGTAATACCCCGGCGCGCATTACCAGATGCCAGGTAGGGGAGGCCGGTAAATATTTAATTAGTTGTAGTTGGTAGGCTCCCACCAATAGCAGGGCAACCAGCAATATTCCCCCGCCAAAGGCCGAGAGGAAATCAGCGCGAAAACGACGCCAAAAAGTAAATCCGGGTCGCGCGCCCTCTTCTCGTACTATCTGTAATAAAACATAGAAACCTGCACTAAGAGCAGGGCCGATGGTGACCACTGGCAGTGAAGCTATGCAGACGAATACGCTAATCATCGCGACATCAGCGATTAGGGTGAGCAGTGAGGCCAAGGGACCGTAGTGAGAAAAAAATCGGTTCATAATACCTCAGTCATATCGTTAGCAGATCGGGATGGCTAATCCGTAGGTGCCGGACCGGTAGAGTCACCTACTAGCAGACTGCCTTGCAATAGTCTTTGCGGTCTTGCTATTGGTTCCTTATTCATCTGGGCAAATAGTAACCGACAGGAAGTTTCTGCCAGCTGATGAATAGGCTGTTCAATGGTGGTTAGCGCGGGGTTGGTGTAGCGCGCAAATTCGATGCCATCAAAACCGGTAATGGATACTTCTTCCGGTATTTTCAATCCGGCATCGATCAAAGCCTTTTGTGCACCGAGAGCAATCACGTCACTGATAGCCACTACTGCCGTAAAAGGAATCTTACGGGCAAGTAGCCGCGTGGCCATTTGGTATCCGTAACTAAAAGAGTAGGGATCATCGCCGTCTCCCCCTCTTACAATCAACTTTTCCTCAGCCGTGACTCCCTGTGCGCTTAATGCAGAAACAAAAGCCTTCTCGCGGATTGCCCCTACAGAGCGTTCGCCTTGATCCGGGCCGAGAAAGGCAATCCGACGATGCCCGAGATTAGTCAGGTGAGAAACGATCAGGGAGATTCCGTGCGCTTCATCAACGCTAACTGCAGCCACGGAATTGTCCCAATCAGGTGCGGGGGGCACAGTGCAAAGGGTGAAAGGGAGGGGAAAGCTATTAAACACCGCAGTTGATTTACGGGCTTCCCCGCCTAAGAAAAGCACTCCCGCGGCTTCGGAATCTTGGTAGGCGCCCCGCCCGATATTAACTTCATCCTCTTCGTGGGGAACTCGCAATAACGACATTTGGTAGCCGTGAGCGCGGATTTCTTGTTCTAAGGGGTCAATTAGCGAAAGGAAGAAAGGGTTGGAGGGACCTTTCATTACTACCGCAATGTTGTTGATATTTTGGGATCTTAGATTCTGCGCATGCCGATTGGGTTGGTAGTGAAGCTCTTCTGCAACCTGGAGGATTCGCGCACGAGTAGCGGGAGATATTCCACTCTGATTGTTGAGGGCGCGAGAGACCGTAGTAATCCCCACCTGTGCGGCAGCAGCAACCTCTCGGATGGTCACGGCAGGTGGATGTGACATTGTAGAAAATCCTTACTATATCCAAACTTGCATTGAAATTAACGGTATCAAGGGTTGGAGTGGAAACCCTTAGAGGTTTCCACTCCAACCCTTGCGGGGAAATTCTTATCCCTTGACGGCTCCGGCGGCCACACCCTGAATAATGTATTTCTGCATGAAAATGTAGAAGATAACAATCGGGATAATCGCCAGTACCAGCATTGCCATGAGGGCACCCATGTCTCGGTTACCGTTTGAGCCCAGCAGGAACTGCACCACAATCGGGATGGTACGGTATTCGCTGCCTGGCCCCAAGACCAGGTTGGGGAGTAGGAAGTCGTTCCATACCCACATGGTGTTAAGGATGGCCACAGTAATCGCGGTGGGTTTTAGCATCGGCAGCACTACCCGGAAATAGGTTTGCACCGGGTTACAACCGTCGATAGTGGCGGCCTCTTCAATGTCGATGGGAATCGATTTAACGAATCCGGCAAACATGAAGACGCTGAGACCGGCACCAAATCCTAGATAGAGAACCATCATTCCCACGGGATTATCTAGGCCCAGGATGCTGGATACCTGCACGGTGGGGAACATGACCATCTGGAAGGGGATCACCATCGAGAATACAAAAATGTAGTACAGGGCGCTGGTCCACCAACGCTTTACTCGAGTGATGTAGTAAGCGGTCATCGCACATAACATGACGATAATCGCTACCGATCCAATAGTGATTACGAATGACCACAATATTGAACTAAAGAAATTCGACAGTTGTAGACCGGTCGCGTAGTTCTCAAGCCCTACGAAAGTATCTCCTATCGGTAGGCCGAAGGGATTGTTCGACAGCTCGAACTTCGACTTGAAGGAGTTCATAAATACGAACAGGATTGGCCCTAAGAATATGCAGGTTAAGGCAATCAAGATGATATATAGGAACACCTTGCCCATCGGGCTAACCCCGGGATTATTGGTGCCTTTAACGGGCTTCTGCTTAGCAACAGGCTGCGCTGGGGCAGCGGCGGTAGTGGTGCTCATGCTTCAATCTCCCTTGAACGAGTTGCCCGTAGCTGGAACATGGCGATGGCCACCACGACTACTACGAAGATAACTGCTTTAGCTTGTCCAACGCCTTCCATACCCACCTGGTTAAACATGGAGTTAACGATATTGAGGGCGACCATCTCAGTCTTGCCCGAGGGCGCACCGGCAGTTAACGCCAGGTTCTGGTCGAACATTTTGAAAGTGTTCGACAAGGTTAGGAAGAGGCAGATAGTGATAGAGGGCATCACCATAGGAATGGTGACATTGCGTAGCACCTGCCAGCGACCTGCCCCATCAATTTCTGCGGCCTCAGTAAGTTCTGGAGGCACGTTTTGGAGGCCGGCAATATAGATGATCATCATGTAGCCGATTAACTGCCAGTTAATCAGAATAATTAATCCTGCGTAGCCGTATTTCCAGTCTGTAACTAGGGTCGCGCCATAGTTCTGTAAAAAGGCGTTGATAATAATTTGCCAGGTGTAACCCAAGACGATGCCGCCAATCAGGTTAGGCATAAAGAACACGGTACGGAAAAAATTAGTACCGCGTAGTTTGCGGGTTAATACCCAGGCGATCGCGAACGCAAAGAGATTTACGGTAATGACCGAGACTATTACTACCAATACGGTAAACAGGAACGCAGAGGTGAAAGTATCTCGAGAATCAAAAACCTCTAGATAGTTCTTAATTCCGACAAAGGTCGCATCGGTGATAGTGGTGAATTCACAAAAAGATAGGAAAAAACCAACGATGAACGGTATCAGAAAGGCGATTAGAAAGGCTGCCAGGGTGGGCAGCACAAAAAGTGGAAAATAATATTTTAAATTCGACTTCATTGTCTATCCATTTCCTTTGACCGGTGGATAAAAGATTTAACAAAAACTGGGTTTTACTGATGATAATCGAGCTGTAACCAAGTTGGTGTGCGTCTTAGAAGACGGGGAATGTATGGCTGGCAAGGGGAGGTGGCAGATAAGAACCGGGCGGTTCCCATCTGCCACCTTGTCCCTTGTAGGGCATTCGCCCTCTTTTATCTAACCGAGGTTATTTCTCAGTTATTTCTTTTCGGCGGCCCAGCCGTCTTGGAAGTTCTTAACTACCTTGTTCCAGTCCAGGTTGCCGATGGCGTACTGTCCTAGATCCTGGCCAAAGTCGTCCTTAAACTTCTGCGACGGGTAAGTGGTGAATACCCACGGCACTGTCTTGAGCTGGTCGTTTGTTAGCGAAGCCGCGATCTCCTTAGCCAACGGGTCATTCGGAATCTCATCAGCGGAGAAAGCCTTGAACGGGGCAATAAAGCCCAGGTCTTCCACCACGAACTTCTTACCCTGGGGATCGGAGAAGAGCCAGTTGATGAAATCAATGGTGGCCTTCTGATCAGCTTCCGAGGCCTTGGCATTAACCGCCATGAAGGCTTCGGTACCTACTGCCAGACCCTGCTTTTCTTCACCCTTGTGACCGGTGTAGATAGGCAGCATCTTAATCTTGTCTTCCTTAACTACGTTGCCTTTCTCTTCGGCGACCTGGCTCCAAGCCCAGTTACCGTTTTGCACCATAGCGGCTTTACCCTGCGCAAACTCAGCCATGGAGTCGGCTACGTTCTTGTTAGGAGTTAGCTTGCGGTCAACAGTGGAGTTATCCAAGTAGAGGTCGAAAATATTCTTGAACTCTTTGTTGTACTTGAATTCTGCTTTGGCTTTATCGGTTACCTTGTCGTCCTGGTACTCGTAGTACATGGGGATGTTAGACAGGTGGGTCTGCCAACGCCAATCTTCACCTTTAGCCAGAGAAGTGGAGGCAAACACGCCCTCAATTCCGAGGTCGGCCTTGTGGGCTTGCATGTCCTCAACAACTTCTTTCAGTTTGGCAAAGTTATTGATTTCATCCATCTTGGTGGCTTTGGCGCCCGGCATGGCGAAGTACTTGTCCATAATTTCTTGGTTGTAGACAATGCCGTAACCTTCTACTGCCAGCGGCACCCCGTAGATTTTGCCGTCTTCGCCCTTCAGTGCCAAGTTGGGATCATTGAGATCTTTGGCAAACTTAGTATCGGTAAGATCTGCAGTGTATTTCTGCCAGCTCTTCAGGCCTACCGGACCGTTTACATTGAACAGGGTAGGAGCATCAGATTTAGCGACTTCGGACTTTAGCTGTTGTTCGTAGTTTCCAGAACCTACAGTTTGGACTTTAACATCTACGCCCTTGTCTTTGGTGTAGGTCTCAGCAATCTTCTTGAAGGCTTTTTCCTGCTCCGGCTTCCAGTTCAACATGTAGACTTTGCCTTTGCCGTCGCCGGCATCGGAGCCTGAAGAGCAGGCTGCCAAGCCGGTTAATGCAAAAGCACTGGCAACAAAGGTTGCCAAAATACGAGTTTTCCTTGACATTAACGTCCCCCTTTGGACCGTCGATCAATAGGTGCGGGTCGGCTCCCGCCCTCCGTCGGAAACGTTTCCGACGAACATCTCTACATTATCAGGTAGTAACCCTAAAGGAAAGTGTCAAGTTATGAATTGTTACCTTCTTGTTAACTTTTGCAGGTAAAACACCCTGGTTTAGCAATAAGCGGCGGCGGCGCGGGGATTCTCCTTCCGCGCCGCCGCCTGGCATTGCAATGTTTAGTTGTTTGTCGGGAGATGCCTATTTACAGCACTCGCACGTATACGGGATTTCCGTAAACCCGGGCGATCTTGACCCGATCTCCCGGTTTCGGAGCGTGAATCATATAGCCATTACCGAGGTAGATCCCGACGTGGCTAGAGTAGTTAACCATATCGCCCGGCTGTGCCTGAGACTTGGAAACAAACTTTCCGACTCCGCGTTGGTGTACTGCCCGCCGCGGCAGCTTAATCCCGGCAGCGTTGCGATATACGTAGGAGGTCAGTCCCGAGCAGTCAAAGCCTTTGGGAGAAGAACCTCCCCATACATAGGGAACCCCGATGAACTGCTTTGCATAAGCAATAATTTGCGACCGAGAAGCATTGCTGCCAGTAGCCTGTTTCTGGTTATTTTCCTGTTTTGCAGCTCTGTTGCTAGCTTTTGGCTGGCTCTTATTAGTGGATTTGCTGGTAGAAGTTTGTTTCGGAGCCGGAGAACTATTATTGGTCTGCTTTTGCTCCTGAGCTCGCTTCTTAGCTGCTTCTTCCCGAGCTTTTTGCTGCTCTGCCTCTTTGCGGGCTTTTTCTTCCGCAGCTTTCAGGGCAGCCTGGGCAGCAGCCTCTTCGCGAGCCTTCCGCTCCGCTTCGATCTGCTCTTGGCGCTCTTTCTCGGCCTGCTCGGTTACCCCGCGCGCGGCCGCTAACTGCTTAATTAGCTCTCCGCGTTGCGCCCCCAAATCGGTGAGTTGCTTCTCGGAAGCTGCTTTCAGCTGGTCAGCTGCATCCTTCTGAGTTTTAAGTTCGCTAGCAGCCTGTTCTCGTTCTTGTTGCGCCTGAGTAGCGCGTTCTTGCAGAACGCTAGCAACTTTAGCGATCGATTCAAAGGTCCGCATCTGGGAATCCGCCTTCGAACCGAATAGCTCGACGGAGACCTTCCTCATTTCCACAGTCTGCAGACCATCGGCATTCAGGTAGGGGGTCAGCGAAGAAAGCGATCCCTGGGTGGTGTAGATAGTACGCGCCAAACCGGCTAGAGCCTTGCGCGCCTGCTCTACCTTTTCTTGTGCCTCTTGAGAATCCTGGGCAGTTTTATCTGCTGCCTGCTTGGCAACCACCAGGTTAGAGATGGCGTCGTTATAACTGGCTTCAGCTTCCTCGGCTAGATCGCGAGCGTTCTGAGTCTGGGTGCTGACCTGGGCAAGTTGTGCCTCGATGGCGGCCACCGAGTTAGCTGCATTAGTTTCCGCAGCTTTAGCTGCCTCTACCTTGTCGTCAGCTGGTGAGGCGAACGCTGCAGGTGCAAATATCGAAGCAGACGCCGCTAGCGCGAAGCTGGCCGAGATGACCAACGCGCGTCTTCCAGCTTTTTGTCCCGCAAAATTGTGGGGCTTCATAGCTTTCCTCCTAGAGCGACTTTGGGAGTTATAAGTCGGACTAAGTGCCACGATACCGCTCTTTGGCACCTCTAACAACAAAATTCACATTAACCACATGTGTCACAGGGGCGCGTTTGCGAGGGTTTCCTGGTTGAAATTGCTACTTTTCAAGGGGATATACGGAATTTACAAAAAGAAACACGCGGAAAATGCCGTAAAGTGAGATATATCACTAGTTGGGGTTGTTGGCGTTTTCCGCGTGTTTTGGGGGCAGGAAATTACTCGGTAATCTGTCCGTCGAAGAAGTCAGCGACTAGCCCAAAATATTTCCTGCCATTTTCTGCTTCCCATTGCTTCATCCGTTCCCGCGAACGACGGATTTCTTCCTCAGCTTCTTTGCGCCCAACCCAATGGGCGCCCTCCACTGATTTGCCTGGCTCCAAATCTTTGTAGACCTCGAAGAAGTGCTGAATTTCCAGGCGGTGAAACTCAGAAATATCTTCAATCTCAGTACGCCAAGAAGCGCGCTGATCAGCGGCAGGAACACATAGAACCTTATCGTCACCGCCGTTCTCATCGCGCATGCGGAACATTCCCAGCGGACGGCAGCGGATAACGCAGCCGGGGAAAGTGGACTCTTCCAAGACCACCAGGGCATCTAAGGGGTCTCCGTCCTCTCCCAGGGTGCCATCAATGAAGCCATAGTCATCGGGGTAGCGAGTGGAAGTAAAAAGCATACGATCTAGACGGATGCGGCCAGTACCGTGATCAACCTCGTATTTGTTACGGTTACCTTTCGGAATCTCGATGGTCACGTCAAATTCCATGTCTTTTCCCCTTTCCGCCCCAATAGGCTAAGTGTGCGACAATCGGGGCAAAAGTGTTACCGCCGAAGTCGTAGCATCTGCTTTATATTTAAGAATACGTGGAAAATTCATAAACGAGGGGAAGAATGCGAAAATCTGTACTTTTACCGCTAATTCTCCTGGTAGCAATGGTAGCAAGTGGCGTCGGCTATGGCGTTTTGGACGCCTACAACCTAGCGCCAGGGATTCTTACCTTAGAAAATGAATCTTTAGAGTTACCAGAAACGGTGGAAATCAACCTTACGGACGCTAAAAGTAAGGAAGTGCCAGGAGGTAATGAACAAGCTGCTGAAATTACGGCGGCGCAAGTTCAGCCCCTGATGCAACAGCTAGTAACCCAAGCTCAGCATGGCTCGCAACCGGATCCCGCTATTAATGCCGCGGCGGAAAAAACGCCGGTAGCCACGGGAGGCAGAGTCGGAGCCGTAGTAATCGATACCGCTAGTGGAAAAACTCTTGGTCAGGTTAACGCAGACCAATTAATGACCCCTGCCTCTTCTAGTAAAGTCGTGGCCGCGGCCACCGCCTTGAAAACCTTGGGGCCTGACTACCGTTTCACTACTTCGACTCACTTGGCAGGCAATAAACTATTTTTGCGAGGAAATGGAGACCAGCTGTTATCGGCAGGTTCCGGCAATCCCGCTGCCACTTCCGGACATGCCGGGCTAGCAGATCTAGCAGCCCAAACTGCGCAACAGCTAAAAGAAAAGAAAACTACTTCGGTGCAGCTGTTTTTGGATGAGAGTGTCTTCGGAGATCAAAGCCCGCTTCCAAACTGGCAAGCCCAAGGTAATGCCAGTTACGAAACCAAACCTACTCCTATTGCGATTAACAACGGATTAGCTAACCCCGAGCTTTCCTACGGATACCTGCCCGATCCGGCGCTATCGGCAGCGGAGCAGTTTGCGGCGCGGCTGCAAGAACAGGGTATTAATGCGGGGCAGATCCAGCGCGGTACCACCCCCAAGGAAGCTAGGAAAATCGGGGAGGTAAAGAGCGCTGCCTTGCATGAAGTTATGCATGAAACGCTGAAAGAATCGAACAATATGCTGGCAGAAGTGCTTTGTCGGGCCTCAGCAGCAAAAGCCGGAACCGGTGCCAACTTCCCGGGGGAAATAAAAGTTGCTCAAAAAGTTTTAGGGGACTTAAAACTTGAGGGTGCCGCCTTTGCCAATCATGATTGCTCCGGGCTGTCAACTGAGAACAAGATCAAGCCGCAACTACTAGCTGCGTTAATGCAATCCGCAGCTCGCGGCGATGATCCACAGCTGCGTCCGCTAGTTTCTTCCCTTCCTATTGGTGCCCTAGATGGCACCTTGCATGATCGGTATTTGCAACAAAACGGAGCCGGCAATGTGCGGGCAAAAACCGGTTCTTTGCAGCACTCGCGGGCGCTCACCGGCTTGGTGACTACCAAATCCGGTCGTACCCTCACTTTTTGCGTGATCATTGATTCCTTTAAGGACGGAACCGGCGGAATTGCGCGCGGTGCCATCGATAACTTCGTAAACGGACTAGCAGGTCTGTGACTCGGAAACCGCGAGGAGCGAGAGGGCGGATAGAAAGAGCCGTTCTGGAGCAACTAAAACGTTTAGAAAAAACCCATCCGCAGGCGACCTTGTTGGTGGCGTGTTCGGGCGGTGCCGACTCCCTAGCGCTAGCTGCCGCCCTGGTCCGTCTGGCGCCAGCCCGTGATTTTAAACTAGTGGCTGCCACCGTTGATCATGGTTGGCGCACAGAATCGAGGGCGCAGGCGCAAAAGGTGCAAGAATTACTTACCGGTTTAGGCTATAGCCAAGTCGAGCTATTAACCCTTTCTCCAGCCCAAACAGCCGGTAAGGGCAAAGAAGGCGATGCTCGCAAAGGACGCTATCTGGCCCTAGAAGCAGCAGCTAGCCGGTATGGTTCCTTGGGGAAAAATGTTTTTATCCTCTTGGGACATACCCGCGATGACCAGGCAGAAACCGTGCTATTGGGGTTAATTCGCGGAAGTGGGGCGCGCTCGATTGCGGGGATGCGTAACTGGGATGAAGGCGCCGGAGAGCAAAGTAGTAGACGCGCCGGCTATCTACGACCACTTCTGAAGCTACCTCGTCGTGACACCGTAGCTGCCTGCCGTGAAGAGGGACTTCCTTATATCGACGACCCCTCCAACTATCCCGACGGTCCAGTTCGAGCCGCAGATGGTACGGCTTTGCGGCGGTCAGCCCTGCGTTACCAGGCCTTACCCGCCCTCGAAAAAGCTCTGGGGGTAGATCCGCGCCCCGCCCTCGCCCGCACTGCCGCCTTGTTGCAAGCAGACTTGGATGCCCTCGATGCTGTAGCTGCCGATTGGTATGCGCAGACTCTACACAAGGAGGGGGAAGCAGTAACCTTGGAAACTAAGCAGCTGCTTTCTCAACCTCCAGCGATTCGCAAACGGGTTTGGCGTCTGGCGGCGCTGGCGGCCGGGGTAAGAGCCTCAGACCTAAGAAAAGTTCAACTCGATGCCGTGGATTTTTTGGCTACCCAGCGTCGCGGTACCGGCCCGATCCAGCTGCCCGGGAAAGTCAACTGCACCCGGGAGGCAGGAAGCTACCAACTTAAATTTCGGGCGCAATTGAAAGGATAGACTGGGAAAATGGACGCAAATGATATGGGCGATGCGCTGGAGCGGATATTAATCAGCGAGCAGCAAATCGCGGACAAGCTGCAAGAAATGGCCACCCAAATTGATCGTGACTATCGCGGACGTGAAATCTTACTGGTAGGGGTGCTCAAGGGAGCCACGATGGTAATGGCGGATCTATCTCGCCTAATTCACACCCCCTTAGAAATCGATTGGATGGCGGTCTCCTCCTATGGAGCTTCCACCAAATCCTCCGGGGTG
Source organism: Varibaculum cambriense DSM 15806 (assembly GCF_000420065.1). Classification (GTDB taxonomy): domain Bacteria; phylum Actinomycetota; class Actinomycetes; order Actinomycetales; family Actinomycetaceae; genus Varibaculum; species Varibaculum cambriense. The sequence goes on along the minus strand of NZ_ATUF01000002.1, from coordinate 623,988 downwards.
GTCCGGATTCTTAAAGACCTGGACTCTGATCTCGGGGGAAGGGACGTGCTAATTGTCGAGGACGTGATTGATTCCGGCCTGACTTTAGATTGGCTCACCCGTAACCTGAGTTCCCGCGGCGCGTCCTCGGTAGAAATTGCAGCGCTGCTGCGCAAACCCGAGGCGGCAAAAGTTGCGGTTGACGTGAAATACGTGGGATTCGATATTCCCAATGATTTTGTAGTGGGATACGGCCTGGACTATGCGGAAAAGTATCGCAATCTCCCGTTTGTGGGTACCCTGGCCCCCCATGTTTACCAATAGCGGGTTATTGAGGTTAAAAGCCAGCGCTACATCGAAGGAAAGCGATACCTCGCGAGTATAAAATTCGGCTGAGGGTGACCAAAATAAGCAATTGCGGGGCAAAGCGTTTAGGCTTGTCTCTAGAAATAATGCCGCCACGCGGCACCGGCTAATAGGGTATGAAACCGATAAATGGCGAAAAAGAAAAAAGAGAATAAGAAGTTATGGCTTAAATGGGGCGTCCCGGCGATGGTGGTAATCGCCGCATTTTGGGTGATTTCCCTAGTAATGGCGCCCACGGTCGTTGATACTTCCGAGGGTATCGCGCTGCTTAAAGGGAAAACCGTTGAGCGGGCGATAGTCAATGATGGTACCCAGCAGGTAAAGCTAGAGCTATCGAAGAAATACACTCCCAAGAACTTGGGGAAAGATGCCCAGGTGATACCGCAAAGCGCCACCAAAGAGGTCACTTTTACCTTTGTGCAATCCCAGGCGGAGCAGGTAAACGAACTAATCCAGGACGGGGACCTCAAAAAGGGGTATAACTCGATTTTCCCGACCGGTTCTTGGTGGTCAGCGCTTTTACAGATGATGATTCCGCTGCTGCTGTTCTTCGCGCTGATCTGGTGGGCGATGTCGCGGATGCAGGGCGGCGGAATGATGGGATTTGGAAAATCCAAGTTCAAGAAGTTTGACGCCTCCGCTCCCAAGATTACTTTCGCCGATGTAGCGGGAGCCGATGAAGCGGTAGAAGAACTCCGCGAAATTCAAGAGTTCTTGGCTAACCCGGCCAAATTCCATAACCTGGGAGCTCGGATCCCGAAGGGCGTGCTGCTGTGTGGTCCGCCCGGAACCGGTAAAACTTTGCTGGCCAAGGCAGTAGCCGGGGAAGCGAAAGTGCCTTTCTTCACCCTTTCCGGCTCGGAATTCGTAGAGATGTTCGTAGGAGTGGGAGCTTCGCGAGTGCGTGACCTGTTTAGTCAGGCTAAAGAGTCCGCCCCGGCGATTGTGTTTGTGGACGAAATCGATGCGGTGGGGCGTCACCGTGGCACCGGCATGGGCGGGGGTAATGATGAACGCGAACAAACCCTAAACCAGCTGCTGGTAGAGATGGACGGGTTTGACGAAAACACCAACGTGATCTTGATTGCCGCCACCAACCGTCCCGATGTGCTTGATCCCGCTCTGCTGCGTCCGGGACGTTTTGACCGGCAGATAAACGTGGATGCCCCCGACATTAAGGGACGGAAAGCGATTTTGCAGGTGCACGCCAAGGGCAAGCCGATGACCACCGATGTGGATCTAGAACAGATTGCGAAACGTACGCCCGGCTTTACCGGTGCCGACCTAGAAAATGTACTTAACGAGGCAGCGCTGCTTACCGCCCGCTCCAATGCGGATTTGATCGATATGCGCGCAGTTGATGAAGCCATCGACCGGGTAATTGCCGGGCCGCAAAGACGTACTCGGGTGATGAATGATCACGACAAGTTGGTCACTGCCTATCATGAGGGCGGACACGCGCTTTGTGCCGCCGCTTTGCGCTATACCGATCCGGTCACCAAGGTGACGATTTTGCCGCGCGGGCGCGCCCTGGGGTACACCATGGTGATGCCCGTTGAGGATCGCTATTCGCGCACCCGCAACCAGCTCTTAGATGAATTGGTGTACTCCATGGGTGGACGGGTAGCTGAGGAGCTAGTGTTCCTAGATCCTTCCACCGGTGCTTCCAATGATATTGAAAAAGCGACCGCAACCGCCCGCCGCCTGGTAACCGATTTTGGGATGTCCGACAAGGTAGGGCCAGTAAAGCTGGGTAAGGATGATAGCGAGCCTTTCTTGGGACGCGATGGTATCTCCAGTAGAAACTATTCCGAGGCAGTAGCCAGCACCATCGACGAAGAAGTTCGTAACTTCCTAGATAGCGCTAACCGCGAAGCCTGGGAAATCCTTACCCGTAACCGGGGGATTCTTGACGATCTGGCTGCCCGGCTAATTGAAAAGGAAACCTTACTAGAAGAGGAACTAGACGAAATCTTCGCGCCGGTACAAAAACAGGCTGAACGCGCTATCTGGTCCTATGGCAAAGAAGGGGCAGTACCGGAGGCGGTTTTCGGCAAACCGATCGCTGGTTCCCAAACTCCGGCGACGGCTCCGATTCCGGAAAATCTAGTAACAGAAGGCGAGTAGCTAGTGGCGTATAACCAGGCCGGAGTGGAAAAAGCGATTCGGGATTTACTGATCGCTATCGGTGAGGATCCCGATCGGGAAGGACTGCAGGAAACCCCGGCACGGATGGGTAGAGCCTGGAAAGAAGTAATCTCGGGGATGCACGCCGATCCGGCAGCGCCTCTCGAAAAGCAGTTTCATGTGGACGATGAGGAAATGGTGATGGTGCGGGGCATTCCTTTCTACTCCCTGTGCGAACATCACCTGTTGCCTTTCTTCGGGGTGGCCCATGTGGCCTATATTCCTCGTGATGGCCGGATTACTGGGCTATCGAAACTGGCGCGGGTCGTAGAGGGTTTCTCTCATCGCTTGCAGGTGCAAGAAAGGCTGACTGCGCAGGTAGCTGATGCTATAATGGAGAAACTGGATCCGTGGGGCGCAGCGGTAGTTATCGAGGGTGAGCATCTTTGTATGTCTATGCGCGGAATTAAGAAACCAGGTGCTCGTACCACCACCTCGGCGCTGCGCGGAGTCATGCGTTCGGACCCGCGATCCCGGGCGGAAGTGCTTTCCCTAATCCGTGAAAACTAGTTAGCTTCAGTGTTTTATCGGGTTGAAGAATGGAGAAATGCTACTTTTACCTACCTTCAGACCAAAAGGACGATTAATGCCGGGTAGGCTAGAATCATGACAATCTGCCAGATTCCCGACTTTTTAACGCCCGGACGCACCAAAGTCATGGGGATCATTAACGTCACTCCAGATTCGTTTTCTGACGGCGGCGCCTGGTTTAATCCCGAAAAAGCGATTGCTCACGCCCTCGAGCTGGAAGCCGCAGGTGCCGATATCCTCGATATTGGGGGCGAGTCCACCCGGCCAGGAGCCGAGTCCTTAAGTCCCGCGCAAGAACAACGTCGAGTGCTGCCGGTGATTAGCGGGTACCTGAAGGCATCCCGCAGTCCGGTCCCTATTTCTTTAGATACGGTCAACGCGGAAACTGCTGCCGCTGGTCTAGCTGCCGGAGTGCAGATCATTAACGATATTTCTGGGGGAACCCTAGATGCTGGGATGCTGAAAGTGATGGCAGAAAATGATGCTTACTATATTTGCCAACATATGCGCGGCAACCCGAAGACTATGGATAGTCTGTGCGACTATGGCGGGGACGTGACCGGCGGGGTTTGCCAAGGTCTGAAAGAACGTATCCATGCCTGCGAAAAAGCCGGAGTTAATCTGCAGCGGCTGATTTTAGATCCCGGTTTAGGGTTCGCGAAAAGCGCCGAGCAGTCATGGGAGCTCCTAGGAAATCTAGAGCAGCTGGAGCAGCTGGGGTATCCGTTACTTATCGGAGCCTCCCGAAAACGATTCTTAGAAATGGCGGTTCCTGCAGGTTGGGAAGATAGCCTGCCCGCGGGGGTTAAGGCGGGAGTCGGACGGCGTGAGGACGCCACCACTGCGGTGAGCGCTCTTTGCGCACAGGCCGGAGTTTGGGCAGTTCGGGTACATAATGTTGCGGCTTCAGCTAGTGCGGTTGCCGCCGGGCAACTGTGGAGGGAAGCAGCATGTCGCTAAGTGAAGAAGAAATCAGTGAACGTTTGCAATACCTTGACCACATTAGTTTGGTGGGGATTGAGGAACGCGGACTGCATGGGATGCTCGACCATGAACGTCAAGATGGCCAACTCTTTCTAGTTGACGCCGATATTTACTTAGACCTGCAGGCAGCCGGGGCTAGCGATCAGATCGCAGACACTGTTGACTATTCGCAGATATCGACCTTGATTAGCCGGATTATTACCGGCCCGCCCTGCGACCTGCTAGAAAAAGTGGCTACTCAGATCGCCGAAGAAACTCTTCAATTGGCGAACGTACAGGCAGTACGGATTTGTTTACATAAACCTGAGGCTCCGCTGGGGTTAGAAAAAGAGGACGTGACGGTAACTATTTGGCGAGGCCTAGAGAATCTACTTCCCGAGGAAGAAGCACCTTTGGAAGAAACCGCGCCCCTATCTCTAGCCGAGATTGCGGCGGAGGGGGCAGTGGAATCTGGCGAAACCTCCCCTGAAAAGACAGAAAGTCCTTTGGAACAGGCTCCAGATTCCCCCAGGCAAGTGGTGGTAGCCATGGGAGGAAATCTCGGTGAGGTCTCTGATACCTTCCGAGAAGTAATTGCGCAATTGTCACAAACCAGCGGGATTGGGGTAGTAGAAGTATCTCCGCTGGTACGTACGGCACCGGTGCTTAGTGAAGAACAAGAAGAACAACCAGATTACTTGAATTCGGTAGTAATCCTGTCAACTGTGCTTTCTCCCCTTCAGCTATTGCAGGTATTGCAAAATCTTGAGGACGAGCACGGCCGGGTGCGAAGCGAGCGCTGGGGGGCGCGTACTCTGGATTTGGACATTATTGATTATCAAGGCGTCACCAGTGAGGATGAACGCTTGACGCTGCCACATCCGCGGGCAAGTCAACGCGCTTTTGTGCTTTTACCCTGGTCACTAGTAGCCCCCACAGCTGAACTCTCCGGCGTTGGCGAAGTGGTAGTTTTGGCAGATTATGCCCCGGATCGGGATGGAGTAAAAGAGATCTACCCCGATTGGGTAGACAATAACCATCCGCTAACCGAAGCTGGCACCGGATCTATTCCCCTGCCGCGCTGGTCGGCGATTTCTCGTCCTCAAGTTGCTCCCCGGGTGCTAGATGATGCTCGCGAGCTGCATCCTACCGGAGAAATCTCACAAGTGGATAAGGCTAATTCGCCGCTTCCTGCGGCTGCCGAGGACGCACATTCTCCGCAGGTTCCTCCGCTTCCGGTTCCCCCTGCTAACTCTCCGGCACCCACCCCTCCAGTCTCCTCCTTGCCCCTGCCGCGGCTCGATAATGTTCATCCCCAAGCAGCAGTGGTACTAGACGAGGAACCAGTAGAAATACCTGTGAAACCGGAAACGGTAGCGCCAGAACCTAAGAAAAAGAGCCTTTGGCAACGAATTAAAGCTTTCTTTGTAGGAGAGAAAGCGGATCCCGAGCAGTTTATGCCGGACTTTGAGCAGGCAGACCACCCCATGGATCAGGTAGAAGGATCTGAGCATTCCTGGCAAGCGTTACCTAATACTCCCGTCCCGGCGCCGTCTCCCTTACCCGGACAGACTACTAGCGCTAAAACGGTGATCGCAGCGGAAAACACTACTGCTGAAGACCTGGTTGCTGACTTGGATGCGGGGACTGCCAGTGAAAGTGGGGAAGCCGGGGATAGTCAGCAAGTGGCCTCCGGAGATGAAGCGTCATCCCCCGAGGGGGCGGAGGCCACGTGGAAGGAAGAGCCCGCTGAAAATATTGAGTATGGCAGTGGCCGTCACGCCGGTAGGCTAGTTACCGGTCCGGTTCCGGTTCTAGAAGAATCCCCGCAGCCACTCCCGCTAGATATCGCTACCGATCAAGTTAGCGATGGTGCCGAAGCTCGCGAGGAAGATGAATCTCGGGTGGAACGCAAGTCGATTCTGCGTCCGACTACTACCGGGGCGATCCCGGTGGCTAAACCGGAAACAGACCGCACCGAGCAACCCACTGCAGTTTTCGATCCGCTAACAGACTCCGAGTAAAAGTATGCGGCCACTGCGAAAACTTATCCTGTTAGTCCTGGGGGCAATTGCTCTGTTGGCGGGTTATTTCCTCAGTGATTTGGCGGTGAAGATGGGGGGAACCCCCCTGCAATTCAGTCCGATTCTCACGGTGCTGATCTTTTGCGGGGCGGTGGTACTTGTGATTTTTGGGCAGGCCGTCAAACGTTTGCGTGATGGGAAACCCTCTTGGATACAGTTAGCTAAAGCCCCGCTGGTGGCGTTGGTGGCCCAAGCCTCCGCGGTGTGGTCCGCTTTGTTCTTGGGGTATTTACTGTCCCAGTTGATCCTGGCTTATCAGCTGCGGCACGCGGAAATGGCCGGTTCATTTGCGGGGAACACTATTGCTTTAGCGCTGGTAAATCTGCTGCTATTGGTGGTTGCGCTGTTAGTTGAATCCTGGTGCATCATTGATGACGGTGAGGATGGCTCTGCGGGGGCAAATCCCACTCCCGGTGGCGTTAATCCGGCTTCCGCCTAAAGGCGTGGGGTAACCTGAGGTCATGAGTCCAGACCAACGCCAGCGTTCTTCCGAGCGGGTACGCCCTTCGCAAACAACTTTTTGGGTGCGTCGGCTAGTAGCAGTGCTAATTTTGCTGGTGCTGATCGCCCTAGTGGTGCTGATTGTTAAGTTTGCCTGGTCATGGATGCAGGCTGCCGATGATAGTCAGCAACGCGCCCAAGCTGAGCAGGCAAAGAAAGAAGTTGTCACCCAACCCACTAACTGCAATTTGGCGAATATTAGCTACAAATTGGAGCCGGAAAAGACCGAAAACCAGGTGGGAGAGGGCGTTAACTTCAAAGTAGTTTTACATAACACCAAGGGAAATAAACCCTGCACTATGAATGGGGCTATTGACAAGGTAGGCGTAAAAGTTATTACCGGCCAAGACACGGTATGGGAATCCTGGAAATGCCAGGGGAAGGTCAGTGAACAGCCGCTGCTGCTGGGAACCGGTATGGAATACGACACTACCCTGAACTGGGATGGGAAGACTAGAAACGGCTGCGATAAGGGTGATATGGCGCAGGCCGGCACCTATCAGGCGATTCCGGTGCTAAATGGGAAAGAAATCACCGACGGTAAAGAAGTCTTTACTTTGAAATAGTCTGCTCCTCAGGCACAGCCATAATCTAGGCGCGATCCGCGCCGATATCGTAGACCTAAGCTTCCTCCGCAGGCAGAGCAATCATAACTGCTTCTGCCAGGTTAGTTACCGGATATAGGGTCATTCCTTTGGGGGCAGTAACTTCATCGGCTCCCAAGCGGGGAATCAGAGCGTGGCGGAAACCTAGCCGCGCTGCCTCGGACAGGCGCCTCCCGCACCCTACGGTGGCGCGGATTTCCCCGGTTAGGGATACTTCCCCAATAGCCACCATTTTTTCTAGGGGAGGGCGCGACTGGGCAGCGCTGGTAATTGCTAACGCTACCGCCAGATCAACCGCCGGTTCGCTGGTTTTGGCTCCTCCTACAGTGGAAACATAAACGTCGCAGTTAGATAGGGCTAGGCGTAAGCGGGCTTGTAGTACCGCTAAGGTCATAGCCACCCGGGAATAATCCAGTCCCGAGGTGGTACGCCGCGCAGATCCTCCCGATACCAGCGGAGATACTAAGGCTTGAATCTCAGTAGGCATTGGGCGTCGTCCCTCTAGGGTCACGGTTACGCAAGTACCCGGCACTCGCGAGGAGGTTTGCGAAAGAAACAGCCCGGAAGGATCCTCTAAGCCGATAATTCCTCGCTCTACCAGCTCGAAACAACCAACCTCATCGGTAGCGCCATAGCGGTTCTTAATCGCCCGCAGCAGCCGCAGGCGGGTGTGGCGATCCCCCTCAAACTGGGTAACTACATCTACTAGGTGTTCCAGGACGCGCGGGCCGGCAATCCCGCCCGATTTGGTTACGTGCCCGACTAGTAGAATCGGGATTCCGCGGCTTTTGGCAACCTCGATTAAAGCCGAGCAGACCGCGCGTACCTGGGTGACATTCCCGGCTTGCCCACTGACCTGGGCAGAAGCAATAGTTTGTACTGAATCGGCAATCACCAGCGAAGGGGAGCATTGGTCAATATGTCCCAGGACGTTTTCCAAATCGGTTTCCGCAGCCAGCAACAAGTTATCGGCCAGGGCGCCAATCCGCTCTGCCCGCAGGCGTACTTGGGCGGCCGATTCCTCCCCCGTTACATACAGCACTGACTTGTGTTTCCAGCTAGAGGCAACTTTTCCGGCAACGTCTAACAGCAGAGTGGATTTGCCGACCCCCGGCTCTCCTGCCAGTAAAACCACTGAGCCAGCCACGAGGCCACCGCCGAGCACGCGGTCAAGTTCCCCGATCCCGGTGGGGATAAATCTAGCGTCAGCGATATCAACTTCCCTGATGGGCAGAGCCTTTTGGTGGGGAGTTTTACCCGCGATCTTATTGCGGGAGGGTGCAGGCTCGTCTGGTAGGACGCTTTCCTCAAGCGTTCCCCAAGCTTTACAGTTGCGACATTGCCCCAACCATTTGCTGGATTGCCAGCCACATTCGGAACATTGATAGCTAGTCTTTACCTTGGCCATGCCTTAACTCTAGCGCGGCGAACCTGTGAAACATTCGAGCGGGGTAGGCTGGAAGCAGAAGGCGTGATTATCTACACCTGGGGACAAGAGGAGGACGTAGATGGTGAAACGGGATGCGGGCGCATCGGGAGTGCTAGTTATCGGTTTGGGGCGTTTCGGCTCAGCGGTAGCCGCATCTTTAGAGAGCCTAGAGCGCGAAGTCTTGGCGGTCGAGAAATCCCCGCGGATCGTTACCCAATGGCAGTCGCGTCTGCCCGTGGTACAAGCTGATGCCACCAGTGCCGAAGCCTTAGAGCAGCTGGGAGCCACCGATTTTCAAGCTGCCGTAGTGGGGGTAGGAACCGCCTTAGAGGCCTCGGTACTGATCACTGCGAACTTGGTGGATCTGGGAATCGGGTCGATCTGGGCCAAAGCCACTTCTCTAGAACATGGGTCTATCCTGAAACGAATTGGTGCTCATCACGTGGTATACCCCGAATATGATGCCGGGGTGCGCACCGCACACCTGGTGGGCGGAAAGATGCTGGACTATATCGAGATGGACCGTAAGGGCTTCTCGGTAGTGAAAATGCGTCCGCCCAAGGCCTGCCACGGATTTGCTTTGGCGGAATTGGATACTCGCTCCAAGTATGGGGTCACGGTGATTGGGGTGCTCTCTCCTGGCGAGCCCTTTGAATATGCGGCTCCGCAAACCCGGGTAGATGCAAACGACATTATTATTGTCTCCGGCGATGCTGAACTCTTGGAGCAGTTTGCGCAAATGCCCTAACCTGTTTTTTGTGGTCAGAGCCAATTTAGGGAGTTTTTAGTGATTTCCGAGGGAGCGGTGCGGCTAATCTTGCAGGTATTTTTACCGGGTTCGGTATTCGCAAACCGCCACTAGCTTCTATCCGGCAAACTTTAGGTGCCTGGCCAAACTATCCGATGATGGGACGTTCTTCGGGCATTCTGATAACTCTACGGCGCTCGCGCAGCGCGAGCGCCGCCGCCACGGTCATAGTGCCAGTTCTGCCCGCAAACATTAGCATTACCAGCGAATATTTCCCAATAATCGGCAAATCCGGGGTGATTCCGGTCGATAATCCCACGGTGGCGAAAGCAGAAATAACTTCGAATCCGATAACGTCCATCGAATAGTCAGTTACCGATAGTAAGAAGAAGATAGCGGTCACCACCATGATGGATCCCAAACCGGTTACGGCCACTGACAGGCGCACTACCGAAGGGGGAATGCGGCGATGGAAGGCTTCTACGTCGCGATCCCCGCGCGCCTCCGCCATAATCGCCAAGATCATGACTGCCAGAGTGGAGACTTTGATACCTCCCGCGGTGGAGGCGGAGCCCCCGCCAATAAACATCAGTACGTCCAGCAGGAACCAGGATCCTCTGGTCATTTGTCCCACGTCAATGGTGCTAATCCCGGAGGAACGCGAGTTCACTCCGAACAGAATCGAGGTTTGCAGGGATTCGGAAGTGCTCATGGAGCCGAAAGTTCCCCGGTTATTCCATTCCGAACAGGCGATTACTATCGCGGTAAATAGCCAAACGGCCAGGTAGGTAGTGATAGTTAGTTTTGAATGCAAACTAAGTTTATGGGGGGACCGCCAGTTTTCTTTGAGGTCTAACATGACTGGGAATCCCAGAGCCCCCAGGAAAGTTCCCAGGATTACCGGGGTAATCATCCACCAATCCCCCAGGTGGGCATCTATTCCCTCGGGTAGGTTGATTAGTCCCGCATTATTGAAAATGGAGATGGACTGGAACAGAGCGTGCCAGATCGCCGAGCCAACCGACTCGTTCAAGGTTAAGAAGCGAGGTAGTAGCGCGATGAAAATAATCGATTCGCAAGTCAGCGAGGTGACGATCACCGTGCGGATCAAGGCACCGACTTTGCCCAGGGAAGCAGTTTTCTCGATGGCAGCCAGCATCCTTTGGGTCAGCCCAATATGGCGTGATACCGCTAGTGCCAATATCGATGCCAGAGTCATTACCCCCAGACCGCCAATGAGGATCCCCAACATGATCACGATTTGTCCGAATAAAGACCAATAGGAAGCGGTATTGACCACGGTAAGACCGGTTACACAAACTGCTGAGGTAGAAGTAAAGACTGCGTCGACCAGGGGAGCGGGTTTGCCGGTGGTGGTAGCAATCGGTAATGAAAGCAGTAGCGTCATGACCAGGATGATTGCTGCGAACACCATCACTACCAGGCGAGCTGGGGAGGTGCGGGCAAGATGGTCTATCGATTCTCTGACCTTTGCGCGTTTGGAAACGCGCCGCTGTTTTGCCATTGCACCTCCTTTAAGTAGAAATATTTCCTGCCTTGATACTATCCCGCTGCCTCTACTTTCGGTTAGACCCGGTAGGCAAGATTCTTTCCGCAGCGGCAATACCGAAAAATATGACTTCCAGTAGGGTAAGTCAGTACAAAAATAACTAAAATAACTTTAAAAATTGGCGGAAATCTAGGGTTTTTTAGTGACTTTCCTGTGACAGTTGAGAAAAGTGGGTCTCTTGGGGTATTTTTATACATGAATGCCCGAAACTCTAGAATTTTTCTAGGTCAACGGCTTAAGCTTATAAATATTCCCTAACCGGCATGGATTCGAACTTAGGACGGAACATTATGGCACAGCAGCAAGCTCCGCGCTTCGTAACAGTGGCAGAAGTCGCGGAACTAATGCGCGTGTCTAAGATGACGGTCTATCGTATGATCCACTCCGGTGATATCCCCGCAGTTCGAGTCGGTAAATCTTTTCGGGTACCGGCTGCGGCAATCGACCAGATGATGGGGCAGGGTTTTGGTGACTGGGAACAATCCTCAGGCGTAGCCAATAGTTAACCGCCGCTTAAGTTGTTGTATAGTAGTGCGAGAAAAATACCTTAAGGTAATGTCTGCGCCGCGCGCGCACCAAGAAGCAAAAGGAGAACCTAGTGGGCTCGGTAATCAAAAAGCGCCGCAAGCGCATGTCCAAGAAAAAGCACCGTAAACTGTTGCGTAAGACTCGCCACCAGCGTCGCAACAAGAAGTAGCGGGCAAAATGCAAAATGGATCCAGGAATCACCTGGATCCATTTTTTAATTTTTTCATTCCCCCTCGCTACCTTCTGACATCCAGCAGCCGGTTTTGGTGGGGCAGGTTAAGCGCTGAGCCGCCGGGCTTCCTCGCGACTTTCTCTAATTAGTTCGCGGCGTTCCTCCTGAGTAAGGCCGCCCCACACTCCATAGGGTTCCTGGGCAGCCAGTGCATATTCCCGGCACTCGGCGATTACCGGACATTGAGCGCAGATTGCCTTCGCAGCGTCATCGCGCCGCCGGCGAGTTCCCCCGCGTTCGCCCTCGGGATGAAAAAATTGTTCGGTGTCTAGGTTCCGGCAAGCCCCTTGGTATTGCCACTCCCATAAATCAGCCACCGGTCCCGGAAGTCGCGAGAAGTCGCTCATTCGATGCTCCTTTGTAGCCTGTTAAGTTATGGCTCAGTATGGAGGAGCTAGCTTACCGTTCTCTGAAAAATAGACTATTCTCCGGTGAAAAGAACGTAAATAAAAGATTAATTGGCAGTTCAGCAGGGTAAAGCCAGCGGGTTAGCGCTCAGCGAACAGGTTCAAATTCGGGGCGGAAGGACAATACTCCGGGCGGCGTTATTAGCCAGCACAGCTCCCGGCAGGCATAAAAGCTTGCCCTGTAAGGTAACACGAGTCACATCCTCGGGCAAAAGTGCTGGAATTAGGGTTAATAGGCGAATGAAAGTGGCGGGAGTCCGGCTTTTCGCGCTAACCTTAAAAAGGTGATTATCGAACACCTGGATGCCCTTGAAGGGCTAACTTATGATGACGTTCTGTTACTTCCCGAAACCACCGATGTTATCCCCTCCGAGGTCGATACCTCCAGCCGGCTAACTAAACGGATTACCTTACACACCCCGGTAATATCTGCAGCCATGGATACGGTCACCGAAGCCAATATGGCGATCGCGATTGCGCGTCAAGGGGGAATCGGTATCGTCCATCGCAACTTGCCGATTGCTGAGCAAGCCGCGCAAGTGCGCCAAGTTAAACGCTCTGAATCCGGGATGATCACCGATCCGGTCACTATCGGCCCCGATGCGACCTTACTGGAACTGGATAAAGAATGCGGCCACTACCGGGTGTCTGGCCTGCCGGTCGTGGATGAGGATCGCAAACTCCAAGGAATAATCACCAACCGGGATCTACGGTTCATTCCTGCCAGCAAGTGGGCCACGGTTAAGGTTCGCGACGCCATGACCCCGATGCCGCTTACTACCGGGCGAAAAGGAATGCCCCGCGAGGAAGCCCGAGCACTACTAGCTGAAAAAAAGATTGAAAAACTACCGCTAGTAGATGAAGAGGGTCACTTGACCGGCCTGATCACCGTAAAAGACTTTGTGAAAACTGAACAGTACCCTAACTCCACTAAGGACGAGGAAGGTCGCCTGCGGGTAGGCGCCGCCCTCGGATATTGGGGAGATACCTGGGAGCGCGCGGAAGCCCTCGCGGAAGCGGAAGTTGATGTACTGGTAGTCGATACCGCCAACGGGGGTGCCCAGCTCGCTCTGGAAATGATTAAGAAGCTGAAAGCCTCTCCCACTTTTGCCGATATTGACATTATCGGCGGCAACGTGGCTACTGCCGAAGGTGCACAGGCACTGATTGATGCCGGGGTAGACGCGGTAAAAGTCGGGGTTGGCCCCGGCTCGATTTGCACCACTCGAGTAGTTGCCGGGGTGGGCGTGCCCCAGATTACTGCGATTAACCTGGCTGCCCAGGCCTGCTCGAAAGCGGGGGTGCCATTAATTGCCGATGGAGGTCTGCAATATTCTGGCGATATTGCCAAGGCTATGGTGGCCGGCGCCGATACCGTGATGCTGGGCTCCTTGCTAGCTGGCTGTGAAGAGTCCCCAGGTGAACTGGTGTTTGTGAACGGTAAGCAGTATAAGCACTACCGCGGCATGGGGTCGCTGGGGGCGATGAGTTCGCGCGGGCGCAAATCCTATTCCAAGGATCGCTATTTCCAGGCGGAAGTAACCAGCGATGCCCAAATCGTTCCCGAGGGAATCGAGGGGCAGGTGCCGTTCTCCGGTGCCTTATCGGCGGTGCTTTATCAGCTAATCGGGGGACTGCGGCAATCCATGTTCTATACCGGTTCCTCCGATATCGCTACCTTGAAAGCGCGCGGTCGGTTCGTGAAAATTACCGGCGCTGGCCTGCGGGAATCTCATCCCCACGACGTGCAGATGACCGCAGAAGCCCCCAACTACCATTCGGCAGTTAAATAAACCACGTATTATTTGAACAAGAGGTGCAGCCAGCATCCGGCAAGGCAAGGAGTAAGCGGTGAGCTGGATTGAGGGTCCGTTTATGGGTTTCGACACCGAAACCACCGGAGTAAAACCTGCCAGTGATCGTATTGTTACCGCTGCCTGCGTGGAATGGCGGCATGGGCAAACTCGGGAACAAACCTGGCTAGCTGATCCGGGTATCCCTATCCCGGAACCAGCCCAACAGGTTCACGGAATTTCCACCGATTATGCCCGCGAACACGGGCGCCCGTTAGAACAAGTGGTGACGGAGGTTGCCCAGGTGCTAGAGGCCTGTGGCCAGGCACAGATCCCGGTGGTGATCTATAACGCCTCTTTCGATTTGCCGTTGCTCGATCATCATCTGGAGCGGCTAGGATTGCCCACTATGCGTGAACGGGTGGAGTTTTTACCGATAATCGACCCCCTGGTGCTGGATCGGGCATTGGATCGCTATCGGCGCGGCAAACGCACCTTGGAGGCGCTCGCGGAGTTTTACCAGGTACGCGGGGAAGATAACCTGCATGATGCCCTAGTAGACGTGCGGCAAACTATTGCGGTTTTGCGGGCGCTGTGCGCCGCCTATCCCCAATTAGGTCAGATGGATTTGCGGCAGCTGCAAGACTACCAGCGAGATCAGCATCGCGAATGGGCGCAGCATTTTAACCAGTTCCTGCTGTCCAAAGGGCGCAACCCCGATGTAAACGAGGAGTGGCTAGCGTGAGTGAACAGCCCGGTTACGGTTATCACGGCGAGGGGGAGCCGCCGGTGAATCCGCCCGCTCCTACCCCGGGTCAAGGACGCTATTTTCCTCCCCGCTCTGTCAGTCACCAGCCACCATCACCGGTTCAACCGCCGCTCCCAGCGGGTGGAATTCCCCAGGTTCCTTCCCCAGGGGCTCCGGAGCCACATCGGAACCAACAACCGCCACAGGTGCGCCCGGTAGCTCCCCGTTCAGCCGTGCCTCCGCGTCAAAATATGTGGTCTTCCCGAGAAACTGCGCTGCCGGCTGAAAACTATCAGCCAGCAAATCCCGCTCTGGTTCCGCCGGCTGCCGCCCCTTATCTCGCTTCCACGCAGGAAAGTCCAGGTGTTAACTCGCCGGTAGCGGCAGGGGACTATGATGCGCCCACTTCGGTTTACGGCGCCTTGCCCAGCAACCTGGCGGCACCACAAAGTAACTTCACTTCCGCGCAGCCTAGGGCGCTCGATCCTAGCGGATCAGCCTTAACTATGTCGGAAGAGGTTTCTCCTGCTTCCCTGGCGCCAGCCAGCTTTGAAGAAACAGAGGAAGGATCACCGGAAGTAACCTCCTCACGACGCTCCCCGTGGTGGTTGTTATACGGACTGGTAGTCCTAGTTTTAATTGCTTTAGTGAGTTGGCAGATAGTGCGGCTTAGTACCGGAAAAGTACCTTCCGCGGTTCCCTTGGGGTCGCAAGCACAGGCTACTGAAACCGTGGCCGCTCCCGAGCCAAAACCGGTGTTCACTACCCAAACTGAGCAGGTCAAGAAGGTATTAGCTGCGCAACCGGTGACGCCGGCACAATTGGGAGGGGACAAGAAACGGGTAACTTTCCGTTCCCAATCCGGAATTGTGGTTTGTACGATTTCGGAAAAACTGGAAGAAACCCCGCCTCCGCTGGTGCCCTTAGCGGCAGATAGCTCCGGCGCCCTCGCGAGTGGCAGTGGGGTGGTTTGTGCCACCGCCAGTAACTTTGAGGCAGCCGGTAACGTCGGAAAGTGCCAGCAGGGTGATCTGCGCCTATCCGTGCTGGGGGTGTGGGATAGTTCCTCCGGTATCGGTGCGTGCGTGAACGGTACCACTCCGCTGTATCAAGATGTTAAATCTGGTCAAACCGATAATAGTGGTAAACGCTTTGACCTGCAGTCACTGGGGCCGGGTCAATACACTCAGCTCGGTAAATACGCCTGCACTTTCGGAGGTGCCGACGCTACCTGTTTAAACGTCTCTACTGGTAAAGGCTTCACCTTCACCGATCTGGAAGGATATAAGTTCTTTTAATCCCTAAGCGGGATCCAGTAAACCGAAACGCTTAAAGGCGGCCGCCACCCCGTCCTCTTCAATTGGGGGAGCAATCCAGTCTGCAATCTTGCGGAGCTTTTCCGCTCCACCCGCCAGGCAGACTCCGATGCCCGCCTCCCGTACCATTTCATAGTCGTTGATGGAGTCGCCGATCGCGACTGCCTGAGCCCGGTCTCCTCCAAAATACTTGAGGACTTCACGCACCGCGGTACCTTTATTGACCCCTTTTACCCCCAGTTCCACCACTTCGCCTACGCGCACAGCAACTGATCCGGGGATAACCATATAGCGATCCCCGAATAGCCGGTGGGCTTCTTCGAAGCTAGAGGGTGCTTCGGGGGAGAGATAGAACATGCATTTGCCGGCAGAAGTGGGGATGCCTTTGGCTAGGTAAGGCGTGATCTGTTCGAGGTAGGCCGCCCAATCACCGGTGGCGGCACGGTTAGATTTTCCGGAGAGGCGGAAAAAATCCAGAAAATTTTCGGAGGGGTAAAAATGGTCTTTACCTTGCCAAATCCAGGTGGCGCCGGCGCGGCGGAAATAATCCGTCCACTCGGCGATGCCAGCCTGGTCAATCGAATGATCGGTCAGTACCTGGTCTCCCAATTCTACGTACGCGCCGTTGGCGGTAATCAGGCCGGAAAAGGGCAGGGAAAATAGGGAGGGATAAAGCTCCGGATAGGAGCGTCCAGTGGCGATAAATACTTTGTGCCCGTTCGCAGTGGCGGTGGTGATAGCTTCCTTTACCCTAGGGCTGATCACTTGGTTGTGGTCGATTATGGTTCCGTCTAAATCCAAAAAAGCGAACTTACGCATTGTGGCTCCTTGTAGGGGACACCTGCCAGAGGGGAAGTCTAACAGTTTCCGGGCTTCTTCAACTCTATGGGAAAACGCCAGCTAATGCGCGAGCACTCGGTTCTCTCTAACAAAAGTGCATTTTCTGCTAGATAATTTAGCGGCGCGTTTTTGGTGAGTGTCTAGTGCGGGGAGACAATCAGCAGATAGGGGAATAATTTCGCAGGAAAACATTTGGTGCCCCGAACAGGATTCGAACCTGCGGCCTTTCGCTCCGGAGGCGAACGCTCTATCCACTGAGCTATCGGGGCTGGACTTCAATGATTCTACACATTTACCCCGGCGCTTACTAAATCAGCGCCCTCTAATTAGACGCTGATTACATTTAGGGAGGCAGACGCTAGCGAAGGCGGGTGCAATAATATGAACATGACTTTTTCTAGCCCCTATGCGCACGGTTTCGCCCGGGTCGCCGCTATTACTATTCCCAGCCATCCCGGCCAGCCGGATCGAAACGTACCGGAAATCGCGGCAGCGGCGCGACAAGCTGCCCGCCAAGGTGCCTGTGTAGCGGTTTTTCCGGAGATGAGTATTTCCGGTTATACCCTCGATGACCTGGTGTTTTCTGAGCGTCTGCTAAAGAGTGTGGAAAAAGGAATAGAACTGCTGGCCAAAGCCACTTCCGATTGCGCCGAGCTAATCGTGGTAGGCGCCCCGCTGCGGATAGCAGGTCAAATCTACAATTGTGCGGTGTTTTTGGCACGCGGGAAAGTTATTGCCCTGACTCCGAAAGTTTTTCCTGCTAGTGCGGCTTATGAAAAACGTTACTTTGCTTCCGGTGCGCACCTTTCTGCAGATGCGAGTTGGTTCGCACCCCAGATTCCAGGAGCCAGCGAGGCTCCCATTGGGAACGGGGTTATCCAGGTTGAGGACGTGGCTGGCCTAACAGTTGGGGCGGAAGTTGGCAGCGACGCCGTTGCGGCACGTTCTCTGGCGCTGTCTCTTGCCTTGCAAGGGGCAAGCTTAATTGCCAATCCGGCGGCTTATCCTGCAACTTTGGAGAGCGGTGAGCAGCAACAACTGCTGGCGGGCGCCACATCCCGGCGCGGAATCTGCGCCTATGCACACGCGGCAGCCGGCAATGGAGAGTCCTCCTCCGATGCTGCCTGGGAAGGACGAACCTTTATTTACCAGGATGGCTCTAAGCTAGCGGGAACCGATCCGTTCCCCAGTGAAACCCAGATTGCCCTGGCCGATATTGATTTAACCGCCCTCGCCAATCGCCGGCGGCGCGAAAGCAGTTTCGCGGATGCCGGGGCTGGGCAACCCGACAAGCCATGGGAAGTGAAGATTCGCCTCGGAGTGGGAGCTGCCGGAGCAGCTATCTCCTTTGACCCCTGGGCAAATGTTTCCAATGCCGACATATTGCAGGATCCGCAGGCTGCGCTGTGCCCCGCTCCGGCGAGGTTCCCTTTCCTGCCCGCCGACCAGGCAGGAATTGACCGTGCCTGCCAGCAGGCATTCCAGATTCAGGTTTACGGCCTGCAAAAACGTTTGCAGGCAGTCGGTAACCCCAAGATGGTTTTGGGAGTATCCGGAGGCCTAGATTCTACCCAGGCACTCTTGGTGTGTAGCGAGGTGGCCACCCGGCTCGGCCTCGATAAATCCCAGATTTTGGCCTATACTTTGCCCGGTTTTGCGACTTCAGAAGGAACTAAATCTCACGCCTATAAACTTTGTGAATCTCTAGGGATTAAGTGCGAAGAAATTGATATTCGCCCGGCTGCCCGGCAAATGCTCGCCGATATGGGACATCCCTTCGCCGCAGGTGCCGCCCAATATGACGTGACTTTCGAAAACGTACAGGCGGGGTTGCGCGCCGATTACCTGTTCCGGATAGCTAACCATCAGGGCGGATTGGTGATTGGAACCGGCGATCTGTCTGAAGCGGCTTTAGGGTGGTGCACCTATGGGGTGGGCGACCATATGTCGCATTATTCGGTTAACCCGGGAATCCCCAAAACCATGCTGCAATACATGATTCGTTGGGTATGCCGGCAAAATCTGTTCGGTGAGGCTTGCACTAAAGTGCTAAAAGATATTTTGGCGCAAGAAATCTCTCCGGAGCTGATTCCGGGAGGTGGGGAAAAACTGCAATCCACCCAGGACACCATCGGCCCTTACGAACTGCACGAGTTCTTCCTCTACCATCTGCTATTAGGGCGCGAACCCCGCGATATTGCCTACCTGGCGTACCAGGCATGGGCAGATAAGCAAAAGGGGCGGTGGCCAGCCGACCTACCGGAAGCGGATCGTCACCAGTACGATCTGGAAACTATTTTGCGCTGGCTACGAGAGTTCTTGCGCCGCTTCTTTACCTCCCAGTTCAAACGGACTTGCGTGCCCGGCGGGCCGGGAATAACTGCGGGATTTGGTCTCAGTCCCCGCGGTGACCTGCGGATGCCCTCGGATATTTCCGGACGAATCTGGATTAAACAGGTAGAGGAAATGCTCGCAGAGTTAGCGGAAAACCAGTAGGGGTTGCACTGGAAAAGTTTCCGGCAGCCACGATAGCTGCTGGCAGGACCAGGCTGCGTCCTCGTCGCAAAAGTTTTAATTTCAACCTGGTGGATCCGCGTAGCCAGCAGTGAGCCAAATGCCCCAAATTAACTAAGTGGGAACGATGCGATATTTTGGAAACAAAGAAGAAAGCGGCGAAACTGCGGTAGCTTCCCAAAACCGGGGTAGTTATCCGGGATAGTTTTCGCCTGCAAAAATGGCGAGTCTCTGCCCAAATCTAGGAGGAACAGTGAGCGAACGCGAAGCAACATTAACCCCGGAAATACTATCGGAGCTGCGTAAAGAGTTCAGTACGGATACTCGCGGACAGTTAATGCAAAACGCGGTGACCAACTCCGATATTGATCAGGTAGCACAAAATCACCAAGTGGTCGCGTATGCAGATCGCTCCATGTCCCACAAACTTGATGCGTGGCCAGTGGCAAACCAAAAGAAATCAGGCCGGTGCTGGCTATTCGCCGGACTGAATCTGCTGCGTTCCTCCATGATTAAGCGACTAAATGTCGAGAACTTCGAGTTTTCCCAGGCTTACCTGTTCTATTGGGACAAACTAGAAAAAGCGAACTATTTCTTTGAATCCCAGATTGAGCTGGCCGATCGCGACCTGGATGACCGCACGGTTGCCCATCTGCTGTCCGATCCGATTGGGGACGGCGGCCAGTGGAATATGTTCGTGGCGCTAGTCGATAAATATGGGGTGGTTCCTAAGTGGGCCATGCCAGAAACCGAATCCTCCTCCAACTCAAAGAAAATGGATCGGATTCTGGAACGTTACCTACGGGAAGGGGCGCTGACGCTGCGGAAAGCCGCGCAAAATAGTCCCAAAACCGTTGGGGAAGTAAAGGCGGGACTGCTCAAAGGAGTCCACCGGATTCTCAATATTCACCTAGGGACTCCACCTGAAAAATTCGTATGGCAGTACAACGATAAAGACAATAAGTTTGAGCGTCTAGGGGAGGTGACTCCTCAACAGTTTGCGGATAAATATATCGTTAATGATCTGCGCAATTATGTTTGCTTGGTTAATGATCCGCGGGAAGCCAACCCGTACGGAAAGACCTACACTGTCGATCGCCTGGGCAATGTGCTGGGAGCTGCCCCGGTGCGGTATTTGAATGTACCTATGCAAGTGATGAAAGATTGTGCGGCAACCGTGTTGCAGGCGGGCAAACCGGTGTGGTTCGGTTGCGATACCGAGCAGCAGGCTGACCGGGAGCTGTCGCTGTGGGACAAGAATCTCTATGACTACGAAGCGGTTTATGGGGTGGAGTTCGGGATGGACAAGGAAGAGCGTCTACTCTCCCACGAATCTCTAATGACCCACGCCATGTTGTTCGTGGGGGTAGATATATTGGATGGTGCTCCACGCCGTTGGCGGGTAGAAAACTCTTGGGGGTGCGAAGGCCGTGCTGATGAGGGTTTTTACACTATGAATGATTCTTGGTTCGATGAGTATGTTTTTGAAATCGCGGTGCATCGTGACCGGCTTCCCAAACAATACCGAGAGGTTATCGAATCCGAGGACGCGCCGATAGTGCTGCCTGCCTGGGACCCGATGGGGTCATTGGCTTAAATCCCAGTCGGCATAATAATGCCGCCGTAGGGTGCCAGGATAAACAGCGCTATGGAGAGGATAAACAGGGTAAGGCAATCAATCCACCAGGAACGTACTGCGCACCAGGCGTTTGGGGAGCGATCAAGTAACCGGTAGACCCCCAGTAGCAGCAGCATCAGTGAAAATATGCGGCTGGCAAACACTGGGTGTCCGATGAACCCCACAATGGCTATGCCGATAATCGCTGCGACCAAGGCCGTAGTGCAACCGCGGCGCCAAAAACGATTATTCGACAAACCCATAGCCTCAGTCTAGCCGGGCAGCTGGGATAGAACGTAGTCAACCGGTTAGGCTTAGAGATGTGTTCAAGTCCTATCGTGAAATTTTTGCTTATCCCGGGGCGCTTAGTTTTTCTATCGCGGGGGCGATTGCGCGTTTCCCGATGGCGATGGCGGGTCTTTCTACCCTGCTAATGATTTCTACCCTCTACGGGGAATATTCCTTGGCGGGGCAGGTAAATGCGGTGGTGGTAATTACCATGGCGGCGGCCTCGCCTATTCAAGCGCAGCTGGTAGATCGGCATGGGCAAGCAAAAATTCTGCGTCCCTTGGTGGCAGCTTCGCTGGTTTTACTTGCGGCATTAACCGTGGCGACCTTGTATCATGCGCCCCGGTGGACGCTATATTTAATTGCAGCTTTGTCGGGGGCTACTACTGGATCTTTTGGGGCCTTCGTTAGGGCTCGTTGGACTCATCTTTTAGCTGGTTCCCGCAAATTGAACACTGCCTATGCTTTTGAGGCCGCTCTCGATGAAGTAATCTTTATTTTCGGTCCCATTATCGCTACTGTGCTGGCCACGGTAGTACACCCGGCAGCGGGGATCGTTGCCTGTTTGCTCACCTCGGGAATCGGGGGTTTCTGGTTCTTGTCCCAGAGGAAAACTGAACCCACCCCCCGTGGTAAAGCTGATTTTTCTCCTGAGGAAGCAAAACCCCTACTGAAATCGACTGCGATGGTGGTGCTGGGGACAATCTTCCTGCTTTGTGGCCTCACTTTTGGCGCCCTAGATTTATCCGTAGTGGCCTATTGTCGGGAAATTGGTTTGCCACAAATTGCCGGTATCCTGTTGGCCATGTTTGGGGTAACTTCCTTTTCGGCGGCAATAATCTATGGAGCCAGGGAATGGGGAATCTCGGCATTACGCCTGTTTGTAGGGGGAATTGTCTTGATGGCTGTTGGATTTTCCACCTTTTTCTTCGCGTCGAATGCGTGGATATTAGGGATTTGTCTGGCCCTCACTGGCGCCACCTATGCACCTACTATGACCAATGCGACCAATATTTTAGCGAATCTGGTTCCTGCATCTCGTTTCACTGAGGGGATGGCTTGGCTGAACACCTTCTTCACCCTGGGGATTTCGGCAGGTGCTTGGATTGGGGGCAATGTGGTAGATGCGGGCGGGGCTCGGGCAGGGCTCTGGGTAGTGATTGCCACTGCCTGGGCGATTCTGGCGGTCGTATTGGCGGGCTCGCTGCCTCTGCGTAACTCGCTGCGCCGTGCCTATAAACGGCGGCTAGTGGCAGTAGATCTGCACCTGGCAAAGCCGGATTCGCCCTCCAAAAATAGCTAAATACCCTGCCTGCGGTAACGAAAAAACTTTGCGGAATACCCCGTAGCCTGGCAAGTTGCGAAAGCATAAAGCCTGACTCGAAATCTTTTAGAACCGTAACACGGGTGTTTGGAATAGTTATTTCCGCCAGAGCTACCTAACTCTCTGGGGTGAGACTCTATTTTTGCGTAAGTGTTGTTATGTGCGATACATACGCTTATATTGGTTGCGTAGGCAAAGAGGGGAATAGTTACTGTGAAAACCGCAAGTGTGAATGTTCGTATCCAGGAAAATGTGAAGGCTAAGGCAGAAGAAATCTTGGATACTATGGGGGTTTCTCGCGCGACCGCGATTGATATGTTTTATCGGCAAATCATCATGCACAATGGGATTCCTTTTCCCCTTACTATCCCTAGTGAGCTCCCATCTCGTGATGCTCTGGACGAGAAAAAGTTTAACGCCCTGATGAGCGCGGGGTACTCCCAAGCTCTATCAGGTGACTCCTACGGTATTGACGAAGTATTCGACGATTTGGGCAAAAATCTGTGATGGATCAGTATGCAATCCGCTTTACCGCACAGGCGCGACAACACCTAAGGCTCATTAGGGACTATATTGCTGTAGACCTGCGAGAGCCTGAAATCGCGAAAAAACTATTGGAACTGTTGCAAAAAGAAATATCCACGCTGTCATTTATGCCCTATCGGGTGAAACTAATCGAAGAGAAGCCTTGGCGTGATATGGGTTTCCGCAAAATTCGGGTGAAAAATTATTACATTTACTTTTGGGTCAATGATGATACTAAGGAAGTCAATATCATTGCCGTAATTTATGTCAGACGAGACCAAGCCCAGCAGTTAGAATCGCACATTTGGTGCTGTTCGTGAGATCGTCCACCTGCGCCTGCTCTAACAAGAAATCAGTGCGCTCTGATATGTAAAGCAGTTTTACACGTTCTCGATACTATCCAGCCTGCGGGAAAGGTTTTGCAAGCTTTTATCGGCTTGGCGATACTTTAAGGGAAGATACCTAGCTACTTGAGAGGTTGCCGATGCTTACTTGTCCCGAACCTGCGGAAAATCCCGTGCTGTGGCCCGGGGGAGCCAAGCGAGAGGAAGATGGGCAACTGTCTTTTGCCGGACAAAAAGTAACTGAGCTGGCTCAGCGTTTCGGCACCCCCTCCTACCTATTTGACCTGGATGATTTCGCTGCTCGCGCCAAAACTATTGCTAGCGCGATGGCGGAAGAGTTTTGGGAAGGTTACGGATTTTCCGGCGCCAATGTCTACTATGCGGGCAAGGCCTTCCTGTGTACCGCTTTAGGGGAAGCTATCACCAAGGCGGGAATGGGGATTGACACCGCCAGCCTGGGAGAACTTACAGTCGCGCTCAACCCCGCGATGGGAGCTGACCCTCAGAAAATCGGGCTGCACGGGAACAATAAATCCCGCGAATGCCTACGCCTGGCACTACGCAGCGGGATTGGACGGATCATCGTAGATTCCCTGAATGAAATCGACCTCTTGCAGTCCCTGAGCGAGAGTGAAAATACCACTGCTCCGGTGATGGTGCGGGTAACCACCGGAGTGCACGCCGGGGGACACAGCTTTATTGCTACCGCCCACGAAGACCAAAAATTCGGCCTCTCCCTGGCTTCCGGAGCCGCCCTCGAAGCGGTCGAAAAGATTATTGCTGCCCCCAATCTAAAGCTGGTGGGACTGCACTCCCATATCGGCTCCCAAATCAAAGATTTAGCGTCCTTCCAGGTAGCGGCGGAAAGGCTGCTGGCGTTCCGCGCCCAGGTGCAGCGTCTTGGCGAGGCGGTCCCGGAAGTTGACCTGGGTGGCGGCTTAGCAATCTCCTATCAAGGGGAGGAAGTGCCAACCGCCAGCGAATATGCGCGCTCTCTGGCGGCCTCGGTAAAGAAAGCCTGCGAGCAGGCAGGCACCGATATACCCCATATTTCGATTGAACCGGGACGCTGGCTGGCCGGTCCGGTATGCGTCAGCCTGTACCAGGTGGGAACGGTCAAAGACGTGCAGCTAGAGGACGGTAGCATCCGCAAATACGTGAGCGTAGATGGGGGTATGAGCGACAATATTCGCCCCGCCCTCTATGACGCGGGATATGTGGCCACTTTGGCATCGCGGGTTTCGGATGCGCCGGCGGCCAGCTGCCGGGTAGTGGGAATGCATTGCGAATCCGGAGATATTTTAGTGCCCGAGATTGCCCTGCCTGCCGATATCCGTGCTGGTGATTTGCTAGTAATTCCCGCTACCGGTGCCTACGGGCGGGCGATGGCCTCGAACTATAATCTGGTGCCCCGTCCCGGCGTGGTGGGGCTCAGTCGCAAGGCATCCCCACGGTATATCGTTGCGCGAGAAACTGTAGATGACCTGCTACGACTAGATATCGGAGCGGTCGGCTTATCTCAGTGATAAATCCGGGGAGCGCTCTGCCATTAATACCCGCTAGAGTAGAAAGCCCGGCAGGTAAAAATGCCCGGACGAAAGCGTTGAAAAGAGGGTGAAAATGAAGCAAGCGGTGAAAATAGCGGTTCTCGGGTGCGGAACCGTAGGGGCGCAAGTGGTTCGTCTCCTGCAAGAACGCGCCGCCGATTACCAGGCACGGTGTGGAGCCAGCCTGGAGATTATCGGTATTTGTGTAAATAATCTGGCTGCCCCCCGCCCCGATTTTATTAGCCGCGACCTGCTTACCGATCAGGCGGAGCCCTTGATTGACCAAGCCGACCTGGTAATTGAACTAATCGGGGGTATCGAGCCGGCGCGCACTTACATTACCCGCGCCTTGGAGGCCGGAAAATCCGTGGTAACCGGTAATAAAGCCCTACTCGCGCAACACGGCCCGGAACTTTTTGACCTGTCTCGCCAGCGGGAAGCCGACCTTTATTACGAGGCTGCGGTGGCAGGCGCCATCCCGGTAGTCTATGGCCTGCGCGAATCCCTGGCCGGGGATCGCGTGCAGGTGGTACAGGGCATTGTTAATGGCACCACCAACTACATGCTCGACCAGATGGAAAAGAAAGGTTGGTCCTTCGAGCAGGCGCTGTCTACTGCGCAAGAACTGGGATATGCCGAAGCGGATCCCACTGCCGATATTGATGGCCTAGATGCCGCCGCCAAATGCGCCTTGCTGGCGCAGCTGGCTTTCCACACTCGAGTTTCCCTCGACCAGGTAGCAGTCAAAGGGATCCGCCAGATCACCGCGGACGATATTGCCGACGCCAAAGAATCAGGACGCACTATCAAACTGCTGGCGATTGCCCAGCTCGCGCAAGATGAACAAGGACGCGAATGCGTATCCTGCCGGGTAGAGCCAGTATTGGTGAAACCAGAAAATCCGCTCGCTAGCATCGCGGGAGCCTTTAACGCGATTGTGATTGATGCCGAGGCCGCGGGCAGATTGATGTTCTACGGCCAAGGCGCCGGCGGGGTACAAACCGCCTCCGCAGTGCTCTCGGACGTGGTGGCCGCTGCCTTCCACCTGGTATCCGGAGGGAGTGCCCCGCGTGAATCCGCCTACGCTGATTTGCCGCAAATGCTGGCCGGCCAGGTGCGTTCTAAGTACAGTATTCGCCTAGAGGTAGAGGACGCTACCGGGGTGTTAGCTGAGGTAGCCGGGATTTTTGCTCGTCGGGGGATCTCGATTGAGCAGGTGCGCCAGCGCAATGACAGTGAGTCTGCTAAAGCGGAGGTATCGCTAGCGACTGCTTGGGCACGGGCGGACGCCATAGACTTGACAGTAAAAGATTTGGCTGCCGCGGAGCCGGTGGGCCGAGTAATCCAAGTAATCAGTATGGAGGGCTAAAACATGGCGCATCTGTGGCAGGGAATAATCAACGAATACCGCGATTGGCTCCCCGTAGGTGATGAAGAAGAAATCGTTACTTTACAGGAGGGCGGCACTCCGCTGATTTATTCGGAGGATCTGTCCAGCGAGGTAGGGGCGAAAGTCTATATCAAAGTCGAAGGCGTGAACCCCACCGGCTCTTTTAAAGACCGCGGGATGACCATGGCGATTACCAAGGTGGTCTCTAGCGGACAAAAGATGGTGGCCTGTGCCTCTACCGGCAACACTTCGGCGTCTGCCGCTGCCTATTCGTCGAAAGCCGGCTTGGAATGTGCGGTAATCCTGCCTGCCGGGAAGATTGCCGCCGGTAAACTGGCGCAAGCGATTGTGCATGGGGCGCGGTTAGTGGCAGTGGATGGCAACTTTGACCAGTGCCTGACGATTACTCGCCAGCTCACCGAAAGCTATCCGGTAGCCCTGGTTAACTCGATTAACCCCTACCGCTTGCAGGGGCAAAAGACTGCGGCCTTTGAAATCGTTGATTTCCTGGGGGATGCCCCCGATATTCACGTACTGCCCGTAGGAAACGCCGGAAATATCTCCGCCTACTGGATGGGATATAACGAATACGCTGGTAGGCGCACCGCCGCCTCTTTAGAAAAAGAAACTAAACTAGGGGATACGCGCGCCAGCAAGGTACCGCAAATGTGGGGGATCCAGGCCAAAGGGGCAGCTCCCTTCGTAGCCGGACACCCGATTTCGAACCCGGAAACCGTGGCGACTGCGATTCGGATTGGCAATCCCGCCTCTTGGGATTATGCCTCGGCAGCCCGGGATGACTCCCACGGTTTCATCACCGCGGTGACTGATGAAGCTATTTTGGCGGCACAAGCGCGACTCGCGGCCAGCACTGGAATCTTCGTAGAGCCCGCCTCGGCGGCCTCGGTAGCGGGACTTTTGCAGGCCGCTAGCCAGGGTAAAGTCCCAGGGGAGGCCACGATTGTGTGTACGGTGACTGGTAATGGTCTGAAAGATACCGCGACTGCTTTAGGGGATCGCGATATTACCCCGCAAGTAATTGAGCCCACCTTGGAGGCCGCCCTCAGCGCCCTCGATCTGAAATAACGGGAACTGAGCAAGATGCGAATCGTAAAGGACGAAGCGGAAGTAAAAGTTCCTGCTACTTCGGCTAATCTGGGGCCGGGATACGATTGTATGGGGCTAGCGGTTTCTCTGCACGATCGAGTACGTTTCCGGGCTACGGTCGGGAAAACCCAGGTGCATGTGCGCGGGGAAGGGAAAGACCGGCTGCCCGAGGACGAAAAGCATCTAGTAGTACGAGCTATCCGCTTGGGGCTAGATGCGGTTGGAGCATCCCAAGTGGGGATCAGTCTGTGGCAAGAAAATCAGATTCCCCAATCACGAGGCCTGGGGTCTTCGGCCTCCGCGATCGTTAGTGGGCTGGCCATTGTGCGAGCGATTATTTCCGACCCGCAGGCTCTCGATAACGACACCATGCTACGTATTGCTACCTATCTGGAAGGACACCCCGATAACCTGGCGCCGGCAATCTATGGAGGGATAACCCTGGCGGGAATCCATGGTACTTCCAGTGAAGAAGCGGCCACCACCAAGGAACTGACTTCGCCTTTTATTGAAATGGGGCAAGAAGGCGAGGACGATCAGGAGGAAGAAACTGACCAGCCGGTCCTGAACGCAGATTTTCCGCAGACTTGGGCAGTGAAAATCGAAAATCAATACGACCTATACCCCACGGTATTTATCCCGGATTTCGAGTTAGATACTTCGCAGGCGCGGGCGTTACTGCCTGAACAGGTGCCTCACGCTGATGCTGCCCGCAATGTGGCTAACGCGGCACTTTTGGTGAGTGCCTTGCAAGATCATCCCGAACTATTAATGGCCGCCACCACGGATTATTTGCATCAAAACTATCGGAGAGCCGCCATGCCGGCTTCTTTGGATTTGATGTATTGGTTACGGGCGCAACAATTGCCGGCAGTTATTTCCGGAGCGGGACCATGCGTGCTGGCACTGACTAACGTGGGGGATCAGGTTAAAGCCCAGGCCGAAAAAGTGGGTTGGAAGGTTCGTACCTTAGAGTTGGATACCCGCGGGGTGCGAGAACTATAACGCGCTAGCCGCAGATTAAAGGGGCAGCACTAGTTAACTGGCATGGCCAGGTTCACTAAACGCCAGTTTCCGACCGGTCGAAAATCCTGGTAAGCTAATCTCACGAAGGCGAAAGCACCTAGCGGGTTTACCGCCAGGAATGCTCAGTTCCGGCCTTCAAAATCGAGGCCTATTTTTCTCGATTCTTAATATCCAGGCGCATCTGCGTCAACCTACATTCAAAAGGAAAGTTTGTGAGCACAAACGAGAATGCTAACGATCTGCGCACTATGAAGCTGGATGAGCTAAAAGCTCTAGCTACAAAAATGCAGTTGCGAGGGATTTCCCGACTGCGGAAGAATGAGCTGGTCGAAATGATTAGTCAGGCTCGCTCCGCCCAACCCATCAGTGATGTCGCTGAGGATGCTGGGAAGGCTACTACCAAGCAAAAGGGCTCGCCCAAGCGGACAGCGGATACGCGCGGACACAATGGACAACATCACGCTGCAGTTCGCCAAGAATCAGATGCTAAAAAAGATGCGAAGGAGCAGCTGAAACAAGATTTAGCCGAGCACGCCAGCAAGAAAGATAATCAAAATAAGGGGCGGAAGAATAAGGGGGAGACCCCGCATTCTGTCGATGAGATTGCCTTGCCTAGCGCAGAAGATGAAGATCGCGGGGAAGGGCGCGGCCGCGGACGGCGCAACCGCCGGCGGGATCGGAATCGCCGCCGCGATGACAACTGGAATGATAATCGCGGTCGGGGTAAAAACGACAATAATGACGAGGAAACCTCCGAAGAAAACGGGGAAGAACTCTTGCCGATCGCCGGGGTTCTGGATGTGCAAAGCAATCATGCTTTTGTCCGTACCTCGGGTTATATAGCTGGCCCCAATGATGTATATGTCACCCTCGGCCAGGTACGTCGTTGGGGACTGCGTTCTGGGGATGCGGTGCAGGGGGCAGTGCGTCCTCCCAAAGAGGGCGAAAATAATCGCCGGCAAAAATACAACGCCCTGGTGCGACTAGATACCGTGAATGGAATGAGTATCGAGGACGCGCGGGCGCGGACTCAGTTCAAAGATTTGGTGCCGCTGTATCCCAACGAGCAACTGCGCTTAGAGAACACCCCCAAGAATATTACCCAGCGGATAATCGATTTGATTGCCCCCATCGGTAAGGGTCAGCGGGGGTTGATTGTTTCTCCGCCTAAAGCCGGTAAAACCATTATTTTGCAGCAGATCGCCAATGCGATTACTACTAATAATCCGGAGTGCCACCTGATGGTGGTGCTGGTAGATGAACGTCCCGAAGAGGTCACCGATATGCAGCGCACGGTGAAGGGAGAGGTTATTGCTTCTACCTTTGACCGGCCAGCTTCCGACCATGCCTCAGTTGCCGAACTGGCCATTGAACGGGCAAAGCGCCTGGTAGAGTTAGGTCAAGACGTGGTGGTGCTACTGGATTCGATTACCCGCTTAGGGCGTGCCTATAACTTGGCGGCTCCGGCCTCGGGACGGATCCTTTCCGGTGGCGTGGACGCTTCGGCACTGTACCCGCCCAAGAAATTCTTTGGGGCGGCGCGCAACGTGGAGAACGGCGGTTCGCTAACTATCCTGGCCACCGCGCTGGTGGAAACTAACTCCAAGATGGATGAAGTTATTTTCGAAGAATTCAAAGGCACCGGCAATATGGAGCTGCGCCTGTCGCGGCAGTTGGCTGATAAGCGCCTGTTCCCGGCAGTCGATGTGAATGCTTCGGGTACTCGCCGGGAAGAGCTGCTGCTGAATAAGGAAGAACTGCAGGTTACCTGGAAGCTGCGGCGGATGCTTAGCGCCTTGGAGCCGCAGCAGGCTACCGAGTTTGTGCTTTCTAAACTGAAGAACACTAACTCCAATGCCGAGTTCTTAATGATGATCGCTAAAATGAGCTCCCAGGTTTAACGGGAAAAATAACGGATTTTAAATCTGACACTAAGTGTGGTGCCCCGACCAAAGGTCGGGGCACCACACTTTCCTGCAAAAACTGTGGTAACGGCTACGAATGTAACGATTTGGTAGCGAAACGATTGCATATTGGTTTAGACTGATTTTCGCCTGGTTGAACACAGGCAGGTTATTGTGTCGACTGAATGGGAAAATCGTGGGACGTCATTGCCAAGGAAAGAAACCATTCCGCCATCTGCTCTGGCAGGCCGGATTAGCCACTGCGGTAATCGCAGCCGCAGTCGGCACCTCGGGAGCAGTAGCTCTACATTCTTCTTCCCTGCCCGCCGGGCAACCGCAACCAGAAATGACGGCGGAAACCATTTCCGCTACTAACCCTGCTCTACAAGCCGAGGGCGACTTGGGACTACAGGTCGTTAACGCCAAAGTAACGCCCGAGACAGTAACTGTGGAAACTGCCCCCGGAGCTCCTTCCGGGAATTCGGCGGTCGCAGCGGGTGCGTCCTCCTCAACCGCCCAGTATTCTTTACCGGCGCTACGCCGGGCGGGAGTAGTCAACTGGAGCGGCTATAAATTCACTTACTATTCCCAAAAGGTACTACCCGGTGGGGGATTGCGGATCCCCGGTCGCCATGTCAATGCCGACGGATTCGTAGCCGATGCGAACGGATACATTGTGCTCGCGAACGACGCCCCCAAAGGTACGGTGATTAACACTCCGTTTGGCGCGCCAGGCAAGGTCTATGACCGTGGCACCCGGGGTAACCACTTCGACGTTTACACTTCCTAAGCTTCTGCTATTTTGTTAAAACGAGGGCGCGCCCTCGTACCTGATCCTGCCCTAGCAAGCAGTCGAAAGTGAACTAGACTCCTGACTCATCTAGGATAGACACGATGAGTTTGCAAGCCGTAGTAGAAAAAGTAGCTAGCGAGCCGGCAGCTAAAAAGTTCTTTTCCCACCCCGCTAACGTCCAGTCCCTGTACTGTCCTGCCGGGGTAAGGCCAGCTCTAGTGGCAGCCGCGGCGCAAACCGCTGTCAGTAGCGGAAAGTTTTCCCCGCTAGCTTCCCCATCTGCAAAGATGGAAGTAACCGCGAAAACTGAAGGCGCCAATACCCCGCGGCGCGGTCTAATCCTGTACGTAACCGCCTCGGGGCGTTCGGCTGAACAGGTAGAGGCGGAACTGGCCGGATATTTGCCCCGAGTTGCCCGCTTCCCTTCCTGGGAAACCCTGCCGCATGAACGGCTGTCTCCCCGCGCCGACACCATGGCGCAGCGAATCGCCGCCTTGCGTCGCCTAACTCATCCGGAAAAAAGCGGTCCCGGGCAGGATATTTCTATTCTAGTAGCGCCTATTAGGGCGCTATTACAGCCGGTAGTATTCGGTTTAACTGAAATTGAACCCCTAAAAATTCTCGAGGGCGAGGATTATCCTCTCGATAAATTAGCTACGCGCCTACTAGACCTGGGATACGAGAAAACCGATTTGGTATCCACGCGGGGACAATTTGCAGTGCGGGGAGGAATTGTTGACGTATTTGTTCCCGGGGAATCCCACCCGCAACGCCTAGATTTCTTTGGCGACACCTTAGAGGAAGTAAACTATTTTTCCCTTTCTGATCAGCGAAGTTTGGAAAAAAGTCCCGCCGGAATCTGGGCGCCGGCCTGCCGCGAGCTGCTCTTAACCGACCAGGTGAAGCAGCGGGCCAGCGAGCTGCAACCCTCCTTGCCAGGAGTGGCCGATATGTTAGAACTGATCAGCCAGGGGATTGCGGTGCAGGGGATGGAATCTTTAGCCCCGGTGTTGGCGCCGGGACTACAAAGCGTGGTTTCCTTGCTGCCAGGGGACACCACCATCGTGATTGACGAACCGGGGAAAGTAGCCCGCCGCGCCGCAGATTTACTGGAAACCTCCCACGAGTTTGAACAGGCTGCTTGGCAAGCGGCTGCTGGAGGCGGAAAAATCCCCATCCAAGCCGCCCGCGCCCTCCAAAGTCTCAATGATTTTAATCAAGAGGCTCTCGATAATGGTCTTGGCTGGTGGGAACTAACTGGTCTACCTAGTGCGGATATTTTGGCTGCCGAAAATGAGGAGGAACCGTCCACTGCGACCGGAAATCTCACGGAAGAATTAAGCGGTGGCGAAGAAGAAAATGGGCTGAGCGAAACTACCCGACCCACTTATGTTTACCACGGTCAAAGCAGTCTGCAAGCACGGGCGACCAAAGGATACCGCGGTCATATCGACCAGGCAGTTAAAGACTTAAGTCAATATCTAAACGCCGGTTGGCAGGTGATTGTCTCTTGTTCGGGACGCGGCTTGGCCAGCAGGTTTGCCGCTAATCTTTCCGAGGCCGGCCTGCCTGCGTGCGCGGTACCAACCCTCGCGGCGTCTTCGGATATCGAGAAGGGAAGTGTGTTGGTTACCGCCGGCAAAATCGGTGCTGGTTTTGCCCTGAAAGCCTCCCGGCTGTTGGTATTGGCGGAGGCAGACCTGACTGGCCGCTCTCCGCGTCTGGCACAAGCTCCCCGCAAATTGGCTAGTCGACGTGGGAAAACCATCGTCGATCCTCTTGCTCTAAAACCCGGGGACTATGTGGTGCACTCCCAGCACGGGGTGGGGCGCTTTGTGCAGATGACCAAACGCACTATCGGTAAAGGTCAAGACGCAGTTACCCGGGAATATTTAGTATTGGAATATGCCCCTTCGCGGCGGGGACAAGCTGGTGACCGGCTCTACGTGCCCACCGACTCTTTGGATCTGGTGTCCCGTTATGCTGGCTCGGATACCCCGCAGCTAAACAAGATGGGGGGAGCGGATTGGGCCAAGACTAAGAACCGCGCTCGCAAAGCCACCCGGGAAATCGCGGCGGAACTAATCCGCCTTTATGCGGCGCGGCAGGCCACCAAAGGGCACGCTTTCGGTCCCGACACTCCCTGGCAAAAGGAACTTGAGGATGCGTTTGAATACCAGGAGACTCCCGATCAGTTAGCCACGATCGATGAGGTCAAGGCAGATATGGAAAAACCTGCCCCCATGGATCGTCTGCTCAGCGGAGATGTAGGGTTCGGGAAAACCGAGGTGGCGGTACGCGCGGCCTTTAAAGCTATCCAAGAAGGATTCCAAGTGGCACTGCTGGTGCCAACCACGCTGCTAGTGAAACAACATTTTGAGACCTTCTCTGACCGGTTCGCGCCCTTCCCGGTAAAAATCGGGCAACTGTCGCGTTTTTCCACCCCGGCCCAGACGCGAGAACTCAAAGACCAGCTACGCGGTGGCGAAATAGATTTGGTGATCGGAACCCATAGTTTGATTACCGGAGAAGTCGGGTTTAAGAACTTGGGGCTGGTGATAATCGACGAAGAGCAACGTTTTGGGGTGGAACACAAAGAAACCCTAAAAGCCCTGCGTACCAATGTGGATGTGCTGTCTATGTCGGCTACCCCGATTCCCCGCACCCTGGAAATGGCAGTTACCGGGATTCGGGAACTATCCACTTTGTCGACTCCCCCCGAAGAACGCCACCCGGTACTGACTTTTGTTGGCGCTTACCAGGATAAACAGGTGAAAGCGGCGATCCGACGGGAATTACTGCGTGATGGGCAGGTGTTCTATGTGCACAACCGGGTAGAATCCATCGACCGGGTAGCGGCGCATCTTTCCGAACTGGTTCCAGAAGCCCGGATCGCGGTAGCGCACGGAAAAATGCACGAAAAGCAACTGGAACAAGTAATGGTCGATTTCTGGAATCACCAGGCTGACGTGCTAGTTTGTACCACTATCGTCGAGACAGGGCTAGATATTTCCAACGCCAACACCCTGATAGTTTCCGGGGCGCATCGGATGGGACTCTCGCAGCTACACCAGTTACGAGGACGAGTAGGGCGCGGGCGGGAACGCGCCTACGCTTACTTCTTCTATCCAGGCGATAAACCGCTAACCGAAACCGCGCAAGAACGCCTGCAAACCATTGCCGCTAATACCGATTTAGGGGCAGGTACAGCAGTCGCGCAAAAAGACCTGGAGATTCGGGGAGCGGGAAACTTGCTGGGTGGGCAACAGTCCGGCCATATCGCCGGGGTTGGGTTTGACCTGTATATCCGGATGGTCTCCGAGGCGGTGCGCGGTTTTAAAGAGGGCGGGGAAGCGGAAGAAGAAGATAGCGAGGTTCGGATTGAACTGCCAATCGATGCCCATATTCCCCCCGAATATATGGATTCAGAGCGGTTGCGCCTAGAGATGTACCAAAAGCTCTCCAGCGTGCGCAAAGAAACCGAGATGGAGGCGGTGCGGGAGGAAATGACTGACCGCTACGGGGTGCCACCGGCAAATGTGGAGTTACTGTTCACAGTGGCGAAGCTACGGATGAAAGCACGGGCCCTGGGTATCAAAGAAATCGTGGCGCAAGGAAGGTTTGTACGCTTTTCCCCGATTAGTTTGGCAGATTCCCAAATGTTGCGGATCAAGCGGCTGCATCCGGGAACGGTGATTAAACCGGCGGTGCGCCAAATCTTGGTGCCGGCTCCTAAGGGAGAAAAACTGGGACAAGGTGCTCTGCATGACGAATCGTTGGCACAGTGGGTAGCGCAATTGCTGCAAAATGTACTTACTCCCTTTGGAAAAGTAAAAACGGACGCACAAAAATAGAGCTGACCGCGCCCTCTTGATAAGCTAACCCTAGCTATTAGCTTCAGAAAGACAGTCTTATGAATAACAAAGCGCTTCGAGTTATTGGTATTTGTGCCGGCACCGCCCTACTAGGGGTGGGGCTTAGCGGATGTTCTCACGCTGAAAAGGCGAAAGATAGTTTCCCGGTCGAAAAAGTGGCAGCCGAGATTAATGCGGCTACCCCCACTGATGATCAGCGGGCAAGCTATATGCGGCAAATGCGGACAGAAGTACAAAATCAGTTGGGAACCGGAGTCTATCCTCAAGCTGTTTGGGACTCATTAGAGCGCGGAGAAATACCGTCCCAATACCTCGCCTCTTGGGCAGCATCCATGAAGGTTGCTCGGGAAGAACTGCGAAACCAGCCCGGATATACCGATGCTGATATTAAGCGCTGGTTAGTTCAGGGAGCTAAGGAAACAGGCGTGCGGAATGCAAATTTTTCTACCGACGCTCTAGATTTCTGGCGACTGCAGAAGCTATCTCGCGATCGAGAACAGGGGAAGTTGTCTCCGGATTTAACGCAGCGCATTCAGCCAAAACTCCTGGCTGCTCAAAAACAGGATTCCAAACAGGCAGCGGGATTGAAAACCAATCCCCTCTTAACTCAGGTGTTGGCGTCGGCAACCGGAGTGCAGGTCTTAGAACCTGATCTGGGTCCGGGAGTGAAACTGCAGGGATTTGCCAAGGTGGAGCAAGCGCTGCAGACTCAAATGCAGCAAGGTTCACAGCCGGCTAAGTAAATAGTTTCTTTCTTTCCGCATGGAAAGGGACTTTTGCAACCTGCCGACTGACTTTGCTTCCAGTAGACTGTAACTAAGTCATCAACATAATCGATAAGGAGCATGACCGTGTCACTAATCGTTGCTATTAATGCCCGTGAGATTCTTGATTCTCGCGGAAACCCCACTGTGGAAGTTGAAGTCCTACTGGATTCGGGCGCCTCTAGCCGCGCCGCGGTTCCCTCGGGGGCTTCCACCGGTGCTTTTGAAGCGGTAGAACGCCGTGACGGCGACAAGGGTCGCTACCAAGGTAAAGGCGTACAGGATGCCGTGCAGGCAGTTATTGACGATATCGCCCCCGAATTGATCGGTGAGGATGCCTGCGATCAGCGCCGGATTGACGACATTATGATGCGTCTGGACGGTACCCCGAACAAGGGCAAACTGGGCGCCAACGCGATTTTGGGTGTTTCCCTCGCGGTAGCCCACGCGGCAGCGGAAGATTCCGATATGTCGCTGTTTAAGTACCTGGGCGGACCGAATGCGCATGTGCTACCGGTTCCCATGATGAACATTTTGAACGGTGGTTCCCACGCGGATTCCAACGTGGATATTCAAGAGTTCATGATTGCCCCCATCGGTGCGGAAACCTTCGCCGAAGCGCTGCGGATGGGTGCCGAGGTGTACCACACCTTGAAAGGGGTTATTAAAGACCGCGGTCTGTCCACCGGCCTAGGTGACGAGGGTGGTTTCGCCCCCAACCTGGATTCGAACGCAGAGGCCCTGGATCTGATCTGCGAGGCCATTAAGAAGGCTGGATACGAGCCGGGCAAGGACGTAGCGCTGGCACTGGACGTGGCGTCCACCGAGTTCTTCGCAGACGGTAAGTACAACTTCGAGGGTGAAGCCCGCGATACCGATTACATGGTGAAGTACTATGACGAACTAGTCGCCAAGTACCCGATTGTATCCATTGAGGATCCTCTGTCTGAGGACGAATGGGATGCCTGGAAGGCTCTGACTGCCCATATCGGTGACAAAGTTCAGCTGGTGGGCGACGACCTGTTCGTAACCAACCCCGAGCGCTTGGCTCGCGGTATTAAAGAGGGTATCGCTAATGCTCTCCTGGTAAAGGTAAACCAGATTGGCAGCCTGACCGAAACCTTGCAGGCGGTAGAGGATGCTCACCGCGCCGGTTACAAGACCATGACTTCTCACCGCAGTGGGGAAACCGAAGATGTAACTATCGCTGACCTGGCGGTAGCCACCAACTCTGGTCAGATCAAGACCGGTGCCCCGGCGCGCAGCGAGCGGGTAGCTAAGTACAACCAGCTGCTTCGCATCGAGGATGAACTTGGTGAAGCCGCTGTTTACGCTGGGCGTAGCGCCTTCCCGCGTTTTAAGGCTTAAATCTAACCAGTCGCGGTATCACCTTATAGCCGCATTGGTGCGATAAGTCATCGGGGGCGAGGAGAACCTGGTTCTCCTCGCCCCCCCTCATATTGCAGGCCTGCTCGGCTTGGGAACACGCCGGACTACCTAAGAGATGGAATAATAGAGCCGTGAAGTCGCCACAACCGCCTAAGAGCGTGCAAAGAGAGAATACCCGGAAGCAAGGGTCTGCTTTCCGGTCGGTTTCTCCTTTGGTGCGCACCGCGCGGCGTAATCGGGGACGTTCCCCGGTGCTCAAGGCGGCTAACCGGCGGGTAAAAGTAGGTTCGCGGTTTTCGGTAACCGTAGGCACTATCCTGGTGGTAGCCTCCATCTTTTTGCTACTGGTGGGCGCTCCCTTGTTTGACCTGGTAAGCCAGCTGGAACAACGTAACAAGGTGCATGCGCAACTGGTGGCGGCTAAACAAGAAAACCGGGATCTACACCGTGAACTAGAGCTGTGGAATAACACCGACTATTTAACCCAGCAGGCGCGTGAGCGCCTCGGTTACGTAAAACCGGGGGAAACCCGCTATGCGGTAGTCGATCCCGGTAAGGACTATCAGGCACGCCGCGAAGCCCGCCTGGAAAAACTCCCGGAGCGTCCTTGGTATTTGGAAGTCACCCATTCGGTTAAAATGGCAGGCAGGCATAGGGGAAGTACGGATGCTTCTACACAAACCCGCCCGGAACCGGCACCGGGAGCCACCCCTCAACAAGAAAAGGCGAAAAAGAAGTGACTTTTGAACTTAACGAAGCCACCCCCGCCGACCTGGAGACCCTATCTTTACAGTTGGGGAGGATTCCCCGCGGGGTAGTAGGGGTAGCCGCGCGCTGCGTCTGTGGAGCTCCGGCAGTGGTGGCCACTGCCCCGCGCCTAGAGGATGGCTCGCCGTTTCCCACCACTTTTTATTTGACTCTGCCTTCTTTGGTACGCGCCCTGTCTACGGTGGAAGCTTCTGGGAAAATGGCTGATTATCAGCAATTACTGTCCGAAGATCAGGAAGTAGCGGCAGGCTATCGGCGCGCCCACCTAGCTTATATTGCGGCGCGCGGACACGTTGGGCAACAGATTGGAATCGGAGAGGTACCCGAAATTGCGGGAGTTAGTGCCGGAGGAATGCCCGAGCGGGTCAAATGTTTACACGCCCTCGCCGGACACGCCCTTGCCGCCGGTAAAGGAGTTAATCCCATCGGGGATTTAGCGCTAGCCGACCTGGCAGCCAGGGGGCTCTGGGATAACCAGCACTGCTACTGCGAATAATCCTTTACCTTCCTGGAGTTCTTTGCGCCTAGGCGTATGCGCTCCTATTAGTTACCAATCCTGATTCCGTGGAAAAATAGGGATATGGCTTTAGTTGCAGGTATTGATTGTGGCACCAACTCGATTCGTTTAATCATTGCTGACCGGGAAGCATCGGGAGAACCTCTAAACGTGCGCACGCGGGAAATGCGGATTGTGCGTCTGGGAGAGGGCATCGATAAAACTGGACAATTCTCTCCGGCGGCTCTGGAGCGCTGCTTTGCGGCAGTAGACGAATATGCACAGATAATCGATAAATATGGGGTGGATAAAATCCGTTTCGTTGCCACCTCTGCCAGCCGGGACGCGGGAAATCGGGACGAATTTTTCAGCGGCATCCAGGAACGCCTCGGGGTAACCCCCGAAGTAATCTCAGGAGAGGAAGAAGCCGCCCTATCGTTTTCCGGCGCTACTTCCTCGTTTCGCGACGAGGACGAACCGGTACTGGTAGTCGATATCGGCGGAGGCTCCACCGAGTTCGTTTTAGGACAGCGCGGGAGGGTAATAGACGCCATTTCTACCAATATGGGCTCGGTGCGGATTTTTGAACGCTACCTGGCACCGGTGATTGCCAACGCTAACAGCGGGGACGGTTCTTTAGATCCCCGCCAGACTCCCGGGATCGCAAAAGCCCTGATAAAAGCTTCTTTCGCGATTGATAAACTGATTGACGAGGCCGATAAGAAACTCGGCTTAGAGCGGGCGCGTACCTTGATTGGGGTGGCCGGAACCGTCACTACTATCACCGCCCACGCCCTCGGTTTAAAAGACTACGAACCCGAAAAAATTCACGGCTCGCGGATCACCCCCGCGCACATGCTGCGTTCTTGTAACTGGATGATGAATCAGCCGGTATCTGTGCGTGCCGCCCTCGGCTACATGCCCACCGGGCGGGCAGATGTTATCGGAGCAGGGGCGCTGGTGTGGTCGCGGATTATTGACCGGATTAACGGGGAAATCGAAGCAGACGGCAGTGGCTTAAAAGAAATTTTGACCTCCGAAACCGATATTTTAGACGGCATCGCTCTCTCGCTTTTGCCCTAGCTCTGTTTCCTTCTCACCTCTCTAAAGGAGGAAGAGCGGATCCCTAAATCCAGGAGCTAAACCACATCCGCCAACCCCAGTGAGAATAGGGAATCGGCATGCCGCTCACTACCGGATAGAAGAATACCGCGACCATTAAAATCACGATTACCAGGGCAATCCCCATTGAAACCGCGATATCAGGCGTACGCTGCGGCGGGGCAACCAGCTGGTCTCGGCAAGCTAGCAGGGGCTGGGGAAGAGGTCGCAATAGCCCTAGTAACAGCCCGATCAGATAGGTAACCGCTAAGGCCAGGAAAGGTGTTAACACCACCATATAAAACATGAAAATGGTGCGGTACCAGTAGAACAGCCAGGGCGCCCAGAGCCCTAGGTAGCCAACTAGGATCACTCCCGCCCGCCAGTCACGGCGCACCACAGTACAGTAAATAATCACTGCCAGGGCGATAACTCCCACCCACCACAACATCGGGTTACCCAGCGAAGACATGGCTTCTACCGTGAAATCCCCATTATCGCCATGGGGCTTTTCAAACAGCATCGAGGTAGGGCGCTGATTGATTAGCCATTGCCAAGGATAAGACTGGTAAGGGTGCTTACTGGTTACCCCGGTATGGAAGGTCATTACTTCACTCATATAGGTGACGTAATCAGAAATCGGGTCTAGCCAGGAAGAATGCTCGGCAGCAGCCGCTGTTTTCCCGTGACCCCAGGCACCAGGGTGGGTGAACCAGTTCCACCAGTTCAGCAAATACACCGCGAAGGCCACCAATACCAGTTGCGCAAAGGCGGGCAATCCTCCGCGTACAATCGCTCCTAACCAGGCGCGTTGCTTACCCTTAATGCCGGGATATTGCTTACTGAGAGAGTGGGGAGATATCCGCAGCGCCGAAAGCCTCAGAGTTAGATCCCGCAAGAATACGAAAATCCCGCACACTGCCAGCAGGTAAAGTCCGGACCATTTCACCGCGCAGGCACAGCCTAACCAGACCCCCGCGGCTACCAGCCACCAACGCATCCCCGCCAGATCATTGCCCAGCTTTGGTCCCAGCAGCTGCCGAGCTAGCCGCTGGCGTACTTGCAGCTGGTCATAAACCACGCAAAGTACCCCTGCTAGGCAAAATACCGCTAAAACTCCATCCAGTAATCCTACGCGTGACAGCGAAATTGCCACCCCATCGGTGGCGATAAACATCCCGGCAATCCCGGTGAGGATCCAAGAGTTAAATA
Organism: Varibaculum cambriense DSM 15806; assembly: GCF_000420065.1. Taxonomy (GTDB): domain Bacteria; phylum Actinomycetota; class Actinomycetes; order Actinomycetales; family Actinomycetaceae; genus Varibaculum; species Varibaculum cambriense. The sequence goes on along the minus strand of NZ_ATUF01000002.1, from coordinate 583,176 downwards.
ACGCCCAAGCCAGACGGCAGGTCAGGTAGACCAAAATAATCCCGCAAATAGCGGTAGCGATGCGCCAACCGAAGGGACTTGACCAGCCAAAAATCTTCATTCCCAGCCCGATAATCCATTTACCCAGGGGAGGATGGACTACGAATGCCGGATCGGCTACCGCCGCTGCAAAATCACCGGCCGCGAACTTAGCGTCCGTTCCCTTGGGCCAGTTAGTTTCATAACCAAAACGCCACAGGGAATAGGCATCCTTCACATAGTAGGTTTCATCAAAAATTAGCTTGTGGGTAGTGCCCAGACGCACTAGGCGAGCAATGGCTGCGATCACGCAGGCGATAACGGTAACTATCCAGGCACGCTGTTTTTCGATTTCCTCCCTAGCCTGCTGTCCGCGCCATCCACGCAGGTAGAGTCGAGGTAGCGAGGTAACAGAAGTCCACCGGGGGGCGCGGGGACGCCTGCGAGCGCGGGCAAATTTCGGCTTGTTGCTTTTCGTCAAAGTTTGCCGCGCCGCTGCCGGTGGGGGAGGCGCGGGACGTCCAGGCATTGCTTGCATGTACTCGATATTAGCCGGATAGGGCATAATTGTGAGAGTGGAACAGTTTTCCTGGGATCCGGGCACCATCGCTTTAGCGGCTACCCCGATCGGTAATCTCGCTGATGCTACCCCTCGCTTAGTTAGTGCTTTTGAACAGGCGGATTTGATTGCGGCCGAAGATACTCGCCGCACCGGGCTGCTGCGCGAACGCCTGGGGGTAGTAAGACGTGCCCCTTTAGTTTCTTGTCATGAACACAACGAGACAGCTAAAGCGGAGCAAATAGTATCTAGCGCCGCGGACGGTCAGCGAGTGCTGCTGGTAACTGACGCGGGTATGCCCACAGTCTCCGATCCGGGATATGTGATTGTGCAGGCGGCGATTAAACGTGGAATCCCGCTGACAGTCTTACCAGGGCCATCTGCACCCCTTATTGCCCTCGCCCTTTCCGGGCTCCCCACGGATCGTTTTTGCTTTGAAGGGTTCCTGCCGCGTAAATCAGCTGCCCAGACGCGACGTTTAGAAGAGCTTTCTGGCGAGGAACGCACCATGATTTTCTTGGAGTCTCCCCGGCGGCTAGCAGCAACTTTGGGGGTGCTCGCCCAGATTTTCGGGGTAGAGCGTAGCGCTGCTGTTTGCCGGGAACTGACCAAGATTCACGAGGAAGTCTGGCGGGGAACCCTCGGAGAGCTTAAAGAGAAGGCTCAAGAAGTACGTGGAGAAATCGTGCTGGTAGTGGCAGGAGCTTCCCCGCAGACTTCCCTTAATGAGGAGGAAGCAACCAGCCTTGTCCTCGACCGCGTCGAGAAGGGACAAAGGCTGAAGGATGCCGCCAAGGTGGTGGCGGCACAAAGCGGACTCAGCGCCAAGATGCTTTATAACCGGGCACTCGCCGAGCGAAAATAACCAGGTCTTTAGGTATTTTTGCTCTCGGCAGCGGGGCATTAGGATAGAGGTATGACTCATGTTTTATCCGCTGTTGCTTGGCCTTACGCCAACGGTCCGCGCCATATCGGGCACGTAGCCGGTTTTGGCGTCCCCTCCGATGTTTTCAGCCGCTATATGCGGATGGCAGGCCACGAGGTGTTAATGGTGTCGGGAACCGATGAACACGGTACCCCGATTTTGGTGCAGGCAGAGGCGGAGGGGATTTCTCCCCAGGAACTCGCCGACCGCAACAACCGGTTAATCGTAGAGGATCTGGTGAACCTGGGGCTGTCCTATGACCTGTTTACCCGTACCACTACCGGCAATCACATTGCGGTCACCAAAGCTATGTTTGCACAGGTACGCGACAATGGATACCTGATTGAGAAGCGGACAATGTCCGCGATTAGTCCCTCCAATGGTCGGGCGCTACCTGACCGCTATATCGAAGGCACCTGCCCGCTGTGCGGAGCCAGCGGGGCGCGCGGGGATCAATGTGACAACTGCGGTAAACAGCTAGACCCTATTGACTTGATTGACCCGGTTTCGAAAATCAATGGCGAAACCCCCAAGTTCGAAGAAACCTCCCACTATTTCCTGGATCTGCCCGCACTCGCGGACGCCCTCGGGAAATGGCTTGATGAACGCGAGGCCTCGGGAACTTGGCGACCTAACGTAATCCGCTTTTCCAAAAATATTCTGGCGGAAATTAAGCCGCGCGCTATGACCCGCGATATTGATTGGGGGATTCCGGTTCCCGGTTGGGAAGACCAACCCAGCAAACGTCTGTACGTGTGGTTTGACGCAGTGGTGGGATATCTATCTGCCAGCATCGAGTGGGCGCGGCGCATCGGCCAGCCAGAACGCTGGCGGGAATGGTGGAATGATCCCCAGGCTCGTTCCTACTACTTTATGGGCAAAGACAATATCGTTTTCCACTCCCAGGTTTGGCCGGCGGAACTGCTCGGATACAACGGCGAGGGCGAGCGCGGTGGTGAGCCCGGAGAAATGGGACGGCTCAACCTGCCCACCGAAGTCGTCTCTTCAGAGTTTTTGACCATGGAAGGAAAGAAGTTCTCTACCTCTAAATCCGTGGTGATTTATGTGCGGGATATGCTGTCGCGCTATCAGGCCGATGCCTTACGCTATTTTATTTCCGCAGCTGGCCCCGAAAATCAGGACGCGGATTTCACCTGGGCAGAGTTTGTCCGCCGTACCAATGATGAATTGGTAGCTGCCTGGGGGAACCTGGTTAACCGGGTGGCCTCCATGATCCATAAACGGGTAGGAGAGATTCCGCAGCCCGGGCAGCTACAACCTGAAGATCAGCAGCTCCTAGACCAGGTAGAAGCCGGGTTTTCTGAGGTCGGAGAACTAATTGCCACCCATCGGCAAAAAGCAGCGCTGCAGCAGATCATGCATCTGGTGTCACTAGCGAATCAATATGTGGCCGCCACGGAGCCCTTCAAATTGAAGACTCCGGAAACCGAGGAGCGTCTCCACACCATATTGTGGGTGTTAGCGCAGGTTATTGCGGATCTGAATTTGATGTTTTCGCCGTTCTTGCCGTCCTCGGCCAACGCCATTGACCGGGTGTTCGGCGGGCAAGGGCAGATCGCCCCGATGCCTCGTATTGAAGAAGTTAAAGATTTAGACCAAACTAGAGAAGACGGTTCAGATTTCACCTACCCCATTATTACGGGCGATTACAGCGAGGTTCCACATTGGGGAAGGCACGAAATTCAAATCGGAAGGTCAGTTTCTAAACCCAAACCCGTGTTTCAGAAGCTAGAACCTGAGATTATAGAAGAGGAATTGGCCAGGCTCGTTTAGGAGTCGGGGCGTAAAGGAGAACGTACGTGGCTGGGTTTTGGCAACGCTTGAAAAGACTCTTTAGAGGGTCTTCAGCTCGTGAGGACGAGCGCGACTCCCGCCTGCCGTTAGCCTTGGAAAGTGCTGCTAAAGAAGCAGATAAATCTGAGAGCGGACGGACAGTTTACGAATCTTCCGGGGTTGTGATTTTAGAAGATCAGACACTGTCGGATAACCAGAGTGAGGAAGCTGTTTCTGAATCCTCTGCGCCTAGCTCAGCGGAAGAAAAAGCAGAGGAACCTGCGGCTAGTTCCCCGGAAGGGACTGCGCAATCACCAGAGACTGCCCCGGCTACTCCGGTGGCTACCGTGCCAGACTCACAGACCTCAGATTTCCCTTCCGCAGAAGAAGCAACAGACACCTCCGCCACTGCCGAGGAAGCTAACTCTCCGGAGGCTCCGGTAGAACCAGTAGAGGAACCATGCCGGAAGCTTCCGGTACATGGAGTGAAAACTGCCGATATTTGTCCAGCTAATGACCAGGAAACCTACGGATCGCCCGCGATTGATCGCACTCCGGGACGCAAACTGATTTTGGCGTTTGAAAAGCGCACGGCGGGAGGGAATACCCAGGTGTGGTACACCCGCAGCCGGGATCACGGAATTAGTTGGGAAGAGCCTCGTATTCTTTTCGATCAAGAGACCTACACTGATTCAGGCCAGTCTTTCACTGACCCGCAGATAATTATTTCTCAGGTCACCGGGCGGGTATTTATTGCGGTAACTACCCGCAGCGGTGACGATGATTCCCAAAACCATATCGCGGTGGCCTTAAGTGACGATGAAGGTGATACCTGGCGTTACCGTGATTTGACCAGCCTAGTTGATGGTGATCAAAGTTGGGTGTCGCGACGCACCGCCCATGGGCACGGAGTACAGCTACGCCACGGGATCTGGACTGGCCGGCTCGCCTATGTGGCAGTAGCCACCGAGGCTAACGGGAAACGAGGCGCGGTAGCGGTCTGCTCCGATGACCAGGGAATCTCCTGGTGGGCAGGTAAATTTGCTGGCGAAAAGGTCGTCCAGGCAACCATCACGGAGCTTTCCGACGGGAAATTGGTGATGGGTTGTGTCGAGGAAGCCGATCAGGGATTGACCTTTAACGCTTACGCCTCTGCTGATGGTGGCCGCAGTTTCACTGAAACATTAGATAAAAAGGCTTTGGGGAATACCCTGCCAACCGCGGTGGAGCGAGCATTCTACTCCGCTCCCGAACATACCGAACAATCCCGGGTAATGCTGGCGGTGGCGCGTAATCAGAATGGGCAGGGAACTGTCCGTTCCATGTTCGATTTCGCATCCGAGCTTTTAGGAGTTTTGCCCTTTACTTCGCAACCGGTCAATACGCTTGACGTGGTTTCTTTGGAAGATATTCGGATCGTTACGATTGCCTATGAGACTGATTCCGGTATTTCGGTGGCGGCATTTTGCATTGATGCTTTGTCTCTGAAATATCTTGCGGTTGGTTGGAACGCAACCGAGGAAGAGCAAAATCAAGTCCTGCGTCGTGCCGGTCTACTCTCTCGCAGGTAATATCCAGATATCCAGGTTTAATGATAGATTTTAACGCCCTTTTTTCTGCTGATTCCCCCACGTCCCAAACCCTGCTGCCCGGTGCAGTCGCGGTAGGCGCGGATCCATCCTCCTCACCTACTCTCTCCAGACCGGAAGAGATTGTTGCGGGTTTGAACGAGCCCCAACGACAAGCCGTCGAGCATTACGGTAGCCCGTTACTGGTAATGGCGGGAGCTGGCTCCGGGAAAACCCGGGTTTTGACCCGTCGTATCGCCTACCTCTTGGCTACTGGCAAGGCTTATCCCTCGCAAATTTTAGCCATCACCTTCACCAATAAAGCGGCCGCAGAAATGCGAGAAAGGGTTAGTTCCCTGATCGGGCCGCAGGCTGGTCAAATGTGGGTGTCAACTTTTCACTCGGCGTGCGTGAGAATCTTACGCCGCTACGCCGAGGCTGCGAACCTTAAATCCTCTTTCACCATTTATGATCAAGCGGACGCTACCCGTTTGGTTTCCATGATTCTAAAAGAACTGCAACTTGATCCCAAACGGTTCCCAGCTAAGAAGATTCAAGGGCGCATCTCGGATTTAAAGAACTCTTTGATAGATCCCGATACCTTCCTCGCTAGTGCAGGTCCCGGGCCAGATGCGGAGGTAGTGGCGAAGGTATACCCGACTTATCAACGTCGCTTAGGGGCAGCTAATGCCCTAGACTTCGATGATTTGATTATGCGCACGGTACAGCTTTTCCAAAGCAACCCCCTAGTGCAATCCAGTTTTTGTCAGCGTTTCCGCCACGTGCTGGTAGACGAATATCAAGATACTAATCATGCCCAGTATGTGCTGGTAAAGTTGCTATCAGGGGTATCTGGCGCGGCGGTTAAGCAACCAGAACAGGTAGCGGGCGAAGAACTCACCCCCGCGGAACTTACCGTAGTTGGGGACTCTGACCAGTCTATCTATGCTTTCCGGGGCGCGACTGTGCGCAATATTGAAGAGTTCGAGAAAGATTTTCCCGGGGCGCGCACTATCTACCTGGAACAAAACTACCGTTCCAGTGGGAATATTTTGGCGGCGGCCAATGCGGTGATTTCTCATAATCAGAGTCGGCACAAGAAAAAGCTATGGACCGATTCTGGTGAGGGCGAAAAAGTCGGGGTACGGGTATCTTCCGGGGACCGAGACGAAGCACTATCGGTGGTGGAAGAAATAAATCAGCTGGTAAGTGGGGAATACACCTACGGTGATATTGCGGTTTTTTACCGGATAAATGCCCACTCGCGCCTCCTGGAAGAAACTTTAACCCATGCGGGAATTCCCTACCGGATTATCGGCGGCACCAAGTTCTATGAACGCAAGGAAATCAAGGACGCGATCGCCTATTTGCAGCTGGTGGTAAATCCCGATGACACCGTGTCTTTTACGCGAGTCATCAACACTCCCAAGCGCTCCTTAGGTAGCAAGGCGCAAGCGGCACTGCAGGCCGCGGCGAATACTTATGATGTTTCCCTAGGGCGGGTGGCAGCTTTAGTGTGGCTGCAAGAGCTGGGGGAACAGCGTCCTAGTGCGGCTGCGGATACCAACCTTTCAGGGATGAGCGAAGCGGTGCCGGAAACCGCCGAGATTAGCGGGCTTACCCCGCGAGCACGCACCAGTATCGCTCAGTTTTGGGATTGCTTAGTTTCTGCCCGGCAGTCCTATGTTGAGGGCGCGCCGTTAAAGGAAAGCTTGCAGACGGTACTAACTGAATCCGGGTATTTGAAATCTTTGGAAGGATCGAAAGATCCCCAAGACGGGGTGCGCCTAGATAACCTTTCGGAGTTCTATAACGTGGCTTCCCAGTTCAGTGAGGATGAACCGGAAGGCACTTTGGTGGATTTCTTAGAGAGAGTGGCCCTGGTGGCTGATGCGGATCAACTCCCGGGTGACCAGCGAGGACAAGTTACTTTGATGACCGTACATATGGCGAAGGGCTTGGAATTCCCGGTGGTGTTTGTAACCGGACTGGAGGAAGGAACCTTCCCGCATTCGCGCGCCTTAGGAGAGGCCGGGGAGATGGCAGAGGAACGCCGCCTGGCCTACGTGGCGATTACTCGCGCGCAGCAAAAAGTTTATTTGACTGCCGCTCATAATCGGCAAATGTGGGGAGAAACCCGTTGGCAGCCGCTGTCTCCGTTCCTGCTGGAGGTTCCGACCGAGTTAATGGATCAACCAGACCAGTTAAGTAAGAGTAACGGGCAGTTTGAATTTTCCTTCGATACCGCTTCCTCTTGGAGCTCCGGGAGTAGTTGGGGGAGCAGTTCCAGCAATCGCCGGAGCAGTTCTGGGTATCGCAGTCGCGGTGAGCGCAACTACTCGCATCGAACTGGCAGGTATCGGGATGAGGACACCGCCGGACCGGCATTCGGAGCCGGCGGAACCGGGAAGATTTCGCGGCGGGAAACCGGGAAGGTGAAACGTTTGGGAACCGATTTGGGGGCACGTACCGATGCCAATGCTTCTATTGGTAAAGCTACCGAGGTCGGCACCGGGGATCGAGTGCGTCACGACAAATTTGGGGAAGGTACGGTGATCGCCATTGAAGGGCGGGGCCGTTCTAAGAGCGCCAAAGTAGAGTTCTCCGGGGGAGTAACCAAACGGCTCTTGTTACGTTTAGCACCGATGGAGAAAATCTAGTTGCGAGTTGGCGCCCAGTTACTACTTGGTGCCAGGCGAGTGGTTATCCGTGTTTTACTCGTAGAAAATGCTCGGGGCTGAACCAGAGGTTCAGCCCCGAGCATTTTTGTCCACTGCCTAGCGGGCAGGGAGGAAACTAATAGGTTTAGAGGATTCCCAGTTCCTTAACGGTCGCGATTTCCTCTTCAGCGGCCTTCGCGTTTGCCACGATATGCTGCTTGGTCTTTTCGGGTAGCTCCAGACCTTCAACTACTTGGTACTGTCCGTCTTTGCAGATGACGGGCATACCGTAGATGAGGCCTTCCGGAACCCCGTATTCTCCGTGGGAGGGGCCGGCGAAAGTGGACCAGTCGCCCTCGGGAGTACCTAGCGCCCAGGTGTGCATATGGTCAATAGCTGCCGAAGCCGCCGAAGCCGCCGAAGAAGCGCCCCGCGCCTCGATAATGGCAGCGCCCCGCTTAGCTACGGTGGGTACGAAGTAATCGTCCAGCCAAGCCTCATCCACCAGTCCCGGAGCCGGCTTGCCGTCTACGGTAGCGAAAGTAAGATCGGGGTATTGATCAGCAGAGTGATTACCCCACACGATCATCTTCTTGATGTCCTTTACCGCGGCGCCAGTCTTTTCTGCCAACTGGGAGATAGCGCGGTTGTGGTCCAGGCGCATCATGGCGGTGAAACGCTCTGCCGGTACATCCGGAGCCGACTTGGCAGCAATATAGGCGTTGGTGTTCGCCGGGTTGCCCACTACCAATACCCGAATATCGTCGGCAGCATTATCGTTGATGGCCTTGCCTTGCGGGCCGAAAATGCCACCATTGGCGGCTAGTAGGTCTGCGCGCTCCATGCCTTTACTGCGGGGGCGAGCTCCCACCAAGAGACCATAGGAGCAGCCGGCGAAGGCCTGGTTGGGGTCATCATAAATATCTACGCCTGCTAGTAGCGGGAATGCCGAGTCATTAAGCTCCATTGCGGTGCCTTCCGCAGCTTTAACCGCTTGCGGGATTTCCAGTAGGTTTAACTTTACTGGCTGATCGGGGCCCAACATAGCGCCCGAGGCAATACGGAATAGGAGGGCGTATCCGATATTACCGGCAGCACCGGTAACGGTAACGGTAACAGGTTTCTTGCAGCAGCATTCTGCCATGTGATTCTCCTTCGATGAGAATTGTTTTCCTACCGACCACTCCCGGTCGGTCAAGCCAACTAGACTTATGTTTCCACCCTAACGCTTTAAGGTGGCATCTGCCACTAAAAGATTTCTTAAAAATACCTATATAAACGCAGGTAATAAGGCGCATCTCGATATCGAGAAATATTCATTGACCCTTAGTCCTAACTGGGGGCGCTGGTAAAAACTCTCTTTAGACGCGTCCTCAGAAAATCAGACTTCACTCGCGCTGCTGCTTACCGGTAAAAATCAGGTGTTCATACAAGAAAAAACGTAAAATAGTTCCTAAAATCAATCCGATAATATTGGCGGAGATATTGTCAGCCAGCAGCGAGGTCAACCCCAAAAGGTAGTGGCTGATGCCCAGACAAATAACCGCAGGCACCATTCCGAGTAAGTTAACTACCGCGAAGCCAATAAACTCTTGCAGGCGATTGTCGGTGCGTTGGTTGCGGAAAGTCCATTGCCGGTTAACCACCCAGGAAAATATGGTGGCTACCGCGGCGGCTAAAATTTTGGAAGTCAAGGGGTGTGAGGAAAGCCAACTTACCATTAACAGGTTGAAAACAGATACATCAACCAGGTAGTTCATTCCGCCCACTAGACAGAACTTGATAATCCTGATCAGGCGTCCGGGGGCGCGTAGATAGGTGTAGAATTTTCCCACGGCTTAAGATTACAGGCGGGAATAGACCGGGGTGATCTGGGCGGTTCGCGCGTTTGAAAGCCGATCGCTACGCCTTCCATCTGCTAACTGTCCCTGCGCCCAGTTGCCTACACAGTACATATTGTTCTGTTTATCTAACATGCAGGTAAAGGTACTTCCCATAAAGATAGTGGAGCGGGCATTTGCCCCTAGGCGAGCATCTAAACCACTAACCGCGGGAGCTGCCCCGATAATCTGCGTGTTATTGCCAGCTACCCGTTTAGTTAGAGCAATCCCCGGTCCCAGTTGGCCGAAGTCATTGCGTCCCCAACAGTAGGTACTGCCACTGGGAGTGACTGCACAGCCCCCGTAGTAGCCTAGGTACACCTGGCTAACTTCTGGGAGGGAGCTGATCAGTTCCGGCTGCAGCATTTTGCCTCGCGTAGACATATCGCCCGGTTTTCCTGCCTGACCGTCGGTGTTGATTCCCCAGCAATATAGCCGTTTATTTTCAGCAATTGCGCAGCTGCGATCCCCTGCGGCTCGCAAAGAGACGAATTTAAGCTGTGAAACCGGGACCGGGCGCAGCTGGTAGTTGACTGCCAGGCGATCGTTCCAACCGTCCCAGCCAGCTTTTACTCCCCAACAATAAACCGTGCCGTCTTGCTTGAGCGCACAGGTGTGGTCATTACCGGTGGCGACCTCTTTTACTTCGGTCATTACCGCTACCGGTTTTAGCTGATTCCCAATATTAGTGCTGTTACCCACCTGCGCCATTTCATTGGCTCCCCAGCAAGTAAGTACTCCGGAGTTGGAAAGGGCGCAGGCATGGCGCCCTCCTGTGGCGATTTGAGCGGTATCTGCGGGCAGGGTCGCTACCCGCAAGGGATTGAAAGACCCCGATAGTTGGGTTCGGGACTTAACCTGTCCCAGTTGTCCAAAGGAGTTATCTCCCCAGCAGTAAACAAACTTGTCGGTGCCCAGGCCGCAGGTGTATTCCCGCCCCGTGGAAATCTGAGTAAATTTCACCGGTTGATTCGCTATGGTCTGCGGTAATATTGCCGGTTGGCGAGTTATGGGAATCCCTAACTGACCAGAATCGTTCACTCCCCAGCAGCGGGCAGTGCCATCGGTGCGCAAGCCACAGGCAAAAGAACCAGAGGCAGAGGCACGCCGTAAGTCCTGGGCTACACCCACCTCTTGCACCGTGTCGGAGGGGGAAGTGGTTTGGTTAAAAGTGGGAACCGGAGAAGGGCCGGGCTGTACCGGACGCAGCGACAGGATAATGCGCGGACCGTTAAAGGTAGGAGTAGGAGAAGGTCCGGGCATCACCGGATCGTAATCAGAAGTCGGAGTAGTGGTAGTGGGCTGGGGATTTACTGGTGTCAGGGTGATTTCATAGGTAGGTTTTACGGCGCCCGCGATGGAGGTAGTGGGGGCGATAATTAGAGTTCCCAGGGCAACGAATACCGCCACTACTGCCAGCGCTACCTGCATTCCAATGCGACGTTTAGACGCGGCGTCACGCACCCTGGTTCACCTCCTGCCTAACCGAGAACCCTATTGATACTCCTTAGCCCATTTTAACCTATTTTTAACGAAGTTTGAAGTCAGAAAACAGGTAAAAGCTGATTAAAATCCCTGAGAATTCCCGGTTAAAGACAACGATCGCCGTCTGCTGAAGTAATCTGTTGCTATGAGTATTTTAGTTGTGGGAGGCGCGGGTTATATTGGCGCTCACGTAGTGAGACTTTTGGCTCAGCGTGGAGAAAAAGTAGTAGTTATTGACGACTTGTCTTATGGAACCGCAGATCGGATCGGTGACGCCAAACTAGTCCAGCTAGATGTGGCCGCCGCGGGAGCGCGAAAGAAGATCTTCCAAACGCTCATCGACGAGGACGTAACCGCAGTTATTCACTTTGCCGCGCGCAAGCAGGTGGGAGAATCGGTTGAAAAACCCATGTGGTACTACCAGCAGAACGTAGGGGGATTGGCCAATGTTATGGCAGCTATGCGTGATGCCGGTACCCGGCAGATGATCTTTTCCTCTTCGGCAGCCGTCTACGGTCAACCAGATGTGCCAGTAGTTTCCGAAGACCTTGCCGGTAAACCTATCAACCCCTATGGAGAAACCAAGCTGATAGGGGAATGGATGATGGCCGATTGTGAACGCGCCTGGGGTCTGCGCTGGATCGGACTGCGTTACTTCAATGTAGCGGGCTCCGGTTGGGACGAACTGGGTGATCCCGCTCGCCTCAACTTGATTCCGATGGTGCTGGAGCGTCTTGCCAAAGGACAAAGTCCCAAGATTTTTGGCACCGATTACGACACTCCGGATGGCACCTGCATCCGTGACTATATCCATGTTCGTGATTTGGCGGACGCACACCTACACGCCCTCGATTACGTGGCCTCCGGGAAAGAAATGGAACACCATGTGTTCAACGTAGGTACTGGGCAGGGGACTTCAGTTCGCGAAATCATCGACGGTATTCGGGAGGTAACCGGGATTGAATTCACCGCGGATGAAGATCCGCGTCGCCCTGGGGATCCCGCGCAGTTGATCGGCGACACCACCAGGATCCGGGTTGACCTAGATTGGAAAGCCGAAAACGGAATTAAAGAGATCCTAGAGTCAGCTTGGAGTGCTTGGCAGGCCGGACCAGATCGCATTCCCGGTGTTTAAACACCTTGAAACGTCAGTATCCTTCCTAGTTTTCCCGCTCGCAAAATCTGCACCGGGGGACTAGAGGGATATTAGCTGCCCAAAAGCCGGGTATCTCGCCCTGGCTAGCTAAGCTGCGCGATTTTGCTGGGAGGCTACTGGAACTGGTGATATTGGCTCGGCTGCAGGGTACCCTTTCGGAAAGCCGACCAGAAACTGGGGGTTCTCTGCTCATCTAAGAGCACCATGGCTCCATGCCCGCCGCGGTAATAAGCCATTTTGGCAATGGGAGGAACCCCAGTGAGGTTATTGCTGGCGGCGCTGCGATAGGCAAAGAGCATCTTACCCAGTGCCCAGGCACCTGAATCAGAATCACAAGTCAGATTGCTTGCCCCCGCGTTTGCCAAGTCGCGCTGCTTGAAAGGGCTGAGGAAGGTCGAAGGGGTAATCAGAGTTTGTGACAGCTTAGAAACCACCTGGCGTTGACGTTCCGCCCTCCCAATATCCCCGCGAGGATCTTGGTGTCGCATCCGGGAAAATGCCAACGCAGTTGCCCCATCGGCCTGGTGGCAGCCACTCTTCCATTTCAAAGCAGAATCGGCATCGTCGACATCATAGTCGAGGCAGAGTTCCACCCCACCTACTGCGTCTACTAGTTGGGTCACCGCACCCATGGTTACCTCAACATAGTGATCTACCTTGACTCCGCTTACTCCCTCTACCGTTTTTACCAGTAGTTTCGGTCCTCCTAGTGCGTAGGAAGCATTGAGTTTATTGAGGCCGCGTCCGGGAATATTAACTGCGGTGTCGCGGGGTAGGGATACTAGTTCCGCTACCCCATTGACTTTGCGCAGCAGCATAATGCTATCGGCGCGAGCCCCGCGAACCCAAGGCTGTTGCACGCCCCCATCGCTGCCATCGGAGCGCTGATCGGAGCCGGCTATTAGCCAAGTTTCGCCCTCCCCAGCCGGTAACTCTGAGAGGGCGTCAACCCGGTTTAGCTGGGAATCCACTAGGTGCCACAGATAAAACGGCCAGGCGATAACGAAAACCAGGAGCACAGTGAGTGCCCATTTAAAAACTCGACGCGCAGGGAGGCGGAGACGAGGAACCTGGGGAGAGCGCGAAGGCGGGGTAGGCTCCAGTTTGGGAGTGGCGGGTTGGCTATGCCGCGAGCCAGAGTCTGCGGGAAGATGATCGGCGGGCATTACCCGAGTGCGGGTAGGAACCGCACGTCCCGCAAACCGGGACTCAGTACGCGGCTGTATCGGAATATATTGTGCCTTAGAACTGGATGACGCGGCGCTAACTCCCTGATCTTTAAGACGTCGGGAGATCGCTGGGCGCGAAGGACGCCCCGGGGAGGGGGATTGAGGATTCCCGGCACGATTCGCATTCTGGTCAGAATCTAAATAGGTGCGACTAGCGGAAACTGTAGAACGTTGCCGCCTTTGCTGCGGAGCGTAGGAGGGGGGAACTGCTTGACTTGGCCGGGGGCGTCGCCTATTTGGAGGCGGGAAAGATTCCGGTGGGTTCTGTTGACTCAAGTTATTTGCTTCCTAACTGTTAACCGGAGGGCGCTTTAAATCCCTGCTTATTAATTCCCTGCTTCGCATTTACGTTGCAGCTCAGCTAGTTCTTCGGGGCTTAATTTGGAGTTAAGCGAACCGCTTTGACGCAGATCCTCCGCTGGCCGCAAATCTTGAGAGGTAGACCCTGAAGTCGCAGGAGTCTCACTCGCAGAAGCGGAAGGGGAGGCACCCGCCTGTGGGGACTGGGAAGCAGAGGTCTGTTCGGTAATAGTGTGAACATTGCCGTTTCCATCTCGCACTTCCACCCCGGGGGGTAGGGAAGTGTCATTGATGAAGGAATCCCAAATCGGCTTCGCTTTTTTCTCAGACAGCAATAGCCGGTTGTGGTCAAAAGGAGCCTCGTAGACAGGGAGGGTGAGGAAGAGCAGCTGATCTGGTTTAAGTGATTGCAAGGACCAGCCCAATCCGGCCAGCTGGGAAACTGAAGAAAGCCCCTCTGACATGGTTAAAGCTCCCAAACCATTACCTACAAAGCCATAGAGCTGATTCAGGGAGGTAAGCATGTTCTTTTGTAAGGCTGCCCGCATCATAATGCCCATCACTGCCTGTTGGCGCTGGATGCGTTGGATATCGGAACCATCCGATCCTTTGACTCCGTGCCGCACCCGCGCGTAGGCTAAGGCTTCCTTGCCGTTGAAATGTTTACAGCCGGGTTCTAGCACTAGCCCGGAGTTTATTTTGTCGTTTATCTTGGTGGGGACGTAAATGTTGATTCCCCCCAGGGCGTCGATCATTGATGAAAAACCATTGAAGTCCACCACTATGGATTCATCAATATGTATACCGGAGAGTTTTTCCACCGTTTTCCAGGTGCACACTACCGCCGAGGCGCGGTCACCGCCTAGCGATCCAATCGAATATGCCCAGTTAAATTGGGCTCTTTGGGGCTTAGAAGTGCTGCCATCACTACGTTGACAAGCAGGAATATCGACTATTAGATCGCGGGGAATAGAAACTACATTTACCTGAGAACGATCCTTAGAGATATGCATAATCATCGTGGTATCGGAGCGTTCGGTGGGATCGTCGTTATTAGTTAGAGTCTGGTTACCTTTGCCGGCGCGAGAGTCAGAACCAATTATCAAAATATTGAGGGCGCGCCCGTCGTAGGAATCCGGAGGTGTGCGATTAAGTAAAGTTGAGGTTCTTAAGTTGGTGACTCGGCTGGATAGATCCTGGTAAATGAGGAGTGCACCAGTTAAGGAAAATGACAACAAAAACACCAAGGCGCAGGATAAAGCACGTCGTATCTTGGGAGGATACGGCGGCTTTTTAGCGTGGCGAATACGCCCGATATAGTCTTTCGCGCTCTTCTTGTGTGAACTCACGTGTCCTACTTTATGCTGTTTGCGCCTAATTGTAACGATTTGGATAAGGAGTCAGGGAAGTTGCCAATTTACCGGAGCCGCCCCTAACTGCTGCAACCAGGAATTGGTACGCGAAAACGGACGCGAACCGAAGAATCCCCTGGAGGCCGAAAGAGGTGAGGGGTGGGCAGACTCTATACAAGGAGTTTCCCCCAGTGCAGGCCGCAAAGACTGTGCTTGCTTTCCCCATAAGATGGCGACCAGGGGTCGATCCCGTTGTACCAGAGCTGAAATAGCGCAGTCGGTTACTTCTTCCCATCCGCGACCGCGATGAGATCCCGCTTCATTAGGGGAGACAGTGAGTACCCGATTTAGCAGCATTACGCCCTGCTGAGCCCAGGGACGCAGATCCCCGCTGCTGGGCAGGGAACAACCTAGATCTTCGTGGAGCTCCTTGAAAATATTTTGCAGCGACTTCGGGATGGCTACTCCCGGTTTTACCGAAAATGATAGTCCCATCGCGTTCCCCGGGGTGGGATAGGGATCTTGTCCCACGATCAATACTTTTACCTGATCATACGGGTAGGTGAAAGCTCGAAAAATGTCTTTGCCAGCAGGAAAATAGTTATTTCCTTCCTCCCGCAGCATTTTACCCATCTCGCTGATTTTGCCAGCTACCGGTTTCATAGCCGGCACCCAGGAAGGGTGCATGATTTTTTCCAGGTTGCTACTCATGCTGCTACTTTACCCTGTGCACGCAGATAAACCAGGAGAGGCAAATGTGCTTTATCGGCGTGGCAGGTATGCGGCCGGTATCCGGATGCGGTTAATCTGGGCTTGTGAGCAAACAAGAGTTTCCGCCAGATGAATTCGACGCGATGGGCGAAGAAGGTCCCTCGGGGGCTCATCGCCGTCCTATTAGGCGCTGGCAAACCCTGCTGCCAATTTTGATTGTATTGGTTTTAGGGCCGGCTTTGGCCTGGGGCGGGGTAGCGCTCATGAAGTCCACTGGCAAAATTGACGAGGTTAAGTCGACTGCCACTGCCAGTGCTACTGCTACTACTAGTGATAGTGTCACTATCCCCAGTACTCAACCGACGAAGATTAATAAACCTGAAGATTCTACCTCGCCGGATGGAGGAAATAGTTCTCAATCAAGTGTGGCGGCTGCAGAGAAGGCCAATGTGCGGGTACGGGTGCTTAATGCTTCTAAGCGTTCGGGTTGGGCGAAAGAGGTAGCAGACGACTTGCAGTCTGAAGGCTTTATTAATCCGGTGGCCACCAATTCTCAGGCTCGGGGTTTAAATGGTTCTACGGTGCTTTACCGGGGGGCAAAGTTCAAGGCTGCTGCCGAGGAGGCCGCTAAAGTTGCCGGAATCTCCCGGGTTGAAGATGCCAATACCGGCAAGTATCAAATCGGAGATACTGATATCGCCATTTACCTGATTAAATAACGGGCTAAGTGGTGACTCCTCGCAGATTTCGCGAGGAGGAGATGCTTACTAGCCAGTTTTTCGCGGGTATGTTCTCTGTCAGGATATTTTTCCCTTGTAGAGGGCGAAAGTTTGCACTTGGAGTAGGAGAGTGCCAAAATCGTATCTAGCACTCGAACCTAGAGAGTGATAAAAATCGAGTTCTTGATGAGGGGGCAATGTTCCGAGACAGGATCGGCGCAGGGTTCTCGTCCGTCGCGGGCATCAAGGCTGGATCAAAGATCTAACCGCGTGACGCGATCGCGTTGCGATGGAGGGAATAAAAGCATATGAGCAAGATTATTGCTTTTGATGAGGAAGCTCGTCGGGGAATGGAGCGAGGGCTAAACACCCTGGCCGACACGGTGAAAGTAACGCTAGGACCGCGTGGTCGCAACGTGGTTTTGGAAAAGAAGTGGGGCGCCCCCACCATCACCAAAGATGGCGTTTCGGTAGCTAAGGAAATCGATCTCGAAGATCCTTACGAAAAGATTGGCGCTGAGCTGGTTAAAGAGGTCGCTAAGAAGACCGATGATGTGGCTGGTGACGGCACTACTACCGCAACCGTATTGGCTCAGGCGCTGGTACGCGAGGGATTGCGTAACGTGGTAGCTGGGGCGAACCCGATTGCCCTCAAGCGTGGCATCGACAAGTCGGTAGAGGCAGTTGTGGATCAGCTGCACTCCGATGCCAAAGAGATTGAGACCCGTGACGAGATCGCGGCTACCGCTTCTATCTCCGCCAATGATCCCGAAATCGGGGCTTTGATTGCGGATGCCATGGAAAAGGTGGGCAACGAAGGGGTTATTACCGTTGAGGATTCCAACTCTTTTGGCACTCACCTGGAAGTCACCGAGGGTATGCGTTTCGATAAGGGCTACATCTCTGGTTACTTTGTAACTGACCCGGATCGTCAGGAAGCGGTACTGGAAGACCCCTACATCCTGTTGGTGGAATCGAAAGTTTCCCAGATTAAGGATCTGTTGCCGCTGTTGGAAAAGGTCATGGCCACCGGTAAGCCGCTGCTGATTATTGCGGAGGACGTAGACGGGGAAGCTTTGACCACCCTGGTGCTGAACAAGATTCGCGGTACCTTCAAGACCGTTGCGGTTAAGGCTCCGGGATTCGGTGACCGTCGCAAGGCAATGTTGCAGGATATGGCGATTCTAACTGGCGGCCAGGTAATCTCCGAGACCGTGGGGCTCACCCTGGAAAACGCGGAACTGGATATGCTGGGTAAGGCTCGCAAAGTGGTAGTCACCAAGGATGAAACCACTATCGTGGAAGGTGCGGGAGCTGCCGAAGATATCGAGGCTCGCGTAAAGCAGATTCGTCAGGAAATCGAGAACACTGAATCTGATTACGACCGCGAGAAACTGCAAGAACGCCTGGCCAAGCTGGCCGGCGGGGTTGCAGTTATCAAGTCCGGTGCCGCCACCGAAGTGGAAATGAAAGAGCGTAAGCACCGGATCGAGGACGCGGTTCGTAACGCCAAAGCAGCTGTTGAAGAAGGCATCGTGGCCGGCGGTGGGGTTGCCCTGCTGCAGTCCGGTTTGAAGGCTTTGGACAGCTTGAAGCTTGAAGGCGATGAAGAAACCGGCTCCTCCATTGTGCGGGTGGCCCTGTCTGCCCCGATGCGTCAGATTGCCGAAAATGCTGGTTTGGAAGGCTCGGTAGTGGCGGAACGGGTAGCCCACCTACCTGCTGGTGAGGGTCTGAATGCCGCCACTGGCGAGTACGAGGATCTACTCAAGAGCAATATTGCTGACCCGGTTAAGGTTACTCGTTCTGCCCTGCAGAATGCGGCCTCAATCGCGGGGATGTTCTTGACCACTGAAGCGGTAGTAGCTGACAAGCCGGAACCTCCGGCTGCACCTGGCGCCGATGAGGCGGCCGCAGCTGCCGGTATGGGTGGAATGTACTAAACCGTACTCAGTTGGTTTTTGCTACTAGGTAGCAAAAACCAAGGTGATACTAAAAGGTGGGGGCGAACCGAGAGGTTCGCCCCCACCTTGTCTCTCCATTAGGGGCTAATGCGGGTTGATGCCCATGTCCTGCCCCCTCGCGTTAATACCGATATCGATATGCGGTTAACACTTAACCCGCAAACATGGCGGCGGCACCACTTTCAGCTTCTTCATAACTTGCGGAGGCAGCTTGCAAGGCCTGACCGATGGAATCCAAGGCTGCTTCCATTTGGGCTTGGGCGGCGCGCCAACGAGTTGCGCAATCGGCGAAGGAACTAGCAGCTGCCCCGGTCCACGATCCTTGCAGCGCCTGTACTTGCGCCATCATGGCGGCAGCATCGCTGCGTAGCTGTCCGGCGATTGCTGCTGCCTGAGCTCCGGCTGCCGCTACCTGACCGGAATCTACATTGAACTGTGCCATTTTGGTTTCTCCTTAAAATAACTGATTGATTGGCTTTCGCCCTCAATCTAGAACCGGAATAGCCCAGCTAGAACCTGCACGATAATAGTTTTAGAAAACCGACTCCTTAGCTGTTCCTGGGGACAAACTATTAGCCGGGTCAGGGGTAGGAAGACATGAGCAGTAATCGCAGATCGAAAAACTCCGCACCCCTAATCTGGGGAGATCGGAAAAGGAATCCCTAAAATTCGGTAAGGGAATCCTCGTCATCAGCTGAAGAATACATGGTCTCTTCTGCCTCCTCATCTGCGGGGATAGCAGTCGTTTCTTCCTCTTCAAAATCTTCTTCCCCGGAGTCGATGCGACGATAATCGCCATTTTTAATATTGACTTTCCGCATCGTCAAAGTGGAAAACTGATCAGCCACATTCTCCATTGAAGACAGTCCATTTTCGCTCGCATTAAGGGCATTTTCAGCTTGTAAACGAGCGCTACGCTCTTCAAGATCTTTTCTCTCGGTCGCCGATAGTTTTCTCAAGGGAGTCTGCAAAGAGCTCGGTTTTTCTCCCCCATTTAGAATGGGTCGTCGCCCAACTGTGCGCGGGGATGCCCCCTTGATAACCACGGTTTCGGAAGTGTCTGCACTGCGGACTTTTTCTTTACTGCGAGGAGGCAGTCCCACTCGCTCTTTCCCGGAAGCATCCCCGGGGATCAATGTCGATAACTTCGCGTATTCACCCTCTAAATTCTGGCGCGCCGCATTTTCATTGCCACTGCCCAGAGGAGAACGAAAAATGGCATCGCGCGCTAATAACTTGGAGATTAGCGACCGGCGTAACCGCGCGTAGCGCAGCGGTTCCATAGTGTCCATTTCCGCTTGCATTAACTGGCAGTAACTACGGTAATCCTGAGGAGAAGCTCCCAAGTAAGACATAGAGGCATCAACGAAAACGCAGGCGTCCAGATCGTCAGGCGGTGGCTGGCGTCCTTCCAGCATTAAAATCAGTTCTCCCACCCGGATAGCCAACTCTTTTTGCAGTCCCATTTCTGCTAGGCGAGTGAGGGCAAAATCGGCCGAGGCCGGATAGTTCTCGTAGTTAGTAGTGTTTTTAGCCCGCGTTTGCGACTGGGTGATTACCCCGTGATACCAGGCAGCAACTGTCAATACCGCCGGCTGCTGGGAAGTGTTCGTAAAATGATCCAGACAGGTAAGCAAACGAATTAAATGATTCTTGGTATGGAATTGGCGTCCAGTAGACTGCCACATTTGCAGTAACGTCGCTGCTTCTTTACGCAATAGGGTATCGTCGGTGATCCCGAGCTCTCGCATAGCTTTGACGAATCCCGTCTGCAGCCAAGATGGTGCACCTGGCATAGCCTTTGTACCCCCGACGTTTGAGTGTTGCAGTGGTTATCCTACGGCTAAAACCGTCATAGAGAAAATACAGTCAAGGAAGTCTTCGTAACTGCGCTTATTCTTCAACATTTTTCGGCATATCGGGCTCTGCGCTCCGGGAAGTTTTCTTTCCCGTACTTTTCTTAAATACTTTGCCGGTTTTCTTACTCGGTTTTTTCTGCGCCTTAGGAGGAGGAAGCGCCGGGAAAGATATTCGGATTGTGAGCCCCCCGCCGGCAGTAGGCAGCGCCTGGGCAGTTCCGCCATGTACTGCGGCGATAGCCGCCACGATCGACAGTCCGAGACCAGTGCCGCCGGTTTCTCGGGAACGGGAACCGTCGCGGCGATAAAAGCGGCCAAAAATCTCGTCAAGTTCTTCCTCGGGGACGCCCTCGCCGTGATCACGTACTTCTAAGATTGCGGTGCCGGCGTCAATCCCCGCCAAGATTTCTACCGGCACCTGTGGGCTGGTATAGCGTTCCACATTCCCAATTAGGTTGGTCATCACTTGGGTGAGTTGGTCACGATCGGCGAGCACCAGGGCGCTTTCTCCCTCATCCAGCTGCAAGGCAGAGCCATCTAGGTGGAGTAAATTGATTTCACGTTCTGGCGAAAGTGCCGATAAGTCTAATGCTCCTGCCGCGGCTATCCGATAGAGATCTACCGCCCCCATTTTTATTTTCCGTCCTTCGTCCAGACGGGCAAGTTTTAGCAGATCCTCTACTAGCAGTCCCATCCGGGTGGCTTCTGACTCGATCCGCCCCATAACTTCTTCCACCCGCTCGGGAGGAACCCCTCCCATCTTGTACAGTTCCCCGTATCCGCGGATGGCTGCTAAGGGGGTGCGTAACTCGTGAGAAGCATCAGACACAAATTGACGTACTTTTTGTTCGTTGCGCTTTTGGGTAACAATCGTTTCCTCAATCCGAGAAAGCATAAAGTTGAGCGCAGAAGCCAGCGAAAGTACCTCTCCGGCACGTACCTGGGATAAATCTATACGTTCGTGCAGGTCACCGGAGGCGATTTTGCCGGCGACTTCCTCCATTTGCCGCAGAGGACGCAGGGAGACTTGCACTAATACGTAGGCTAAAACCCCGCCGATCAAAATTATTATGAGTGAGGTGCCCAAGACGTTAATGCCGGTAGCAGTCACTGTTTGGGTAACGGTTTGCAGCGGCAGCGCCACTATCAAGGTACCGGTGATCTTGGGATTTTGGTCGCTACGAATTGGCAGCATAATGGCACGCCAAGATGAGGAGGACTCGCCCGCAATCGTAAAAGGCTTTTCCCACTGGATATTGCGGGAACGTTCTGCCAGCTCTAAAGCTTTAGAGTCCGGGCGTCCCCTGTCTAAAGCCGCAGCAGAAGAGGTAGCTTCTGCTACCTGTCCCGCGTAGTTGACTCGCACAAAATAGTTGGTGGGTTGATTCCCCTGGAAAGTACCTTTATCCAGTAGATCTACTAAATCATTAGTTTTTATTCGCGAGGCAGTGGCTTTCAGATTGGAATCTATCTGCGCGGCCAAATGCGAATGCAAAATCCCCAGCATCGCGGCTCCGGTTCCACCCAGTCCACCGGCCAGTAGCGCCATAATAATTAGCACTAGCCGCCAGGTGAGTGGGATTCGTTGCCAATAGGTGCGGTGCTGCTTACTGTCCTTTGGTGCCGGATTCTCTGCAGAAAATTGTTCAGCTTTGCCGTCTGCTGCTGCCGTCATTAGTGCTTTCCGGTGCGAATCATGTAGCCGATACCCCGGCGGGTGGTGATAATGTCCCCACAGGATCCGGGCACATCCAGTTTGCGACGCAGATAGGAAATATATGATTCCACAATCGCAGCTTCGCCGTTCCAGTCGTATTCCCACACGTGGTCAAGGATTTGGGCTTTCGAAACCACTCGCCCTTCGTTAATCATGAGGTAGCGCAGCAATTTGAACTCGGTAGGGGAGAGGTCGATTACCTGCCCAGCGCGCCGTACTTCATGGGCGTCCTCGTCTAAAGCAATATCGGCCACTCGGATAATCGCATCTTCGCCAGCCAGTCCCCGGGTACGTCGCAAGATAGCGTTAATCCGCGCCACCACTTCCTCGAGGCCGAAAGGCTTAGTTACATAATCGTCCCCGCCCACAGTCAGACCCTGGACTTTATCACTCATATCGTCTTTTGCGGTTAGAAAAAGAATGGGGGTGGTGAAACCATTTTCGCGCAGGCGGCGGGTGACGGTGAAACCGTCTACGTCAGGCAACATTACGTCTAATACGATCAAATCCGGATCGGTGGATTCTGCCTGTTTTATCGCTTCGGAGCCGTTAGCGGCAGTGAAAACTTCAAATCCGGTATAACGCAAGGAAGAGGCCAGGAGGTCGCGGATGTTTGGTTCATCATCTACCACCAGGAGGCGGGCAGTGTCATTAGCAGTCATGCAATAAATTATTACCGAGAAAACTGGATAATAGCTGAATGAACTCTGGCAGCTAGGTGGGTGAAAGCTTAGCGTCAGCAGGTGTCAATCTCGGCTCTCGGCAGGTAGAATCAAGCCAGTAACAAAAAGATAATCTGAGGGAAATAGCGTGAATAAAGCGAAAGAACCGCTGGTAGTACATGATCGCCAGACCTTGGCGCGGGTAGAAAAAAAGGCCGGAACCGTGGGGCTGATGGTCACCCGTGGCAACTGGCATCCCGGGCATCAGGCTGCTTTTACTGAGGCCAGCGGGCGGGTAGATACCCTGGTGGCTTCGGTTTATACCGATCCGGTAGGGTCAGCCTTTGAGACTACTTCCGATATGATTAGCGCTGCTGATTTGCAGTTAGCGGCGCGCAGCGGGGTGGATATTATTTTCGCGCCCTCAACCGAAGCTTTTTATCCTTTCGGAGCGGCACTAACGGTTTTAGACCCCGGGCAGATCATCCGGAAATATGAAGGTGCCCATCACCCTGGGCAGGCACGGGATCGCCTAACCCAATTGGTGAAGATGCTGGGTATCGTCCGCCCCCACAAAGTGTTTATCGGGCAGTGCGACGCCCAGTTATTAGCGGCGGTGCGCTTGGTGGTGCGGGATTTGGATATTCCGGTTTCGGTAGAGGTGGTTCCTACTTTCCGGGATTTGGATGGGCTTACGGTTTCGCAGACTACTCTGGCGCTGTCTGCCACCCAGCGCGAGGATGCAACCTGCTTCGCAAAAGCTCTGTTTGCGGGGGTGCGCCAGGCAGCGGCCACCGGATCTGGGGCGGCAGTGCTTGCGGCAACTCGGGAAGCCCTCAATGATAGTGAGGCCGAAATCGAGTATCTAGATTTGGTGGATCCGATTTCCTTTGACCCCTGGCAGACAGACGGGCCTAGTACCGCTTGCCTGATAGCAGCGGTGAAGCTGGGTGACGTTCGGTTGCGCGATAACCAGTTAGTGGTGCTTTCCCGTCCTTAAACCCGGGTCGGATTTAGCGAGATTGAACAGGTTAACCGCTCATAGCTAACATGGAGGGCGTGAGTGAAGCTAATAACCAAAGTGTGCCTGAACAGATTCGTATTCGCGCTGAGAAACGGCAGCGCCTGATTGACGATGGTCGCAACCCCTATCCCATCGCGGTTCCCATCACCCATACCCTCAGTCAAGTGCGGGAAAAATACCCGAACCTAGCGGCTGGGGAAGAAACTGAGGACTTCGTAGGGGTTGCCGGCCGGGTAGTGTTTTCCCGCAATACCGGCAAACTCTGTTTCGTAACTTTGCAGCAAGGTGATGGCACCCGCCTGCAGGCGATGCTTTCTGCCGCCCAGGTGGGTAAAGAATCCCTAAGTGAGTACAAAGCCGATGTGGATCTAGGGGATCACCTGTTTGTTTACGGGCGGGTAATCGCCTCCAAGCGCGGAGAACTTTCGGTAATGGCGCAGCCGGGCGCAGAAGGACAGCCCGCCTGGCAGCTCACGGCAAAATCTTTACGCCCCCTGCCGAAAACTTTCAAAACTGAGGACGGCCAGGAAGTTTCCCTCTCTGAAGACCAGCGAGTACGCCACCGGGAAGTAGATATGATCACCCGGGAAGCTGCTCGAGAAATGGTGCGCACCCGCGCGAAGGTGGTAGCTTCCCTGCGCGCCACCCTGAGTGGAGAAGACTTTATCGAGGTGGAAACCCCGATGCTGCAAACCCTGCACGGCGGGGCAGCCGCACGTCCCTTCGTCACTCATATGAACGCCTATGACACCGACCTGTATCTGCGGATCGCTCCGGAACTGTTCTTGAAGCGCTGCCTGGTGGGCGGGATTGACCGGGTTTTCGAAATCAACCGTAATTTCCGTAACGAGGGCGCAGATTCCTCTCATTCCCCCGAGTTCACCATGCTAGAGGCCTATCAGGCCTACGGAAATTATCGCCAGATCGCGGAACTCACCCGCCAGCTGGTGCAAAACGCGGCGCAGGCTGCCCTGGGAACCACCGTCGCCACCTTGCCGAATGGGGAATCCTATGATCTAGGGGGAGAGTGGGAATGGATTGACCTTTATGGCTCCCTATCAGTGGCATTGGGACAAGAAATCACCCCGCGCACCCCGCGGGAAGAACTGGTAAAACTAGCCCAGGCGCGCGAGATTGAAGTCGAAAAATTCTATTCTCCCGGCAAACTCGTGGAACTGCTGTGGGAAGAAGAAGTAGGAGACGACCTCTATGCCCCCACTTTCGTAGCGGACTTCCCCGAAGACACCTCTCCGCTGGTGAAATCACATCCCGAAAAACCCGGACAGGTACAAAAGTGGGATCTGTATGTACGCGGATTCGAGCTGGCCACCGGTTACTCGGAACTGAACGACCCGGTGATTCAGCGCGAACGATTCGAAGCGCAATCCCTAGATGCCGCCAACGGCGATCCGGAAGCTATGCAAGTTGATGAAGAGTTCTTGCAAGCAATTGAAGCCGGGATGCCGCCAGCCGGAGGTATGGGGATGGGGCTTGACCGCCTGCTAATGGCGATTACCGGCCTCGGAATCCGTGAAACCATCACGTTCCCGCTGGTAAAGCGGATTTAAATAATCCGGGCGCGCCGCAAATCCGTCTGCGCCCTCCAAAACTTTTATTTCAGTAATTTAGGAAGAGAATAAGTATGCCCGTAAAAACTACCCATGTGGGTTCCCTACCGCGAACTCCCCAGCTTTTAGAAGCCAATAATCTGCTGTCTGCCGGGAAAATCAGCCCCCAAGATTTCGAAGAAGTGATCGAACGTGCCTCCGCGGAAGTGGTGGCCAAGCAACGCGAAATCGGGATCGATATTGTTAACGAGGGCGAGTACGGCCACATCACCTCGGGGGCAGTCGACTATGGCGCCTGGTGGAACTATTCTTTCTCCCGCCTGGGGGGTCTTACCCAAACCGATGAGGATCGCTGGGCTAAAACCGAGGTTATTCGCTCTGAACCCGGCAATATTCGGCTCACCACCTTCACCGACCGGCGCGACCGCAACCTGTTCCGGGAAGCCTATGAGGATCCGGATTCGGGAGTGCTCGGCAACCGTAACTCCGTCGGCAACCCGGTGATTACCGGTCCGCTGAGCTATATCGGGACCGATGCTGCCCGCCGAGATGTAAATCTGCTGCTTAAAGGGCTGCAAGCTAATGGTTTAGATGCCTCCTCCGGTTTTGTTGCTGCCCTTTCGCCCGGATCTTGTGCGCGGGTAGAAAACCGTTATTACCGCACCGATGAGGAAGTGGTTTGGGCGTGCGCAGAGGCGATGCGCCAAGAATACAAAATCATCACCGATGCGGGGCTCACGGTACAGATTGATGACCCCTCCATCGCGGAATCTTGGGATCAAATCAACCCGGAACCTTCCTTAGAGGACTACAAAAAGTTCATCGGGGTGCGTATCGAGGCTCTGAACTGGGCGTTAAAAGATATTCCCACCGAACTTACGCGGTTCCATGTGTGTTGGGGTTCCTGGCACGGCCCGCACACCACCGATATTCCCTTCGCCGATATTGTGGGGGACGTGCTGCGGGTAGATGCCAAAGGCTACACTTTTGAAGCCTCCTCCCCGCGCCATGCCCACGAATGGCGCATCTGGCACGAATACCAATTGCCGGCGGACAAGGTGCTAATCCCGGGGGTGGTTTGCCACTCTACTAATGTGGTGGAGCATCCACAGCTGGTTGCCGATAGGTTGTCGCGCTTCGTGGCAGCAGTCGGCCCCGAGCGGGTAATTGGTTCTACCGACTGCGGACTGGGCGGACGCCTGCATTCTTCAATCGCCTGGGCGAAACTGCAGTCCCTGGTAGACGGGGCGCGCCTGGTTTAGGGCAGGAAAGGTTCGTGAAGTGCTGAGGCTTTCCGGGGCGGTCAAAGACTATGCTTGGGGATCTCCCCGCGCTATCAGTGACTTTACCGGGATCGATTTTGGCGGCCAGCGGGTGGCCGAGCTATGGTTTGGCGCCCATAATGGGGCGCAGACCCTAGCGGGAGGACGACCGCTTTCGGAAGTCATCGCCGCAGATCCAGTCGAGATTTTAGGTGCGGATGTCGCGGCGCGTTTTGACGGACAACTGCCGTTCTTACTGAAAGTGATCGCTCCCGAGCAGCCGCTATCTTTGCAGGTACACCCGGGTAAAGAGCTGGCAGAGGCAGGTTTTCAAGCCGAAGAAGAAGCCGGGATCCCCCTAGACAGTCCGCGGCGAAACTATCGAGATCGTAACCATAAGCCGGAAATGATTTTCGCGCTTACCCCCTTCGAGGCCTTCGCGGGTTTCCGCGCTCCGCGTCGGGCGATCGAGGTATTAGACAATCTGAATGCCCCCCTAGCGCGGGAAATGCTAGAAATTTTACGCGCCCATCCCGGCTATCGCGGTTTACGGGCAGTGGCGCGTAAGCTGCTCGCACCCTTAGATGAAGAACGCCGAGTGCAAATAGAAGCAGTTATAACCGCTTGCCAAGACCGCCTAGATCGGGGAACTTCACCCTCGCTCAGGGTAGACCGGCAAGCAGTCGCCCTGGCGCGCACCTATCCGTCCGATCCCGGAGCGGTGCTATCTTTACTGCTTAACCCGGTCACTTTACGTGCGGGCGAGGCATTATTTATCCCTACCGGCGCGGTACACGCCTACGTCTCCGGCTTGGGTATCGAAATTATGTCTTCCTCCGATAACGTGTTGCGTGCCGGGCTCACTCCCAAGCATATTGATGCTGGCGAAGCCCTCCGGTGTATGGATTTTCACGGCGCACCCCCCGTGCGGATTGCCCCGGAAATGAATGGTCGTGGCACCGGGATCTACTATGCGCCAGTGGATGATTTCGAACTTTCTGCTTCCGAGATAACCGGCGGGGAATGGATTCCGATTCCCGGTTTTGGGCCGCGAATACTGTTAGGGGTCTGCGGCGATCTGGAAATTGGAGTGGGCGGGGAAGTAGAGACCATCAGTACCGGCCAAGCCGTCTTTGTTCCGGCAGCTGAGGGAACGGTGCGTGTACGGGGAAACGGGAAACTAGCGCAAGCGGGAGTGCCGTAATGGAAGCTGAATATTGCTGGGATAGCCACTGGGTAAGTGCCCTTGCCGGGATCTCTTCTCCGCGGCTTACCTGGTATGGCGAGGATCGCATAGAGCTATCGGGACAGGTAATAAATAACTGGGTAACTAAGACCCAAAATCTTTTGGCGGGTGACCTAGCAGCTCAGCCCGGCGGGGTTTTAGCCCTGGGACTAGGGCTTTCCTGGCGCGATTTGCTCTGGCGAATCGCAGGGTGGGGGCTAGGTATGACAGTGAAGAGCCTGACAGATCCTGCCCCTGACAGCGCAGAGACGGCAGAGCTAGTTGCAGATCCTGATCTAGTCGCCTGCGCGCTAAATGATCCGGGCGCTGGTTCCGGTTTTGTGGATAGCGGAATCGAAACCTACCTGGTCAGCCTGTCTCCGCTGGCTTGGCGGTACCCGGAGGATTTACCTGCCGGGTTCCTCGATGGAAACCGGGAAGTGCTTTCTCAAGCCGACCAATTGCTTTTCCCCCTGCCTGATCAAGCTAGCCTGCTAGGTGATACCTCTTTGGAAATATGCGCGGATGGAAAAATAATTTCGGATTTTCCCCGCTGGTGTGAACAGAACTGTCCGGGGGGCCGAATCTTAATCAAAGTAACTTCCGATACAACCCCACATTCCCTGGCACTAATTGTCGGGCAGATTTGGCGTTACCAAGGTGCAGCGGTAGTCCTAGAGCCAAATTGTGGGGAAATCGAGAAAATCTCTTCTCTAGAACACATAACCAAAGTTGTTGAACTTAGCTGCAGGTAAAAGGCCTTTTCTAAGCTTTAATGTGAACGGCAATCTTAGAAAATCTATACCATTTTTTCGACTGACTTCCCCGAATGACACGCTTGTAGTTTATACTCTTAGAGAAACCTATTTTTGCGAGGAGAAGAATATGTGGAACATATTTGGCGAGGGACCCATCTCGTCTAATCCGCAATCCTGGCAAATTGGGCAGGATGATCAAGGCCCCCTCTCATGGCAAGAACAAGCATTATGTGCCCAAACCGACCCCGAGGCGTTTTTCCCTGAAAAAGGGGGATCTACTCGGGAAGCAAAAGCGGTTTGTGAGCTTTGTGAAGTTCGCGATGAATGCCTCAGTTATGCCTTAGAAAACGATGAACGCTTCGGAATCTGGGGCGGTCTTTCGGAGCGGGAACGGCGCAGATTACGGCGCAATGTAGGGTAGCCCAGTGGCCTCTGCCTCTGAAACATCCGCTTCCTACCAGCATCCCAGCGTCCAGGTTTTTATAGCTACGCGGGGACTTACTCCTTATCTGAAGCAGACTTTAAAAGCGCTGCGTGCTAGCCGGCACCCAATAACTTCCCTGGTGGTCGTAGATACTGCCGTTGATAGTACCCTCACTCCCTCTGAGCTGCGCCCCTATGCGCCTTTGCATTATTCCCAGGTAAAAGCCCGCAACCTGGGGCAGGCGGTTAGCGCTGCCCGGGCTGGCAATCTAGAGGCCGTGGACTATCTGTGGCTACTGCACGATGACTCTGCCCCCGACCCGGCTTGCCTGGGGGAACTTGTCCAGGCGTTCGAGAACTCCACTACCTTGGGGATTGCCGGCCCGAAAGCCCTGGATTGGGATAAACCGGAAACCTTGGCATCGGTGGGGATCCACGCTACGCGTGGCGGCCAGCGCCTCACCCCCTTCGATCCGGGCGAAGTCGACCAGGGACAATATGACGGTATCAGTGATGTACTGGCGGTAGGTACTGCCGGGCTGCTAATAAAAGCTCAGCTCTGGGATCGTTTGCGGGGCACTAGCCCCTTGCTGGGGCTATTCACTGAAGGGCTGGAGCTGGGACGCCGCGTACGCCTGGCTGGCTACCGCGTTTGTCTGGTGCCGGCAGCACGGATTTACCACGCGCAAGCCGGACTCTACGGATTACGCGAATATATGGAGGATAAAACCTCCGCTGGTCAGGGCACCGATAAGCAGAGTAAAAATACCGCAGGAGAGCAGAGCAAAAAGTCTCCCGAAGTAGACAAACCGGCGGCTAGGCCAGCAGAACAGCGCCCGGACAGAAAGGACAACCCGCCGATTGAAGGGGCGTCCTCGTCGCCGGAAGTCGAAACTCAGGCTGATAGACAAAAGGAACAGAGCCCAGAGGAAGAGCAGGCTGCCACCGGGGATAACGTGCGGCTGGAAAGCGAAGAAGAGGGGCAACCGGAAGATCCGGATTCTCCTGTTCCCCATCAGCCAGTTTACGTTTATGACCCGGTTCCGGTTACGCCGGTGGCAGCCAAGGCTTCTCGAGAAAAAGAGCAATCTTGGTCGGCGCGGCGCGCTGACAGCTATATCTACCGTGCCCTAACCATAAGCTCTGTGCTCCTGCCGGTATGGTTGCTTTTGCTGCCACTTAAATCGTTGCTGTTAGCTCTCTATTGGGTGGTGCGCTCTGAAGGTGAGCGAGCAGCGGTAGAGATTAACGCGGCAAGCCGCGTGTGGGGATCATTAGGGAAAATCCTGGCGGCGCGGCGGATTCAGCGGCGCCAATCCCAGGTCTCCCGGAGCGAACTTGCCCGCCTGGAAGTACCAGCTAGCAGGGTACGTGAAAACCGTCGTCTGATTCGGCGGGTAAACCGCGAAAGCGGACAGGAAGTGCTCAAACTGGGGATGGTAGCTAAATCCCAGTTGGACAACATAACTTGGCACGCCCAAATAATAGCTTGGCTCCTCGCCTTATTCTTCCTGCTTATAAGTTTTTTTGGGATGCGAGATTTCCTCGGGGGAATGCACGGGGGATTCTGGAGTGTGCTGCCTGGAAGCTGGCATGATTTTTGGATATTGGCAACCAACTCTTGGCGTACCTTTTCTACTGGGGTGAGTGGCCTCCCTGACCCGATCGCCTATCCGCTGCTGGCAATCACCGCGCCTTTCGCTATTTTCGGGATAGCTCCCACCACGGTCTTGCGTTGGCTACTGATTTTGTCTCCACTAGGGGCCGGGATGGGGGCTTGGCTGGCAACGGCGGCATTCACTCGGGTCAATGCGGTGCGAGCCCTGATCGCTCTCAGCTGGGGCGGAGCGCTACCTTTCTTAGTTTCGGTACAGGCGGGAAATATTTCCGCTGTCCTTAGCTATCTATTCTTGCCCCTGGCAGTATGGGGAATTGTTTCCTTTTTTGACCTGCGTCGCCCCTATCTGTTGGCGGGAGTTATGGGAACCGAGACCTATCTGCCAAACTATTCGCGCAGCACTGCCGCCGGCCTCGGAGCGCTCTGCCTAGTGGTGGTGAGCGCTGCCGCCCCGTGGCTGTGGCTAGTGGCCTTAGCATTCGTCTTAGTTTGCGCCCTGAGTGTCACGCTAAAGAAACATTTGCCCTGGCGGCGAGCCTGTACGTATCTAGGTGGCGGTTTAGCAATCCTGGTTCCGGCCTTGGTTACGCTGTTACCGTCTTTTATCTGGGCGCTACGTACCCACAGCCTGCACGCTTATTTGTTCCTTACCCCCTCAGCTGCCACCCCGCTAACAATGCGCTCTCAGCTGCACCTTTGGGGACAGACGCTAGCGGGAGTGCCTCTTTACTTAGGGATAGCCTCTCTCGCCAGCGTGCTTTTAGCCGCTGCCGGAGCGCTATTTACCGGACGGGAGCTATTAGCCACCCGCATAGCCTGGTTGTTTACCCTGGTAACTGCCTTAGTGGGAATGTTTGCGGTGACGCAAACGGTAGCGCCCGGACAAAGCCCCTGGCTACTTTCGGTATTTTCGGTAGTGCTAATGGGGATGCTCGGGGCGACCTCGCTGGGGTGGAGTGCGGTAAAACCCCCTAAACAGCTCCGCTATCTGTTAGGAAGCCTAGTTACCGTGGCGCTGATATTACCCCTGGCCACCATAGTTACCTGGGCGCTGCCTACAGCGAACATTCCCTTGCAGGCCGGTTCTGACCGCGCGCCGGTAGCTTTCTCGATTCTGTCCTCCTCGGAAAAACGAACCCGGATGCTGCTGATAGATAGGGAAGGGGATCACTATCAGGTAGCGATGCGCCGCGACGCGGGGCCGGGTCTGCTAGCCACCAACTGGCAAATCCGAGCTAAAGCAACTGGCCAGATTGCTGCCCCCGAAAGTGGGGTGCTGGTGGCACTAATAGCTGGAAATGACCATCAAGCTGCAACCAAATGTGCGGATTTAGCGGTAGAACAGTTACTGCTTACCAAGCAGGCGACCGCTGACGGACTGGGCGCCAAGCTAAGCGCTTCGAGCTATTTTCATCCGGTCTCTAGCAATGATGATTACAGCGTGTGGCGCCTGGATACTTCCAAGTTCACTCCTCCGCGCTCAGCTGCGCGAGTGCGCATTGCCGCTGGAAAACGCCACGAAACGGTTCCCTCGGGGGTGCTAAGTGCGGAGAAACCCCTGGCTTCCTCCGCGAACGAACGGCAACTATTGCTGGCGGAATCAGCTTCGCCGGCCTGGAAAGCCCAAATAGCTGACCGGGAGCTTGAGGCTCGATCCCAGGGAGACCGGCAAAGCTTTACTATTCCTGCCGGTGTTTCCGGAAACCTCCAGGTGTACTTCACTACCCCCGGCCGTTATCTAGCGGTAGGGGCATTCCTGCTGGTCTACCTGGGTGCAGCAGCTGCCTGTCTGCCGCTGGGGGACAGGAGGAAACAAAAATGAAAAAACCAGCCGCTAAATCTTTGGTTTCTCTGTTCTCGGCGCTAGTAATTCTTCTGGCTGCATTGGCAATTGCCCTGGTTATACCCAAAACGCTTCCCGCTACCTCCAGCTCCGACAATGGTGGCCGTGAGGTGGCAGTCCCGGCCGGAATTCGCCAAGTGGTATGTCCTGGAATGTTAGGGAGCGCCCAGGCTTGGGTGCAGGGAACTTCCGCCGGGGGAGCTGCAGAACTTACCGATAGCTCCGGGAAGCTAATCCCGCCGGGAACTGCGCAGGCAGTCAGTAAATCTGGGCTGCAACTGCAGGTAAAACCGGTATCTGGAAAAAATTCGGCAGCCGTGGGCTACGTTAGTGGCAGCGGGAAAGAGGGCGAGAATGGATTTTTCGCGGACTATTGCGTTGCCCCCACTAATCGTGCCTATTTTCTAACCCCCGGTACCACCACCGGCAATGCCTCCACTTTGTACTTGGTGAACCCAGCGGGAGCAGCGGTTACTGCTCGGATCCAGATTTGGACGGAACAGGGGCCCTTGGCAGCCAAAGTGACACAAAAAATCCCAGCCCACGCTAGCAGCTCTCTAGTATTAGATGGGCAAGCACCAGGATTTAATCGGCTCGGAGTATTGGTAGAGGCCGAGGGGAAAGGGGTTAGCTCTTGGGTCAGTTCCACTTTGGCAACTGGGGCCCAAAAGGCTGGCGCAGCGTATTCTCCAGCTCTCGCCTCTCCCTCCCCAGAAGTGCTGATTCCGGCAGCTAAAATTACTGGTAAAGCCAGTTTAAGGGTGCTTAATCCCAGTTCGGCGGTGGCGACTTTGCAAGTTTCGCTGCTGGATACATCAGGGGAAACCACGGTGCCTGCCCCCAAAAAGTTACAGGTCTCTAGAGGAGCGATTTTCGATATTCCCCTGGGAGGAGTAAAGGACGGTTTAACTGCAGTCAAGGTTAAATCAGATCAACCGGTAGTGGCCGCGGTTTTCGCCCAGGAGACCTATGCGCAGCAGAGCACGCTGGCAGTTTATCCCTCTGTATCTCCCAGTACTTCCGGAGCGGCGCTGAGCAATCAACAAGCTGCTAATCTCGCTTTTACCAGCGCACAAGAACAAAAAATTGTTTTAACTTCTGCCGGGAAAACCCAGGAGGTAACGCTAAAACCAGGCATCTTGACCTTGGTAAAAATACCTGCGGGAGTCTGGCAGTGGCACAGCGAAACTGCGATCCACGCCGGGCAGCTGGTGGGAGATCCCGCCGGAACTTTCCGCACGATAGGGGTCGGGAAAGCAGTCCGGGAAATAGCCGCGATTACGGTAAAAATTAACCCCTAAGAGCTAGCAAGGAGCACAAAGGATCATAATCGGGTGAGGGCGCAGGCAAAGTTATTGCCAAAGCGAATGTCTTAAAGATTTCTTGCGTATCGCCTAGAAATATCCGGGGAAAACCTCTTCGGGTAAACACCCGATTTCTGTACTGAGATGCTCTGCAAGTACCGCTTTAACTGCTTGTGCTATTTCCTCCGCGCTGCGACAGCGCCACTGAATGGGCAAGCGATACACCACAATTCGAGTAGCTAGCTTCCCGCTTTTATCTGCGGGAAATAACCGTCCTAAGACCGCGTGTGGAGATTCCCAGTCTGCCGGATCTGAGGGAGGAATATCTTCCACCCCAAATTCGATACGATTAACTACCTCATGTTTGCGGGCAGCTTGGGTAGCCAAATCCACCACCAGTTGATCAAAATTTTCTCGCCGTGTTTTCCAGGCGGGGATCATCGGCAAGAAAGTTACTCCGCGTGCCCCGCGTCCGTGGCGATCTCGCCGGTTTCGTGTCAAACCCCTCACGAGAACGCACCTTACCGCGAGTTAGACTTGGGTTTTATTTCCCGCGCCGCTAACGTGCAATTGTGCGGGTAACTAGATCTTGTTCTAAAAACGGCTGCAATCAGGTAGCAGCCGCTACTTTAACCTATGTATATAAGGATTCCACGGTCGTCCTCGGCCCCCTTGCTACCCAGGCAGAACCGCACGCCTACGATCTTTGTGCCGAACACGCGAATACTTTGACCGCTCCCCGGGGCTGGCAAGTAGTCCGGCTAGCCAGTGAATTTACTCCCGCGGAGCCCAGTGATGACGATTTAGAGGCCTTAGCAAATGTGGTGCGGGAAGCTTCCAAGCGGCGGCATCTTCCCACCGCGAAAGTAAATAAGAACTGGGATGGGCGGCTGAGCCCCGAAGCCACCAGTGGAGGTAGCGTACACGTGGGGCACGAGTATGATGCCGGCGTTAAACAGGGACTTTCTGCCGGGCGTCGGCGAGTACCAGAGAAGCGCCGCGGGCATTTACGCCTCCTACCGGGAGGATTGCCGGATCCGGCCAGCGAATAGGTTTAGCCAGTTTTTCTCCTCGCCCGCAATAAAAGGATTCATAGGTGGGCAATAGCGGCAAAAATAGCAGCGGCGTGGCAGAATGGAATTCATGACCGTGAAAATTTTGGTAGTAGATGACGATGAGGCACTCGCAGAGATGGTGGGCATTGTAATGTCAACCGAGGGTTATAAGTCAGTCTTCTGTCATCACGGTGACGAGGCTTTCAATATTTTTCAGGAAAGCCAACCAGATTTAGTGTTACTGGACGTAATGTTGCCTGGCAAAGACGGAGTCGAAATCTGCCGACAGATTCGCGCCGTATCCGATCTGCCGATTATCATGCTGACTGCTAAATCAGATACTGCCGATGTGGTGGCGGGGTTAGAAGCCGGAGCAGATGACTATATCCCCAAACCTTTCAAACCTAAAGAGCTAGTAGCCAGGATTAAAGCGCGGCTGCGGGGACGCACCAGCGAGGGACAGGACGAGGACGTAGATCTGGGAGATCTCCATATTAACGTGGCTGCTCACGAAGTTTTCCGTGGCAGTGAACGTATCGACCTCACCCCGTTAGAGTTTGACTTGCTGCTGACCTTGGCGCGCTCCCCTTGGAAGGCTTTTAGCCGAGAAGAATTGTTAGAAGAAATCTGGGGATATCGCCACGCTAATACCGATACTCGTTTGGTTAATGTGCATGTGCAAAGGCTCCGTGCCAAAATCGAGGAAGACCCCGAACATCCCAAGATTGTGCGCACGGTGCGGGGAGTTGGCTATCGCGCTGGGGGCAACTAAGGGGATATGAGCAGCGAACCCCCAGCCCAGTCAGCAGCGCGGATAGAAGCGCCCAGCAGTTTTTGGGGATTGCTGCGGGACAAGAAATGGCGATCGGCTTTTCGCCGCCTGGGAAACCAAGTTGCGAACTGGCCGCCAGTCCGCTTTTTTCTGTCTTCGATTTCCGCGCGGCTAACCGCACTAATGGCATTAGCTACTGCGATGATGATGGTGATCTTGATTGTCTCCGTAACCTCGCATGTGTCTAATGGGATTTTTCAAAAACGTTTAAATATTGTGCTACAAGATGCATCCTTGCGCACAGAAAGTTTGCAAGCTGCTTTTGACGCCACAGTGACTGATTCGGTCAGTGGCGTACAAGATGCGGCCTATACTTTAATGTCGGATCAGCGAGATGCCTCGGCGGGTGCCGGTGGGGTGGGGGCGATGCTGCTGCGGGATCCAAATGAGACTCGTCCCCTAGCTATCAACGAGATTATTGACCCCGAACAGCGCAGCTTAATTACTCCACAGTTACGCAGAGCGGTGGAGCAAAAAGGGGGAGTCCACTGGCAATCCGTATCTTTGAAAAACTCGCAAGCGGAGAAAACTCCGGGGATTGTTGTAGGCTCGCGGGTGTTTTTACCCTTGGTGGGTAGCTATGAAGTTTATATGGTTTATTCCTTAGCCTATGAACAGCAAACCATTTATATGGTGAACCAGGTGCTTATTTTCGGAACCGTGGTGCTACTAGCGGTACTAACGGTACTGATGGCGGCGGTTTCTTATTCGACTATGGCGCCTGCGCGACGAGCGGCGAAGGCTGCGCGCAAAGTCTCGGCCGGCAATCTGCAAATCCAGCTGCCGGTACGCGGCAGTGATGAGTTAGCACAGTTATCCCAAGCGTTAAACGATATGGCTAGTTATCTGCGCGAACAGATCAGTGACTACGAAGAACTTTCAACTTTGCAGCAGCGGTTTGTATCAGATGTTTCCCATGAGTTGCGCACCCCGCTGGCCACTATCCGGATGGCGGCTGACTTGATCTATGACGAGCGTGACCAGTTGTCGGAAACCAATGCCCGCTCAGTTACGATTCTGCATCGCCAAGTTGACCGTTTTGACAAGATGCTCGCGGACCTGATTGAGATTTCCCGAATTGATGCTTCAGTAGCGCAACTTTCTTTATCCGAGGTCAGCCTGGCTTCTCTAGCAGCCGGGGTTTTGGAATCTAACCGGGCGTTGGCCGAGAGTTTGGGGGTAGAGGTACGTCTAAGCACCTTCGGCGACACCGTGGCGCAGATAGATGAAACCCGCGTTACCCGAATTACCCAAAACTTACTGGTGAACGCGATCGAGTTTGCGGAAGGAAAACCGGTACAGATTACGGTGGCCGGCTCGCAAACCGCGGTAGCTTTGCAGGTACGTGATCACGGTCCGGGAATGACTGACGCGGTTGCGCAACATGTTTTCGATCGTTTTTACCGCGCGGATCCTTCCCGTAAACGTACCACCGGCGGTACCGGTCTGGGGCTGGCGATTTCTGCTGAGGACGCGGCGTTGCACTCCGGTTTACTTACGGTTTTGTCCTGCCCTCAGCAGGGGTCGGCTTTTACTCTGCTATTGCCCCGGCAGCAGGGAGAAGAAATTGCAGATCTGCCCGAGCAGGTCGAAAACCAGGATTTGATTACTGCCCGTTCCCAGTGGGCAGCCACCCATCCTGAGGATATTTTGTTGTCGGAAGATTTAGAGGATACTTCTTTGGAAGTGCGACATCTAGAAGGTGGCGAAACCGAGCAGCAAGAAATCCCGGTAAGTGCGGCAGACAGCCTCCCGCAGATGCCGGCACAGCTGCCTGCAGATATGAAGGAGTCTACTGTCGCTCAGCCGTTGCCCCATATGCCAGCGTCAGACACGGTGATTGATATTCAAGAGCGGATTAAGAATCTGGAAGCCGACGAGGCTGCCCAAACCAGCAAAGGCGTAAAGGGGGAAACCCGATGAACTGGTTAACTTATAGGCGCCAGCATCGGGTAAGGAGACTGCTGTGGACGCGGCGAAAAGATCCGCTGGCCTCCTTGGGAAAGCTGAGCGCGCCCTCGCAAACCTTGAGACATGAGAAAAATGGGGTTAGAAAGCGATTTTGCCTGGGGATAGTGTCCGCTTTTCTGGTTTTTAGTGTGGCAGCTTGCGCTTCCCTGCCTGATTCCGGACCGGTTCACGAAGGCCAGGTAGATTCGGATTCTCGTAACCCGCTTGCCCAGTTGGCTAGTGGCCCAATTGATGGCTCTAGTCCCGAGAAACTACTCGCAGATTTCCAGCAGGCCTGCGCAGCAGGTACTTACGATGACTATGGGATAGCTAGACAGTTCTTAACCTCTGGTACTCGTCGTAGCTGGCATCCGCAAAGCCAAGTAACGGTACTTAAGCCGAAGACAGAGTTAAAACTAACTTTTACTGATGATTCAAAGGCAGCTACCGGCAGCGGACAACCGGTATTGCGGGTAAATCAAGTGGGAATGCGACAAAGTTTCCGGGAAGAGGAAACCATTAAATACGAGCTGGCGAAGGAAGATGGCCAGTGGCGGATTAATTCTTTGCCTGATGGAGTGGTGCTAACCAACACGGCCTTCAAAAATGCTTATTCGCAGCGTAACGTCTACTACTGGTCTAGTGATCATCGCTTTTTAATTCCTGATCCGCGGTGGGTACCGCGCAAGAATATTGTCCAATATTTGCTAACAGCACTGTTCTCTGCCCCTACCGGTGATCTTGAAGGTGCGGTTAGTGTCCATGAGCCGATTACGAAGATTCCTTCTAACTTGGTTACGGTGCAAGGGCGCAAAGCGATGGTGCAACTGCCCGACACTTTACGATTGCGTTCCGAAATGGAAATGACGCGGTTATATCAGCAGCTGCGAGCCACTTTGTTGAATGTTGCTGGGATTGATGAAGTTACAGTTTCGCAGAACGGGAAAGTGCTACCGGATCCTAGCGAACAGCCAGCTCCAGTGAAGAAGCAGATGATGCTGGGGGTGAAGAATGGTGAGGTAATTGAGGAATCCGATACCCGCAATGGGGTATTTACGGCCGCTCAAGACCTGGCGGGGGAGATCTCTTGGCCTACTCCCGGCCCGGTTGGTACTGATTTCCAGGTGGCGATTCGCGGTGGGACGGAACTGGTGCGTTTGCAACGGGGAAAAGCCCCTCAGGTTCTTTACCGGGGCGAGAATCTGCGAGTTCCGCAAGTTGACCCTTGGGGTTGGGCGTGGACCGGAGATGCTTTCAAACCAGGAGACCTGGTGGCAGTAAATAGTAATTTCCAGGTAGTGCGAGTGAAAATTCCCGAGGGCGAAAAATGGAAAATTCCGTTTTTTGCGCTTAGTTCTCCGGGGGTGCGCGGCCTAGTCGTATGGCAGGTGGGCTACAGTTTTCAAGGCAAAATGGTAACTGTGCTCCGGGGGGAAGATGGTACCCCCACCCAGATCGTGCTGGGCAACCTTGGTACCGACATCCTGTCCGAGGTAACTTCGGCGGCTTGGATAGATTCGGGTAAGGTGGCGATTTTACAGCCAGGAGCCACCCCGAAAATACAGGTTTTAGCGATTAACTCTTACGATGATTCCTTCGAGGCAGCGCCAAAGTCGCAATATCTGGTGCCTAATCCTCCCAATGGGGATGTGCAAGTAGTTAACGATCGGGGAGCGCGGCTAGGGCATATTCAACAGTCGTGGCGAGTGCTCGAAAATGGCGTTTCCTATCCCACATTTGCAGGCACCAGATAACCTTCACCTGCGGTCTTTTCTGATTGCCGGTGTTTTCACCTCGGTGACGCTTGGGGAGCTTTGATCCCCAAGTTAAATCGTTAGGAGTTTTCCTGACAAAATTATTTAGTGCAGCTACCGCCGTTGACGATGGCAGCAAGCTATAACCATGGGTGAGCACCTTCTTTCCGGCAATACTCCTAAGATTTCCACCAGCCTTGGCGCGCAGGTGGCTAAGACGTTTCGGGGTTTTTCTACCCTAATATTTCCGGAAAGCTGCCCCGGCTGCGGCCAGCTGGATACTTTGCTGTGTGATCGGTGTAGAGGGATATTTTTGCGCCCTCCCCATAGTGTGAGTGCCGCAATCCCTATAGATGCCGGCATAGTTAAAATTTGGACGCTCAGCGTCTACCAGGGGTCGGCTCGCAAAGTGGTGCTGGCGATGAAACATTCGCAAGCCCCGTACTACCAGGAGTTACCCTTCTTTTTTGGAGCTACGGCAGGAAAGAGTATCGCTGCTAGCTTTCCGCGTCCGGTCATTGTGTGTCCCGCGCCTTCCACTTTCCATTTTGGCAAAACTGCGATCTCATCTACTGCTGGCAGGCTGGCCGCCGGCATTACCTCCGCTTTAGAAGCGGAAGGCGTACCAGTAAGGCTATCGGGTTTGTTAGAGCTAAAACCGGGAAGTAAGAAACAGGCAGGGCGCAGCTTTGAAGAGCGGCTGCGCGGGCGAGCCGGTAGCATGCGGTTAGCAACGAAAGCGGATTTAGATTTTAGTGAGGAAGTGTTGCTAGTTGATGACGTGATTACCACCGGAGCAACCATCCGGGAAGCAGTTCGGGTGATAAATGGGGAACAAGCACAGGTGAAAGCGGTGTTCTCGTTTAGCGTAGCAGAAGGCAACCTCAAAACCGCTTAATCATGCTGGGTAATGAGGTAAAATTCTGGTACTTGAAAAGCCCAAAGATGGGCGAAAGGGGGTGGTAGCTGCAATCACCGCGACCGGAATGATCCGGTTCGCATCGATTCGGGATCTTTGATCCCCATACCGTGCCCTGGAGGACACCAATGGAAATTATCGTTGAAGCACGTAACGCTGAAATCCACCCCAATTTCCGCCAATACGCCGAGGAAAAAGTCGCTAAGGTTGAACAATTTTATCCGCGGGTACAGCGGGTAAACGTGGAACTTACTCACGAACCAAATCAGCGGCAAGCAGACACCTCCGAAAAAGTGGAACTGACAGTTTTCGGTAAGGGACCGATTATTCGCGCCGAGGCCAGTTCTTCTGACCGTTATGCCTCAGTAGATATTGCTTGTGGCAAGCTCTATGAACGTCTGCGTCGCGCCCGTGATCGGGCCAAGGATCATCGCCGTCACCGGGATCCTCACCGTCACGAAGAACCTTTAAAGATTGAGGAACTCAATTTGCGAGATGCGGCTAAGGCGGTCACCCCGAAAGATGATGAGTTTTCCCCCGATATTGCGCGGGAAAGACAAATCGGGGTGCCTGATGAAAGCCAATTAGGGGA
Organism: Varibaculum cambriense DSM 15806; assembly: GCF_000420065.1. GTDB lineage: Bacteria > Actinomycetota > Actinomycetes > Actinomycetales > Actinomycetaceae > Varibaculum > Varibaculum cambriense. The sequence continues at coordinate 542,491 of NZ_ATUF01000002.1, read as the reverse complement.
TTCCCCAGTGGTGGTGCGGCAGAAACTGCACGAAGCATCAGTGATGACGGTAAGCGAGGCTCTTTACCAAATGGAACTGGTAGGACATCCGTTCTTCGTGTTTATCGATTCTGAAACCATGCAACCGTGCGCGGTTTATCATCGTCGTGGCTGGACATACGGGGTTATTCGTCTGGATGCCACCGCGACTCCCCGGGAAAAATAATCGCCACCGTAGCCGATTATTGCCATTAATGAATACCAGCTACCCCGTGCGGTTGGTATTTTCCCTATAACTCGTGGCCTAGAACCTTGGGACAAGTGGTAAATCTCGAAAATGTGGAGGGGGGACGCCGACAATCGTCGGCGTCCCCCCTCTAACTTTTAGTTAACGCATCTGGAAACGGCGATTGCCGTCATTCCACCCGGTTTTCTCCAACATCTGGGGTTGCGCGGTATCACGGTCAATCCGCCAGTCAGGATCAGTGAGCATGCGGGAAATCGCCAGACCCACCCCGATAGACAAAATCACAAAGAAAACTTGCACTAAAGCAGCGCTGGCTTGGGGAATATCACCATTGGAAAGGTGGGTAATCGCGGCATAGAGAGGCACTCCCGGAATCATGATGACCACTGCAGGCACGGTAAGTGAAGTACGGGAGAACCGGAAACCGCTGAGGCGAGAAATAAAGTGTGCCACGATCCCAATAGTTAAAGCTGCCAGACCCACCGCTGCTTGCGGTAACATCCCCTGTGCCACTAGGAACAGTCGTCCTACGTTAGCGAATCCGGCAACTAGGGCAGCGCAGATCGCCACGTGGGGGCGGATGGAAAATAGCACGGCGAAACCGAAGGAAGCCACCATCGAACAGATAAATTGCAGTAGGTAAAGAGCTATTCCGGCGACCGGGAAAGCTGCGGGCGGATCAATATGCCACTGAAATATAGTGGCAACCATCCACACCGAAATCCCGGCTGAGATAACCAGCATTAGAACGTAGGTCATGCGGGAAATTCCGGCCAGGAAATCCATCCTTACCAGGTCTAATATTGCGGTTACCAGGGGGAAACCGGGAACCAGGAACAATACTGCGGAAATAATTCCCTGCGGGTGACCGACCGAAAGCAGCCCGGACAGCAACAATGCCTGACTAATCCCCATGTAGATTAGGGAGGCAAGTAGACCGCAAAGCATCCACACCCCAAAATGGTTGGCGTGACGCTTTAGCATCGCGCGGCGCAATATCTGTCCACAAAGAGCCGCAATCGCCACCACGGAGCATTCTACGAGTCCGCCCCGGTTTAGAAAACAAAAGCCGGCGCAAGCAACCCCGGAGGCTAGACAGTTGATAACGGCAGGATAAGGGGGCTTACGATGAATAATTTCGTCGATACGCTGCTGGGCATCTTCCACTAGCAATCCCGGTTTTAAAGAGCGCACAAACAAGCGTAAATCATCTAGACGAGCGGCATTAGTCCCGAATGCGCGTTGCTCATGAGACTCAGTCCGGAAAGTTCCATGCGCATAAACCGAGGTTACGATCTCTGAAAAAGTTACCTGGGAGTGCTGGGCTTCGATCCCCACGGCATTGGCGAGCCTCGCCATGGAAAACTTAACAAGGTAAGCACTAGCACCCGCTGCTAACAGCGTGCGTCCCAGATGGGTTACTACCCCGGATTGGGCAGCCAGTCTGTCCCGCAAGAGACGTAGCTGATCATGCTCACTGCCGTGCGGGTTCAGAATCTCGCCTTTAGGGGCGGTGGCCCCAGAAGCAGTGCTAGCGGGCGTGGACTGGTCTTTATTGGTGCCGTCTTTATCTGCGGAAGGTGTTCTATGCATAAAACAATTATCACCCTCCCTGCCTCGCTAATCCGGGACGAAGGAGGTGCGTTAGGCGCGATTTAGATTACACAGCGTCAGCTAGTTAAAAGCTGACGCCGTGTTTAAAAAATATTTATTTTTGTAAATTTAACTATAGATTTACAGGCCACCCAGGATTTGGGCGATTAGAATCTTCCCTACCATAGCTAAGGGGTAAACCAGGGAATATCCCAACGCTACCCGAGCATCAAAGTTGGTGCGGTTATTCGCATAGGCGAGGACGGCCGGCTGAGTTTGCGCGCCTGCCAACAGGCCGGACAGGCGAGTACCACCCATCTTGAATCCGTAGCGCATTACGAAGTACAAGCCGAAGCCTACGGTGAGGGTGACTGCCATACCCACCAATAAAATCCCGAGCCATGCCCCGGAGGTAAATGCTTTCTCTATCTGACCGCCAGCGTTATATCCTGCTTGGGCTAAGAAGATTAATAGCCCCAGTTCTGCGAGAACCTGGCAGGCGGTGTAAGGCAAAGTAGTGGGGAACGGACCGATGCGGCCAACCTTGCCGAAGATTAGTCCTACCAGCAGGGTTCCTGCGGCTGAACCAATAGAGAAGTACTCCCCAGTGGGAGTAAGGATGGGGAACTCGCCGATCAACAGACCGAGAACCATGCCAATACCCAGAGCCACCGGGTTGATCGAGGTAAGACCAGTGGTGGAGTCTCCGAAATATTTCGAAAGTTCTTTCAGATTTTTTGTAGGGGCCACTACCCGCACGCGGTCTCCGAGCTGTAGAACCAGTTCGGGCCGACCCAACATATCAGTATCGCCACGACGAACCCGAGAAACCGTTGCCTGGTAGCGTTCCTCCAGTCCAAGCTCGCCCAGGGTGCGCCCGGATAGCTTCGGGTCAGAAATGGTGATCCGGCGGTAGTCCCAATCGGTACGATCGGCGGAAAGAGAAATGGAAGAGTCGTGTCCTAGCTCGGAGATCACCTCTACTACTAGGTTTTGGGGGCCGACTACGGTAGCTAAGAAGCCTTTACCAAGTCTAGTGTCGGGAGTGGGACGCACAATGGGTCCGTCCTCAGTTTCCCGAAGTCGGGAGAAACGGACGTTTCCATCAACATGGGCCCGAATATCGCGCACCGAGGGACGGTCATCGCGCTCGATCCGCACGGTGCGGGAAACCAAAGCAACCGGCCGGTCTTTATCGTTCTTGCCGTAGTTCAGTGCCAAGGTGGCCACAATCAGCATCCCGAAAACCCCAAAGAGGTAAGTAATCGAATAGGCAACGGTCGCTGCCTTCTCGTCACCAGAAGCTGCTCCTGCCGCTGCTAGTGCCGGGGTGTTAGTAATGGCGCCGGCGAAAGTCCCGCCGATAGTGGCCGCGTCCATACCCGCAATCTTGCCTAGCAGGTAAGCTACTACGCCGCCTCCAGCCAGGACTGCGAAGGTAGCGGCCATAATCCCCAAAGATTTCTTAAGGGAAGCAAAGAAAGAGTTTCCAGAGTTTATCCCAATGGCGAAGGCAAAGAGGGCAAGCCCCAATTTGCCGAATGTGTGCGGGATGCTCGCAGCCATATCTTCTACGCCTACAGAAGTACCCCAGGCGGAGATGCCGATCGCTAGGAAGAGGACGGCAGCCGCCCCCAATCCGATTCCTTTAATCCGAAAATGTCCCAGGTACATCCCGATACCGATTAACCCGAAAAGTACCAGTACCGGTTGCTCTGCCAGGTATTGGAAGACTGTCTGCACGGTGCCTCCTTGTAAAGCCATACAACGATATCTATCTTGTCACAGTCTCTCTCAGGACCGTCAGACCAAAGTCCATTTACTAGGTGGAAATAGCGAGGAATGTGTCACCATTACGGCGAAACTTAATGCTTTCCCAGTAAGGGTCCGTAGCTTCGCGTATCAAAAAGTGAGACGACGCCACTCGCGGAGACCACACTGCGTAGGGTTTAGCTTGTTATGACGAAACGAATTATTAGCCTAGTCGCCCTAGTACAGCTGGTACCGGGGAGGGCTAGACGCGTCTAAAAATCGTTTCCAGACGTAGCAAGCCCTAGGTAACAGCGCCTAGGGCTTTTTTGTTTAGAAAAATCGAGGAAAAATCTACCAGAACGGGGATAACGATGAGCAACAAGGAGCAATCACCGGGCGCGGCTCCTCCTCCCAAAAGGATGAGTGGAGCTCGCGCAGTGGTCGCTACCCTGGAACGCCTGGGAGTGACCGATGTGTTTGGTTTACCAGGCGGGGCAATTATGCCGGTTTTCGATGCGCTCTATGACTCGCCGATCAACCAGATCATAGTGCGTCACGAACAAGCCGCGGGACATGCGGCCGAAGGTTACGCGCTGTCGAGCGGGAAAACCGGAGTAGTAATCGTAACTTCTGGGCCAGGGGCAACTAACCTGATGACCGCTTTGGCGGATGCCCACATGGATTCAGTGCCGTTGGTGGCGATTTCGGGGCAGGTAGCTGCCAGCGCAATCGGCACTGACGCATTCCAAGAATCTGACGTGGTGGGGGTATCGATGCCGATTACCAAACATAATTTTTTGGTAACTGAGCCGGCAGAAATCCCCGCAACCCTAGCTAAAGCCTTCCATCTGGCCTCTACCGGACGTAAAGGACCGGTGTTGGTGGATATCGCCAAAAATGCCCAAGTTGGCGAACTTGATTTTTCTTGGCCAGTGACAGTGGATTTGCCTGGCTACAAAGTTCCGAGCAAACCGCACGCCAAGCAAATAAAAGCCGCTGCGAAACTGATGGCGCAGGCAGAAAGGCCCGTGCTCTATGTAGGCGGAGGCGCGCTGGCTGCCGAGGCCACGGCAGAGCTAAAGGAACTGGTGGAAGTTACCGATTTCCCAGTGGTACTTACCTTGACCGCGCAGGGAGCGTTCCCGTCCTCGGATCCCCATTGCTTAGGGATGCCAGGAATGCACGGTTCGGTGCCGGCAGTGACTGCCTTGCAACGCGCAGACGTGATGGTGGCGCTAGGGACACGTTTCGATGACCGGGTAACTGGCCGTCTGGATGCTTTCGCCCCTGACGCCAAAGTGATTCACGCTGATATTGACCCCGCCGAAATCTCGAAAAATCGGGTAGCGGACATACCGATCGTGGGAGATCTGCGGCAGACCCTACAGGGACTACTGCCGAAAGTTAAAGAGGAAATGCAGCGTAACCCGCGGGACATTTCCGGTTGGAAACACCATTTGGATTACATCTGTGAGCGTTACCCGCTTGCCTATGATGAACCAGATGACGGTCTCCTCCCCGCCCAATATGTGGTCAAACGGATCGGGGAAATGGTGGGTAAGGACGCTATTTATTGCACCGGCGTGGGGCAACATCAAATGTGGTCGCAGCAATTTTTGCCGCACGAAAACCCGCGGGGCTTCCTCACTTCCGCCGGCTTAGGCACTATGGGGGTAGCGATTCCCGAGGCGCTCGGGGCGCAAGTAGCTAACCCCGGGGTGCAAGTCTGGGCGATTGATGGGGATGGTTGTTTCCAGATGACCAATCAAGAGCTCGCGGTCGCGACCTTAGAGAATCTGCCGATCAAAGTGGCGATTATTAACAACTCGGTGCTGGGGATGGTGCATCAGTGGCAAGAATTGTTCTTTAACTCGCGCTTTTCGGGCACCCTACTGCAAGACGGTGAAGGCGGTAAAGATATCCCGGACTTCGTGAAACTGGCGGAAGCCTATGGAGCGCTAGGGTTGCGGGCACGCACTAAAGAACAGGTCGACCAGGTAATCGCGCAGGCCATGGAAACTAATGATCGCCCGGTGGTGATTGATTTTCGAGTCTCTACCGATTCTCAAGTCTGGCCGATGGTGCCAGCCGGGGAATCAAATAGCAATGTTATCTATGCAGGCGGGCAGGGTCCAGTCTGGGAAAATGAGGAGTGATCGTGATGGATAATCGCCACACCCTTTCCATCTTGGTGCAAAACCAGCCCGGCGTCCTCGCGCGGGTAGCTGCCCTGTTCACTCGGCGGGCTTTCAACATTCATTCCCTAGCCGTCGGAGAAACCGAAGAACCTTCGATTTCTCGGATAACCGTACAGGTAGATGCGGAAGATTTACCTTTTGAACAGGTAACTAAACAGTTAAATAAACTGATAAACGTGCTGAAAGTGGTAGAGCTCCACCCCCAGGACGCGGTCACCCGCAAATTTGTGCTGTTTAAAGTGCAGGCGAATGCGCAAAATCGTTCCCAGGTGCTACAGATCGTGGATCTGTTCCGCGCTTCGGTAGTAGATGTTAACCGCGAATCTCTGGTTATCCAAGCTGCCGGGGTGCAATCCAAACTGGAGGCACTGATGGAGACGTTAGCGCCTTACGGTATCAACGAAATCGTGCAATCGGGGGCGGTCGCCATTGGCCGTGGCCCGCGTTCAATCACAGATCAACTAAAGGAGAAGTAACAATGGCTGAAATCTTTTACGACACTGACGCAGATATGGCCGCACTTGCGGGTAAGAAAGTTGCCATTATCGGTTACGGCTCGCAAGGTCACGCTCATGCTCTAAACCTGCGCGATAGCGGGGTAGAGGTAGTTGTAGGGCTGCGGGAAGGCTCGTCCTCGGTAGCTAAAGCTAAAGAGCAGGGTCTAGAGGTTAAATCGATTGAGCAGGCTACCGCGGAGGGCGACATTGTAATGGTGCTGGCCCCCGATCAGGTACAGCGGATGGTTTATGCCGAAAAAATTGCCCCTAATCTGAAACCGGATGCCGCGATTTTCTTCGCCCACGGTTTCAATATCCGTTTTGGTTACATTCAACCAGGCGTCGGCCATGACGTGTGTATGGTGGCGCCGAAAGGCCCCGGTCACAAGGTACGTGCCTCCTATGAGGCTGGCTACGGTACCCCGGCGGTTATCGCGGTGGAACAGGATGAATCGGGTAACGCTTGGCAGGTCACCAAGGCCTATGCGAAAGCTCTGGGGGCTACTCGCGCGGGCGTAATCAAGACTACTTTTACCGAGGAAACCGAAACCGATCTTTTCGGGGAACAGGCAGTGCTCTGTGGCGGGGTATCTCACCTGATCCAGGCCGGTTTTGAGACCTTGACCGAGGCGGGGTATCAACCGGAGATCGCCTACTTCGAGGTTTGCCACGAGATGAAACAGATCGTGGATCTGATCAACGAAGGCGGAATCACCAAGCAACGTTGGTCCTGTTCGGATACCGCCGAATATGGCGACTATGTATCTGGTCCGCGAGTGATTACCGAACAAACTCGCGAGGCAATGCGCGGCATTTTGTCCGATATTCGCGATGGTTCTTTCGCCAAACGTTTCATCAATGATCAAGATAACGGAGCTCAGGAGTTTAAACAGATGCGTGCAGCAGAAGAAGCCCATCCCATCGAGAAAGTAGGGCGCGAACTACGTGCCATGTTCTCGTGGAACCAAAATGATGATGACTACCAGGAAGGGCAGGCGCAGCGCTAAGGGCGGACTTCGCATGATGACCGTAGCTGCTGTTGTGGCCGGTTCCCGAAAAGATGTGAGAGGGGGCTTGAGCCGAGCGAAGCAAGGCTCACTGGGGTCCCCCGAACACTTTTCGGGAGCCGGTCAACGGTAGTAGCGCGGAGGAAGGTTAGTTACAACTATGGGTAATACCATTAAGCTCGCGGTTATTCCCGGGGACGGGATTGGCAAGGAGGTAGTTGCCGAAGGCCTAAAGGTCATGGACGCTGCCTTGGCTGGTAGCGGGATTACAGTCGATAAAACTGAATTCAACTTGGGGGCTGCTCGCTACCGGGAGACCGGAGAAATTCTGCCTGAGGCCGAGCTAGACAGCATTAAGAACCACGACGTGATTTTGCTGGGGGCGGTCGGAGATCCCGCGGTTCCCTCCGGGGTGCTAGAACGCGGCTTGCTGCTCAAGTTGCGTTTCAGTCTGGATCACTACGTTAATCTGCGCCCTGCCCACTACTACCGGGGAGTGCCTACTCCGCTGGCGAACCCGGGAGAGATTGATTTTGTAGTAGTTCGAGAGGGTACCGAGGGCTTGTACTGCGGTAACGGCGGAGCAATCCGGGTGGGTACCGACCAAGAGATCGCCACCGAAGTTTCCGTCAACACTGCTTTTGGGATCGAACGGGTGGTGCGCTTCGCGTTTGCCCAGGCTGCCAAGCGGCGTCAGCACGTAACTTTAGTGCATAAACACAATGTGCTGGTTCATGCCGGGCATCTATGGCGGCGAACGGTAGAACGGGTCGCGGAAGAATACCCGGAGGTTACCTGGGATTATGCGCATGTAGATGCCGCTACTATTTACCTGGTGCAAGACCCGGCACGATTTGACGTAATCGTCACCGATAACCTGTTTGGCGATATTTTGACTGACGAAGCAGGCGCGATTACTGGGGGAATTGGGCTGGCGGCCTCGGGAAATATCAATCCTGACCGCACCTTCCCCTCCATGTTTGAGCCGGTACATGGTTCGGCACCCGATATCGCCGGGAAGGGGATTGCGGATCCCACGGCCACGATTTCTTCAGTAGCGATGCTGCTAGAAAACGAGGGCGCTGGCCAGCAGGCAGACAATATCCGCGCCGCGATCGCTGCCGATATGGAGGAGCGCGCCCTCGCCGCCGAGCAAGGTCAGCCTTTGCAGCGCAGTACTAGCCAGATTGGGGATGCGATTGCTGCCCGCCTCTAAGGGGGGGCGAAAATCCGTACTCTGTTGAGAAAAACTGGTCACCCGGTGACCTTGAAAAAAATTTAAACCCCACAATAGGCTCCCCGGAGCCGGAAAGAACATGATGATGAGCGAGAATGGTTTAACCCATGTGCCTACCCAGTTAGAGGCGGCATCGCAAGTTCCATTGCCGAGCGCGGATGAGTTGGCGGGGCGTTTTGCTTTGCAGCCCAACCAGCATCCAGCCAGCGAGGAAGAATACCGCGAGATTATGGATTCTTTGTCTTTTGGCTCCAAGTTCGGCGACCACATGGCGGTTGCTGAATGGAAAGCCGGCGAAGGGTGGAGCGGACACCGCGTGCAAGCCTTCGAAAATCTCAGTCTCTCGCCGGGGGCGGTAGTGTTTCATTACGGCCAAGAAGTTTTCGAAGGGCTGAAAGCCTACCGCCATAAAGATGGCTCTATCTGGGCTTTTCGCCCTCGCTATAATGCTGCTCGCCTAAATGCTTCGGCGCGGCGTCTGGCGCTACCGGAAATCCCGGAAGAGGACTTTGCGGCTTCGGTAGTAGACCTGGTGCGTGCCGATAAACGTTGGGTACCAACCGCCCCCAATACTTCCCTCTACCTTCGCCCCTTCTTAATCGCAACTGAGCCTTACCTGGGGGTGCATTCTGCCAATGAAGCGAAATATCTGGTGATTGGTTCTCCTTCTGGTGCCTATTTCTCGGGAGGGGAAGCCAAAGGGGTGTCCATTTGGGTTGACCGCCACTACCATCGGGCCGGTCCAGGTGGTACCGGGGAAGCGAAATGCGGAGGCAACTATGCGGCCTCTTTGCTGCCCCAAAATATGGCGGCCGAGAAAGGCTATGAGCAGGTCTGTTTCTTGGATACCACCCACACCAACCTGGAAGAACTGGGTGGCATGAACGTGTTCGTGGTGCGTAGGGACGGTTCAGTGCACACCCCGCGTCTAACCGGAGTAATTCTCGAGGGCGGAACTCGCTCGGCGATCTGCCGGTTGCTGCGCGATAGCGGCACCCCGGTTTTCGAGCGTGATATCTCTCTAGAGTCGCTGGTAGATGATATTCGCTCGGGTGAAGTGAGTGAAGTATTCGCCTGCGGAACTGCCGCGGTAGTAACCCCGATTGGGCGGCTCGGCTCCGATGATTTCGAGGTGGAAGTGCCTTGCGGACCGGTTACCGCCAGTATTCATCAGCGCCTGGTAGACATCCAAAATGGGGAAGCTCCCGATCCTTACGGCTGGACGTACCAGCTTTGTGACTAGCTAGCGTTTAGGAGGGCGTGGGTTCTGCTGTTAGCAGCGGGGCTCGCGCCCTCGTCCTCGTAAGCCCATCACCCCGCCAACAATAGACAATATTTTTTAGGAGAAAAATGGCTTATCCACTTCGTTCAAGAACTTCCACTGCCGGCCGCAATATGGCAGGCGCCCGCTCGCTGTGGCGTGCCACCGGCATGAGTGACAGTGATTTTGGGAAACCGATTATTGCCATTGCCAACTCCTTTACCCAGTTTGTTCCTGGTCACGTACACCTAAACAAAGTGTCTCCGCTGGTGGCGCAGGCTATTAAAGCTGCGGGCGGGGTAGCGAAAGAGTTTAACACCATCGCCATTGATGACGGGATTGCCATGGGGCACCAGGGGATGCTCTATTCTTTGCCCAGTCGGGAAATCATCGCCGACAGCGTGGAATATATGGTGAATGCCCACTGCGCAGACGCCCTGGTTTGTATCTCTAACTGCGACAAGATCACTCCGGGAATGATGATTGCCGCTATGCGCCTCAACATTCCCACCGTGTTTGTCTCTGGCGGTCCCATGGAGGCCGGGCGAGGGATCGACCCCAATATGATTGTGGGGCCGTCCCAAAACGGGCACGGCAATCTGATTACGGTAATGAATGCCACTGCTGACCAGGAGATTTCTGATCAACAGCTGACCGAGATCGAAAAAGCGGTCTGCCCCACCTGTGGGTCTTGTTCGGGAATGTTCACCGCTAACTCGATGAACTGCCTGACGGAAGCGCTGGGGTTGGCGCTGCCCGGAAATGGTTCCACCCTGGCAACTCACGTTGCGCGCCGGGAACTATTTACCCAGGCAGGAAAGCTAATAGTGCAGCTATGCCAGCGTTATTATGACCAGGAGGAGGACGCGGTTTTGCCGCGGCAAATCGCATCGCGGGAGGCGTTCCTGAATGCCATGAGTCTAGATATGGCGATGGGGGGTTCCTCAAACACCGTGCTACACCTGCTGGCAGTTGCTCGCGAAGCCGGGGTGCGCTTTGATTTGGAAGATATTTCCCGACTGGGGCGCAGCGTGCCTTGTCTGTGCAAGGCGGCGCCTAACCACAATGATTACCATATGGAGGACGTGCATCGCGCCGGCGGGATTCCCGCACTGCTGGGAGAACTTGACCGCGCCGGGCTATTAAACCGTGAGGTCACCTCGATTCACGCGCCCTCGCTAGAAAAATGGCTAGCCGATTGGGACGTACGGGGTGGCTCTGCGACTGAACAGGCGGAAGAATTGTTTAAGGCAGCTCCTGGGGGAGTGCGTACTACCGAGCCATTCTCCACTGCTAACCAGTGGAAAGACCTGGATGCCGATACGGTCAGTGGTTGTATCCGCGATACCGCCCACGCCTATTCGGCCAACGGGGGATTGACGGTTTTGCGGGGGAATCTGGCAGAAAAAGGTGCCATTATTAAAGCCGCTGGAATCGATAGCGACCTGTACCATTTCCGCGGTAAAGCGATCGTGATGGAATCCCAAGAAGAGGCCATTGAGAAAATCCTAAATCACAGTGTTAAGCCTGGTCACGTAGTAGTGATTCGCTACGAAGGGCCGGCGGGCGGGCCGGGAATGCAAGAAATGCTCTACCCGACCTCCTTCCTAAAGGGGAGAGGATTGGGTAAAAAGTGCGCCCTAATCACCGATGGGCGGTTTTCGGGTGGTACTTCCGGGATTTCGGTGGGGCATATTTCTCCCGAGGCCGCTGATGGGGGGTTGATTGCCCTGATTGAGGACGGCGATGAAATCACTATCGATGTCAACACCGAATCCTTAACCCTAGAGGTGTCGGAAGCAGAACTGAATCGCCGTCGCCAGCAAATGGAACAGCGTCCCCATCCCTACACTCCGCGCAGCCGCAAACGCACAGTTTCTGACGCTCTGAAACTCTACGCTGCCTGCGCTTTAAGTGCCGACCAAGGCGGCGCCCGCGATGTAAGTCGGGTGACAGGTTAAAGTTCTGAATGCCAATAACCTCCGGTATTACTGAGCTGGCTGTCAAAAAGATGCGAATGGGGGCTTGAGTCGAGCGAAGCAAGACTCACCGGGGTCCCCAGAGCGCTTTTTGGCGGTCAGCGTCACGATACCAGCGTGCGTTTAGATAAGCAGTTTTGACGAGTAGTAACGGCTGAGTAGCTGAGCTGGGGGATGAAAAGATGCGAGAGGGGGCTTGAGCCGAGCGTAGCTAGGCTCACTGGGGTCCCCCGAGTGCTTTTCATCCCCCGGCGGTACCCAGCCCGGGTGTCGGCGAGCTACTTAAGTGCTAGGTCGTTGGTGTTTTCCGTGCCGCGGAACACTACCCACTTCCACCAGGCGAACTCGCCAATGAAGTTAAGAATCATGGTTACGCCCTTGATAATGAAATCGTTGACGCCGGCGTTGGCGGCCAGCGCCCCCAGCCACATAGTGACGGGAATAAAGAAGGCGTAGAAAACCGCAACTTTGGCCATTGCGATCGGAACGTTATTGGCGGACTTAAAGGTGTAACGCCGGTTGAGGGTGAAGTTATAGATCACCGACAAAGTAATGGAAATAAAGTGGGTCCAAGCGTAGGGCAGGGGAGTTAACCACTCTAAAAGGGAGAAGCTGGCGGCCTCCACCAACCCGGCGGAGATAGATAGCAAAGTGAACTTAAGGGCTTGAATGGCAGCTTCTTTACCCTTAGCGGCCTCGCCAGGCAGAGGTGCTTTTTGGGTAGCTGCGGGTTCGCCCTCGGTTTCCGAGGGAAGATTTCCTTCCGAGTTCATCGAATCGCCTCCAATTGCGCGAAAATCTTTTTATTTGCCGGATAAATATCTTTAAAAGCCGCGAACATTTGGTCGTAGCGGTCTTTGTGCTCAAGGTTCGGCTGATAGGAGGCGGTAACCGGTACTAGGGAAGACGCTTCCGCTAGTGAAGGGATTTCCCCTAGTCCGGCGGCTATCACCAGCGCGGCTCCTACCGCTCCTACATCTTGCGGATTGGCTACTGTGTCCACGGGTTTGCCGGTAATATCAGCCAGAATCTGGCAGGTAACCGGGCTGAGCGCCCCGCCGCCTACAAACCGCAGTCGGGGAGCGGTTTTAACTTTCTTTTCTTGGGTTTCCAGGAACCAGCGCACGTGATAACACACGCCCTCCGCCACTGCGCGTAGCAGCTCGGTTTTCCCAGTTTCTAAGCCAATCCCGATAAAGGCTCCCCGGGCATTGGGGTCTTCGAAGGGGCAGCGGTTGCCGTGCAGCCAAGGCGCAAATAGCACCCCACCGGCTCCCGCGGGTGCGGAGTCGATGACGGTTGACATGTATTCGTAGAGGGAATGGAACTCGCTTTCAGGATCATCCGCCACATCTCTTTGATCCAGGTAAATATGGATCTCATCTTTAGCAAGATGGTCGCGTACCCACTCCAGGCATTTTCCGGCGGTTTCCATCTCGGCGAAATAGTTATAGTTTCCGCTGATAGCTCCCACCACCGTGGCAATCATGGCGGAAGTGTCGATCGTGATCTTGTCGGTTACGGTTTCCACCCACCCGGAAGTACCCACATATACGTGGGTGTCGCCCTTCCTAGCGGCCCCCGCCCCTACCGGGATCAAGGAGGCATCCCCTCCTCCGGAAAAGACCGGCACCCCTGCTTTCAACCCGAGTTCGCGGGCTTGCTGAGGGCGAAGTTCCCCCACGATATCGGTAGAAGCCACGATGGGTGGCATCAGCTGCGGGTCTACCTTCAGCATCTTTAGCATTGCGGGGCTGAAACGCTTTTCTTTTGAGCGAATATCGTACAGCAACGTAGAAAATGCGCTGTCCTCACTCATAGTAAATTCGCCGGTCATCCGGGCAATGATCGCATCTTTAACGTCTAGCCATTTATGGGCTTTAGCGAGTTCTTCCGGCCGGTTTTCTTTCATCCAATGGTATTTCCAGACCGGATCTTTCGCCGAGGCGGACACTGCGCCGGTATGGTAGAGGCTGCGCAGCAGTTTCACCAGGTTAATCCCGGCTATCCGGGGAGCCTGGCCAGCAATTTTTCGCAGCTGGGAGCCGCCGCGCTGATCCATATAAGACATTGAAGGGTGTACCGGACGAGCCTCTTCGTCTAGCAGCACTAGAGACTGCATTTGGGAACAGAAGCTGATCCCCTGGATTTGCGCTAGTTCCGTCTCCGCCTGGGCTTTTATTTGTGCGGTAGCGCTAGCCATTGCTGCCCACCAGTCATCGGGGTTTTGTTCAATGCCGCCCCCGGGAACTACTTGCAGTCCGTAGCCTTCGCTGGCACTGGCCACCGGGCGTATCTGGTCGCTGACTTCAAATAAACAGGTTTTAACGCCGGTGGTTCCCACGTCGTAGGTTAAGCAATACATTAAGACCTCTTTTCTAGGGCCGACCAGAGGATTTCCGTCATCTGTTCGGCAAATTCGTTTGGTTCGGCCACTTGGTAAAGCTGGGCGCGTCCTTTGAAATAGGGGGTAGATAGCGAGTACTGCATCATTACCATGGCATTATCGACGGTGAAGGACAGGACTTCCGCAGGTAAATCCGTGCGGATGTCTCCCCGCTCTTGTCCCTGTTCAATCAGCTTTACCAGCCCAGATGCGGTATAGCTTTCCAATTCACGGGCGATATCAAGGGTTAACTCCCGATTCCCGATCGCGGTGATCTCGTGGTAAAGCTGCTGGTATTCCGGATATTCCTCACAAGCATTCACGGTGAGCAGCATCAGTTTACGGATTTTTTCCCGGCCGCTGATTTCTGCTTGTAGTATCTCGCCGATATCGGTTTCGATAAGCCCGGCTCCCAGGTGAATCACATAACGGAACAGATTTTCTTTGGTTTTAAAGTACTGAAACAGTGATCCTACGGAGATTTCGGCAGCTTTAGCGATCCGGTTGGTATTCGCGGCTTCGTAGCCCTTTTCTGCGAACTCACTGACGGCTGCGTCAATGATCCGCCTTGCTTTCTTAGGATCTAACTGCTGGAAGCGCTGCGTTGCCCATTCCATTTATGAATTCCTCTTTCCAGTGAGTGAGCTCTCACTTATCTGGCGTGATAGTAACACGTTTTCGCGTCTTTCAGACGTGTTTTCGGTTATTAGCTGAGGGATCGGGAGAATTGCTCTCGACAAAATAAGTTATTATCCCAGTTAAGAAGCGATTTGGAGGGGGTGGTTATGGGCGGCAATCATTGACAGTAACGCCCCCAAAGGTTAATCTAGGTCACGTTGTTGTGAGTAAGCGCTCACGTTGTCTAATGGGGGTCAAAATGGATATCAATCGTCCCGGAGCGCGGCAGGTAACGCGCGAGCTAGATGAGCTAATCAAACAACCTGTTTACTCGATTTCTTCTTCCGCTTTGCGTGAGTATGAGGACGAGTATTTTGCAAAAAAGTGCACCAAGTCCCGGACGATGATCCGGGAAGCGCAGGAGGTAATCCCGGGCGGGGTGCAGCATAATCTGGCATTTAATCATCCCTTCCCCCTGGTATTTACCGGCGCCAACGGCAATAAGTTGAGGGATCTGGATGGCAATGAGTATCTGGACTTCCTGCAGGCGGGCGGACCCACAGTTCTGGGGTCAAACCCCCCGCAGGTGCGGGAAAAAGTTATTGACTTACTCAATACTTGCGGCCCCTCCACCGGGCTTTTCCATGAATACGAGTACCGTCTGGGCGCGCTAGTGCGCGACCTGATTCCCTCTGTGGATATGTTCCGGGCTTTTGGATCCGGTACCGAAGCCTGTATGGCCTCAATTAGGGTGGCACGCCTAGCCACTAAGCATCGCCACGTCCTAAAAATGGGGGGTGCCTACCATGGCTGGTCAGATCAGCTCGCCTATGGGATCCGGATTCCAGGGTCAAAGTTTACCCAGGCCAGCGGGATTCCCCTGCGTTGTATGTCGCTGACTGACGAGTTTTTCCCCGGCGATCTCGAAGACTTGGAACGCAAACTAAAGCATAAGAAACTCACCGGTGGTACCGCCGCGATTATGATCGAGCCGATCGGGCCGGAGTCCGGTACTCGGCCGATTACTCAAGAATTTTTACGAGGCGCGCGGGCGCTGGCTAACAAATACGGAGCGCTACTTATTTTTGACGAAGTAGTGACCGCCTTCCGCATTTCTGAGCATGGGGCGCAGGGCTACTTTGGAGTAATGCCCGATCTGACTGTATTCGGCAAAGTAATCGCCGGTGGCTATCCCTCTGCGGGTGGCCTGGGAGGGCGCAAAGAATATATGCGCTACCTCGCCGCGGGGATTCAAACCGGAGATAAAGTTAAGAAAGCGCTGGTCGGGGGAACTATGACCGCGAATCCGCTGTCTTCGCTGGCCGGTTACTACACGATTAAAGAGATCGCCGAGACCTCAGCATGTGATCGCGCCGCCAAGATGGGGGATCGCTTAACCGATGGGCTGCGCGCCCTCATCAAGCAATATCGCCTGCCGTTTGTGGCGTTTAACCAGCGCAGCGTGTGTCACCTGGAGACCGTGGGGACTATGCATTTTGCGATCAACTGGAAGAAACCCTGGGAGATCCCGAACGTTTTGAAGGCGACCAGCCAGCGGAAGAAAGAAATGGAGCATATGGGCGCGGCCTATATGGCAGAAGGAATCGTGACTCTGGCAGGTTCCCGCCTTTACACCTCGGCTGCTTATAACGAAGAGGATATCGACCAGGCGCTTGCTGCCTTCGAGCGGGTATTCCAAAAGGTGGTAGAGCTGTGAACTGTGATGAAAATAAGAAGCGTGCCAAGCTAGTCGAGCTTTCGCATCAGCTGCTCTCCGATGGGCTAGTGGTGCGCACCTGGGGGAACTTTTCGGTACGCGGCAGCGGGGACGACTTTTTGATTACCCCCTCGGGACGCCGCTACGAAACCATGACTGAGGAGGAACTTCCTGTATGTACCGGACCTAAAGATTGGTCTGGCCCTTATAAACCTTCCTCTGAATACCCGATGCACGCCCTTACCTATCGCTTATTTCCGCAGGCGCGGTGGGTGATTCATACGCACCAGCCCTATGCGTCTGCGCTGTCGCTGGCGAAAAAAGATTTCCCGCTGGATGAAGAAGCACAAGCCGAATTGGGACAAGAGGTGCTGCCGGTGGCTCCCTATGGGTTGCCCTCGACGAAGAAGCTGCACCGCGGGGTGGAAGAAACCCTGCAGCGCACCGGGGCGCAGGTGATTTTGATGAAAGCCCATGGCGCCATGATCTGGGCAGAAAGTGCCGATCAGGCACGGCGGCTCGCAAATGCTTTGGAAAAGGTAGCCAAGGATTTATATCAGCGGGAGCTCTCCTGCTTGCCGCCTTTGCCTGCGCGTTCGCTTACTTCCCGGCGTGAAGGGGAGGGTGACGCCCTAGTTTGGGTTGATGAGCAAGGCCGTCCCACCACCCCGGACGCTGCTACGCAGGCGAATCACTTGCGGATTTATCGACAGCGCCCCGATGTTGGCGCTATTATTACCTGCCACCACGCGCAGGTGGCGGACTTTTTTGGAGGAAAACTACCTGCCTACCTGGATGATTTTGCGCAGATTATCGGCCTGAAAGCTGATGGAACCACCCGAGGGAATGCGGTACTGACCAACACGGCGGCCTATTGCCTCGGCGCGGATCTGGATGCTGCTCACAGTGCGCAGATAGTGCTAGAGAAAAACGCCTTAGCGGCGCGTTACGCCCGTGTTTGCGGGGCAAAGCCGTTAAAAAAGGCGGAAGCACTGTTAATGCGGGAAATCTATCGTCGTAAATATTCAAAACAGGCTAGTTGATAGCAAAATAATAGGGAACCGGATAGGAAGAAGGTGCTCGCCGGTAGAGAGGGACAGGCATGAGTAGTTCGCAAGGGCAAGCTATTAGGCAGGCGGTAGAGGAGGCTCGTAGCTGTTTTAACCGCGGAACTACGATTCCGATAGCAGGACGGCAGAAAAATCTCACTGCCCTGTTACGGGAAATAGAAAAATCGCAAGCAGAGATCTATCGCGCCCTCAAGCATGACTTAAATAAAAGTCGCGCCGAAGCCTATATGAGCGAAATTTCCCTGGTGAAAGCGGAAATAAAACATTTACGGCGTCGCCTACCTTGGCTGGCTCTGCCTCGCCCAAAAATACCTGCCCTTTCCCAACTGCCCGGGTGGCTGCAGGTGCAACGCGAACCCTACGGGGTGGTGTTGGTGATGAGTCCGTGGAACTATCCTTTTCAACTCACTATGGAACCCATTGCTGCCGCTATCGCCGGCGGAAATACGGTGGTAGTCAAGCCCTCTGCCTATACCCCGCATACCTGTGAGGTGATTGAAAAAATCTTGCGCCGCGCCCTCCCGCCCGGAATGGCGAGCGTTATCCGTGGGGGACGCGCCGAAAATACCGCCCTGTTAGAGCAGCGCTTTGACCATATTTTCTTTACCGGCTCCCCGGCGGTAGGACGCGTAGTAATGGAAGCCGCGTCCCGCTACTTGACCCCAGTAACTTTGGAACTGGGCGGAAAATCTCCTTGTTTTGTGGATCGTACCGCCAATATCGAAAAAGCGGCACGCAGAATTCTTTTTGGAAAACTGCTTAACGCAGGGCAAACATGCGTCAGTGTCGATTATGTTTATGTACACGAGGACGTGCGAGCGCAGCTAATTGCGGCTTTGCAGGCGGGAATCGCCCAGGTTTTCCCCACTGAGCAATACCGAAAATCTGCGTTTGTAAAAATCATTTCTCCCAAACATTTTTCCCGCCTGTCGGGGCTGCTCGCGGGACAAAGACTGCTGGGCTCGAATGGAGGAGGCCGAGCGGAAGATTTTCTTGACCGGCAAACCCAGCAAATCAAACCGGTGATTGTGGACAATCCTTCCTGGGATTCTCCGGTGATGTCGGAAGAAATTTTTGGCCCGATTTTGCCGGTTCTTACCTTTACGGATCTGGAAGCAACTTTGGCGGACTATGAAGAGCGAGAACATCCACTGGCTCTATATATCTTTACGAAAGATCGGAGCTTTGCCCGGCAAGTGATGAGTAAAGTGAACGCCGGGGGAGTATGTATCAATGACACTTTGCTCCATATGAGCTCTTCGAAGGCACCTTTTGGGGGCGTAGGTAACTCGGGGATGGGAAATTATCACGGAGACTGGTCGTTTAAGGCCATGACCCGGGAACAAACGGTTCTCCGTAAATCATGGCTTTTTGATATTCCGGTGCGCCACCACCCCTATGGAGAGAGATCTTTTAAAATCCTGCGTTCCCTGTTGCGTTAGCACCTAGAGGGCGGCGGAGCAAAGTAACGCTACTCTTTCAGTGTTGCAACAGGTATTAATGGCAAGGTACGGGAACTGCTGTTCCGGTCTAGAGGCTTACTTCCTCTAGACGCGCAGTCTTTACGTCGAGGACGAATCCGCGGACAGTGCCGCCCACGAATGGGCTGTCTAGCAGTTTTTTCATGTCGTTTCTAACTGATTCGCGCACGTCCTTGAAGCCTCCGGGCCTCCAAGTGGGACGCTGTCCAGTGTCTTTTTCTAGTTCGGCGAGAAATTCTTCATCATCGGTCTTTGACATTCCGCAGTCGGTGTGTTGGATCAGCATTACATACTCTGTTCCCAGGCTGCGTTGTGACGCGGTGAGGGTGCGGATGGTGTCCTGGGTGACCAAGCCACCGGCATTGCGGATCACGTGGATTTGTCCGGGTTCTACCCCCAACATGGTTTCCACATCAATCCGGCAATCCATGCAGGTTACTACCGCGACTTTCATTTCGGGTAGATGGGGAGCTTCCCCGGGAAACTTCGCGGCGTAGGCGGTTTCGTTTTCTAGTAACTGTTCGATGGGGTCCATGGTCGCTCCTGTTTTTCTGACGGTTAGTTAAATGGTAATAAATCTGCCTGTTTGGCGGGGTATAACCGAGTGATTTTTCTTGAGCGCAATCCCACAGCCTCATAGTTTGCAAATTTGCCCGTTACCCGCTTAGGCTTTTGAGAGTACCTAGGGGCTATGGCGCAGTTGGTAGCGCGTCTCGTTCGCAATGAGAAGGTCAGGGGTTCGAATCCCCTTAGCTCCACTGAAGGGACGCTCATTTTGATACAAAGTGGGCGTCCTTTTGTATGCCCGAAATCTGAACGCAAAGACAGGTCAGAGAGGATTTGTTTTCGTCTGGTCTGTTGGGCGGTGCCTGCAGGTAGGGGAGTAGGGCAGCCGAATTTCGGGTACTCGTGCTGCCTGGTGCGTGCCCGCAGGTCTGTCTTGGACATGCGGAAGGACTGCTTGACGTACCACAGGTCGTGGCAGGAACTGATCACCTCCCGACTTGCACAGTTTTTGTGTGTCATTTCGCCAGAGCATTGAGGATGTGACGCCAACTTTAAAATTTCATTCGTGCGCCGCAGCTCCGCGTTCTCCTGACGCAAACGCTTGAGTTTGGCGCTTTCCTCAGTGGAAACCGGAGGACGGACTCCGGCATCCACACGCGCTCGCATCACCCAGCGCCGAAGAGGTTCCCGCGACGTCCCCAACTTCATCGCGGTATCGGCGATCACGCGGGTTTCAGAAACTCCCAGATTATCCCGCAGACGATCCTCAACAAGCCTTACAGCCCGCTCCCCAAAAACTTTTATATAGTTCCTTGGCATGCGAAATCCTCTCACAAAAACCTCGGAACAAAACCCGGGATGCTTCAACGCCGAATCCTTACTGTGCGGGGGAACCTTGTGAGATACTGAATTATGGCTATCGCTGAATGGATTGTGCTCGCGGTTCTCGTGCTAGTTGGATTTGCCATTTGGTGGCATTTCTCTCTGCGAAGGAGAATTGACAAGAGAGTGCATGAAGCTTCGCCCGAAGAGCGTGAAGCTTTGATGAAAGTTCAACGAGATATTGATCGTGGCAAGGCGGCGAGCCAGGGATTCTTCTTCTAGGTACCGTAGGCTGCGACTCGTCTACAAGGAATGTCTGATGACTGGGCTTGGCCAGGATCGCGCTAACCAGAGACCTGTGGCAGCCAAATTAGTTGATCCGTCTGTGTGAGTATTCGGTAGTCACGATAGGGCGCCCAACGCATGAACTTTGGGTTCGGACATGAGAGTTCTTCTCGGAGGTCTCTTGATACCCTAGTCTGCGCTCTGTGGGGCTACTCGTTCGAGAACGAGATCCGGGTCAATGCCGGACGCACTCACTTCGATGAGTCTTTCACCACCCTCTCAGCACAATTGAATCGAGTAGTTCTTAGTGAGTGCTGGGATCTGTGCAGAGTATGAAGAAATCCAGAACATAAGAATAGACCTGCAAAGAGACCCCATAGGAGTTCTTGAAGGAGCGATTGCAACTATGGGAAGAATTGGGTCTATCCCGGAAGAAATCTCGCAACGGTATCAAAAGTACATAGACCTGGAAATCTTACAACCCTAAACCTAGAGTCAACAAGATAACCTGCGAACTATCACCAGAAATAATCCTAACTAGCTTTTGGGCTAGGGTTGAGGGGTGCAAATCGAATATCAAAACCACCTGGAGCCGGGTCAGGGAGAAATCCTGGTTCATGAACTTTTGGAACAGGCTTTTGGCCCTGAAGAACTCGGGGAGCCGCAAGATTTAATCACTCAGCTGCAGGCTGGGCAGTTTCAGACTTTTTCTGCTTGGGAGGGGACGCGCCCGCTAGGGGCAGCGATATCCTGGCCGGCGACCAGGGAAGTCACTTTGTTGAGTTGGCTGGCAGTCAGTCCCCGCACTCGCGGACATGGCGTGGGATCCAGCCTTTTCCGCCAGGCGATTTCCGCTCTGGAGACAAGCACTCATCCCCTTTTGATTTTAGGAGAGATTGAGGACCCCACCAGCCACTCCGCCTCGGAAGATCACGGTGATCCGCAACGGCGTTGGGCTTTTTACCAGCGCCTGGGAGCCAAACGCCTGGACTTTCCTTTCATAATGCCGCGCCTTAGCTCAAACGTGCCAATAGGGCAGGATATGTGGCTTATCAGTTTCGGAGGGCGCGCTCACGCGGGAATCGACGCTAGTACTGGTAGTCTTGCGGGGCAAGGCTTGGGTCGTCCTCTAGAAAAATTCTTGAATAACTACCTAGAAGACAGTGGGGAAGTGCGGAACGCAGACGGAAAATACCGCGCCGAGATCGAACAAATGCTGACCGTCGCCGCCAAGCTGGATTAATCCCCCCCCCCCTAAAGCAAAAGCCGGATAAGATCGACTTGAGAGCAGAAGATAACCAGGTAGGCGAAGAAATGAGCATAGAAAACACCCCAACTATTTACCAATTTAGGCCCGTGGTTCTTCGAGTTCTGCGAGACGGTCAGGTGCGACACGTCCGCGAAATCTGCAAACTTGTTGCCGACTCGATGGGGTTAAGCAAGCAGCTGCGTCAAGAGCTTATCCCCTCCGGTAAACCGCGTTATCAACACCGTATTAACTGGGCATGCTTTGGTCTTTTTCATGCGGGTCTGATAACCCGACCTCGCCGGGGACATTGCCAGATTACCGATGCTGGACTCCAGGTTGCAGAGCGTAATCTTTCCATCTATACCGATAAAGACATGCTCGAATGGGAAGTATGGGCGAAATATCAGGAAGAGATTGCTCAGCGCAAGCCGAAAAGTGGCGAGGCGGAAGCAACGACTGACCCTAGCAGCAATCCGATTGAAGTGATGAGTAATGCCGAGCGCGATTTTAATGCGCAAGTAGAAACTGAACTCCGCAAATATCTGCAAGATTCCTCGCCAGAGTTTTTCGAGAAAGCGGTCATCGATTTGTTATGGGCTATGGGATACGGAGGTGACTACGGGGGTAAACAGCATGTGGGTCGCTCTGGTGACGGAGGTATCGACGGGATTATTCGCCAGGATGCATTGGGGTTAACCAATATCTATATCCAGGCAAAACGTTATGCAGATACCAATAAAGTTGGAGATCCGGAGATCCGTAATTTCATAGGTTCCTTGGATTCACGTGGCGCCAACCTAGGAGTGTTTATCACTACCTCGGACTTCCAACCCCGCGCAGTCACTACTGCAAAAAATTACCGACACGGCAAAATCATCTTGATTAACGGAATTAAACTCACCGAGCTGATGCTTAGTTATGGAGTGGCGGTTCACCAAGCAAAGCAGTTCACGCTTTACAGCATTGATGAAGATTTCTTCGAAGAATCGATTGCTTGAGGACGGTGAACCATGCTTCGTTTTAGACGGCGAGGCGGCGTAGCAGTTTTCAATGACCGCGGGTATCGCCCGTCGCCCTCTGGAAAACAACACATTTTCCTGGAGGATGTGGGCGGGCTAGGCTGGTTTGTAAAGAAAGCTAGTTTTCCTTTTTGGGATAGGGGTGAAGCATGGAGGAACAGACCGTGCAAGTGGGTGCGCCGATTCCCGGGCGTATCGTGAGCTTGCGGCAGGTACCGGATTTGGTGTTCTCCGGCATGATTGTGGGGGCGGGAGTAGCCTTGCGCCCGCTGCCGGGATCGAAAGAAGTAACTGCAGTAGCTCCCATTTCGGGGCGCTTAGTTAAGCTGTTTCCCCACGCCTTTATGATTACCAGCAGAGAACAAACGGTATTGGTGCATTTAGGGATTGACACCGTGAAGATGCGGGGGGACGGTTTTACCTGCCACGCCCTCGAAAATGAAATGGTTAAAGCCGGAGAGCCCATTACTACTTTCTCGGTTAAACAAATTGAAAAGGCGCGCTACTCGCCGTTATGCCCGGTGGTGGTATTGGATTCCACCCCCTCTGAACTGGAAAATCTCCGTCCGGAAGGTAATCAGGTCGAAGTCGGGGATTTGCTGTTTGAAATCAGTGCCGCCCCTACCGGCGATCCCAGCGAGTGGTGACCCCTGCACCCTAGTTTTCGAAGATGATTAACCGCGCCGAGTACCGCTTGTATTCAATGACTTTAATTACTTAACCAGCTTTTAACTGCGACTAGCCGTTATCATTAAAGGGTGTAAACCGATTTTAATTTTACACCGACGAAGAATTTGAGTGGAGAGAAAATGTCGAAAACTATGGAAAGAGTGGTCAGTTTCCTGCTGGCTCCGCTGCTATTAGTGGGGATGGGGTTACTGGCTGTCACGCAACTGCCAAGTGCTCACGCCGAAGATAGTAACTCCGAGAAAACGATGCGGATTGAAATCCTACCGGAAATATTTCTCAAACCCGGCAGCAAGGAATTATTCTCCAAACCAGAGGAAACTGTCGGAGTGAAACGCACGATGGACGTATATGGCGGAGCCCCTACAGGACAGGTTTTGGAAGCTTGGAAGAAAGTTGCCTTCCAGGTTTTTGACGGCGAGGGCAATCTGATTGAGACCACCACCGGTACGGTTGGAGATCAGAATCGTTGGAGTGCAGGTAAATACCTGGGACCATATAAGCAGGGTGAAGCCTATACCGTAAAGGTGGATCCCTCCACGTTGCCGGATGGGTATCACTCGTGGTTCACAGCCCTAAGTTCTGGGTATCCGGAGGCTAGAGGCGGAAAAACTGACCTGATGACGGTAAGCAAAGACTCCCAGTCCGCAACTAATGCCGCGACCAACTCTAACCCGATTGCGGAAACCCGCTTCCACATGGACTATGTAAACATTGCCTATACGAAGACCCCAGAAGTCGCTAAAGATCTTTTCAGCTTAGATGCTGAGGGCAAAGTGACCGGTCTTAATCCGAAATATAAGGCCGGCAGCGACTATGTGCTCAAGCCCATCGATAAAGATTGCAAGGTGGTATTACCTACCTCGGCAGAGACCGATAAGCTCGCTGCCGAAGGATATAAGCCTGGAAAGTACTATTTCTATTACGGAAAAAAGCCGTTTCCGGTTTCCGCGGTGAAATGCTATGAGGGTTTTGGGTATCTAAAAAAATGGAAAGGCGACGACCAGGTAAACACTAACACCAAATTTAAAACTTCCAGCGTCTTCACCGTGATGTTGGATCAAAAGATCCCGGAAGTTACCTTCTATAAGGGCGCGCCTGAGGAAGGTCAAGAGCCTGAAGTGCTGGCTACCCAGAAGGTTTATTACCGCCACTCTCTTGGCACTAACTGTCTAAGTGACGGAAAGACTTGTCTGCCGAAGCAGCTCCCGGCGGCTCCCGCAGCTCCCGCGGGGCAGGTTTTCAAAGAATGGAATACCAAGGCGGATGGCAGCGGGCAAGCCTTTAACGCTGACACCGTAGTTATGTCGAATATGGCGGTCTACCCCGTGTACCGCCCGAACACCCCGCCGGTATTAGAGGTTAAAGACGCCACTATTACCGCTGGCGATAAACTTGATCTCCGTTCGCTGATTACTAAGGCGTTCGATGAAGAGGACGGAGCTGACCTCGCCGGAAAGGTAGTGATTGCAAAAGGGAACTTCGATCCGACTAAACCGGGTACTTACGAGGTTAAGTTCACCTTGACCGATATGAACGGGGAAAGCGTATCTGCCACCGCGAAGGTTACGGTGAAAGAAGCAGCTAAAACTAAAACTCCGCAGCCTGACTCGAAAGTGAAGCAGCAGATGCCACCAACCGGAGCTGCTGGGATTAGTGCTTTAGGGATTGCTATGGTTTGCCTCTTAGTGGGTATTGCCGCCACTGCCGGAGCCCGCGTAAGCCGGAAAAGGTAGACTCTAGGCTCGCGCCGCCGCTAGACTCCTCCCTCTGGGCGCGGAGTCTGGGGCGCAGAACCGGGTAGACAGAGAGTGGGGGGCGGATTCCTTTGGAATCCGCCCCCCACTTTTGTTCCCCATCTCAAGCAAATAAGGAGATATCGATACGCTCAATCCTTATTGCTGGTCTTAACTCTAAGATACGTTCCTGGAAGGGAATATAAATGAACCTGGAAGTATCCTCTACGTTTGGTAAAGGTTGCACTTCACAACGGTTTCTGAAGATTCGCTTTATTTTTCCCAAGAAGTTCCTGAAGGTTAAAATCCCAGGTAGGGGCAATATAATGTAAGTTATTGTTCGTAAACCTAGTTGCTGGCAGGGGGAACTAGGCGGCTAACCCAAGCGACTACCTGGTCACGTAGAAAATCTACTTTTTCCGCATTCGGGAAGTTCCCGTCAGGCTTGCGATAGTTGGTAGGCAATTGCCCGTATAGGCTGAGCTTTTCTAAGAACAGCAATTCACAATTGGGAGGCAGTAACGCCTGGGGATCTTCGAGCAGGGGTGCAAACCACTGGGAAGCCAAGGTTTGGGGATCAACTACAAATAAAGCTGGTAACGCAATATCGTGCAGTAACTTCTCGGTATCAACCATGGTTAGTTCCCCCAGGGTGCGCTTACCGATCACAAAATAGGGTCGCGAAGCCCCCTGGTCGTTGGGGATTCGCGTATGTCCCACCCGCTCCAATTCGGCTAGCTGGGAGGAAGAAAACACGTCCTCCCATGGGACCTCGGCAGAGCCTAGAATCGGCGCAGTTAACACTAGCGCCTGCACCTTATCGGGTACGGCGCGCAAAGCCACCAATACCCCCGATCCATCTGCGTGCAGCACCTGTTGGTCAAATCCGCGTTCAGAAAGCCAGCCGCAAGCTGCTTTGAGATCTTCTATCTGATTTTCCAAGCTGATCACGTCATCGGCGCTGTTTCCGCAACCCGAAAAATCTAATTGCAAGGTGCTATATCCAGCAGCGCGATAGGATTTTGCGAAAGCATCAAACCATCCTAAACCGTGCCGATCCAGTAAAAATGAGTGCGCGAAAATCACGGCGCGATTACTGGCGTCCACTGGAATTACAAAGTCGGCCGCCAAAGTTACCCCGCGAGAAGTGGGGATTCTGATTTCACTCATATATCCACCGTAAACGGTGAGGCATAAAATATGTTGTGAAAAAATACAAAAAATACTTAAGGAAAGCTTCTAATCTTTCCTCATAAAGCCCTCGCGCCTCCGTGAGATAGAATGGCTAGCAGTTGTTCTTGTCGACGTGAAAGGTGTTAGCCGTGGGAAAGAAACTTTTGACCGTCCTCGGCATCGGTGCTGGTATCGCCCTAGTTCGCCGCGAACTTCGGGAGAATCCCGAGGGCGGGGTGGCTAAAACTGTTAACGCGGTGACCTCCAACCCCCAGGTGCGCCGAGCAGGCGATGTCACCAAACAAAAAGCTTCCGAGATTTTCCGTCGTCAAGGCGAAGTTGTCACCGACAAGATTGCGGACGTAGTTAAAGAACGAATCTTCGGGGTAGCGCCGGCCAGTAAATCGGAACCGGAATTCGTAGATGTAGAGATTGAAGAAATAACCGTTGAAGGACCGGATTCCCGCCTCTAAAATGGCTGATGCAATTGCTAAAAGTGCAGGTGCTGACCCACAGCAGGTATCCCCAATTTCCAAAAAACAGCTACGGCGGTGGCGGAAATACCTCGCGGAGGAACGTTTAGAGGCCGATACTTATCGTTATCTGGCCAGGCGGCGCAGTGGGGATGAGCGGGAAGTTCTGCAAGAATTATCAATCGCGGAAGAGCGTCACGAGCAGTATTGGTTGAATCTTTTGGGTGAGGACGCGCTTCCCACTCCCCGGGCAAGCCTGCGTTCGCGCCTCCTTAATTTTTTCACTCGTATTTTCGGCACCATCTTTATGTTGGCGATGATGCAGCGGGCGGAACAGCGTCACGACTACGAGGCTGACCTGGATGTTCCTAAGGAAATCGTGGCGGATGAAAAAATTCATTCCGAGGTAGTGCGGGGTCTTGCCGCCCGGCAGCGAGCCACTATCTCGGGGAGTTTCCGGGCTGCAGTTTTCGGGGTAAACGATGGCCTGGTCTCTACCTGCGCCCTCATTTTGGGAATTTTTGGTACGGGAGTTTCTAAAACCACCATTATTGCTACTGGTTTGGCCGGTCTACTTTCGGGCGCCCTGTCCATGGGGGCGGGGGAATATGTTTCGGTACGTTCCCAAACTGAACTTTTGGCTTCCTCATCCCCAGATCCTGAGTCCGAACATGCCATCGATAAATTGGATATGAACGAAAACGAATTGGCCTTAGTGTTTCGGGCGCGGGGAGACGATGCCGAAACCGCTGACCGTAAGGCTTCCGCCGCTTTTTCAAAGATTAAAAAAGGTGGGCATGCTCATTTAGAGGCGAATAATCAGGAATACGAAGAAATCGGTACCGGTATGAAAGCAGCGATTTCTTCGTTCACTTTCTTCGCTATCGGGGCCTTCGTTCCACTGTTTCCGTTTTTGCTGCCGCTTTCACCCTTACAAGGCGCGATAGTGGCGGTGATCTTAGTAGGTTTGGCGCTAATTATTGTGGGCGGAATCGTGGGGCTGCTTTCGGGGGTTGACCCGGCTCCTAAAGCCCTGCGCCAACTAATGATCGGTTACGGAGCCGCAGGAGCCACCTACCTGTTGGGGCTAGGAATCGGCACGCGGCTGTAAGCTACTTAAATCCCGTTGTCGGAGGTTGGACTGTTAGCCGGATTCTCCCGGGAACCAGGATCTTCCGGGCATGCGTTTTCATCACCGCCCAAGCCATTGTCGCCCTTAGTCTGCTGACCAGTATTTTTAAAGCGCCGTTGCCGACTATCGCGCCATCGTAAAATCTGCCGCAACTGACGGGGGGTGAGAGTGATCCTAATATCCGGCGCCTCGGGAAGCACCCAACCTCGCCACTGGGACAAGAGCACAAATACCAGAGCGGTTATTATCGACAGCGCCATTCCTAGTACCGGCATCCCGAGTTTGAAAAATACCACCATGATCACTGCGGAGGTCGCAGCGGGCGTGGCGTAAAGGTTGGCACCCCCAAAAATCTTGGGGATTTTTCCCACCATCACGTCGCGGATGATGCTCCCGCCTACCGCGGTAGTTAATCCCATCATCAGTGCAGGTAGTACCCCTAGGCCTAGGGCGAGCGTTTTTTGGGCTCCCGTGGCAGCCCAGCATCCCAGGCAGAGGGCGTCAGCTACCGTGATTAACCGGTTTGTCCATTTTGATTCGAGGCGCCAAAAAAATGCCACGGTCGCTCCCAGGAGGGCGCCACCTAGATAGAACGGATCGGTGAACGCTACCGGAATCTGTTGTAGTAGTACGTCCCGGGTCATCCCGCCCCCTAGTGCGGAAATAACCGCTAGGGTAGCGAAGCCTACCGCATCGAAATGGCGTTCCCGCGCAAGTTTTGCTCCGATGATCGCGGCGCAAAACACTCCGGTCACATCAACTGCTCGGAATGCGAGCTCGAGGACTTCGGGGCCAAAGGAACTTGTGGGCATACCCCTATTTTTCTCTTTTTCTCCCCATTTTTTCCACTCATGGGTTTATCGCCGCCTCAGCTTTCCCTCCATTTTGAGGTACGCAGATGCGCAGAAGCGGGCGTTTATCGGAGTTTGGGCAGGAGGGAAAACTCGCCCCTACACGCCGAAATAGCTGGAGTGCTTTTACCGAGCCAGACCCAAATCCGGATCGGGATTGATAATGGCATCGATTTTGCGTTTCGAAGGTAGTCCCGCCAGCAGTAATATCCCGGCTAAGGACAAGATGGTATAGAACCAGAACAGGCGAGTGAATCCTTCGTTTAGCCCCAACTGGAACGCGGTCTCTATCTGGTCGCGGTGGGACTCAATATCTTTTAGATATTTAGCTCGCATCTGTTCCACACCAGGAGGCACCGTTCCCATCTTGGCTTTCATCTTCGCTTCTTGTTGATCAAACATATAGTTCGCGATGTCTTTACTGCGATCTACTACGTTGGTAACATCAGCGGTTTTAATTTTATTTTGCAGAGAAGCAGGCATATCGGACATCTTGAATCCCCTATCGGCTTTCGTCTGGGGAGCAGCCGCTTTAGGACTAGTTTTTTTCTCCGGGGTATTCGCCTGGACATTAGAGGGCATAGTCTGATTCTTCGCTTGCTCCTGCGGAGGCATTGCCTCCTTTTGGCCTTGGGCTTGCGGCGGCATCCCGGCGGGTATCTTGCCGTCAGCTGCGGGCACCTCCGCCGTCATAGCGGGCATCTCCATAGCCGGCATCGCGTCCATGACTTTACCGGACAGTCCTCCCATCGCGGTGGCGAGCAAACCAACTAGAATCGCGGGAGCCAAAGTGGTGCCTAGGGAGCGGATTAGAGAGAGTGTCGCCTGGCCGGAGTTAGCGTCAGTTTCGGGAATCAGGTGCAAGATCAGGTAGGTTAACGGCGCCCCCATCAGGAATCCTAGTCCTAGCCCCATCACGAAAATGGAAACCGAGTTAGAAACTAGACCTGGGTAGGGGCTAGCCCAGTAGATCAGCATGAAGCCGGCGATTGTCGAAATCAGTACGCCTACTCCAAGCACTGCTCGCGGACCGAAACGGTCAGTTAGTCGTCCACTTAAAGGCGCCCCGATAGCTGAGGCTACGCCAATAATGATTGTGGGATATCCACCGGCTCCCGAGGGCAGACGTAGGCAGTTTTCTGCGAATTGGGGGATGAACATGACGGTCATCATCAAAATGCCGGATACTGCCCCGAACATAAGGGTAGTGCCCACGTTGATAGTGGCGAAGTATTTGAAGTCGATTATCGGATCCTCGGCGCGCACTTCCGCTATCCAAAATGCGGGGATCAGCACCAGGAAGATTAGTAGACCACCCCAGACATCGCGATCGCTAAGCGATTCGCTGATCTTAGTGAAATCCAGGTTTTGGAACGCCCATAGCAGGGCGGTAATCATCACCACCAGAATGAAAATGCCGGGTAAATCCAATTTTCGGGTGGAACTTTGGGGTTCTTGGGGCAGGGCCCAAATTCCCAGTAGCACTACGATTATTGCGATAGGAACGTTGATGTAGAAAATCCATTGCCAGTTTTCCTGTCCGGCTATATCTAAAACCAAAGATCCTGCAGAGGCGCCAAATACCGAGGCAGCACCGTACACCATACCGACCAGCCCCAGAGCCATTCCGCGCTTGGGGGGAGGAACAATGGTTCCTACCGCGGCGGTGGCCACCGGAACCATCCCGCCACCCCCGATTGCTTGAATCGCCCGAGAAGCTAGCAGCAGCCCTAAAGAGGAGAAATCTTGCGACAATCCACACCCGAGAGAACCCAGTCCAAATAGCCCGATAGCCAGCACGTATACTGGCTTGCGGCCAATAATGTCCGCGATTTTTCCGATAACGGGGATCGCTGCCGCATAGGCGAGGGTGTAAATGGTAAAGACCCAAACCCCCACTTTGTCATCTACCCCGAGCCCATTTTGAATAACCGTGCGCGCTGGGTTCACGATCCCCATATCTAGGGCGCCCATGCCGATACCTGCTAAGTAGAGGACGAGGACGAGTTTCCAGCGCTTGGGAGCGGTAAAGTCGGCCGTTGCGGCCGCGCCTTTCCCCTTGGCCGCTGCAGAGGTTTCTTTTGTTTGTGCTGTCCGTGCGGTATTTGAGGGATTAAGTTCAGTGCTCATTTTAGATCCTTAGTTTTGCCAGTGAATTTTGGCGAAGTCTTAATCTTCGAGGTCGTGGGAAGTGTCTAAGGATTCCACGAAGTCTCGGAGCATTTCAGTAAAGATGGTTAGTTCTTTTTGGCTGCGTTCGGCAAATAATCCGCTGAGACCGGCCTCCATAGGGGCAGTGAAGTCGTGCCCAATTTGCCCACCTAATTCCGAGATCCGCAGAACCGTCTTGCGCCGGTCGGCCTCATTAGTTTCCCGATTTACGTAGCCTGATTCCATGAGTCGATCGGTTAGGTAGCTAACTGCCGCCCGGGTGATATGCAATTGTTCGGCTAATTCCGAGGGGGAGAGGGGAGCGCCTGCCAGTTCTGCCTGCCAGATTTGTAATAGCGCTTCCCCGTCTTTCCCATGTAGCCCCATTTTTGAGGAATACCGGCTAATCAGGTCATTTGAAGCAAAAACTAGTCGGTGTAATTCGTACAGAAGTTGGTCTAATAGCTGCTTACGCTCATCGGCAGGTTGTGAAGTGTTGTCCATGTAGTTAAGTATATTAATAATTAAGAAACTTAAGCAACAAGAATCTAAAATTACCTACCCCTGCGCATCTAGGGCTATAACACTCGCTGACTATTACCGCACCAGGCTAACCAGCGGGGAGGGGCTGCGCGGGGCAGGAGGCCGCCACTGCCGCCATCGCCCGTTTTTCCTCCGGGGTAACCCACAACTGCCATTTCTGTTTAATCGCAGTCTGTAAAGCCACATACTGACAATGGAACCCTTTATTTGGGGGCAGCCAACTCGCGGCATCTTTATCTTGCTTATCTTGATTGGCGGGCCCATCAACCGCCAGCAGGTTCAACGGGTCATTGGCGAACTGTTCGCGACTGTGGGCATCCCACCGGCTGGCTCCGGTTTTCCAAGCATTGGACAGGGCAACTACGTGATCAATTTGTACCTTGCTGGAGCTCTGAGCGCCCTTGCGAAACTGCTGGTAGCGACCGGTGTAGGGTTCGGTAAACTCCCCGGAAATTACCACGCAATCATGGGTTCCGGTCTTGGCCTGCACCTGGGACAAGTCACGCCTTAAAATATCGTTCCGGGTATCACAACCATTGCGATCAATATCTGCCCAACGAACCCCGAACTGGGAACGCTCATAGGGGGAGACGCTTTCCCACTCGCCCACTGGTAAAGAGGCAACTGCCTTGACTAAATCTGTTTGCACCGATTCGGAGAGGATTTGGTCCGCGCTTTTACCCCAATCAGGAAGCGCTATCTTGGGGGCTCCTTTGGTGGAAAGTCCGGCTAAATCTGGACCTAAACCGGGAATAAAAGCCCAGGCTAACAGGGCAAGAATTAAGGTGGCGATGACCCGGTTTCCCCAGGAACCCTTCCCTGGCCGCCACCGGCGTCTACCGCGTCTGTTATACCCCATGTATCTATTGTGCTTATTTTGGAGACGGTTTCCTATTTAACTGTTCCGCTGCCGGAAGTATTGGCTTTTTTCTTCCGCGGTGCACAATAGAAGCATGTTCACGCTTTCCCAGGCAGGCGCCCTCGCCCCCGAGCTGCCGGCGAAGAGTATCTTGCCGGAGTTGCAAGACGCCCTCGAAACCGTGGGGAAAGCGATTGTTACTGCCGAGCCGGGGTCGGGGAAAACTACTTTGGTTCCTCCGGTTTGTTGGGCGTTAGAGGACGCGCGAGCAAAAAATAATTCTCCGGCAGCTGAGGTATTAGTGACCGAGCCGCGCCGGATTGCCGCTCGGGCTGCCGCCAGTTACCTGCAGACATTGCTGCCTAAAAGTGAGGATAACTTGGCAGCTAAAGTCGCATTTTCTGTCCGGGGAGAATCTACTCGGGGTCACAATACACGCCTAGATTTTGTCACTGCCGGCCTGTTTTTGCGGCGCCTGCTGGCAGATCCGGAAATCTCGGGTATCGGCACCGTAATTATTGATGAGGTACACGAACGGTCACTAGATACCGATGTCTTATTAGCTCTGCTCTGTGAAGTGCGTCAGTTGCGCCCCGAGCTGCGAATAGTGGTGATGTCCGCGACTATAAATAGCGATCTTTTCCGCCAGGTCTTAGGGGAAGATACCCCGGTTCTAGAGGCGGAGGGCAAGCTTTTTCCCCTGCAAGAAGTATTCGCACCGCCGCCAGCGCGGGTGCGGCGGATTAGTGAGCGCGGCACCTCCTGGGAGTTTCGGGATTATTTGGCCGATCTGGCGTTAAAGCATCGTATCCAAGGTGACACTCTAGTGTTTGCCCCCGCAATCGCAGATGTGGAGGCGATTGCCGCTACTTTGCGGTCGCGCGCCAGTCACCCGGAACGAATCCTGACCTTGCACGGGCAGTTACCTCCCCGCGAGCAGGCAAAAGTACTGTCCCAGGGTGCCTCTTCTGCTAGTGAGGAAGCTCTGAAACCTGGGGAAGGCAGGATTATTGTGGCCACTTCGGTGGCCGAATCGGCACTGACTGTTCCCGGGGTTCGCCAGGTGATTGACAGCGGACTATCGCGGGTTCCGAGCCGCCGCCTGCG
This sequence comes from Varibaculum cambriense DSM 15806, assembly GCF_000420065.1. Taxonomy (GTDB): domain Bacteria; phylum Actinomycetota; class Actinomycetes; order Actinomycetales; family Actinomycetaceae; genus Varibaculum; species Varibaculum cambriense. Next base: position 508,875 of record NZ_ATUF01000002.1, on the reverse strand, counting down.
CGGAAATGCCGGAGGTCTCAGCACTTTGAGTTGCTCGCGAGCCGCGGCAACACAACGCGCAGGGCGCGCCGCGCGCCTGGGACCCGGATATGTGATTCATGCTTATGACCAGCAAACTTATGCGCGTATGGAACCCGATACGCAGCCGGAAATCATGTGCAGTGACTTGACCGAGACATATTTGCAGCTGGCGGATTGGGGGCAAACCGATCTGGAAGTTCTGGCGCTGCCTACTTCCCCTCCGCCTGCTGCCTGGCAGCAGGCGGAGAAGGATTTGCAGGCTCTCGGCGCCTTAGATGCAGATTCTCGAATTACCGCTTTTGGGCGTCAGCTGGTACAAATTCCCGCTCACCCACGTTTGGCACGCGCTTTGATTTTGGGGGCGCGCCTGGTGGGTGAGCGCCGCACCGCCCAGGTGGTGGCAGCTTTGCAGGCAGATGTACGCAGTCCAGACGGTGATTTATGGGCAGCGATTCGCCGCGCGGAACGCCAAGGAGATAGAACTTATCGCAGCGAGCGTAGCCGCTTTGAAAAATTGGCGCGGCGATATCAAGGTATGGCTACTGGTAGTGAAGGATTTGTATCTTCCCTGTCAGCTCGGGGCGGGCAGCTAGGGCAAGACAACGCTAATAGTCAGACTCCAAGTTCACCAGCAAATTTGGAAAAACTTGCGGGAGATTTAAGCGTGGGATTAGTGGTGGGGATGGCTTTTCCTGACCAAATAGGACATTTAACCAGTAAAGAGGGGGTCTATCAGCTGTCTGGTTCGGGAGCAGCTCGCCTAGACAATGACAGTTCTTTATCCACCAGTAAGTGGTTGGCGATTGCAGAAATAGGGGTGCGTAAAGGAGGGACCGATCTAATTCGTCTAGCCGCCCCTCTCACCGAGGAGCTGGCTTTAGAACTAGGAAGTCACCTAAAGCAAGAAAAGTATTTGGCAGAATTTCGAGATGGAAAAATAGTTGCGTGGCAGCAACAGTGTCTAGGAGAAATCCTTCTGCAGCGACAAAAAGCGAAAATCCGGGAACCTGAGCGCGTCCTCGAAGCCGAATATCAGCGGGTGGGGCTAGGTTTTCTGTCTTGGAACTCTAAAGCCGCTCGCTTACGTGCCCGCTTGTGCTGGGCGGCGCACTATTTTCCCAATGTCCCTGCAGTTAGCGACCAGGATTTACATGACAACCCCCGCTTCTGGCAGGTGTTGCTCAGTTATTTTGCAGACGGAAAAAACGCTGCGAATGCCCCGGTAACTGCCTGGCTGGAGGGAGTGCTGGACTATGAGACTCGGCGCACTTTGGAAAAAGAAGCACCCAGCGAGTTTTTACTTCCTTCCGGCCGGCGTACCGCTATTAGCTATCCAGACGATATCACCAGCGGTCCGCCTCGGGTACAGGCGAAATTACAAGAGTTCTTTGGACTGCAAGCCGCGCCTAAAATCCTGGGCGGCCAAGTCGACCTGGCGATGGAGATGCTGTCACCGGCAGGACGCCCGCTGGCGTTAGTGACCGACTTAGAACACTTCTGGGAGGAAGTGTATCCGCAGGTTCGAGCGGAAATGCGGGGCAGGTATCGCAAGCATCCGTGGCCGGAAGATCCCCGCGCCGCCCTCGCCACTGCCGCCACCAATCGCCAACTCCGCTCCCGGTAGGAGGGCGAGGATTACTTTTGTCTCCCACAGTAAGGACGAGAGAAAGAACCTAGCCCCCTCACTTATTACGTGCTCTAGGAGAGGGCGGCGCCTACTACCTCTTGTGCTTCGGAGATTACTTGATCAACGTGCTGGTCACCTTGGAAGGATTCCGCGTAAATCTTGTAGATATCTTCGGTACCCGAGGGGCGAGCCGCGAACCAGGCGTCCTTGGTGACTACTTTCAAGCCGCCGATTTCGGCGTCATTACCGGGGGCACGCACCAGTTTGTCGGTGATGTCTTGACCGGCGAGTTTCTCCGCGGTGACGTCCTCAGAAGAAAGTTTCTTGAGCTTGGCTTTCTGCTCCGGGTTGGCGGCGGCCTCGAAACGCTTGTAGCTGGAAGCTCCGAAACGTTCCACCTGCTGCTTATGTAGCTGCGAGGGAGAAGTACCGGTTACTGCCAGGATTTCGGAAGCCAGTAGCGCCAAAATAATGCCGTCTTTATCGGTTGTCCAGACAGACCCGTCCCTACGCAAGAAAGAGGCACCGGCCGATTCCTCACCCCCGAAACCGATAGTCCCGGAGAGTAGTCCTGGCACGAAATACTTAAAGCCCACCGGAACTTCCACTAGTTTGCGCCCCATATGGGCAACCACCCGGTCGATTAGCGAGGAGGAAACTAAGGTTTTCCCGACCCCGCAATCCGCACCCCATTCCGGTCGATGGGTGTACAGGTATTCGATGGCGACTGCCAGGTAGTGGTTGGGGTTCATTAAGCCATCCGGGGTGACGATTCCGTGGCGATCCGAATCGGCATCATTGCCGGTCGCAATATCGAAGGGCGTAACCCCGTCCTCGTCAGGCGCCATTTTTTCCCGCAGCGATGCCATTGCATAGGGGGAGGAGCAGTCCATGCGGATTTTCCCGTCCCAATCCAAGGTCATGAAGCTGAAGGCGGGGTCCACGTCCGGGTTGACTACCGTCAGGTTCAGGTCGTGGCGTTCAGCAATCATGCCCCAATAGTCCACCGAAGCCCCACCTAACGGATCCGCTCCGATGCGTACTCCCGCAGAGCGAATCGCGTCCAAGTCAATCACGCTGGGCAGTGCATCCACATATTCATGCAGGTAATCATGGGGGTGGACGCAGTCGGCGCGCGTTAGATCCGCTAGGGTAGAACGCGGAACATTCCGCCAGCCGTCCTCAAGAATTTGATTAGCGCGATCAGCAATCCAACCGGTGGCGTCCACATCTGCCGGACCGCCGGTGGGGGGATTGTATTTGAAGCCACCATCGCGTGGCGGGTTATGTGACGGGGTGATTACAATCCCATCAGCTACGTCCGCGCCCGAGGTGCGCACCTTGCCAGGCGCCCCATTGGCCTGCAGGATCGCTAAGGAAACTGCCGGGGTCGGTACATAGGAGTTGCGCGAATCGATCCGCACGTCCACTCCGTTAGCCACCAGCACCTCTAGGGCGCTGCGGTGAGCAGGCTCCGAAAGGGCGTGGGTGTCACGCCCGATAAATAGCGGTCCGTTAATCCCCTGGTTACGGCGATATTCCACAATCGCCTGGGTGATAGCCACGATGTGGGCTTCGTTAAATGCATGGTCGAAGGCGCTACCCCGGTGTCCCGAGGTGCCGAAACTAACCCGCTGGCTAGGCTCGGCGGGGTCTGGCTCCAGGTCGTAGTAGGCGGCTAGGAGGTCATCGACATTGATTAAATCTTCTGGTTTGGCTTTCTGCCCGGCTCGTTCAAACATGTATTAAGTCTTTCACTTATTTGTTTTTTTGTCTGCGGAAAAGACCGTGTTTTCTTAGCTAAAAATGCCGGGTAAGTTGGAGCTATGGATCGCTTTGACGAGGTAATGCGTCGCGCTATGGATTTGGCGACCTGCGCGCAGCAGCAATCGGATGTTCCAGTGGGGGCGCTTTTGCTCGCACCTCGCGTCGAAAATACTGTGCCTATGAGCGTCCGGAACGCGGATAGTTTTGCCGCGGAGGAGGTGCTGGGTTCCGCGAGTGAGGGCGCGCCTACTCCCAAAAGTGCTTCCCCTTCTTACCTGGGGGACTGGGAAATAATCGGACAGGGCTGCAACCAGCGCGAAACCTTTCCTTATGATCCCACGGCTCACGCGGAGATTATGGCTTTGCGGCAGGGCGCAGTCCGCCTGGGCACTTGGCGGCTCACCGGCACCACCTTGGTGGTTAACTTGGAGCCTTGCACTATGTGTGCCGGGGCTCTGGTTAATGCTCGGGTTTCGCGGGTAGTGTTCGGTGCCTGGGATGAAAAAGCGGGAGCGGCCGGCTCTGTCCGTGATGTTCTGCGCGATAGCCGCCTAAATCACCGCATCGAAGTCATTGGCGGGATTTTAGAGGAGGAATGTTCGGCGCAACTAAAAGACTTCTTTGCTAGTCGGCGCTAAGGCTTTTAACCAATTCCGGCAAACAGGTGGATAGGCGAAATGAAAATAGGGTTTAGCAGCTTAAATACTTTATCTTCGAGTCTGCCTTAACGGGCGGAAAAGAAGCTTAGGATTCCTTGGGCGAGGCCGGCCGCGTATTGCTGTTGCCCCTCGGGGCTCGACATGCGCTGGGCATCCTGGGGGTTACGCATTTCCCCCAGCTCCACCATGACTGCCGGTACCTGCGCGAAATTTAGTGTGGCGAGGTCAGAGCGGGGGACTGGATTCGCCCCAAAAGTCGTAGAGGGGGTGAGTCCCGCGCCTCTAAGACCGGTGGCAACTGCGCGTGCCAACTCCCGGGAAGGTTCGCCTTGGGCAGCGTTTAGCGGGGGGCTGGAAACCATCACAAAAAATCCGTGGGGAGCGCTGGACTTTGAACCGTTACCGTGAATAGATATCAACGCTGCCGCGTCATTTTCGTTCGCAATTTTCCCGCGCCTATCCACACATACTTCCGCGTTACGGTCATTATCTCTAGTAAGAACCACTGTGGCGCCCTGTTTCTGTAGTTGATTGCGCAGATAGTCGGCTACCTGCCAAGTGAATTTATATTCCGGATATCCGGCATTAGTGGCGGTGCCGGAGGTATTACAAATTTTGCGGCCTCCGCGCCCATTGGAAATCGGGTTGCTTAGCTGCCTGCCCTTCCCGTGGCCAGGGTCAAGGACAATGACCTTTCCGCTCAGTGGTTTAGTAGCGGGAGTAGTTGCTGCCCTGGGAATGGCAGGGGTAGGCGGGCTGGAGGGCGCCTTAGCTTTGGGGGAAGAGGTGGCGGTTTTGGGTGTTGACGGGGAGGGGACAGTTCCAGGTGTTGCTGCCGGGCTGCAAGCAGTAAGGGTTAAGGATCCCACGCTGATAAACCCCAAAATTGCGAGCATTATTTTGTCGCGTCTGCGGGGATGATGGGGAAGCATGCTCTAACCCTAACTCCATATTCGCCAAGCGGGCAGGTAAACGTTTGCTAAGGGGTGACATTTGCTGCTTTCCGTGGTCTCAATGTTTGGTTAGCGGGCACCTAATCCTGTTTCCGAATTCTGTTTGGAAAGCGATGTTCAAGCTGCTGCTCCCGCATATCCCGTGGTAAAAGAGATTTTTAACTACTCCTCTTGTGTCTGGGACTTAAGTCGATTAGAGTAGACTTTGTAAGGACAATTAAGCCAGTCGTGGTGATGCTAATAGCTTAGGCATGATCGGCGATAAGGTCAGCGGAAATCGAAGGAGATACTGACAATGGTAAAACAGTTGCAGCACTGGATTAACGGTGAATATGCGCAGGGAAAACCTTCCGGAGAAATTAAAATCGAAGATCCGGCGCTAGGTGAAGTAGTAGCTACTGTTCCCTCCGCATCAAGTGAAGATCTGGATCACGCAGTAGAAATTGCTAAAAAAGCGCAAAAAGAGTGGGCAAAACTCTCACTAGCTAAACGCGTGGACATTATGTTCAAGATGCGCCACCTGGTTTTGGAAAACCAGGACAAGATGGCACAACTGATCGTGCAGGAACACGGCAAGAACTACTCGGATGCGATCGGGGAAATCCAGCGTGGCCGGGAAACCCTTGATTACGCCTGTGGAATTAACGCCAATATGAAGGGCGAACATTCCTACCAGATTTCTACCGGCGTTGATATCTTCACCGTGCGGCAACCGGTCGGAGTAGTGGCGGGGATTTGCCCGTTCAACTTCCCGGCAATGGTACCCATGTGGATGCACCCGCTGGCTATTGCCACTGGTAACGCCATCATTATTAAGCCTGCTTCTTCCACTCCTTCCGCTGCGCTCTTGACCGGTGAACTGTACAAGCAAGCGGGACTACCGGATGGCATTTATCAGGTTTTGACCGGTAACCGTAACCTAGTTACCTCGATTTTGGAGCACCCCGGAATTGATGCGATTTCCTTTGTGGGATCCACTCCGGTTGCACATATCGTACAGAACACCGGGGTTGCTCACGGCAAGCGCGTTCAGGCGCTGGGCGGGGCAAACAACCACGCCATCGTGATGCCGGATGCAGATATCGATTTCGCCGCCAAACATATTTCGGCAGCGGCTTTCGGAGCAGCTGGTGAACGCTGCATGGCGCTGCCGGTGGTAGTAGCTGTGGGAAGCGCTGGTGAAAAACTAGCCGAGAAAGTTAAAGCCCACGCCGACAAGATCCATGTAGATCAAGGCATGGTTGAAGGCTGCGAGATGGGGCCGGTTATTGACAAGAAAGCTCAGGAGCGGATTGAAGGTCTGATCACTGATGCTGAAGAACGCGGTGCGACTATCGTGCGTGATGGCCGCGGATTCCGGCCAGAAGGCTACCCGAACGGTTACTTCGTAGGGCCCACCATTATCGATAACTGCCCCAAAGATGCCCCCGCTTATTACGAGGAAATCTTTGGTCCGGTGCTGGTTATTACCCGCGCCGACACCTATGAGGAAGCCATCGAGATCGTTAACTCCGCTCCCTTCGGCAATGGCTCTGCCATCTTCACCAATGACGGCGGGGTAGCGCGCAAGTTCACCCTTGAGGTTGAGGCTGGGATGGTGGGCGTTAACGTCCCGATTCCGACCCCGGTTGCTTACTACTCCTTCGGTGGCTGGAAAGACTCCCTGCTTGGTGACACCCATATTCACGGCCCGGAGGGTGTGAAGTTCTACACCAAGGCCAAGGCAATTACCACCCGCTGGCCGAGCGAATCCGGGCACTACGAAGCCACCATGAGCTTCCAGCGTGAGGAAGGCTAGAGGTAGCTAAAGAACCTAAAGGTTCAAAAACATTTGGTGCAGGCGCGGGTCGCCGGTCAATTCGGGATGAAAAGTAACCCCGATTTGATTGGCGGCTCGCGCCCCCACAATTAGCCCATTTACTCTTCCGAGTTCTTCAACTCCCGGGCCGACCTCGCTAATGCGCGGAGCGCGAATGAAAGTCATTGGCAGATCTTCCATGCCCGCAAAGTCAGCTCGGGCATTAAAGGAACCGAGTTGGCGGCCGTAAGCATTACGTTCCACGGTTACGTCCAAGGTGCCGAGTGCGGTGCGATCCACGCTGCGCTTACCCATAATCCGCTTGGCCAGCAAGATTAATCCAGCACAGGTGCCCAGCACCGGCATCCCGGCGGTGATCATTTCCCGCAGCCGCTCCGCCATCCCCAGTTCAATCAGTAGTTTTGATTGCACCGTGGATTCGCCGCCTGGTAATACCAGACGGTTAAAACCGGTCTGCAGGTCTGCGGCTTCGCGGAGCTCAACTACCTGAGCTCCCAGTTTTTCAAGGCAGTGTTCATGTTCAATGAAAGCCCCTTGAACTGCGAGTACGCCAACTTTCTCCATTTAGTTTCGCTTACCGTTTCTGTTGGGGGGGGGAGTTACTTTCCGCGCTCTGCCATCAGCAGGTCAATTTCGTTTTCGTTGATCCCCACCATGGCTTCGCCCAAGTTTTCGGACAGCTGGGCAATCAGTTTCGCGTCTTTGAAGTTAGTTACCGCCTTGACGATGGCGCTAGCGCGTTTGGCGGGATTACCGGATTTGAAGATACCGGAGCCTACGAACACGCCCTCGGCACCGAGCTGCATCATCAAAGCCGCATCGGCGGGGGTGGCTACTCCGCCTGCGGCAAAGTTAACCACCGGCAGACGCGAGGAATCGTGTACTTCTTTGAGTAGCGATAGCGGTACTTCTAGCTGTTTGGCGGCTTCAAAAAGTTCATCCTCGCGTAGGCTAGAAATCCGCCGAATCTCGGCGTTCATCTCGCGCATATGGGTAACTGCCTGTACGACGTCACCGGTTCCCGGCTCGCCCTTGGTGCGAATCATGGTCGCGCCCTCGCCAATGCGGCGTAGCGCTTCACCTAGATTTCGTGCCCCACATACGAAAGGTACTTTGAACTGGGTTTTATCAATGTGGTAGATGTCGTCGGCGGGGGAGAGTACCTCGGATTCGTCGATGTAGTCGATCTCGATAGCTTCTAGCAGTTGTGCTTCTACAAAATGCCCGATGCGGCACTTCGCCATTACCGGGATGGACACCGCTTCTTGGATCCCTTTGATCATTGCCGGGTCACTCATCCGGGAAACGCCTCCGGCGGCCCGAATGTCGGCGGGAATACGCTCTAGTGCCATCACCGCTGCTGCGCCCGCATCTTCGGCGATCCGTGCTTGCTCCGGGGTGGTGACGTCCATAATCACGCCGCCCTTTAGCATTTGCGCAAGTTGACGATTGAGCGCCACCCGCTCTTTGAGGTCGTCTGCATTCTGGACGCGGGGAGCGTTTCCGGTTTCCATTTCGGTTCCTTCTTTCTGTACCTAGCGCTTGGGGTCGCCTAGTAAAGCGTGGCATGACCCTCTAGGTTTATACTTTACAAATTAACCCAGCAAAATAGTTATTTGTATTAAGAAACAGGCGCTGCTAGCGAAAAGCTAGTGCCTAAGAACTTCTTGTTTTTCAGCTGAAAAATAAAGTGCGAGACCCTTGACAACCTCGCTTAACGCGTGTTAAATAGCGATAGGTGGACATTTGTCAAGAAAAATTGGCAAAAAGAAAAACCTGGCGCACTCTGGATTAAGCGAAACGTTTCGGGTAAACTGGGGGTGCCCAAGATCGGGTGGAGCAATGAGGCTAGAGCTTCGACAGAAGAAGACTCAAGACCGCCCTACGGAAGATAGCTATTGCTACAACAGAAGGAATGAATAAATGGTCAAGATCGCCCTCGACCCCAATATGTATTACTGGTTCATGCCAGTTTCGCAGACCCTGCATAAAGCACGAGAGCTAGGGTTTGACTATGTGGAGCTGTCTCCTACGGCAGATTTTCACTTTTGGCATCACTACCCCAAAGCTGATGACGAATATGTTGCTGAACTGAATAAGGCACAGAAAGAATCTGGGGTTAAGATTGCCACCTTGAACCCGGTGTTTAACTGGGCGTGCGTAGATGAAGAAGAACGCCAAGCCCAGGTGCGCAACTGGCGCCGGCTGCTAGAAATTGCCGATCAGCTAGACGTGCGCGAGATCGTTTCAGAATTTTCCGGCGACCCCAATACTCCCCGGCGCTGCGAACATCAGTGGTACAAGTCCATTGAAGAACTCACTCCCGATTTTGAAAAATATGGGATCCAGCTGCATATGGAAGCGCACCCCTATGACTTCGTGGAGCTGCACGATCCCGCCATCAACCTGATCCGCGGGGTAAATAAACCCTGGATTGGCTATGAATACTGTGCCCCGCACACCTTCCACCTTTCGGATGGTAAAGGTGATGTGGAACGGATGCTGCGCTCTGCTGGCGACCTACTTAAAGAAGTACATGTCGCCGATGTGTTCAACCACAAGGCCTTCGATGGAAACCGTTACGTAATTAATCCTCCGGGAGTTGATGCTCGCGTGCATCAGCACAACGAGATCGGCATGGGGGAAGTTCCGTGGGACGAGCTGTTTAGCACCCTGCGGGATATGAACTTCGACGGCGTGTTATCTCTGTGCGTATTCGGTTGGCACGACCGGGCTGATGAAATCAATAAGAAGATGATTGCCCGGGTAAAGAGCGAGTTTGGGCAGTAACAGTTATTCGGTAAAAGAATAGGATTTGGTTTTTCCGAGGGCGTAGCAGGCGTCCTCGGAAAAACCATCCTTTAGGGCTGCTCTTCTTAGGGAACAGCAGTCAAAAAAGATTAAGTTCTCCAGATTTACCTGTGGATATTAGGATAAAGCAATGTGCATTCTAGGAAGCTATCGGTTAATGCCAAAATGTGGTTCAACGGTGGTGCTTCGCCACTTTCTAGGGTTATTTAGCGATAATCTTAAGGCAATGCTATGAAAGAAAAACTAACTATTTCCGATGTGGCCAAGGAAGTGGGAGCCTCCATTTCCACGGTGTCTGTTGCGCTGTCCGGACGGCCAGGAGTCTCAGATAAGCGACGCGCGGAGATTCAGCGCGCCGCTTTTGAAATGGGGTATCGTCCAGATCGGCAGGCTGCCCTTATTCGCCTGGAACGTACGCACCTGATAGGTGTGGTGTTCTATATGGAGCAAGAGTTCCAAATATCGATGATGGATCCGCTCTTTCGTTATGCTGAAGAACAAGGATATCGCCTGGTGGCAGCTGGTTGTGTGGGGAATCGCAGCGAAATGGATTGCATCGAGTCCTTGATGCAAGATCGCTGCGAAGGGATTGTGCTAATAGGTACCAAACTTTCTGCCGAGTATTTGGAAAAAATTGCGGAGGTGACCCCCCTAATTACCCTGTGTCAAGAAGTGGGGTCCCACAGTGTGGATGCTGTGGTCTCCAACGATGCCTATGGGATTTCAAAATCTTTTGAGTACTTGTGGGAACAGGGTTTTCGCGACATTGTACATATCAGGGGTGACAATCAAACCAATGCAAACGTGCGGGAAGCGACCTTTAAGCAGTGCCTTGCAGATAAGGGTTTAGCAGCAGAAGAAAGTACTTCGCTGCGGATCTATCAAGGTGGGCAAAACCCCGGTGATGGGGCGCGGGTGGCCGATCAGATACTATGCCAGGTCAGTAACGGAGAAAGGGTAATGCCGCGCGCAGTGATCTGCTTTAATGATCTGAGTGCCCAAGGATTTATGATTCGGATGTGGCAAGAGGGGGTGCATATACCTCAGGAAATCGCGGTGGTGGGTTTTGATGATACCCCGATCGCATCCGAACCCTATGTGGAACTAACTACCGTGAGCCAAGATCGGGAAAAACTGGCCAGTTTAGCTGTCAAACGGCTGGTAGAACACGTGGAATTCTTCTTTGATAAAGAAAACCATGGCAAAAAATGGGATGCGGTTGAAACCCAAGTGGATACTCGCTTGATTGTGCGCAAGACCGCCTAAAAACTTGCAATCTGAAAGTTATTGCTATCCGCAATAGGTGACTGCGGACTAGTAGTGGTAACTACTCGTAGATATACATAGCGGGGGGCGGGTTCGAAGATTTTCTTCGAACCCGCCCCCATAGATTTCAAGCGATTAGATTTTCAAAGCGACTAGGTCAGTCGAATTAAAAACCAGGTAGCACTGCCTTATTCGGCCACTTCTTCTCGATGAAAGCCTTTACTTCCGGAGAGTGCAGCAACGCGTCCAGCTTCTTAATCGCTTCCAGCTTTTTGGAATCCTTCTTCCAAACCAGAATGTTCAGGGAAGGGTTGTCCTTGGGGGATTCTAGAACCAAAGCGTCGGAAGGCTTTTTGCCGCCATCTAGAGCAAAGTTACCGTTAATTACCGCGATATCCAGGTCAGCCAGCGAGCGTACCAACTGGGGACCTTCCACCTCAGACAGGTCAAAGCCACGCGGATTGTATTCTTTAGACTTGGCAATCACCGCCACCAACTGTTGATTTTCATCCTTCGGCAACTTAATCAAACCATTATCAGCCAGTAGCTGCAGGCCGCGCTTCTGGTTAGTTTCTTCAGTGATGACCCCAATCTTGGCGCCGTCCTTCAGATCCTTAATATCCTTGAGCTTTTCGGAATAAATACCCACCGGCTCCAAGTGGATTCCCTTACCGTGGTCGAACTGCCAGTTGTTCTTAGCGGTCTTCTCATCGAAATAGGGAACCGTCTGATAATAGTTGGCATCCAGATCCCCAGAGTTCAAGGCTTGATTCGGTTGGTTATAGTCGGTGTACTCTTTGATTTCCAACTCGATGCCCTGCTTCTTAGCCAAGTTATCGGCCACGTAACGCAAGATCTGCGCATGCGGCGTAGGGGAGGCTCCCACAATTAGTTTGTTGGCGTCAGCAGCGGAATCTCCGCCACCGCAAGCTGCAAGTCCCAATGCCAAGCTAGCAGCCCCAGCTGCGGCTACAATTTTCTTCCAAGTTTTCATTTTCTTTTCCTTTAAATGGTTGTTATTTAGGTAGTTTACAAAGTTTTCCTGCCCGTCCTCGCCTGCGTCTATAGAGCGGCCGAGGATGGAAGCTTCCCCAGATACCTAGCATGGTGCCAGGGAATAATAATTTTTACTGAAAACCGCTAAGAGCGGTGAGAATCTCCGACTGGTTTTCCCTTAGCGGTGATCGACCAGCCGGCTAAGCATGTCGCCCACCCACTGTACGATGACTACGATCAGCAAGATGTCTATGACCACGATTAGCATCACGTCACCCATAAAGCGGGTGTAGCCGTAGTTCATGGCGAGAGCACCTAGGCCGCCGGTACCTAAAGTACCTGCCATCGCGCCGTAACCTATCAAAGAAATCAAGGTGACGGTAATCGACTGGATTAGAGAGGGAAGCGCTTCGCGTACCTGCACCCCCAACATGATTTGCCAGTTAGAGGCCCCCGCCATTTTTGCGGCTTCCAGTTTTCCGCTTTCTACGCCTTGCACATTAGATTCCACCAGGCGGGCAAAGAAAGGCGCCGCCGCCAGAGTTAGTGGCACTACCGCCGCTTTCCACCCTAAAGAGGTGCCCACCAGCAGGCGAGTGAAGGGGATAATCGAAATCATCAAGATTACGAAGGGCAGCGAGCGGCCTACGTTCACGATGAATCCCAGCACCGCGTAGAGCACGCGCGCGACCTTAGAAGCTGATAGTAGCCCCGCCGGAGCAGTAGCTACTAGCAGCAAACCAATCGGCAGTCCCAGCAGTATCGAGAAAAATCCCGACCATAGCGACATATAGATGGTTTCTAAAGTGGCGTCCAGAAGATTATTAGTAATTACCGGATTGGAAAACCAACGGCCGGAATCATCCGCAGCCAGGGGCATCAGGGTCGCAACCTGTGAGGTAGTAACGATAAGACTCATGCCCGCACCTCCGTATAGACGTGATGATTTTCCAGTTCCCGAATAAAGCCGTCCAGTTCCGTGGTTTTTACTCCCAGAGCTAAGCGGCCAACCTGCGTGGTTCCCACGGTTTCAAAGGTCCCGGCCACAATATCGCCACCCAATTGGGCGACCAGATCCATAACTTTAGATCCGGTAGGCACCCCCGGCGACGAAGTGAAAGCAATATCCACTACCGAGGCGGGCTGACCGTCTAAAGTTACTTCATCGTCAACAATTGGGGGCGGAACCAGGTCTTTTGCTAGGCGGGAGGAAGGATCCTTGACTACGTCCTCCACCGAACCGGTCTGCACAATCTTTCCGCCCTCTAGCAAAGTAACGTGGGTGCAAATCTCCCGCACCACGCTCATCTCGTGGGTAATAATCACCACGGTTACGCCCAGACGATCGTGTACATCCTTAATTAAATGCAGAATCTGCTGGGTGGATTCAGTATCCAAAGCGCTGGTGGGCTCATCGCATAGTAATACTTGCGGTTCATCAGCAAGTGCTCGGGCGACCCCTACTCGTTGCTGTTGCCCCCCGGAAAGCTGGGAAGGATAAGAGGAACCGCGGTCATGCAGGCCCACCAAATCGAGAAGCTTTTGCACCCGCTCGTGGCGTTCCCCGCGTTTTTGACCCGCCAGATATAGCGGATAGGCAATATTGCCGGCGGCAGTACGTGAATCCAGCAGGTTAGCCGCCTGAAACACCATGCCTATCGAACGGCGCGCCTGACGCAAATGCTTTTCCGAAAGAGTGGAAAGATTTTGTCCTGCCACCAGGATTTCCCCCGAAGTGGGATGCTCCAAGGCAGTTAAGCAACGAATCAGCGTAGATTTTCCGGCTCCCGATTGCCCCACGATGCCGTGGATTTCTCCGGCCCCAATTTTTAGGGAGATACCGTCGAGGGCGTGTAGCTTGTCCTGCTTTTTGCGGGGATAAATTTTATAGACGTCCCGCAACTCAATTAACGGATTTTCCGCTTTCGCGTTACTCATAAGTTCCTTCCCATCGGTCCTGGCATTAGCACCGTCTTATCGGTTGCTGCAGCGCGCGAGCCAGGTCTCTGCGCTGCTCTTGATGGCTACGTTTAGATTAAAGCCTCGAGAAACAAAACGCCAATTTTTGAGACGGCTTGTAGTTGCTCTCACGTTTTCGTTAGCATGAGGGCATGGAAGAAACAGCAATCAAATCGATTCAGTGGTGGTGGCTCGCTTAGGCGGGTCCTTTCTTTCAGGTATTTATAGAACCCGCCAGTTGGCGGGTATTTTTTTGTCTCCCGCCAGCGGAAACTGTATTAATAGAAGTGATATTTCATTGAGGAGCAAGAGATGACTGATAACCCTAGAATCCAACCTTTAGGATTTCCGATCGATAACCATATCCCTGCTCGCTGGTACAACCTGGCTGCGGATTTCCCGGAGCCGATGCCTCCCTACCTGAACCCGCAGACCCGGGAGCCAATCACCGCGAAAGACTTGGAACCGTTATTTGCTCCCGGACTCATCGAACTAGAGATGAGCAAGGAACGCTATATCGATATTCCCCAGCGGGTCCGAGAACTGTACACCAACTTCCGTCCCGCTCCCCTTTATCGTGCTCATAACTTAGAGCAGGAATTAGGTACCAAGTGTCGTATCTACTACAAATATGAAGGTAATTCGCCGGCCGGATCCCATAAGCCCAACTCGGCCTTAGCGCAGGCTTATTACAATGCGGTGGCTGGGATTAAACGGCTCACCACGGAAACTGGTGCCGGGCAGTGGGGCGCTTCCCTGGCGATGGCCTGCTCCATGCTGGGAATGGACTGTGAAGTATGGCAGGTGCGTTCCTCCTACGATCAAAAGCCCTATCGGCGGATGCAAATGGAAACTTACGGTGCAAAATGCTGGAGTTCGCCCTCCGATCGCACCGAGGCAGGTCGCCGCATCCAAGCTGAAAACCCCGATACTTCTGGGTCTTTAGGAATGGCGATTTCAGAGGCAGTCGAATCTGCGGTTTCGGATCCGCAGGCGCACTACGCTTTGGGCTCGGTAATGAATCAGGTGATTATCCACCAGACGGTAATCGGCCTGGAAGCCCAAGTTCAACTGGCTAAAGCTGGTGAATCCGGCGCGGACTTTATTTTCGGTTGCGCCGGGGGCGGCTCTAACCTGGGCGGATTGTCCACTCCTTTTATCGGCGAGAATCTGCGCGAAGGAAAGAACTCGCGGGTGGTGGCCTGTGAACCGGCTGCCTGTCCTTCGCTCACGCAAGGCGAATATCGCTATGACTTTGGGGATATGTCGGGGCTGACGCCGCTAATGAAGATGTATACCCTGGGGCATGAGTTTGTTCCGGATCCGATTCACGCTGGTGGCTTGCGTTATCACGGGATGGCACCGATGGTGTCTCACGCCTACCACCTGGGATTGATGGAAGCACGCGCCTATCCGCAAGAAGAAACCTTTGCGGCCGGGCTCGAGTTCGCGCGCGCCGAGGGAATTATTCCCGCTCCGGAATCTACCCACGCGGTAGCCGGCGCACTGGACTTCATCCGCTCCGGGGAGGCTCGGGATGGTCAGGTGCTCTTGATCGGACTGTCTGGTAACGGGGTGCTGGACTTGGCGGCCTATCACCAGGTGCTACAGAAGTAACTGAACTTTTGGTAGAGGCGGCGGGGTTTTCCTCGCCGCCTCTTCTTATTTGGGGCTAATGCCAGTTTGGTCAGTAACCCCGTTATTTGCGCCAGGTGCGGTTTTCTTTATCGGCGGCGCGGGCGGCAGCTTGTAGGGCGCGGCGATCTAGTTTCCCACTGGGCAGCAGCGGAAATTGGGGGAGTAGCGCCACCGCGCGGGGCAGATGCGCGGGCGGTAACTGCTGTCTGAGGGATTCGCGCAGTTGGTGGCCTAATTGAGCCAGGTCGCGGGTGTCATCGGGCCTTGGGGTGGGCAAAGCGGCAGCCGAAAAAACTGCGCAGAGCAGCTGTCCCCATTCCTCATCGGGCAGCCCGCAGAACTCTATTCCCGAAAATCCCGCCTGTTCCGCCGCCCGGGTCACCCGGGGGAGGGAGATATTTTCCCCGCCGGAAATGATGGTGTCATCCAGGCGGCCGAGCACTTCCAGTTGAGCTGGGGTGGAGTCATCAATAGTTTGGGTTGCGACTTTACCCGCGTCCTCGTCCTCAAAAATAATTCTGCCCGCATCATTGGTAGCCAGCCAGGTTTGCCCCGAATGTTCGCGGATTTCTGGATCTGATTCTGCCTCCAAATAGCCGCTCATCAAAGTGGGGGTAGACAGACAAATCCTGCCCCCGTTAACTGCAACTTTGACTCCCGGCAGGGGGACACCGTCATAGACGCAGCCCCCGCAAGTTTCGGTCATCCCGTAGGTGGTGACCAGTTTCAACCCCTGTTCGCGTCCGGCAGCAAGCAATGAGGGCGAGATGCGCGCCCCGCCTACCAGGATCGCAGAGCAAAGGCGCAAAGCCTTGAGGGTTTCTGGATCGGCGAGGGCGCGGGTCATCTGCGTGGGAACTAGCGAGAGATAAATAGGGGCGTTCGCCGGGGAAATATTTTCCAGTGCCTCCCTCAGGCGCGAAAGTTTAAAACCGCCGGTCATATCAATAGTTGCCGGCTCAGTTCCCCCCGCATAGGCGCGGGCAATCACTTGGAAACCAGCAATATGATCTCGGGGGAGCGCCGACACCCAAGTGCCGGCACCCCCTAAACGCTGGGCGGTTGCCTGATGGGAGGCGCGCAAAGCCGCCAGAGAAATTCCCACGAGGCGTCCCCCGGGTTTCGTAGAACCAGAAGTCGAAAGAATAAAACTTACCTGCTCCGGCAGGCGTTGCAACCGCGATGCTTGCTGGCGAGCCCAAGAGCGGGACAGACGCTCGGTACGCGCTGGGAAAAATACCGGGTGGTAATCTGCCAGGATCCGCAACGCAAAAAAGGGTTTCGCCGGGCTGGCAACCGCCGACAAATCAATAGTGGGTAAGGAGGTAAATTTGTCCGGCCAGAGGGCGGTGCGCAGCGCGGTAAAGAATAAGGTATCGTGCGCAGGATTATCGGATACCGGTAGAAAAATCAGCGGTCGCACGGCAGGAACCTCGCGGTTTTCTCCCAGTTCTTTCCCTGCACTCAGTTCGCTTTGCAACCAGATGATCTGCGGACTATTTTCAGCTTCCTTAATCTGGGAATCTTTAGCACCAATGTCGCCCTGAGGAGCTAAAACTTCACTGGCTGCCTGAGCCTCCCTGCTCGGTGGGGGAACAATACGCAAAGCTAACCTCCGAAAATAACCGTCACCGCCCAGTCTATCGCCACTCCCGGCTATCCGAATTCAAGCACGGGGGCTAGGTTTTCCTTCCGCATCGGGTCGGACCGTAAAAGCGCTCGGGGGACCCCGATTTCCTCGCCAAAGCGAGGATAGGGAACTATCTCAAGAGATTAATAGGTATGTTTCCGACTAAGGAAGATAGTCGTGGCTTGCGTGTCCCTCTCGTGTCTTTTACCGGCCGCGACCCTAGCTTGTCAGCTGAGTATCCGGTGTTTTCGGCAATGAGGTCTTGTCTGTCCTTCGGCATAAATCCGCCCCTGCACACTCAGTGCGTATCTCGCGGGTTTTTCGTACCAGCCGTGACCCTAGCGCGGGGGGAGAAGTTTTATCCGAGCAGGCTAGGCGGGCGTAAAACTCGAAAAATGCCCTTGGGGCTTTTTCGAGTTTTTGGGCAGGAGGAAAAACTTCTTCCCCCGCGCACAGGCCGGGAGGAAAACTTCTTGCCTCGCGTGGTACTGACTTAGGGGGAAACTTGGGAAACGTGCTCACGCGGTAGGGTGGGGGTATGAGCCAGCTTGCATATGTTTCTGACACTTTTGACGCGCAGCGTTGGATTCCAGTTCCCGGCTTTGAAAAGCTAACCGACCTCACCTTTCACCGGGCGGTAGTGAAAGCGGGAAGCCCGGATGCCTCTGCGTCCGCGTCCTCGTCCGAATTGAAAGAGCCAAAAAATCCGTATAAGCCGGGACGGGATCGCTATGAACTAAGCGACTTAGCGGCCACCGAATTAGCCGATCGTGGGAAAAGCGGGCAAAAACTTCCGGTTTTGCGAATTGCCTTTGATCGCCCGCAGGTGCGCAATGCTTTTCGTCCCCATACCGTAGATGAACTGCTAGCTTGCCTGGAATATGCGCGCAGCGGCGCCGATGTAGCGGCGGTAATCCTCACCGGGAACGGTCCGAGCGACCGCGATGGAGGCTACAGCTTTTGCTCCGGCGGTGACCAGCGGATTCGTGACCGGGGTGGGTATCGCTACGAACAAGAAGGCGCTGATCCAGATGCGGAAGTTTCCCAACGCCGCCAAAACCTGGATTTGGCGCGTACTGGACGCTTGCACATTCTGGAAGTCCAGCGTCTGATACGTGCTATGCCGAAACCGGTGATTGCGGCGGTTCCCGGGTGGGCCGCTGGGGGCGGACACTCTCTGGTGGTGGTGTGTGATTTGGCGCTGGCGAGCCAGGAGCATGCGCGCTTCAAACAAACCGATGCCAATGTGGGCTCCTTTGATGCCGGATACGGTTCGGCGCTGCTGGCGCGGCAGGTGGGAGATAAACGCGCGCGGCAAATCTTTTACCTGGCGAACACCTATGATGCTCAGCAAGCGGCAGACTGGGGAGTTATCAACGCGGCCGTTCCGCACCCGCAGCTAGAAACCGTGGCGCTAGAGTGGGCACTTACTGTAGCCCGCAAATCCCCGCAGGCTATCCGGATGCTAAAATATGCGTTTAACCTGGCAGATGATGGTTTGCTGGGGCAACAGTTATTCGCCGGGGAGGCTACTCGCTTGGCCTATAGAACCGATGAGGCCGAGGAGGGGCGGCGCGCCTTCTTGGAGCATCGGGAACCGGATTGGTCAACTTTCCCCTACTACTATTAGGCTTTTCTGGGCAAATAGGCTGACAATAGAAAACGGTAGAAGTTAGCCCGGTCGGTGCCAGGCAAGGGCTATGGGAATCAGTAGCAGGAAATTAGAAACAACAAGGGAAACGTGATGGCAGGAAATATCAGTACCCCGATGCTAGTGGAAGTACCGGAGGCACAAGTTAGTGTCCTCGGTAAACTATTTGAAAACTCTGAGTTTCCCGCGATCGACATTGACCAGGCACTGGTGTATTCCCTGCCGCTCGTGAACCGTTTCCGCCGCATAATTGTGCGCGAGGGCGTGTTGCTGCGTTCCGGGAACCGTTGGGGAGAGTTCGCTCCCTTCTGGGATTATGGCCCGCACGAATCGAAACGGTGGCTATGGTCAGCCGTCAACGCCCTCACCGAGCCAGCACCTCAGATAGTTCGGGGCAGCGTACCGGTGAACGTGACCGTGCCGGTGGTATCGTCCAAACGCGCCGCGGAAATTGTGGAGCAAAGCGGAGGCTGCCGGACTGCGAAAGTTAAAGTTGCTGATCGCGGCACTGAACTTGCCGATGATGTAGAACGGATAAAAGCCGTGCGCGCCGCCCTCGAAAAACAGTTTGGGCAGGATTATCGGATTCGCGTCGATGCTAATGGGGTATGGAGCCTGGCAGAAGCCAAAGCCGCGATTGCTGCCCTAAATGAGGCTGCGGGGGGACTGGAATATGTGGAACAGCCCTGCAAGAGCGCGGAAGATCTTCTAGAGCTACGCGCCACGACCTCGGTGCCGATCGCGGTTGACGAACTGATTCGCCGCTCCCCAGATCCGCTATCTGACCTGCCCGATGGCTGTGCGGATGTAATGATTGTGAAAATCCAGCCCCTGGGGGGAGTATCGACGGTTATCGATTTGGCGAAGAAAGCCAAGCAACGCGGCCTGGAAGTGGTGGTTTCTTCCGCAGTTGATAGTGCGGTAGGTATCGGACTAGGGGTACGCGCCGCCGCCGCGATGGCACAGCTTCCGCATGCCTGCGGCCTGGCCACCAGCCAGTTGCTTAAATCTGATGTTTCTCGTCAACCCTGGCAGGTACGGGACGGTCAACTAGCAGTGCGAGAAGTAGAAGTAAACACTGATTTAATCTGCGCTCCCAGCAACGATGATCACCGCGACCTGGTTAACCGTTGGAGTCAGCGGATGCGAGACGTGGCGGAGGTAGCTAGTCGGTGAGCGACGTTTCTTGCTCCTTAAGTGCCTCCCACGACAAGCAAAATATGGAAGGGGCAGGAGAAAATCTGGATGATGCGACTGCCTTTGCGCGGCTAGCGGTCAGCGAGCTAGTGCGCGCGGGAGTGCGCGATTTCGTGATTTGTCCCGGCTCTCGCTGTGCGCCTCTCACCTATGCTTTGGCGGCGTTAGCACAGGCAGGGATAGTGCGTACCCATGTGCGCTTGGATGAACGTTCTGCAGCGTTCTTTGCTTTAGGGCTGGCAAAATCCGGTATTTATAAGGGCGAGGAAGCGGCCTACACTCCGGTAGCGTTGGTAGTGACTTCGGGTACGGCAGTCGCGGAGTTACATGCCGGATTATTGGAGGCTTTCCACTGCGGCATCCCGCTGATTGCGTTGACCGCTGATCGTCCTCGCGCTGCCCGCGGCACCGGGGCGAACCAAACTACCTGGCAGGAAGGGTTTTTTGGGACTGCCTGCCCAGTAGCGCTAGATATTGACGCCAGCGAGGACGACCTATCAGCTACCAAAGACCGCCTGGGGGCGGCGCTAGCGCAGGCTGGGGGACAGGGAGAGAGCCGACGCGGGCAGCGCTACCCGCTACATATTAATTTGGGGTTTGCGCCGCCCTTGGTGACTTCCAATACCTGGCAGATTCCTGCTGAGCTGCTAGCTCACCCCTCTGATAAGGACATCTCCGCGCCCTCTTCACTAGTATCCTTGACAACGTCGCTAACGGCTGATGGCGCCGAAACAACGCCCCGAAAAAACGCAAAAACCCTGGTAGTTTTGGCCGATCAGTGTCCCCCGCAGGTGGCGCAGGCAGCACAAAGTTGGGGACTCCCGGTGTTGGCGGAACCAACCGTTACCCTGAAACCGGGCAACGTGGTGCAGATCGCGCACACTCCACAGGTGCTTCCCGCCCTCGCTGCTGAAATCGAGCAGATTATTATAGCTGGACACGCCACTTTGTCTCGTCCTATAAGTGCCTTGCTTTCCCGGGGCGATATTCCCATCTATTGCCTGCCTAGCTTGGGAGCGAAAACTAATCTCACCGGTAAATATGTTCCTACCACTACCGCGCAGGTGGATACAGTTTTCCCTGCGGCTGCTAGCCCTGCCTGGTTGGCGCGGTGGCGCGAGGTAGCGCAAGGGGTGGAACGTGCCTATCGCCGGGGGGTGGATCGGCGGGCAGTGACCGTGTGGCAAAACGCTAACTATGCGGCGTTTGATCCTCGTGATCTTTCGCAGGTAGCAACGGAGAGGGCGACTGCGCCTTCGGGAAACCTAAAAAATCATGTTTTTGCGACCTCTAGTGAAGAGGGACAGGGCGCGAGTGAAGCTGCTCACCGCCTCCGGATGCCCACGTCCGAAGGAGCCCCGGAACTTAGCGATAACCTGCGGGAATTAGAAATGGGGATCGATCCTTTCGCTCTCGCCCGTATTTACGAGGACGTCTATGAAGCCTGGATTAATCGTGACCCCGATTCGACTAGGAACAGTGACCCATCGGCGAGTAAGCCCCTCAGCAGTGCGGATAGCGTCAGGGATGCGGATGGCGCGGGGAGCGTGCTGGCGCAACCTGACGGTAAGAAGGTGACCGCCGCTGGTGCCCCTCCGCTGACTATGCTTGGTGCCTCTAATACCATTCGCGCTTTCGATTTGGCGGCGCGCGGAGATCGGGGGATTCGCTATTGCGCGAACCGTGGTCTGGCGGGCATTGATGGAAATATTGCTACTGCTTTGGGGTTAGCTGCCGGAACTGGGCGTGCAGTCCGGCTGATTGCCGGCGATTTGACCTGCCTGCATGATTTGACCGGCTTGCTCACCGGGCAATTGGAGGACACGCCTACCGTACAGGTAATGGTGCTCAACGATGGGGGAGGACGTATTTTCGCTACCCTAGAGCACGGTGAACTGGCGAACCCGGAAGTCTTCGAACGCTATTTCTTAACGCCGCAGCGTTTCGACCTGTCTGCCCTGGCCGCCGGCCTCGGTTGGGACTACCGCTGCGCTCAGGACATAGAAGAACTGAAAACAATTCTTTGTGAGAAACCGCGCCGGGAAATCGTAGAAATTAATGCTTATCTACCAGATTTGCGTGCTCGCCGCGCCGCCTTAGAATCTGAAATTCGGCGGGAGCTAGCTGCCCTCTAGTTAGGTTTTGCGTTTAGAGGGCGTGTGTCTGGGGGGGGGGTAGTCACTTCGTGACCGACAGCAGGGTTGGTTGTTCTCTTTGAGAACTGAGACTCCTGCCTCGGTAGGGCAAGAAAAAATTTTGGGCAGCCAGAAAAATCTGGCTGCCCAAAATTCTTGAGAAGTTTTCCGGTATAAACCCGAGTTTTCCTTAAAGGATTGCTTTCTTACGGCGAGAGGCAATCAGTACCGCACCCGCGGCGGTCATCGCAATAGACATCGGGATTGCCAATAGGGAGTGGCTACCAGTAACTGGGGTTTTAGCCTCCCCCTGGGGGATCTTCTTGGCAGCTTTTACAGCTTTGGAACCGGTAGCTACCGAGGCAGTGCCCCTATTAGTGGCAGAAGGCTTTGGCTTAGGTGCCGGATTGGGTGCCGGTGCCGGCTGATTTTCGGAATCACCAGGTTGTGCAGGCTGCGGATTTTCGGGGGCTGCGTTTTCATCTTCAGTCCACTTCGCGTAAACGGTGATGTTCTGACCTAAAGCTACTTCGTCCATTTTTTGAGTAAGCGCTGCATCAGCATACCAACCTGCAAATTTGAAACCCTTTTTGGTGGGCAGATAATCAGCTAGGTCAATAACCGTGTTTTCGGGTTCGGTGACGGGATTAATATTGCTGCCGCCATTGGTGTTGAAGGTAAGCGTATGGTTTTGGGGAATGCGCTTCAGCTCGAATATAGCTAGCTTATGTGCAGCATCATATTCAACCGCTTTTTCGCCGGTTTCCAGTTCAATCTGCTCTTTTGTCAGGCCATCGAAATCATAACCGGTGGTGGCGCTAAAGCCGATTTTGATGCGATACTTAAATTCGGGGGCAAAGGTCCCGGTAGCATCTTTCCAAGCATCTGCATTCCGGTCAGCCTGTAAAAACTTTTTGGACTGAACCGTTACATTCTCGGTGGAAGTTCCAACCTGAACTCCGTTGGGGGATTGACCAAACTCGTAATTAAGTACGCTGAATTTCAGCGCAGTGATGTGTTTAGACCCTGCAGGATCCTGAGCCCAAGCATTTGCAGCGGAACCCGCAAAGAATAGTGTTGTCATTGCAAAAAGTGTTGCCACTATCAACGCCAGCAAGCGGATGGACCGTTTGTTTTCGTTCATTTATTTTCCCTTCGATTGGTTAGTGGAAATTTCTGGGGTAACCCTTTTTATTAGGACAAAGTTATACAGTAGAAAAATATGCTGTAAAATTTTTTATTTCTGCCTAAAATAACTGCTTACACTGTTGTGAACTGCTTATATAGGGAAATTTCTTTCAGAGAGGTGGTGAAAATATCCTCAAAAAATTTTTCTTTGAAAAACAAATTGGCCCATAGGTCCTATAAGATATTCCAATACAATTAATTTAGCTTTAATCAAGAAAATTGATGGCACTGCAAACGTTGCTTGCGGTAGTAGGGGGAAACTTATCTTTGTTATTCCTGGAATAGTTAGCGGTACTTGTTATACAAACTCGGTTTACGCCTGGAGGGCGCGGAGCAGCGGCGACATTTTGGTTTCAGTTTCGGCCAGTTCGCGCTGGGGATCAGAATCTCCCATAATCCCTGCCCCCGCGATCAGGCGATAAATGTCTGCGCGCTCCGGGTCACGCTCGGCGCAGCGCAGGGCAATCGCCCATTCACCCTCGCCACCGGCGTCCATCCAGCCGATTGGGGCGGCATAACGGCGCCTATCCATAGCCTCTAGGGCCGCCAGGCGCTGGGCCGCTACCTTCCGGGGCTTTCCACAAACCGCGGCCGTGGGATGGAGCGCCGCTGCCGCCCGCAAAGAAGTAACCGCCTGTTCCGCCAGGTTTTCAGCGGTAATATCGGTTGCCAAATGGGTAACATACCCCAGGTGCAGCAGATGCGGGGCAGGTATCTCTAAATCTAAGTTCAATTCAGTTAGCGACTCCTGGGCGCTTTGCACTGCCAAGCGGTGCTCGAGCTGCTCTTTCGGATCGCTTAGTAAGCGTTGTTCCTGGGAAGGAACAGCCGAGCCGGCGAGGACGCGGCACAGCAGCCTCCCTTCGCTGACGCTAGCCAGCATTTCGGGGCTGGCTCCTACCAGGTCACCAATCGCATAAGTCCAGCAAGTGGGGTATTTGTCTGCCAAGTATTTGGTGACTCTCGCCAAGGAAACCTCGCGGTCAAAGCGTAGTTCTTTATCGCGGGCGAGCACGATTTTGTCTGCGCGTCCGGCGCGGATTTCTGCTGCCGCGCGCGCCACTGCAGCCTTCCAGGCATCTGGCTGTAAATGTGGGTGTGCTTCGCTTACTATCTGTGCCGGGCTGGCGGGAGATAGCGGGGATTCCTCAGCGATGAAGCTGGCTGCAGGTTGCGCCGTTTCTCCGGAATTTCGCCGCCGTCCTCGGAAATCTGCTTGCCCCGCCTGCCAACGAGCCTGCCAGAGCCAGGTGTTAGCGCCACTGGAAACTACTGCTAAAGCCGGAACTAATAGCAAGGAGGGGGTGGAGGAGGTAAACCCGAAACTACCCAAAACCAGTGGCCAGTTGATTTTTTCTGCTTCTGAACAGCAGTTTTTCTCCGCTGCTGCCTGCCGTAGTTTGGCAGCTATCCCAGATTTTTCATCCTCGCCACCGGAAATAACCTGAGCATGTTCGCATAAATCCTGCCACGCTTCCTCGGCCTTCGTAAAGCTGTTTTCCCCGCTAAAGTGGGCCTGCCAAGCTACACCTAAACCCGCTAACTTAAGCCGCTCCCCGCTCCAAACCGTAAGGGTGCTGCGGCTAGCTGCGGCGGGCGAAAGCAAATGTTGGTTATGTTTTAAAAATGCTATTACCTGCTTAAAGTCGCAATTATCACCGCTTAGTCGGCACAGGCGGTATTGCAAAACTCCGCTCGCGGGCAGGCTAGAGGAACACACGATTCCCCATAATAAGCCAGGAAGCAAGCGGACACTAACCTCCCTGGAATATCGGCAAAGGATCTCGGAATCCTAGCTTTACTCATGGAATCAGTCACAAAAGCGCTTTTATTTGCTAATCCGGTTTGACCAGCAATAGGGGGGCTGACTAATTTTAATCATGGTGCCCGCGATACCGGGCCCCGAACTAGTCAGATTTTCTGGCACGGGCTCTTCTCCGTTGAGCTCCGGACGTTAAGGGTAAGTCAGTTAGGCGCGATCCGCTGACCACCTAGGCAAGCATCCTGTGCAGCCTTAACCTGGCGGGCCGGCCCCGGCGGTGTAGTATGCCCGTTTCTGGGGTCGATATTTCGGTACCGCGTGGCAAGTGTTTCGACATTAAGTAACAGGAGAAGTAGTGCCTACCATCCAACAGTTGGTCCGCAAAGGACGCTCAACTAAGAAGGCGAAGAGTAAAACTCGCGCGCTAAAGGGCTCGCCCCAGCGCCGCGGCGTTTGCACTCGTGTGTACACCACCACCCCGAAGAAGCCGAACTCGGCATTGCGGAAAGTGGCGCGTGTGCGTCTGTCCAGCGGCATTGAAGTGACCGCTTACATCCCCGGCGAGGGACATAATCTGCAAGAACACTCCATTGTGCTGGTGCGCGGTGGACGTGTAAAGGACCTGCCCGGTGTGCGTTTCCACATCGTGCGCGGCGCGCTGGACACCCAGGGTGTGCGTGACCGTGGCCAGGGCCGGTCGAAGTACGGCGCGAAGAAGGAGAAGAAGTAGTATGCCTCGTAAAGGTCCAGCTCCCAAGCGCCCTTTGGCGGTTGATCCGGTTTACAACTCGACCATCGTCACCCAGTTGGTCAATCGGGTGCTGCTAGACGGCAAAAAATCTTTGGCGGAACGCATCGTCTACGGCGCGCTCGAGGGCGTGCGTGAGCGTACCGAGCAGGAACCAGTAAGCGTTCTAAAACGCGCTCTGGAAAATGTTCGCCCCGCTCTAGAGGTACGTTCTCGCCGCGTTGGCGGCGCCACCTACCAGGTTCCGGTGGAAGTACGCCCGGCGCGCGCCACCACTTTGGCGCTGCGTTGGTTGGTTGACTTTTCGCGGCAGCGTCGTGAAAAGACCATGACCGAACGCCTCATGAACGAAATTTTGGATGCTTCCAACGGCCTGGGTGCTGCGGTGAAGCGTCGTGAAGATATGCACAAGATGGCGGAGTCCAACAAGGCTTTTGCCCACTACCGCTGGTAACTCTAACCGGAAGGAACAATTGTGGCATTAGAAGTGCTTGCTGACCTATCTAAGGTTCGCAACATCGGCATCATGGCTCACATTGATGCTGGTAAAACCACTGTAACCGAACGCATCCTGTACTACACGGGCATCAACTACAAGATTGGGGAAACCCACGATGGTGCCGGCACTATGGACTGGATGGAACAGGAGAAGGAACGCGGAATCACCATTACCTCCGCGGCAACTACCTGTTTTTGGCATGGTCAACAGATCAACATTATTGATACCCCTGGTCACGTTGACTTCACCGTCGAGGTAGAGCGCTCGCTGCGCGTCCTGGACGGAGCCGTAGCAGTATTCGATGGTAAAGAGGGCGTAGAACCCC
The DNA here is from genome assembly GCF_000420065.1 of Varibaculum cambriense DSM 15806. Taxonomy (GTDB): domain Bacteria; phylum Actinomycetota; class Actinomycetes; order Actinomycetales; family Actinomycetaceae; genus Varibaculum; species Varibaculum cambriense. The sequence continues at coordinate 482,224 of NZ_ATUF01000002.1, read as the reverse complement.
AGTCTGAAACCGTATGGCGTCAGGCTGACAAGTATGACGTTCCCCGTATTTGCTTCGTCAACAAGATGGACAAGCTGGGTGCTGATTTCTACTACTCGGTAAAAACCATCGAGGATCGCCTGCACGCTAAGCCGGTAGTCATGGTACTGCCGATTGGCGCCGAGTCCGAGTTCAAAGGAATCGTTGACCTGCTGGAAATGCGGGCGGTCTATTTCCCGGAAACTTTCAGCGAAGAGCAGGCCGCAGCCGCCAATAAGAAGGGCGCGAAAGTATCCAAGGGAGACCCCACTTTGGGTGCGGTTCTCGAATATGGGGAAATCCCCGCTGATCTGAAAGATCGCGCTGAAGAATACCGCGAGAAACTGATTGACGCGGCGGCCGAAGCCAATGACGAATTGATGGAGGCTTACCTGGAAAACGGTGAGCTCACCAACGAGCAGATCATCGCCGGTATCCGGGAACTCACTTTGAAGAGCGAAATCTACCCGGTGTTTGCGGGCAGCGCGTTCAAGAACAAGGGCGTACAGCCGGTTCTAGATGGGGTTTTGCGTTACCTGCCTTCCCCGCTGGATGTACCGCCGCTGGAAGGACACAGCCCCAATAACGAGGAAGAAGAAATTCTTTGTCCTCCCGACGAGAACGCTCCTTTGGCGGCGCTGGCATTTAAGATTGCCGCGCACCCGTTCTATGGCAAACTGACCTACGTCCGGATTTACTCTGGGCACATTAAGGCCGGGTCGCCGCTATTTAACGCCACTAAAGGGCGCCGCGAGCGGGTGGGCAAGATTTTCCAGATGCACTCCAATAAGGAAAATCCGATTGAAGTCGCGCATGCTGGAAACATTTACGCGTTTGTGGGACTCAAAGATACCACCACTGGCGACACCTTGTGTGAGAACGATCATCCGGTAGTTCTGGAATCGATGAACTTCCCGGATCCGGTTATTCACGTGGCTATTGAGCCCAAGACCAAGGCTGACCAGGAAAAGCTGGGCATCGCGATTCAGCGCCTGGCGGAAGAAGACCCGACCTTCACCGTGCGTCTAGATGACGAGACCGGCCAGACCGTGATCGGCGGTATGGGCGAGCTGCACCTGGACGTACTGGTAGACCGGATGAAACGCGAATTCCACGTGGAAGCAAACGTGGGTGCACCGATGGTTGCCTACCGCGAAACCATCCGCAAGACGGTCGAGGATGTGGAGTACACCCACAAGAAACAGACCGGTGGTTCTGGCCAGTTCGCAAAGGTACTGGTCACCTTCGAACCGCTCCCCACGGATGCGGAAGAACCATACGAGTTTGTAAACAAGATTACCGGCGGACGTATTCCTCGCGAATACATTCCTTCGGTAGACCAGGGCATTCGCGAAGCCATGGAGGGTGGCGTCTTGGCTGGTTACCCGCTAACCGGTATTAAGGCGACCTTGACGGATGGTGCTTACCATGACGTTGACTCTTCGGAAATGGCATTCAAGATTGCCGGTAACATGGTTTTGAGGGAGGGCGCTCGCCGCGCTAAGCCCGTTCTGCTGGAACCGATTATGGCCGTTGAGGTCCGGACCCCAGAAGAATACATGGGTGACGTGATGGGCGATCTTTCCTCTCGCCGCGGATTTATTCAGTCCATGGACGATGTCAATGGAGTGAAGGAAGTCCGGGCAAAGGTTCCGCTGTCGGAAATGTTTGGGTATGTGGGCGACTTGCGTTCAAAGACGCAGGGTCGTGCCGTTTACACGATGCAGTTTGACAGCTACGATGAGGTCCCCCGCTCAGTTGCTGAGGAAATCATTGCTAAGACCCGAGGCGAATAGCCCTCGCGGGTACCTTTTAATTTATTAAAAATCACAGAAAAACCCGTAGGAGATCATTCGCGTTGGGTGTTAACCTTTACTTTGACAACCAAGCGATAGATAACTACCCGAGTCCAGGAGGACATTAAGTGGCTAAGGCTAAGTACGAGCGGACTAAACCGCACGTTAACATTGGTACTATTGGGCACGTTGACCACGGCAAGACCACCTTGACCGCGGCTATCACCAAAGTGCTGCACGATACCTATCCGGAACTGAACGATTTCACTCCTTTCGAGGACGTAGACAACGCTCCGGAAGAACGTGAACGCGGGATTACCATTAACGTTTCCCACGTGGAATACCAGACCGAGAAGCGTCACTACGCACACGTAGACGCCCCCGGTCACGCCGACTACATCAAGAACATGATTACCGGCGCTGCACAGATGGACGGCGCGATCCTGGTGGTTGCCGCAACTGACGGCCCCATGGCGCAGACCCGTGAGCACGTACTGCTCGCTCGTCAGGTGGGCGTGCCCGCCATCCTGGTTGCGCTGAACAAGTGCGACATGGTTGACGACGAAGAAATGCTGGAACTGGTTGAGGAAGAATGCCGCGACCTGCTGTCCAGCCAGGACTTCGATGGCGACAACGCTCCGGTAGTCCAGGTATCTGCTTTGAAGGCGCTCGAGGGCGACGAGAAGTGGGTTGGCCAGGTTCAGAAGCTGATGGAAGCGGTTGACGAATACATTCCGGAACCGGTTCGCGATCTGGACAAGCCGTTCTTGATGCCGATTGAGGACGTCTTCACCATTACCGGTCGTGGCACCGTAGTTACCGGTCGTGTGGAACGCGGTAAGCTCCCGCTGAACTCCGAGGTGGAAATCCTGGGTATTCGCGATCCGCAGAAGACCACCGTTACCGGTATCGAGACCTTCCACAAGTCGATGGATCAGGCCGAGGCGGGCGACAACACCGGTCTGCTGCTGCGTGGCACCAAGCGTGAAGACGTGGAGCGTGGCCAGGTAGTAGTAGAGCCCGGCTCGATCACCACTCACACCAAGTTTGAGGGTCAGGTCTACATCTTGAAGAAGGACGAGGGTGGCCGCCACAAGAGCTTCTACTCTGGCTACCGTCCCCAGTTCTACTTCCGTACCACCGACGTTACCGGCGTCATCACCCTGCCCGAGGGCAAGGAAATGGTTATGCCCGGCGACACCACCGAAATCTCGGTGGAGCTCATTCAACCGATCGCTATGGAGGTCGGCCTGGGCTTCGCTATTCGTGAAGGTGGCCGCACCGTTGGTTCCGGTCGTGTAACCAAGATCGATCTGTAAACTAAACTTTTAGTTTAACTCGCGCCCCGAGAGGTAACTCTCGGGGCGCGTTTTTTATCCATTTAACTAATTCGAATATGCTGCGAGTAATCTTAAAAAGAGCTTGACGGGTTAATGGTCTGTAACCAAAAATGTTTTTCAAAGGTATCTCACTCGCCCCTCCTCTTAGGTTCTAGTGGTGGTTGCAACACCGTGTTTGAAAGGATGTTTCAACGGTGTTGTATGAGTATATGGGTGTTGTTTACCCGTCTCGTTCAAAGATGTGTGCTGCTCGGCGTGAGCATTATGTAGAGCTTTTGCGTCAGAGACTGAATTTTACGCAAGCACCAAAGCGGTGGCGTTTCCAAACGTACCGGGAAAGTATGGCGTAATGGACGTACTCGCTCGAGCGGGCGTAACGAAAAGACTAGCGTTGCCTGGTACTGTGCAAAAATGGAGATCCCTGAAAATGTTGAACCGTACTATCTAGGCCTGCAAGAGCACATCATTATCACCGATGGACTTCATACAGGTGAAACTATTCGCGCGATTGCCGCAGAGTTATACAGGGCGCCCTCAATGATCAGCCGCGAGATAAATAAACATCGCCGCCCTCTAACAGGGCACTATCAGCCATATCGCGCTGACCAGCAAGTAGCACAAGCCAGGAAAAGGCCTAAGCCAGCTAAGATTAACCGTAGTGCGCTATTGTTTCAACTGGTGGAGGACGGGTTAAAGAAACACTGGAGCTCGGAGCAAATTAGCAGGTGGCTGAAGAAAAACTATCCTGATAACCCGGCAATGAATATGTGTGTAGAAACCATTTACCAAGCGATCTAGGTTCATGCCCGTGGACAGCTAAAGCTTAAGGTTAAAAAGATGCTGCGTACAGGACAAGCCAGGCGTAAACCACATGAACAACCCCAGCATCGCACACCCCATTTTAAAGACCCTATGACAATGATTGCTGACTGTCCAGCACAGGTGAATGAGCGGATCGTCCCAGGACACTTGGAAGGGGATTTAATATGCGGCGCCGGCAATAAGTCCGCGATTGGCACGTTGGTGGAGCGTACAACCCGGTTCACGATTTTGCTGTATCTTCCTAATCACCATGATGCCGGCAGCGTTCAAGAAGCAATCGTGAAAAAGATGCAAAAACTTCCAAAACTACTACGTAACTCTCTTACCTGGGATCAGCGATCTGAAATGGTGCTGCACCAGAAAATCACTACCTCGCTAGATATGGATGTTTTCTTCTGTGGCCCTTATTCTCCTTGGCAACGAGGCACAAACGAGAACACCAATGGTTTGCTAAGACAGTACTTCCCAAAAGCTACCGACCTGTCCCAGTACCGAGAAGAATATCTTGACGCAGCCGCTGAAGATCTAAACGATCGACCACGCAAGACGTTAGAATACGATAACCCCAGCGCGGATCCTCAAACTGCTTGCCTAAAACCACCAACCGTTGCAACCACCCCTAGAATCCGCCAATCCCCGTCACCGACGCGGAGATGACTACTCATTACCCGCCACGAAAAGCAAGGAGGACACAGTGAACAGCATGCGACGCCAGTTGTAAGCTGCTTGGGGATGCTGGCCGCACTAATGATTGCCTTGGTACCAACCTCGGCGACGGCCTCACCGCAATCGGATCAACCAGCAGTAGTGGGTGATATCACCGGCCTCGACCCGACAAGTTTCAATCCGACGCGCCTCGGACAGTTGCATATAACCAAGACTGCCTCCAACCCCTATGACGACCCCAAACCGGGGGCCTTGCCGAACGGTCCGGCAGGGGGACAGGTGATTCAGATTAACCGGGTCAAAGGGGTAGATTTGCCTACCGCAGATTGGACACAGTTGCAAAAGATGACGGTAAAGCAGGCCGAAGCCAAAGGCTTAGAACCGGCAATGACCATGACTACCGATGACGCAGGCAACGTTACCTTCACTAACCTGCCGGTGGGGCTCTACCTGGTGAGTGATCAAAAACCGGCAGACACCACCCATAAATATGGTCGCATCAAGCCGTTCCTGATTACTATGCCCTCCGGCAATCCTGACCTGCACGTATGGACTTTCAATATTTCGGTTGCGCCCAAGATGATGGCGGAGCAAACTCCGGCGCCATCGACACCGCCTCCCGCCAACCCGCACATGCCGAAAACCGGTGTCTACGTGGTGCCATTCCTGATTGCAGCAGGCGTGCTCTTTAGCACCGGCATCGTGGTGGCAGCCGCGCGGCGCCGTCGCCAAGACGAAGAAACTCCCGCCGCCGTTAAATAATTCCGTCGTAACATAAAAAACTCCATCCCCCGCGCGGTATCCAAGCCCGCGCGGGGGATTACTATGCGCCGTGCCTCCTGCGAATTACACGCGCGGGAGGAAAAACCTAGTTTCCGCGCAGGAGGTTAGGAAAAACAACCCTTGCGCGGCAGAAAATGAATGCCGCGACACGCCCGGATGCGGGGACGTGGGGTCATTCACATGAGTGCAGCTTGAAAGGGTTCTGGCGAGCGCGTTAAAGTAGTTTACTGGCTCTAGTTGGAAGGTGCGCTTTGCGTACCCGCTCTCCTAGCGCCCGGCAGCAAGAAAGCAGGAATCGATTCGTGCCTGGTGAAACAGTTCGCCAGGGATCACGCAGATCACCTCCCTAAAGTTTTTAGGGATCCTTGCGCTTGCAACCGGCTAAGTTCGCTCCTGCGTGCTTAGCGCAAGCAAGGGAGGAAATCCCCTGGCAGGCCCGGGATAAACACCGGGGAAACATCTACGGAAGAAGAAGAGGTAGACGGAATGGCGGGACAGAAAATCCGCATCCGGCTGAAGTCGTATGACCACCAGGTCATTGACTCGTCCGCGAAAAAGATCGTGGAAACGGTCCAGCGCGCGGGCGCCACAGTGGTAGGCCCAGTACCTTTGCCGACCGAAAAGAACACGTTCACCGTGATTCGGTCGCCACACAAGTACAAGGACAGTCGCGAGCAGTTTGAAATGCGTACGCACAAACGGCTCATCGATATTGTCGACCCGACGCCTAAGGCAGTCGATTCGCTAATGCGTCTCGATTTGCCCGCTGACGTAAACATCGAGATCAAACTCTAAGGAAAATAATTATGACCACGCAGACCCAGCCGGCTGCCGCAGTACCCACTCGGGCACTTCTCGGCCGCAAGCTAGGCATGACGCAGGTTTGGGATGAGGACGGAAAAGTCATTCCCATCACCGTCGTGCAGGTCGACAAGAACGTGGTGACGCAGGTTCGCGACCAAGAAACCGATGGCTACACCGCCATTCAAATCGGTTTCGGCCAGATTGACCAGCGCAAAGTCACCAAGCCCCTTGCCGGCCATTTTAATAAAGCAGGCGTCAGCCCCCGTCGTCACCTGGTAGAGGTGCGTACCGGCGGAGATGACGAATTTACTCTTGGCCAGGAACTGGCTGCCGACATTTTTGAAGTCGGCCAGAAAGTGGATGTTACCGGAAAGACCAAAGGTAAAGGCTTCGCCGGGGTTATGAAGCGCCACGGCTTTGCCGGCGTTTCCGCCTCCCATGGTGCTCACCGTAACCACCGCAAACCTGGTTCTATCGGCGCTTGCGCGACCCCCGGACGCGTATTTAAAGGCCTACGTATGGCCGGACGCATGGGTGGGGATCGCCGCACCATCCAAAATCTTAAAGTTCAGGCAGTCGATGCTGAAAAAGGCATTGTCTTGGTTACCGGTGCTATTCCCGGCCCCAAGGGCGGCATTGTCCTGATTCGTAGTGCAGTGAAAGGTGCGTAACTATGACTAATCTTTCGCTAAACGTAACTGATCCCGCTGGCAAGAAAGTAGGCAGCATTGATCTGCCCGCCAGCATTTTTGATCGGGATCCCAATATTGCTTTGATGCACCAAGTGGTTAACGCCCAGCTCGCGGCGGCTCGTCAGGGTACTCACTCTACGAAGACCCGTGGTCAGGTGCGTGGCGGCGGCAAGAAGCCGTGGCGTCAGAAAGGCACCGGTCGGGCTCGTCAAGGTTCGATTCGCGCGCCCCAGTGGCGTGGCGGCGGGGTAGTACATGGCCCGCACCCGCGCGATTACTCTCAGCGCACCCCCAAGAAGATGAAGGCCGCAGCCCTGGCTTGCGCCCTGTCTGATCGGGTACGCAAGGATCGTATGCATCTCGTGTCCCAGTTGGTTGCCGGGGAAACCCCCTCCACCAAGGCGGGGCGCGAACACATTGAATCCCTGGTAGATCAGCGCTACGTCTTGGTAGTGCTGACCCGCTCGGAAGAAGAACAGGTATTGTCGGTGCGTAACCTGCCGCAGGTACACCTGCTGATGGTTGACCAGCTCAACACCTACGACGTGCTCAATAACGAGGACGTTATCTTCACCGAGGCCGCGATTCGCCAGTTCATCGCCGATAAGACCGGACAGGAGGCGTAAAGCAATGGCACTCGAGGTTACTAAGAACCCGCGGGATATTATTTACCGCCCGATCGTCTCGGAAAAAGCCTATGGCTTAATGGATCAGGGGAAATACACTTTCGAGGTAGACCCCAAAGCCAATAAGACCGAGATTCGGATCGCCATCGAAAAAATCTTCGATGTGAAAGTAAAGAACGTAAACACGATTGCGCGCAAAGGTAAGCGGGTACGCACTCGCACCGGATATGGCAAGCGGAAAGATGGCAAACGCGCCATTATTACCCTCGCCGAAGGCACAATCGATATCTTCAACGAAGCGTCTGCGTAAGGGGTGAACAAGTAATGGGTATTCGTAAATACAAGCCGACTACTCCCGGGCGTCGCTTCGCGTCGGTTTCCGATTTCGCGGAAATCACCCGTGACCATCCGGAGAAGTCTCTGCTGCGTCCTATCCACAAAACCGGTGGACGTAACAACGACGGCCGTATCACTTCCCGCCGGCGCGGCGGGGGACATAAGCGCCGTTACCGTGTGATCGATTTCCGTCGTCACGACAAAGATGGGGTGCCCGCAAAGGTTGCCCACATTGAATATGATCCGAACCGCAGCGCCAATATCGCTCTCCTGCACTATGCAGATGGCGAGAAGCGTTACATCATCGCCCCCAATAAACTGCATCAGGGCGACCGCATCGAACAGGGGCCGGCTGCTGATATTAAGCCCGGCAACTGCTTGCCGCTAACCAACATCCCGTTGGGTACCGTGATTCATGCGGTCGAGATGCGTCCTGGTGGGGGAGCCAAGATCGCGCGCAGCGCCGGAGTTTCCGTGCAGCTAGTGGCGAAAGAAGGCAAATATGCCCAGCTGCGGATGCCCTCCGGGGAAATCCGTAACGTAGAGGCTGCATGCCGCGCCACCATCGGCGAGGTAGGCAACTCTGACCACGGCAATATCACTTGGGGTAAGGCCGGGCGGATGCGCTGGAAGGGACAGCGTCCGAAGGTACGTGGTGTGGTAATGAACCCGGTTGATCACCCGCACGGTGGCGGCGAAGGCCGTACCTCCGGTGGTCGTCACCCGGTTAGCCCCTGGGGCAAACCCGAGGGTCGTACCCGCCGTCCGAATAAAGCCAGCGATCGCCTGATTGTGCGTCGTCGGCGGACCGGCAAGAAGCGTTAGGTAGGAGATAAATCATGGCACGTAGCCTAAAGAAAGGTCCTTTCGTCGACGACCATTTGATGAAAAAAGTCGACGCTCTGAATGACGCCAATAAAAAGTCGGTTATCAAGACCTGGTCACGCCGCTCTATGATTACCCCCGATTTTATTGGGCACACTATCGCGGTACACGACGGACGCAAGCACGTTCCGGTGTACGTCACCGAAAACATGGTTGGTCACAAGTTGGGCGAATTCGCTCCTACTCGGACCTTCCGCGGACATGACAAGGACGACCGAAAGGCACGCCGCCGTTAGGCGCGCCGGAAGAGAAAGAAGGCAAAGATGGAAGGCATGGCGAAAGCGCGTTTCGTGCGCTCTACGCCGCAGAAGTCGCGTCGCGTCGTGAACATGATTCGCGGCAAGAACGCCCTCGAGGCCTACGACATCCTGCGTTTCGCTCCGCAAGCGGTCGCAACTGATGTTCGCAAGGTGCTTCGCAGCGCAATGTACAACGCCGCCGCTAAAGCAGATCGGTCTGGCGACAAAGAGACGTTTGCGGAACTGAAAGTTTCGCGGGCATACGTAGATGAAGGCCCCACGATGAAGCGGTTCCGTCCGCGTGCGCAAGGGCGTGCGGGACGAATCCTCAAGCGGACCAGCCACATCACGATCGAGGTTTCTGACGGCAAACAGGAAGAGGAGAACGACTAATGGGACAAAAGGTTAGCCCTACCGGTTTTCGGCTAGGTATCACCACCGATCACCGTTCCCGCTGGTTCTCGGACTCCACTAAGCCGGGACAGCGTTACAGTGATTTCGTAGATGAAGATGTGCGCATTCGCAGGGTAATGGAAAAGAACCTGGAGCGCGCCGGGATTTCAAAGATCGATATTGAACGCACCCGCGATCGGGTACGGGTCGATCTGCACACCGCTCGCCCCGGTATCGTTATTGGCCGGCGCGGTGCAGAAGCGGATCGCCTACGTGGCGATCTGGAGAAACTTACCGGCAAGCAGGTGCAGCTAAACATCCTCGAGGTAAAGAACCCCGAGATTGATGCGCAGCTCGTGGCACAAGGAATCGCGGAACAGCTGGCTGCTCGTGTGTCTTTTAGGCGCGCAATGCGTAAAGGTATGCAGTCGGCGCTGCGCGGGGGAGCCCTCGGTATTCGGGTGCAGTGCTCGGGTCGTCTGGGCGGCGCAGAAATGTCGCGTTCAGAGTTTTACCGTGAAGGTCGGGTACCGCTGCACACGCTGCGTGCCCTGATCGATTACGGTTTCTACGAAGCTCACACCACCTTCGGGCGCATCGGCGTAAAAGTGTGGATCTATAAAGGCGATCTCACCGAAACCGAATTCTCTCGTAAACAGGCTGAATCAGGCGGTCGCGGAGGACGCGGCGGGGCTCGTCGCGGACGCGCAGGTCGAGATGGCGGACGCGGCGGACGTCGCGGACGCGGAGAAGGCCGACAAGAGGCAGCTACCCAGGCACCGGCAGAAAACGCCGAGGCTGCGTCCTCGGATAAAGAGGCACCCGCAGCTGAAGCTCCTGCTGAAAAGCCGGTAGCCGAGGCCGAGAAGCCACAAGAAAACGGAATGGAGGAGTAACGTGTTAATTCCTCGTAGGACTAAATGGCGCAAACAACATCGCCCCAATCGTAAGGGCATGGCCAAGCGCGGTACCGAACTAGCGTTCGGTGAATACGGGATTCAGGCTCTCGATCACGCCTATATCACCAACCGGCAGATCGAAGCCGCTCGTATTGCGATGACCCGTTACATTAAGCGTGGCGGTAAAGTGTGGATCAACATTTTCCCCGACCGTCCGCTGACCAAAAAGCCGGCCGAAACTCGTATGGGTTCTGGTAAAGGCTCTCCTGAATGGTGGGTGGCTCCGGTAAAACCCGGTCGCGTACTATTCGAACTGGCGGGCGTGTCTGAAGACGTCGCTCGGGAAGCGATGAGCCGTGCGCAGCACAAGCTGCCGATTAAGACCCGGTTCATCAGTCGTGAAGGCGGTGATCAGTAATGGCAAAGGGCCTTAAAATGTCTGATTTGGATTTGCTGGATGAAGAACAGCTTTCCCAGAAACTAGACGAAGCTAAGACCGAGCTGTTCAACCTGCGTTTCCAGCTGGCCACCGGTGCTGGTGAGGATCGCGGTCAGATCGGGCAGTTGCGTCGCGATATTGCCCGCATTTACACCATTGCTAGAGAGCGGGAGCTCGGTATTCGTACCGCTCCGCAGGCTGAGGAGTAGGATTCATGAGCGAAGAAACAGAGAAAACCGCTACGGTAGAACGTAATCACCGCAAGGTGCTGCAGGGCTACGTGGTGTCCGACAAAATGGACAAGACGGTAGTTGTGCAGGTTGAAGATCGCGTTAAGCACCGCTTGTACGGCAAGGTTATTAACCGTCGTAAACGCTACAAGGTGCATGACGAGAACAACGAATGCGGCACTGGCGACTTGGTACGGATTATGGAGACTCGTCCTCTGTCCAAGACCAAGCGTTGGCGGGTTAGCGAAATCATCGAGAAAGCCAAGTAGGTTTTCGATAGCTTTTTCAGGGATCATAGTGCTTAAGATCTGACAAGATCTTTAGTTTGATTCCTAATAGCTACAAGGCGCGGGGAGAGTTTAAACGGGCATTTGCCCGGGAAAACTCTCCCCGCGCCTCTTTATATCTGCAGCTCCGACCGCAAATGCCACTATTTAATGTAACAATGTTAAGTCAAAGCTAGACAAACCGAAATCTTTCGGTTACATTGGAGGGCGTGCGTTAGCGAGCAGGGAGGCTCCGACGCGCTGAATGGATATCAGCCGATGGTGGCTGGGTAAGGAGTTTATATGTCCGACAAGAAAAAAATCGGCGTAGGGGTAATATCCCTGGGCTGGATGGGGCGTTTGCATACGCGTTCCTATAAGGCGATGGCTGAGCGTTTCCCGGAGTTGGGAGCTGAGGTGCGTTTGGTGGTTGCTTGTGATCCGATCGCAGAGACTCAAAAGCTCGCTGTGGAGGCTTTGGGCTTTGAGAAAGCGGTTGCTGATTACCGTGAGGTGCTCTCGGATCCGGAAGTGGATGTGGTCTCTATTTGTTCGCCGAATTTTTTGCATCGTGAGATTGCGGTGGCGGCGGCTGAGGCTGGTAAGCCTTTCTGGATTGAAAAACCGATGGGGGTTAGCGCCGCAGAGTCTCGCGAGATTGCTGAGGCTGCGGCTAAAGCGGGGGTTAATACGGCGGTTGGTTTTAACTATCGTCATACTCCGGCGGTTGAGCAGGCGCGGGAAATGATTGCGCAAGGTAAGCTGGGGCGGATTACCAATGTTCGTTGCTGGTTGATCGCTGATTATGCTTCTAGTCCCGATGGGCCTTATACCTGGCGTTACGACCGGGAAAAAGCGGGTGCTGGTGTGGTTGGTGACTTGATGAGTCATGGCGCTGACCTGGTGCAGTATATTTTGCGTGATCGGATTAGCTCGGTTTCTGCTTTGACTGACACTTTTATTAAGGAGCGTCCTATTCCTACTAAGGCTGGTGTGGGTCATACTGGTTGGGAAGTTTCTGACGAGAAGAAGGAAGTTGGGAACGAGGATTATGTGGCCATGATGGTTCGTTTCGATTCCGGCGTGGTGGGGACTATGGAGTCCTCTCGCGTGAGCGTAGGGCCGCGTGCTGAGTATGTGGTGGAAGTTTATGGTACCGACGGTTCGGTGCGTTGGAACTTTGAATACCTCAATGATTTGCAGGCTTGTATTGGTCAGGATAATGGGGTTGTTCACGGGTATGTGCGTTCCATGGCTAACCCGCATTATCCGCATTTTTCGCGTTTTCAGCCCGGAGCGGGTACTTCGATGGGCTTTGATGATATGAAAGCGGTCGAGTGCTTCCAGTTCCTCTCGGGGGTGTTGACTGGTGAGCAGATAGCGCCTTCGGTGTCTGATGGCTGGTCTGCTGCCGAGATCGACCAGGCAACCGTAGCCTCGGCTGCAGATGGTAAATGGCATGAAGTCCCCAAAGTAGCTGGACCCACCACTTACGACAAATAACAATCTCCTCTCAATAAAGAAAGTTTGACCAGTGGAAAAATATAATGAAAAAACTCCTCTCAACGAGTTAAGTAAAGATAAACTGCGCGAAATGGTGCAGGAAACCCCAGCATCGGGAAAGCATCGCGGAGTTATCGCCGTAGCGGCGGTGGCCACTCTCGGCTCCCTGCTATTCGGGTATGACACCGGGGTTATCTCCGGGGCCTTGCCCTATATGTACATGCCCCATGGCGCAGGCGGCATGGGAATTACTCCGGCTCAAGAGGGCGCGATTGGCGGTATTCTTACCCTCGGCGCAGCCTTCGGAGCGCTATTTGGAGGACGCCTCTCCGACCGTTACGGTCGCCGGCACAACATCATCATGCTGGCAATCTTGTTCCTGATCGGCGCCATCGGTAATACTTTTGCCCCCAATATTTGGGTAATGTATCCCTTCCGCCTGATCCTGGGGTTGGCCGTTGGCGGCGCCTCGGCAACGGTGCCGGTATTCCTGGCGGAAACCGCACCTAAGCGGATCCGCGGTACCATTGTGGCCGTTGACCAGCTGATGATTGTAGCCGGGCAGCTGTTAGCCTTCTCGATGAACGCCATCATTAACTCTGCTCATGGTGGACCCAAGATTACCGTCAAATCGGATCCGTCTGGGGTAGTGAACGCAGGCGAATACTCTTGGGACGCCTTAAACCAGATTGTTGCCAAGCACCTGGGTAGTAACGATGTACAAGCAGCCCATGATTTTATCGCTAATATGACGATTTCTGGCGGTAACGGTGCCGCCTGGCGCTGGATGATTGTGCTATGTTCGGTGCCTGCCATCGCTCTGTGGATCGGGATGCATCTGATGCCGGAATCTTCCCGTTGGCATGTTTTGCAGCAGGAAGTTTACGCCGCTATTGGTTCCTTGAAGCGGATACGCGACCCCCGGAAAGATGAAGATCTTACCGAGGAACTACACGAGATGGTCGAAGCTCGTCAGAATGAAAAACATGGCAAGAAGGGTACTTTCCGCGACGTAATGAACACGCCGTGGCTGCGTAAACTGATGTTCGTTGGCATATTCCTGGCGATCGTAAACCAGACCACCGGGGTAAACACGGTTATGTATTACGCACCGAAAGTGCTGGGCATCGCGGGCATGGGAACTTCTGCCGCGATTACCGCGCAGGTCGCTAACGGCGTGATGAGCGTAGTGGGCTCGGCAATCGGCTTGATCCTGATTACCAAGTTCCGCCGGCGCACCATTTTGATCTGGGACGTTACCCTGGTAGGTATCCTGCTGCTGGGAATCGCCCTAATCTTCCAGTTTGTGATTGCTCCTCATGATGCAGCCGGCAGTGTACCGGTGTGGGCCGGGTACTTGGTGCTGTTAATGATGTCGCTATTCATGCTGGTGGTACAGTCTTCGAACGGTACCGTAGTCTGGACAATGTTGGGCGAAATGTTCCCCGCAAATGTCCGCGGAATTATGAATGGTACTGCCATCTTCTGCATGTGGATTATGAACGCCATTATCACCTGGACCTTCCCGCCGATGATTGCCGCTCTGGGCGGTGGACCCACCTACGCGATGTACGGGGTGCTGAACCTGATCATCGCAGTGGCGTTGTTCAAGATCATGCCGGAAACTTCCGGACGTTCCTTGGATGAAATCGAAACCTACATGGAGCACATTTACAGCAAGTAACTGCTAAATCTACAGGTGAAAACCTGTAAGTCAGTTACCTGATGCGCGGGGGCGAGCTCAGCTCGCCCCCGCGTTTGCTATAGGTTGTTGCCGTTGATAGCTGTCGGTGTAGGGGGTTGTCGGTTGTCTCTCGTGTCGAGGCTGGCTCGGTAAAAGCACTCCGGGGACCCCGATTTCCTCGCTAAAGCGAGGATAGGGAATTATCTCAAGAGATTAATAGGTATGTTTCCGAATAAGGAAGATACTGGTGGCTTGCGTGTCCCTGTCGTATCTTTTACCGGCCGCGCCCCTAGTATCCCGAAAATCTTCCTCTCGACATGAAACCGCCTCCCGCATTTTCTGTTGTTAACAGCAGCTACTGTCGCTTGTGTCCCGGTGCAGGGAAGGGTTTTTCCTCCCGCCCAAGAATTCGCAAAACCTAGCGACGTTTTCCGAATCTTTATGCCCGCCGCGCCCACTCGGATAAAACCTTTCCCGACGCGATTGGGTTACGCGGTGAAATCACGCTTAGAGCAGCAGGAACACTGCGGAAACGATGGTTAGGGCAGTGACAATTGGATCGAAGATCTTATTGTCGATGCGACCTATCCACCAGCGCCCCAGGAGAGCTGCCCCCAGGACTAGGGGAGCTAGGCATAGGGCGATCAGCAGCATTTGCCGGTCAATCAGGCCAATACCGGCGGAAAAGGGTAGCTTTAGTAGGTTGACGATAAAGAAAAACCAGGCTTGAGTGCCCATGAAGCGGCGGACTTCAAAGCGGGAGGCCAGGAAGTAAAGGGAGACTACCGGGCCTCCCGAGTTGGCGGCCATGGTAGTGAAGCCGGATAGGGAACCGTAAAAAAGCCGCGCGGGTAGGGAAGTGCTCATAGAGGTAGCCAGGTCGCGCCCGGTGCGACGCGCATACCAGATTAACCCCAGGGTAAGAGCGGTCAGTGTCAGAATAATAATCCCGATAGAAACTTTCATCACCTGGTTAGATACTTTTGCCAGAAAAATGGCACCGATGGCTACCCCCACCGCTACTGGTGGGAATAGGCCGCGCAGAACTTTCCAGTCAGCATCTTTACGGTAGGTCCAGATGGCCAGTAAATCCCCGGTGAGCAGCATTAGCAGCATCAGGGCAGTGGAGGGACGGGTAGGCATTACTGCAGCGAGGATGGCGACCGGTATGCACGCTAGTCCCGGAAGGGCGGTTTTTGCTAGTCCGCACATCAGGGCGCAGGCTACCAAGATAGCGATTAAACCGGGAGTGAGGTCAAGCATGGTTTCCTTTCTAAGATCCGGTAGATACCGGAGGTGTTCGCGGCGCCATCGCGGCGGGCTCGGGAGTTAGAGTCAGTATCTGAACTTTGTTGGCTCTAAGGAATAAGGTTAGGGAACCCAGGACGGTTCCGGTCGGCGATAAACCGTTAGAGCTATTGTTATTACATTTATATAGTAATGCCAACGCACTCCGAAACTGGTTTGAATTTTCTTATCCAGCATTTTTGCTTGTGTCCATGGTCCCGCCTACGTCCTCTTTAATAAAATCTTTAGGTAAAAAAGCAACTTTTTGTCAAAATGTATGGACAAAGTTTGGAATCTGTACGATACTGGAAATAACTGGCAGGAGTGGCTGTGGTAGCCGCACCCGTCAAGGCTGAAAAAATTAAGATTTAAACGCTAGCAAAGGAGCAGGATATGACGATTCCCGAGACAATGAAGGCCGCAGTTCTTCGTGATGTTGAGAAGGGACTGGAAGTAAATGAGATTCGTACCCCCCACCCCAAGGCGGGCGAGGTACTCATCAAAGTTGCTGCCTGCGGTCTTTGCCACTCTGACCTGCATGTAATCGGGGGAGCTATCGACTTCCCCAAGCCCTGCGTCCTTGGACACGAAGTTGCCGGTCAAATTGTGGAGCTAGGTGAAGGCAATGAACATACCGGACTGGAAGTTGGCCAGTATGTTTCCGGAGCCTTCCTCATGCCTTGTGGGCAGTGTGAAGCCTGCGCGTCTGGACGTGACGACCTATGCGCGCCTTTCTTTGACCTCAACCGTTTGCAGGGCAAACTCTACGACGGCACCACCCGCCTGGCCGATCTAGATGGCAGTGAAATCGCCATGTACTCCATGGGTGGGCTCGCCGAATACGCGGTAGTGCCCTCCACTTCGGTAGCAGTGGTACCTGAAAGTATGGATTTGGTTTCCTCGGCGATTATTGGTTGCGCCGCTATGACCGCCTATGGAGCGGTACGCCGCGGTGCTGACCTGCACTTTGGTGAATCCGTGGCGGTAGTTGCTACCGGAGGCGTGGGTTCTAACATTATTCAGATCGCCAAAGCCTTTGGCGCCAGCCAGATCGTGGCAATCGATATTTCCGATGACAAACTTGCCAGCGCCAAAGAATTGGGTGCCACCGACGTGATTAATTCGGTCACTCAGGACGCGCGTGCGGAAATTCTCAAGATCACCGGCGGTAAAGGCGTAGATGTGGCTTTCGAGGCGCTCGGTCGCCCGGAAACCTGGACCACCGCTTTGGATGTACTTAAAGATGGAGGCCGCATGGTGCCGATCGGCCTGGGTGCCGGAGTACAAACCGCGCAAGTAGAGATTAACCGTCTAGTACGTCGCTCTCAGCACATTCTGGGATCGTACGGCGCGCGTACCCGTCAGGATCTGCCGGAGGTAATCCGGATGGCCGATCTGGGAATGATTGATTACCAGAAGATTGTTACCAAGCGGATTCCGCTAGAAGAAGCCGGCGCCACCTACAAGCTGCTGTCTCAGGGCAAGGTACAAGGCCGCGCTGTGGTTGATATGTCGCTGTAGGAGTTACTTCTGTTGGGGTGATTAGCTAGCTGCTAGTTGCCGTAACTGGGCGGGTAGGTTCTTATCTAAAAAAGAACCTGCCCGCCCTTTTTAGGTATAAGCATTATTTGTCTCTATCCCTTAGCGGAGACATTTCTGGGGTGCCTGCCGCCAATAGCCCTAAGATTCGTGACTAGCTAGTGCCCAAAAATGTCGAGGTAACACCCAATATGTCTAATTAAAAGAGAACCGAGGTTGTCGAGCCTCGGCGTGAAATTAGAAAAGCGGGGCGGATGGAAATCCATCCGCCCCGCAAAGGTAACAGTCTTGAGAGAGCCTGCCGAGACTAGTTTCTTTAGGAGGCTGTCCAGACCATCTTGGCACCTGCCACTGTTAGTGCTTTAGCGCCTAGACTTTCTGAGTTTTATTCAGCTATATTTTTTTCTAGCTCAGCGAGACTTTAGGCGTCGCTGGCAGCGACGCGCGTGGTTTAGGCAAATGCCGGGTAAACCTATTCTCCCTTGAGCTGGAAATAAATGTTGGACCAGGCTAAACCAAATCCGCTAGCAGCGGTCAGGAGCCCACCCAGGATCGCGGTGACCGCGTAAGCGGAGAATGCGCCAATCAAAGTGATCGCTACGCCCGCTACCATCAAGGCGGTGAGGGCGATGTAGGCAACCATCGTCGGCACCTCGAGCCGAGTGGAAGACATTGAAATCGAAGGAGCAACCAAAGTAGCCATTTTTATTTTCTCTCTTTCTGTTCTGTCGATTCGAAAAGTTCGGTTGAACTTTTTCCCTCGTGGAAACGTTTACATGATTACTATAGAAGCTTCCCGAGAGGGGAGTCAATGTCAGGACAATAAAAATGAGAACTTTTGGCGATTTGCGGTTTTTAAACTTAGCAAAACTGCTGGTAGGAGCGATAAATGATAGATTAAAATCGCCTTTGTGAAAACGATTACACGGCTGTGTAAGGAGGTGAAATGGTCGCGATATCCCATTTTTAAGTCGTTTCGGCGCCGGCGCTGTAGCTATACCTAGAGAAGCGATCCGCGGTTCCGGTTAACTGAGAGTAAGTGTCTCGGCTGAACTGCCTCATGCAAATGCGGTTCCGCTTTAGTCTTAGCCTTACAATGGCTTTTTGACTACCTTGTGTAAGTACGGCAGAAAGGCAACAAGTGGGCGCGATTAAGGCGATGATATTTGACCTGGATGGTACTTTAGCGCCCTCGAAACAGGCAATGCCGCCCGAGATGGCAAGGGTTTTTGCGCGTCTTACCCGGGCTTTACCGACCGGAGTTATCAGCGGGGGATCCTTCCGGCAATTCTCCCGGCAACTTTTAGACCCCTTAGCGGGACAGGATTTCTGCCCGCAGCAGTTACATCTGCTGCCGACCTGCGGTACTCGCTACTATCTATTTGCAGGCGGGGACTGGAAGGCACAATATGTGCTGAAAATGGCGCCAGAGCAGGTGGAGAAAGCGCGGAAAGTAATAGAGGATGTCGCTCGTTCCCTCGGTTACTGGTGCGAAAATCCGGTGGGAGAGATAATCGAAAACCGCGGTTCGCAACTAACCTATTCCGCCCTCGGGCAACAAGCAGCGAAGCAAGAAAAAGACGCTTGGGATCCCAGTGGAGCTAAACGCGCAAAGTTAGCTGCTCGTGCCGGGAAACTCCTGCCAGAGTTAACGGTACTTTCTGGCGGATCCACTTCCGTGGATATTACTATGCGCGGGATTGACAAAGCCTATGGGGTGGAGAAATTTCTTGCGCAAACGGCACTGGAACCTGCCCAAGTCCTATTTGTGGGGGATCGTCTTGACCCGGATGGAAATGACTATCCGGCGGTGCGTACCGGAGTGCAAACCTGCGCGACCACCGGCCCGGGGCGGACCCAAGAAATTATCGCGCAGGTATTGGCGTCCGTTAGCAGTTAACGCGGATCGGGCGGTTGTCGATCACGTTCTTGCGAATCCTCCAGCCCGCTATCACTAAGACCATTGCCAGGATAGTTACCGAGCCGCCAATGGTTCCGGTGCTAGCCAAAGCCGGACTATTGCTGGGCGTCGCTGATTCTGTAGCCTTCTTTGCTGGCAGTGTTTTTTCCGGGGTGGCGGTAGTCGGTTGGGGCTTGATCGGCGCTTCGTTTTGAGGCTTAGCGGTTTGGGAATCCGAATTCGGCTGGGTTGAATTTTCTTCCTGGGCTGCGGCTACAGCGCGCGCTTGCGCAGTCACGGCGGCGGCTTTCTTTGCTTCTGCAGCCTGGGCGGCCTGCTGAGAGGCTTCCGCTGCCGCCTTTGCTGCCTGCTTAGCTTTTTCTTGCTCAGTGGCCTTCAAAGCGGCGTTTTCAGCGGCCGCGGCCTGGGAAGTGTCCGCAGGTTTGGAATTACTGGTCGACTGAGGGGCGGTAGCGGCCTTAGAGTTTGCAGTCGTGGCAGTGCGGGAGGACTGAGAGCTCGCCATGCCTACCTTTTGGGCGGCGTGAGCGTTGCTCCCGGTTGGCGGGGTGCTAGCGGCCTGTTCCTTGGTAGCTTGGGCTTTGGTGTTATTAGAAGTGCCGGTGTATCCGCTTTCAGGAACTGCAACTTTGCTGCTCGGGATGGTTGCGGAAACTGTGCTGCGCGGATCGCCGAACCAGCGCTGATAAATCTTGAAGAAATTGTAGTTACCGTCCGAAGAGCAGAGATCAGAATTGCCTGAGAGTAAAGCTTCATTAGGCTGGTAGGGGGTGTAGTTGTAGAGCGATGCAGTCGCCTGGTTTTCCAGTTTCACTTTGGAAGACCCGCATCCATCTTGGTAAGAAAATTGGATGTCGGTGGTTATTCCACTGCGGAAGCTGTAGTTTGTCGATTTGATACGGTAGCGCTGGAACTGGTGTGCAGACCGGTAGATCTGGTTTTGTACTCCGTAATATTGCTCGCTGCAGGGTCTGCCGTCCGGGCATCCGTAACCGGTGAGTTTATTTTGCTTAGCAGCTGTTAAGTTCTTGGTAATCCCGGACTGTTCCTTTTGGATGGTCACCAATAAAACTTTGGGGCTAATCTGGCAAGCCTGGGAAACTTTGTAGATAACTTGGGAAACTGGTTCACTGTTTACGCCCTGGTAACTGCCTTTGCAGAATTTGTCGGCATCAATAGATCTAGTGTTTAGGCGGATATTTTTCAGGCATCCATTTCCGCGGCATGCTGCTCCTTGAGTATTCAAGAAATTTTGAATCTCCGTCACTGACATGGAGGGGGTCGACTGGTACATGTTGGCATCAGAAATAATGTTTCCTGCCCGGAAGCCAGTTTCGCCAAACGCTGATGAAAGGGGAACTGAAAGTACTGCTAATGATAGGGCGAGAATGCCCGCTGCTGTTTTATAAATATTTTTCTTACTAACCACTGGGACCATCTTGTTAAGTAAGTTGTAAATGTTGCAAATGTTTCTATTGTTATTAAAGTGTATTTTAGACGGTTTGTCCAGCCAATTTACAAAAATAGGTTGGTCTTCGCTGGGGAAAACGGCTTAAGTAGGGGATAGTTTCCGCAGCTTGTCCCCAAGTGGAAGGCGCTAATAAATATCCTGAAAATATTTTTCGGATCTGGTTTTGTCGGTTTCTACGATGGAATCTGAGGCTATGAAAACAGCAAAAAGCAGTGGTAACACTTCCGCAAGAAATAATCAGATCCCCGGTTCGTCCTCAAGGATTAGTCCTCAACGTCGCCAGCGTGCTCGGAGACGAAAATGTCTCAGCCTCCTCGGGTTAGCTGCCGCGATCGCCATGATCACCTCCGCTATGGTTGTTACCGATCAAGGAACTTCCCAAGCAGCCGGACCTGGGGCGGCCTGGAAAAACTATGGCAACTCCAAACTAGAGTTAAATGCTCGTAAATCTATCGATGGTAGCAAAGTGGCGGTCTGTGCCACCGATCGGCAGATTAACTCTCCGCGCAACAAGTGGATTAACTACCAGGGGCGCCGAGTAATCGGTGCGGGGCAAGAGTATAGATCTAACGGAGCGACCTTTGAAGTTAAAGATAAAGTAAAAGGAACGACTGTAGTATTTCCGGCAGCGCAAGAATACCGAGTAGCTTACCTAGCCGGACAACTTCGCGGTGCTATCGATAAAGGAGACCCGGAACTGGGGGCTACCGTATACGCGATTCATTCGTTATCGGGGCGTTTAACTGCGGAGCAAAACCGTTCCGCTCAGATTAAGCAACGGGCTGCCCAGCTTGTGCAGCAAGCCGCCGCCTATGCCGGCCCCTACCAGATGGCAGCCCCGGAAATAAAAGTAAACCCGGGATCCACGCAAGGAACCGTGTACCTGCCAGTGCCTCAAAGCGCAGCTGGTCGCCCGATGAGCGGACTCAAAGAAAGCGTTACCTTAACGGGACCGGCACATTTTTCCAGTAAAGGTCAACCCAAAACCCTTAGTACTTCCTCGGTGAGCACCGCCAAAGAGCTCCCGATAGAGGTAACCGGTCCCGGGAAAGTGAGTGCCCAGGTGCAGGTGTTAGGGCTGCCGCCAGTTAGTTACGAAATCTGGGAACATACCCGTTGGCAGGATTTGCTGATCGCCGGCCCGAATTCGCAAATAAGCACCAGTGCAGCTACGAGCGTTGAGCCACGACAGTTCTTTGCGGTAAAAACGCAGACGCAATCGCAAATGAGACCGCTAGAACAAGGAGCGGAACTAGCGGACACCATTTTGGTGAAAGCCGAAGAAAAATGGGGGAAGACTACCGGACAAGAAACCTGGCAAACCGTGATGATCGACTTGTCGCTTTACGGACCTTTTAGCTCTGCGCGCGGCCCGGGACAGATCCCAACAGAGGCTCAGCCAATAAAAACCTGGCAGTTACCCGCTACTCCCAAAAATGCGGAAGAGGCAGAAAACGGCGTCACTATCTCTAACGAAACTGATCCCTATAAGATAGACCAACCAGGTTTCTATACTTTCGTAGCCGCTGCGCATCGGGACTTACAGCCGGAGGATACCCACTTAAAAGCAGACTATGTACCCAATTTTTTTGAGGAAGAGGAAACTCAGGTACTGCCGTTTTCTCCGGGGGTAAAAACTCAGGCGAAAGTAGTAACCGATAAACAGGGCAAAATATTGACCGATCAGGTAGAACTGAGAGGATTTCCCGACGATCACCCGGATTTTGTGGGCACCGGCAAATGGAAAGGTGATGAACCGGTAGTCCGTAATGACCTTTACTGTCTACCTCAACCCATTAAAGATCAAGATACACAGGGGAAAGAACCCTTAGCTAGGGTGGAGCTACCGGCTAAGAACGGAACTTATACTGTGGACAAAGATAAGGACGGAAAACCGCTCAGCCTGGAACGCTTGAAATGTAAAGACACTTATGTGTTTGTCACTAGCTATGAAGGGGACTCGCGGACGCAAGCTTTTAGAAGTTCGGAAACCGAAACAGATGAACAATATGCCCTGCCTCAAGCCCCGCCTCCGCCTACCTCCTCTACGCCGCCTCCGCCTTCAAGCGAGCAGACGGTACTATCTGCCACTGGTGCCAGTCCCTCAGCTCCGCTGTCGGCGGCGCTAATCGCCCTCGGGTGTGGAGGACTGCTAGTTTCCTATCGTGCTCGCCGCAAATAAGCCTGCCCGCTATCAAGGATAGCTAGCCTGAACCCCTGGCTATTTCGCTAACCACGCGTTATAGCCAGGGGAATCTCGCCTATCCACTAGTAGGTGCATTAAAGTTGACAGGGTGGCTGATGCGCGTGATAAAAATCCAGAACGCACCGATCAAGAAAAGGACTTGATCCGGCGCGGCGGACAAGCACCCCTAGCCATAATGGCAGATCGGGCTAGTGGCGTCCTCGTGGGGCAAGCTTGTGGTAACGCGCTAGGGGTTGGCTACGAATTCAAAACTCCTCCTCTAGAGGGAATTCCCCGAATGCTGGGAGCAACGGGACGTCTAAGTCCGGGAGAATGGTCAGAAGCCACCCAGCTGGGAATCTGTATAGCAGAAGTAGCGGTCACCGGAATCGATCTGACCACAGAAGAAGGCTTGGATGCCGTCGCTACCCGTTATTTAGCCTGGTATCACGGGGGAAGTCGTAAAATAGATGCACCCACCAGGGTGGTGCTAGAAACCACCAGTAACGATATTTCTAATATGAATCCCGCCCGAAAAATGCGTTCCGCTGCCGCCTATTTTCATTTGCGTACCCGCCGTACTTCCGGAGCCGGTCCGCTTAGCCGCTGCGCTATTTTGGGGCTCACCCGGATAAAAGATCCCCAGTGGACAGCAGAATCAGTGCGAGCGGTGACCGAACTAACTCACGTGGATCCTTTAGCCAGTGAGGCAGCGGTGATCTATACGGAAGCGATCCGCCGGGCAGTTACTGATCCGCTTCCCGGTGAAGAAACTTGGGGCAACCGGATCAACCTGGGGGCGGGAATAGCGCTGCTACCCACAGCTCGCCGCGAACAGTGGCAGGAATGGTTGCAACAAGCCGAGGAAACCTACTTCAAACCGCCGCGTGACAACACCTATGCAGTTACCGCCCTACAGGCAGTGGCAGGAATCTTGCAAGCTGTGAAAATCGAGCATGCCGAGATGCCGCTTAGCGGACAAGACGCCCTCCGCCGCGCCACCTCCCTCGCGGTACAGCTGGGAGGCGCAACTGATGCTATTGCCGGTTTAGTAGGGGCATTATTTGCAGCCGGAATTGGGCTCGCGCAAATCCCTGCCGATCTGCAAACGAAGTTGCACGGATGGCCGGGACTAAAAGCCGACGCTCTTGCCGAAATCGGGTTAGGAACCGCGCTTGCGGGGGTAGTGGGAACCCACGGAATGGCTCGAATGATTGCCTCCGCGTCCTCGCTGCACGATCTGGTCGCGGCCCATCCCGATGCGGAAGTAGATGCTATGACCAGCCCGGAGTCTTAAGCCTCCGGGAATAAATAAAGAATTTCGGGGACAGTCTGTCAGAAAAACCTAGCTGTCGCGATTACTCGCGAACCATGTTTTGATCAAAATAAATCTTGCCGGGAGTAAGCGATCCTCCGAATAATTCGGGAACTGTCACCATCGTGAACCCTTGAGAGCGTAGATATTTAATGATCTCGGGTACTGCTTGAATGCTGGTGGGGTGAATATCGTGCATCAAAATAATCGACCCCGGTTTAGTTTGCTGTTGAACCTGAGACAATACCGCGTTTGGGTCACGATGCTTCCAATCCAAAGTGTCAACATCCCAGATTAGAGCAGCATGATTTAAGGATTTCAAGACAGAAATTACCCGGGGGTTAAAAGCCCCATAGGGTGGGCGAGTGAAAGTAAGTTTCGCATCCGGGGCAGCTTTCTTGATCGCGTCTGCCGTGCTGGTTATTTCGTTGACTATTTTGTCGTCAGGAATCTTAGTTAACTGCGGATGGTTCCAGGTGTGAACACCCAGGGAGTGCCCCTCTTTGAACTCTCGTGCCACCGTATCCGGGTAAGTGACAACCGCTTTGCCCACCAGTAGGAAAGTAGCGGGAACATTTTCCGCCTTTAAAGTATCCAAAAGTTTCGGAGTGTCAGGACCGGGGCCATCATCAAAAGTTAACGCCACACACTTTTCCTTAGTGCAATCCACCGGAGGACGAGTAGGGGTGGGAGTGGTGGTGGGGGTAGCTTTGGGGGTCTTAGTTTTCGTGGGAGTCGTTTTAGAAGTCGTGGAGGAAGCGTTCGGGGTTCCCGAATCTCTGGTTGCGGCGTAAGCGACCACTATAGCCGAGCACAATACTGCGACCCCTACTATTAGCCCAATGATTACTTTCAAATTACGAGGACGCGACGAGGCCATGAATGTTCTCCCACTGCAAATAAGATTACATGGAAATCATACCGCGCCGATTAGAGGACAGTCTTGATCAGGCGCAAAAGTGGCCGATATCTGTGTCACAATGTGATATTGCTGGCGGCGTGACTAGATCTAGCAGGACTCAAGTAGGCAGATCGTGGCTGCCGCGGAGAGCGCCCCGCAAACAGCAGCGTTACCGTGATATACGTCTTGACCTTCCGGGGAGCAAAGGTCGGAAACGCAGCGCACTGCCAAGAAGGGAACCTGGGATAAAAATGCTACTTGGGCTGCGGCTGCTGATTCCATTTCTGCAGCTAGAGCCGTAGGAAAGGCTGAACGTACTGCACTAACATTGGCTTCAGTAATAAAAGAATCCCCGGTGGCGATGGTACCGCAGCGTACCGGGATCTCCTCTAAAGCGTCGGCAAGTTCCGTCTCTGCCGCAAAAACTGGATTTTTAAATCGGGAGGCAGCGGTTTCCCGGGGTGAAGGATCCTCGCCAGGATCGGTTAAGAGGCTACGGGCGCTCGACAGTAATCTTTCATTACCTGCATAGTGGGCTGGCATGCCTGGGAGCTGCCCGCGCTGATAACCAAAAGCGGTAGCGTCTGCGCTGTGAAACACGTAGTTGTCACCGAAAATAATTTCCCCGACTTGGCTGTCTTTGGCTAAACCCCCAGCGGTGCCTGAATATAGCACTTGGTGTGCCCCTAATACCTCAATCGCGATCGCAGTGGTGCGGGCAGCATTAACCATTCCCACCCCGCTTTGTACCCCGAGGACTTCTCCGGGAATCTCCGGTAAATCCAGGGGGTAAAAACATAGTCCTGAGACTTCCCTAACCGGGGTCGGAAGTACTTTTTTGGGGTTAGATGGTTGGTAGGAGTCTGAGAAGCGGTGAGAAAGACATTCTTGCAACCAAGAACGGTTCACCAAAGGAGCTAGCTCGGTAAGTTCCGCGCAGATAATAACAGTCTCGTAGCTGCTCATAACCTATTTATCCCCTAAGCGTAGATCTGATTCCAGCTATCGCGAGCCGCTAAGAAACGCGCGGTAGCCTGCTGCGCTCCTTTAAGGCTATGGTTCGCGCCCCATCCGCATTGGCGTTCATTTGCTGCGGGGACCTGGTCAGCGCGTTGAATATCCTCAAAAGTTAGCGCCAATAGCTGAGTGAACTCGTCTGGTTCTACCCCTAACATCAGGGCGTAAAATCCGGTTTGGCATCCCATCGGTGAAAAATCAATCAACTTATCGGTATGGTTGCGCATCAGTTCCGCGGTGAGATGCTCAATCGAGTGCACGGTGTACATTTCCAAATGTTCCTGGTTTGGTTGGCAAAAGCGCACATCGTATTTGACCAGTTCGTCGCCGCCCGGTAACTGTTTGCGATCGGCCACCCGCACAAAGGGAGCGGCCACTTTCGTGTGATCTAGGTTGAAAGATTCCACGTTCATGCGCTCACTCATCGCCTGCTCCTTAGTAGTAGCTGTTCTGGATACCATCTTATCTGCAACCATTCGTGTGCGGGGGCTAGCTTGCCGTCGTTGCGGGTCTGGGGCAAACTTTTCCCCCGCGCTTACCAGTGGGCGCTAGGCAGAATCGGCCCCTGTGCGCGGACACCTGTGACACGCCGGGAAAAGTTTATCCACAATTTTTGGTGGAACCGCTCACCAATAATCTCGGGTATGGGTTTTACTCAAAAGCCAGGCAGACGCGGGGCGGTCAGCCTCGAAAGAGGTTTCGTATCCGGGGTATCCCCAGAAAAATGCCCTCTTTCCACCGGTTATCCCCAAACACACTATCTTGGGGTACTGGTGTTAAGTCACTACTAGGTGTAGTGTTTAGTTCATCGCCAAAATGTGGCGGCATAAAAACTACACTGATGTTATTCTTTGAATAGCGCAGACGAAGAAAGCCGATTTAAGGAGCGCAGAAACATGTCGATCACCGTTTACTCTAAGCCTCGTTGCGTACAGTGTGATGCGACCAAGCGCGCCCTCAAAAAGCAAGGAATTGCTTACGCGGAAGTTGATATGAGCCAAGATCCGGACGCTCTGGAACACGTAAAATCTTTAGGATTCGTGCAGGCTCCGGTAGTGGTAACTGATACCGATTCTTGGAGCGGATTCCGTCCCGATAAGATCAAGGGGACAGCGGTCGCCGCGCGGGCGGTGGCTACTGCCTAAGGCGGGCGCATCCTCCAAAAACTATTAAAATATATTTCGGATACCTGTCGCCTCCCAGGGGTGCGGTATTGCGGAACCAACAGAAAAATAGTGCATCCCAGAGCAGGTATTAGCGAGAAGCGAAAACAGTAAGGCAGGTCAAAGGTGAGCGATACGGAACCTCTGCTAGTCTACTTTTCTTCCGCAACGGGTAACACTAAGCGTTTTGTAGAGAAACTAGGTTTTCGCAGTAAAAGGATTCCCCTGCGTCCTCGCGATGAATTCCTCTATGTAAACGAACCCTATGTGATTGTGGTGCCTACCTATGGGGGCGGCAACATCAAAGGGGCCGTGCCCAAGCAAGTAATCAAGTTCTTAAACGAAAAGAGCAACCGCGAGCACTGCGTAGGGGTTATCGCCAGCGGAAACACTAACTTTGGCAAAGCGTATTGCATTGCCGGCGATATTCTCGCCCAAAAACTGAAAATCCCGTTTATGTACAAGTACGAACTCTTGGGAACCTCCCAGGACGTTGAGATATGCCGTAAAGGACTGAGTGAGTTTTGGCAGAAAATCTAACTGACACCGGAGTAGAAACCGCGCCCGCTCCCGAGCTGGACTATCACGCTTTAAATGCGGAACTGAACCTGTATGACAAAGAGGGAAAAATCCAATTTTGGGCAGATAAAGAGGCAGCCCGCCAGTACTTCCTGCAGCACGTAAACCAGAACACGGTGTTCTTCCACGACCTGGAAGAAAAGATGAAGTACCTGGTAAGCGAGGGTTATTACGAACAGGAGGTGGTAGAGCAATACCAGTTCCAGTTCATTAAGGATCTATTTAAACAGGCTTATGCCTATAAGTTCCGTTTCCCCACTTTCTTGGGGGCATTCAAGTATTACACCTCCTATACTTTGAAAACTTTCGACGGTAAACGCTACCTGGAACGCTTCGAGGATCGGGTATGTATGGTGGCGCTCTACCTGGCGCGTGGGGATGAAGAACTGGCCAAGCGTCTGGTAGACGAGATCATGACTGGTCGTTTCCAGCCGGCTACCCCCACTTTCTTAAATGCCGGCAAGAAAGCGCGCGGGGAACTGGTTTCCTGCTTCCTGCTGCGCATTGAGGACAATATGGAATCCATCGCGCGGGGTATCAACTCTGCCCTGCAGCTTTCTAAACGCGGAGGAGGGGTAGCCCTCTCGCTTACTAACCTGCGGGAAGCGGGCGCCCCGATTAAGAAAATCGAGAATCAGTCCTCCGGGGTAGTTCCGGTAATGAAACTGCTTGAGGATTCCTTCTCTTACGCCAATCAGTTGGGGGCGCGGCAAGGCGCCGGAGCGGTCTATCTCAATGCTCACCACCCCGACATTATGGAATTCTTGGATACCAAGCGGGAAAATGCGGATGAGAAAATCCGGATTAAGTCTCTGTCCCTGGGGGTAGTAATCCCGGATATTACTTTCCACCTGGCACGCAATAAGGAACCCATGTACCTGTTTAGCCCTTACGATATAGAGCGGGTCTACGGGAAACCGATGAGCGATATTTCCATCACCGAACATTATCGGGAAATGGTAGAGGACGGGCGGATCCGCAAAAAGAAGATTGACGCGCGCCGTTTCTTCCAGACCCTGGCGGAGATCCAGTTCGAATCCGGCTATCCCTATATTGTTTACGAGGACACCGTCAACCGGGCTAACCCGATTAAGGGACGTATCTCCATGTCCAACCTGTGTTCAGAGATCTTGCAGGTCTCGGAAAAGAGCGAGTTCAACGAAGACCTCACCTATGAGCAGGTGGGTAAAGATATTTCCTGTAACCTAGCTTCGCTAAATATTGCCAAGACTATGGACTCTCCAGACTTTTCTGCCACCATCGAGACCGCGATCCGCGGCTTGACCAGCGTATCTGACTTGTCAAATATTCGGGCAGTGCCTTCGATCGAGCGCGGCAATAGCATGAGCCACGCTATTGGACTCGGGCAAATGAACCTGCACGGCTACCTGGCGCGGGAAAAGGTTTTCTATGGCAGTGAAGAAGCCTTGGATTTCACCAATATGTATTTCATGACCGTGGCGTTCGAAGCGATTAAAGCCTCGTGCAAGATTGCGAAAGAGCGTGGGGAACGCTTCGAAGGCTTCGAAGATTCCCAGTACTACTCTGGGCAGTATTTCGAGAAATACATTAACGGCGATTGGACTCCCCAGACTGAAAAGTGCCGGGAGCTGCTAGAAAAATCGTCAATCAAGGTGCCTACCAACGAGGATTGGAAGAAGCTGGCCGAAAAAGTCCGGGAATACGGAATGTATCACCAGAATCTGCAGGCGGTGCCCCCAACCGGGTCGATTTCCTATATCAATAACTCCACCTCCTCCATCCACCCAATCGTGGCCAAGATTGAGATTCGGAAAGAGGGCAAGATCGGGCGGGTTTACTACCCGGCTCCCTATATGGATAACGACAACCTGGAGTATTACCAGGATGCCTACGAGATTGGACCGGAAAAGATTATCGACACCTATGCGGTGGCCACCCAGCATGTCGATCAGGGACTCAGCTTGACGCTGTTCTACCCGGACACGGTCACTACTCGCGAGGTAAACAAGAACTATATTTACGCTTGGCGCAAGGGGATCAAGACCCTTTATTATATGCGTCTGCGTCAGCACGCCCTGCAGGGAACCGAGGTCGAAGGCTGCGTATCCTGTATGCTCTAGGGATGCTCGGCTACTCCAATGGGCGCTAGGGTGTTAAGAGTTTAATAACATACAAACAGCTGCTGGTGGGGAAGAAAATTTATTTTTCCCCACCAGCAGCTGTTAGTTTTCCTTTAGCGCAGCTGCGTCCTTAAGTATCTAGAAGTCCCAGTCATCATCCTCGGTATCGACAATCTCGCCTATTACGTAGGAAGATCCGGAACCGGAGAAGAAGTCATGGTTTTCATCCGCCGAAGGCGACAGCGCCGCCAAAATCGCGGGATTCACATCGGTAGAATCCGCCGGGAATAGTGCCTCGTACCCCAGGTTCATCAGGGCTTTATTGGCGTTGTAACGCAAGAACTTCTTTACATCCTCGGTCAGTCCCAGGGGGTCATACAGATCTTCGGTATAGGATTCTTCGTTGTCGTAGAGTTCTGTCAACAGGTCAAAGGTGTAATCCTTGAGTTCTTGTTGACGTTCCGGCGAGGACTCGTTGACCGCCAACTGGTATTTATAGCCAATGTAATAGCCATGCACCGCTTCATCTCGAATAATCAGGCGAATCAAATCCGCGGTGTTAGTTAGCTTGGCATGTGCCGACCAGTACATGGGGGCGTAGAACCCGGAATAGAACAGGAAAGACTCTAGCAGGGTAGAGGCCACTTTGCGTTTTTCCGGATCATCACCTTGATAGTAGTTCATGATGATATGCGCCTTGCGCTGTAAGTTATCGTTTTCTTCACTCCAGCGGAAAGACTCATTGATCTCGGTGGTGGACAGCAGGGTAGAGAAAATCGAGGAATATGATTTCGCGTGCACGCTCTCCATAAAGGCGATATTGGTGTAAACCGCCTCTTCATGCGGGGTGCGGGCATCCGGAATCAGGGAAACTGCGCCCACCGTGCCCTGCAAGGTATCCAGTAAGGTCAGGCCGGTAAATACTCGGTTAGTCATCACCTGTTCTTCTGGTTTCAGGGTTTTCCAAGAAGGTAGATCATTCGACAGCGGAATCTTTTCTGGCAACCAGAAGTTCCCGGTGAGCCGATCCCAAACTTCCTGATCTTTATCGTCCTGGATATCGTTCCAGTTGATTGCCTGGATTGTGTCAACCAGTTTCAGCTTGTCAGTCACGAAAAATTCCTTCCATCCTCAGAAATACCCGTGCAGCCGTCTAGTGGCGCTCGGAAAATGCCTCATGGTACTTAGCTAGTCTACAAGGCGAGTCAGCGTGCGTCATAGAATAGGGAACTATGCGGGATGCAGATGAGCTAATTCGGAAAACAAAATCACTCGATGGCCGCTCCTATGGCGGCTATAAACAACTAGTCGGTCAATGGAGTTTTGGGGACTTTACTTTCGCTATCGACCGGGTGCAGTCCGACCCCTTTGCCCCACCTTCCGCCTGCCGAGTGCTGGTTCCGCTGGATACTGTGCAGATCCCCGCCGAGATTGCCACTGACAAGTTGGCACGGATAGCTACCGGTGATTTTTTGGCGCGGCGAGCCCGCAAAATTTTCGGGACGCGGCGTTCAGGTGGGAAATCTGAGGCGCAACTGCGAATAGCGCCGGTGGGGCAAGAAATCTTAGCGCGCTCCTCGGTAACCCTGAGTGAAGACGGGCTGGAACTGCGCGTCCAGGTACCATTCCCGGCAGCAGGCCGACGGATTTTAGGGCGTAATTTTGCCCGCTTCTTGGACTACGACCTGTGCGAGTTAGTCTATAAAACCGTATGTTTTGGTGAGGACGACGGCCCGGATTTAGCCGACCTTACTCGCCATATTCACACGCTTAAAGATCATGCGGCACTGCAAAAGATGCTTAGCGAGCGCGGCTGGGTGGCCTTCGTGGCGGATGGGGCACTGCTGGCCAGGGCTTCCGGAATTAGCGATTTACCGATGAAAAATGCGGTGCCTTTCCACCTACCTACGGTGTTAGGTGAGGACGCGCCCTCGCCCTTAGTGCAAAGCGTAGAGCTGCCCTATAGCGGGAAAATCTCGGGAATGGCGATCCCTAAAGGAATCACCGTGATTGTAGGGGGCGGATATCACGGCAAATCCACGCTGCTAGAAGCGTTAGAGCGTGCGGTGTATCCCCATATTCCGGGGGATGGCCGGGAACTGGTAGCTACTTTGCCCGATGCAATAAAAGTACGGGCTGAGGACGGACGCGCAATAACTGGCACCGATATTTCTTTATTTATCGGCTCTCTTCCAGGGGGAAGTGACACGCGGCAGTTCTTTACCGAAAATGCTTCCGGATCAACCTCACAAGCAGCGGCAATTACTGAAGCCATAGAGTGCGGCTCGCGGGCTCTGCTGATTGATGAAGATACCTCGGCCACCAACCTTTTGTTGCGAGATAGCCGGATGCGACAACTGGTGCGCAGCGAGCCGATTATTCCCTTAATCGACCGGGTAGGGGGCATCCGGGAGGAACTGGGAGTATCCACCATTATGGTGATGGGAGGCTCGGGAGATTTCCTGGATTTAGCCGACCAGGTGCTACTGCTAGAAAATTATCTTCCCTACGATGCCACCGCGAGGGCGCGGGAAGTAAGCAGGGGAGAGGTTGCAGCCAGCAGCACGGATAACGCGGCGGCTCCCTGTCCGCAAGAGGCAGTACACAAACGCCTCCTGCTATCTTGCCCGCCTCCGCCTGCAGGACGGCGCGAAAAAACTCGCGCCGAAGGCACCGCCACATTGCGCTTGAACCGTGAAGAAATCGATATTTCCGCCCTTGCCCAAGTAGTTGATCCCGGGCAAGCAGAAGCGATTGCTTACGCGATTCGTACTTTGGTCACTGACGCCACCGGTAAAGAAACTATTGCAGATGCTTGCGCCCGTTTCGCGACCGAGTTCGCGTCCTCTAGCTGGCAGGCTTTCGCCGCCGGACGCTACCCGGCGTTCCTGGCCGCCCCCCGCCTCCAAGATATTTTCGCGGCGCTTTGCCGCTATCGCCACCTAAAAGCCCGCTCCGCCTAATTCCTGCTGTATTAGTCCGCGTACAGGGGCGGATTTTGCCTCGCGCCCCGAAATCCGGAAAATGCTCTGGCATTTTCACGGATTTATGCCGCAGCCTACCCTGCGGCATAAATCCGCCCCTGCACGCTCATTGCGTACCTTGCGGGATCCGCGTTCCCGCTCAGATGTTTACATGTGCGATACCAGCGAGCGCGGGGGCTAGGTTTTATCCGAGTGGGTGCGGTGGGCATAAGAATTCGGAAAACGCCGCTACGTTTTCCGAATTCTTGGGCGGGAGGAAAAACCTAGGCTCCGCGCGGGAACTGCAACCGGGAGGATCTAAAATCTGCGGGCGGGTTATTTGGCTTGGTACTCCTGGGCGGCTGCTAGTTCCCGGCGGCGACGGTCCGCAAACTCGGCGCGGATTTTCGCGTTGTGGGGATTGCGGCTCGCCAGGAACGATAACCCAGCGGTGATAGCAATCCAAAGCAGGCTGGCCAACATGGCGAACCGCGTTGCGGGATCGAGGGCGAGGACGAATACCATCGCCACAATAAAGACACTGATTACTGCGATAGAAAAATATCCACCGGGCATGGCAAATATTGATTCTTCATGCTTTTGGGGCAGGCGCCGGCGAAACTCTACGTAGGAGGCCACGATCATGACCCATACGAACATGAATAGCACCGAGGCCACCGAAGTTACCAGGGTAAACGCTTCCATTACCGTGCCGCCTACTGCCATCAGAGCAATGGAGGTAAGCAAGAATAGACAGGTAACAATCAGCGCGTTTAAGGGTACGGAGCGACGGGAAAGCTTCCGGAAGATCTTCGGGGCGTCACTGCGCAGCGCCATGGCGTACATCATCCGGGAGGTGGAATAAACTCCCGAGTTACACGAAGAGGCGGCCGAAGTCATTACCACCAGGTTCACTAGTGAAGCCGCAAAGACGAGTCCTACGAGAGAGAACAGTCCAACGAAGGGGGAAGATTCGGGGTCGAGAGAATCCCAAGGAGTCACCGACATGATCGCTGCTAACGCCAAAACATAGAACAACAACACCCGCAACGGAATCGAATTAATGGCTTTGGGGAGCGATTTCTCGGGATCTTTGGTTTCTGCGGCCGTAGTACCAACCAGCTCAATCCCTACGAAACTAAAGATTGCCAGTTGGAATCCGCCTAGGAATCCGGAAAAACCATTCGGGAAGAACCCGGAACCAGTAACGCCCGGGCGCGACCACAGATTAGTGATGGTGGCGTGCTGGCCATCGGGAGCAGTAAACCCGATAATCACCATTACGGTTCCGCAACAGATCAGGGCAATAATCGCGACGATTTTTATCATCGAGAACCAAAACTCGGTTTCCCCAAAAGCCTTTACCGTGAGGGCGTTAAGGAAAAATAATAGTGCCACGGTAGCAATCGCGGGAATCCAACGCGGCAGATCTGGCCACCAAAAATTGAAATAACCGGCAATCGCGATCACCTCGGCGGTGCCGGTAACTATCCAACACAGCCAATACGTCCATCCCACTACGAAGCCAGCGCCTGGCCCCAACAGGTCGGTAATGAAATCGGCGAAGGTGCCATACTTATGATCGGAAACCAGTAGTTCCCCCATGCATCGCATAACCAGGAATAACACTGCCCCGATAATGGTGTAAACCAACAGTACTGAAGGACCCGCCAAGTGAATCGTGCGTCCGGATCCCATAAACAGGCCGGTACCGATGGCTCCGCCAATCGCGATTAACTGGATATGCCGATTCGAGAGGTTGCGTTGCAATCCCCCCGAATGCTTATTGATAATGTCCTCAACCTCGACTGGTTTATTTGGCATGGGCGTTCCCTTATCGATCGCTTTTCGTTTCCTCGATTTTAAGCGCTAAAACCCAAAACTAAGCAAACTGATGCCCATGTGCGCGTGATTAGCTTTCCTCTGGTATCGGGTCGACCCTAGCCCCCGCGCCGGCCACCTCTAGCTACGTAAAAGAAAATATCGAGGTTGAGGGCATTCAGCGAGAAGGGTCAGGAGATCTCGGAGAGGACTTCTAGGAGTACCGGAGTTACCCGCTCGATTACTTCCAAGGTGTCGGCGAATTCGCGATCCCCGCCATACCAAGGATCGGGAACCTCCATATCGTCCGGGCTGGCTTCGGGATCGAATTCGCGGTAGAGACGAATTTTGCTCTCATCGGCTCCCCAACGCTGTGCTAGGCGGGTGAGGGCGCGCTGATGACCACTGGTCATGGCGAGTAGTAGATCAAAATCTTCGAAATCACGGCGACTGATCTGACGGGCATAGTGATCGGGAACCAGCCAACCGTGATCTTCTAGGATATGTACCGCGCGGTAGTCTGGAGGGTTACCGTGTTCTTCGTCAGAGACTCCCACCGAATCAAAAACCAGGTTATCGCGGGTTTCTTCTTCAGCCTTTTGGGAGGCAACTGCCTGTGCCATGACTGAACGGCAAATGTTACCGGTGCATACGAACAGTACCCGGGTCAATGGGATTCCTTTCGTTAACCATTTTGGTGGTGTGCCCTTGTCATATTGACGCAGGTTTACCAGGAGCTTTCTACGGGGGCGCCCTCTTTATATCCGGCGGCGCTTTGAATCCCGACGATTGCTTTTTCCCGGAATTCAGCCTGGTTAGTGGCGCCCGCATAGGTGAAGGAGGAACGCACCCCCGCCAGAATCTGGTCGATCAAGTTCTCTACCCCGGGACGGGCAGGATCCAGATACATCCGCGAGGTAGAGATCCCCTCTTCGAATAGTTCTTTACGGGCGCGTTCAAAGCCGCGGGAGGTGGCATTACGGTTACGAACTGCCCGGCGTGAGGCCATCCCAAAGTTTTCTTTGTAGGGGCGTCCATTCCCGTCGCGCACAATATCGCCCGGAGATTCGTGAGTACCAGCGAACCAGGAACCGACCATCACGTTAGAGGCTCCGGCTGCCAATGCTAAGGCCACGTCCCGCGGATGACGTACGCCGCCGTCAGCCCAAACATGCTTCCCTAGTTCGTGGGCGCGGCGAGAACATTCGAGTACTGCCGAAAATTGGGGGCGGCCTACGCCAGTCGCCATCCGGGTAGTACACATGGCGCCTGGACCAATGCCGACTTTCAAAATATCGGCGCCGGCAGCAGCCAGTTCGGAGACTGCGTCCGCGGTGACCACGTTTCCTGCCACGATTGGTACTTCCACTCCGGTGGCTCGTACTGCCTCTAAAGCCTGGATGGTTTTATCTTGATAGCCGTGGGCAGTATCGACCACTAAGACATCTACGCCCGCTTCTACCAGTTGGCAGGCGCGTCCGGCCACGTCACCGTTAATGCCGATCGCCGCAGCTACCCGCAGTTTGCCATCTTTATCGGTGTTGGGGGTGTAGATGGAGGAACGCACGGCACCCGGCGCGGTCATTACCCCGACTAGGCGTCCGTCAGTATCAACTACGGCGCCGAGCCCCAGGTGTTCTTCCGCAAGCTGGCGGTAAGCGTCCTCGGGGCCGATCCCCTCCGGCAAAAGTAAGGTGCGGGTGTCCATCACGGTATGTAGCTGCGCAAAGTGATCTACTCCCGCCAGCGCCGACTCGGGGACCACTCCGATCGGGCGGTTTTCTTCATCTACGACTAGCACCGCGCGGTGGGAGCGCTTAGAAATCAAGGACAGGGCCGCTGCTACCGTGTCGTGAGGACCGAGCACTACCGGAGTGTCATAGACCGTGTGGCAGGCTTTCACCTCAGCTACAGTCTTAGCGATGATGTCACCGGGAACATCTTGAGGCAGAGTTACTAGACCGCCGCGGCGAGAAACTGTTTCCGCCATACGTTTACCGGCAACTGCCGTCATATTTGCGACGATAATCGGCACCGTAGTGCCACTGCCGTCGTCGGAAGATAGATCCACGTCGAAGCGGGAAGCTATTCCCGAACGCGAGGGAACCATAAAAACATCGTCATAGGTCAGCTCATAAGGTGCCGACATTCCATTTAAAAAGCGCACGGCTACTCAGCTTAGTGCAAAGAAAGCAAAAGGGGGAGACCTTAATTTAAATAGATAATATTACGAGGAACACGGGGGAAGTGTTTTCCCAGGTAAATAGCTAGAAAGGAATAATTTGAGAAAAATATCCGCTCGCAGTTTCAAAAAGTTGGCTGAAGATAGCTAGGCTAGTTTTATGGCAGATACACAAGATCGGGAAGTGCTCACCTGGCAAGGATTCGGAGATGCGACCCGACAAATCGCGCAAAATATTGTAGATTCCGGGTGGATGCCCGAGTTAGTAGTGGCGGTGGCTCGCGGGGGGTTATTACCGGCGGGTGCTTTGTCTTACGCGTTAGGACTAAAAGCAATCGGCACCATGAATGTAGAGTTCTATACCGATATAGAGGAAACTCTGCCTGAGCCAGTGCTGATTCCGCCGCTAATGGACGTCTCGGCTCTGTCCGGTAAACGAGTGCTGGTAGTCGATGACGTTGCCGATTCGGGAAAAACTTTAGAGTTAGTCATGCGGCTGATTCGCGAACGCGGGATTCCTTCGGGACAAGAAGGTGAGCGGGTAGCGGTTTCAGAAGCTAAATGTGCCTGTATCTATGTAAAGTCGCGGTCGATTATTACCCCGGACTACGTGCTAAAGCACACCGACAAATGGATTAATTTCCCTTGGTCGACCCTGCCTCCGGTGACTGCGGAAGGGCTAGGACACTAGGCGCAATCGCTAGTTACCATCCCCGCTAGGCGGAGTGGCAGGGCTGCTCGTGAAAGTAGACAGCTTGGAAGAGGTATTAGCGTTAGCGCGGCGCACCCTGGACGCCTGCGGCTTGCAGGACTGGGAAGTTGGCCTGGATCATGCGCGCCGCCGTGCCGGCGCCTGCCATTTTGCAGATAAACGGATTAGTTTTTCCCGTTATTTGTTGCCACTCTACGATTCGGATGCCGCGTGGGAGGTGGTTTTACACGAGGTCGCTCACGCGCAAGTGGGACCGCAGGCCGGGCATGGTAAGCGGTGGCAACAGGCAGTTAAGTCTTTAGGAGGGCGCGCTGAACGTACAGTAGCCCCGGACGCGCCCTCACTCCCGGCTCCCTGGATCGGGGTGTGTAAAGCCGGCCACCGTATTGAACGTTTCCGTACCCCCACCCGGGTTTTGGCCTGTTCTAAATGTTCGCGCGATTTCCGGGTAGAAAATATTTTCACCTGGACATACCGGGGAGGGGCTCCCCGACACCACCGGGCATACCTGCGCGAACTCCAAAAAATCTGTAAGGATCATTAAAAGTAGGAGCTAGGGGAGAGAGGATTTCTCTTTTTGAAGCTTTAAACTGGATGCTGAAAGATTATCGACCAAGTTGCAGGGAACGTATGGATAATTATCAGCCGGCACACGCCCATGCCGGACAACCCTTCCCTGCTGCCGAGAATCCGCAGAACCCGGTCATACGGTCTGACCCCCAAGGCTCTACAGTTATAGCTGGGTATCGGCTGTTAAAAGCCTTAGGGTCGGGCACCATGGGCGAAGTATGGAAGGTTGCCGATCCCCGAGGAAATATTTACGCCGCAAAAATTTTGCGTTCTAAGCTAGCAATTAAGCCGGGCATCGCGCAGCGTTTTCGCATGGAAAAAGATCTGGTTACCGGGGTGCGGCATCAAAACATTGTGGAGGTTTATGACCTGATCCAAACCCCGGAATATATGGCGATCATTATGGAATATACCGATGGCGGGGATTTGGGGGTGCTACTGAAAAAGCAGGGCACGCTGCTGCCCTTAGATGCTGTCTACTATTGCATGGGGATTGCCGCTGGTCTTTCCCCGATTCATCACGCGGGGATTGTGCATCGGGACTTGAAGCCCTCGAATATTTTATTGAAACGACAAGGGGGCTACCTGGTGCCCAAAATCGCGGATTTTGGTTTGGCCAGATGGATTGATCCTCGTTACGAAATCCAGACTACGAAGCGTTCGGGAACCCCTTACTATATGGCGCCGGAGATGATTGAAGGCAAAGGGGTAAGTTCCAAAACTGATATTTATTCCCTGGGGGTGATTCTTTACGAGTTACTCTGCGGAGTCACTCCCTTTAGAGGGACAGTGGGGGAAGTCTTAAACCATCAGTTCTACGATATGCCGGGAATACTTCCGGGAATTCCCAGTTCCTTGTGGAATGTGATGACCCAAATGCTGGCGAAAGAGACTTCGGTGCGCCCTAGTGCTGTCCAGACCCACGCCCTCTTAAAGTCAGTAGTTGACCAGGTGCGCCCCCTGGAGGCTCTGCCGGTATTAAAGGAGCCCCCACGGCCGCAACCGTTAGAGGATGTGGTGAAGGTTTCCCCAGCAGATGCTAAGACTTCCTTGGCATCGGTAAAACCGATTATTCCCGCCCATAATGAGGACGAAACCCAGTCGGGGCAGACCGCTCGCGGGCAGGTGGAACTGGTGGCTCCCGCCTGGCATCCGGTAACTTTACCGCCAGCAATTATGGATAATACTGAGGAGGCTATCGGGGCCGGAGCTGGCTCCCCCGGGGGATTCTCGCCGCCGCGGGAGCAGGAGGAGTCCGCAAACGAGCAAACTTTAGGGGCTTGGGAGAACATTCCCGGTTTTGCCGAGAACCTGCCGAAGTCATCCCCCCGTCAGGGTGCGCCTGCTCCCCGCCGGAGCGCAGCGAAAGAAATCGTAGGGGGAGTGGCGATCGGGCTGGGGGCCGGCGCCCTAATCACCCTGGTAGCAGCCACTATTTTGCTATTGCTCTAAGGGAAACAGCTTAGACTTGCGCCTGTTTTAGGAGCTTGCTTAGGCGCGGCAGGGAAACCCGCTCCCGCGTACCTAAGGGTTGGGCAAATAGCGAAACCCGCAGTTCTTCTAACAGCCAGCGCCCGTGGATTAAGGACGCTACCGCAGCAGGATCTGCGGCTAGATTATCTCGGTTTGCTAGATTTTCGCGCGCGCCTTCCCAGATAGCTAAAGCCTGTTCTTCCTGGTGAATCGCGCTGTTTTGCCCCTGGCTTGCCTTTTGTAGGCGGGTAGCTATCGCCTGCAGGTAACGCCCTAAATCTGCGGTTCCCTCGCATAAATCCCACAGGAACCCCGGGTAGATTAGCTGCGGTAGCTGAGAGCGCACCTGGGTGACTTCGCCTAAAGCGCTGAGCGGGAAATGCTCAGATAGGGCGGCTGCCACTTCTCGATAGCTGGCACCAACTTCTCCAATTTTTCCGGCGAGGGCGTATACCTCGTCCTCGAAACGGTCACGGAAATCTGCAGCCAGCTGCCGCAGGGTCGAAGAATCTCTAACTGTCCAGGTATCTACTTTTGCTTGTTCCAGGCAACGCCAGGTGGCAACCAGCTGTAGCTCTGAAAGCAGATTCGCTTTTTCGTAGGGCAGTGCCGCCAGGTTTAACGCTAAATGCGCTGGCCAGCGGGTAGAAATCCGGGCAGGAGGCAGGTAAAGCTGGGAGCATAGCAGGTAGGTAACCCCAAAGTGGTGGGAACGTTGAGCTGGCTGCAAGTTTTCAAAGCGGGCTACTCGTACCGGGAAAACGGGGGAGCTTGGATTCTGCTGATTGCTGTTTGTGCTGTTTTTATGGGTGGAACGCGGGTTTTCGTAGCGGTTTTTTTGTGGGCCAGACAGTAGTGATAATCCGAAAGGCCGCGGCAGGCGCTGTGGTAGTAAGCCCGGGAAGGCTTCTCCAGGTACCCCGCCAGCATTAGTGGTTGTTTGCGCAGGTAGAACTGCCGCTTTCCCACGTATTTGCGGCCAGGAAGGAGAAAAATCTGTTTCCGGGAAACGCTGTTCGTCGGCTTTATTAGCTTCGCCGCTGCCCGAGGTCGGCTTGCAACGTTCCGGGTTTTTCTTTCCGCTTTCGGATTTGCTGACTTGCGAAAGCGCTTCCCGGATTACTTGCTTGCGGGCGGCCCGTCCTTTCTTTCCGTAACGCTTTTGCAGTTTTTCAAGGTCGCGAGAATATATCTGTTCTTTCCCTATCCGAAGCGCAAAGCGAATCCGCAAATGCGCAGGCAAAGCCGTGACTGCCTGGGAAAAGTCTTGTGCAGTTACCTCCACGGCGCGTAGCTGGTCGAGAGCCGCGATGAACAGCGAAGCCAGCGGGCGCGAGGGTGCAGTTTGCTTCTTATTAGGCGAAACTTCCGTTAGGTTGCGATGGTCAGTCTGTTTAGGGGTATCCGCCGCTGCGGGTGCAGCGGCTTGGGGAGTGCCTGTCCCTGATAAGTCCCCGTTTTTTCCCTGTTCTGTGCTCTCCGAGGGGTCTGAATCTGCGTTCTTGGTGCTGCCTCCATCCCCCGAAACTTTGGACTGATTTTCACTGGAAGGCGCGTTATTACTTTTTTCAATCCCCGCCCAAGCAGCTAGGCGCCCCAGAGAAGCCTGCAACGCTTCCTCCTGCTTAATCTGCACCGGGGTAGGCTCGCGGCTTTCGGTAGTGCCAGTAGCAGGCTTGGGGTTGGCCAGTTCGCGCTCAATCCAGGTGCTCACTTCCGCCGCCACCTGTGGGGCAGGAACTAACTGGCGGCGCACCGTTTTCGGTAGCGCCCGGATCAGCGCAGTAAACAGCTCCGGCCACAAGCCCGGGACCGTCCATTGAAACTCTTGCGGATCCAGGTAGGGCAACTGCTCCAAGCTAACCTGGCAGGTAATCCCATCTTCTTCCTTGCCGGGGGCAAAGTGATACTGCAGGGGCAAACTAAAATCTGCTCCTATCCAGCGGTCGGGGAACCCGGCGCGAGACAGCCGGGTAAGTTTGCCCGCCAAATCAGTTCTGCCCCCAATGGAATGATCTGCGGCTTTACCACTGGAGTAGTTGCGGGGCGCTTGTTGGGTGGCAGCGGGGGTGAGCACCACGTCCTCGGGGTAATCCAAAATATGGGGGTCATCTTGACGCTTGAACCAGGCCGCGAAAGTTCCCGGATTGGTTACCTCTTTGCCCAAGCGGGCGGCGAAGAAAGCCGCCAAGGCGTCCTCTCCGGCAACTATTCCGGCCTGACGGGTGCGTTGCTCAACTTCCCGGGCGCGCTCCAGTATCTTTTCATTGCGTTTCAAGAAGGGATAGTTCAAGGGGGCATCCCCCCTGACCAGGGCATTAGCAATAAAGAGGGCGCGTGCCCACTCCCGGGCAGTTTGCGGGGTCTGCTCGCCAGGAAGATCCAGCTTATTTGCCGCAGGCGATAGCGCGGGCATCATTTTATTTCCCAGCCGGGACAGAGGAACTGGCACGTCCGCGGCAATAGTGAGCCCGTAGAGGGTGACTCGTTCCGGCACTAGCGCCGTGCCTTTCCTACTTGACCAATACGGCTCCCCATAGGAGCGTTTCACCAGGTGTTTTCCGGCGTGAATAATCCAATCGGGATTAACCCGGGCAACATTGCGGGCAAACAGCCGGGAGGTTTCCACCAGTTCCGCAGCCATTACCCAATCGAATGTGCGGTTAGAGAGCCCCGAACCTGGCCAAATGGTGAAGCGGGCGCCGCGCGGCGCTAGGTACTGTTTGGCGCGCTGATCCCAGTTCCCAATCCCCGAAAGCATCCCTACCAGCAGGGACCGATGAATAGCTTCCGTGTCAGAATATTTAGAGGTGAGGTTTTGGCAGGCCACAATTAGCTCACGAGACTCCGGATCTGGCTGGTAGCTCGAGCGAGAGGGCTTCGCTAAGGGGCGGGCGCTAATTCCCAGTTCTTTTAATAGTTGCCGCAGTTGGTTAGTAAGATCTTGCCATTCGCGAGTACGCAGGTAATGCAGAAATTCACGTTGACACATTTTCCGGAAGGCGCTTCCGGACAGATCGCGGGATTGGGTGCGCAGGTAGCGCCAAAGATTAAGGTAAGTGAGGAAATCGGAACTGGAATCCAGAAAACGCGAATGAGCCTGATCGGCGGCTTCTTGGTGTTCTAGAGGGCGCAGGCGCACATCTTGCATTGAAAGTGCCGAAACTATTACTAGTGCCTCCGATACGCAGCCGCGCCGGTCGGCCTCCAGCAGCATCCGGGCCAGTCGCGGATCGATCGGCAGCTTCGCCAGGCGTTTCCCCAGCTTAGTTAGGCGGTAACCTTCGGCGTTTTCGCCCCGCTCCGAAAGAGCACCCAGTTCGTAAAGCAGCTGTTCCCCGTCCCGGACTTGCCGCGGATCCGGGGCGTCGATAAAGGGAAAATCGGTGACTTTCCCCAGGTTTAACGAGGCCATCGCCAAAATTACTGCCGCTAGGGAAGTCCGTAAAATCTCGGGTTCAGTGAATTGGGGACGTGCCAGGAAGTTTTCTTCCGAATATAGGCGGATACAAATCCCGTCACTGATTCGTCCACAGCGCCCCGCTCGCTGACGGGCGCTGGCTTGAGATACTTCCTCAATCGGCAGGCGCTGCACTTTGGTGCGTTGGGAATAGCGAGAAATCCGGGCCAGACCGGGATCGATCACGTATTTTATGCCCGGCACGGTCAGCGAAGTTTCCGCCACATTGGTGGCCAGCACTATCCGCGGATAAGGGTGGGGGGCGAAAACGCGTTGTTGTTCGGCCGGGGATAACCGGGCAAACAGGGGCAGGATTTCTATTGCGCCTGGGGTGGTTGAGCGTTCCCCGGCGCGCACGTACCGGGAACCCAAGTGTGCGGCGAGGGCGGCTTCAGTGTCCCGAATATCTCGCTCGCCTGGCAAAAACACCAAAATATCACCGGGGTCGCCAGAAAAAAGTTCATCAACCGCCTGGCAGATTCCCTCGGTTTGGTCTTTTGTTTCACCGCTGGCGGCGCCCTCTTTTTGCTGGTTAGAGAGGCGTTTGCGGTTTTCCCCGCGGGCTCCCTCATCGCCCTCATCACCCTCTGCGTCCTCATCCTCGCTATCGGAGCCATCCAGGGGGCGATAAAGCACTTGAACCGGGTAGGTGCGCCCCGAAACCTCAATAATCGGGACTGGGGAACCGGGGCGGGAAAAATGTTCGGCAAAACGTTGGGAATCAATAGTT
The DNA here is from genome assembly GCF_000420065.1 of Varibaculum cambriense DSM 15806. Lineage (GTDB taxonomy): Bacteria > Actinomycetota > Actinomycetes > Actinomycetales > Actinomycetaceae > Varibaculum > Varibaculum cambriense. The sequence continues at coordinate 438,412 of NZ_ATUF01000002.1, read as the reverse complement.
GCCGAGGTGATAATCACTTTCAGATCCGGGCGGCGGGGCAGCAAGCGCGCCAAATACCCCAAAATAAAATCAATATTCAGGGAGCGTTCGTGGGCTTCATCCACGATGATCGTGTCATAGCGTTTCAGCAGAGGATCGGTGCGAATTTCCGCTAGTAGAATCCCGTCCGTCATCAACTTGACCATGGTTTTGCTAGAGACCACGTCGGTAAAACGCACCTGGAAACCGACGGTTTTTCCCAGCTCTTCTCCCAGCTCGTGGGCTATCCGGGTAGCCACTGAGCGGGCAGCAATCCGGCGCGGCTGGGTGTGTCCGATGAGGGCGCCGCGTCCTCTGCCTAGCTCTAAACAAATTTTTGGCAGCTGCGTAGTTTTCCCGGATCCAGTTTCCCCCGAAACCACTACCACCTGGTTATTGGCGATAGCTTCGGCGATTTCTTGCCGCCGGGCGCTAACCGGTAATTCCTCGGGAAAGTTGATCTTTGCAGGAGGGTTATTTAAGGCTTTTGTGCGGCGGCGAACTGGACGGTCACTTTTCTCGCACGGTTTTTCGCGTCGCTCAGCCCGCTGATTCTGCCCGCTAGCTTCCTGCTGCCCGCTCATTGTCCTCCTTACCTCTGAGAAAAGTCTAACGGGTATCGCGTCCGCGGCATTATTGAATGCTGCCAACTGCGATAAGGTAGAGATTCCGAAGCAGGTAATCCGCCCAGTGGAGGCAGCGAGATAAAACATGAGCGTGGAATACGATTTCGATGTCATTATCGTAGGTGGCGGCGTCGCCGGAACGGTATGTGCCTACCTATTAGCAAAAGAGGGTCACGAGGTCTTATTGATTGAGCGGGGCTCGGAAGTAGGGGCTAAGAACCTTTCGGGTGGGGTGTTTTACTGCCAGGTAATGAACCAGATTTTCCCGGACTTTATTGAGAAAGCCCCCCTTGAACGGAAAATTAACAAGAACATTTTGTCTTTCCTGAACCCGACCTCCGCGGTCAACCTGGAGTATTGGGATCAGCGCCTAGCAGAACCAGTCAACGCCGTCAGCGTTTTGCGTGCCAAACTGGATCCCTGGCTGGCGGAACAGGCCGAAGAAGCCGGAGCCACCATTATGCCGGGCATGAAAGTCGATGAACTGGTGCGTGAGGACGGGAAGTTCTGCGGGGTGCGCGCCGGAGAAGACACCGTTTACGGCAAAGTAATCGTGGCTGCAGATGGGGTGAATTCCTTCCTTGCCCAGTATGCCGGGATTCGCCCGCAAGAACCCCTTAGTCACCTGGGGGTGGGGGTGAAATCCGTTATCCAGTTAGGGGAAGAAACCGTTAAAGAACGCTTCAACCTGCAAGAGGGCGAGGGCGCGGCCTACCAAATGGTGGGGGACTGCACTCAAGGAGTAGCAGGCGGCGGTTTCCTGTACACCAACCGGGATTCGGTTTCTATCGGGATCGTGGCGATGCTAGATGACCTGAAGAAAAAACAGTTATCTTCCTCTGAACTGCATGATCATTTCTTACAGCATCCCTTTATCGAACCGTTCCTGCGCGGGGGAAAGCTGGTGGAATATGGCTGTCACCTGGTAGCCGAGGGTGGTAAAGCCATGCAGCATGGGCTGGTGCATGACGGGCTGATCCTAATAGGAGACGCGGCTGGGTTTACCCTCAACACCGGGTTCACGATTCGGGGAATGGATTTGGCCGCCGGATCTGCTCAAGCCGCTGCCAGTGCCATTGATGCGGCGCTTAAAGCGGAAAACTTTAGCGCGTCCTCGTTAAATAAATATCTAGAAAACTACCAAGCGTCTTTCGTGGGCAAAGATATGGAAACTTTCGCGCGGGCTCCGCAGTTCCTCCACAATCAGGAACTATACGGCCAGGTAGGTGAGCTGGCGGCGGACGTGTTCCACGGGGTCTATAACCTGGATACCACCCCGCGCCGGCGCCTATTACCGGTGGCGCGGGCGGCGCTAAAAAAATCGCCACTAAGTATCCGCCGTCTGGTGAAACTTGGTTTACAAGCAGTGAGGTCGATTTAAAATGACTGATTACCTTCCCGAATCCGTATCTGAGAGGCTTACCGCCAATATTTATGAGGTAGACGAAGAAGAATCCCATATTTCTATCGATCAAGAACTAGCGAAAGCCACCGGCGCCGGAAAACTATTAGAACGCGTTTGTCCCGCCCACGTGTATAAAGCTCGCAAGGACGGCTCGGTCGATATCGAATACGCGGCCTGTCTGGAATGCGGCACCTGCCTGGCAGTAGCTCCTCCCGGGGTGCTCAAATGGCATTACCCGCGCTCCATGATGGGTATTAGCTATCGCCAGGGCTAAGCGTTATTAGGAAATTGCCCTCGGAAGTCACCCCTATAGAAGGAAAATAAATATCCTTAAAGGTATGAGTACCCCTATGCAGATTCGCCAAGCCGAGACCGCCCGCGACATGTTAGACATTTTTGCGACCCGCCGCGCGGTTTTTCACCTGGAACAGGGAATCTCTCTGGATCGGGAAATAGACGATATCGACTTCGCTAAGGGAACTATCCACCTTTTAGGTGAGGATGCCTCGGGTACTATCGCGGCCGCCAGGATCTCCCCGCCAAAAATCGGGATTCCCACCGACCTGGCCGAAATGTTTCCCCAGTTGCCGCGGGACACTATAACCGGGAAGCTAGGACGTTTTGCCGTACTACCCGCTGCTCGCGGGTGTGGAAACGGTAAAGAACTGGTGCGGGGCGCCGAACGATTAGCGCTTAACAGCTGGGGGAGTTCCGAGGGGGGCGGAGTAGTGCTACTGCAAGTCACAGCGCAGGCTCCGGTGATTGGCTTTTATCAAAAACTTGGTTACCAGCTAATTCCTTCCCGCGACCCCTACTTGGATGCCGGAATTGACCATCGCGACCTAGTCAAACTAGTGGAGCCGCAGGCCAGCGTAGTGCAGTTCCCCGGCCGTTGGCTTTAGGCTGCGCGGGGGATTGGTTTTATCCGAGCAGGCGCGGTGGGCATAAGAATTCGGAAAACGTCGCTACGTTTTCCGAATTCTTGGGCGGGAGGGGAAACCAATCCTCCGCGCACCAACGTCAGTCAGTTGCGTGCGGGTAAAGAGGGATTTGATTCTCCTCTAGCGTCATCAATTTGATTGATTTTAAGCCTCGGCCTGCTGCTTTGCGCGGCGGTATCCCCAGGCGGCTAAAGCAACGAAGATAGCCAGCCCCACGAGGGAGGACACTCCCGACCAGGAATCAGGCACGATGGCTAGTGGTTCCTCACTGCCGGTAGTGCCCACAATCGCGGCATAAACCACGCCCCATAGGCTTTCGCCTACGATCAACCCGGTAGCCAGCAGGGTGCCCATTCGGGACGCGGCCTCGGGATTCTTCCGAGTTTTTGCCCAACGGTTAAAGAGGACCCCGCAAGTCGCGCCAATCGGAATCAGGATGGTCAGGGTAATAGGTAGATACATTCCCATCCCCACTGCGATCGGGGGCAGCGAGTAACGGGAAGTGGTGTGCTTTAGAATCTCATCGATCAAGATGATGGCCACCCCGATCAATGCTCCCAGCCCTAGGCGACTCCAATCAATATCGCCTCCGAATACGCCCTTGGTTAGCTCTGCGATTAGGGAGGCTTGCGGAGCGGCCAGTGCATTCTTACCGGCACCGGGTGCTCCTTGGAAACCAAAAGCATTATTCATTAAATGCAATACCGGCGGAATAATCAGGGAACCAAAAATTACCCCGATTATCAAGGCCACTTGCTGTTTCCACGGGGTAGAGTTGACTAGTTGGCCGGTCTTTAGATCTTGCAGGTTGTCATTAGAAATAGTGGCAATCCCGAAAACAATAGCTGCAGTAAATAAGGTGTAGGCAACTAAGGTTTTGGGGTCACTTCCAGCGGGTACTGCCGCCTTAATCACCAGGGCAGTCAGAATCGCAACTAGGATGCCTACTCCGGAAACCGGGCTGTTGGAGGAGCCGATTAGTCCCGCCATGTACCCACAGACACTGGCAACTGCTAACCCGAGAGCCAAAATAAACAGGATCGACAGGAAAATCAGACCGCCAGTGTGATGCTCCAAGGGGGTGCCCTTTAGGAACAACCATAAGAGCATGCCGATCGGGATCATGAGTGCCAAAGTAATCCCTACTACCCATCCCAGAGACAGGTCGCGTTCTTGCGCGGGAACATTCACTCCCGCTTTGCGCCTACGTGAAGCTGCCAAGGATTCGCGCATTCCTCGGATGATCGGAGCAATGATTTTTAGGAACGTCCAGATAGCGGCAATGGCGATGGTCCCGGCACCTACAAAACGCACGTCGGAAGCAAAGATTCCTTGCACGCCCTCGGCAATATCTCCGCTGCCGAGCTGGCCGGAAGAAAAGTAGGGGAGCAGCACCCCGTAACTGATGACCATGCCGCAGATCATGGCGATGCCCACCCCCAGACCGACCAGGTGACCGATGCCGATGAGTGCCAAGGAAAGACTGGTACCTACCATGGTTCCTCCAGCACCAACTTTGAAAGCGGTGGTTACGCTGGAGAGCGCGATTTTTAGGTTGGTGAGCAGGGAAAAGAAGGCAGAGGAAATCGCTCCCCAAATAATCACACGCAGGCCGCGGCGATTATCGGCGGCGCCTTCGTGAGTGTCTCCGACTTTTAAGACTTCCGCGGCTGCTACGCCCTCGGGAAAAGCGAGGTCAGAACCGGTTACGAGGGCGCGCCTTAAGGGGATAGAGTAGGTGACTCCCAGGATGCCGCCTAGTGCACACAAGGCAGCGGTGGTCCAATAGGGGAAACCAGTCCACCAGCCCACCATGATTAGGCCCGGCAGCACGAAAATGATTGCCGATAAAGTGCCGGCTGCAGAAGCGATGGTCTGCACGATGTTGTTTTCTTGCACGGTATGATCTTTGAAATACCGCAGAATCGCCATGGAAATAACTGCCGCTGGAATCGAGGTAGCGAAGGTTAGCCCCACTTTTAGCCCTAAATAAACATTCGCGGCCGTGAAAATTAAGGTGATGATTCCCCCGATAATCACTCCGCGAATAGTTAGTTCTTTTACTGCTGTTTTCGATTCAGTTGTCATTATTGGGCAATCTCCTTGGTTGAATACACCAAAAACAGGATACGACCCGGCGAAAGATATTAAGAAATCAGGATATAGGTAAAAGGAGTACGGATAATACGGTCAAAAGTCGATATTTGTGAGGTCTTACTCTCTTATCGTCGGATACGGGTAAAAGTGTCTCTTCGTCCCCGCAGATTGCAACCATAAAAACAACAGGTCTATTTTTTTAAAAGGGCAGCGAATAATCGCTGCTTATTTATTTAGAAACTGTATGAGAGTTACATATGAATATTTTGGAAAAAACTGATCCGTCCCGGCGTCGTCTGGGAGTAGCGGTGCTCGTGGGCCTAATCGGAGGTATTTTTAGCGCGATTGTGAAGTTTGGTTGGGAAGTTCCTTTCCCTCCCCGTACTCCCGAACGCAATGAAACTAATCCTCCCCAGGAGCTATTGCAACAGTTAGGGATGAGTCACGATGCTTCGCATACTTCCGTGGTCTTCAACGGTAATGAGCTGCCGATTTATTCGTTTATTATCCACTTCTCGTTTGCGATTGTCTTTGCGATTCTCTATTGCGTGATTGCCGAGTATTTCCCCAAGATCAAACTGTGGCAGGGTGCAGCCTTCGGCCTGTTGATTTGGGTATTGGCGCACTTGATCGTGATGCCCGCTATGGGGACGGTTCCGGCTCCCTGGGATCAGCCTCTAGCCGAGCATTTTTCGGAGGCGCTGGGACATGTTGTCTGGCTGTGGGCAATCGAAATCGTACGTCGTGACCTGCGGAATCGGATCACTCATGAACCGGATGCGGAAGTGTCGCTGCAGGCAGCTAATCGGTAAAAGATACCTTCTTTAGGTCGATATTTATTAACGCGCGGGCGCAGATTTTTTCTGTGCCCGCGCGTTAGTGTCTAGGCTGGGATTGCCGAGTTTTTTAGGCCGCCAGCACGCACCCTCCTGCCTAGCTGTTCTTAGGGTTAGGGCAAACAAAATAAGCAAGAGCCCTGTTTTGTTAATCTGCTTCTTTTGGGAGTAAAACAGTGGCGTTTTCTCCTAGTAAACATACTTTTATCAGCTAATTCAGGGAAAAATCTAACTAAGGTAAGCCCTACTTTTCCTCATGAAGGTCTACTCTTAACCCGGGTTACGTCGCTAGCGGGAGCTAAGCGCCGTTATGAAGGGGATTGATCGTGCCGCACGATTTATGCGTCCCTTTCTCGAGGGCGCGGGGTAAGAATCCCAGAATTTTTCCTTTGGCTCGCCTTCCCTTAGAGATGGGGTCTCTTTCGCATGGGCTGGTCTGTGTCTAGTCGCGGTATCTCGTTTTTTAATTCGCAAAAATTTTTGTCTTGCTAATCTGACCTTGCAGTCAGAAAAAATATCGAACGACTTAAACGTGCTGGTAAATGGAGGTGCCAAATGAGTTTGGTGGGAGAAAGAATATTAGGTGCTTCTTCCGGTACGCGAGAGCGGGACGAGCATACCGATGAAAGCGTGAAGACGGCCTCCAAGCTTAATTGGTTGCGTGCCGGGGTGCTGGGAGCTAATGACGGCATTGTGTCGACTGCCGGCGTAGTGGTCGGGGTGGCCGCCGCTGATCCGCAAAATAATATTGCAATCTTTACCGCCGGGATGGCGGCAGTGGTCGCGGGGGCGATTTCTATGGCGGCGGGCGAATATGTATCCGTATCTACCCAAAAGGATACGGAGCAAGCGCTGGTTCATAAAGAAAATACCCGGCTGAGGAAAGATCCCGAGGGTGAGTTTGCGGGTCTGATTAAGGTCTATGAGGGCAAAGGACTCTCGCCGGAAACCGCCCGGTTAGTAGCGAAAGAGTACTCTGCGATTGATCCGGTGGCGGCGCAGGTAGAGGCGCGTTATTCGATTGATTCGCAAGAATTTGTTAACCCGTGGAATGCGGCTTTTTCTTCTGCGATTTCCTTTGTCTTAGGCGCGGTCTTGCCGATGCTGGCTATCCTGCTGTTCCCTCCGGCCTCCAAGTTTGTCGCCACCTTCATTTTGACGTTGGTGGCGCTAGGCTTGGCGGGTTACACCTCAGCTTGGCTTTCGGAAGCTCCCCGAGGACGTGCCGTCATTAGGGTTATTACCGGCGGCGCCCTCGCCATGCTGATTACCGGTGCCGTCGGACACCTGGTGGGGCTGTCGCTGTAGTAGCCTGCAACTGGAGCGGATAATCGGGAAGGTTTGCGCTCGATATAGTCGAATATACCCCCACTAGCGCGGGGAATACGGGCGTTCACCGTTGGTGGCGCACCAGGTTTCGGAATTACCCCCGCTTGCGCGAGGAATACAGCGTGCCTGCTTCTGCTCCTGCGTTTAGCCCGGAATTACCCCCGCTTGCGCGGGGAATACCATTTGATGACGTGGGTTTGGGGGTTCCACATGGAATTACCCCCGCTTGCGCGGGGAATACTGGTACGGGATGCGCGGCTATTGGTGCGCCATGGAATTACCCCCGCTTGCGCGGGGAATACTCACCTCGGGGATCACGGCAACGACAAATCATTGAATTATCCCCGCTTACGCGGGGAATACTCACCCTGGATTTTACCTTTACCGAGGATCAAGGAATTACCCCCGCTTGCGCGGGGAATACTGCTTTTGCCTGTCCTGCCACTCGATGCTAATGGAATTACCCCGCTTGCGCGAGGAATATGCACCTGAAACGGTGGCTAGTTCGTTGTAGCTGGAATTACCCCCGCATGCGCGGGGAATACATGCGGGTTAGCTCGCCCTCGATTTTGCGGGTGGAATTACCTCCGCTTGAGCGGAGAATACAGCCACGCGGCGATATCGGATTGATCTACCTGGGAATTACCCCCGCTCGCGCGGGGAATACGTTCCTTTGGTGGACACGATTATGAGCTGGGAGGAATTACCCCCGCTTGCGCGGGGAATACGTTGCCGGGATGTGGCGAACTATCATCCCACGGGAATTACCCCCGCTTGCGCTGGGAATATTCTCTCGCGCGGGGATGTTTCGCTTCAAAATTAGAATTACCCCCGCTTGCGCGGGGAATACCAGGAGTTTTGGCAGGAGGGCTACTCAATGCCGGAATTACCCCCGCTTGCGCGGGGAATACTGTGCTCGGTCATAATATGCGACCATCGACATGGAATTACCCCCGCTTGCGCGGGGAATACCAAGCGATTCTTGGGCATTCCACCTGGTCGGTGGAATCACCCCCACTCGCGCGGGGAATACTGCATTTTCGCGGCGCCGCCTTTGAAAACGTCGGAATTACCCCCGCTTGCACGGGGAATACGGTTCCTATGCTTGCATGGGAACACATCTTGCGGAATTACCTCCGCTTGCACGGGGAATACACTGTCCCACAGGCAATTTTAGATTAACCGTTGGCGATATTGTTGAACTAACATCTCAAACCTGATTTTTATCGATTGCTAGCTACAAAAGAAGGTTCTCGACAAGTAAGAGCCCGTCGAAGTCCCAAAGCTCACCTCTATTCCACGTCCTTGGGTCGCTCTGGTCTAAAGCGCGAAATGCGAGTGGGATTACCAATTTTGTTTTGTAATAATCAGCTAGGCCGAACAGGAGCGCCCTAGCATCACTTATATGAATTATTCCTAGGGCGGGATTTAGTGATAATGCCGCACAGGCGCAAGCTGTGCAGCCATAATTATTATTCCTCTATGCTCTATACGGCAGTATTCAAGATATAGGAAGGAGATACGATCCGCCTCACGTATCTGGTGGTTAACGGGTATTTTTGCAAATATTAGAGCTTGATCGGAGTAGGACACGACTGCGCCTCTCAAATAGGGTTTATGAATCTACTAGTAATCCTAAGGTCGGGTCATAGCGTAACGATCGGGAAGAATCTATCCCCGTGTTATCAAAATCTAAAATATATTTCCCCCGCAATAAAGCGGGAGCTGACTCATTGATCTGCGTAATGTAATCGCTGTTATTTTCAAACTTTCGTACTACTGTGCTCGCTGAGATAGGAATTTCCGCTTTGAGTGCATCAAGCAACGCCTTGTGGTAGCTCCTAACTTCCCATTCTTTGCGCGGTATGTTTATTAGTTTCTCCAAATGTTCTTTTGAGGTGGCTCCGAGAACATTTGCTTGTGATCCGCAGGCAATGACAAAAGCTTTGGGACGATCTGTAAAACGTGTCAGCGGAGTTTCGCCCTGAGCGTTCTCTTTATTTCCTAATGGGCCGGTTAGTTTTTCAAAACTGGTCAGAGTTATCCCGTCTTCGCCTAGCAGGTTTGTAAGTGGTTCGGTCCAATACTCTGCTCTCATAGTTTTAATTCCATCTGCCGCTATGCTCTCAAAATCCGCTTCGCTTTCGAGAGTGTTGTAGCTAACCCAAGCCTCATCAACGAATTCCTGTATTTGTCCTGGAACTTCTATAGATCCGCGATGTTTGCGCAACCATTCAAAGGTTCTACGCATTGCCGCTCGGGGATAAGGGAAACCCCAACTAGCAAAAGTTTCACTCTCAAAATTTGTACCCGAAGCTATGTGCATAAACAGGTTACTAACGCCGGGTATTCGCGATATACGATCCGCATCTTCTCGGCGCCAACACCTACCGGCTCTCTGAATCAATGAAGCAGCTGGAGCTAAGTCTGAACTTATTAGATCAAAATCTATATCAAGGGAAGCTTCAATAGCTTGAGTACCAACCACTGTTAACCCCTGAATAGTAGATCCGGGACCGAGAAACTTAGTCAGATTATCGGAAACAAGAGACTTATGAGCCGCAGTCATTCTAGAGTGAAGAACGATTACTTTTTGCCCGGATTTTTTTATTTCAAATGCGATTTCTTGGGCATTTTTTATAGTGTTTGTAAAAATACCTATGCGTGCTGTAGGAAATCTTTTACGAACCTGTTCATGCCACTGGATGTGCGACTCTGCGAGGTGTTTGTAGCTGTTTTTTTCTTTCTCAAAATCGAGCTGGTAATCAATCTGGTATCGTTTTTCGGGTGTTAGAAGTTGTTTCTTGGTTGACCCCTTATTTGTTAATAGAACTGATGGAAAACTGGGTGCAGGAACTATGGGAACTGTTGGTTTTATCGCGGTCTTTTCTCCCTCCGAATATGCCCCAATTAGCTGCTTGAGTTGTTCGTCAGCCAAAGTGGCAGAAAGCAACGTTACCCTGGTGCCTAATATTCCAAGCCAGTGGAGAATAGGTTTTAGTAATTCAGTCTGATAGGCGTCTAAGGTGTGAACCTCGTCAATTACGATGTGTGCATTTGCGAGGGCGGTAAGTCGTAAATGTGTCCACTTCAAGGGTAAAGCTGCCATTGCAAGCTGATCAACAGTGCCCACGCAAATAGGCGCAAGTAGTCGGGCGGATCCTTGCCGAACAAAATCGGTTGGGTGAAGAGAATTAGTGATTAGATCTGTCTCAATGTGTGCCTCGTCAAGCGGCTGATTGTAAAACTCTTCTAAAACAGCCATCCCATGCGCAAGTGAGGCTATATTTCCAGTCTCTTTTAGTAGCAGCTGAAAGCGCTCCATTATAGCATTAGAAGTTGCCTGAGTGGGGAGTAAAAAAATTAACCGTTCATGCTCGTAACCGTTAGCGTGATGGCGTAGCAGTGCTGCTTCTGTTTTTCCTGAACCGGTAGGCGCCATTATCGTTAGCAGCCCTGCACCCATATCGCGAACCGCTAATTGCGCGGGTCGGAGTTTCCATTTTCCAAATAAAGTACTCGAGGGATCTTTTAGCGGAGCAAACGTGCCCAGAAGACGGCGAACTCTACGTTCCATTCGTTCGTAACTAGTGATTATCCATTTGTCAAGCAGGGAGTGGTTCAGGGGAATATTTTCCAATACTTTTCGCTGTTCAGTTACCCAATCATTTCCTGATGCTAAGCGATCCGAAATAATAGTTATACCTGAAATGAGTAGCGTATCAATGGGGGATAGATCAGCAGGGAGACTTTCATAGGAAACACCAATTTCTCGTACTAGAATTTTGCGATATGCAATGCGGATATTTTTCCATTCGCCCCCTCTAAAATCCTTCGTGCTCTCAGTACGTCGAGGGACACGAAAAGTTCCATGGTGACCCAAACAAGCAAGTCCCAACCAGTTAGGGCTTGCGTACAGGTTGCTGAGTCCGGATTCGCATTCGAAAAAGTCTAATGCCGCCACTTGCTCATGTCGGCGTATCGAAGAGTTGCGAGCGATTGCCCCTCCGGCTTCGGGACGTCTGAACCTGGAGGAGTCCAGATTTGATAACACAGATTTTGCAAACTGAATCGTAAATGGCTTTTGATCGTCATCTTGTGTACCGACAGAAGAAACATCGGATTTAACAGCCAACTGGCCTTGGAACACCGGGTTTATTTTTCCCAGGTCATGTGACGCCGCAATTAGAGCCAATTTCTTAACTGATTCAGTACCGAGGCAGTCATTCAAGCGGGTTTGCAAACCTGCTCGCAGCCAAACTTGATATACAGCGATTGCGGCAGTGGCGCTGTCTAAGAGATGCAGTATAGCGGGATATGTGGCACCAGTGACAGGGTCATATTTTGCCCAAAAATCTTGAAATGATGTGGACATGCTTATCGCAAGACTTTGATAGTGAGCAGTCCGCACCCATAAGCTTTTGCTCGCCCTATTCCCTTGTTAAGCATATCTTCTAATGCGCTCACCTCCTCTATTATTCCAACCCCATCAATCAAATCGATCTGGATCGTCTTTCCTTTAGATTTTAAATCTTTTGAAGAGTGTATTACCTCCCGTTGATGGTTAAGAATACTAACGTCTGAAAGTCCAGGTGAAAGTTTTTGTTGTAACCAATAGTTCAAGTCACCGTAATTGCTGTTTTCCGAGTAATTGTCCGCTCTTACCGGAATCGCCTCGACAATTTTTTCTCCATTAATTTTTTTGGTGTGCCTACGAATTGCATTGATGCTTAAACGAAAAGCGACCGCTTTTTTAGGTTGTAGTTCGATATTTTCAATAATCCGTGTTTGGCTGTTCGGAGTTAACTTTGCAGGATCCGGAGCTATGTCAGAATGGATAAGGAAAGCTGGTGCCTTTGCGGGCTGTTGCTCAACGCGGAAAAGAATATTGTTGTCTGAGCGTGGATTCGCGCCAAGATTTCCGAAAATCCCCATGACTAATCTGTGGCGCGTATCAGGATTGTTAATGTCTAGCCTTCGCCGGTTTGGTTTCTGTAATTTCTCAGCAGCAATGCTCGAGTATGCTTGCGCGAGTATTTCGTGAACCGGAATTAGGGTTAAAAACGGCATGGTATTTTCCTGTGTTCTGATAGTATCGCAGTGTTATTCCCCAATGGCTGGGGGTAGTTCTGCGTGCCTTGTGGCAATATTTTTTCCTCGCTCCTGCGGGGGCACAAAATTATGCTATCAAAATTATTGACGCGTGTCTTGTAGTTTAGTATTCTGCTGGTATCACGGGGGAGAACTATGGGAAGCAATATCAATGTATTGGTAGATGAAAAGTGGATTCCCACCACGCGTGGATTGATGACTCCACGGGAAGTTTTATTGTCGCCCCTGACTTGTGCTGAAGAAACCCAGGTTCTGCACACAAAAGATCTTTTCGTAGGATCAGGTTTTCAGGTTGGTGCGGTACTCCGTTTTTTGCGAGACATAGTTGTGGTGGCAGAACGATTTAGGCAAGACGCCTCTAGACCTCACCCAGATCAAGTAGCAGTTGACGAGGCGATTAAGCAATTAGCGCCCTACTGCAATCCCTTTGATGCGGATAATCCTTTTCTACAGCAGCCTGTAAATCCAGAAGAGGAACCAAAAGGGGCGGTGAAAAAGCTCTTACCTTCGATGCCCGGGGATGAAGCCGAACAGTTTTGGAACTTCGGAATGACTCAGAAAAAGGTTCTAGATTTACCCGCAGCGCTCTTGACACTTCTCATATTTCATCATTATTCGCCTGCTGGAAACAACAAGTATGCGGGTAGAAAGTGTGAAATGGGTTCGCCAGGGTTACGCTTCGTGGGAAGAGATAACACAGCCACGGAAGTGTTTTGGTTTGATGAATCGATCTATTCAACTTTGTTACTCAACATTCCAAAAAAATGGGTTAAGTCTTCCTCATTACCTGCCTGGGCTAAACGCGAACCATGCCCAGGAGTAAATGATGCTTTTTGGAATGCAACATGGAGCTCCAATGCTGCAGCATGCACCTGGGGTGATCATTGTCTAGTTGAGGTAAAAACTGGGGGAATTCCTGAGAAGTGGCTATTACCAGAGCAAGGAGGGAGCCTAAGCAACAAGTCTCGAGCTAAAGGCATCAGAAAAAAATGGTGGGATGCTCGTAACGAACTGGATCCCATGTATCTGTACTCGGTGAATAATAAGGGAAAATCCCAGGTTGTTAGAGTTGAGTTGGGCAGGGATGCCACTCAGCTTGCAGTTGATTGGACTTCTCAGGGAAATCCCCGGCGATTGCGTGAGCAATGCGAAATACAGGAACGAATATGGAACCCTAACGAAGAATCGAGAATTGCGTTCTTAAGACATCTCATTGGGGGGACAAGTTCATCTCCAATTGTTAGGGCATCAGATTTTTTCATACCGGACAATCCCCGAATCTGGGTTGGTAACGATAAAACAGACGATGATGTTCAACAAGTGGCAAGTTTTATTGATAAGATGCATCGAAAATTGAAACAGGTTTTTTCTGACCGTGCAAGCAGCGGAAACTTGGCAAACCGTGAGCCTAGATTACCGCAACTAAAAAATCTACAGGCTGATGCGTCATCAGAATTTTGGCGCATTTTGTATCCAAAACTCGAGGTACATATTTCTACTTTAAGTGATTCCATACCGGTTGCCGAGATTATGAGATTAGCTCAGAAGGCAGCCATTGATGCCTATCGTTGTGTCGTTAACCCTTATGAGGAGGTAATGTTGCCGCAAGTGGAAACTGTGGGTAGTTTTTTGAGGACATCAACAGCCAGAATGCTACGGATCGCATTGGGTATTCAGGGAGAAGCGAAAAATAATGTCTAATCGTGCATCGTGGGAAACTCTTATTTCATTAATCCTGGTAGCCAGAGAAAACAGTGGGTCATCTAGCCAAAATCGAAAATTAATAGCAGCTATTAGAAAGGGTATTTCCCCTTACACCGAAAGCTACGCATTTCCCTACGTTTTACCATACTGTGATGATGTCGTAAGGGATCAAACATCTGTGCTACGTGCTGCCGCCCTAACAGCTATGTTTCCTGAGATTCCCCAGACAAACAAGGAAAATCCTCTCAAGGTAGGGCAATCCTTTGCTCTAGCATCTAGAAAACTTTCAGAACTCGGTGGGGATTACAGTGCGAATGATCCGGCTAAACCGGATGCAATCGCAAGTCGGTTACGGGTTATTCAGTTTCTGGATATTGAGCAGGCAGTGCTGGTCATCAGGGGTCTTCTTTCGTTATGTAAGAAAGCGGAGATTCCTCTAAACTATTACGCCCTTGCTCGGATTTTAGTCCACTGGGGCAACGGAGTCACTCCGCAATCGAAAAAAGTGCGGCAGGCTATGGTTCGTGACTATTACGGTTACGTTCCTGCGCGCGGGTAACTATTAATAGAAAATATAAACAAGCGAAAGGTTCTTGATCATGTCTAACTTCTTGACAATACATACGATATTCTCTTTACCCTGGTCAAATGTAAATCGTGACGATACAGGAACCCCTAAGCATCTTCTACAAGGAGGGGTTCTACGAAGTAGTGTTTCTTCGCAGGCAATTAAACGCCAAGTGAGGATCTCTTATGAACAAAAATCGAGAGATATCTCAATACGATCTGGGAACTTGGCAGAGCTAATCGGGAAGAGATCTAAAGAGATAAATCCCGATTTAGAGATTCGACAAGCAGTTATGAAGGCCGGTGAGGCATTACGGGCTTTAGTTAAATCTGAAAAAGGCTCTGTAAGTAAAGATGCAAGTGACACCGGGGCTAAATCCTCTAAAAAATCGGATGAAGAACGAGGCGATAACAGTAATCCTAAGGAGCAGCGGCAATCAATTTGGTTGAGCGAAGAAGAAATAGAGAGTTGCGCCGCACAGATTGCAAGCGAAGAATCCGGAGATTTTATCGAAGATGGGAAAACAGGATCCCTTGCAATTGCTGCTTTTGGACGTATGTTCGCCAAGCTACCTAGCAAAAATACTGAGGCAGCGATTGCAGTATCCCCAGCAGTCTCCACCCATGCAGCCACTATTGAAACCGATTATTTCTCAACCGTAGATGACTACCCAAATGAAAAACAAGGCGCTGGATCGACGTATTTAGGTACGGCGTTATATACAAGTGGATGTTTTTATCGCACAGCAACTATTGACAAGGCTCAGCTTCACCGTTCATGGACTGGATTCGATAGGGATGATAGCATCGCTAACTTACGAGCGATGATAGATGCTTTAATCTATGCTCTTCCTAGCGGTAAGAAGAATGTAACCGCTCCTTACGTGGTGCCTGCATTAGTCTTGGCGGAAGAACAAGCACATAGAATTGCCTATGATTTTGAAAACCCGGTTCAGGCAGATCCCGAAGGCGGCTACGTAGCAGCGACGATTCAGCGCTTACAGGAACAGTTCATTTCGGCTCGCCGTTTTGACCCAGATAATTTTAGAGGAGTAACCGCTCTTTCAGGCTCTCACGAGAATCTGGATAGTTTTGATTTTAAGGTGTGCGCAGAAAATGGAACCCAGAATTTATCGGTTTTAACCAAGAATGAACTGATAGACCAGATAATTTCCTGGATAAGAAAATGACTTCAATTTATTTGCGTTTAGCAGGTCCCCTGCAGAGCTGGGCTGGACCGAAAGTATCGGGCAATATTTCGAGAACTCAAAGATACCCAAGACGATCAGCCTTAATTGGTTTGATAGCAGCGGCGTTGGGCTATGAGCGGGGGAAACTTCCTACTTGGCTGGATAACCTTACTTTCGATGTAAGGGAAGACAATCTCGGTCGGTTGGTAGATGAATTTCAAATAATTGGCTCACGTCCAGAATCTTGGGATTTTTCTAGACGTCTATATGTTTTATTGGAACGAAGGCAAGCCCCCAAAAAAGACTTACTGTTTTCTCCTGATTCTCAACATGGTAACGCCATTGCCCGCCGTACGTATCTATCTAACGCTGAGTTTATCGTCCGGATTTTCGTTGGTGAACACGCTGAAGAAATTGATAGAGCTCTAGCTGCTCCAAAGTTCGTTACTTATCTGGGTCGTAAAGCTTTTGCCCCTAGTTTTCCATTTTATTTAGGTATTGGCGACGATAATGAGCTATTTGATATCCCTACTTTCCAGCAAGAGCGCAATTCAGAACAGGCTCAACTGACTGTACGTCGACTGTTGCCACTGGGAATGGAAACAACTTTCCTGGTCAAAGTTCCGGCTATGTCAAATCGATTGGAGTGGCTAGAGCAGGTGGGGAAGTCCTTGCGGCGTCGCGGATTATAAGTTGCGTGTCGAATCGAGCTAGTCATTGGTAATCCAATTTTTAGATTTATAAAGAGGATGAGATTTTAATAGCTAGTTGTCCTCAGAATAGGAATAGAGCGGTTTTAGCGATTAAAGCCGAATGCCCCGCACCTGTGGGGATCGTACCTGGGCAGGACTATGTTTGTCATGGTGAACACGAATATAACGGTTAGCGACTATTCCATGGATGAAAACGATGACCTACGATGAGCTTTACGCTTTTTCGCGCGCGTTCTTTGAAGCTCATACCATCCCCGAACAGACAGCGATTCTAGATAGTCACGAAAAATGCTCTGAACCTGGTCTCGCAAACCCGTGGCTATTTTTAAAGGAAACTGTGCAGTTCCACGTCCTCGCGCCCTTGTGCGTGGCGGGCTAATTCGGGGGTGAATCCTGACTTTACGTAGACAGCATAGCGGGGTGTCCTGTGGTGTTTGACCAGTTTACTGCGGTTTTCTAGGGTTTTCAGGACTTCAATGCCGACGGGTTGCCTGGACCACTTAGCTTCGATGAACAGAGTAGATTTATTCCCTCCGGCGACCAGATCGATTTCTTCGGATTGATGCGTTTTTGGGTCGCTACCCCACCAGCGGGCACGATTTTGGTACAGCTCGACTAGCTTTCCAGTGCTATTGTCGCGGTCGAAAAGATCCGCGACAATCTGCTTGAACCCCAGCCCCATGAAACTGTTGAGTCCTGGAATAACGTTCGCTTCCAGAGCTGCTAAACCTGCACCCAACTCGATAGTCGACAGGTTGGGCTGCACAAATTGGTACCAAAAACGAAAACAGCCGTCTTGAATCCGATAAATGGTTTTTCGCCCGCCCATTTTCATTGTCGCATTCCAGGGAATTTGTTTGTCCACGATACCCAGGTCTATCAGGGCGCCAAGGTAGTTCGTGAGAGCCCCGGTAGGAATCCCGGTTTTTGTAGCGATTTGATTGTGTTTTGAGGCTCCGTCAGAAATTGCGCGCAAAATAGAGCTGTAGCGTTTTGGCTCTCGCAGTTCTTGTTTTAGTAGGTTTCCTGGTTCTTCCACCAGCCGGCCGCTGGGATCAAAGAATAGTTTCGCCAGGTTCTCGGAAACGCTTGCACTGGTGTCAATAAAGTCGAGGTATTCCGCCACGCCACCGGTAGCAGCGTAAAGAACTGCGGCATCCAAACGGGGTAGAGGGGAGAGAAAATCCTCGGTATCCAAAAAATCGAAAGGTCGTAAGCGAATCTGACCGGTACGCCGCCCATACAGAGGACTTTTCGCGGAGAGAACCTGTCGCTCCATGAAACTCATCGACGATCCGCACAAAATCAGGTGTAGTCCTGTCCCTGCCCATTGCGAATCGCAAAACTTCTGCAGTAACGAAGAAATCGGCGGCCAACTCGCCGCCAAGTACGGAAACTCAT
Source organism: Varibaculum cambriense DSM 15806 (assembly GCF_000420065.1). Taxonomy (GTDB): domain Bacteria; phylum Actinomycetota; class Actinomycetes; order Actinomycetales; family Actinomycetaceae; genus Varibaculum; species Varibaculum cambriense. The sequence continues at coordinate 420,473 of NZ_ATUF01000002.1, read as the reverse complement.
CGATTGCTAGCACAAACGGGGTGTGGCGAGCAGTATCCGCCATATCAGCGAATAGATCCTCAAAAGAACTATAACCTGCCCGCGAGACCGTTAAGCCTGGCTTGTTTGAGGCTTGGAACTGGGAAAACACACGGGAAAAACTGTTCAAGTTTGTCTTCTCATCGACCTCCAGCGCCAAAAAATATACAGCGAGCTTGTTTGCAATATATTCCCTAATCAGACGGGTTTTTCCAACCCGGCGGCGCCCATAGACAACGGTGAACTCGAAACGATCACTGCCCCACGCTCTCTCTAGTGCTTCTAGCTCGCGTTCGCGTCCGATAAAACGCTCCACCACTTACCCCCGATTCCAGAAATGCAGCTCACTCCCGGATAGCTACCCTGTCGGAGATTAGCAATATCGTAAACATGTATAACGAGATATTGTTAGCAAGCTAATTTTGCTTCAGGAGCAGGGAAAAACAGCATTCAGGTATCAAATACAGCATCCAATGCGTAAAAAAAGTTACATCGAGAGTGGTTTTTATTTTGCTTACGGGTGTACATGAATTTAGCTGTCCCGGGTTACTGCAGGCGCATCTTTACCGGGGACTGGCAAATGTAAGTGGCGGTAAACTGTTGCACCTGCGTCTTTGATCTCGCCGCGTTGATTAGCGGTTCTACCAATCAAGTGCGCACCAATCGGTGCGGTCAGAGTTTGCAGCACAATCGCGAGCAGCACTACCGTCAGCCACGACCAAGTTTGGCGAATCGCCACCAAACCCAGACAGGTCAAAATGAACCCGGTTAACTGCGGTTTTGTAGCAGCGTGTTGCCTTTGCAGCAAAGTCGGCAATTTAACTACCCCGATAGCAGCAATCAGAGTCAACGCAGACCCTAGAGTTAAAATCGCTATCCCCAGGTAGGTGAGGGCGGTAGACCAGCTTTCACTCATCACGTCCTCCTTCCGAGATAACCACGTCCTCTTTAGGCTCCGGTTTCTTAGCAACGTTAGGTCCAGCATCTTGTGCCAGTTCTGCCGCGGAGCGCTGCCCAATAATCCGCGCCACCGCGGTGGCAGTCAAGAAACTCACCAAAGTCAGCACCAATAGAATCTGCATAGTGTCATCACGCTCCCCGGTAACCGACACTAAACAAATAATTCCGATGGTGATCGCCGTCAACAAATCCAAGGCAACGGTACGATTCAAAATCCCCGGTCCCCGCCACAACACGTACAAAGCCAGTAGTTCAGCGACACCGAGCATCGCCCAGTTTAAAGCGAAAATAAAAGTCATAGTGCCTAGTGCCTTTCACTCTCAGGTCGTGGCTGGGCGCCCTCGTCAATGACATAGGGACTCTGGGCTGAGTAGGGGATTTTGCCCTCTGCTACCAGCTGCTCGTAGCGTTGCAAACGCTCCTGAGCTTCTTGAATCTCTGCCTTACTGCCCAGGGCTTTCACAATTCTCACTTCGAGGGCGTGCAAAGATTTCTCTACCCCCCGCGCCCCTTTAGATAGGTCGCGATCTAACACGTGCAAAGTTACTCGCGAGGGGTTTATCCGAGCCCGTACTACTAAAGAACCTGGTACCAGGCAGGTCATAGCGGAAGCCATAGTTAAATAAAACTCTGAGCGAGTAATCATTTCCACTTCAATTATCTGCGGACGCGCCGGTTTCTGCCGCAGCACCACATACGCTACTTGTAAAGCAGACGCCAAAAGATCCCAACCGAAGCGTAGTACCAGCCAAACAACTTGCAAGGGACGGAATCTTTTTACCGGATTAACATGCGGCATCGGGAAAAATACTTGCAACCCCACCGCGATCAGCACGCCACCGCCGATAGACACCGCAGACAGGTCCCGAATTAGCAGCATCCAGACTGCAAACAACCAGGCGCTCATCCCCAAAGAGCAGCGCCGAGGGAGAGTGTATAAACGCTGTTTCAAACTAGGGCGTGGCGGCGCGGTATTGGCAGGAGACACAGCTATGGTCTGCTGAGCCACGTTATCACTGTTTTCGCTAGTCACGGCGGCCTCCTTCCCTTAACAGAGGTCTATTAGACTCCCGCGGGGACAGCGACCAAGCATCAAAAATAAAGCTCTTGGTACTGGTTTTAGCCGCAGTAGTAGCCGCATGGCTATTGTCCTCGTTTAAAGAATCTCCCCAGTTTTCCGAGGCAAGCTTAGAGATCCCGTGTCCGCGTCCGTCCTCTCCCAAAACCGCGCGTTGATATTCAGCGCGGGACATAGAGATAGTGGCCCGTTCGGTGAAAGTGTAGACCGGACCGGCAAATACTGATAGTCCAATCGTTACCGCAGTTAGAAAACCGGTTGCCGCCCAGACTCCCCGGGGAATGCGGGAGGCCGGATTCAAGGTATCGACGGCTACCTCTTCTTCGCCACCACTTTCTTGCGCGGATTCACGTCCCTGCCAGAAAGTTTGTAACCAGATTTTGACCACCACGTACAGGGTGAGCAGGGAGGCAACTAGCCCCGCAGCCAACAGCGCCCAAGCCAGGGGAGTGTTGCGCGCCGCCGTCGCCTCGGCGAGCCCCAGTTTGCCCAAAAAACCCGTCAAAGGCGGGAAACCCACCAGGTTGAAAGCCGGAATCAAATACCAGACTGCTAGCAGCGGGGAAATCTTGGCCAAAGAGTGCAGACGGCGCAGCGAAGTAGAACCGCCCACCTTCTCCATCATGCCTGCCACTAAAAACAAGGTGGTTTGCACCAGAATATGGTGGACAGCGTAAAACACTGCCGAGGCGATCCCCAAGGTGTTAGCTAGAGAAATTCCCCAAATCATGAAACCGATATGGGAAACCAGGGTAAAAGACAGCAACCGTTTAATATCGTCCTGGGCAACTGCCCCCAAGATTCCCACGATCATGGTGAAAATCCCGACTACTGCCAACACCACATCTACTGGGGAGGTCGGGAAAATCAACACCTGCATCCGGATAATCGCATATACCCCAACTTTGGTTAGCAAACCCGCAAATACCGCGGTAATCGGGGCGGGAGCGGTGGGGTAAGAGTCCGGCAGCCAAGCGGATAACGGGAAAACCGCCGCCTTTAAGCCAAACGCCACCAGGAATAACGTTTGGATAAGCATGGCGACTGCGGGATCGATTTCAGTTAGCCGCATAGACAGCTGTGCCATATTCATGGTGCCGCAAGCGCCGTACAGGCAGGCAAGTGCTACCAAGAAAATCGCTGACCCCACCATCGAGACCGCCACATAAACTGTGCCCGAGCGGATGCGATCGCGGGTGCCTCCCAGAGTAATCAATGCAAACGAGGAGGTGAGCAGGATTTCTACCCCCACGTACAGGTTAAACATGTCTCCGGTGAGGAACGCGTTATTCACTCCTGCACATAGCACTAAGTAGGTGGGGTGGAAAATCGGAGTTGGAATATCTTCCGATTCGTGGACGGTGCCTTCCGAAAGAGAATAGGCCAGTACCGTCACCATCACCACTAGGGACGTGCACAGCATTATTGCCGCCAGCCGGTCACCGACCAGAGAAATGCCAATCGGTGCTGCCCAAGAACCCACATCTAAAACCAGGGTTGCCTGGTCAGTTAACACTAAAATCGCGAGGGCAAAGATCAAAGAAAGTGACAGCGTAACAAAGGCAACCGCCGATTGGATACGGTAGTGCCGGCCTAATCCCAAAGTTAGAGCCGCCGCTAGCAGAGGAAGGAGAACCGGTAACGCCAAAATAAAGTTCACAGTTCCCTCCTTTTACGACCGTGGCTCTTATCTAGTTCATCTAGATCCAGGCGTAAGAAGCGTTCCGTATTGCCCACGGTCTTTGCCAGACGCCGATCTTCTAGGTCATCGGTAACCTCATCATGTCCCGATAGTCGCCAGGAACGGTAGGCAAGCGCCAAGCCGAACGCCGTGGTAGCCATCGACAATACGATGGCAGTGAGGATCATTCCCTGCGGCAAAGGATCAGACATTTTCGACAGGGCAGTACCCAAAATTGGGGCAGTGCCGGCGCGTCCTCCCTGGGAAAGCAGGAACAGATTAATCCCATTCCCCAGTAGCCCTAACCCAATAACTATCCGAGTTAAAGTACGTTCGGTGACCAGATAAACCCCGCAGGCAACTAGGAATCCGGCAGCTAATAACAGGCAGAGAGAAACACTCATCGCTTTGCCTCCTGAGGTTCAGACGCGGAAACGCTAGTTTGCACCAAGTCCTTTTCTTTCGCAGCAGAGGAGGAATCTACAGCTTCCTCGCTATTATCCGATAAGCTTGCCGCTTGATCCTTCGGGTCTTGTCGACCGGTAATATCCGCTTCCGGCAGCTGGTGGCCAGCGGATTCACCCTGGCGGTCAATCTCCGAGCCTAGCGATTGCAATAAATCGAGCACTACCCCGATAACCAGTAAATACACCCCTATATCTAGACCCATGGCCGAAGTGAAGTGCAGTTCCCCTAATATCCCTAAATCGATATGTGCTTCTACGCTTTGCAAAATGGTGTAGCCAAACGCTAAAGGAATCAAGGCGCTAACTACGGCAGTAGTCATACCGACCGCAATGATCCCGCCTGGTCTGGCCGGAACCGCTTCTAACAGTTCAAAGCGTCCGCCCGCAAAATAACGGATCGTAATCCCAATCCCGGCAACCATGCCTCCAATAAAGCCACCGCCCGGGTTGTTATGGCCGATAAACAAGAGCCATACCGACACCAGTAACAAAGTGTGGTACAAGATCCGGGTAGAAACTTCCAGCAAAATCGAGCGGCGGCGCGGACTGATTAAGGTAGTAACTGCCAGCCAAGTTTGTTGGGGACCAGCGGAAATTTTCCGCAAATGCCCGCGCCGTCGCTGCGCCCTCATTAATAGGCGGTGTCGGCGTTCCCGATGGGACCTAGCCAGGGCGGTAGATAACCCTCGCAGGTAGATCAGGGCAGTAACTCCGGTAGCGGCAACTAGCAGTACCGAAAGTTCCCCGACCGTATCCCAGGCTCTTACGTCGACCAGCAAGATATTGACCAGGTTCTGACCCCCGGCAAAAATACTTCCTTCCGTAGTGACCAGGTTTGAGACCGGTTCATGAATCCTCGCAGAGGATGCGGATAGGCCCAATAACACGATGCCTACTCCGCAGGCAGCGGCGATCAATACACGGTATCCGGGAGCCCAGCGGCTGACCCGGCGGGAAAACCGAGCTGGCAGGCGTCGCAGTACCAGTAAAAACAAAGTCAGGGTAACCGCCTCTACCACTAATTGGGTAAGCGCTAAGTCCGGGGCTCCCTGCAGTACGTAAACGGCGGCCACTGCCGCTCCACAGGCTGAGAGCGCCAGTACTGCATTCAGGCGGCGTTGGGCAACAACACAGATGGCGGCCATTCCGATCAGGGCAAAACAAATAAATGCTTGCCCGAAAGAATCCGCGAAATGCCAGCTATGCATATCGTTAATTCCCAGTAGGCATACCCCGGTTGCCACTACCGAAACCGTAAATATGATTGAAAGGTCAGCAGGAAGAGAACCGGTTTGCACCTTCCCCGTAATCCAAGCAGCGCCGTGCTCCAAGGAACGGATCGTCCGCGAATACAGGCCCTGGGCGCTCCATCGCGGCGAGAACGCTAACCGCCGCTGCACTCGCGCTAGGCGGGCGCGCTTCCAAAACAGGACAAAACCTGCCGCTAAGATAACGACAGTCACTAAGGCAGGTAAGATCCCCGACCAAAGATGGAGACTCCCCGGATCTTGTTCATAGCTTTGAATCGCGGTTGGGCGCAAAAAACGGTCGAGGATGCTCGGCAAGAACCCGAGGATTACCGAAAGCCCGGTGAGTACCCCGGGAACCACAGTTAGGGTCTTACCGGTTGCCCGCAGTTTTTGGCGATGGGGACAAGCGCCTTCGCGGTCATGCTTATGACTGAAGGCGCCCCAAAAATAGCGCAGCGAATAGGCAAAAGTTAATGCCGATCCCACGATCAGCACCGCGAGAACTACTGCCGACTGCCGGTTGTCTGCCGAGCCCATAAGGGCGGTAATCGCATGTTCTTTCCCCAAGTATCCACTGGTGATCGGGATTCCGGACATGGACAGGATTCCCGCGAGAGCGCAGATGGCCAACGTGCGAGAACGTTCCCCCAGGCCGCAGAGACTGGGGAACTCGCGGGTGCCGGTTTGTTTTTCAATAGTCCCGGTGGTCAGGAATAGACCGGATTTAAAGGTGGAATGGGCAGCCAGAACACACAAACCAGCCAGGTATAGCTGGGGGGTGCCCGAACCGATAAGCATAGTCAGGAATCCCAGCTGGGAAACCGTGCCGAAAGCCAACACTAGTTTTAAGTCGGTTTGCCGCAGCGCCGCGTAGCCTCCTAGCAGCATCGTCACTGCCCCTAAAATGACAATAGCCCAGGTAAGTACGGGAAAACGAGCAAATGCGGGCGCAAAACGGGCGATTAGGTAGATTCCTGCTTTCACCATGGCCGCCGCGTGCAGGAACGCGGAAACCGGAGTGGGGGCGGCCATCGCGGAAGGGAGCCAGAAGTGAGTCGGGAAAATTGCCGACTTGGTAACTGCCGCAAATAAGATCAAAGCTAATCCACTGCCTGCCGCTACCGGTTCGATCGGCGTTCCCAGGGCAGCCGGGGAGGACAATACGGTTAAGAGCTCGCTGATCCTAAAGGAGCCTCCCGGCATGATCCCCAGGATTACAAACCCTGCGAACATACTTAAAGATCCGGTGGTGGTCACCAAAATCGCCTGGCGGGCGGCGGCACGAGAGGCACGTTCTTCAGCTTCGTGACCAATCAAAATAAAGGAACTGAAAGTAGTAATTTCCCAGAAGAAGTAGAGGGTCATGGTGTGATCTGCCAAGACCAGACCGGACATAGAGGCCGCAAACCCAAGGAAAGCGGCAATGAATTGGCGTAGTCGCGGAGAATCTTCGGAGAAATATTGCGCACAGTAAACCAGGATTAGCGAACCGACCAGGTTAATCACTATCAGCATCAGCCAAGATAGCCCGGTCAGTCGAAACCCTATCTCTAGATCCAGCGCGCTTGACCATTGATAAAACTCAGCTAACCCTTGCGATCCCGTGCCGAAAGCCTGACGAGTGTGCGATAGCGTCCAGACGAGGGCGCTAAAGGGCATAAGAGCAGCAAAGTAAAATGTGCGTTGCCTAAAATACTTAACTAGGAAGGGGATCAGCAACGCCACCAAGAAGTAGCACACAATCAGCGGGGCGGCGCGATCCCACAAGAGCATAGCTATTTCCAATCTACTTTCTTGATTTTTCGTGCAACAGCTTTCAATTGAGTATTAATCGTATCGTGAACCACAAGTATTAGGGAGTTTCGCCCGGAAAAAGACAGAAATTTGCCTGGGAGGGAGAAAAACTGCCTTTCGCGCCCTCGTTACTAGATTTGTGGTAGGTGATTAGTTATGCCCCTCTTGCGTAAAATCAACCCCAGCTGATAAGTGAGGGAGAGCACTTTCTCGTGACGTAATAGGCGCGAATATGCGGTACTATAGTCCTATATCTTGATATCAAGGTACTTAATGAGAGGACGTGCAAGTGGACCTTTACGAATACCAGGCTCGCGACCTGTTTGAGGCACATGGAGTTCCCGTGTTGGCCGGGATTGTGGCCGAAACTCCTGAAGAAGCTCGAAAAGCAGCCGAGAAACTCGCCCAGCCCCTAGTGGTGGTAAAAGCGCAGGTGAAGACGGGTGGCCGAGGCAAGGCTGGCGGAGTTAAACTCGCCCGCAGCCCCCAGGAAGCGCGGGAAAAAGCCGAAGAAATCTTGGGTATGGATATTAAAGGCCATACCGTACACCGGGTGTTAGTTGCCGCTGGTGCGGATATTGCTTCCGAATACTATTTCTCGATTCTGCTTGACCGTTCAAACCGCCGCCACCTGGCTATGTGCTCTAAAGAGGGCGGTATGGAGATCGAGCAACTGGCCAAGGAACGCCCGGAAGCTTTGGCGAAGGTGCCGCTGCCGGTTACTGGTATTGATGAGGATGTTGCCCGCAAGATTCTTGCACAGGCCGGTTTTGAGGACGAAGAGCTGATCGAAAAGGCTGTTCCGGTGCTGGAAGGGCTCTGGGACGTTTACCAGGGCGAGGACGCCACCCTCGTAGAGGTAAACCCCTTGGTATCCAGTGAAGAGGGCGAGATTATTGCCCTGGACGGGAAAGTAACTTTGGATGATAACGCCCGTTTTCGGCAGCCTGCTCACGAAAAGTTGGTAGACAAACGTACCGAGGATCCTTTGGAAGCCAAAGCTAAAGAAAAGGGCTTGAACTACGTGCACCTGGAAGGTCAGGTGGGAATTATCGGTAACGGCGCCGGTTTGGTGATGTCGACTCTGGACGTGGTTGCCTACGCCGGGGAAGAATATGGAGTGAAACCAGCGAACTTCCTCGATATTGGGGGCGGCGCCTCCGCGCAGGTTATGGCTGATGGGCTGGACGTGATTCTGGGTGATCCCCAGGTCAAGTCGGTATTTGTAAACGTATTCGGAGGAATCACCGCCTGTGACCAGGTGGCTTCTGGAATCGTGAAAGCAATCGAAATGTTGGGCGATAAAGCCACTAAGCCGCTGGTAGTGCGGCTAGACGGCAACGCGGTGGCGGCTGGTCGCAAGATTTTGGAAGATGCGAACTTAGAGCAGGTTACCATGGTAGAAACTATGGACGCTGGCGCCGCCCAGGCAGCTAAACTCGCTGCTGGCTGTTAAGAATCGGTAAAAGAATAAGGAGAAACCAAATGTCAGTATTCCTTGATTCCTCAGCCCGGATTGTCGTACAGGGCATGACCGGTTCCGAGGGGCGCAAACACACCCGATTAATGTTAGGTGCCGGTACCAATGTGGTAGGGGGTACCAACCCCAAGAAAGCCGGGCAAACGGTCGATTTCGATATCGTCCCCCTGGGAGAGGCCGCAGAAAAGAAAGGCGTTAAAGCCGGAACGGTTTCGGTGCCGGTTTTTGGCACCGTGAAAGAAGCGATGGAAAAAGAGGGCGCGAATGTTTCGGTAGTATTCGTCCCTCCGCGTTTTGCTAAGGGCGCGGTGTTAGAAGCGGTCGAGGCGGGAATGCCGCTGATCGTAGTGATCACCGAGGGGATTCCGGTACAAGATTCCACCGAGTTCGTAAATGCCGCCCTGGAAAAGGGCTGCCGGATTATCGGTCCGAACTGCCCGGGGATCATTACGCCAGGACAGTCTAATGTGGGGATTACCCCCGCCGATATTACTGGTTCTGGGCCTATCGGATTGGTATCCAAGTCCGGTACTTTGACCTATCAAATGATGTTCGAGCTGCGCGACATTGGCTTCACCACCTGTATGGGGATCGGTGGTGACCCGGTGGTGGGCACCACCCATATCGATGCACTCGCGGCCTTTGAAAAAGATCCCGACACCAAGGTAATCGTGATGATTGGTGAAATCGGAGGCGATGCGGAAGAACGCGCCGCCGACTATATCGCCGCTAATGTTACTAAGCCGGTGATCGCGTATGTAGCAGGCTTTACTGCGCCTAAAGGTAAAACCATGGGACACGCAGGCGCTATCGTCTCCGGTTCGGCCGGGACTGCCCAAGCCAAGAAAGAAGCCTTGGAAGCCCATGGGGTAAAAGTCGGGAAGACTCCTTCCCAGACTGCCGAGCTGGCCAGGGCGGCATTTAAAGCTCTTAGCTAACTGACGGTCAACGCTAGATAGCTTGGCTGTCTGGCTGTTGGCTGACTGCTCGCTAAATTCTGGATACCTATAGATATCTCTGGGGGGGGGCGGCGCAACGCGCCGCCCCCCCCAGAGATTATTTGCTGCCAGGCCTAGCGGACCGCGGTGCGCCTAAGCGGTAAGAGAGCGAAAAAGTGGACAATAGTAGGGATGTTGCGCCGGCCTAATCTTCCCAAAAATCCTCGGCAATCTGCAGGAGCCAGGAAGCAAGTTGCGCATACCCAAATGGGGACGACCGATAAACCGGCCAGAAATATTCCGCGGGAAAGCGCAAAGCAACGCCCGGGGCCAGCTAAGCAAGTAGTTTTTAAAGGACAAAAACACCCGGCTAGCAGCGTAAAGGCAGTTGGGGGACGCGGATTGTTAGCGAAACTGCGGCTACCGCGCAAGAAAACCCTAACCGGCGGGAAAGCTACCGGAGATGCCGGCATCACCAATCCCAAAGCTGGCTCCCCCAAAGGGCGGCGCACCCTCACTGTCAGAATTCCCCGCGGAATTACCCGGATGGTGGCAGCCGCCCTCCTTAACTGCATAATTCCCTGGTTTATTTTCTTGGCCATCAGCGCGGGAGTATATTTTTCCACCTCGGCCAACCCCTGGATGGCTGACACGGTTTGGACGGATTCCTTAGCCGTAGGTTCCAGTATCTGGGCTCTCGGATTCGCGGTTCCTCTCCATGCGGGTGTCGGGCAAGCTGCCACTTTATCGGTGATTCCCCTGGGCTTGTGGATAGCTTATCTCTGGCTAGGCGGACACTTAGCACGCACTTTCGTCCTCGAAAGTAGAGCTGTACTGTGGGTTTACCCCTTGGCGCAAGCGATAGTCGCCTCCCTGGTGGGACTAGTAGTGCGCGGATCCTACAGCCTGGGGGCACTATTCTTTTGGGCGCTACTCCACGGTTTCGCCACGGTTATCTATGCTTTTTATCTCTTTGATCGCAATCAGCGTCCCGATACGGAAAAACCTTCCCGGCGGCATCCCCAAGCGCGCTTAAAGGTTGACTTCGAGGGTTTTACCAGTTGGAGCCAGCAGTTTATTCTCCGCGTGCGCAAACCGGATCATGCTTACGATCAAGATCTAGAAAACCGGCGCCTCGGTATTGACCGTGATGAACGCAGCTGGGACGGCACTAATAGCACTTGGACCGTACCCGGCTGGGTTATTTCCGGGGTGCGTGCGGGTTGGCAAATCTTCAAGCTATTTGGGATTGCAACCTTAATCCTGGTAATAGCCCAAGTGTGCACCCATTTCCCGGCAGTAAAGAATATCTATGACCTCTATGGTCTGTCCCTAGGGGCAGGGATTCTAATTTGGTTGGCACAACTGCTCTACTTGCCGACTGTGCAAACCTGGGCGCTAGCCTGGATTTTAGGGCCGGGATTTCACCAAGGAACCGGCACTATCCGTTCGCTGACTGAGGTAAAAACCGGCCCTATTCCGGCAGTCCCCATTTTGGGGGCCCTACCTACCCAGACTCCTGGGTACTGGATACCGGCAGTGATCGTGGCGCTCAGTCTGTTGTGCGGATACCTGTTTTATACTTCTATGGCGCGAGTAGATTTCTTCTCCCACGTGGCTTCTTTCCTGGTAGCTACCCTTTCGTTTACTGTTTTAACTACTTGGTTCTGCTTCTTAGCTTCTGGCTCCATCGGCGCGGAACGCATGTCCGTATGGGGGGCAGACCCGCTGACCACCGCGGCGATGGGATTCATATTGGTGTGGATCCCGATCCTGCTGGTAGCAACGGTTGTGCACCCGCGCGCTCGTGCTTACCTGGCAGATAATTTCTGCAAACTCAAGAGGGCGAGCGAGCGGGCTAGCCGGCAAGGCTTTGCAGCTGCGAAAGAAAAAGCGAAAGAAATCCAGTCCCGGAATGCCGCTAGTGCCGAATCTGCGGTGAAGGAAGATGACGCGAAATCTGGCGCCCCGGAAGCAACCGGAGCGGACGAAAAAGCGGCAGAATCAGCAGGGGACGGTAATTCATCGGAGGTGTCCCCAGCTGCAAACCAGGCGACGGAAACTGAACAAGTAGCGCAACCGTCAGAACTTCCGCTAACAGATTCGCACCCTGCCCCCGCTGGTGAAGCAAGCGGTAGCGAGGGCGAGGCGGAAAAGAAACCTAAAAATACTGCCGAAGATAGCAAAGACTCCCGCGAAACCACCGAAAAATCGCAAGCTGACCAGGCGAGTAAACCAGCCGTCCCTCCGCAGACTCCGGAAGAAAAATTTGCGCGTTCGCGGGGAGCCCTCCCGGTTAACACCGAGGAAATAAAAGATCTGGCCACTGATTGGGCAGAACGCAAAACCGATGAAGTTATCGCCAGAGAACGCCAGGAACTGGAAAAAATAAAATCTTCTGCCCAGCGGCTTCCCACAGCTGAGCTGAAGCGGCCAGCAATTAAACGCTCGATTTTTAAGCGGGGCCGTCTGCAAGTGGGCAAACCGCGCCGCGACGCTGACGACACTTCCACCCAAGCCATCGAACTTCCTGACCAAGACTAACTTTCGCCGCCGAAGCCAGCAGGGTAGACTGGCACTAACGTGACTGGCGAAAAAAGTGGATTACCACTGGGGAACGTAAAAGGACAGTCGCTCGCCTGGGCTGGACAAAGAATGCAACAAAAGGATCCCGCGTCATGAGCGAAATTAAACCCATTAAACGTGCCCTGGTAAGCGTCTACGATAAAACCGGCCTGGATAAACTGGCGAAAAGCCTGCAGGCCGCCGGGGTAGAGATTATTTCCACCGGCTCCACCGCCCACCAGATTTCCGCTGCCGGGGTAGAGGTAACTGAAGTTTCCCAGGTGACCGGGTTTCCCGAATGCCTAGACGGGCGAGTAAAAACCCTGCACCCGTTGATTCACGCCGGGATTTTGGCTAACCGGGAACTGCCTGCGCACGTTGCCCAACTAGAAGAACTGAAAGTAACCCCGATTGACCTGGTGGTTTGTAATCTTTACCCCTTCGCCGACACGGTAGCTTCGGGCGCGGGGTTTGCTGATTGCATCGAAAAAATCGATATCGGAGGCCCCTCGATGATTCGGGCGGCTGCCAAGAATCACGCCGATGTGGCAGTGATTGTCGATCCCAGTTCCTATGATGATCTAGCGGCTGCTTTGCAGCGCGGGGGCTTCACTGCCGAGGAGCGCCGCGAACTTGCAGCTAAGGCTTTTAACCACACCGCTATTTACGACACCCAGATTTCTTCCTGGTTTGCTAAGCAACTCCAGGGCGAGGACGCGGCTACCACCAGCAGCGCCCTGCCTAACCTGGAAGAGTGGAAACCCCAGCTTAAGGAACTGCACAGCTTGCGCTATGGGGAAAACCCGCATCAAGAGGCCGCGGTCTACCGCTTCACCGATGAAGAAGGCGGTCTGGCACAGGCAGAACAACTGGGTGGCAAACCCATGAGCTACAACAACTACACTGACGCCGATGCAGCTTGGCGCGCCGCCACCGACCATAGCGAGCCTTGCGTGGCAGTCATCAAACACGCTAATCCCTGCGGGATTGCAGTTGCCGAGGACGTAGCGAAGGCACATCTGCTGGCACACGGCTGTGATCCGCTGTCCGCTTATGGCGGAGTGATTGCCTGCAACCGTGAAGTTACACTGAAGATGGCGCAGCAAGTGAAACCGATTTTCACTGAGGTTATTATTGCCCCCGACTACGACGCCGAAGCGCTGGAGCTGCTGCAGACTAAGAAGAACCTGCGGATTTTGCGGATTGATGCGGATGCCCCGGTGGAATGGGAGTTCCGGCAGATTAGCGGGGGAGTGTTGGCGCAAACTCGTGACCGTCTGCAGGCCGAGGGAGATAATCCAGAAAACTGGACTTTGGCCGCGGGACCGGCAGCCGATGAAGCCACCCTGGCGGATCTGGCGTTTGCCTGGAAGACGGTGCGGGCAGTAAAGTCGAACGCTATTTTGCTGGCGAAGAATCAGGCCACCGTGGGCATCGGCATGGGGCAGGTAAATCGCGTTGATTCTTGCGCCCTGGCTGTCCAACGCGCCAACACCTTGGGGCAGGTACCGGAAGGTCAGGCTGCTCCCGAGCGGGCCCGTGGCTCAGTGGCCGCCTCTGATGCTTTCTTCCCCTTCGCTGATGGCCCCCAAACCTTGATTGAGGCGGGCGTAAAAGCCATTGTGCAGCCAGGGGGTTCGATTCGTGACGAGGAAACTATCAAGGCCTGTCAGGATGCAGGGGTAACCCTCTACCTGACCGGTACTCGCCATTTCTGGCACTAGGGCATTAATAACGGCTGGACGGCAGGTAATCTTTAAATTGAAATCCGCCAGCTAATCGCCAGATTAGAGTGACAAACGCTAAGCCTGAGCGAAAGATGTGATACTGGTACTGATAACCTGGGGACGCCGACCGGCGTCCCCAGGTTATTTTGATTTTCCAGGTGTGCAGTTAGGAGATTGCAGATGATTATCGCAGCAACAGATGGTTCCTCCCTCGGCAATCCCGGTGCCGGCGGCTGGTGTTGGTATCTGTCACCTGAGTGTTGGCGTGCCGGCGGATTTACTCTGGGAACTAATAACCAGGCAGAACTGATGGCAGTAGCCGATTTACTTACCGAAACTGCCACAGTAGCCGATGATTTATTGATTCAGGCGGACTCCCAATACGTGATCAATATTTTGACCAAATGGCGGTTCGGATGGAAGAAAAAAGGCTGGAAAACTGGGGGCGGTAAACCAGTAGCCAACCTGGAGCTGGTCAAACGCCTAGATCAGTTACTCTCTGACCCTGCTAGGAAGGGGAAGGTCAGTTTTGAATGGGTAAAAGGACATGCCGGTCATCCCCTAAATGAGCAGGCAGACTCCCATGCGCAGGCGATTGCGCGGGCATACCAGTCGGGCTCTCCCCGGGAAGCGGATTTCGGACCGGGCTGGAAATCGGGAAAGGAGAGTACCAGTGAGCGAACTTCCGATACACCAGCTGAGGACGCTGCTAAAACCGCAAAATACCGGTATCCAGAAGACCCCCGCGAAACTAGAAGTCAGCAAAACCCGGTCGCTCCCGCAGCAGCGCCAGCGCGCCCTCTTTATCCGCAATTAGAACAAAATCCTAACCCCAAAGAGTATCGCCAAGGACGTTACCTAATCCGCGAACACGTTCTGACGGTTCCTCTCTACCACTCAGAAGTGGCGCTAAAACTGTTCCCGGACTCGGCGAAAAATCCGGTAGTAAACCTGGCGCGCGGGACAGATATCCAGGAGAGCGGAGTGCAAAGCGAATTATTTGCGGTCACTTCCAGTAGTGCAGAAACCTCTGTCAAATCGCCCGGAAAACCTAAAAGCTCGGAATCCAACAACCAGTTCCTACCCCCCTGGGTAGATGCGGAAATCCGGAAAACCAATATCCAGATCTACGCCCGCGAAATCGCCTTCGACGATGATGAAAACCGACCTTACCTGATCTTTTTCCAAGGAGGTCCCGGGTGTAAAGGATCTCGCCCGGCCGATTGGTCTTCACCTTGGTTCGGTGCTGCCCTGGAAAAATATCGGATCATCATGCTTGACCAGCGGGGAACCGGACGTTCCACTCCGCTCGATAACGTTACTATTCCCGCTTTGGGTTCCCGCGCCGGAGCCTGGTTGCGGCTAATGCGCGCTGACCAGATCGTAGGGGACGCCGAAGCATTACGCCGCGCCCTCGGCATAAAAAAGTGGACCGTAATGGGGCAAAGTTTCGGCGGCTTTATTATTACCGCCTATCTGTCTCGTTTTCCCGAGGCTATCGAAAAAGCCTATATCACCGGGGGACTACCGGGACTTACCAAGGTAAACCGGATTTACGAGCAAACTTTTGCGGCCACTGCTCGGCGCTGCCAAGAGTTCTACGCCCTACCCGGCATGGAAGAGGCAGTCCGGCAAACCTGCGCGCACGTGCTAGAACATGATGAGTATCTGCCCAACGGAGAAAAACTTACCCCCAATAGGATTCGGCAGGTAGGACTAGAGCTGGGACGCAGCTACGGCCTAGAGAACTTGCGCTATCTGTTTGAGGCGCCGTTTGTACAGACCGGAGGTAAGCGCCACCTCACGCAAGAATTTTTAGGACAGGTAGGAAGCCGGGTTAGTTTTGCCCTAGATCCCCTCTACGCCCTCTTGCATGAAACTATTTATGGAAATGCGGTGCCGCAAAGCGAAGTAGAGCCGACCGCTTGGGCGGCAGATCGGATTCGCGAAAAGGCTCCTGGGTTCGCCCAAAATGGTGATCCTCTCGACTATGAGCAACCCTATTATCTAACCGGGGAACACTTTGGGCGTTGGGTATTCGCACAGGATCCGTCGCTCCAGTCCCTAGCGGAACTAGCGGATGACTTGGCGGCGGAAACCGAATGGCCGGTGCTCTATGACCCGCAGAAATTGGCGGAGAATCAGGTACCGGTACATGCGGTAGTTTACCGGGACGACATTTTCGTTCCCCGCGCCTTATCGTTAAATACCGGCAGGGTCATGGGAGCCAATATTTTAGAAAAACCAGACTGGCATCACGACGGGTTACGTGCCTCCGGAGACCTGATCATTTCCTGGCTGCTATCTAACTGAAAACCGGGGTTACCGGCAGCTGATATAAGGTAGTTCCTTAAGGCTATGCCTAACTGTGGGAAATAACCGGGGTTCCGATTGGTGCCCAATCGTAGAAATCGCGTGCCCCGCCAACCGGCATATTCACGCAACCATGCGAACCCCCCGGGCCGCCCCAACCGAAAGATCCGCGCCAGGGGGCTCCGTGCAGCGCATAACCTCCGGAAAAGAACATAGCGTAGGGGACATCCGGAGAAACGTAGCGGCTGCCGTCAGTGTTAAAGCCCCGCATGGTTTTGGAACGATATTTGCGTTCCACAGCGAAATTGCCCTTAATGGTGGGGGTAGCAGGAGCTCCGGGAACCATGGCGACCGGACCTTTGACAACGGTGGCACCCTCATATCCGGTTACGGAGTAGTTAGACAGGTTGATATCAATCCATTTTTCTCCCGGCGCAGCCATATAGGCTAGATTTTCCGCGCCATCAGCAATGGTCTTGTCTTTGACGCTAGCTTTTTCCACCTGGGTTTCGTAACTAACGGAGCTATCTTTTCCAGCTGCAAAGTTCTTACTGATCTCTTGGATAAGTTTTTCGCCGTTGCTGACCGTTACGCCATCTTTAGGTTCGGTTTCGGTTTTTAGAACTTTGCCAGCACTATTGACGAATCGTTTGCCGTCAACTTTCTTAACCTCGACTGCCTCTTTATTCTTATTCACCCATTCTCCGACAGCCTGCTGATTTGCCTCAGGTTTAGCGGTTTTACTGATAGTAGGGATCTTTACAAAGCTAACCTTTGCTTTTTGGTCAGCGGTAAAGGTTTTTTCTCCCGCAGTGATGGTGACTTTGTTTTCAGTTAGTTTAGCGGCTGCATTTGCCATTTGTTGTGCCATATCTTGGCTGGCCAGCGGTTTAACTGGGCTCACCTTTATCGAGGAATTTTGATCCTGCTGAGTTTCCATAACTTTGTTGGCTGCCGCGATCAGAGTCTGAGTATCAGCCCCGAATCCATCTTTGCCGGGAACTACTTCAAATCCGGTTCCTTCAGCATTAGCTTTGACTACCGGCTCGGTAGCAGGCTTGGAGCCGGGAATATCTTTAGAAAGATCCTGCGATAGTTTGTTGGTTACTGCCGGATCGATGTCGTGAACGATATCTACTTGGCGGGAACTAAATAGGCTGCTGACATAGCTGAAAGCGCTGTTGCGTTCCGTCGCGTTCTTCGCAGTAGCTTTCGCGTCTAACCGGTAGCCGATTTCTTGCGGGGTAAATGATTTCTCTGCAATTCCCTGGCCTGAGAAAGTTGCCTTGTAGTCGGTTTGGGCGGCTTCCAGTTGTTTCTGGATCTGGGAGCTGGTCATTCCCGATACTTTGACTTCCCCTACCGTGGTGCCCGGCAGTGCCTTTTTCCCTATCGCATAGTAGGTCACATAAATAGCGAATGCCGTTACCAGCGCCACCAGCGCGGTAACTATCACGGCAACGGTAATTTTTGCTTTCTTCGACATTGGTATCTGTGCTTCCAAAACGGCTCGATTAAATAACATCTTCATCCTAACGGCCTTTAATGACTTCCAACATGGCCAGGTTAGGTAAGTCTGCTCACAGTGCAGGTAGAGCCGGTTTTTATCCCTCTTGACCAGCAGGAATAACCTGACAAGATTCCTGCTGTTATTAGATTGTTATCAGAATTGTTATTCGGATGGTGAACATGGGGGTCGGGTAGAAGAAATAAAAGGTCACCCCCACCACATTTTGCCTGAGAACTGGCGTTAGTAACGTGCAAAGTGGCATAATCAAATCCGGTTCCGGTTCACCTTATGTAACCTGCATTTGGACCCGGCGCCCTGAGAACCTCAAGGAGAAACCATGAAGCAGGGAATTCATCCCGAATACGTCCCCACCACGGTTACTTGCACCTGTGGGAACACTTTTGAAACCCGTTCTACCATTACCTCCGGCACTATGCGGGTAGATGTGTGCTCCGCCTGCCACCCCTTCTACACCGGTAAGCAGAAGATTATGGATACCGGAGGGCGGGTTGCTCGCTTCGAAGCCCGTTACGGCAAGCGCAAGCGCGAAAAGTAAGCTTTGTATAAAGTGTGGCCGGCCAACGGGTCGGCCACACTTTATATTTTTTACTGCACCAATGGTGCAGTTTTTTCTTTTATTGCCGTATATATTCCTTAAACAACTAGCGTTTAGTTAGCAAGCAAAGAAGCTTGTTTAGACTGATAGGAGGCAGATATGGCAGTAAAAATGACTGCAGTGGTTATGTATGGGGTTGACGATATTAGGCTGGAACAGGTAGATGTTCCGAAACCTGGATCTGGGGAAGCGCTACTCAAAATTGCTGCATGCGGAGTTTGCGGATCTGATTTAGACAGAATGTACAAAAAGGGACCGCATAAACTGCCACTTATCACCGGGCACGAGTTCTCGGCGGTAGTAGAAGAAGTTGGCGAGGATGTAACTTCTGTGAAGGCTGGCGATCATGTGACGGTGCCTCCCATGCTGCCGTGCTTTAACTGCGGACCTTGTCAGCAGGGGCACTTCTCGCTGTGTGAAAACTATGATTATTACGGATCGCGCCGACACGGAGCCTACGCAGAATACGTATGCGGGCCGGCTGATTTGTTATTGAAGGTTCCCGATACTCTGGACTTGAGAGCTGCAGCTATGGTGGACCCAGCTGCTATCGCTCTGCATGCTATTCTTCGCACTAAGCTCACTGTAGGGTCAAGAGTTGCGGTAACGGGCGGGGGCGGACCCATTGGACTTTTCGCAATTCAGTGGGCACGAATCATGGGTGCTTCCCTAGTTGTATCTATTGATGTGACAAAAGAGAAAATACCGTTAGCCAAGGAAGCCGGAGCCGATGAGGCAGTTAGCGACTGGGGGGATCTGGAAGACATCGGCGGTGGATTTGACGTCATTATTGAGACTTCCGGAGCCAGAGTTGTTCCTGATCTTGCAGTATCTGTACTGGCTCGTCACGGAGAGTTAGTCTTGATTGGTATTCCTAATGCTGATATCACCATTTCGGATTCAAGCTGGGCACGTTTGATGCGTTTAGAAGCGGCAATTATGGGGTCATGGAACTCTTTCTCTGCGCCGTTCCCCGGCCATGAATGGAGAACCGCGGTAGAGAAACTTAATTCCGGAGACCTGAAATGGGAGTTTATGATTACCCACGAGCTTGGCTTGGATGCTGTAGCAGAAACTATAAAACGTATGTATAACCGGGAAATTCATAGCTCTAAAGTTATTTTCATGCCGGATAAGACTCGTCAATAGTTGATATGAAGCTTCCCAGTGAATACCGCAGAGAACAGGTCTTGGGGGCGGCCAGACTATATTTTTTAGAAAGGAAAACCACCTCCCAAGTTGCACAAGAGCTGAACTGTTCCCGGTGGACGGTGCGGCGACTACTGCAAGAAGCCTATGACGAAGGGTATGTTTCGATAGAAATCGTTGATCCCTATGTCCGGGTCAGTTCTCTTGAGAAAGAAATAACCAATCGTTTTTCGCTTTCCCGAACTATCGTAGTGCGGAATCGTTTGAATCTAGAGGATACTGTTACTGCAGTAGCCAATGAAAGTGCCAAGTACTTGGCTGGGCTTAAGCCTATGCCTCAGCTTGTGGGAGTCTCTTGGGGACGCACACTCGCTAAGGTGGCGAAAGCATTGGAATCAGGATGGGCAGTAGATCCTATGATTGTCCAACTTAATGGGGGCGTAGCTGCACTCTCTTCAGCTCAATCTGTCCAAGAAACTATTTTGAGCTTCGCACAAAAGGCAAGTGGTAAAGCTAAGGGGCTGCCTTGTCCAGCAATTGTTTCAAAAGTTTCATTGGCAAAAGATCTTCGCGAAGATCCTGGAGTAGTAAGTGTGCTCGATATTGGACGTCAGGTCGATGTGGCGATTTTTTCACTGGGAGCTTTGAGGTTCGACTCGGTACTCGTTGAATCTGGATGCATTACCCGCCAAGATGTTAGCTATTTAAGAGCAAATGGTGGCGTAGGTGATATTCTCGGCCGTTTTATTAACGGAGCCGGAGAAATAGTGAGTCCGGAGTTGGAATCGAGAACTATTGGTGTTGATTTAAAAACACTGAAAAGGATTAAAAATTCCATTGGGGTAGCCGTTGGTGAAAACAAAGCGTCAATAACCAGAGCTGCTCTAAAAGGTGGCTTTATGACCACTTTAATTACCGATGAAAAAACAGCTAAGGAAGTATTAGCAGAAAGGTAATCATGACAAAAGTATCTGCAAATATTATCGATCACACCCTGCTGGCTCCCGAAGCCACATCCGAGGATGTCAAAGAGCTAATTGAGGAAGCAGTGGAACTCGGTACTTACTCGGTATGTGTCTCACCAAGTATGTTACCTATTTCTACTCCTAAGTCTTTAAAGGTGGCTGCCGTGTGCGGTTTTCCGAGTGGTGCTCATGCAAGTGAGGTGAAAGCTCTCGAGGCAAGACTAGCGGTAGAAAATGGTGCTGACGAGATAGATATGGTTATTAACGTTGGAAAAGCTAAAGAGCATGACTGGGACTATCTTGTCTCCGATATCAAAGCAGTACGGGATGCTATTGGCGAAAACGTGGTACTTAAGGTAATCATCGAATCTGCATGTTTGACCAAGGAAGAGATTGTTAAAGCATGTCAATGCGCAGAAAAATCTGGAGCTAATTTTGTGAAAACTTCTACTGGATTTCATAAATCTGGGGGAGCATCCGTAGAAGCTGTGAAGCTAATGCGCGAGACGGTGAGTGACGAAATAGGAGTTAAAGCCTCTGGAGGCATTCGAGATCCCGAAACGGCTTCAGCAATGGTTGATGCGGGAGCCAATCGCCTGGGTTTGTCTGGTTCAAGAGCGGTTCTAAGTAAGTAAGAAATATCTATTAACAATGGGGTTAAAAATGGCTGATAAATTATTGCTGAGTATCGATGTTGGAACTGGAGGAGTACGAGTTGCTGCTGTTACTCCAGATGGCAAGATGCTTGATTCAGCATCTGTTTCAGTGGAGACTTACACTCCTAAACCCGCTCATGCTGAGCAAAATCCCCAAGACTGGTGGGATGGATTAATAACTGCTATTGAAAAGTTGCTGCTTAACTTGCCAGCTGACGCCTTCGCAGGAATTGCAGTCGATGGGACTTCTGCAACGGTAATCCCTTGCGATAGCAGTGGGAATCCTCTTCGTCCCTGCCTGCTGTGGATGGATGTTAGGGCTGCTAAACAAGCTGAAAAACTAACCAGTACCGGGGATCCTGCTCTTAAATACGCGGGAATGCAAACGGTATCTGCCGAGTGGGGTGTGCCCAAGCTTATGTGGCTGGCCGAAAATGAGCCCAATATATATAAAAAGGCAGAGGTATTCGTTGATTGTATCGACTGGATGAATTTCAAGTTAACAGGCGAGTGGGCAATGTCGATTTGCACAGCTACCTGTAAATACTTCTACGACTCAAACTGGTCAGGCTGGCCCACTAGCCTCTACGAAGAGGCGGGAATTCCCGACGCCCTAGGAAAACTACCTAGGAACGTGTTAAATATGGGCGAAGTAGTGGGTGAGCTAAGTAGCGCAGCTGCCGAAGAGCTCGGTTTGCCTGCGGGAATTCCAGTCACGATGGGAGGTATCGATGCTCATGTCGGTGCAATCGGTTTAGGGGTCGTTGACGAAGGATCCTTGGCTCTAATTACCGGTTCTTCTCACGTAATGCTGGGGCAAACAGATCAAGCTATCTATGCCAAAGGGATTTGGGGAGCATATTATGATGCTATTATTCCTGGTCTTTACACAGTTGAAGCAGGACAGATTTCTTCCGGTTCAGTAAATAATTGGTTCACCAATAGGTTTACGGTTGATGCCCATAGTTCCAGCAACGTATCCGGAGATCTTTACAAGTATTTGGATGCACAAGCTCAAAAGATTCCAATAGGCTGTGACGGTGTTGTAGCACTGGATCATTTCCAAGGAAATCGTTCTCCGTTTTCCAATCCCTATTCCCGGGGAGCGTTCACTGGGCTGACTCTTTCGCATACTGAAGCCCATTTATACCGAGCTGTTCTGGAGTCGGTTTGTTATGGAACAAAAACTATTTTTGACACATTCCGGGATAAAGGTTTCGACCCGGTAAAAGTGGTGGTTTCTGGCGGACCGACGAAATCGCGATTCTGGATGCAGATGCATGCAGATGTCACTGGGGTGCCAATGTTATTCCCGAAGAATACAGAAGGGCCGCTGATGGGTGGTGCGATATTAGCGTCAATTGGTGCCGGATTGCATGAAGATATTGGGAGCGCAGCAAAAGCTATGGTTGAGATGGCGGATGCGATTGAACCAAACTCAGATGCAACTAGCGAGTATCAGTTCTACCACCAGAGATATTTAGAAATATATGAAGCCCTAGCTCCGATAAGTGGCCGAATAGCGCGCCATATTTCCGAAAGCTAGAGTACGGCGTCAAACGGGGGTGCGGTTCAGTATGGGTAACTGCACCCCCGTTATTGGTGTAAATAGTTGCAATAGATCATTTCACTGTATTCCCATACTCTTCTAAATTTATATTTATTTTCCCAGAGATCCCGGACATCCATTTTTTGGTTCGTCCCGTAGGCAACGTAGAGTAGAAGTCAGTTCGCGAAGATTAATAAGGAGCAACTGTGGGATCGCCGATTGACGAGGAAGCCGTAAAGGCTCTAATCGCAGAAAAAACTGAACTGGAAATGAAGATGGGCGATCCGCAAGTGCAAAAGGATCAGCAAAAGGCACGTAAGATCGGTCGCCGGCACACCCAACTAGCACAGATAGCGAAAGCCTATGAGGCCTGGAAGAGTGCCGAGGGAGATTTGCAGGCCGGAAAAGAGCTAGCTAAAGAAGACCCGGACTTTGCCGCCGAGATTCCCCAGATGGAGCAGGCAGAAAGTCAGGCGCTAGATAAGTTGCGTAAAGTGTTGGCTCCCCGTGATCCCGATGATGCTCGTGACGTCATTATGGAGATTAAAGCAGGTGCGGGTGGGGACGAGTCCGCCCTCTTCGCTGGGGATTTGCTGCGCATGTATGAACGTTACGCCGAAGCCAAAGGCTGGAGCCTGCAGGTTCTGGACTCTACCGTCAATGACCTCGGGGGAATAAAAGATGCTCAGATCGCGATTAAAGCCAAAGGAAACGTGGCCCCTGAGGACGGGGTTTGGGCGCACCTCAAATATGAGGGGGGAGTGCACCGGGTGCAGCGAGTACCGGTAACCGAGTCGCAGGGGCGTATTCACACTTCTGCTGCCGGGGTGCTCGTGATGCCGGAGGTAGAAGACGCAGGGGAGATAGAGATCGACCCCAACGAGGTGCGGGTAGATGTATTCCGCTCCTCCGGACCGGGTGGACAGTCGGTTAATACCACCGATTCCGCGGTGCGGCTCACCCATATTCCCACCGGAATCGTGGTGAGTATGCAAAACGAGAAGTCACAGATCCAAAACCGCGAAGCCGCGTTCCGGGTATTACGAGCACGCTTAAAAGCAGAACAAGATGCAAAACGGGAAGCAGAGGCGGCAGAGCAGCGTCATTCCCAGGTACGTACGGTGGATCGCTCCGAACGTATCCGTACCTATAACTTCCCGGAGAATCGGATTGCTGATCACCGCACCGGTTACAAGGCTTACAACCTCGACCAAGTTCTTGATGGGCAATTGGAACCGGTGATCGACTCGGCCATCAAACTTGACGAGGAACATCGGCTAGAGCAGCTTTCCGGAAAGTCGGATAAATAGGCGCTGCGCGGATTAGCTGATGAGCGAGGCCGGTTTCTCCCGCCAACAGGCATTTAGCTGGGCGCACCAGCACTATGCGGCAGCTGACATGGAGCCGGCGCGAGAAATTATGGCTCTATATTGTGCCGCCTGTGGAGCCAACGAATTTTTGTTTGCCCCCCAGGTTTTGACTCCCGCTCAAACGCAGGTTTTCCGGGAACTTGTAGAACGGCGCTGCGCCCATGAGCCATTGCAGCACCTATTAAAAGAGATGTTTTTTGGTTCCTTCCGCTTGTTTTCTAGTCCCGATGCTTTCATTGTGCGTCCGGAAACCGAGTATCTTGTAGAACTAGCCCTGCGCCCGCAGGGGGCGCGGAAAGCAAGGTTAGCAGCGGATTTATGCGCCGGATCGGGTGCCATTGCTCTTACCCTTGCCCGCGAATTGCCTTCAGCTGAGGTTTTTATGGTGGAGATCAGCGAAAAAGCCTTGGGGGTCGCGCGGAAAAATCTGGAACGTTATCCAGATCTAGCGCAGCGTATTACCGTGAGTTGCGCAGATGTTGCCGAACCTGACCTTTGGGAAGAGCAGGTGGGCAGTTTCGATCTGATAGTTAGTAACCCGCCCTATGTGCCGCCCGGTACAATTACGCAACCAGAAGCACTAAAGGATCCCCCGCTCGCACTTTGGGGCGGGGGAGAAGACGGTCTCCATATCCCGAAGCAAACCGTGAAACAAGCATTTCGGTTGCTGAGTAAAGACGGAATTTTGGCGATGGAACATGACCCTACTCAAGGGGAAAAGCTCCGTGAATATGCTGGTGAAATCGGATTTTATCAGATGAGGACGCAAGAAGATCTCAATGGACGTCCTCGTTATTTATTGGCACGGAAGTAAAAATCGGGTCAACCTGTCTCTTAAATGATGCTAACGTTAAGGTAAAATGGCTGGAAGATAGCAAAAAGGGGCGGAAATGGTGGCTTGGTTTCGCGCGGTCGTGACAGTAACCGCCGTAGCGTTGCTACCCATATTTTTCACCGCTACCGCCTTCGCTGAGGATCCGTCCCCCCAACCAACTCTGCACTATGTGGAAGCCCCTCTTGATCGTCCCCCTAACGCTGCCTCTAAAGAAGTAACTCCTGCAGCCGGGGCGCAGCCAACCACACCGGCGCCCTCCCCGAAATCTAGTGAGCCTACCGCTACCCCTTCCGGGCAGACGGATACTCCTTCCCCGCAAATAAGTGACCCGGCTGTCCCCAGGCAGTTAGCCAAAACCGGAGGCCAGCGCGATATTTGGTTGACTGGATTTTCACTGTTCTGCATTTGGGTGGGAAGTGCAGTGGTGACCTATGGGCGTAAACAGAGCCGAAAACGCTAATATGCAAGTATGCGAACTCCGCTAAGTAAACAAGATATCGTCACTCTAAAAAGCTTGATCGCGGCCGGAAAACTACTGGTAGTTCCGACAGATACTGTCTATGGGATCGCGGCAGACCCTTTCTCAGCTTCTGCAGTAGATCGGCTGCTTACCGCTAAGGGTAGGGGGCGAGATTTTCCCTCTCCGGTGCTGGTGAGCAGTATTTCGCAAGCGGCTGCATTGGTGCCTGAAATTCCTCCTTTGGCCAGAGCGTTTATGGAGAAATTCTGGCCAGGCGCTCTGACTGTGGTGCTTCCGGCGCGAAAAGATTTACCGCTTGACCTGGGGGTAACGGGAGGAACCGTGGCGGTACGACAGCCTGATCAAAGGGATCTTTTGCAATTACTGCAGGAAAACGGGCCACTGGCAGTAACCTCAGCTAATCTGCATGGGTTACCGCCTGCGCAAACGGTGCCGCAAGCGCAAGAATATTTCGGAAATAAGGTTGCCGAATACCTCGACGCGGGACGTAGCCAGATTGGGGAACCCTCCACCATAGTTAAGGTAGAGGAAGCAGAATACTCGGTGCTGCGTAGCGGGGCAATCCCGCCCCGGCAGCTACAGCTGGTGGCCGGGCAAGCGGCGAAACAATAGGGAGAGACCGTGAAAGCCTATCTGTTACTTGGGGTAATCGCCTGCGCGATTACTTTCTTGGTGACCCCGATAGTGCGCCGGATATCCCTGGCACTTCACGTTTTGACCCCCGTAAGAGAGCGTGATGTTCACCAGGTTCCCACTCCGCGACTAGGCGGAGTAGCCATGCTTTGCGGACTAATCGGGGCGTTTTTGATTTCCCGGGAAATGCCTTATTTTTCCCAGTTTTACGCCGATCCCCAAGTATGGGCACTAATCTTTGGTTCGATTGCGATCACGTTACTAGGGGTAGTAGATGATATCTACGACTTAAACTGGTGGACAAAGCTCTCTGGCCAGGTCTTAATCGCAGCTGCGGTTGCTTGGCAGGGCATTCAAGTGGTTTCATTCCCCATCTTTGGCATGACTATACCTTCGACCAAGATGTCGATTCTGATAACCGTGCTGATCATAGTGTTTTCTACTAATGCAGTTAACTTTGTGGACGGGCTCGATGGCTTGGCTGCCGGGATCACTTTGATCGGAGCCGGAGCGTTCTTTATCTATTCTTATCTATTGATTCGCCTCACCAACGCCCAAAGTTACGCCTCTTTTGCTGCCATGATCGGAATCGTAATCGTGGGGGTTTGCCTAGGTTTCCTGGCCTCTAACTTTCATCCCGCCACTATTTTCATGGGTGACTCGGGATCGATGTTGCTGGGAATCACCATTTCCTGCATGTTTATCGTGGTCACCGGACAAATAGACCCAGTTTCCCTAGGTACCTCGCAATTCCTGCCGGCAGCGATTCCGCTGCTTTTGCCGCTGGCGGTGATGGCTCTGCCCTTTGTTGACATGATCATGGCGGTGATTCGTCGCTTGGCCAATGGCCAAAGTCCTTTCAAACCAGATCGTCTGCATCTGCATCATCGCTTACTGAAAATGGGGCATTCACATCGCCGGGCGGTGTTGGTGATGTACCTATGGGCGTTTTACTTCTCGGTACTGGCAGTTTGTCTGCTAAAGCTCGACTGGGTTGCGGAGTTAATGTTGGCGCTGCTAGGGGGGATAACCTGTCTGATTGTTACCATTTCCTACTTGCCGGGATTGCGTAGCTATTATGCGAGGGGCTTCAATTCTTATCCCCGGCACGCGCGTGAAAAGGAGGAACAATGACCGAGGACGCCGAGAGGTTCTCCGCAGAAACGCCAGGAAGTGATGATAGCGCCGCGCGCAGTGGCGCTAGCAGGCGGGAATCGCAGGGGTCGGAAGTCTGTGCAGTTTCCGATCGCTACGGGGCACGTATGGCTATTCGAAAAGGAAACCGCGTTGTCGTGGCGATATTGGCGATTATGACCCTGGTTGCCGTACCGGTGGCAGGAATATTTCGTTCTTGGCCAGGAGCATTAGGGGCACTAGCTGCCATGGTAATCATGTGGGTGGTGGCGGCAGTGGGGATCGGGGCTAACCGGCTGGTATTGCGTGATCCTCTACGCACCGGCGGCTATGTTTTTGGAGCCTATTTAGTGAAACTGGTCATAGTTATTGTGGCGGTAGCGCTACTGCGTCCTTTGCCGCAGGTGGATAGCAAAGTTATTTTTCTGGTGTTAGTAATCGCGATTTTACTAACCACCCTCGGAGAGGCGCGGGTGGTAGCAAAAACCAATAAAATTACTATCGGAAAAGTCTAGACAAGGTATAATTATAGTAAAGTCCCGTCTAGTTACCGGGGACGCAGGTCCTATGCTAAGTTATTTTAAAGATATTTGGGAGTCCGTTCCAGAGACCGAAATTAAGCGTTAAGATGGAGTCCAGATCACAGTTTTCGGCCAGATTGGCAGAAATGAAGGGAACAGATAGTGTCACTGATGCTTAGTGGGCTAACCACCCTGATACCGCAAGGCGGTTTCGAGGCACCTACCATTGACGAATTTTTTCCAGACGTAATAGCTTTTGCCGGTACCCCCTTCGAGATGAACCGCATTACCTTGGTGCGGATAGTGCTGCTAGTGGCTTTCCTGATCTGCGCAATCCTATACACGCGCCGAGCCAAAATGGTCCCCGGGGCGGCACAATCTACTATGGAATACCTGCTGGATTTTTGCCGCACCAACATTTCTGAACAAGTGATGGGTAAAGAATACGCCAAGAAATACAACGGTTTTGTGACCGCAATCTTCTTTACCGTCCTCTTTATGAATATCGGGGGAGTGATCCCCGGGCTAAATATTGCGGGTAGCGCCGTGGCCGGCATTCCGCTCCTACTGGCAATATTTGTCTGGTTTCTGTTCATCATCGCGGGAATCCGGGCACAGGGATTTGGGGGCTACTTTAAATCCTCATTATTTATCCCGAACGTTCCTAAAGTGCTCTATGTTTTGCTGACTCCCATCGAGTTTTTCTCAACCTTCATCGTTCGTCCCTTCACTTTGTTTGTCCGGCTTTTAGCTAACATGATCGCCGGACACATGCTGTTAGCGCTGACTATTTTGGCCTCCAACTATTTCCTACTTACGGCCGCCGGAGGTTTGAAGGTAATATCGCTAGTCACCTTCCTGGCCGCAATCGCGGTAACCGCTTTCGAGATTTTTGTTGCGTTCCTACAGGCCTATGTGTTTGCCGTGCTGACCGCGGTCTACGTCGAGCAGTCGGTACACGCCCATTAAAGACTTCCGCTTTCAGCGGGAAAACCCACAAATAAAGAAAAGAAAGAGAAGAAAACAATGACTGGATCAATCGCTACTATTGGATACGGCTTAGCCTGCCTCGGCCCTGGTATCGGTCTCGGTATTTTAATTGGTAAGACCCAGGAATCTATGGCTCGTCAGCCCGAACTAGGTGGCCGCCTAACCACCAATATGTTCATTGGTATCGCCTTCGTGGAGGCGCTGGCACTGATCGGTTTGGTTGCCGGCTTCCTGTTCTAATCTAATCGCAAAAGGGAAACTTGATGTTAAACATGATTCAGCAGGCCGAGGCAGGTGAACACAATATTCTGCTACCTGCGATTCCCGAGTTGGTTTGGTCTGCGATTATTATCGCGATCTTCTTCTTCGTGATTTTGAAGTACGTTTATCCCAAGTACAAAGAAATTACCGATCAGCGCGCCACCACTATTAAGGAAGGTTTGGAAAAGGCGGAGCAGGCGAAACAGGAAATCGCTGATGCTAACGCCCAATCTGAACTGGCGTTGCGACAGGCTCACGAGGAAGCAGCCCAAATCCGTTCTGACGCGCAAGAGAGCGCAAAGCGGATTGTGACGGAAGCGAAAGCCCAAGCTACCCAGGAAGCTGAACGCATTAGCGCTCAGGCGCAGCGGCAGGTAGAAGCGAACCGACAAGCGGCAGAGATTTCTCTAAAGACTGAAGTCGGGATGCTGGCTGCAGAACTAGCAGAGAATATTGTGGGCGAACAGTTGGCGGATCGGGATCTGTCTTCACGGGTAATTGACCGTTTTCTGGATCAACTGGAAACCTCCTGCGAAAAGGAAAGTGTTAGGAAATAATGCGAGCATCCAGTAGGCAAGCCCTAGAGCAGGGCAAAGCGGTTTTAGCCCAGCAAACGGGCGTAGCTGCTCACAGTTTTTACGACTGGGCAGATGACCTCTTTGTACTCTCTGACCTGGTGCAAGGCTCAACTAGGATTGCATTGGCGCTCACCGATCCGGCTCGTAACCACCAAGATCGGGCGGGATTGCTCGCCGCTTTGGCGGATAACCTGTCAGAAGTAGCGGTGACTACAGTACAGACTGCTCTTAGCGCGGCTCCCAGCTCCCAAGAACTGCCCACCGTGATTGAAAGTCTCGGTGAATACGCAGTGCAATGCGGTGCTCAAATCGAGGGTAAAGCCATCGAGATTGCGGACGAAATATTTGCTTTGGAACGATTCGTGCGCGCTAATCAGCAGGTACGTTCCGCGCTTTCGGATCGTAATCGAGACTCCAAATATCGAGTGCGCTTGCTAAAAGAACTGTTCGGCTCCAGTCTGTCACGGCCGGCAACAACTTTGGCAGTCCGCGCCGTTAGTGCAGTTAGTCGGGATGGCAAACTTGAGAATTCGGTTTCCCTAACCGGAAACTTGCGTCATATGCGTCGTGACCTGGCAGCTGCCGGAGATGCTCTGGTGGCAACGGTGCAGGTGGCGACGCCGCTTGCC
Source organism: Varibaculum cambriense DSM 15806 (assembly GCF_000420065.1). GTDB lineage: Bacteria > Actinomycetota > Actinomycetes > Actinomycetales > Actinomycetaceae > Varibaculum > Varibaculum cambriense. The sequence continues at coordinate 390,325 of NZ_ATUF01000002.1, read as the reverse complement.
GATGCTCAAGCAGAACGACTCCGGGACATCTTGTCGCGGCGCTATCAAAAAAACATTCACCTACAGGTGAGCGTAGAACCTTCGGTGCTAGGGGGCATGAAAGTTCGGGTGGGTTCCCAAATTTTCGATGGCTCTTTGGCTACCATCATTCAAGAAACAAAGCAGAAACTGGCCGGGTAGTACCGGAACGTTAGGAAAAGGCAATTTCATGGCTGAACTTCAAATCCAACCGGAGAAGATTCGTGACGCCCTCGCGGACTTCGTAAGCTCCTATGAGCCCACTCGCTCTACCGAGGACGAAATCGGGCATGTAGTGATGGCGGCTGATGGTATCGCGCAGATTGAGGGCTTGCCGGGGGCAATGGCGAATGAACTTCTCAAGTTCGCTGACGGCACCACCGGATTGGCAATGAACTTGGAAGATCGCATGATCGGCGCGATTGTACTAGGGGACTTTTCTGGTATTGAAGAGGGCCAACCGGTGCGCCGTACCGGAGAGGTGTTATCCGTTCCTGTGGGTGACGGATATCTAGGGCGCGTGGTTGATCCCATGGGGCAGCCCCTAGACGGCCTGGGCGAGATTGGGGATATCGAAGGACGCCGAGTCTTGGAGCTGCAGGCTCCCGGGGTGATGATGCGTAAATCCGTGCACGAGCCCCTGCAGACCGGTCTAAAAGCCATCGACTCTATGATTCCGATTGGGCGCGGTCAGCGGCAGCTGATCATTGGGGATCGCCAGACCGGTAAGACTGCGATTGCGATTGACGCCGTACTTAACCAGCGCGAGAACTGGGAAAGTGGTGATCCCAACAAGCAGGTGCGCTGCATTTACGTGGCGGTTGGTCAAAAAGGTTCTACCATCGCCAGCGTACGCGGCCAGTTAGAGGCCGCCGGAGCCATGGAATACACCACCATCGTGGCAGCTCCCGCTTCCGATTCTGCCGGCTTCAAATATCTGGCACCCTACACCGGTTCGGCTATCGGTCAGCACTGGATGTACCAGGGTAAGCACGTCCTCATCATTTTTGACGATCTGTCCAAGCAGGCAGAAGCCTACCGTAGCGTTTCTCTATTGCTGCGTCGCCCGCCGGGGCGCGAAGCCTACCCCGGTGATGTTTTCTACCTGCACTCGCGGCTGCTAGAGCGCTGCGCCAAGCTTTCGGATGAGCTGGGCGGAGGCTCGATGACCGGCTTGCCTTTGATTGAAACCAAAGACAATGACGTGTCGGCCTATATTCCCACCAACGTCATTTCGATTACTGATGGCCAGATTTTCTTGCAGTCGGATCTGTTCAACTCGAACCAGCGTCCGGCGGTGGACGTGGGGATTTCAGTTTCTCGTGTAGGCGGCGATGCGCAGGTCAAAGCGATGAAGAAAGTCTCTGGTACTTTGAAGATTACTTTGGCACAGTACCGCGATATGCAGGCTTTCGCGATGTTCGCTTCCGATTTGGATGCCACCACCAAGCGGCAGCTAACTCGGGGTGCGCGGCTGATGGAATTGCTGCGTCAGCCGCAGGCAACTCCCTATGAGGTTGAGGATCAGGTTTGCTCGATTTGGGCAGGAACCAGCGGATATCTGGACGATATTGAGGTTTCTGATGTGCACCGCTTCGAGTCGGAGATGCTGGCTTATCTGCATGCGAACTCGGATGTACCCGCCAAGATCAAAGAAACTGGGCAGTTCGATTCCAATACGGAGCAAGCCTTAAAAGCGGCGGTCGAAAAATTCCGTAGCGGTTTCGTTTCTTCCCAGGGAGTTCTCGAATCGGAAGTTAATATTCCAGAAGAAGTTTCCGAAGCTGAGCACGATAGCGAAAAACTGGTGGTAGATCGCCACAACAAGAAAGATAAAAAGGATTAACCTTGAGCGGAAAGCAGCGGATATATAAGCAGAAGATCAAGGCCACGCAGACGCTGGGCAAGGTCTTTCATGCTATGGAGCTGATCGCGGCCTCGCGGATCGGGAAGGCTCGCGAAGCTGCCACTCAGTCCACGCCCTTCGATACGGCAATCACGCAGGCTTTGGCGGCTTTAGCGATACACTCTTCCTTTGATCATCCGATCACCAGGGAGCGGCTGGATACCGATCGGGTAGCAGTCATGTGTGTTACCTCCGATCGTGGTTTAGCGGGAGCTTATTCGGCCTCTATTTTGCGGGAAACCGAAAAACTGGTGGATCAGCTAAAAGAACAGGGTAAAGAGCCGGTGCTTTACGCCTATGGGCGCAAGGCCGAAAGTTACTTTCGCTTCCGCGGAGTTCCGGTGGAACAGTCCTGGAGTGGTAACTCGGATTCTCCCACCATCGAGCAATCTTACGAGATCGCCGATGTCCTTACCGACGCTTTCTTGGCAGATGTGATTCACCAGGGAGTCTGTGAGGTATACCTGGTATTCACCCGTTACGTGAACATGGTCAAACAGGTTCCGATAGTGCGCAAAATGTTGCCACTGGAGGTCATCTCGGAAGAAGAAGCGGAAGAGATGGATATCAACCTGGATGAGCCGCAGAGCAAGGTACCCCCGCTATACGAGTTCGAGCCCAGCCCAGAGGCCGTTCTAGACCAGATCTTGCCCATGTATGTGCGTTCGCGGATTCGCTCGGCGCTGCTGCAAGCAGCTGCCAGTGAGCTCGCCAGCAGGCAAACCGCAATGCACACTGCAAGCGATAACGCCCAGGACATGATTGAGCGTTACACTCGCCTGGCTAATAACGCACGTCAGGCAGAAATTACTACTGAAATAACGGAGATCGTCGGCGGGGCAGAAGCTTTGGCCGCCGGTCGCTAGAGGAAACAAAGGAATAAGGAGACTCTAATGAGTGATACCGAACGGACTACGGGCGTGGGACGGGTTTCCCAGGTGATCGGCTCGATCGTGGATGTGGAGTTCCCACCGGATCATCTGCCGGAAATGTACAACGCGCTGGAGACGATGATCCAGATTGAGGGGGAAGCCGCTCCGCATAAGCTCACCTTGGAGGTAGCGCAGTTCCTAGGGGACGACGTGGTGCGCTGCCTAGCGCTTAAGCCCACTGATGGGTTGGTGCGCGGACAAGAGGTAACCGATACGGGAGCTCCCATTTCGGTTCCGGTAGGCGATGTTACCAAGGGACACGTATTTAACGTGACCGGCGACTGCCTCAACCTGGAAGAGGGCGAGACCCTCGATATTAAAGAACGTTGGCCGATTCACCGCGATCCGCCCTCGTTCGATCAGCTGGAATCTAAGACCCAGATGTTCGAAACCGGAATTAAGGTTATCGATCTGCTCACTCCCTATGTACTGGGCGGAAAGATTGGCCTCTTCGGTGGGGCAGGCGTAGGCAAGACCGTGTTGATTCAGGAAATGATTCAGCGTGTAGCCCAAGATCACGGCGGCGTGTCCGTCTTCGCGGGCGTGGGTGAGCGTACTCGTGAGGGTAACGACCTCATCCATGAAATGGATGAAGCGGGAGTCTTTGATAAGACCGCACTGGTCTTCGGACAGATGGATGAGCCTCCGGGGACGCGTCTGCGCATTCCATTAACCGGTCTGACCATGGCGGAATACTTCCGGGATGTGCAGCATCAGGATGTGTTGCTGTTTATCGACAATATTTTCCGTTTCACCCAGGCCGGCTCCGAGGTATCCACCCTGCTCGGGCACATGCCTTCGGCAGTGGGGTATCAGCCGAACCTGGCTGATGAAATGGGTCTCCTACAGGAGCGGATTACTTCGGTGGCGGGACACTCGATTACCTCGCTGCAGGCGATTTACGTGCCTGCTGACGACTACACCGACCCGGCTCCGGCAACTACCTTCGCACACCTGGACGCCACTACCGAGCTATCGCGTGACATAGCTTCCCGTGGTCTCTACCCGGCGGTTGACCCCTTGTCTTCGACTTCGCGGATTTTGGATCCCACCTATGTGGGTAAAGAACACTATGAGGTAGCCACTAAGGTGAAGTCGATTCTGCAAAAGAACAAAGAACTGCAAGATATTATCGCGATCCTAGGCATGGATGAGCTCTCTGAAGAGGACAAGCTCACCGTCAACCGGGCGCGCCGGATCCAGCAGTTCCTGTCGCAGAACACCTATATGGCAGAGAAATTCACCGGGGTCGAAGGCTCCACGGTTCCGCTGGCGGAAACCATCGAGGCGTTTAAGCGCATCTGTGAAGGCACCTACGATCACATTCCGGAGCAGGCGTTCTTCAATATTGGTGGGATCGAGGATCTCGAGCGCAACTGGGCGAAGCTACAAAAGGAAGCGGCGTAATGAGTTCGCTTTCGGTTAAAGTAGTTACCCGCTCTGGGGAGCTGTTTAGTGGGCAGGCGGGATTCGTCTCCCTGCCCACTACCGAAGGCTCGCTGGGGATTTTGCCTGGTCACCTCCCTTTTTTGGGTACTATTACCGCGGGAAAAGTTAAAGTCGGGATGAAAGAGAACGACCCGGATGCCCGGGTTTTTGAAGTAGTTCCGGGATTTGTTTCCGTTGACGAGGATAAGGTAACCATCGTCGTTGATGGGTTGTAAACCGAAAAAGATTTGGTTTTAGGCGATATAGTTAGGCCATGACGGCGCTCAAAGTTCTTCTGCTCATCATTTTGGTGATTGCCGCCCTAGTGGCATTAATAGCGACATATTTTCTGTGGCGCATGAACCGGTTATATCGTCAGGGCGCTTTTTTGTGCTCCTATCGACCGGACGTAACCTCCGGATGGACCGAGGGCTGCGCAGTCTATGAGGCCGAGTCTTTGAACTGGTATAAGGCAGCGGGTCTTTCTTTCCGTCCCGATAAAACCTGGCCACGCCGGCAGATAGAGTTAGGGAAAGTCCACAATTACCTGTCCAAAAAAGGGATACGGAACGTAGCGGTACCGGTCACGGTGAATACACATCGTTTTTGGCTGTTTCTTTCCGAGGACGACCACGCCGGCCTCGTATCCTGGGCAGAGGCGGCTCCTCCTCGCGAAATTCCCCAGTCCTGGTAAAGGGCTTTGTAAACCCCATAATCGATCGGGTGAACCATGTTTGCCTATAGCCTAGAATAGATTCCCATGCGCGTACTTTTCGCTAATTGTTCCGTTGAATACCACGGTCGTCTAACCTCATTCTTGCCAATGGCGCCTCGCATGATCATGGTGAAAGCCGATTCTTCGGTGCTGATTCACTGCGATGGAGGCTCCTATAAACCCCTGAACTGGATGGCGGGGCCGGCTACTATCGAAGAATTACCGGTACCGCCCGAGGACGAGGCTGCCGGGGTAGAGCAAGTGTGGCTAGTAGAATCGGCGAAAACTGGGGATCAGCTGAAGCTGCGGATCGGGGAGGTTTTCTCGGAAACCAGTTGCGAGCTGGGGGTGGATCCCGGACTGCAAAAAGACGGGGTGGAGGCGCACTTACAAGAGCTGCTAGCTGCCCAAGTCCCGGAAATCTTGGGATCTGGATGGGAATTAATCCGGCGGGAATATCCCACTCCGGTAGGTCCGGTGGATTTGCTGGTCTTTGACCCGGAGCTGAACCATGTTGCTATCGAAGTCAAGCGGCGCGGGGAAATCGACGGCGTCGAACAACTTACCCGCTATCTAGATTTGCTTTCTCGCGATCCGATTATGCCGGAAGTTCGGGGAATCTTTGCGGCACAAGTAATCAAACCGCAGGCCAGAACGCTTGCCGAGGATCGGGGGATTCGCTGTCTAACCTTGGATTACGATAGCATGCGAGGAGTAGACGACGCCGAATCGCGCCTGTTTTAAGCAATGACAATACAACTTATCGGGCAGGAGCATTGTAGCTATGAATGAAGTATTCGCCATCCGCGGACGAGTAGTAACCGCGAGTCGCATCATTACCGATGGGGCAGTGGTAGTTTCCGGAGATGCCATTGTGTGGATCGGGGAATCAACTGCCGCTAAGGAAGCTGGTTTTGGTGACGAAATTTTGGCAGCCACTGCTCCTAGCGACGATCGCTACGTGCTGCCCGGGTTGATCGACGTGCACTGCCACGGAGGTGGCGGGGTTTCATTCCCCGATGCGCAAACTGAAGACCAGGCGTTGGCGGCAGTGGCTGAACATCTACGCTGGGGAACTACTTCTCTGGTAGCCTCCCTAGTTACCCAATCCCCGATGGTATTGCGCGAAAAAGCAGAATTATTGGCCGGAATGTGCGAGGCGGGTAAACTCGCGGGTATCCATTTTGAAGGCCCTTTCATCGCTCAAGGGCATTGCGGTGCCCAAAATCCCGCCCATATTCAAGCCCCGAATGCACCTTTAGCGCGCGAACTGTTGATTGCCTCGCGCGGTTATGCGGTGTCGATGACTTTCGCGCCTGAAAAACCCTATGCGATGGGGCCTTCCGGAGTGGCCGAAACCTTGATCGCGGGTGGGGCAGTTCCCTCCTTTGGTCATACCGATACCAGTTCTGGGAAGATGCGGGACGCCTTGGTAGAAGTACGACAAACCCTGCAACATGCGGCGCATGCCCGCTGCGCGCACGCCACGGTAACCCACCTATTTAACGGCATGGCACCGATACATCACCGCGAGCCCGGACCGGTTCCGGAGATCCTGGCGGATGCAGCCGGCGGCGGAGTAATCGTAGAACTAATCGCCGATGGCACTCATGTAGCTCCCTCTTTAATACGTAATGTTTATGAACTGATCGGGCGCGAACAGATGGTATTTGTTACCGATGCGATGGCGGCGACCGGTATGGGCGACGGTGACTACGTCCTGGGCGGACAAGCGGTAACTGTCAAAGAAGGCGTAGCCACTTTAAGCCAGCGCGGGGGAGGCCTCGCGGGGGGAACTTCCCATCTGATCAATCAGGTTAAAATCGCCCATAAAGCAGGAATCCCGCTGGTAGATGCGGTGTATTGTGCTTCCAGGCAGGGGGCAAAAATCTTAGGCAACCCTCAGTTAGGGGAAGTGGCTCCCGGGAAATTCGCTGATTTGCTGGTCACCGATGCAGATTTGAATCCTATGGAAGTTTATAAACGCGGATCCCGGGTATTTTAAGTGGCTAGGCGCTCTCGTAAGCGTCCCTGGGGGGAGCATCGTCCGCTACGGATGGAATCTTTAGCTTCCATGCCGCGGGCAGTTTCCCGTCCAGATGGCGAATTTAAGGTGCAATACCTATCCCAGGCGCGTAAGACCTATCTGTGCCCCGGGTGCAGCCAAGAGATCCAGGTAGGACAAGCACATGTGGTGGCTTGGCGAACCGACTCTCTTTTCGGTACCCAAGCTGGTCTAGACCAGCGTCGCCACTGGCACCGCTCCTGTTGGGAACGCGGCCTCTAGAGCTTTCCCCGTTAGGGAGTTTCTCAGAAACCGGAAAATATAATTCCGTAACTATCACGCCAGTTTATGCGACCCTGTCCGCCGAGCTGTGCGAAGATGGGGAATATGAACGTGGCTATCTTTACGCGTGATGCGCATAGAATGGCGGGCACTCCCGCAGTAGTTTTATTAGCAGCTTTCCCCTATGACCATCGGATGTGGGAAGGGGTGGCGCGTCGTTTCGAGGGCGTACCGGTGATCGCAATTGATCCTCCCGGGTTTGGCCATTCCCCGATTCCGTTAGATCCGCCCTCTTTAGAAATCTATGCGGATTATGTAGCCCAGGCGGTTCGTGCAGAAGGGGCTGAAAAAATACTAGTGTGCGGTAACTCTATGGGGGGATATACTGCACAGGCGATGATTGAACGGCACCCGCGTCTAGTGGGCGGAGTAGTGCTCGTGGGGACCAAAGCCGATATCGATACTCCGGCCGCCCGGGCTGCGCGCACAGAAATGGCAGTCGGTGCCTTGGTAGGCAGGGCACAGGAACAACTGGTGAAGTCTATTCCCACTATGTTGGCCAAAGAGACTCTCACGGATTTCCCTAAGATTCCGGAGCTGATGGAAAAATGGATTAACGAGGCACCCGGGGAGGCCATCTCTTGGGCGCAGCGTGCTTTGGCAGCTCGTCCTGGCCGTCTCGAGACCCTGGGACGAGCACAAATACCGGCAATGGTGGTTCGGGGGGAACAAGATCAAAACTCCACTGCTGCGCAAGCCGAGGCGATGGCCAAGGCGCTCGGCACCCGGGTGGTTTCGGTGCCCCGCGCGGGGCATCTGGTGCCTTTAGAAGCGCCCTCGGCGGTGGCACGGGCAGTGATGAGTGTTTATCGACGGATGTCCTGATTTTTAAGCCGGGATTAAGGTTAAAGGGGTCGGGCGGAAGCCGATCTTTTCGCGGCCGGATTAATGAGCCAGTATTTTAAAACAAGTTGCTGAATACCGCCTGAAAATTTTGGTATTTACCTGCTGAAACCGGAAAATATCGACCGGAGTGTGAGACTAGAAAGCACGGACAGGCCTTAGCCCCCTACCTTAAAACTATGAGTTCGTATTCTGACTTTGATCTAGCATTGTCTAAGCTGCATCCCCATATGTATGGCAAGTATGTGTTCTTGTCAGAGCGGGATGGGTTGCCCGCGGTGTTAGAGCCGTTTGCGCAGATAAGAGAGGAAGAAGGACTCACCTCAATCGTGCCCTTAGAACAGGCAAAAGCTGCGGGTTTGGCCGCGGGGAAAAAGATCTATCGTCGAATTACTTTGGACTGCGACGTTTCCCTCGAAGAAACCGGGTTGACGTTTACTGTAGCTTCCCAGCTGGCCAGCCAATCTATTCCTTGCAATGTTTTATCTGGCCTGCATCATGATCACTTGATGGTGCCGGCAGCGCGGGCGCAAGAGGCAATATCTCTGTTAGAGCAGCTCTCCCAGCAAGCTAAGGGCTGGCTCCAATACTAAAAACTGCTAACTACCGGACAGCTTAAGGGAGTAAAGCCGCGCTGATCTGAGAAACGGTCGCACTGCTGCCACCTACAAACACATTTTCGGTATTACGATCCGCTCCCGGCTTGCCCACTTTTTTCCCTCGCGGATCATAGATCCCAATTTTTGCCCCCACATAGCGGCGCTGCGAAAATCCAAACTTTTTTACCTGGGGAAAGCCGGCCTCCAAGATGGCGTTAACCATCTCGTCCTCGTCGATCCAAGCCTCGTCATTATAGGAAACCACGATGGTTTTGGCTCGTACCCGGGTAAGCAGAGAAAAGAAACTTTGCGCCATAGTGCGCTTGGAGTTAAACGCTGAGCGGTGCTGATCGCCGCGGGCATCGACCCGTTTGCGCGCTACCCCGTAGGCTTCCGGGGAGTCCCAACGCACCAGGGTCTCCCAAATATGGTAGTTCGTGAAATAACGGTGCTGGTTGTAGGGGGGATCGAGATAGGCGAGATCCACTGTCGGTACCTGGTCAACTAGCTGCAGGGCATCGCCTTGCAGCGCCTGTCCCTTGCCGGACAACAGCTGCGGCAAACGTAGTTCTAACTGGTTATAGGAACGCGGCGCCCACTTTTTCAGATAGGCCATCTGGACTCCGGTGGTGGAATCTACCCGGTCGGCGGCTTCCATCAAGGAGGTTAATAATATCGGGAATAACGGATCATCTTGCAGGTCAATCAGGTAATCCCGGCAAGCGTCGATGCGCTTTCCATTGTGGGGCTGGAAGAAGCGCGCCTGGCGACAAAAAGTCTCGGTGAAATAACCCTCTTTACCTTCCAGGGAGCTCATGGCGTCTAGATGGGTGCGCAAGGTAGCGACATCAACGGTGTCCGCATCGGTTTCAATATAGGTTCGCGCCAGTTGATAACTATAGGAGGCCAGGTCGCAGGCAGTGGTGAAGATCCCGCGACGCTTAAACTCTTGGGCAACCCGGGTGGTACCGGAAAAAAGATCGAGAGCGCTGCGCGCACCGGCAGCGCTAGCAATGTTTCCTAAAGCGGGTACTAGGTTACGTTTTGACCCCAGATATTTAATCAACTGACCTCCTTCCCTTTCGCTCACTATAAACCAGACCCCCAGCATTTAACGCATCTGACTTACACGCGCTGGGAGTGGGCGAAAAAGTAGCCGGAGGCAACTAGGGTGGAAGTATGGCAAAAGAGGAAGCAGCAGCCGCACGGGCGTTAGTTAAACTGGCAGATGGAACCGTTAAGCAACGAAATCAGTTAACTGGAACCGAGGTGTGGACTGTCCCGGGCCGGGGGCATCGCCCGCTTTCTAAGCCGCAGGTTAACCCCACGCCTATTAGCGCCCAAGACCATACCTCTACTTGTGCGTTTTGCTCTGACCGCTATTTAGAAACCCCACCCGAAAAATCTCGGATTGTACTGGGGGATCAGGAGCTTCCGGAAGATAAGACTACTAGCTGTGGTAGTTTTCGGATGGTTGAGGGGCTATCCGCGGAGCAGCTCAGCAAATATCCGGCAGATTTTCGCCGGATTCCCAACCTATTTGAGATCGTTTCCTACCAGTACTGGCACCTGAATCATGGTCATGAACCTTCCGAGAAGGAACGCCAACATTTGGCGGAATATCTTTCTACCCCTACCGGGTATGACCATGTGCTGCGGGTAGTACGCGCTAAACTGCACCAATACGGGATGAATGACGAGGAGATAAATAGCCTCAGTGAACCGGAAATGTTGGGGCAAGCGAATTCTTTCTTCTCGGGTGGACATGATCTGATTGTGGCTAATCGGCATTTTGTTCCGGGAGCGACTGATTCCTCTCAGCTGGCTTCGGCCGGTACCCTCACTCCGGAGGAACATCATGCCTATACTGCCTTCACCGCCAGCGCGCTGCGAGAGCTCTACGACCTGGATCCGGCAGTCAAGTATGTGGCGGCTTTCCAAAACTGGCTAAAACCGGCGGGTGCCAGTTTCGATCACCTCCATAAGCAACTGGTGGCGATTGACGAATTTCCGGTTCAGACCACGCAGGAACGCGAACGTCTACGCAAAGATCCCGATATATACCACACCATCTTGAAGATTCGGGCTACTCGCGGCCTTATCCTGGCGCAAAACGAGGACGCGATTGCGATGGCTGGGGTAGGGCACCGTTATCCCACGATCGCGGTTTGGCCGCTCGGTAAACCCTGTAATCCTTGGGATGCCGGAGAAAAGAAGACGCGGGCGGTTTCTGATATTTTGCATGCGATCCATGCGGCTACCGGCGCCGATGTTCCTTGTAATGAAGAGTGGTACCACCGTCCCTTATCAGTTTCCACTCCCATGCGGTGGCGGATTTTGGTTAAATGGCGGATTTCTACCCTGGCAGGTTTCGAGGGCGGCACCCGTATTTATCTAAACACGATTGATCCTTGGGGGATTTCTCGGCGAGTAGTTCCGCGCTTAAAAGAGCTACGCGCAGCCGGCAAGATTGCGGATATGCGCATTGGCGACGAAACTAAGGTTTCTCCTTCCCACCTGGATTAATCGGGGCAGACCTAGAAATCTCTGCCTGTGGGGCTGCCGGAAGCGAGCATTAGGCAAGTAGACCTAAAAGGATCGGGAGGCTAACGCCTCCCGATCCTTGCATTAGTTATTTTATAGTCTAGTTTTCCCTGGATTTACTTATCGTCAGAGAAACCTTCCTTGATTTTTTCGGCAGCAGCCTTCAGATTAGCGCCGGCTTCTTCGGCCATATCCTTGGCTTTATCGGTAAAGTCAGAAACTTTGTCTTTGATTTCGGCTCCGACCTGGTCAGCTTTTCCTTCGGCTTCTACGTTCTTGTCTCCGCTAACTTTGCCAGCAGCTTCTTTAGCTTTGCCACCTAGATCTTCAGCGGTGTTCTTAATCTTGTCGTCTAGTCCCATTTTCTTCTCCTTTTATTTTTCGGAATCTACGCGATCCGCAGATCCTAAATTGCTTCGCCAATTCGTGGTTATCCGCACCAGAATGGGCATTTTTATTCCTAAAACTTGATCAAGCTTAGCGATTGCCCGGTCAAGCTCTGCTTTTACCTCTCGAGGGTTCACTCCCTTAAAAACTGCGGCACTAAGTAATAGTCCGGGCTGTTTCTTCACGTCCCAAGAAGCCACCTTCAAAGACGAGATCCAGCGGCTGTCACTGATTTCTTCCTCGACAATGTCTCGGATTAACCCCAGTTCGGCGGTAATCTCGCCCTCTTTTTTGGATTCTTTGCCGGCCTTATTTAAAGCCAATGAGCGGATCTTGCCGCCCCCTTGGGAAAATATCCAGACAACTAGCATCAGGATAATTATGATTACCAAGGTTAGGGCACCCGCCTGGAACGAGGAGATCTCTCTTCCTTGCACCTGGAAAGTTGACTGTCTAGTCAGAGTGGTAAAACCCGACTCCACTTTAGAGCGGTAGTCAAGTATCTGACGGTGAATCGAGGGCGAGGTCGCGCCGGAGGTAATCGAAATTCCGGCGGCTAGAAACAGTAAACCAAAAACAAATAACAAAATACGGTTCAAAGCTCGCGGTAGTTTTTTCACTTTTCCAACCTCCCTACGGTAGCGACCTTAACTGCGGTCTTTAACCGCGGTCGCAGCTGCCAGGAAGCGATTTCTGTGGTGGCTAACTGCTGCATTTGTTCTTGGTCTAGGGGACGCCCAGTAGTGGGAGTGATAGTGCTTATCGAACGGCGTTTGCTAACTGCGGTAGAGACGGCTCCTGGGGGGAGACCGGCTTCTTCACGCACTAAAAGGGAAATCCCGGCGGCGACCACCGCGTCATCCACCACATAGGCAGCGCGCTCGTCACCAAGCGCGTGTTTACTTAAAGTACCCGGCAGTACCGCTTTAGCTAGTAAGAGTAACCCGCAGAGCGCTAGTAGCACTCCTAAGATAATTGCTAGGGGGCGGTGGCTGTCACTTAGAGCCGCAAATCCTTGTCGCCACATCTCAGCTAGATTTACGAGCAGAGGCTCGTTCCCCGACAGGGCGAGTACGCCCTCGGTAGTTAAAAAGCCGAGAGCGGCAACGATAATGATCGCTAAAATAACGCTGGTTAAAGCGCGGGAGGAATGAGTTTCCCGCCGGACGAGATAAGACACATAAGGTCCGGATTTGCTGGATTGTTTACTCATTGCAGCTGCCTCCGTTCCTGGTGCTTGTAGAGTCCGGTTAGTCTCAGGTTTACCCGCCCCACTTTTACTCCAGCGATCTGACTAACGCGGGTAACGATATCTTGCCGAGCCGCACCTGCCAGTGAAAACACCGAAGTGTCCGGGGTCTGCAGGATGGTATCCAGGGCGCGATAATCTAGAGGGCAAGAAATATCTATCCCCAATAATCCCTGATCATCATGGGTGCTAACTTTAATCAGCTCATTGGGAACCCTGATTCGATCTCCGGTAGCGGCGGCCACAATGGTTTGGATAGCGCGTGCAGAGACCGTAGTGATTCCCGCAAGCTCTGATGGTTCCTTATCGGAATGCATGAGCCTCCTCCTTCTTAGTCGGAGGTGGTAGTGTGCTTGCCGATTAGGGCTTCACCCACGCCTTTCAGATCAAGCTTTCCCGAAGCCGCCCTGCCCAATACTGCTCCGACGGCCATAAACAAAACGGCGACTAAGAATCCGAAAAATCCGTGAGCTACGGCCATATATGCCAGAAAAGCACCACAAAAAATACCGGCGATGGTGGTCATCTTATTTTCCTTTCCGGCGAGGGTTACTTCAGATCCTTTTTGTCTTTCCCGTCTTCGTCTGTTTCATCGTCTTCATTGCCAGGTACGTGCACATCCGTAACCTTAATGTTTACCTCGGTAACTTCCAGCCCCACGAGCCCTTCGACCGCCGAGAAAATAGCTTCCCGTACCTTGTCGGCCACTTCGTGTACCGGGTAGGGGTATTCCACAATCAGCACTACATCCAGCGCAGTCTGGGTCTGCCCAATTTCTACCGAGATTCCCTGGGTGATGCTCTCCGAGGCGCCAACTTTGGAACGCAAAGCCCCCAGGGCGCGAGCAGCGGAGTTACCCAGATCGTAAACTCCAGGGATCTCTTTGATGGCGAGACCGGCAACTTTGGCCACTACCTGGTCGGCAACGGTGGTCAGTCCCTGGCCTTGATCCTCGGCAATGTTATTTGCAGGGATTAATTCTTTGGCTTCTTCAGTGGTGGGTACTACGGTCGGGTTCTTCTTATCTTTTTGGCTATTTGCCATGATTTCTATCCCTACTTCGTTGGGTAACATTATGCTTTCAAAGACCGACAACCAGCTATTTTGTAATCCTGATTTTAATCGACCTATTTTCAGGGTATCGAAGATTTCCCCAGCTCGCGACCGCTAAAGCCAAATAAATGAGCATATAACCGGGTGTTCCCGGTAGTATCGCCCTATGAGTAATGAAGCAGATAAAGAAGAAACGGCTGGGCATGGCTTAGAGGATGCCGATAATACTTCCGCGAACCTGGAAAAGGTTTCACCGGCAGCGAAAGAGGAGGGAAATCCCTCGCCACAAACCCGCGAGGACCACAGTAAAGAAGTTTCCGCTCCCACCCTTGAGAGCGAGGAGCCGGATCCAGAAGCTGAGCAACCTGACCAGCCGGAGGAAGGCGGCAATGACGCGGCGGATAGCGTTGACACCAGTGAAACAGAGCTTAAAATCCCGGAGATTTTACCCTTAGGGGGCGCACGCGAGGACTCGCCGGAGCAGCCAGAAGATGACGACGAGAAGGATGACGACGAGCGGGTCTGGGGTAACCAAGTTGGCGGGCATGTCGACCGGGAGGAAGTTCCGGTAACGCCCGCCGGTAACGCATTTGATGTTTCCCAGATTTCGGTAAAGAAATCTGAGTCGGTAAAGAAGACGCATTCAGGTTCGCGTCGGGTTGTCGCCTGGATTTTGGGGGTAGTAGCCGTCATCACCCTGGTGGTAGTAGGGCTATATGCCAGTGGGATTTTACAAAAGATCTTTAATCCCGAAGGTGCCGCCTCCCCCAAGGAGGGCGCGCGGGCCTATTACGGGGCGCTACTGGACAAGGACGCCGAAACTTTATGTGTGCTTAGCTCCCCGACTGCGCGCGGGGAACTGGTGGCAGCTTTAAGTAAAAAATCCGCAGAAAACAGCGATAGTGTGGAGAAGTGTACCGCTGCCGCGAAGGAGGCGTTTGCGCAGGTTCCGGACAATCCGGCTATTAAGCTAAAAGATATGGTGTTTGCGCCCGAAAAAGCGGCAGATGCCGGGGGTACGAAAGCGATTCTGATTAAGGATAAAAAAGGTACGCCCCTGCAAATAATGGGGTGGCAGGAAATCGATGGACGCTGGTTCCTGGCGGGGCAACAGTCCCAGCAGCAGGTAATGATGAAGTATCAGCAATCCTTGGCGGCGGGCGCTAAAGGAAAGAAGTAGGCTTTAGCGGTCTAGCTCGTCCTCGTCGTCGGCGAAACGTTCGTCAACGTTGGGGTCTTCAGTGTCTTCGAGGGAGGGTGATAGCTCCTCCCACTCTTCCTCATGGTTTTCCCAATCGCCGCTGGGGGAGAGCACCAGCTCCCCGCGGTTTTCGCGGAAGGAATCCGCACTTGCCATATAGGCATAGGCGCGCACGTCTTGGGTGGGGCCTTCCCAGGTGCTGTCCTCGTCCGGGAACACCTCTACCCGCACGATTTGCCGGGTGTACATATTGTTGGGTTCGCCTTCCCCTAGGTAGCCTTCATATTCATCGAGTTCCTCTAGAGTTTCCTCAAAAAGGCGCTGTTCAACCAGTAGTACCTGTCCCACGATTCCAGTGCCGCCGATAGAACGAATCGCCATCGGATAGGACGCTCCGATATACAGGGAGGCTTCCCGCAGATAGGCCGGGGCGAACTCGGTCACTGCGGCTTTTAGACTGGAGCCAAAGCCGCGCGAGCCAAGTTTCAAGGTGCCGTAGACGAATAAAGGTAGGTATCGCGTGCTCATGTTTCCATTTTCTCAGTAGCGAGCGTTTTTAGGGCGTCTTTGAGGCGGCGTTTCGGTCTGAGATTACTGGCAATCCCCAAAGAGGAACAATATTGCCTGTTAAAACAACTTTCTTTGTTGTTTGGAGGGTGCAGGGAAAAGAAAAAACTAAAGTTGAGCTTAGGGCGCTTAAGTTTTCGCCTCCAGAATAATTTACTAGCACTAAGATGCTTCGAGTGCCAAAATGAGAGGCGTGAGGCCGAGAAGCTCTCGGCAAGAAGATTTCCCGCAGCTTTGCGGGGGTAAGGAGTAATCATGGTTCGCAGGTATGATCCCTTCCGTCAGATGGAAGCAATTTTTGATGACGCTATGCGTCAAGGTCCCTCCCGGGCAGCGATGCCCCTGGATTTGTATCGCGATGGGGAAAAGTTCATCGCCCTCTTTGATCTGCCGGGGGTGGATCCGGCTAGCGTAGATATCGATATTGAGGATCGCACCCTCACTATCCGGGCCGAGCGCAAATCTCCCGAAATTGAGGGCGCCCAGTGGCTGACTCACGAGCGTCCCTTCGGTACTTTTGCTCGCCAACTTACCTTAGGTAAGGGGGTGGCTCTTGACCAGGTAGAGGCGGAATATGTCGATGGAGTCCTCAAGCTGGTTATCCCGGTGGCGGAAGAAGCTAAGCCTCGCAAGATTGCGGTGCTGCGTGGTACTCGCCAAATAGAGGGCAGCGGCGAGATTCTCAATGACGCCGATTAGTGGGGGATTACGCCCCATGGGCAGTAGATCTCGGGAGCAGTAAATAATTTTTTAAGGGTGGGGACGCGACGGAAGTCGCGTCCCCACCCTTAGTTAGTTTTACCCTCAGGGGTTATTGCCAGCTTTGCCGGTTAGTGTTTTGCCCATTTTCTGCGCATTAACACCACGCCGCCAACTGCGGTAAACAAAGCTGCCGCATAGAGGAAGAGCAACCCGTTAGCCCCAGTCACCGGGCCGGGCGACACTATTGGCTTGGCGGGCACTATAACTTTCTTAACAAAGACCGGAGCAATCACCGTGTCCTCGGTGAACTTGTGGCGCTTGCCGAAGTCATAAACTCCGTGCTTAGCCTGGCCCTCATTTTGGGCAGCCTTATTCGCGCTCCACTGTTTAAACCCGGATGCGGCCTTATCTTTATCACTGACTGCTATCTCGGGAATCTCTACCAAAGCCTTGGGATTCACCCAATAGCTCTTAGCGTGGAGATGGCTCAGGTGGCTGGTGGGATTCACGGTCACCTTGACATAGGGCTTGCCCTCCAAGAGTTTCGCCAAATCGCCATGAGGACCGGTTGCCTGCTTCAAGAAGTCCGGCATAGCTCCCGTAGGGGACGCATCGTACCGGTTCTTATAAACCCTTATCGGCAGATCGATTTCTTCAATCTTTTCTCTGCCCGCAAACTTGACTTTTGCTTTCAGGATTACTTTGCGTACAAGTTCTTTTGAATCCGGTTCTTCTTTTACCAACTTGTAGAGATCATCCGGGGTTTTTACTACGTTACCTTGATCATCTACGAACTCTACCGTCGCGTCCTCAGGCAGCTTCGTTATCTTGGTTTTGTCTTTACTCTGCAGTTGAATAGCTGCTTTCAGCTCCTTCAGAGTGGGCACGAAATTATTGATCCAGGTGCCATCGGGAGCCTTAAAGGACTCGGTAGTTGCCACCCCTTTAGTCATCAGATCTGACCAATCGAACTGTGCGGTAAAGGTATGGCCTTTTGTGATTGGGGTACCTGGCGCTAAAAGCGGTTCCCCATCCCACTTTTTAAAGCTCTTGCCCTCTTCCGGAGTGAGATAGTACTTGTTTTCATCCGGCTGCTTTCCATTCTCCAATTCCTGGGGAACTGGGAGCAGGTCAGACTTAAGACCCTTCAGTACATCGTAATTAATTTCCTTAATGGGTTTTCCATCTTTATCTGTGCCGAAGGAGCCGCCCTCACTGGCCTTAAAGGTTACCCGGACATATCCGTCCGGAGTCTTTTCGTCTTTCGGCACCTCGATGACTCTTACATCCTGATAGTAGAAGGTAATCTCATCGGAACCGGTACCATTGATTCCTTTGAATTCATTGGTATCTTCATCTACATCGTAGAAGAGCTGCTGCTGCGGATCTGAAGTCAGCCTCCAGCCGTTTATCGGCTTGTAGTTGCAAGCATCGTAATGCCGCGCCCCACTGGTGACTGGTTTTTGATCCAGGATGCGGTATTTCTTTATAATTGCGTTCTTTTCCGCATCGGTAGTGGCTTTCGCCAGCTCTGCCTTAGCTCTTTGGTCCACATAGTTGACCTTGTAATCACGGGTCCGGAAGGGTCGATAGAAGAAGTGGAACTCATTGTCCTTGGCTTTCGGATTATCAACTAACTTCCCGTCTTCTAGAATCTGTTTCGGTTCTACCCTAAGCGTCTGGAAATAGGTGTTACCTTTCGTTGCCCGGTTACCGTTACCAAGCTCGTCAGCCAGCTTTTGATAATCCTCATAGAGTTTTTTAGTTTCTTCGTCTTTGGTGTTCCGCATTTCTTCATCGGAAGCCAAAATCCATTTGGCATCTTGCTTAGAACCAATGGCGGCCACGTATTTATCGGCGCGCTGGTTTCCTTTAGTTTCTATAGCCGGATTATCCTTCACGGTCTTATCAATTGCGAGATTGTTATCCAAGAAGTGGTGGAAAACCTTTACATCCTGCATATCATTTTTTACCCAAATGGCTTTCAGGTAAATGGGACTTACTACGTCGTTACCGTAGGAGTAAAGTTCCGGAACTTTATAGGTGTCCCGATAAGAGGTGTCCACTTTGTCGGTGTATTCGCCGGTATTGGCATCTTTCTGATAGCGCAGTACCTCCCAACCCATGAAGCTATGGCCTTTCCGGGTTGGTTTTTTCGGTTGTACCAGTTTTTGCCGCTGCACTACAGTAAAGACTTGCTTGTCCCCTTCGTTTTCACCCTTTTTCGCGTAGGTGACTTCTTTTTGGTCGGCAATATCGCCTTCCCTAATGGTCTTAGGGGCGGTGGTAACATTCTTTTCCTCAATGGGATCTAGCTTGCCCCCATTGGGATCGAAGGTTACCTTCCACTTATAGTCCGGCTCCCCCCACTTGGCGTAGAGCACCAGGTTGTGCGCGGGCATAGTTTCCTTGTTTTCCCAAACCAGTTTCTGCCCCGCCGGGTCTAGCGCCCAACCCTTAAATACCATTTGGGGCGCCAGTCCCTTAGGTCTCTTAATCCGATCATTTCCCTCGTCATCTTTTTCCACCAGATCGCTCAGACCTAGTTTCACTAAGGTCTGCGGGTCATCTAGTTTTAAATCCTTTAAGGGTTTTTGGTAGAAGACGTCTGTCTGATTGGTGTCGTTGTACTCACTGTCGTCCTTGAGATTTGCGGGATCATTGTTGAACCGCAACTTGTACTTATTCCGGTGGTACTTAAAGCGAATATAGCCATTTTTATCAAACCCGGGATCGTCTGGGTCTGCTGGGTCGCCGAATTCATCGGTACGGTTAAAGAAGGTGCGCATAAACTGCATATCGCCCTTGGTTTTTTCGTTGCCATAGGGGTCTATTACCGTTTCGTTAGGAAGGGGAGTTGTCTCTTTCCGCTCATCGTTCGTAGCAGCAAGCTCATCCGGGTCAAGCTGCTTCGAGACTTCGGATCGGTTGTAAGGGGTAAAGCCCTGCACCTGTGGATACTTGTGCCCATAGGATTCCGATTCGGTATCCGACTTGGTTCGATAAAGATTATAGTCAATGATGGTCTCTCCGGGCTCAAACCCATCCATCCAAAAGTCCATGTGGTGAGGCATTGGCTGGGTGTTTTCTTTGGGGCCACCCCTTTGTTCGATACCAAAGGAAAGAGTAGTGAAAGTTTTCGGGTTAGCAAGCCAGTTGACCTTCAGGGTGACGCCATTTCCGGCATCAATCTCGTTAGTGTAACCACCCTTCTGGTTGTAGGCTGCCATATCTAGGAAATCTTCAGCCGATAGCCGGTAGGGAGGGGTGTCACGGTAAATCCATTGTGGATTAGCGAAGTTTGGTCCCCACCCAAAACTTTGCTTACCCTCGGAGAAACCCTTGGTTTCCTGGGCGTCATCTGGCCACTCTGTCATCAACTGGTTAAACCGGGCCTTAAAGTGGTAGGGGTTTCCTGGTTCCCCTAACTTTTCGCCGTGTCTCCAAATTTCGGGATAGAAAGTAGCTTCATCTGGTTTAGCATTTGACTTCGTAAAGTAAAGGTCATACACCTGGCGGTCGTAATAGATGTTATAGACGGTTTTGCCGGTGGAAGAAACCGCCTTTACGTTTGGGCTATTTGGATCAGCTGGGCTATTTGGATCAGCGTTTTCTTTATCGGTTAAAACTTTATTGTATGTATAAAATTTATTAAGGTAAAGGAAGGCGTCGCGGTAAAATTTTTGGTTGTTCCATATTTTATTTAACCGTGCCTGATCTAGATCCGGAAACTCCACCCCTTTTACCGTCTCCTTTGCAAGGTCTGGACGAGTACCGGTGGCCTGACCCCTATAAACATGGGTACCTACGAAGTCATATTTGTCTAAAAGAGAAGCCCCCTCGGGGTAGTCGGCCTTTTCCGTCCAGAACTGCACTGCATAATCTGCCTTCTTGTTATTTTCCCACACCGCAGTGAACTTGACGTTTTCAGCCGGCATAATCAGCTTGGCGTTTAAATCTTCAATCGCCTTACCGTTGCTGTCTTTAATAACTTCGCCGGCCTTAAAGGTCTTGCCAGATTCATCTTTTAGGTCCATCGAAGGCTTCCAACCTTGGAAGGTGGCTCCCACTTTAGTGGGGATATCTTTTTTCTCGAGGGTGGGGATGACCTGTCCGTAGTACAGAGTACGGGAAGGAACTTCCGTACCCCCATCAGTGTCGAAAGTGACGTCATAGTGGTTACGGTTGTAACGGTATTCCACGGAAAAATTCGTAGTGTCTTGGGGAACTTGTACCGTAATAGAATCAGCTTCTGGAATAAAACCCGTTATTTGATCTTTATCTAAAGGCGTAACTTTTAGATCGGAACCGACGCTACCTTCCTGGGTAGTTTCAGTTATTTTTGTTTCCCCGGGTTTTGGACCGTATTTGTCAAAATCATTGATGTCTTGAAAAACATGCTTAATCTTGACGTTATTTTTTGCAGCCGGGTAGTCAAAGGATCGAGTTTTCTGATAGGCCTTTCCGCATACATCATCGCCACTGGGCGAGGTAACGGTTTTAGCTTCATCAACAACTTTCTGATAGGTAATAAGAAAATCGTTTAAGGGGGCTCCGTTATCCTTGGGCTTATTGTAACCCAGGAAATCCGGGAGGTTAATAGTCTTATTTACCTTGGCTCGTTCTTCTGGGGTAGCGGCTTCCCCCACGCTTGCCACATAGGGCTGATAGTTGATGGCATAGTCTCCGTCTCTCTCAACCCGATAGTCGCTGCGCAAAGTGTAAATAGCTGGCTGCTTCGGATTCTCTACGAACTTTGCCGTCGTTGTGTCAGCAGGAAGCTTCACTGGTTCCAGTTCCATGGAATTTTGGTATTTGCTGGTTTCCGCGGCGTCAGCTGTTAGCGGCCGGGAAAGTATCACTGCCGCCGGAAGTATCAATGCCAGTGCCAACAGTAGAGCCAGGGTTTGCTTGAACGAAACTTTCATGGGGGACTTCCCACCTCCGACACCAAGATTCATTTTTGAGGGCAAATATTGGTGTTTCTACCTATTAATTATTTCGGCCATTAAAACACTGTTAATTTAATATAAATTAGCTGCTTAAAGCAAGCTCTCAGGCCTAACTAACAGCGATTGCGGGCAAATGGTGAGTGCTGCCTCATTCGAGGTGTGGGTGAGAACAATTTGTCCGGATCGAGGTGAATCTATAGGTTTTAGTTCCCTTGGCGTTCTAGCCCCTCGCTGGCGCGCGCAGTGAACTCAATGATCTGACTGGCGACGGTTACCGGATCAAAAACTTGCAAAAGGTGGCGGGAGGAGTCGGCGCGCACCAGCCGGGCATCAATCGCCCGGGCAAACGAGGTCAGCCCTTGCCAGGTTTTACTATTGCGGCGGTGAGCTGCGGAAATCACCAGTTGGGGAAGCTGGCGATCCAGCAGGTCAATCTCTTGCAGGTCTTGCCAGGCCATATAAAAGGAAGGTTGCTCGCGGGCGGCACCCCGATAAAGCCAAGCGAGGAGCTTTCGCTCTATTTCCTGATAGAGGGGGCTGGCGCCCTCACAATTTCCCTCAAAAGAGGGATCTATCTGCACGATTCCCACAGGCCGCACCCGGGAGGGAGCAGGGGACTTTAATAGCCATGCCGCCCAAACTCGCACCAGCATCGCCCCATAGGAGTGTCCCACCAGCACTATAGGCAGGGGATTATCAAAGGTGGCTCCCAGGTGGTGTGCAGTTTTTTCTCCGCCCGCCTGCATTTCTGCAACTAGGCTTTGCCAAGTTACCTCCGCGTCCTCGTCGGGGTGCAAAATCGGGGAGCGGGTAGAGCGGGCGCAGTAAAAGGCGCGACAAAGAATCGGGAACGTCAGGTTCCAGCTGCGCATAGACCCGCCCAGCCCGGCCTCGAGCCAAATCAGGGGCGCCGGCCTGGCCCCAGGAGTTTTGCCAATCTGAACCCGCATATAACCAATTTAAGGTAAGAAGCTACTTTGGGCGAAGCGTTCATCGCTGCGCGGTGGTAGCAGGGCTGGGAATACCTGGGGCTGTGAGCCGCGAAATCGCCTGCCAGCCCACAGTGCTAGCCATTGCGAATTTATCTCGATGTCGAGTAAAGTTAAGGCCAAGGACTTAAAACTAATAGCTTTGGAGTTATTCATGGCAAAGATCAAAGTAGCCGGCCCGATCGTCGAACTAGATGGCGATGAAATGACCCGCATTATTTGGCAAAAAATCCGTAACGAACTCATCCTTCCCTATCTGGACGTGGATCTTCGTTACTACGACCTCAGCGTCGAAAATCGGGATGCCACCGGTGATCAGGTAACTATTGATGCCGCTAACGCGATTAAAGAGCATGGAGTTGGGGTGAAATGTGCAACCATCACCCCCGATGAGGCGCGGGTGGAAGAGTTTGGGTTAAAGAAAATGTGGAAATCCCCCAATGGCACTATCCGCAATATCCTGGGCGGTGTGATTTTCCGCGAACCCATCATTATGAGCAATGTGCCGCGCCTAGTGGGCGGGTGGACAAAGCCGATCGTGGTCGCCCGCCACGCCTTCGGTGACCAATACAAGGCTACTGATTTCAAGATTCCCGGCGCTGGCAGTCTGACTATTACTTTCCATCCTAAAGACGGTTCCCAGCCTATTGAACATACTGTGGTTGAATATCCCGAAGGTGGGGGAGTTGCCATGGGAATGTACAACTTCAACGATTCCATTAAAGATTTTGCGCGCGCGTGCTTCCGCTACGGCCTGTTGCGTGGTTACCCGGTGTACCTGTCCACCAAGAACACTATTTTGAAGGCCTATGACGGGCAGTTCAAAGATATTTTTGCCGACATCTATGACACCGAATTCAAGACACAATACGAGGAAGCCGGCCTCCACTATGAGCACCGCTTGATTGACGATATGGTGGCCTCTTCCCTTAAATGGGAAGGTGGATATGTTTGGGCCTGTAAGAACTATGATGGCGATGTTCAGTCCGATACGGTAGCGCAAGGTTTCGGTTCCCTAGGGCTGATGACCTCGGTGCTAATGACCCCCGATGGGCGCACTGTCGAAGCCGAGGCGGCGCATGGTACGGTAACCCGGCACTATCGCCGCTGGCAGCGCGGAGAAAAGACCTCCACCAACCCGATTGCCTCTATCTTTGCTTGGACTCGCGGTCTGGCGCATCGCGGCAACCTAGATGGTACCCCGGAAGTTTCTCACTTCGCGCACACACTGGAAAAAGTCATCATTGCCACCGTGGAAGGCGGGCAAATGACCAAAGACCTAGCGCGCCTGATTGACGAGGATCATCCCTGGCTAGACACCGATGGCTTTATGAATGTGTTGATTGAGAATCTGGCCGAGCGTCTAAAACAAGATGCTTAACCAAAATCCCAGTTGACCTTGGGGTTTTAACGGGTGACTTCCACCTGGAAATCCCCGAGCCTGCTAATCTCTTCGGGGCGGACGCAAAGAAGAAGCGTCCGCCCCGATTTTTCACGCTGGTCGCATCGTTGAAATAGGCTAATATTGAGTAGAGAGTCAGGCGCTCAGTAACCTAGTAGATTTGGCGTGGCCAGAAAGGGGGCATAGTGGCGAAGAATTCGCAGGCAGAAGCTAAACGCTTCCTATTAGTAGTTCCCCCGATGCCCCATAGCTCCCCAGTGCTCAGCACGATTATGCGAGTAGCCTTCGAAACTGCCAAAATTGGGATTGATTTAATCCCGGTGCAGTTAGACAGTGATCAACTTGATGTTGATGCGCTAGCTGACACTGCAAAACTTATCGGCCCTATATTGCCGCTGGTGTCCTTTAATGCAGAGCAAAATAAGCAGTTGCAAAGCCTAGGGGTACAGGTTGAGCCGGCAATCTTTGCCACCGATTCTCCCATGTATCCGGTGGTTGCCGCCCTCTATGGTGCCTCTGGGCGGGCGATGGCCTCGCGAATGGTTTCTTCTGGCCACCGCAACCTGGTGTACCTGTGTTCTTCTAGCCCGATGTTAGAAAACTTAAACCAGTTGCGTTATGCCGGGGTGCTACAAGGATGTATTTTCGGGGGTTGCCCCACGCCCACCATGCTGACCACCGAATATAACTCTCCTAATCTTTCTGGAGAGCTGGTACAACTGTTTTCAAAGAATCCCGGGGTTGATGGATTTATCTGCCATAACGATTTCCTAGCGATGGAAGTAGTCCAAGCGCTGCGAATGTGTGGACGGATGGTTCCTAACGACTGTGCCGTTATCGGGGTAGGCAATGCCCCCGAAGGGCAACTATTCAACCCCCCGCTTACCTCCATCGATTTCAATCCTGAAGCCAGCGGGCAGATCTATGCCCAGGCGCTCGGGAAATTCTTGTCCGGAGACAAGATCGATGCACCAGATCCCAAAGAAGTTGACAAAATGATGACGCTGGTTGCCAGGGGAAGCGCCTAGGTACCAGCCTTCCAGAGGAGGAATGATGGGTCAGCCCACGCAACCGGAACCAAAACGGCTAGGAGTCTTAACCTCGGGCGGGGATGCCCAGGGAATGAATGCTGCGGTACGCGCGGTAGTGCGCACCGCTATAAAGATGGGTGCACAGCCGTATGCGATCCTGGAAGGTTGGCAGGGAGCAGTTACCGGCGGAGACATGATCAAACCGATGGGGTGGTCAGATGTATCTAGTGTGCTCAATAAAGGAGGCACTGTAATCGGGACTGCCCGTTGCCAGGAATTTCGTGAACGGTCTGGACTGCGTAAAGCTGCTAAGAACCTGGTTTTAAAGGGGATTGATCGGCTAATTTCTATCGGCGGAGACGGCTCCCTAGCGGGTACTAACGAGTTTCAAGAAGAATGGCCCAGCCTACTAGAAGAACTGGTGCAATTGGGGGAACTAACCCCCGAGCAGGTAGCCGGACACGAAAAACTGCGAGTAGCTGGCCTAGTTGGTTCTATCGACAATGATTTAGTTGGCTTTGATATGACCATCGGCACCGACTCTGCCCTACAGCGGATCCTGGCGGCTCTAGATGAACTCTCCTCGACTGCCGCCTCCCATCGCCGCACCTTCGTAGTAGAAGTAATGGGACGTCACTGTGGATACCTGCCGCTGATGAGCGCAGTTGCCCGCGGGTGTGACTATGTGTTCATCCCGGAAGCGCCTCCGGAAGACGGATGGCAGAAAACCCTAGCGAAAAAACTAGAAGCGGGGCGTCAGGCAGGCAGACGTGAATCCATCGTGTTGGTAGCCGAAGGTGCTATTGATCAGGACGGTAATCCCATCACCGCTAATGATGTATGCGACGCCCTCGAGCAAGAAACCGGGCAGCGTCCGCATCTGACTATTTTGGGGCACGTACAGCGCGGAGGCACGCCCTCAGCCTATGATCGCTGGATGCCCACTGCCCTCGGATATGCGGCAGTGTATGAAGTGCTGCACCAAGATCAAAGCTCTGAGCCAGTGATTATTGGTGCCCGTAATAACCGAGTCGCTCGCTTGCCCTTGATGAAAGCAGTAAACGATACGCGCGCAGTCGCTAAGTTCACTAAGGCGCAAGAATACGAAAAAGCCGTGCAGGCACGTGGGCGTTCCTTCAGCGAGATGTTGGCCCTCAACGAAGTAATGTCGACTCCTCCCCAGCAGGACGTACTACCGGAAGGTGCCCGGCGGGTAGCCATTATGCACGTAGGGGGACTAGCGCCCGGGATGAATACCGCCGCGAGAGCGGCAGTACGACAAGGTATTGACCGCGGGTTTGAGATGCTAGGAATCTACGGTTCCTTTGAAGGGCTCATGTCCGGAAAAGTCAAGCAGCTAGCTTGGGAAGACGTTGAAGGCTGGGGTTTTGATGGCGGCGCAGAGCTCGGAACCTTGCGTCCGATTCCTCGGGTGGAAGAATATTATGCGATCGGAAGAGCTCTAGAAGAACAACGCATCGACGCCCTCATCGTAATCGGTGGTTACAACGCCTATTTGTCGATTAATCAGATGCGTCAAGAAACCTCCCGCTACCCGGCGTTTAATATTCCCATGATCTGCATTCCGGCATCAATTGACAACAATTTGCCGGGATCTGAGCTTTCTATCGGAGCTGACTCAGCCCTCAACAATGCGGTCTGGGCGCTAGATCGTATCCGCGAATCCGCAGCTGCCTCGCGGCGCTGCTTCGTAGCCGATGCGATGGGACGTCACTGTGGATACCTTTCACTAATGTCGGGTATCGCGGCGGGAGCCGAGCTGGTTTACCTAGACGAAAATCCCTATGACCTGCAGGATCTAGCGAGCGACGTGAAAATGATGCGGGACTCTTTCCGCGAAGGTCGCCGCCTCTGCCTGGTTCTGCATAACGAAGAGGCCGGGGGCAGATATGACCGAGAGTTCATTGCTTCCGTGTTCGCGCAAGAATCGCAAGGGATGTTCGATGTGCGTCACTCAGCCCTAGGTCACCTGCAACAAGGGGGAGAGCCCTCGCCCTTTGACCGCATCTTAGCCACTCGCCTAGTGCGGGCAGCGATCCAAGAACTCAGCGAGCAATTCGCCCAGAATAGAAGCGAACCATTAGCGGTGGGGCTATCGGCTCAGGGAATTGAAACCTTCCCGTTGCTGCAAATGCAACAAAAAGTTGACCCCCAGGTGCGTCGTCCTCTCAACCAATGGTGGTTACCGCTGGTTGATATAATTTCGGTGGTTTCCCGCGACGAATGGGACATTGAAGTCCGCCCGTTGCCAATCACCGACCTATAAACGAAACCACTTCGAACAGGAGAAAGCATGAGCGCCCCGATTGACCCCAGCACTACCCAGGCATGGCAAGAGTTAACCAATCTTGCCGAATCTTTCCAGGCGGATCTCGCCGGTTGGTTTGAAAAACAACCCGACCGCGCCGAACAACTCAGTTTCACTGCCGCCCATTTGCGGGTTGACCTGTCAAAGAACCTGGTGACCACCCCCGTATTGGAGGCACTGGCTCGCCTGGCGGCGCAAACCAAAGTCGAAGCTCGCCGCGATGCTATGTTCACGGGGGAACATATCAATACCACCGAGGATCGCGCGGTACTCCATACCGCACTACGGCGTCCGCGGGAAGATAAACTCGAGGTTGATGGGCAGGATGTTTCTGCCGATGTGTCCGCCGTTTTAACGCAGGTTTACGATTTTGCCGAAAGAGTGCGGGCAGGCGAATGGCTGGGGGTTACTGGTAAACCGATTAGCACGGTAGTCAATATCGGTATCGGAGGCTCAGATTTAGGTCCCGCCATGGCCTACGAAGCGTTACTTCCCTATGTGAAACCGGGGCTGCAGTGCCGTTTCGTATCGAATATTGATCCCACAGATCTTTGTGAAAAAGTAAAGGATCTGGATCCGGAAACCACTCTATTTATCGTGGCCTCCAAAACTTTCACCACTTTGGAAACTCTCACCAACGCCCGGGCGGCTCGCACCTGGCTGCTAGACCAGCTGGCTGCTCGCGGAATCTGGGAGGGCAAAGATAGCGCCGCGCAGCTAAGCGAGCAGGACTCCCGGCAGGCAGTCTCTAAACATTTCGTAGCGGTGTCTACCAATCTGGAGGCAGTAGCCGAATTTGGTATTGATCCGGATAACGCTTTTGGTTTTTGGAATTGGGTAGGAGGACGCTATTCGGTAGATTCCGCAGTCGGAACCGCCCTGGCGGTCGCGATTGGTAAAGAAGGATTCTCTGATTTCTTGGCCGGTATGCACGCTATGGACGAGCATTTTCGGACGGCTCCCCTCAGTGAGAATGTCCCGCTGCTGATGGGGCTAATCAACGTGTGGTACCGTAACTTCTTGCATGCGCCCACCCACGCGGTCTTGCCCTATTCTCAATACCTGCATCGCTTCCCAGCCTACCTGCAGCAGCTAACTATGGAATCCAATGGTAAAGCCGTGCGCTGGGACGGGAAAGCGGTAACCTATGATACCGGCGAAATTTTCTGGGGAGAGCCGGGCACTAACGGTCAGCATGCCTTCTACCAGCTGATCCACCAGGGAACCCAAATGATTCCCGCCGACTTTATTGCCTTCGCCAATCCCACCTGGCCGCTCAAAGATGGTGACAGCGATCAGCACGAGCTATTCTTGGGTAACTTCTTTGCCCAAACTCAGGCGCTTGCTTTTGGGAAGACCGCTGACCAAGTGCGTGCCGAAGGTACCCCGGAACCCATCGTGCCGGCGCGAGTGTTCCCTGGTAACAAGCCGTCGACCTCAATCATGGCGCCGCGGCTAACCCCCTCGGTATTGGGGGAGTTGATCGCCCTTTATGAACACATCACTTTCGTGCAAGGGGTCGTGTGGGGGATTAACAGCTTCGACCAGTGGGGTGTGGAACTGGGCAAACAGCTCGCCAAGGCCCTCACTCCGGCAATCGCCGGTGACCAGGAAGTCTTGAAGCAGCAAGATCCCTCCACCAAAGCATTGATCGACTACTACCACGCTAATCGCGAAAACTAGCCTGCATTAACTCGGGGGCTAGGAGGTTGGTGCGCTAAAAGCGCTCGGGGCTCCGTTGAGCTTTGCTTCGCTCGGCTCAAGTCGCCCTCTCGCATCTTTTAGCGCACCAACCGCTGCATAGTGGGCCGATTTATTCCAGCTGTGCGCGGGGGCTAGATTTTATCCGAGCAGGCGCGGTGGGCATAAGAATTCGGGAAAGACGGAAGTCTTTCCCGAATTCTTGGGCAGGAGGAAAAATCTAGCCCTCGCATTTACCGCCGCACCAAGCTATTCCCGGGAACGGCGATGGCTGTTCGTCAGGTGGGAGGAAGAATCTAGCCCGCGCTTTTACCTCACTGACTTTTTGCTTAGAGACTGGCGATGTAGCTTTGGAGGCTTTGATCGCCGCTGACTCGTACCCGGGGGTATTGGCGGAAATCGGCTCCGGGCTTTACTTTCCCGTATTTGGTGGTGAAAGCGGCTTTGATGTCTAACTCTTTAACTGCTGCCAATCCTTCCTCGGTAACATCTCCGAAAGGATAGGCGAAGGCATCTCGGCTTTTTACCAGGTAAATAGCTTTTGTGAGATCCGCCTTGATCTGATCCTTATTCAGTGCGCTAATCAGTCCGCCGTGCCCGATATGTCCGCCCGGTTTATGCATATCCCAAGAGTGTGACTGGTAGTCAACATAGGGGCTGGGATTATTGCGAATTGTCTGCTGGCTGGCAGCAAGAGTTCCAATCAGGAAGGAAGTGGCCGGGATCTGATACTTGTCTAATAGCGCTCGCCCATGTTGCAAGAACCCGGGATCGCCATCATCAAAGGTGAGGATCACACTTTTTGCTGGGAGGGCTATCTGCTTGTCTGCCCAAGCACGCAGTTCAGAAAAACTAGGGTAGTAAAACTGGTTAGTTTTAAGCCACTCCAGTTGTTCTTCGAGCTTTGGGATGGAGATAAAATTATTATTCAGCTGACTGGGCGGATTCTGGGGGTCATACACGTTGTGATACATCATCACCGGAAGCCCCTCTTTAGCCCAATCTCTAGATTCGGGGGCAACTACTGAGATCTTTCGATGTACTTTTGCCTGGGCATTGTCGCTGAGACAGCGATAATAAACGGTATATTCCCCAACCCTTTTAGTATCAACTTTCCCCGTTGTCTCCACTTTTTCTACCATCCCGGAGCGGTCATCAATACAGTAGGCTCCGGATTCAATATAGGGATCGCCGCGCCGGACAATGGTGTTCGCGTCTCCATGTAATCCCACCGTTAGGTGCGGGTAATCTACCGGTGAGGAAGTCGGCGACTTAGAGCGTGAGTGTTCCTGCGTCGCGGTATTTTTCGCGGGTACCTCCGCTTTCGGGCTACCCGAAAAGAAGGTAAACGCTAAGGCAGAAACGATGACTACCACCAGGAGTGATAGCAGAAATATCCCCACTCGCGTCCCCAGGGATCGCCGGGGACGGGTTGCCGCGTGACGAGGGCGAGGCATGGCCGGGGTGCTTAGAGGCGATCCATAGTGTCGGGGTGAGAACCGGAGCGCCCGGCCTCGCCCTTATCTAAAGAATCTAAATCCGCTTTAGCCTGTGCATCTAGCTGGAAATCAAAAATATCCAGGTTCTCTTTAATGCGTTCCGGGTGAACCGACTTGGGGAAGAGGACATCTCCGCGCTCAATTCCCCAACGCAGTACTACCTGGGCAGGGGTTTTCCCGAGGCGCTTGGCCGCCGCCACTACTTTTTCTTCCCCTAAAACATTTCCACGTGCCAGGGGAGACCAAGCTTCGGTCACGATATTGTGTTGGCCATGGAAAGCGCGCAGCTCGTTATTCGGGAATTGGGGATGAATCTCTACCTGGTTGACTGCCGGGGTTACTCCCGTTTCCGCGATCAACCGCTCCAGGTGATTGATCTGGAAGTTAGAAACCCCCACGGTGCGTGCTGTTTTGTCATACTGGAACTCTAGGAGAGTGCGCCAGGTCTGCACGAAATCTCCCCCGTAGAGAGTGGGAAGTGGCCAGTGAATTAAAAATAGATCCACATAGTCGGTGCGTAGATCTTCCAGGCTCTGCTGGAAAGATTTCCGGGCATCCTCGGGGAGGTGCTTGTCGTTATTGAGCTTGGTGGTCAAGAAAATTTCGTCGCGGGGAATACCGGACTCTTCAATAGCGCGTCCCACTTCCGCCTCATTGTGGTACATTTGCGCGGTATCTATATGGCGAATTCCTAGATCCAAGGCGTATTTCACCGCATCTACGCAATCTTCCGGGGCAATTTTGTAGGTTCCAAAACCGAATTGCGGAATCTGGTAACCGGTGGAAAGTCCCACGCTGGGAATGGACAGGGCGCTCATGTAATCATTCCTTAGATCTCGACTGCTTTTGCCCCTATTGTTACCTGAGCGGCGCCCTCTTTGGGTAACATTGCTAGCTAACTCACGCTTTTGCCCGCGTAGCTCCCCGCAAGAAACTAAAAATAAAATGATTCTACCAGCTAAGATAGCTTTTTATAGCGGCAGTGTGTTTTATCTTGCACCAAGATGAAAGCCGGCTGGCGTCCTCAGGCGGGCGTGTTGGGGCAGATAGCAGCGGGGGTAATTAGTCGGCGTAACGGTAAACGTTAGTTTCGCGCTGTTTAAATCCACAGCGCCGATATAGCCGGTTGGCAGCTTCGCGCGAGGGGCGAGAGGTGAGATCCACGGTTTTAGCCCCGACCTTTTTGGCGTGGCATACCGCTGCCTCTACTAGTTTTTGTCCCGCTCCCTGGCCGCGGGCAGCGGCATCTACCACTACGTCTTCGATCCAAGCCCGTTTTCCGGTGGGAATTTTGAAGGTAGCTAGGGAAAGCATCCCTAAAATTTTTCCCTCTTCGGAGCGGAAAACTAGCAGATAAACTCCATCTTGTTCGCAGAAATCTTTGATTTGCTGGGGGCTTAATTGCTTAGCAGACTGCGAAAGCTGGGGGATGAGGCGCGAAAATGCCTCTACAAGTTCCTCGCTGAACTCTTCAACCAGTTCGACTGCCATGTTTTCTCCTTTGTGTTTGGGAAGGATCCTACCTAGAAAAGATATACGCTGAAAGCGCAATTTGGGAAGTGGTTTAACCGTAGCAGGCCTTATTCCGGGGGTGGTTTAGCCCTAAGG
The DNA here is from genome assembly GCF_000420065.1 of Varibaculum cambriense DSM 15806. GTDB lineage: Bacteria > Actinomycetota > Actinomycetes > Actinomycetales > Actinomycetaceae > Varibaculum > Varibaculum cambriense. Next base: position 358,323 of record NZ_ATUF01000002.1, on the reverse strand, counting down.
GCGTTTTCTCAAGATAAAGCCCCAGTTTGATGCCTTTTTTAGCTCTTTTTTTAAAAATGTTTGGGAATAAGGGAATAAAAGCCATGCGGTGAGAGTTGAGTTAAGTAGACTCAGGTTTTCAGGTTGCGGCTTGATAGTCCCTCAGGATTTGATAACCTTGAGCGTGTAAGGCTCAAGGTGGATGAAATCTAAGCGGACGTCGTCAAGATTGAAAGTATCGGGTGTCAGCCGGCAGAGCCGAGAGCTAAAAAGACCAACTAAATACATTCTTAGGAAGGAAAGATTATGGCACGTGCAGTAGGTATTGACTTGGGCACCACTAACTCCGCGATTGCGGTTCTAGAAGGGGGGCAGCCCACGATTGTCGCCAATGCGGAAGGTCAGCGCACCACCCCCTCGGTAGTGGCATTCTCCAAGGCCGGGGAAGTTCTGGTGGGCGAAGTTGCCAAGCGTCAGGCGGTAACTAACGTAGATCGGACCATTGCCTCCGTGAAACGTCATATGGGAGATAGCTCCTGGAAAGTAAAAATTGACGATAAGGAATACAACCCGCAGCAGATCAGTGCCTTCATTTTGGGCAAGCTGAAGAAAGATGCCGAAGAATACTTGGGGGACTCGGTACAGGACGCGGTAATCACCGTCCCGGCCTACTTCAATGATGCGCAGCGCCAGGCCACCAAGGATGCCGGTAAAATCGCAGGGCTGAACGTATTGCGCCTGGTGAACGAACCCACTGCTGCCGCCCTGGCCTACGGCTTGGAAAAGAGCGACAAAGATGAATCCATTTTGGTCTTCGACCTTGGTGGTGGTACTTTCGATGTTTCCTTGCTGGAAGTAATGAAAGACGAGGACGGATTTTCCACTATCGAGGTGCGCGCCACTAACGGCGATAACCGCCTGGGTGGTGACGACTGGGATCAGCGGATTGTGGATTGGCTAATCGGTACGGTGAAAACTAATACCGGTGTGGATTTGTCAAACGACAAGATCGCCATTCAGCGTCTGCGTGATGCTGCTGAGCAGGCTAAGAAGGAACTGTCTTCTGCCACCTCCACTCAGATTTCTTTGCAGTATCTATCAATGGCCGAGTCCGGCCCGGTTCACCTAGATGAGCGTCTCACTCGCGCCCACTTCGAAGAAATGACCCAGGATCTGTTGGAGCGCACCCGCAAGCCCTTTGAGCAGGTAATCGCGGATGCCAAGATTCATGTCTCTGATATTGACCATGTGGTGCTAGTAGGCGGCTCCACCCGGATGCCCGCAGTAGCTGAGATGGTGAAGACCTTGACCGGCGGGAAAGAAGCCAATAAGTCGGTTAACCCCGACGAAGTGGTGGCCAGCGGTGCCGCGTTGCAAACCGGGATTATCCAGGGCGACCGCAGTGACGTCCTCCTGATTGACGTAACTCCTTTGTCGCTAGGGATTGAAACCAAGGGCGGAGTGATGACCACCCTGATTAAGCGTAATAGCGCGATTCCAACCAAGCATTCGGAGATTTTCTCTACTGCGGAAGACAACCAGGATTCGGTGCTAATCCAGGTGTTCCAAGGTGAACGTACCTTTACCCGCGACAACAAGTCGCTGGGAACTTTCCAACTCACCGGAATCTTGCCGGCCCCGATGGGGGTTCCCCGGATCGAGGTCACTTTCGATATCGACACCAACGGGATTGTGCACGTCTCGGCGAAAGACCAGAACACCAATAAGGAACAGTCAATGACTATTTCTGGGGGGTCGGCACTTTCCAAGGAAGAGATTGACCGCATGGTGAAAGAGGCCGAAGCGCACGCGGAAGAGGATAAGAAGCGGCGCGAGGAAGCTGATTTGCGTAACTCGGCGGAACAGACGGTTTACTCGATTGAGAAACTGCTAAAAGATAACGCTGAGAAGCTGCCCGAGGAAATCGCCAAAGAGGTACGTGAAGCCTCCGATAAGGTAAAGAAGGCTTTGGAGGGTGAAGACATCGAGGCCGTGAAGACCGCGATGGAAGAACTCAACACCAAGTCGCAGAAGATTGGGGAAACCCTCTACGCACAAACTCAGGCCGAGGCTGCCCAAAGCCAGGCCGAGGCTGGTGCCTCCGGTGCTGAGGATGCCGGCGCCGGGGCAGAAGATGACGTAATCGATGCCGAAGTTGTCGACGAAGAGGACGAAAAGAACTAGCTTTTCAGTTCTCGGCTGTCTGGGGCGCTCGCGAAAGTGGGCGCCCCACCGACAGGAGGTAAGAGTTTGGACGAGCACAATGGGAAACGGAGGATAAAGATCAAGGTGAAAGACCCATTGCATCCCACTTCGGAACCAGAGCCAGAAAAACCAGCGGATGCTTCCGCCTCACCGGCAGACCAGCCGCCCACCACAGGAGCACCGGAAGCCACTGCAGGTAACCAGGATAAAAAGGCGGAAGGTTTCCCAGCGGATGCCTCTGTCGAGTCGGCTCTGGTGGACAGTGAGAAACCGGGTGAAGCTGCGCAGGAGGAAAACGCTGCTTTCGCTGATCTCGCCGCGCGCCTGGGGGAAGAAATCGCTGATGCCCCGGTTCCTGCTGAAGAGGTAGATAGCGTGTCGGCGGACACGCATACAGATCCCGAGCCGGCTGTGGAGATTGACCAGCTTAAGGCGCAAGTAGCGGAGCTGAAAGAGCAGTTAGCGCGGGCGCGGGCAGAAACCTTTAACTTGCAGCAGGAATATTCCGGGTATGTTAAGCGTAGTAAGAGCGATATGTCTGCCCATCATAGCGAGGGGCAGAAGGCAGTGTTACAGGTACTGTTGGGCGTCCTTGATGATGTGCAAGCAGCTCGCGATGCCGGGGATCTAAAAGGTCCCTTCGAAGCGATCGCTAAGAAACTAGAAAATACCTTGGAAACCAACTTTGGGCTGACCCGCTACGGCAGTGCTGGGGAAGAATTTGACCCCAACGTGCATGAAGCGCTGATGGCGCAAAGTGGTGGGGAGGGTGAACCCAGTATTGCCCAGGTACTCCAGCCCGGATACAAAGTGGGCGAAGATGTGCTGCGGGCAACGAAAGTAATAGTAAATAACCCAGATTAGGGATTAAGGAGGTGAGCATTCATGGCCGGACAAGATTGGATAGGCAAGGATTTTTACGGCACTCTGGGAGTGTCAAGAAAAGCGGATCAGTCTGCCATTAAGAAGGCTTACCGGAAGCTAGCACGTAAATACCATCCCGATCAAAACCCCGGCGATAAAAGTGCCGAGGAAAAGTTCAAGGCGATCGGAGAGGCATACCAGGTACTGTCTGACCCAGAGCAAAAGCGACAATACGATGCTATTCGCGCTATGGCGGGCGGTGGTGCCCGTTTCAACGCCGGCCCCGCTTCAGGTCGTGGTGGGGCCGGAGGCTTCGAAGACGTATTAGGCGCTATGTTTGGGGGCGGAACCGTTCCCGGGGCCGGCTCCGCTAGGATCAATCTAGGAGAAGGCGACCTCGGCTCCATGTTTGGATCTTTGTTTTCCGGAGGAGGACGAGCCAGTTATGGGGCACCCGGTTCCTTTGGAGCGGGGAGTGGTGGTTATCCCGGCGGCGGGAAAGGTCAAGATTTGGCCGCGGAAGTCACCCTAGATTTTCGCACCGCTATTGCCGGCAGCACCATGAAACTGACGGTGGATGGCAAGAGCATGACCGTGCGCATTCCCGGCAAGATCCGCGACGGTAGGAAACTACGGCTGCGTGGCAAAGGGCGGCCAGGACCAGCTGGAAATGGTGACCTGGTAGTGACGGTGCACGTTACCCCGGATCCGGTGTATTCCTTCGATGGTAAGGCTCTGCAAATGCAGCTGCCGGTGACCGCGGCGGAGGCGCTGGCAGGCGCCACGGTGAAAGTGCCGTTGCTGGGAGGGAAAACTGCCACTATTAAGATTCCTGCTGGGGCTGATTCTGGCACTAAACTGCGCCTGCGTGGCAAAGGGGTAAACGGTTTGGATGTGGTGGCTACAGTGCGGATAGTTAATCCGCGTAAGCCTTCTAGCCGGGTAGTTGATATTGCCCAACAGTTAGGGGAAGCGATTCGCGCCGATCACCCAGGTTTCGATCCTCGCGCTGAGCTTGAGAGAAGCTAATGGCGGGATCAATGGAAACCCTCTATGTGATTTCGGTGGCCGCAGAGTTGGCGGGAATGCATCCGCAAACTCTGCGGCAATACGACCGCATCGGCCTGGTGATTCCGCGACGTACCAAGGGCAGGGGACGGCGTTATAGCGCGGAAGATATCGCCGAACTGCGAGAAATTCAGCGTCTTTCTCAAGAAGAAGGAATCAATCTAGCGGGCATTAAACGAGTGCTGGAGTTGCGGCGCGCTGCCGCGCGTTTAACTGCCGAAAACCAGCATTTGCGGCAGCGATTAGCTGTTTATGAACGAGGGCGTGGACGGGTGTTTTCGGCCGCGCCCACCGGTGAGGTATCTCCACTTACGAAGTTTCCCGGCTCGCGCGTGGTGCGGGGGCAGGAACTCGTTCCCTATCTGCCCGGGCAAATGATTATTTGGGGCGAAAATCGGGGCTAACGCTTACAATTGGGCTCAGGCTAATCAATGGGAGGAACTATGAGCGAAACCCCTAACAGGTACGGCGCGCACTCGAACGAGCAGGAACGGTGGGTGTTGAATGGAGAGCTGCACTCTGGCAACCCGGCCTCACAAAGAGAAACCGCTACGTCGGCATCCTCGCAGTCGGAGTCTTCTGTAGGGCAAATGTCGACTTCAAATGCAGCTATCGGTGAAAATAGTGCCCCCTCTGGGACACTAAATAGTTCTTTGCCGGACTTTGGGGGAGGGAATTCTCAGTCTCCGTCGTTCCCGGAATCACCCCGTAAGTTTCCCGTTCCTCCCGGTTATGAGGGCAATGAGTCCTGGAATGCTCCCTCGGGAATGCCGCGAGCTGGGGGATCAGGAAATCTGGGGCCGGGCAGTTTTTCGGGTCTTGGAGATAATCCCGTTACCCCACCACGGACTCCTAAATCTCGCGCGCTCCCCATCACGGTTTTGGTAGTGGGAATCGTGCTGATGCTGGTGGTGGCGCCGATTACCTTCGTCACGATGATAGTGGTTTCTGCTCTGCAAATTGATTCCAATAAAGAGATCCATCCAGGGGGCAGTTCTATTACCCGAACTGCTGACTACCAGGGAACTTCGCTGCTGATTGTGGAAGCCTCTAATGATGCTGACGTGCGGTGCGATGCTACTTTTAACGGGGACAAGATTGAGTCCCGATCCGGGGATGATTCTTTAGCGGCTGGTTTTGCCTCCGACCCGGATAACGATGCGCAGCATGCCTTCGTCTACAATCTTAATTCTCACGGAACCTTGAAGGTTAAATGTGAGCCCATCGATGACAAAGACGCCACTATCACCTCGATTGGAATTCTCCCTAACCTTTCCTTCGGTCCGATAATTGCTGCTTTCGTGGTGCCTACGATTATCGGCTTCACCGGCCTGGGGCTACTGATTTGGGGGATTGTCTGGACAGTTAAACGCGGCCGGGATAATCGACAGGCATTAATAAATAACTCCTACTATCGGTAGTCGTAGGGCTGGAGCCTGGCTTATCTGTTGAGTACAGGGCTTTTTTGCTAGCTAAGTTAGCGTTTACTTAGCATTTTCCCCTGCTTATTTTGGGGGCAACAAATACTGGTAGTGAGGTAGCTAACTCAAAATATAGAGTTGAGTGGAATAAACTCAACTTTGGGGGTGTTGGACTAAATAGCAACACCCCATCCCACCCGGATGGGAACACGGGAGGAAATAAATGGAAACTAAACTTACTGTTAAATCTCAGGCCGCTTTAGGGGATGCGGTGCAAACCGCGCAGGCCAACAAAAATCCCCAGGTAGAGCCAGAACATCTTTTAAATGCCTTGCTGGGGCAAACCGACTCGATCGCCTTTGCGCTCCTGGAGGCGGTAGTGCCAAATCGCATGCAACAGATTAATGCGCCGCTGCATCATATGCTGGGGACGCTGCCTAGCGTTACCGGCAGTTCCGTCGGGGAAGTACAAACCTCCCTGGCTATGCGGCGGGTTATAAATAAAGCTGGCGATCTGGCGCGCGAACTTAGCGACGAATACGTCTCTACCGAGCACTTATTAATCGCCCTCGCAGATGAATCCGAAGGACAAACAGAGGTTAGCCGCCTATTAAATAAGGCGGGAGCCAGCGTGCAGGCATTGCGCGAAAAGCTCAAGGAAATTCGCAAAGACCCGGTAACTTCTGAAGATCCCGAAGCCTCTTTCCAAGCTCTGAAAAAGTACGGACGCGACCTTACCGAAGTGGCACGCAGCGGGAAACTAGACCCGGTGATCGGACGGGATAAAGAAATCCGTCGGGTTATCCAGGTGCTCTCGCGGCGCACTAAGAACAACCCGGTGCTAATCGGGGAGGCTGGGGTGGGTAAAACCGCAGTCGTAGAAGGCCTGGCACAGCGGATTGTGGCCGGCGACGTTCCTCAGTCTTTGCAAAATAAGAAACTGATTAGCCTAGATCTAGGGGCAATGCTTGCCGGAGCAAAATATCGCGGTGAGTTCGAAGAACGCCTCAAGGCCGTCCTCGAGGAAATCAAGAATGCTGGCGGGGAAGTCATTACCTTTATTGACGAGCTGCACACGGTAGTAGGTGCCGGGGGTGGATCCGAAGGCGCCATGGATGCGGGAAACATGATTAAACCCATGCTGGCCCGAGGTGAGCTACGGATGGTGGGTGCCACCACCCTGGACGAATACCGGCAAAATATCGAGAAAGACCCGGCTCTAGAGCGCCGCTTCCAACAGGTGTTCGTAGCCGAACCCTCGGTAGAAGATACGGTAGCGATTCTGCGCGGGATCGCCCCCAAATACGAAGCGCACCATAAGGTCACAATTACCGATGGGGCGCTGGTGGCAGCGGCGAAACTTTCCGACCGCTATATCACCGACCGCAACCTACCGGACAAAGCCATAGACCTGATTGACGAGGCCGCTTCGCGGCTGCGGATGGAACTAGATTCCAGCCCGGTCGAGGTAGATGAAAAACGCCGTCAGGTTGACCGGCTGAAAATGGAAGAAGCCTATTTGGCTGATTCCGAGGGTGAAGGCCTAGATGAACAGACCAAAGCCCGTCTGGAAGATTTACGCGCGGAAATCGCCAAGGAACAACAAGTCTTGGATGACCTCAATGTGCGGTGGGAATCCGAAAAAGCCTCTCGCAATAAAGTGGGGGATCTGCGTGCCCAACTCGATAAGCTAAATACTCAGTTAGAGCGGGCAATGCGTAGAGGCGATTGGGAAAGCGCCGGACGGCTGCAGAACGGAGAAATCCCGCAAATCCAGGCCGCGATCGCCGCTGCCGAAAAGCAGGAGCAGCAAAGCGATGACTACGACGCGATGGTGGTCGAAAAAGTCGGACCTACCGAAGTTGCCGAAGTGGTGGAGTCTTGGACGGGTATCCCCACCGGAAAAATGCTGCAAACCGAAACCGAAAAGCTGCTGCATATGGAAGCGGAGATCGGGAAACGGTTAATCGGCCAAGAGCAGGCAGTCCAAGCAATATCGGATGCGGTGCGCCGCTCGCGGGCCGGGGTTTCTGACCCCAACCGTCCTACCGGTTCCTTCCTTTTCCTCGGTCCTACTGGAGTCGGTAAAACCGAGCTTGCCAAGTCCTTAGCGGCGTTCCTCTTTAATGACCCCGCCGCGATGGTGCGCATCGATATGAGCGAATACGGAGAAAAGCACTCGGTATCGCGCCTAATCGGAGCGCCCCCGGGCTACGTGGGATATGAAGAGGGCGGACAGCTAACCGAAGCGGTACGGCGGCGTCCCTACAGCGTGATTCTGCTGGACGAAGTCGAAAAAGCGCATCCGGAAATCTTCCATGTGCTGCTGCAGGTGTTAGATGATGGGCGACTGACTGACGGACAAGGCCGGGTAGTTGATTTTCGGAACACTATTTTAGTGCTGACTTCTAACCTGGGCTCGCAGTATCTGACCGAGAAAGATATGAACGAGGACGAGAAAGAACGTCTGGTTATGGAGGCAGTAAAAGCCAACTTCAGGCCGGAGTTCTTGAACCGACTAGACGAGATTTTGATCTTCAAGCCGCTCAGCCGGGCTCAGCTCGCAAAAATTGTGGATTTGCAGCTGTCTCAAGTTATGGAGCGCCTAGCTTCCCGGCGGTTACAGCTGGAGGTTAGTGAGGACGCTAAGAACTGGTTGGCTAACCGTGGGTACGACCCAGCGTTCGGGGCGCGCCCGCTGCGTCGCCTGATTCAAACCGAGATCGGCGATCAACTGGCACAAGGGCTGCTAGCCGGAAAGTGGGAGGATGGTTCCGTGATTAAGGTGACGGTACCGCAGGGGCACTCCGCTCCGGCGGGAAGGTTCCATCTTGAGCTAAGTTAATGACATGATGTCAGAAAAGTGACGTCGAGGACTAATAGTCCCCGGCGTCACTTTTTGCTATCTTTTTACTAAACAGTGATGGTTCCGCAGGTTTCCTGGTAATTTTTACTTTCAAAAGCAAATATATTCTTAATGCGGTCTTTGCTTGTGTAATTAAACTATGAAATCTGGTTGATTTGTTAGGTGCTTTGCGGGGAAAAACTGTATCCTAGTTAGAGCTTGGGATTTTTATACCCAGATATAGAAAAGATAATAGGCGGTAGGCAAAGGGGGGGGGTGCCCAGGTGCCCAAACCAGCACACAAGAGCGGGGAGCGCGGGCCCTACGCCGGTGGCGTGGCTCGACGCGAAGCCATACTTGACGCGACCGTAGACATGATTGCGGAAGTTGGCTACCACGGCCTATCTATGCGCGATGTGGCTCGCCGTGTTGGTATTTCCCACCCGGGGGTTATCTATCATTTCCCTTCAAAAGAAGCCCTGCTCATGGCGGTTATTGAGCGCTATGAGGATCGCTCTAACTTCGACGTACAGGCAATGCGGCATATGCAGCCGTTCGAAGTGTTTAACGCCTTTACTGAACTGTCTACCGAGCTTAGCTCTAACCCCACGATCGTGGAAATGGAGTGCATGCTTTCCGTGGAAGCCTCCAACGAAGTGCACCCCGCCCACGACCACTTCGCAGCCCGTTTTGAGGGCTTGCACAGCGTTCTGACTAGCGCATTTAGTCAGTTACAAGCAGACGACCTGATTAACAAGGATGCCGATCCGAAGACACTGGCGCATTCCCTTCTGGCCGAGTGGTACGGCCTGCATATCCAGTGGCTCTACAACAGAGACGGGGTAGATGTGGTCGGTTCCTTGACTAACTTGATTATTAATCAGGTCGATCTTTCCAACCCCAAGGCACTTCGTGCCATCATGTCCAGCGGTTTTGCGTCCCCCTCGGCAATGGCTGCAATCGAACAAGTGGCTGGGTTTACCTTGGAAGATTTGTTGGAAAAAGGATACATCAGCCTTTCCTCCCAGGAAATGGAGAAATACGGACTTTCGGACGTGCCCGAGGACATCCTGGACAAGATTGTTCGTTCTGGCATCCTGACGGCCAGCGACCTCGAGTACGCGCAAGAGAATCAGGCTCTCAGTATCGATTTGTTGGGGCGTTTGGTTATCAACGGCGTTCTCGAAACCGAAGAATACAATACCTTGGCGGATGTTGGCGTCGTGCCGCGTGAAGCGGTGGCGGCACTTACCGCAGTTATGGCAGCTCGCCCCTTCTAGGAATTTCCCCGGATGGCTTCTGCTCCAGTATCTGCAGTTTTAAAGCAGTTCCCTTTCCCCGTCTCTTGCGCGCTTTTTTCCTTTGAAGCTGCATCTTTACGATCCAGCGGTCAGCTTTTAAGAACCTGGGGCGACCAGGATAAAGTCTATCCTTGGATGTCGGTGACCAAACTGGTTACCTCCCGCACGATTTTGGGGGCGGTAGAAAATGGCGTCCTCGACCTAGAGCGGCCCCTAGCACAGCTACCGGGGGTGAGCGAGCCCCATCCGGTAAGTGTGGCCGACCTGCTGGCGCACCGGGCCGGCCTAGATCATGAAAAGAGAGAGTTTACCCGCGCCCCCCATAGCCGTAGGGTGTACTCGAATTCTGGCTATGAGATTCTCGGAGAGCTACTCAGCGAGCGCAGCGGGGTTCCTTTTGCTACCTGGGTAGCGGAAATGGTTTTTTCTCCCCTAGGAATTAAACGCGAACTGCGCGGGTCACCTGCCTGGGGTATGTACGGCAGCCTGCGAGAACTTTTGGCTTTTGCTTTCGAGGCCGCCTGTCCGCGTTACCTGTCCCCAGGGCTGTTTTCTGCCTGGTCAGGTAGTGATGGGATGCAGCTACCCGGAGTGGTACCCGGGTATGGATTCTATCGCGACAATGCCTGGGGGCTCGGCTGCGAAGTCCACGCCGGAAAAGACCCACACTGGACACTGCCTGGCTCCAGCGCGCAAACTTACGGACATTTTGGGCAATCCGGATCTTTCCTGTGGATTGACCCTGCCTCGCGTCTGGGAGCAGTTTTCTTAGGGCAAGAGTCTTTCAGCGCTCTCCACAAGCAGCTATGGCCGAAGCTAAACCGCGCCCTGCGGGAAGTAGCCAAAACTGCCTAAGGGGTTTAGGGAGCCACCTCTAAAATTACTGGCACATGGTCAGAGGCACCTTTGCCTTTGCGTTCCTCGCGTAAAGACTCGGCGGTTTGGATCCGCTGCGCTAGGGCGGGGGAACAGTAGGCAAAATCTATCCGCATCCCTTCATTGCGGGGGAAACGCAGCTGTTTATAGTCCCAATAGGTGTACCCATCAAACAGGTCGCGGGTAACTTCAGTAAGACCGGCAGCTTCGAAAGCAAAGAAAGCGTCGCGTTCGGGTTTAGACACGTGAGTGGCGCCTGCAAACACCTGCATATCCCACACATCTTGGTCAAAGGGGGCAATATTCCAGTCACCCATCAGTGCCAGTTGCGCCTGGGGATCCTCCTCGAGCAGTGAGGATGCATATTTGCGCAAGTTTTCTAGCCAGGAGAGCTTATAGCGGTAGTGGGGGTGAGAAAGCTCGCGACCATTGGGAACATAGAGGGAAAAGACTTGCACCCCGCCGCAAGTAGCGCTGAGGGCGCGCGGTTCCACCACCGGTTCTTTCCCCGGGTTAGCGTAGGCGGGTTGAGCGGGAAAATCTCGCTGCACGTCCTCGAGACCCACCCGAGAAATAATTGCCACCCCATTCCACTGATTCGCCCCATGTACCGCGACTTCGTAGCCCGCAGCGGTGAAAGGCTCATAGGGAAACTGCTCCGGGCGACATTTGGTTTCTTGTATCGCCAAAACATCCAAGTTTTCCCGCTCTAATAGGGCGCTTACCCGGTCTTGCCGAGCCCGAATAGAGTTAACGTTCCAAGTTGCAATCCTCATGTGCTAACCATATCGGTTATAAAACCGATAAACTGAATGCCATGACCGCTAATGATTCTCAAAAAGCTCGCCTGGTTTCCTTAATCAAAGAGCTATCTGTTAAATACGGTGATTTCACGCTGGCCAGTGGAAAGAAATCCTCATTCTATATTGATCTGCGCCGCTCTACCTTGCATCACGAAGCCTCGGTGTTGATTGGGCATGTGCTACTGGATCTGCTGGAAGAGTCGGGTTTCCTGCCAGAAGATATCGACGCAGTCGGGGGGCTGACTATGGGAGCCGATCCGGTAGCCTTCGCGATCATGCAGGCGGCCTCGTCGCGCGGCCTCGATATAGATGCCTTTGTAGTGCGTAAAGAAGCCAAAGATCATGGCATGGGACGGCAGATTGAAGGCCCAGATATTGCGGGTAAACAGGTAGTGATCGTAGAAGATACTTCTACTACCGGTGGTTCGCCTATTCAGGCGGCGAAAGCGGCAGAAAAAGCAGGTGCCAAAGTGCTTTGTGTAGCGGTGGTGGTGGACCGCGGCGATGTGGCGAAGCAAAAAGTTAACCAAGCGGGCTGGAAATATCTAGCGGCACTAAATTTGGCAGACTTAGGAATCGAGGGGGATTAAAGATGTCGTGGGTTTTAGTAACCGGAGCTTCCAGCGGACTAGGACTAGAGTTTTGTAACCAGTTGGCAGGGCGCGGACACAATGTGGTGATGGTTGCCCGGCGCGAAAACATTTTGCTGGAACAGGCGCAACGGATCGAAAACTTTTACGGGGTCACCTGCGAGGTGTTGCCAGCAGATTTAGCTTCGCAGGCCGGCTTAAAAGCGGTGGCGCGACGTTTGGCTTCCGAAGAGCGTCCGATTTCGCTACTGGTTAATAATGCTGGTTTCGCCCTGGCAGAAGATTTTGTTGACGGATCTGCATCCCAACAGGTACGCGGATTAAACGTGATGGTGCGGGCAGTCATGTTGCTGTCGCAAACCGCGGCTTCTCGGATGCGGCGGCGAGGACGCGGCGCGATTTTGAATGTTTCTTCGGTAGCCTCCGGAACGGCGATGGGAACCTATGCGGCGCATAAAACTTGGGTAGAAATCTTCAGTTGCGCCCTAGCGGAAGAACTACGTGGTAGCGGGGTTCAGGTCATGGCACTGAAGCCCGGTACTACCGATACCGGCTTCTTCAGTAAGATCACCACCAAGATCGAGGACGTGCCCACCATTGCTCGCCTAACGCCGGAATACGTGGTGGAACAGGCATTGAACGACCTGGCGCGGGGCAAGGTAATCTCGGTACCTTCCGTGATTTATAAGGTTATGGATTTCTTGACTTGGAAAGCACCCCGCTCCCTGGTGTGCCGCTTCACCGGTTACTTGCAGCGTGACCGGTTTAAAGTCTAATCCGATGGGTAACGGAGTTGGACCGTGGCCGGGAGGGTTAGAGCACTGGCCAGAGGGCGAGCATTGGGATCCGCACCTACTTGCGGAAGGCGACCGGCGCAATGTGGAAGATCGTTTCCGCTATTGGCGTCGGGATGCGATACGGGACTTCCTCGATAGCGAGCGTTTCCCGTTCCAGGTGGCGATCGAAAACCTCGACCATGATTTCAATATCGGTTCTATCGTGCGTTCAGCAAATGCTTTCGGCGCTAACTCGGTACATATCGTAGGAAGACATCGCTGGAACAAACGGGGCGCGATGGTAACTGACCGTTACCAGCATGTTGATCATTTCCCGGATGCAGGCTCTTTTGCCCATTGGGCGCGGGGAGCAGGGATCGCCCTCATTGGGATTGACAATGTGGAAGGTTCCCAGCCGCTGGAGGATGCGGTTTTACCGGCAGAGTGTTGCCTGGTTTTCGGGTCTGAGGCCAATGGTTTAAGCCCGGAAATGATCGCGGAGTGTGCCGCAGTTTATGAGATCACCCAGTACGGTTCGACCCGCTCCATAAATGTAGGAGCGGCGGCAGCAGTTGCCATGTGGGCGTGGGTTATTCAGCATCGCGAGCAAACTTAATAACGATACAAAACCTATACCCAGGCTTTTAGCAAGATTTATTGCGGCTTGGTGAGTTTGGTGAGGAGTCTTGGGACACAAGACCCTGCACTAAGCTAGACCTTGTGAGAGAATGAAAACGTAAGAACTCTATCTTAAAGGAGGGCCTCGTGCCTATTGCAACCCCTGATGTATATAACGAAATGCTAGATCGCGCTAAGGAAGGAAAATTTGCTTATCCCGCGATCAACGTTACTTCTTCCCAAACGCTAACTGCTGCTATTCGTGGTTTCGCCGAGGCAGAGTCCGACGGGATCATCCAGGTTTCGGTAGGCGGTGCCGAATACTGGTCAGGCTCTACCATTAAAGATCGGGTAGCTGGCTCCCTGGCGATGGCCGCCTATGCACGCGAGATCGCTAAGAACTACCCGGTGACTGTAGCATTGCACACTGACCACTGCGCCAAGCAGAACATTGACTCTTGGATTCGTCCTCTAATGGAGCTAGAAGCTGAAGAGGTCAAGGCTGGTCGCCTGCCTTTCTACCAGTCCCATATGTGGGATGGCTCCTCCGTTCCGCTGAAAGAAAACCTGGAAATCGCTCAGGAACTGCTGGATCTGTCGGTTAAGGCCAACACCATCCTAGAGGTCGAGATCGGCGTTGTCGGTGGCGAAGAAGACGGTATCGTTGGCGAAATCAATGAGAAGCTCTACACTACTCCCGAAGATGGCATGAAGACCGCCGAAGCTTTGGGATTTGGTGAAAAGGGTCGCTATCTGACCGCTTTGACCTTCGGTAACGTCCACGGTGCCTACAAGCCGGGACACGTTAAACTGCGTCCGGAAATCTTGGGTGAGATTCAAGAGGCCGTAGGTAAGAAGTACGGCAAGGGCGATCGTCCGTTCGACCTGGTAATGCACGGTGGCTCCGGCTCTACTGCCGAAGAGATCGCCACTGCGGTAAAGAACGGCGTTATCAAGATGAACGTAGACACCGACACCCAGTACGCTTTCACTCGTCCGATCGCTGACTGGATGTACAAGAACTACGAAGGTGTTTTGAAGGTTGACGGCGAGGTCGGCATCAAGAAGCAGTACGACCCGCGTTCTTGGGGCAAAGCTGCCGAAGCCGGTATGGCCGCTCGCGTAGTCGAAGCGTGTGAGCGTCTGGGCTCGGTCGGCACCATGATGAAGTAACTCTGCTGTCTAGCTAGTTACCTAAAGATTTAAGGGTAGCCCTGGCGGATTTTCCGCCAGGGCTACCTTTTTTATTCCCCTATTTGTCCACGAAGCATTACTGTGGAACCTAAGTTTTTGTTGGCGAATGCTCGCTTTAAAAACTAAATCTTCCTCCTGCCTGGAGGACGTGCGAGCAAAGTAGTCTCTTTTTCGACTCTGGAGGGTGTTTTTGTACAGGGAGGGTGTTTTGGTACGGGGAGGGTGATGCGGTAATCCAGACGGGAGTAGACAGACACTATGTGATGGAAATCGGAGGCAATCACCGTTCCGTATCTTCCCGCTTAGATATGATGGAAAGAACCAAACAAAGGAGATAAGGCCATGCGCGGAGAATGCCAAGTATTTGCGGTGGTAGTAGCTTATAACCGTGCTAAACTGCTTCGCGAATGTTTGGACGCTATCGCCGGACAGGTCAGACCGGTTCAGCGGGTAATCGTGATTGATAATGCCTCAACAGATGACTCTGCACGTATCGCGCAGCAGCACCCGGTAGTAGACCGCGTAATTGAGCTCTCAGAGAATACCGGTGGCGCGGGCGGATTTTGTGCCGGAATCGCGCATGCCCTGGCTTTTAAAGAACTAAAAAATCAAGATTTCATCTGGATTATGGATGACGATACCATTCCTACTCCTGATGCGTTAGCACAGCTACTTGAGGCCGGGCAGCGCTATCCTGGATCCCCAGCACTGCTGGCGTCACAGGCACAGTGGATCGACGGCAGCGAGCACCCCATGAATGCCCATCGAGAAAGGCCGCTGCTATCACCCGACCGCAAACGAATCGCCCGGCGTTTAGGACTGCGCCAAGTGCGCGCGGCCTCATTCGTGTCAATACTGGTAGAGGTAGCACAGGTACGCAGGAGTGGTTTGCCGATAGCTGATTACTTTATCTGGAATGACGATCTGGAATACACCGCCCGACTGCTGAAAAACCGTATCGGGTTGTACGTACCTACCTCGGTGGTGGTGCACAAAACCCGCGCAGCTGCCGGCGCGACCGATGATCCCGGGGATCGTTTTTATTACGAGACCCGCAATAAAATTTGGTTTCTATTGCGCTCGCGGGGACTGCTCTGCCTGGATCGGGTACTTTATGGCGGTTCCATGTTAGTTCGCTGGTTCCGGATGTGGCTATCTAGCGGGGAAAAGAAAAAGATGCTGCGCCTGGGGGTAAAAGGAGTGACCGACGGGTTGTTATCTGGGCCGCGTCCTAATGAAGAGATTTTTGCTTCCGACCCGGAAACTGCGAAACTAGTTACAGCCTGTGAAAATGCAGTCCAAGTGAGAGCAGATAAGAAGCATGGTTAAAATTCTTTTTGCTGGCTCATCCGGCGGGCATTTAGCTCAGCTCTATACCCTTAAGCCTTGGTGGGAGCAGCAACAAACCCTGTGGGTAACTTTCGATACTCCCGATGCCACCTCACTTTTGGCTGATCAAAAGGTTGTATGGGCGAAACATTCCCCTGATCGCAACCTCCATGACGTGTTCCGTTCCCTGTGTTTAGCCTGGAAGCTTTTACGCTCAGCTCGCCCGGAATTGGTGGTGTCTGCAGGCGCCTCCCTGGGAACGGTTTTCATTGTGCTCGCGCGGTTAATGAAGATCCCCACTATCTATATCGAGGTGTTTGATCGGATCGAAATCCCCTCGCTATCAGGTAAAATCTGTTACCGCGTAGCAGATCGCTTCGCCGTGCAATGGCCTGAACAGTTGAAACTTTATCCGGGTGCCACGGTGATCGGACCGCTATTATGAGTGAAACTGCCAGTATGGGTAAAAAAGATAATCGCGAGCTTTGCGCTGACTACCTGTTTATGGTGGGAACCCACCATATGCCTTTTGATCGTTTAATTCAGATGGCGGATCGCTTCGCTCGCGAAAATCCGGATGCTTCCGTCTTGGTACAATATGGAACTTCCCAACCTCCGAAAGAGGCGAACGGGCGCGAAAACCTCAGTCACCAAGAGATGGACGCCCTGGCTGAGAACCTGAAAGGTGTGGTGTTACCGGGCGGGCCTTCCCTGATGATGGAATGGTTACGGCGCGGTTTCCTGCCGGTGATCGTACCTCGCGACCCAGAACTGGGCGAACATATCGACACTCACCAAATTCGGTTTTCTGACTTTATGGGCGAGCGTTCCCTAATCGCCCTCGCCCATGATTATGGCCAGGTCAAAGCAGCTCTTGCAGAGCCCCAACCGGTATCTGCAGCCCAGTTAGACAAGATTGACAGTGCCAGTGCAGTTAGAGCCTTCACAAAACTGGTGGCGTCGTTGCTGGCAGATTAATTTTTAGGGTTAACACGGTAGGATTAAGAAAGCTATAAACGCGCGCAAGACAAGGGGAAGCCACGTGAATACGGATTTAGTGATTGTTGGATCCGGACTGTTTGGTCTAACAATGGCAGAACGAGTCGCCAACGACTTAGGGCGGCGGGTCACCATCGTTGAAAAACGCGATCATATCGGGGGCAACGCCTACTCTTACCGCGACGAAGAAACCGGTATCGAGATTCATAAATACGGGGCACACCTGTTCCACACTTCCAATGAGCGGGTGTGGGAATATGTCAACCGCTTCACCGCATTTACCGATTATGTACACCACGTGTATACCAATGTCGGGGGCGAAGTCTTCCCCATGCCGGTCAATTTGGGAACCATTAACCAGTTTTTCCGCTCTGCGTATTCTCCCGATGAAGCCCGCCAGCTAATCGCCTCCCAAGCCAGCGCTATCCGGAGCGAAGACGCAGAACAGAATTTCAGAACCAAAGGGATTTCCCTGGTAGGAGAGCCCCTATTCAAGGCGTTCTTTGAGGGGTACACCGCGAAGCAATGGCAAACTGATCCCCGAGATCTTTCGGCGGCTATCGTGTCGCGTTTGCCGGTGCGCTACAACTATGACAACCGCTATTTTTCCGATAAATACGAGGGGCTTCCGCAAGATGGATATGCCACTTGGCTAGAAAGAATGGCGGATAACGATCTGATCGACGTGAAACTATCGACCGACTTTTTCGATTCCTCCCAACCTTTCAACCGCGACGCCTGTATCGGGCAGGTTCCGGTGGTGTACACCGGGCCGGTAGATAGGTTCTTTGACTACCGCTATGGGGAGCTTGGATGGCGTACCCTCGATTTCGAGTGGGAGACCGTAGCTACCGGTGACTTCCAGGGGACTTCGGTAATGAACTATGGTGACCGGGAGGTTCCTTACACTCGGATTATTGAATTCCGGCATTTCCATCCAGAGCGGGATTACCAAAATGAAAAAACGGTGATCGCCCGGGAATATTCGCGCACTGCCAGCAAGGACGATGAACCCTACTATCCGATTAACACGGCTCGCGACCGGGAACAGTTACTGGAGTACCGCACCTTACGCGATAAGTTGCCCCACACCCTTTTTGGAGGTCGGCTGGGCTCCTACAAATATTTTGATATGCATATGGCGATTGCCTCGGCGCTTTCCCGCTATGACAACGTGGTTAAACCCTTTTTTACCGGTAAGCAGACGGATGGGGAATAACTGGTGAGTGTCAGCACTGATTTTACCCGGCCGGGTACTTCCCGCGGTTTATTCGAGGTTTTCCGGAAACAGTACCTGCTGCAACTGCTAGTACATAAAGAACTGCGGGTACGTTACCGGGGTTCCATACTGGGGATGCTCTGGTCCTATGCCAAGCCAGCTACTCAGTTCCTGGTGTTTTACTTCGCTATCGGTGTGTTCATGGGAATGAACCGGAACATTACCAATTATGTGGTTTATATGTTCGCCGGGGTAGTAGCGGTCAACTATTTTTCTGAAATCTTCGGTAACTGCACGCGATCTCTCGTACAAAACCAGGATTTGGTGAAAAAGATTTATTTACCGCGCCAACTTTTTCCGGTTTCTTCCGTGTGGGTTGCGTTCGTGCATTTTGTTCCGCAACTGCTGATTCTGATTATTGGGAGTCTGATTTTCAATTGGCGACCGGGAGTAAAAAATCTACTGGCAGTGCTGGTAGCATTCGTTATTCTCACGATTTTCAGCTTGGGGCTCGGCCTGCTTGGCGGAGCTTTTAACGTGCTATATCGCGATGCCGAAAATTTCGTAGATTTGATTTTAATGGTAGCTACCTGGGCTTCTCCGGTGCTTTACAAATGGTCAATGGTTTACCACGTACTGGGAGACTGGCAGGGAGGATGGCTGTGGTACGTCTATCAGCTGAACCCCTTAACTACGGTAGTGGAACTTTTTCATTATGGCTTTTGGATACCGACTGCGGGAGTATCCGAGGGCTTCCCGGACAACTTTTCGTTAATAGTAGTGGCATCTACCCTGATATCAATTCTGTTGCTGCTAATAGGGGATAAAGTTTTCCGCCACTATGACGGGCGTTTCGCCCAGGAGCTGTAAAAACATGGCCGATAAGAGCGTGAAAGTTGATCCTGAATTAGTCCAAGCCGATACGGTGATAACCGCGCAAGACGTGGTCAAAGACTTCACTATCCGTAACACCCACACGCTTAAGGATATGTTGGTGTGGTCATTGACCGGCAGACGCGGACAAATGCGCGACCAATTCCGGGCTCTCGATCATGTTTCTTTCAATATTTCTGCGGGGGAAACCGTGGGGTTGCTGGGATTTAACGGATCCGGAAAATCAACCATGTTGAAGCTAATCTCCGGGGTAATGCAGCCCTCGGCCGGTGTTGTGGGAGTCCGGGGGAAAGTTGCTGGATTAATCGAGGTGGGTGCGGGATTCCACCCTGATTTAACCGGTCGGGAAAACATTTTTTTGAATGGTGCCATTCTGGGGATGACTCGCGAAGAAATAGAAAATCATTTTGATGAAATCGTGAATTTTTCCGAGATTCATGAATTTTTAGATACGGAAGTTAAGTTTTATTCTTCCGGAATGTTCCTGCGGTTAGCGTTTTCGGTGGCAGTTCATACCGACCCGGATATATTTTTGATTGATGAAATTCTGGCGGTGGGGGATGAACCTTTCCAAAAGAAGTGTCTTGGTAGAATTACGGAGCTATCTGAGGCGGGAAAATCACTGGTGATCGTCAGTCATGACCTCGACTTGATGGGACGTTTTTGTGAACGCGGAATCGTTCTGAAAAAAGGAAAAAAGGTGCTAGACGGGCCTATCGCCGATGCGGTTAAGTTAATGCGTTCTTAAGCAAAATGCTAGCTACTTTGCAAAGGGTTGCGGACAGTTAGCTCTCATATTCGCCTGCTGGTAAAAAATCACGTCCAGATAGTGCCTTACGGTATGCTTGTAGGCAGTGAAACTCTTAACCATTTGCTCGCGCCCGACCGGTGCGGGCAATTTTTCTATACGTCCTCGTTTAGGCGAAGCGTAGATAAGGAGTAATCGTATGCAGCAGGACTGCTCGGATCTGGCCTTAATCATGCTGGAGGACGGGTTCATTGCGAAAGGCAAAGCCTGGGGTAAGCGGGGGCGCGCTCTGGGGGAAGTGGTGTTCGCAACCGGGATGACCGGATACCAGGAAACTTTGACTGACCCGTCCTATCACCGGCAAATAGTTATTCAAACCGCTCCTCATATCGGAAATACCGGGGTAAACGAGGTAGATCCCGAATCGGGACGGGTCTGGGTAGCCGGATATGTGGTGCGTGATCGCGCCCGGCGAGCTTCCAATTGGCGCTCTACTGGCGACCTGGAAGACCTCTTAAAATCCCAGGACGTGGTAGGGATTTGCGAAGTAGATACTCGCGCCCTCACCCTGCATTTGCGGGAAGCTGGCGCCATGCGCGGCGGGATTTTTTCCGGTGATGCCCTCCCGGCGGGGGCTGCCTATCTTGACCAAGCCACCCGCGACCTTTTGGTATCAGTGGTGCGCGACCAGCCGGTGATGGCAGGCGCGGCGCTGGCCGCTGACGTGAGCACCCCCGAAAAATACGTGGTGGAGCCTGCTGGTGAATATGAAGGTAAAGAACCCTTAGCGGTAGTGGCTGCCCTAGATCTAGGGATTAAAGCCCGCACTCCCGAGCAGATGGCTTTGCGCGGGATCCAGGTGCATGTGTTCCCGCAGCACTCTAACTTTGCAGACATTATGTCGGTGAACCCCGATGGGGTGTTCTTCTCTAATGGACCGGGCGACCCGGCCTCTGCAGACCACGAAGTAGCTCTGGCGAGGGCAGTACTAGATGCGGGTATCCCCTTCTTCGGAATCTGTTTCGGTAACCAAATCTTGGGGCGGGCTCTCGGTTACGGCACCTATAAACTTGCCTACGGTCACCGCGGGGTAAACCAACCGGTGGTAGACCGCGAGAGTGGAAAAGTGCAAATCACCGCTCATAACCACGGTTTCGCGGTAGATGCTCCTGTGGAACATCCCTCGGTAGCTCCTTTTGATGGAGGGCGTTACGGGCGGGTAGAAGTATCCCACCTGGCGCTAAACGATGGGGTAGTGGAAGGCTTGCGTGCTCTGGATCTGCCGGCTTTCAGCGTTCAGTACCATCCCGAGGCGGCGGCCGGTCCCCACGATGCCCAATATCTATTCGATAAGTTCCTAAGAATCATGCAGGAAACAAAGGAAAAAAATGCCACGCAGAACTGATCTTAAATCTGTCCTAGTTATTGGTTCCGGGCCGATCCAAATCGGTCAGGCCTGCGAATTTGACTATTCCGGGAGCCAGGCCTGCCGCGTGCTCAAAGCGGAAGGGCTACGAGTTATTTTGGTTAACTCCAACCCGGCAACCATTATGACCGATGCGCAAATGGCGGACGCCACCTATATTGAGCCGATAACCCCGCAGGTGGTGGCCTCGATTATTGAAAAGGAACGCCCGGACGCTCTGCTGCCTACTTTGGGTGGGCAAACCGCGCTGAACACCGCCATTGCCCTTTCCCAAGATGGCACCTTGGAAAAATACCAGGTGGAGCTAATCGGGGCGAGTGCCCAGGCAATTAATGCCGGTGAGGATCGTGAAGAGTTCAAAAAGGTAGTGCACCGCTGCGGAGCGGAAGTGGCGCGATCTTTTATCGCCCACAACCTGGCAGATTGCCGGAAAGCCGCCGAAGAGTTGGGCTATCCACTGGTGGTGCGCCCGTCTTTCACGATGGGTGGCATGGGCTCCGGGATTGCCTATAACGAGCAGGACCTAATCCGTATCGCCGGGGGCGGCATGGCCGACTCCATTACCTCCGAAGTGCTGCTGGAAGAATCAATTCTGGGGTGGAAAGAATACGAACTGGAGCTGATGCGCGACAAGGCCGATAACGTGGTCGTGGTCTGCTCTATCGAAAATGTGGATCCGGTCGGGGTACATACCGGCGATTCCATTACCGTGGCACCGGCGCTCACCCTAACTGACCGGGAGCTGCAGAATCTGCGCGATATTGGGATTAACGTAATCCGGGAAGTAGGGGTGGATACCGGCGGGTGTAATATCCAGTTCGCAGTGCACCCCGACACCGGTCGGGTGGTAGTCATCGAGATGAATCCCCGGGTGTCTCGCTCCTCTGCCCTGGCGTCGAAAGCTACCGGTTTCCCGATTGCGAAACTGGCCGCAAAACTGGCTCTGGGTTACACTCTGGACGAGATTCCCAACGATATTACCGGTTCGACTCCAGCCTCTTTTGAGCCTACTTTGGACTATGTAGTCGTCAAAGTGCCGCGTTTTGCTTTCGAAAAGTTTCCGGCTGCCGACCCCACGCTGACCACCGCTATGAAGTCGGTGGGCGAGGCGATGGCGCTGGGACGCAACTTTACGGAAGCCCTACAAAAAGCCCTGATTTCCTTGGATAAAGCGGGTACCTACTTCCGCTGGGATACCCCGCTCTCTTCCTCTAAAGAGGAACTATTAGAGCAGGTTAAGACGCCTACGGAAAAACGCCTAATCCAGGTGATGGATGCGATCAGGGCGGGGGCTAGTCTAGAGGAACTCTATGCGGCCACCAAGATTGACCGCTGGTTCTTAGATCAGCTTTTCTTGCTGAATGAGGTCGCGGAAGAAATCCGGGAAGCCGAAGCGATTAGCCCTCAACTATTGGTTAAGGCAAAACGTCACGGTTTTTGTGACCTGCAGATTGGGCAGATTCGCTCGGTATCCGATCAGGTAGTGCGGGAGGTTCGCAAGGCCTTCGGGATTCGTCCGGTTTACAAGACAGTAGATACCTGTGCTGGGGAATTCCCCGCCCAAACCCCCTACTACTATTCCACATACGACTTGACCAGCGAAGTTAAGCCGCGTCAGCGTCCAGCAGTGATTATTTTAGGTTCCGGTCCGAACCGGATTGGGCAGGGAATCGAGTTCGATTATTCCTGCGTGCACGCTACCCAGGAACTGCAATCTGACTATGACACCGTAATGGTTAACTGCAACCCGGAAACGGTGTCTACCGACTACGATATTTCTTCGCGCCTGTATTTCGAGCCGCTTACTTTCGAACACGTGATGGAAATTTATGAGGCCGAATGCGCGGCGGGTCCGGTAGCGGGGATGATTGTGCAGCTAGGCGGGCAAACCCCGCTGTCTTTAGCCTCGAGCCTGCAGGCGGCTGGGGTGCCGATTGTGGGTACTCCACCGAGTGCAATTGACGCCGCCGAAGACCGCGAACTCTTTGGGCGGGTGCTGGATGAGGCAGGTCTACCCGCTCCGGCGCATGGGACTGCTACTACCCCGGAACAAGCCTTTGAACAGGCTGAAAAAGTGGGTTATCCGGTTCTGGTGCGTCCTTCCTTTGTGTTGGGAGGACGGGGAATGGAGATTCTTTATTCTCGAGAAGAACTTGACTCCTATCTGCATCGCTACAACCTATCTGATCCTACGGTGATGACCGGACCGCTGCTGATTGATCGTTTCCTCGATGATGCCATCGAGATCGATGTGGACGCCCTCTATGATGGTCAGGAGCTGTTCCTGGGTGGGGTAATGGAACATATTGAAGAGGCCGGGATCCATTCTGGGGATTCTTCTTGCGTACTGCCCCCAATCACTCTCTCGGATGCGATTATTTCCCATATTCGTACCTCGACCGAAAAAATCGCGGCCGGAGTGGGGGTGCGCGGCCTGATCAATATTCAATATGCCCTGGTTAGCGGGGTGTTGTATGTGATTGAGGCTAATCCTCGGGCTTCGCGCACGGTACCCTTTGTGGCTAAAGCGACGGGAGTGCCGCTAGCTAAGGCGGCTGCCCTGGTGATGATGGGGTCTTCGATCGCACAGCTTAAGGAGCGCGGCTATCTGCCCGCGGATGATTCCGATTTTGCTACTCCCGGCCGGCCAATTGCGGTTAAAGAGGCGGTGCTACCGTTTAAGCGTTTCCGAGATAAAGATGGCCGGATCGTGGATACAGTTCTCGGGCCAGAAATGCGCTCTACCGGGGAAGTCATGGGGTATGACCGAGATTTCCCCACCGCCTTTGCCAAGAGCCAAACTGCTGCCTATGGAAATCTACCCGCTAAAGGTACCGTGTTCGTATCGGTTTCTGACCAGGATAAACGTGCCTTAGCTTTGCCAGTATCTCGGTTATTTGATTTAGGGTTCTCGATCATGGCTACTGCAGGTACGGCTGCTTTGCTACGTCGTTACGGGATTCCGGTTACCGAAGTGCGAAAAGCCAGCCAAGGACGCGGCCCGAACGGGGAACAAACGGTAGTGGATATGATTCGCGCCGGATTGATCGATATGGTGATCAACACCCCCGGTACTTCCGGGGCGAGGGCGGATGGTTACGAAATCCGTACCGCTACTACGGCTGCAGATAAACCGATCGTTACCACTATGTCCCAGTTCCAGGCGGCGGTGCAGGCGATTGAAGCTACTCGCGACCGCACTTATGGGGTGTGTTCACTGCAGGAATACGACAAAGCTAAGTAGTGATGTTTCTCCTGGGAGCCGCCGCTATCGGGCTAACAATCGGCCTGATTGTGGGGGCGCTGGGCGCCGGTGGGGGAATGCTATTTATTCCGGTGCTAGTTTATTTACTGCATTTTTCTCCCCATGAGGCGGCGGCTGCCTCCCTGATTATCGTGGGGCTGACTGCTCTGGTTTCGCTGATACCGCATGCGCGTTCAGGCAATGTGCAGTGGCGGAGGGGTTTACTCTTTGCGGCCTTTAGCGCTGCCGGGTCGATCGGGGGTTCTCACCTGAATGCGATCACTCCCGGCGACTACTTGATGTTACTGTTTGCGCTGTTAGCGGCGGCGGTAGCTATCGCGATGGCGCGGAAAGGGATCGCTTCCAGGCGCCAGTATCGGGATCGGAGTCGGGAAATTGTGCAGGAGGATGCCGGGGAGATTTCCCCGCATACTGAAAGCATAGGCGGGGAAGCTGCTTCCTCGGCGGCCGAACCGGGGGTGATAAACCAGGGAAAACAGCCCCGTCCCCTGAACAACTCGTTATTTAAATGGGTGCTGGCGGCGCTGGTAACCGGTTTCTTGACGGGCTTCTTCGGAGTTGGCGGCGGCTTCGCAGTGGTGCCCGCGCTAGTGATTTTGCTGCACCTTAATATGCGACAGGCGGCGGCCACTTCACTGCTGATTATGGTGATTTCCTGTGCCTCCTCACTGCTGGTACGGATAGGAACGCCCCTAGATATTGACCTGGTAGTGGTAACGGTTTTTGCCCTCACCTCTATGGTGGGAGGGGGGATTGGTCCTATCCTCACCCGTCGCGCAAAAGAATATCGCCTAACTTTGGGGTTTGCGTGCTTGCTAGCAGGGGTGGCTATCGTAACTCTCAGCGAGCAGATTTTGTCCTGGCAGTAGCGTCATTGCCAAACCTGCGGGCTGCAGTGTCATTTGCCTAGGGGGGGAGAGAGGAGGCTGGTGTTGGCCGCACCTAAATGTAAGCTTCTCTTGCTCCTGAAAATTGTGACGCAGAATTTGATACATATTTCCCGAATAAAATGCTTGCTGGCGCCAGAAAATGTTTCTGACGCCAGCAAAATCTAGAAGAACTGTTGGTTTAAGCGGGAACTACTGGTTTTTCAAAGCCGCGAGACGAGCCTCAATCTCTGCCGCCGAACCAGACTTTTCCAGTTCCGCAAACTGATTCTCTAAGGACTCAGAGGCCAGCTCTGCGCGTCCGGCTGCCAGGGCTTCCTGCTTGCGGATTTTCTCCTCGAAACGGTTAAGCTCACTGGTGGGATCGGCCAAGTTAAACTTTTGTGCGGTTTCTTGTACTCGGTTTTGGGCTTCCGCGGTCTTTTGCCGAGCCACCAGCTGATCGCGTTTGCTCTTCAGGTCCTCTAGTTTGGTTTTCATCCCGGCCAGCCCCTGCTTGAGCTGTTCTGCCATTTCTTTTTGGGAAACTAGGAGGGGTTCTTGCGACTTCACTTGCTGTTCAAAATCAATCTGCTTACCTAGCGCCAGGCGTGCCAGATTATCGAGGCGTTCGGCCTCGGCCACATCCCCGCGGTGGCGTGCTTCTTCTGCCTTGGTTGAAGCTAAAGCAGCTTTTTCACCCCATTGAGTTGCAGCGGCACGGTCTTCCTCTAGATCTTTTTCTGCCAGCCGCAGGTTTCCCACGGTCTGCGCAACTGCGCTTTCAGCTTCATGAATCGAGTTGGTATAGTCGCGAATCATCTGGTCAAGCATCTTTTCGGGATCTTCTGCCCGATCTAACAGCGCATTAATATTGGCTTTCGCCATATTGGTAATCCGCCCCAGAATCGTTTGTTTCTCTGCCATAGTGCCTCCTACTACTGGTTGATCCTATCTAACTAGCAATTTTACTGGAAATATCGGAGTTTGGCTGGTTAAAATTTTCCTCCAAAGCCGCCGCCGGAGTTACCTCCGCCGAAACTGCCCCCAAAACCTGAGCCGCTACCTCCGCCAAAGCCGCCACCGGACCAATCAGAATTGCCGCTGCCCGCGCCCCAGTTGTATCCGCCTGCCGCACCCCGGCCGTTGTTTAAAATCCCGCCTAGAATCATCCCGGTGAGAAAATCACTACCGCCTCCGGGCTGACTTCCCCAATCGTTGCGGCGCTGCTGGTACTCCAAACTTGCGTTCTCTTGAGCTTTATCGGCGGCTTCTCCGGCCATCTCCGCCAGCTTTATCCCGGTATCTCCCCGAGCATCCTTTGCCTGCTGGTAGAGGGATTTGGCGCGCGCTAGATACTGGCGAGCATCCAAGCCTAGCGCTCCTCGGTGGCTAGAAACGTAGCTATTTGCGCTAGCAATCCGGGCTTGCGCACTATCTAAAGCCGTCTGTAATCTCGCTGCGGCCTTCTGTTTTTGTTCCCGGTCTTGCCGGTATGGCGCCAGCGCTTGATCCAAATCTGCTTCCGCTTGGGCAATCGCGGATAGCGCCGCCAGGGGATCTGCCTGCCCGTCTCGAGCCTGCAGACAGTTATCAATTCCGGCCTGCGCTTTACTGCAAAGCGTCTGAAAGATCGACTTATCCTGCAAGTTAAGTCGTTTTACATCGTCTAGGTCAGAAGAAATCGAAGTCACCGCCGCCAGTAGCGACTGCTTTAGGTTCGCCAATTGTCCCTCGGCCTCGGATACTTCTTTTATCAAGGCGCGCGCCTGGGCAATTGCTCGTTCCGCGGTTTGTACCTGTACTTTCAGGGCGGGCGAGCTCGACTGACCCTGCAGGGGCTCCAAAGTTTCTCGCGCGGCTCCCAAGAGGTTTTTGATCTGCTCGGGAGCCTCATCCAGCGAGGTTAATATTGCGTGGGGGTGGGTCTTATGCAGCGCAGCGATGATGTCAGGAAGCTGATCTGCCTGGGTTTCTAACTCTGAAATTAGCGATAGTTGGTTCTTGATTCGTTGAGGTAAAGAAGCTAGGGATTCGCGCAGACTCGTGATTTTCTCGGCCTGCTCCGATAGTAACTTTAGGCAGCGTTGAGCCTGCTTTAAGGCCGCTTGCGCCTGTTGGATTTTTGCAATACCGGCTAGGGAATCCAAGCTCGCTAAGTTTTCCATAGCGCTATCTCGTGCTTGGGTGGCCTGCGCTAGCACCTGGGCATATTCTTCGGTTTGTGCGGTCCCTAGCTGCATCTTGGCGAACTCTAGTTCTTCTTTTGCCCCTCGGATGGCGTCATCGGCGGCCAGTACCGCTGCGCCTGCTTGCTCTAGAATCTGTTTATCTGAGGCGGCCTGGCGGGTTCTTATTTGCGCGTGAGTCTTTGACTGTTTACGGACAAAAGCAATGATGCCGACCCCGATTCCTGCTACCACCAGGATTAACGCTAGCGGTCGCAACCAGCCACCCGTCCTCGCGGATTCTTCCTCGCTTACGGCTCCGCCCCGATCAGAGGAGGAAGCGCTAGTGCTAGCAGCAAAAGCCTTAATCGCTTGATCCCATTTCCCTTGGGAGAGCAGGGGTTCAATTCCTTGAACGATCTGGTTTTGCCTACTATCACTAATGTGTACGTCAGCGGTGGGACAAATGTAGTAAGCACGTTCCTCGACCGCGATGGCTAGCAGTACGCTCTGGCTGCTGCCCGCGCCCTGATCCCGGGACTTAACGCACCATTGCTGCGCGTCTAGCGGCGCAAAGCTTTCAGTGAGAGCCGCATAAATCTGATAGTCAGCGCGGGAGGCTTCGCTAAGTGCTTGCGCTACCTGGCCGGAGTTTTCCAGATATCCACTCGGATCCGACAAGTGCTTGTCAAAAGTATTGGCAGGCGGGGTAGCAAAGGCAGGACTGGCCAGCGCGATGGCCAAGAGCGTACCCGTCAGCAGCACCCAGAAGGCGGCGAATAAGCGTTGCCGGAATCGAGCTAAGCACATACCTAGATCTTATCGGCAAGTGGGCTCGGAAGCTCACCTCAGCGTAAAAGTTCGGCTTTTAGAAGAGGCCTTGTCGGCAGGGCTGCTCTTAACTGCGTTTTGCTACATCGTTTTCGGCTAGCCGCAAAGCCTGCTCAGTTTGTTGTTGCGCGCGTTGCAAGAGGCGCAAGGCTTCCTGAGGATCGTGGCTTCCCGGCTGGTCAAGACGGGTCAGAGTGCGGTTTGCCAGGTCAAGCATGGTGCGGGCAGCCACTCCCACTTTTGCGGTATGCACCCCGATATAGTCATCGACTGCTGCCATCAAAATCGCGACCTGCTCACTAAGCGGTTCAACTTTTTCCGCAAAGGTCAAAGCGGTCTCAACTTTGGCGGCTGCTCGTAAGGCGGCCTCTTCCGCATGTGCTTGTCGCGCGATCTTTTGCGCCTGCAATAAGAGATTCTCGGTGCGTACAGTCGCTTTCAGAACCTCGTTTTCTTCTCCGGCGTGATCCATAGTTTTGGCGTCCTCGATCAGGTTCTGAGCTCGAGACAGCAATTTATGGGCTCCCATGACATCTTCGCCGATACGAGCGGCTTTTTGGGGGTCAACGTTTTGGATACGTTCTACAATCAGTCGGCATCTGACCAGTTCTTCCCGGCAGTCCACGATTTCCCGCTCGAACCGACCAAGGATCTCGTTTAGCGGGGTTTGTTGGTGATACAGATTCGTAAAGTGGGTGATCTGGTCACGTAGTTCCCGCAGCGGCCCCGGCAGGTTCTCGGCTACGATCTGTTGATCAATCGGGCGGGACTGCAACTGAGCGGTAGCGAACTCCGCAAATGCAGCCCGGACGCTATCTTGCGCACGAACTAGCGCTAAAGCAAAAGGTTGGGTTACAGTCTTGCCTACCCGCTGTTGTGCTAGCGACAGTTTGCTGGCTCCCTTACGCGCCCACGAATCTGCCTGGCGTAACACTTTCGTAAAGTCGGGTTGCGGATGCGCCGCCGGTTGCTGCCTTGCGGGAACGGGGTGCGCTGGCATCTGCGAGGCGGCGGATTCCCGAGAGGAGGGCTGTGAGGATGCAGGCGAGGTAGCCGCTAGAGCAGCGGGAGCCTGTGGCTTTTCTGGCGCCGGGGCTGGCTGTAAGGACGAGGAGCGGCTTCCTGGTACTTGCCCCGTTGAAGAGGAAGGAGCCGGTCGGTTCCCCGCTGCCGATACCTGTCCCGATACCTGCGGAATTGCCTGCGGAGATATTGGCGGCAAAGAGCGCGCCGTCAACTTGTCAACTGCCGGTGCCATTTGCGGAAGCCTGGGCACCGCTCCCGTCCCGCGCTGTTCTGCGTGGTAAGAGGAATTGTCCGGTACCTGGGGGGCAGCCTCGTGATCCGCAGAGGAAGTAACCGCTGGCGTATAAGCCGCGTTCGTGACTGGCTGCTGAGGTAACGCTGGCCGGGTGGTCTCCGGTTTTTCCAGGGTAGCGTTAGGGTGCGCAGCCGGTGCCGCCGGAGAAGTTACTGTGTGCAAAGGCAACGGAGAGGCAAACGGCTGGCTTGGCGGTTGCGGAGCGTTAACGCTTGCCGGCAGGGGACTAATCTGTGGCTGAGCGGTGTTGGCGGTACTGGGAGTGGACAAGGCCGGTTTCTGGGCTTGTTCTTCCCGGAAACGATCAGCTGCCTGGGCACGCGCTTTCGCTCGGGCAATCTCATCGCGACGCTCCTGGCCATAATCCCTAATTTGCGAGGCAGAAGTAACTTGGGTGTCATCGTCATTGGCCTGCGGAGGCAAATAGGTAGTTTCGCCCGGACGCAGCACTGAACTATGCCGCTGCGGCGCCGCGGGGCTCGCGGTTGCGGACGTCAAGGGCGAGTTGGTGGCAGTCGGGGTGTAAGGCGCGTTTGCCTGTGGTGCAGCAGGTATTTGGTTGGCCGCGTTGTCCGCGGTAGTGGCAGGGGCATGAGAGCTAGTGCGGGCTAACGCGATTTGATCTAATTCCGCTAATGAAGGAACTTTTCCGCCCGTTGTTTGGGTGTCCAAACTTCCCGGAAGAGCGGTGGGAATAGCAGGTTCTGCCTTGGCGGCCTCAGTCTGCGCGGTTCCCGTGGCTGTGGGCGCCAAGTTCGCCTCTTTGTTCACGACATCAGTAGCAGCCTTAGGTGCCTGCGGAGTCGGAGCTGCCGGGACGGCCGGCGAAGCTGCGGTTGCGAAGTTTTCTGGGGTAACCGCGGCGAAGTCTGGTTTATTGACTTTATCGCCCAGTGTCTTCGGGGACTTTGATTTAGCTGGCGCTTTATCTTTTTTGCGTCCAAGCCGTAGGCGGAATTTACCCTTACTAGGCTGCTCGTCCTCGTCCGCGTTAACCGCGGCCGCTTTGGAAGATTCTTTACTCGCAGAGCCCGCGGAGTCTGCGCCGCCGACTTGCCGGGTAGCTAAGGTGGAGGTGGGCAGTTGGCTCGCGGCTTCCTCTGGGGAGAGCCCTTCACCCTGCTTGCCCGGCGCCTGCTCTTCGGCGCGGTTTTGAGCTTTCCTGCGTGCCCGGATTACCCGAGAAATCACGATAATCACCACGATCAGTGCAATTAGGAAAGCAATCATCGCCCAGGGGGAAACCGCCAGTCCCGAGCCCATTTCCGGAGCCTTCACTGAAAGCGCATCTAGGTACGCTAAAACTGCCTCGGGGTATTTTTGTTGATTTAACAGGGGCACCATTTTTTCAGAGGCGATGGCAGATAATTCTTCTTGGGAGAGTTTTGCGGCGTTATCTGCAGAAGCCAAATACATAGTCTGATTAGGGTTATCAGCGACTATCGAGAGCATATAGGAGCCCTGGGGGGCACCCGATTTTTGCAGCGCCATCAAGTTCCAATTGCTGACGGTGTCATTGGAATACTCCGAGGGGAAAGCCACGTAGACGTGTAAGCCAGAACGATCCAAAGAAGTTAGCCGCTCTTTAACCTTGTCGGCCTGCCCCCCCAGCTTATTGGCAGGGTCATATACATGATCGGAAATCTTTGGCGGCTCTTCGGCGTACGCGACATCCCCGGTGACTGCGAAACTAGCAAAAAGCGCTGTTAGAAGCAGTATTGCCAGTAAGCCGGTTTTCTTTAAGACTCTCACTTAAGTTTTCTCCCTAAATAATGAGGCTAGCCCGGAGCGGATTAAATCCTCACTTTGCATTATCATATGCAAAGAAGTGGGTTATATGTTGCCTCATGTAACCTAGATTAAGAAAAAGTAGGGGAGAAATCAGTGCCAACCGGAAAAGTTAAGTGGTTTGATGCCGACAAAGGGTTCGGGTTTATCACTGCGGAAGACGGCTCGCAGGTGTTTTTACATGCCAGCGTGTTGCCTGCTGGCGCGAAACCTCCCTCGGCGGGAACGCGGGTAGAGTTTTCAGTTGCCGACTCCCGCAGAGGTCCGCAAGCCCTATCGGTGCAGATATTGCAGCGCACGCCCTCAGTGGCAAAAAATTTGCGGCGCAAACCTAAAGACATGGTGCCGCTAGTTGAAGACCTAATTAAATTATTGGACGCCTCTTCCGGGCATTTGCGACATGGTCGCTACCCGGAAAATGGTGCGAAGATCGCGCAGCTGCTGCGGGCAGTTGCCGATGATTTCGACGCCTAGGGGCGGCGGTGAACTAAGAAAGACGCACATGAGTGAAACTACCCGACGCAAAGCGGGAAAAGTAGATACCATACTGGCCAGCGCGGTCGATCTTGCCCGCGAGGGACTGGCTCCTATCGCTAAACCGGAAGAAATCGGCGAACATTTGGGGGCCACTAGTGAAGGCGAACGCCTGGCCACCCACAGTTTTGAATGCCTGAAACCCGGTTATCGCGGGTGGCATTGGGTAGCGGTTTTAGCGCGGGTGCCGCGGGGACGCAAAGCCACAGTCTGCGAAATCGATCTACTTCCGGGCGAGGATGCACTGCTAGCACGCCCCTGGGTGCCCTGGGCACAGCGCCTGCGTCCTCAAGATGTAAAACGCGAGGACGTACTACCTTACGTACCCGATGATGACCGCCTCGATCAGTCCTATGCGGACACCGATGCCGAAGATTTAGATCGGCGCACCGTGGAGGAACTGGGGCTGGGGCGTCCCCGGGTGCTTTCGGCTTGTGGTCGTGCTCAGGCTGCTAAACGTTGGTACCACTCGGAGCAAGGCCCGGCGCGGCGGGGGATGACCCGGAGGAAACTCCCGGAAAATACCTGTTCAACCTGCGGATTCTTGTTGAAGATAGCGGGCAGTATGCGCACCATGTTCGGGGTGTGTACCAATGAATGGTCGGTCGATGATGGCCGAGTGGTTTCTATGGATCACACCTGTGGCTCCCATTCAGAAACCGATGTGAAGGTGGATACTTCCCCTTGGCAACCCACTCCGGCGCGCTTGAATGAATTGGATGTAGAGCAGGTAGAAATTTAACGCCCGGAGGCCAGGTGCTAAGGGCTAGGTACTTGCGCGGGATTCTGCAACTAAGTTGCAGATAGCGGGCAAGATTGGAAAAACCCTGGGAATCTCCCGATAATAAGCCTGTAAGTAACTTCTATGCCCCTGGTGGCGGATTGGACAGTTATCTTGTCTTCTCAAGACACGGCGAAAAAGTCGGATAGTTCCTTAGATCGTTTCTTTAAAATTTCGGAAAGAGGCTCCACCGTTGGGCGGGAAATCCGCGGCGGCCTGGTCACTTTCTTTGCGATGGCCTATATTTTGGTGGTTAACGCCGCGATTTTAGGGGTGGCAGCCCCCAAAGATATTAGCCAGTCCGCAATCGCCGCCGGCACCGCCCTGGTCGCCTGCGTAATGACCCTGCTGATGGGGTTAGTCGCAAACTTCCCGCTGGCCTTGGCCTCCGGCATGGGGCTAAACGCCGTGGTGGCTTTCACTTTGGCCAACCCCGAGGCTTTAGGGCTTAGCTACCAGGAAGCGATGGGCTTGATCTTTTGGGAAGGCGTGGCCATCACCATCTTAGTGTTGACCGGTTTTCGGGAGGCCGTGTTTAAAGCGGTTCCGGCCCAGCTAAAAACTGCGATTAGCGTAGGTATTGGACTATTTATTGCGTTTGTCGGTCTGATTAATGCCGGGATTATTCGTCCCGGAGGCACTCCGGTGCAGCTGGGGGTCAACGGCTCCCTGGTAGGCTGGCCGGCGTTGGTCTTCTGCGTGGGACTGATGGTGATCATTGTGCTCTATATCCGCAAGGTACAGGGCGCGATTCTTATCGGGATTGTGGGCGCCACCGTTTTGGCGTTCATTGTGCAGGCTTTTGCCCATCTGGGCTCGCGCGCGGCCGATGAAAAGGCCGTGTCTGCATGGGCCTCTAACGTTCCGCAGCTGAAAGGCTCCCCGGTTTCCCTACCTGATTTTTCCACTATCGGTGCGATTGACTTCTTCGGTCCCTTCACTAATCCCCACACCACCGCGGTGGGAGTGGTACTGCTGATCTTCTCGCTGATGCTGGCGGACTTCTTTGACACTATGGGAACCATGGTAGCCGTAGGTTCGGGTGCGAACCTGCTAGACGAGAACGGCAATCCGCCCAAGACCCGCGAAATTCTGCTGATTGACTCGCTTTCGGCAATGGCTGGCGGCCTGGGTGGCGTTTCCTCTAACACTTCCTTCGTGGAGTCGACCTCCGGGGTTGGCGAGGGCGCGCGCACCGGTTTGGCTTCGGTAGTCACCGGACTACTGTTTGGGGTGTCTATGTTCATCGCCCCGCTAGTGGAGCTGGTGCCCGCCGAGGCGGCCTCGACCGCCCTGGTATTCGTAGGCTTCCTAATGATGGTGAATGTGCGCGATATCGAATGGACCCGTGCGGACGTGGCGATTCCCGCCTTCATGACCATTATGATGATGCCGTTCGCCTATTCGATTACCGTCGGTATCGGATTCGGTTTCATCACCTACGTGGTGGTAAAGATTGCCTCCGGACGGATTTCACGGATCCACCCCCTGATGTGGGTAGTTTCGGTTCTATTTGTAATCTACTTCTGCTTGGGACCGATCCAAGCCCTGCTGTCGTAAAGCAGGTGGGGCAAAAGCCTTAAGAAACCAAATAGTCCGTGGGAGTGACAAGTGCCGCTCCCACGGACTATTTGGTTTATAAGCGTGCTGTAGTGTCCCTTAGCGGGCACAGTTAGGGTGTTTTGGTTGCTAGAGGCGGTCGATCACGTAGTCTAGGCAGGTGGTTAACGCCTGGGTGTCGGCCACTTCCACATTGGGGAAGCAGGCCACCCGGATCTGGTTGCGTCCCAAAGCTCGGTAAGGATCAATATCCACGATCCCGTTGGCGCGCAGCTGGGAGATTACCTGATTAGCATCAATATCGTGGAAATCAATGGTCACCACTACCGGGGACTGTTCGTCCGGATCGGACACATAGGGGGAGGCGTCCGGGTGGGAACGCGCCCATTCGTATAGCACTGCCGAGGACGCGCGGGTACGTTTTTCCATCTCCGCCAGTCCGCCCTGGGATAGCATCCATTGCACCTGGTCTTCCCATAAAATCAAGGTGGCAATCGCCGGGGTGTTTAAAGTCTGGTCTTTAACCGAGTTCTTCAGCGCGACCGAAAAATCCAGTATCGGCGGAATCCAGCGGCCGGCACCCGGGTCTGCTTTGATTTCTTGCGCCCGTTCCTGAGCGGCGGGGGAAGCCAATGCCACCCACAGCCCGCCCTCGGCGGCGAAACATTTTTGTCCCGAGAAGTAATAAACGTCGGTTTGCGAAATGTCGACCTGCACCCCGCCTGCGACCGAAGTAGCATCTACCAGGTTTAATCCGCCTGCAACTCGCTTTACCGGACTGAGGGCGCCGGTAGAAGTCTCATGCGCGGGATAGCAATAGGCATCGATTCCCTCTTGCCCGCCACGCAAAAGCGCGATCTCACTGCTGGTTTCTCGGCCCTGCGCCCTCGCCGATACCCCTCCGAGCTCTAGTGCCGGATCTTTAAGGTGGGGCGCCCCGCTGACGGTTTCCGCAAACTTGGCACCAAAGGAACCGAACACCGCGTGTGCAGACCGCTCCCTAATTAAAGAGGACGCCGCCACTGCCCAAAAAGTGGTGGCGCCGCCGTTACCGAGCACCACCTCGTATCCGTCCGGTAGGGAGAACAATTCTTTTAGCCCCCCGCGCAGCGAACCCACCAGGTCTTTGACGGGAGCTTGCCGGTGCGAGGTGCCAGGCAGGTCGCTGGCAGCAACTTTCGCAAGGGCGGTTTTTCTTATTGAGCTGGGTCCGGCGCCAAATTTCTTGTTTTCGGGTAGCAAATCTGCGGGAATGTTAATGAAGTTCTCCATAGGAAAAACCTTACTCTAGGTGCATAAATCGGTGCGAATCTAGAGATTGCACTCTGGGATAATACTGGTGGAAACGAAAATGTTCCGGTTAGCGAGTTAACCTAGGAGAGGGTAAATGCGCGGCGATAGCTCCCGCGTAAGGCACGGCGTTAGGGGCATTGATGGGTGACCTGGTTGATACTACGGAAATGTATCTGAAAACTGTCTACGAGATGCTAGAGGACGGAGTACCGCCACTGCGTGCCCGGATCGTGGAACGTTTAGATCATTCGGGGCCTACCGTTTCCCAAACTGTGGCGCGTATGGAACGTGATGGTCTGCTTTACTTGGCGGATAATCGTCGCATTGAGTTCACCGAGCAGGGGGTGGAGCTAGCGCGGGAAGTGGTGCGCAAACACCGTCTAGCAGAGCGTTTGTTATTGGATCTGATCGGGTTGGACTGGGTGATGGTTCACGATGAGGCTTGCCGCTGGGAGCATGTAATGTCCGACGCGGTAGAGATGCGCCTGCTGGATCTGTTGCATCACCCTTCTACCGACCCTTACGGCAATCCGATTCCCGATGGGCATGACGGGATTGAGGGGGCTGGGGCTTCCATTTCTCAGATCGTTGAACAATATGGCGGCATTGTGGCTACCAAAATTGTGCGCATTGGTGAACCGATCCAAGCGGAACCCCGCATGCTGGCATTTTTCGATGAAGCGGGTATTTCACCTGGTAGAGAGGTAAATCTGCAACCTGAGAATGGTCAAATTGCTGTTATCGGGGTCGACACGGAAAAAACTGTGTTACTTGACACGTCTCTAGGGCAACACCTGTTTGTCGAAGAGATTTCTAATCAAGATTAACCCTATTTCATACAGGCTTTGAACTGCGTTAATAGCCTGTTTTTGCGACCTGTTTTCCGGTTTTGCGGGCGCGTGTTTTTGTGGGGCGAGCCACTTGCGTGTCGGGGTGGTCCGAAAGATTAAAAAACTTTCGTAACCAAAACGTGACATTCCGTTATCGAAGCATTATATTTAGTTACGACCAATCGGTCAGAGAACCTTTTTGGGTAGCTACCAAAGAGGTTTTCCGGCCAGAAGCGAAATAAGCACTTTTAGGAGAGCTCTCATCGTGACACAGAAACTTCAGGCGCGTCACCGCGCTCCGAGCCGTCCCTCCACTCCAGTTTCTCAAGCTGCGAAGTCGCTGTTTTCCTCTGAAAACGGTAAGCGCTTGTCGGCACTGGCAGGCTCGGGAGTTGCTCTGACAGTAGTGGCAGCGGCCGCCGTCCCCGCTAGCGCGGACGCCACCGTTGCCAAGCAAATCGCCACTTCCGTTGATTCTGCACAGTTGGCAAAAGGCACGGTTGAGAAGCTGACTGTTAACCAAGAAGTTACTTCTGAGGTTGGGGCGGCTGCTCAGTCGGTGGCAGCTGCTAAGGTGACTTCTGCTCCGGCTACACCCGCGGCTACCCAGAACACCCAACGCTCGTCCTCGGATTCTGCCGAAACTTTCGTGGGGCGCGACCTTGGTAAAGCCGATGGTACCGCGGTAGGTATCGCGATGCAGTATCAGGGCGTTCCCTATGTTTGGGGCGGAACTACTCCCAGTGGCTTCGACTGCTCCGGGTTTGTGGGTTATGTGTACCGCCAGCTCGGCTATTCGCTTCCTCGTTCAACCGGTGGGATTGCGGCTTCCGGCACGAAGCTTCCTCTCAGCCAGGCTCAGCCCGGTGACATATTGTGGAAGTCGGGTCACGTGGCCATTTATGTTGGCGGCGGAAAGCTGATCCACGCCCCCAAACCGGGTGATCGGGTAAAGGTAGCGCCGATCTATTCGAACGGGTTCAAGGTTATTCGCCTGTAGTAACTGCGTGTCGGTAACGACCTAGCGTTAGGGGGAGCTTCTGATGCCTGTTAGGTGCTGACCTGGAAAGATGGTATTTTCGATGAAGGCAGTGCCGATATATTCTTAATAGTTTTTGCCGGTTGTGGCCCGAGGTAACCCCTCGGGTCACAACCTTTTTAGCTACCTGCATTCTTCTGCTACTTATACGCTTATTAACACTTGCACTCTTTTATCTACTTACTCCCACTTTCTTCCGTCGCCGGCGGGTCTTTCCGTCGCTGGAGGGTCTTGTCGCGCGCGGAGGGCGCTTCTGCACGTGGAGGGCGCTTCTGCACGTGGAGGGCGC
This sequence comes from Varibaculum cambriense DSM 15806, assembly GCF_000420065.1. GTDB lineage: Bacteria > Actinomycetota > Actinomycetes > Actinomycetales > Actinomycetaceae > Varibaculum > Varibaculum cambriense. Next base: position 320,603 of record NZ_ATUF01000002.1, on the reverse strand, counting down.
TGCTGTCGCGCATTTTACCTGGTTATGTGTCTACACCTGACTTTTCCACCCTCCAAGGAGTTAGAACATAAAGAAATTTATGTCCTATTAGGTGAGTGGGTAGGTGCGGTTTTTGCTATTCAGTAAGGAGGGCGCATGTACTCCTTTTAATTAGGATGGCAGGTTCATCTTCTGCGGGCAGGAATATGCTTATGAGGTGCGGACGGAAAGATAGCGACAAGATATGGACGGAATAAGGAGGACGAGCTAAGGAGGAGGAATTACTAGGGACGATTGATCCGTTTCATGCGTGAAACAACCACTTCCCGCGAGGATCCAAAACCACAAAAGAACTGTTCAAAGCGATACTGGAATCAGGGCGCTTAAGATCTCTACATATTAAAGGCAGGCTTTTTCAATCTATATAGGGGTGGAAGTGCCACACCGTTCCAACTGGTGCCGAGCCGCTCCCGCAGGAATTTGGCGAACCCCAGAGTGTCTGCCACGTCCTCGTAGGTGAATCGGTAAATATGCCATCCGAGTTTTTGCAGCCGACTTTGACGCTGTTTTTCACCCTGGATAGCCTCGTAAGCTTTCTGAGGATCATTGCTTCGATATTTCTGCATCCCGTCGATTTCAAAAGCTTTACGAATCTTCGGGAGTGCAGCATCCAGAAAGTAGCTTTGAGCGGTGGAAATCTTAACTTGGAACTGTGGAACTAGTCGTTTTACCTGCGCTAACTGTGCGGCGGCATGAAATAAAGATTCCGCGTAGCTTTCAAATCGGGGATCCATGTTTGCGAGGATTCGCCGAGCTTGAGGAGCGCCGAGCCGCTTCCGGTACTTTCTGGCCAGGCTATACATCTGCGCGCGCAGTTTTGGAATCCGGTCTGCGAAAGCCTCTCGGCCACGCCGATCAAGCTGACCCCACTCCGGAATAAGCTTTCTAGCTGCGGAATCGGCTACTGCTTGGGCGCTTCCGGCTGGGAGCCAGGCGGCACATTGCAACGTGGTCGTAGGAAGGTCGGTGATGCGCACTCGGTGACCGATAAATTTAGTGGAATCTTTTGGGAGGCTGATTTTATGGAAAATCAGGGGAGTCGGGGGTATTTTCGTGCGGATAGGGCGCCCTTGGGAGGTGTCGACATCAACCCAAGCTGGCAGCAGTTTCTTTTCAAAATGCCTAGTCGAGGTGTGTAAAGGAGTATCGCCTCGCAGCGATTTTAGGGACAGGCCATGCAGCAGGGCGGCAGTAACTCCGATAAACACCGGGGGAGTATGGCACCGCGCCGCGTGGGAGGCGATTTGTCCTAACTTTACATAGCGGATTCGTTGCCATTTGTCTGCTGATTTCAAAGGCCTGATCACGTGTCCGCGCCCGACCTGAATTAGGGAGCCGTTCGCTAGGGAGTCTGCAAGGACTCTCCGCGAAAACGCCTGGGTACTAATTAATTCAGGAAACATAGCTACACCTTGACAGCTATGGTGAACAAACTCCTGTTCCTAATAATCGGGCAAGGACACTTTCAGTTTGTTGCCCGCTGGGGACTGGCGTTATTGGCGCATTATTGAGATGCCGCGGGAGGATGTTCTTGTGCGGGGAGGGTGTTTTGCTCTCGGGAGGGTGGAATGGTTGCGTGTTTGGCGGAAAGTGCTGGTGGGTTCTGGCGAAAGCACCCTTCGGCGACAAAATGACCCTCCAGGGTTGAAAATGCCCTCCGGGGACGGGAATACCCTCCAAAGCCAAGTTGACCCTCCAGCGCCGAAATTGACCGCCGGTGCTACTGGGAGTGCGGGCGGCGCAGGAGTGGCCTCATCAGGCAGCACATGGGCGTTTTTGTCAGGCGCACAGCAGTCTTCTTACCAGGCAGCAAAGTAGTGTTCCCGCCAGGCGCACAGGAGTCTTCTTGTCGGGCGGCAAATCGGGGTTTTCGCCGGGCGGCAGCAACATTAATATTCCCGCGATGAGGAAATCGTTAATGGATATATAGATAATCTGGGATTTCCAGGACGTATGTCCTAGTGTCAGAAATAATTTTTAAAAAGCAGCCGTAAATGCGTAAAAATCTAAATATTTTACGACCAACTATCTTCCCGAACCGTTGCGAACAAAAGATTAGTTTACTATCATGGAAATGTAATACGTTGAGGTGAAATTAGCTGCCATAGGTGGCGGCTGACCCGTGTTAGAGGTGTTTACGTGGCAAGTAAGACGCTTAGTAGAAGGCTGGTTGCTTCGCTATCTGTTTTGGGGTTGTTGTTATCGTCTTTGCTGGTGATTGTGCCGATGACGGCGCCCGCAGCAGAGCAGCCAAATGCCAATGACCCCACTTCCACCAGTACTAATACCTCCACTAATAACAACTCCGCAAAGCCTGCTGCCAACGCCACTAAACCTAGCCCGTCCGCATCCAAAAACCCTGCAACCGGCAACCAAGCAGCCCCCTTTAACTTCGAAGATCCCAGCGCGGGCGTTCCTCCGGCACTTCGTAGCCCGATTCCGATGCGGGGAGGGGTGCCGACTGACCCTCGTTTCACTTTCAACGGAACGGAAATCACCGGCCTGACCGATGCCGGTAAAACGGATCTTAAAAATAATCACGAACTGACCATCCCCGATGGCACCACCAAGATCGCGGCGGGCGTATTTTCGGGGCTGAAACTCACTAAGGTCACGCTTCCGGCTTCGGTGACGGAAGTAGGCGACCGCGCCTTTTACGATAATGCGATTACGGAACTTACGGCTCCGGGGTTGCAAACTATTGGCGAGGGCGCGTTCCAGAAGAACCAGCTAACTACTTTCGCTTCGGATACGGTAATCAGCATTGGCGAGGGCGCGTTCAGCGATAACCAGTTAACCAAGGTGAATATCACCGACGCCCGCCCGGATGATCCGCAGAACCCGCCCCAGCGGTTAACCACTATTTCGGCGAATGCTTTCCGTGACAATAAACTAACTGAGGTCACCCTGCCGAAGTATGTGACCGAGATCGGCGCTAGTGCTTTTGCCAATAACCAGCTGAAAACGATCAATTTGCCGGAGAACCTGCAGACAGTAGGCCAGGAGGCCTTTAGCGGCAACCAAATTGAAAAGGTGAAGATTCCCGCTACTATCACCACCTTTGGCAAGGAAGTTTTTTCGAATAATAAGCGCTGGGTGGTGCTAGAAAAAGCTGACGGGCAGCCCTCGCTCCCGGCCGCAGTAAAGTCCGAAAAGTACGATTCCGGCTTTGGTCAGGTAGCTGCCGAGGATGCAGTCTCGATCACCATTAACTACATCGATGCTGATACTAATAAGCCCCTGCGCAGCCCGCAGGTGCTACAAAGTGAGTTCACCGAACCGGACGGAGTCTATTTCGCGGGCGAAAAAAACACTATTAAGGCGCCGCAACTGGCTGGCTACGCGGTGACTCCGGCTTCTCAAGATATTACCCCGCAGTCCGGAGCGGAAAATGCGGTTACTTTTACCTATAAGAAAACTGATTTCTCGCCCAAGATCAGCGGGGAAATCGTCAAGCATATTCCCCAAGGTGGAGACGGTTCCAAAGCAGCTTTGCTGGCAGGGGTGACCGCAGAGGATATTGACGGCAACGATATTACTGCCTCTCTGACTGTCTCTCCAGAAAAAATTGACACCAGTGTGCCAGAGGCTACCTACGATGTCTACTACACGGCTACTGATTCTCAAGGGCGCACTAAGACGGTTAAAGGCAAGGTGGCAGTAGGTCCGGATTGGCCAGAAAAAACCATTTGTGCTGGTTGGCAGGTAAAAGATTTCACTTACAACGGGGGAACCATCACTGGGTTCAGCTCTACCGGTAATCAGAAACACAATGGTGGGAAGACCGCTGATCCCTGGTGCTGGCCGACAGTAGGAGACAAAGGGCAACCTATTACCGCCATTGGTGACCGAGCCTTTAATGGTAAAGGTCTTACCCGGCTCCCGGATTCTTGGGGTTCCATAACCAGTATCGGGAACCAGGCGTTTGCATCTAGCAGCTTCACCGAGGTGCCTAAATCTTGGGACAAAGTTACTACCATTGGCGATTCCGCCTTTGCTGGACCTTCAGGCTATCGGGGAGGAGAGCTTAAGGCTCTGCCTAAATCTTGGGGAAATGTAACTACCCTGGGGGAAAGTGCTTTTTCGAATAATAAGATTACTGCGCTGGAAGCTCCGTGGGGGAAGATAACCAACCTTCCAAAAAATGTTTTTTCCAATAACCAGATAGCTTCAGTGCCGGATTCTTGGGGCGATATTACTAATATCGACGAATCTGCGTTTTATAAAAATCAGATTACTTCCTTACCCGATTCCTGGGGCAAAGTAGCTTCTCTAGGCAGAAGTGCGTTCTCTGACAATAAGCTCACTGCTTTGAAGGCTCCGTGGGGCAAGATCACTACCCTGCCAGACAGCGTTTTTGAAAATAACCTCTTAACATCACTCCCCGCTAGCTGGGGGAAAATTACCTCCATCGGTAATAGCGCTTTTTCCCAAAATTATTACAATAGATCTGAATCGATGGCACTCCCGGATTCGTGGGGGGAAGTTACCTCCATTGGGAATCAAGCGTTTGCAAATAACCCGAACACTGCCCTTCCCGCGTCTTGGGGAAAGGTATCAAGGCTAGGTACTAAAGCTTTTTATAACAATAATATTAAGGCCGTACCCAACTCTTGGGGCAATATCACCGCCCTACCTGAGAGCGTATTTGAACAAAACGAAATAACCTCGCTACCGGATGACTGGGGATTGGTTGCCACTCTCGGCAAGAGTGTATTTGCCAGTAATAAGCTAGTTGCTCTGCCGGATTCTTGGGGCAAGATCACCACTATCCCGAGAGAGGCTTTTTTCAAGAACGAACTTGCGTCGTTGCCTGCTTGGGGCCCAATCACTAGCATCGGACAAGCCGCTTTCCACCGAAATAGGCTGACTGTACTCCCGGACTCTTGGGACAATGTCACCACTATTGAGCCGTGTGCCTTCGCTGGGAAAAAGGTCTATGACGACGGTACTTATCCGCAGTTTTCGGAGAATAACAGTTGCTATTCCAATCCCGGTTCAGGCGATACCAACTTTAACCAGATTCAGTCCCTGCCTTCTTCTTGGGGCAAGGTAAAAACTATTGGATTCCACGCTTTTATGGGCAATACCCTCACCGGTCTGCCGGACTCCTGGGGAGAGGTTTCGACCCTCGGTGAAGAGTGCTTCAAAGATAATAAAATTACTGCTCTGACCGCTCCCTGGGATACTTTTACTCAGATTCCCCGCGGCGTGTTCTTGAATAACGAAATAACAACTTTACCGTCGTCCTGGGGAAACCTAAAGGACATCGGTAGCTATGCCTTCACGAACAACCGCCTCCCGGCATTACCAGCCTCCTGGGGCGAAGTGGAATACATCAGATATGGCGCATTTGCCAATAACGCATTAACTTCTCTTCCAGATTCTTGGGGGAATGTAAAGAGCCTGGGGTTGCGGGTACCGGGTAAGGATCGTCCTGCGCGCAACGAGCCGGCTGCGGGGGTATTTGGGCGAAATCTCAAACTCTACGAATGGGACAATCCGATAAACAAGGACAAAGATAAAAATAGGATTACCTCTCTTCCAGAGTCTTTAGAAAATATCGTTGAACTAGGGCAGAACACTTTCTATGGGATGCCGATTGAAGATCCCGTGTTTACGGTTCCGGACACTCCCTTAGATAAACCAGATAGTGACTTAAAGCATCCATATAACCGCTTGGAGCGCATTAGGGCTCTGTTCACCCAGACCTGGTGGGGGGGGAGGCAGAGGCTCCTACGCCGGCTTCAACGGTCCAGTTTATTTGCGGCCAGAGTCAGGGAAGAACCCCGACAATATCACCGGTTACGGTGGTGATCGAGGCATCATTATCCTCACCGATTCCCAGGTGCGGGTACGCTACCTTGATCAGCAAACCGGTCAGCCGGTAGCTCCGGAAATGAACCGTCCAATTAACAGCCGAGAGGGCGATAGTAACCAAAATTATGTGCTAGTTCCTCCCATGGTGAAGGGATATTCGCTGCCTCCTACCCAGACCATAAAGCTAGATGGTAATGACAAGGACATAGTTTTCCGTTACCAGAAGGCTCCTGCCGAGTTGTCGGGTTCTTACGCCCGTCTGAATTTGACCGGAAAAATAAACCAGCCAGGCTGGCCCGAGTCCAACGAGCTAGAAGAGCAGTTCGGCAATAATATGCGTACTGACATCACCTACGGTGGGGATGCTGGCACCTCGATAGTTAAGAATGGGACCATCCGGATAACTTATGATCCCACCCGGGTAGAAGTTGCGGATTGGGATAATACTTCCAGCCAATACTTCCGATCAGTAAAGGTAGTTGCCCCAGGAGTCCTAGAAGTTAAGCTGAGGCCGAATTACGATAGCTCCATACGAACAAGTATTCCTATCTACTGGCGTATAAAGAAGCGGATTACCGCCTCGGATGCAGTGTTCCCGGTTAAGGCCGAATTGCTTGATACCGCCTCGGATGGGAAGCAGTATGTGTTGACCCCGCACCCGGCTTCTAAACCGGGACCGGTGAACCTTAAAGGTTACTATCCGCTGCCTACCTTCAAGAAAGATACAGTCGGATGCGAACTTGCTGTATGCAGGGACTACGATGACGATCCGGAAGGGGACGTCAGCACCTCTGGCAATAACGCGGTCACCTTTACTTTTGAAGTAGAGAAAATGCTGCGGAACGTGCGGGGTTACACCATCACTGACCAGTTGCCGCTATATACGAAGACAGATGGTACCCAAGCGCGTGCCCAGTTCGTAGCTTCTGAAAACCCGGGGTGGAAGCTAGGTGACGATCAGGTCACCCTCACTTACACTAATACCCAAAAACGTCTGACCACGGAATACTCAGGTCTAGGGAGCTTGAAGTTGCATTTCCCGGGGGCAAAGAAACAAAAACGGATTGATAACCACGCCGATTTTACCCTCACCCCCGAAGAACAAGGTCCGAAGGAACCGCTAATTACTGGGGCGGCAAATACTTACTTTAGCTTCTATAAACCGATGGAGACCGCACCCCCCGGCGTGCCCTTAACGAAGGTTGCTGCCGGTCCGCACTTCCGTGATGGAGTCGCGGTAATCTACGACAGCAAGCAGGATCGTAATACAGAATTCGATTGGAATGTACTTACCAGGAACACATCGGATACTCCTGTCACCCTAAATCTTAGGGACTTCGACCTTGATGACCGTTTACAATACACCGCTATTACTCCCGACCCAGTGTTTGTAGGGGGCAAACTGGAGATTATTAGTCCCACTGGTGAACCGGATACCTATCAAGTTCTTTATTCGGTTGGTATTACGGGAACTGACCGTATCGACCTGCCGGAGAATCTTACCTCCTACCAGAACGTCCAGTTGCGGTGGAGCAGCGTTAAGGCAATGCAGCCGGGACAAAGCACTATTACCAAGATTCACACCAAGCTCCGTGACCCGAATCAGAACCTCTGTAACGGACTGAAGTGCCAAGCTGACCTCAGAAATAAGGTACAGGGCGGAGAACGTATCAAAGAGGCTCATGTCAAGGTGAAGCCCGAGGGCAAAGTTCTTAAAGCTCGTAAAGTGAACACTTTTGCCAAGGCAACTATAGCCGGTAAAACCGGTACCTATACCGTGGGTGCCGAGCTGGAAACCGATTATGGTGATCCCTTGACTGCTTTCGAGCTGGTAGATGTGCTACCCAAGGGCTTGGAAGTTAACCGGGTGACGCTAACTCAAAAGTTTGCGGAGCTGCCCGGAGCGCGTTATGAGATCCTTTCCAACTTCAATGGCACCGGACGCGTAGCGGTTCGTTTCCAAGCCGACCAAGTCACGGATCCGAACCAGGTATACAGTGTGGGACAACTAGAGACCACTATTACCAATGGTGTTATCGACGGTGACATTATTAACGAAGCGTTTGTACGGGCGCAGGGAAATGTCCGTTACCTAAATGAAGTGAAGAACCCGATTGCGGGTACGGGAACGTGGTCGAAAGCGGAAAATACCACCCGAGTCGCGGTTGGGGATGAAACCTACATAACTAAGCGGATTCGGGAGCGCAAGCCCAATGCCCCCTGGATTACCGAGATTAGAACTGTCGGGGGAGCGAACTTCGATTATCAGCTGCGCTTAGGCTACGGGACGCGCCCGGAGCAAAATCCGGTGGTCTATGACTTACTGCCGGTGGCAGGTACTCCTGCCCGCAAAGGTTCCACCCTGATTAACCAGTATGATCCCAGCGGGCGAATCAGCTTCCAAATGGCTGATGGAACGGCTGCTACTGGTTGGAATACCTTCTATACCTGCGATACTGGTATCGCGACGAAATATGACCTGGATCGTGCCAACTGGCAGAGCACTCCTTGCTCGGCGGTAACGGGGTTGAAATTCACTAATACCAACCCGCAGCAGCCGCGCAGCGAAGTGCGGATCACGGTACCGATGATTGCCGGCCCCAAGGGCGCGACTCCGCTTTCCCAAGAACATTTGGGTAAGCAGGCGATAAATGATTTCTGGAGCGTGTCTAGTTCTCACGAAGGGAAACTGGAATCCAACCCGGTGATTAACACTTTGGTGCCGCCGGCGGTAAATATTGAGCTGACAAAGTACGGATACAAAGCCGAGCCCTTACAGTCAGCGCAGAAGAAACTGCTCGCAGGAGCCAAGTTTGGCCTCTATGATAAAGAGGGCGCGCTCAAAGCCACCGCTATCTCTGGCTCTAACGGCAAAGTCAGGTTTACGAATGTGAATGCCGCCCCGGGTTGGACAGTGCGAGAAATCGAGGCTCCGACCGGGTATGCAGTAAGCGATAGAGCATTTATGCTGTCCGCCACCGACTTTAGTGCGACTAATTTTGATTCTGCTACCGGCACCTACCAGATTAAAGCGCCTGATGTTACCAACATGGGCAAATGGTATCCAGTCGAGCCGATTCGTGGTACCGCCGAGTTTAAAAAGGTGGATAAGAACGGTCAACCCTTAGCGGGAATCGAGTTCACGATTACTCCGCTACCGGTGCAACAGAACGATGGCACCATGTTTGTGCCGAACTCAGCTCCGAGGACGGTGCGCTCTAACGATGACGGTGACGTAAAGTTCTATGGCATTCCTGCCGGTAAATGGCGCTTAACCGAGAATCCGGGTGATCGTCACCTGCAGCCGATTGCTCCGATTGACTTTACGATTACTCGTTGTTCCACGGGATGTACTCAATTCCGTGGGTTGAATCTGACGTTCGGCTTCGGGGATCTTGGTCTGGTTTTTAACGATAAAGGCTCGGTGTCCTTGTCGAAGCTAGGCGTGCGCGGCATGGCTGATAAGAATAAGTCCTTTGGCCAGTGGAAGCGCGGTGACGGGGTGATTAAACCCGGCGCGACCTTCGCCCTCTATAAAGGCAATACTGCTTCGGCTACCAACCTGGTTACGCAGGTAACCACCGGGGGACCAGACGCTAATGCCATCTTGAAGGATCTGGTGATTAACCAGGTCTATACTCTGAAAGAAATCACGGCTCCTGCCGGATATGTCAAGAACGATGCCCCGCTGCAGTTCCAGATTGATGAGGCCGGCAAGCTTAAGGATGCTGCCGGGCATCTGTTGTTCGAGCAAAGCGAGCTACTGGTGCCCAATGAGGAACAAAAGCAACAGTCTTCGCTGGTAGTCACCAAGGTTGACCCCAATGTTACCGGCGATGCCCGCAACCTTGCTGGCGCCGAGTTCGGCCTATTCAAGCAGGCCGACGATGGTTCTTGGCCCGCCGAGCCGATTAAGAAGGCAACTACAGTCGATACCGGGCAAGCAGAGTTCACCGAACTGGATGGCGGTATTTACCGGGTGAAAGAGCTGAAAGCTCCCATCGGGTACTATGTTGACCCCCAGGCGCAATACGATTTCATAGTTGATGATTATAAGGCGCAGCAGTTTACTTGGACGGCCAATAATAATCCTTCTCGCCTGCGGGTTTTCAAGTTCGAACCCCTGGTGAAGTCGATTGATGAAGCGGCAGCGGACAAGGTGGTGTCGGGCACTCCCGGCGCGGTTAAAGTGCCAGGCCAGGTGGCAGGCACCTTCAATGTGGTGATTCCGCTTTCCGGTGCCAAGTTCACCTTGTATGAAGAGGACGAGTCGACGGAAGTGGCTACCAACCTGGTTACTGGTAGTGACGGTTTGGTTAACCTGCCGGCAACCGTGAAGCTGGATCCGAACAAGATCTATAAGCTGAAGGAAATTCAAGCTCCCAGCGGTTATATCCTGAAATCTAACCCAATTTCGGTGAAAGTATCCGACTATGCCCTGCTAGAAGGGTTTACCGGACTGATCACTATGGAGGTGCCTAACACTAAGGACACCGGCAGGATCACGGTTTCGAAACTATCGAAAGAAACCGGTAAGCCGCTGGCGGGTGCGGAATTCACCCTAACGGCGCCTGATGGAACCAAGAAGACGCTGGTTACTAACGAGGTCGGCCTCGCCACCTTTACCGGCCTTACTTTCGGCGTGAAGTATAAGATTCAGGAAACTAAGGCTCCGGCGGGTTATATGACCACTGATGAAGGAACAGAAGTTACCCTGACCGGCGACAATCCGCTAATAACTTTCAAGCGCTATAACCAACTATCCGAGACCGAGGTGGAGCTTAATAAAGTCTCCGATGCCGGTACCGCAATAGAGGGAGTGGTCTTCGAGCTTTCTCAGGAGGGCGCGAGCGGAGCTGCTCAGACTTTGACTACTGATAAGAACGGGAAAGTTAAGTTCAAGGTGATACCTGGACAAAACTACACCTTAAAGGAAACCCAAACCAGCAGGGGTTACGCCCTATTGCCGCAGCCGGTGAACTTCACGGTAGACGGTAGCGGGAACGTGACCATTATCAGTGGAAAAGGAAATGTAAATACCGTTAGTGGCGGGAATGGATCCCTGACTGTCACTAACTACCCGGAAGGGAAACTTCCCTTGTCGGGATACGCCGGTGCTTTAGAAGTGTTACTTCTAGGGTGCCTGGCATTAGGGATTGCTATTGTAGTCACTCTATTTGAAAGGAAGAGAAGTGAGTAAGAAAAAGTTATTAGCCGTGCTAACCGGCATGGTGATGGCCTTTATGGGCCTGGCAGGCGTCGGCGCCGCCAGTGCTGATACTACGTTGACCCCGGGTGCATCGCAGCCCACTACCGCATCTTTGACGGTGCATAAGTATCTGGGTGCGACTACGAATTTGAAACACGATGGTACCGCGATTGACGCTGCCGAGCTTACCGGTAAAACACCTTTGGAAGGGGTTAATTTTAAGCTCTACAAGGTTGAGGGCGTTGACGTTTCTACCAATGACGGTCTGAAACTGGCTCAAGAAATTGGGGAAGTTTCTTTGAAGGACGATGTAGTCACCACCGGGATCACAGTTGGAGCTACCACTTACAAGCTGGCCGCTAACCCGACGACTATGACAACTGGCACTAATGGGGAAGCTAAGTTTTCCTCTGTACCCAGGGGTCTGTACGTCGTGGTAGAGGATCTAGCCGGATCAGGCACGATTAAGGCTGCAGGTAAAGAGGTTAAGAAGGAAAAAATCACTCCGATTGCCCCCTTCGCAGTTACTTTGCCGATGACCAATCCCGATGGCAAGGCCTGGAATAGCGACGTACACGTCTACCCCAAGAACCAGGAAAATGAACTGGATAAGAAGGTTGTAGACAAGGGCGTTACTACCCTGAATCAGGGCGCTGCAAACGGTATGGATGAGTTTAAGTATGTCTTGACCACCAAGTCCACGGGCGCTGACGTCAATGGCGATGGCAAGATGGATGCCGCTGACCTGGGTAATCTATACCAGATTGTCGACCAGCTGCCCGCCAATGTGGAGTATGTAAAGACTACCGCCAAGATTAACGACCAGACTACAACCGATTTTGATGCCACGACCGTTAAGGATGGTACTCCCGAACGCACCACCGTCACCGTCGCCTTCAAGGGTGCCGGTCTAAACACTATTGCTGGGGGTGCCAAGATCGAGGTTACTCTACACGTTAAGCTAAAGAGCGTTCCGGCTGATGGCTTGACCAAGAACACCGGTAAGTTGTTCCCGAATGATTGGTCTAAGAAGAACGATAAGCCGATTAACTCTCCGGAGGTTGAGACCCGGCACGGCGATATCGTAATCAAGAAGGTTAACAGCGCGGACGAGCCTCTGGCTGGCGCTATTTTCAGTGTCCACCTGGATACCTCGGCCAAGAAAGATTGCTCCAGCTATGGCCCGACTATCAAGACCTCGAATGAGACCGGGGCAGATGGTCTAGCGAAGATCTCTGATTTGCAGATGACTGACTGGATTGATGGGGTAGAAGTACCGGAAGCGAACCAGGTACCCTACTGCCTCGTTGAGGAACAAGCTCCGGCTGGTTACCAGATTCTGCCGCAGGCTATTAAGTTCTCGCTTACTAAGCCGGGAACGGTTACTGATCTGTCTACCGCCAAAGCGGGTGACGGTAACTTCGTGCAGATTACCAACCACAAGAACCTGGGGCTGCCGCTGACTGGTGCGCAGGGGATTCTACTCGTTTCGGCTCTGGGACTAATCCTAGTTTCCATCGGCGTGGTACTAACCGTTAAACGCCGTAAGGACTAGGCGCAAGTCTAGGAAAACTACTAATAGAGTGAACAATAGCCCCTAAGACCAAAGAGGGGGCGGTGCAGATGGCTGCACCGCCCCCTCTTTGCGCCCTCAAAATGGAAACTGCGTGCCAGAGAAAGCGGCAGAAAGCAGACCAGCTGACTAGGGGAGAAGCAGCTAACTAAACAAGCAAAAAGCCCGATGTAGACTGCGGGAAGCTCAAGCATCCGAGTTGGGTTAAGAAAATACCGAGCCAGCTAAAAGAATAGTAAGGCGTAAACAGCTAAGAAAACGAGGGGAGGGAACCGCGGTGCGAAAAACTTTAATCATCATTTTGACAGCAGTGGGAGCCCTGCTCTTGCTGTATCCGGTAGTCGCTATTTTCATTGGCAACGTGCGTATTGGGGAAATCTCGCGCATGCAAGCGCAAGAAATGAAACAGATGTCTGCCCATCCTGATCAGTCTCAGGCGCTGCTGAAAGCGGCACACGAATATAACCACAATATCCGTGGCATCCCCATTCTTGACCCCTACCTCTACCAGATGACTAAAACCGGGTCGGAAGAATATCAAGAATACCTAGCGACCCTCCCTGGAGACGTGATGGCGCGGCTAGTAGTGCCCTCCGCAAAAATCGACCTACCGGTGCGGCACGGCACCGAAGATGACGCGATTGCCCGTGGCGCCGGGCATCTTTTCGGTACCGGACTGCCAGTTGGAGGTAAAGGAGTAAACGCCGTCCTCACCGCCCATTCCGGGATGAGAACCGCCAGTTTGTTTGACGGGCTTCACGATGTCAAAGTCGGCGATATTGCCTACGTGCAGGTGGCAGGAAAAAAGCTCGCCTATAAAGTCCGCGCTATCCACGTAATCAAACCCACCCAGTTAGAGTTATTCCATCCCGTACCGGGCAAAGATATCCTGACCCTGTTCACCTGCACCCCCTACGGCACTAACACCCACCGCCTGGTAGTTACCGCCGAACGTATCCCCCTCAAGACAGCGCCCCCGATGAACGAAGAAGGACCCACCTGGTGGGATGCGTTGCGCTGGTGGATGATCCTCCCGATACTTATTTCCGCAGTGGGAGGGACTATCGTGGCGCGGTACCTGCGAAACGGCCGTAAAAAAGACGATGAAGAAGATAACCTCGAGGAAGCAGAAAATCTCGCGCAAATAGGTAGATTAACCCGGGCGGAAAGAGCAAAGAAGTTCCGGGAATCGCGTAAACGTAAAGCATCGCGCCATTCCGCAGGGTCGCGTAATTCCGCTCGCGCCCCCAAAGCTAGCAAGACCGGCGCAAAAAGCCACCAAACGTCTCTTCAGGAAAAAGAAAAAAGCTTCACCTGAACACCATCCGTTTCGGCCTTAGTTTCAGCGCGCACGGTTCATTTCAGAGTAAAGGCGCCCTCAGGTCTATAAAATAGGAGTCAGCAGGCATAGGCGCAGCAGAAGGGGGACAAATCATGTCGGGAAAAGAAACTATTTTAGTGGGCGTTGACGGCTCCCCAGAATCTTTAGAGGCCGCGGAATGGGCGGGTGTGCGCGCCCAGCAAAGCGGCAGCAAGCTGCAAGTATTATGTGCCTACGCCCTGCCTTCCTATACGGCAGCCTCCATGGATTCCGGATTCGCAGTGGTAGACAATGATGCGATTCGCGAAAGTGCGCAAACCGTAGTTGACGAAGCTATCGCCCATCTCAAAAAACTAGGCTATCAGGCCGAAGGGCGGGTGGAGGCGGGTGATCCCACCGCGATTTTGGTGCAACTGTCGCAGGAAGTCGATCTGATTGTGGTCGGTACCCGGGGAGGCGGCGGGTTCACTGACCGGTTATTGGGGGCGACCTCTTCGGCTTTGCCTGCCTATTCTCGCTGTCCAGTAGTGGTAGTACCGCGGCGGGGTGCGGATGACCAATTCGTGCCAGTAAAGAAAATCGTGATTGGATTTGACGGTTCCACGCGTTCCCGCAAATCCTTGCGCTGCTCTATCAAAGAAGCCCAAGTCTGGGGCGCGGAAGTAACCGCCGTGGATGCGGTTCCCCTGGCATCATCCGCCGGGATCTTGTCCTGGTTGCCGGCAACGGTAGATCGCGACAGCATTTTGCGGGATGTACGTGACCAACTTAAACAAACTTGTAAGGAAGAAACCGCTGATAGCGGGGTGAAAGTACATTCTCACGCCCTAGACGGCAATCCGGCGGCGTTGCTGACGGAATTTTCCACCGCCGTTGACCTGGTGGTGGTAGGTACTCGTGGAGGCGGAGGATTCGCAGGTGCGCTAATGGGTTCCACCTCGCAATCTATCTTGGCTCATGCCGCCTGCCCCGTAATGGTAGTACCCACTGGCGACCGCGAATCCAGTGCCGAGGAATAGTGGCGGCTACTGGGTGCTAGCGGTCTGTTGCCACAGGTAGCGTCATATTCTGGTCGGGTGCTGGGTAATCAAGGCGAGCAGGGTGTCGTTGTGGTACAGGGCAGGGGATAGCTGCTTGTCTCGGATTGTATTGTTCGCTGTGTTATGTGGTGGCGTAGTCAGCACTGAAAACTGAGCATTAGAAGCGCAAGTGCAACGCAAATGGTTTCGTTGCGCTTTGCGTTGCAGCGCAAACCGCAGGATTCTTCCTAGTTTTGTTCTCCTCTTACCGTTCTTCACGAGCTTATGTTCGCACACACCACAAACTGGTCGATTACAAGCACTCTTTACGTAATATGCTGCCAAAGCGAATTTAAAGAGGTATAGCCCCTGATCAGACCCCCAAAATAACGATTTTATACACGCAATTAAGGTATTAAATCTGTATTTTTTCGAATCAAAATGAGTTTTTCTGGCTCCGTCGTGTTGGTTCCCGAGACTCTACTGTCTGCCGCAAGCTTTATCGTCCTGGTGCTTACCCGTCTTACCTGCGGATATTCTTCTTTCTTTGGTTTGTTGGTGCCGCAGCCTCCTAGTGAACGTGCAGGCAATTAAAGGTTTATATGAAATACACCATAAGTTAGCTATGTGTCGTGAAAGTGGTGTTGCGGGACTTTTATGGGGCGCGAATGTCGCCCCAACGCCCAAAATGTGCTGTTTTATGCTTAAAAGCATTTAAAAACGCCAATTTCGCGATAAAAGTTACAAAAGAATACTTAGTTGTATTTAAAAATAATGGAAATTAAGTGTTTAATTTAATGAATTTTCCTGTCGCATTTCTAATTTCAATTTCGATGAATTACGCAACAAAGTTATCCACAGGTTGTCGTCAGATATGCCGGTGTTGTGGCACCAGGACAGATCGTCAAATCTGGATAAAGCTCAGATATTTGTTGTCTTATTGCCGTTTTTAAGCACCCCGTACTCTCGTCTCTTCAACGCCGCGCAGGATCTGGAACTGACTTTTCAACAATTCACTCTGGAGGGTGGAAGTGTCCTAGGGGGGGCGGAAATGTCGCGGGAGGGTGTAATCGTCTCTGGAGGGTGGAAATGTCGGCATTGTACCTGTAGTGGCTTGTGAGGGCGTGCAGAATCGCCCTCCACGGACAAAATCACCCTCCCGGTATCAGAACACCCTCCGGCGCGGAGAAGGTGACATAAACACCCTCCCGGTACCAGATCACCCTCCGGCGACGTTTAAGGGCGTATTATGGTGACTTCTAACGCTTAACTCTGCTTAAGTCCCTCCTATTTCCCGCAACCGCCAGCGCTGCCATAAACTGGAGACTATGAGCGCAAAGCAGTCGATTTTTACTTCTGAATCCGTCACCAGCGGACACCCCGACAAAGTCTGTGACCGCATCGCCGACACCATCGTGGATGCCTTGCTAGAGCAAGACCCGGAGGCGCGGTCTGCCGTGGAAGTGATGGCCACTACCGGGCAGGTGCATCTGGCCGGCGAAATCACCACTTCTGGTTACGTTGACCTGCAGACCCTAGTGCGCGGGACCATTAACGAAATCGGTTACAACTCCTCTGATATTGGTTTCGATGGAGATTCTTGTGGAGTGCTGGTGTCTATCGACCGTCAGAGCCCCGATATTGCTCAAGGAGTGCAAGACTCCTGGGAAACTCGCGAAGGATCAGCGGTAGATGCTTTTGACCAGCAAGGAGCCGGCGACCAAGGGATGATGTTCGGCTATGCCTGCAACGAAACCCCCGATTTAATGCCCGCCCCGATCTGGCTGGCGCATCGCTTATCTAAGCAACTCGAAAAAGTCCGGCGGGAAAAAATCCTCGACTACCTATGCCCTGATGGGAAAACTCAGGTAACGGTACGTTACGAGGACGGGCGCCCGGTAGGGTTAGACACCATCGTGCTCTCCACCCAGCATCGCGCCTCCGCAAACCTCAAAGACCTGCGAGCAGAAGTAAAAGCCGCCGTAATCGACCCGGTCATTGCCCAGGTTCCGTGGATTGAAGATAGCAATTTCCGTACCCTCGTGAATCCAGCGGGACGCTTCATCTTGGGAGGCCCAGCTGCTGATACCGGAGTTACCGGTCGCAAACTAATCGTCGACACCTACGGGGGAATGGCGCGCCACGGTGGAGGCGCCTTCTCTGGAAAAGACGCTTCTAAAGTTGATCGCTCCGCGGCCTATGCGGCCAGGTGGGTAGCCAAGAACGTAGTGGCGGCCGGACTTGCGGATAGGGCGGAACTGCAGGTGGCATACGCTATCGGTTCGGCGCACCCGGTTTCGATAGAACTGGAAACCTTCGGCACCGAAAAGATGGATAAAGCCCAGATCCTTCAGGCCGTGCGAGAGACCTTTGATTTGCGACCGGCAGCAATTATCGATCGTCTGTCGCTGCGCCGACCTATCTATTCTCGTACCGCCGCCTACGGGCATTTCGGACGTTCCGGGTTTACCTGGGAAGATACCGATGTGGCGCGGGAGTTACGGGCAAAGTTAGGGGCGTGAAACAGCGGGCAAAGCTGGGGTGGGACCATCAGCCGGTCAAGCTTGGAGCCTTAAAACCAGTACCACCAGGCGCTACGCCGAGAGGAAAAACTAAAATAACTAATCGTGCTTTTTGCCGCAGCCATATAGAATCGGTAAACGGAGCGAACACACGGGAGAACTAATGTCGTTTTTTGAAAAGATCCTGCGGATGGGTGAGGGACGGATTCTCAAACGCCTAGACCGGACAGCTCACGAAGTTGTGGCGAAAGAGGAAGAATACGCTGCCCTCAGCGACGAAGAGCTAAAAGCCAAGACCGCTGAATTCAAAGAGGCGCTGGCAAACGGGGCAAGTGAGGATGAAATCCTGGTGGACGCCTTCGCGACTGTGCGGGAGGCCGCCTGGCGCGTCCTCAAACAAAAGCCCTATCACGTGCAGGTGATGGGAGGTATCGCCCTCCATAATGGCAATATCGCCGAAATGAAAACCGGTGAAGGTAAAACCCTGGTCGCCACCATGCCCAGCTACCTCAACGCTCTTAGCGGCAAAGGCGTGCACGTAGTCACGGTTAACGACTACCTCGCCAGTTACCAAAGTGAACTGATGGGGCGCGTCTATCGCTTCCTGGGACTAACCGTAGGTTGTATTGTCAACGGTCAAACCCCCACAGAGCGGGTAAAACAATACCAAGCAGATATTACTTACGGCACCAATAACGAGTTCGGATTCGACTATCTGCGCGACAATATGGTGCAGCGAGTAGAAGACATTGTGCAGCGCGGACATAACTTCGCGATTGTCGACGAGGTCGACTCTATCCTGATTGACGAAGCGCGAACCCCGCTGATTATTTCCGGTCCCGCCCAAGGCGAGGCTGATCAGTGGTACAACAAGTTCGCATCCCTGGTAACCCGCCTAGAAAAAGATATGGATTACGAGGTCGACGAAAAGAAACGTACCGTGGGGGTCACCGATGTGGGGATCGCCGCGGTCGAGGATTTCTTAGGAATCGAGAACCTCTACGAAGCCTCCCACACCCCCTTGATTGGCTTCCTCAACAACGCTATTAAGGCAAAAGAGCTGTTCAAACGGGATCGGGACTATATTGTCCGCAACCGGGAAGTGTTAATCGTTGACGAACATACCGGGCGCGTAATGGAGGGTCGACGCTACAACGAGGGCATGCACCAGGCGATTGAAGCCAAGGAACACGTTCCGGTGAAAGCCGAGAACCAGACCTTGGCTACCATCACTTTGCAGAACTATTTCCGCCTGTACAACAAACTTTCGGGCATGACCGGTACCGCGGAAACCGAGGCGGCCGAGTTCATGAACACCTACAAGATCGGGGTAATCCCAATTCCGCCCAATAAGCCCATGATCCGCATTGATCAGCCGGATTTGGTTTACCCTTCCCGGCGCGGCAAGCTCAAGGCAATAGTTAACGATATTAAAGAACGTTACGAAAAAGGCCAGCCGATTCTGGTAGGCACCACCGATGTTGCCAAGTCGGAAGAACTTTCCATCCTGCTAGATGAGGCCGGGGTGCCTCACAACGTGCTCAACGCCAAGCAGCACGCCCATGAAGCCCAGGTGGTGTTCGATGCCGGACGTAAAGGCATGGTTACCGTGGCCACCAATATGGCCGGGCGTGGTACCGACATTATGCTCGGCGGCAACCCGGAACATATCGCGGATCAGAAACTGCGCGCGCGTGGCCTGGATCCGGAGGAGAACCTCTCCGAATGGCAGGAAGCCTGGGAGGACGCCCTTACCGAGGCCGAGGCCGAGGTAGCCGACGAACACGAAGAGGTAGTTGAACTGGGTGGACTCTACGTCCTCGGTACCGAACGTCACGATGCTCGCCGCATTGATAACCAGTTGCGCGGGCGTTCGGGACGTCAAGGTGACCCCGGGGAATCCCGCTTCTATCTGGCGATGGATGACCCGTTGATGATGAAGAACATGGCGGCGTTCGTTACCCGGTTCATGAACTCTTCGCTCTACCCCGAGGATCTACCGCTCGAATCCAAGATGGTTTCCGGGCGTATCCAGTCCGCGCAGCACCAGACGGAAGCGCAGAACTTCGAGATCCGTAAAAACGTCCTCAAATATGACGACGTGATGACTGATCAGCGTGACCTGATTTACACCGAACGTCAAGAAGTGCTACATAAAGAAATCGATCTCGATGAGCTGATTCCTTCTTACCTGCGGACTTTGATTAAAGAGGCGGTTACCCACGCCACCAGTGAAGGCGCCGATTCTAACGAATGGGATTTGGAAAAACTGTGGAACAACCTGCGCGCGGTTTATCCGGTGCGTGCCTCGCTTTCGGAGCTCAAAGACGAGGACGGCTCCTTCCTGCATATTTCGGCTACTGAGCTAGAACATATGCTGCAAAACGATATTGCCGATGCCTATGAAGAAATTCTGGATCAGGTAAACGAGAACCCGATTGCGATTGATCAGTTGGGTGACCAGCCGATGGCAGAACTGGAACGCCGGGTGCTGCTGGCTACGGTGGACCGCCTGTGGCAACAGCACCTCTACGAGATGGACTACCTCAAAGAAGGTATTGGTCTGCGAGCAATGGGGCAGCGTGACCCCCTGGTGGAGTACAAGTCCGAGGGCGCGCTAATGTTCGAAAACATGATGGGACAGGTGAGGGAAGATACTGTCACCGGGATCTTCAATTTCTCCCACCAGTTCCAGCAGGTCTATGAGCAGCAGCTAGAGGTAGAAAAGCAGCAAGCGGAGCAAGCCAAGAAGAAGGCACTGGCGGAAGGCTCGGTAATGGGGGATACCGGACATAAGGAATCCTCGGAAACGGTACCGGCTGGTGCGGGAGCAGCTGGGCAAGGCTCAGCTTTTGGTGCCGAGGCCGCGCGGCAAACCGCCGCGCAAGGCGGTAACCGTGCTCAGCGCCGCGCGCAAAAGAAGCGCCAAAAACGTCGCTAAACTTTCCCGGAGGTGCCGTTAGCGCTAAGGCTAGCGGCACTTTCTGGAACTTCTATTGGCTGCTGCAGATTTTCGGCAACTGGGGGAGAGGTTTAGGGGCAAACCGCGGATAGAACTGATAGTTTGTCGGCAGCCACCGGATTAGTCGTTTATCCGATCTCGAGCGCCGAGATTTTCCATTTTTTCCCGCAGGGGATGATACGCATCGCCACTGCCCGTACCCGAGACCCGTCACTGATACTGACCGCGACTTCGAAGGCGCCGCCACCCTCAGTCCCGATCCCGACTTTGCGACAAAGAATTCGGCGGATCTGAATCGCTGTGGGCAGGGGACGATGTCGTTCACTGCGCGCTAATGCCAGAAAAGGCCTCTTTAAGTCCGGGGTAAACCAGTTAGTTACCGCCTGCGCGGAGCGGCGGCCAGAGAACACTTCGAATATGGTTTTCACGGCGGTTGCTACCCACGGTTTTATCTGAGGTAATGACGATAGGGGTGTGCCTGCCGGTTTAGTAGCTGGGTTCTTACTCGCTTGGGGGCGAGGTAGCAGAGTCTGTACTTCGAGGCGGCCGTATTTGGGGCTTAGGGGAATCCGCGGCAGTTCAGGACAAATTATCGCGCAGGGGCCAGGAGTATCGCCGTCTTGGGGACAGATTGTTACTAACGGTTTTCCGGGCGGAAAAAGCTCTTGCCCCCGGTTTACCTTGTCTATTTCCGGGACAACATCTGTTTCTGTTACCTCCTGGGGGAGGAGGCTTTGCGCTGCTAAACTCATCGACTCAAATCCTTTAAATATTAGAGGAAAATGCTAATTCATTAGAGAAGCGGGGGAATGGAGGCTCCGTTGCCAATGTGCGTTCTCGAACTGTTTAAACAGGTATACGCAAATATTTATATCTTTTAAAGCCGTTTATGGGGGTCTGATAATAAAAAGCAATTAAGAAAAGGTTAAAGAAAAGTGAGTTTTTGTCGGGGTTTTTGTGGTGGGAGCTGGTTGACAATCAGGTATTTGTGCAACACAGCACTTAAGGGCCTGAGATTCCCGGGCTAGCCGCTACAATTGTCAGGTGCGAATTTATCTTCCCCTCGCGGTATCTGACCTGTTAGAACCACATCTGTATTCCCCCTCCGCCTGGCAGGGCAATGCGGGATTTTGTCAGCTTTGGGGGCTGGATCCCCTCGACAGTGAGTCGGCGGAAGATTTGGCGATGACCATGTCCGCTATGTCCTGCCTCCAGGGGGAAGTAGCGGGGTATCCGGGGAGAATAGTCGCAGCGCTCGATGCTAAACCTCAGGAATTGGGCGAGGAAACCGCCCCCGGAGTATTTGCGGTTAAATCTGGCTTTGACTGGCAGCGCTTAGTGAGCCTGCAGGTAGACAGTTCCGACAGCTGGGAGCTTTGCGCAAAGGTGCGCTCGCAGATGGGCACAGAGCAGGCCGCAGCGTGGTGTCGCGGTGACTTTGGCGAGGTAAGTGACGATCTAACGGCAGCGACCTCGCCAGCACTGGAACTTTGGGAAGAGCTGGCCGCAGAGCCTCTTTCCTGGTTTGATGCCAGTGAACTTGATTATTTGCGCCGGGCGCTAGCAGAAATTGCTGTCCCTTAGGCGCGGGCTCCCGCCTCACGGGCGTGTCCCTGGGCGGCAATCGCCTGGCGCAGCTTCTGCATAGCAGCAGCAATCTCCTCAGCAGTGGCCGGTTGGGCATGAGCGAACTTAATGTCTTCCATAGAGTTGGCCGGAATTAGGTGCAGATGTAAATGGGGGACGTCGAATCCGGCGATACTCAGGCAGGAGCGCTCTGAGCCGAACGCCTGCCTTTGGGCGCGCCCGATAATCTGTGCCACTTTCGTTAGGTGCTGTAGCTCTGCGGTGGGGGCGTCCCAGTAGTTTTCGACTTCCCGGCGGGGAACTAACAGCACGTGTCCGGGGGTGATGGGGTTAATGTCGGCGAAGGCGACACAGATATCGTCTTTCCAGCAGAATTCACCGGGGATTTCTCCAGCGATAATGCGGGTAAAAATGGTGGGCATGTTTCCTCCTGAGTTACTTCTTGTCTCTAATAATATGCCGGGAGAGCAAACGGGAAACTTTTATGGGGAAATGGGCAACACGCGCCCATAATGCTTGCTGAAAACTCCTCTTTACATAGGATTTTCGTTTGACCAAGAGGGCTAATAATCCTAACTCTAAACTAAAGCTTTAGGGTTAGATCGGAGGGCGACCGTGACAGTACCAGATACCAACCTGGCAGATATTAAAGTTGTAGGCATCGGCGGGGGCGGAGCAAATGCCGTTAACCGCATGATTGAGTTCGGCCTCAAAGGCGTAGAGTTCATCGCGATTAACACTGATGCGCAGGCACTAATGATGTCAGATGCGGACGTGAAACTGGACATCGGACGGGAAGAAACCCGCGGCCTCGGCGCCGGTGCCGATCCCAAAGTGGGTGAACGCGCTGCTGCTGATAACGAAGAGGAAATCAAAGACACCCTAGAAGGGGCGGACATGGTCTTCGTTACCGCTGGCGAGGGCGGCGGTACCGGTACGGGGGGCGCTCCCATCGTGGCACGGGTGGCACGGGAAATGGGCGCCCTGACCATCGGGGTAGTTACCCGGCCCTTCTCCTTTGAGGGCAAGCGTCGTCATACGCAGGCAGAAGCCGGGGTAGAGGCGCTGCGCAAAGAAGTAGATACCATTATCGTGATTCCCAACGATCGCCTCCTGGAAATCTCAGATCAAAACATCACCATGGTGGATGCCTTCTCCGCGGCTGACGAAGTTCTACATTCCGGCGTGCAGGGTATCACCGACCTGATTACCACTTCCGCCCTCATTAACGTGGACTTCGCAGACGTGAAAAGCGTAATGAAAGGGGCGGGGACTGCGCTGATGGGGATTGGCTCGGCCACCGGGGAAGACCGCGCAATCCGCGCCGCCGAAGCCGCCTTTATGTCCCCGCTACTAGAAGCCGATATCGACGGAGCGCTGGGAGTGTTGATGTTCTTCCAAGGCGGCTCAGATATGGGATTGCTGGAGGTGCATCGCGCTGCCGATATGGTACGCGAAATGGTGCACCCCGAAGCCAATATTATTTTCGGTGCCAACGTTGATGAATCTTTGGGTGACCAGATTCGGGTGACCATTATTGCCGCCGGGTTTGATGATCCTAAGAAGGGTAAAAAGAGCGCGCGGGTAGAGAAGAAAGCTGCGCCCGAGCCGGCCTCCGAACCCGCCGCCTCCTCCGTAAAAGAAAAAACCGGGGAGGACTCCACGGTAACTTCCGCTATCCCGGCCTTCCCGCGCCGCGCAGTGCTTAAAGAGGACGAACGCAGCGTCGGGGATCTACCGCGTACCAGCGTTACCAGAGGAGCGCACCGGCTGCCGGTAACCCCACCCTCGCGCGACGCCTTTAATCGTAAAGAAAATGACACCCCTAGCAGCAGCTACCGCGATAACTTTGGGGTAAACCGCAAGAGCGAGGACGATAGCACCTTAACCGTGCCGCGAGTGTTCGAGGACGACGATCAAGAGTCGGGTCTAGATGTACCCGACTTCATGCGGTAGGCCGCGATGTTTCGCATTGGTGGCGCGCAGGCGGTTTTTACCAACCGGATCGGGGGGCACTCCTCCGGAACATACGCTACCCTCAACCTGGGAGATCACGTCGGAGATAACCCCGATACCGTAGCGGAAAACCGGAGAATCGTTGACGAGGCGATCGGGCGGAAAGTGGTCTGGATGCATCAGGCCCATTCCAACCGGGTAGTGCAAGTCCGTCCCGGTCATACCAATGCTCCGGTAGAGGCCGACGGGATCATCATCGACACTCGCGAATTCGTAGAACTGGGACTAACCACCCCGGCGGCGGGAGTGATGGTGGCCGATTGTGTGCCTCTGCTACTGGCTTCCGATGATGGTCTGCTGGTGGCCGCCGTGCATGCGGGCAGAGCCGGAATGGTTACCGGGATTGTGCGTGAAGCGGTGCTGGCTTTACGGAGACTGGGAGCCCAGAGCGGCAAGATTCATGCCGCTATTGGGCCTGCTATCTGTGGAGCCTGCTACGAGGTCCCCGAGGCGATGCGAACCCATGTGACCGGGCATGTGCCAGCTGCCTGGTCGCGTACTCGGGTGGGAAGCCCCGGTTTGGATCTCCAAGCGGGCGTAATTTCCCAGCTTAGAGCGGCGGGAGCCCGGATTACTTTCGCTTCTAAACGCTGCACTTTTGAAGACCGCAACCTTTATTCCTATCGTCGTGATGGGGCTACCGGTAGGTTTGCGGGAATTGTAGTGGGTAGGCGCGAAGTTCCAGCCGGCTGAACTGCGCATTTAGGTACCTAGTTTTGGGAACACGCCGCGTTAATGCTTCGAAAAAAAGCCAGTCCCGTTTAACGTTTTTGTAGACCAGTATTAGAAGAAGGAGAACCTGATGGGCGCTTTGAGGAAGACGATGGACTATTTAGGCCTGTCCGAACCGCAAGAGAACGAAGAATTCAGCGATGAGCTGGAAAGCACAGTTCCGGATTCTGAAGTTCCCACCCCCCGTCCTCGGATAGTAGAACCGGCATTGCGTTTCCCACATACAGTCAGTTCCCAGCCGGAAGCAGCTGCAGAGCTTAAGCGGATTGTGACCATCCGGCCTACCACCTATAACGAGGCGCAAAACATTGGGGAAGCCTTCAAAGACGGCACCCCGGTGATTATGAATCTGGGGGCAATGAATGACCTGGAAGCGCGGCGGATGATTGATTTTGCTGCGGGTCTCAGCTTCGCCCTCGACGGGGGAATTGAAAAAGTTACTAACCGGGTATTTTTACTTTCTCCGAAATCGGTACAGGTAGACGAGGGTGAATCTTCGCTGGGATCTAAGCGAGACTTTTTCAACCAAAGCTGATAGATGCTCACTTTAGTCTATTGGGTTGGCCAGATAGGCAGATGGCTTCTCCAGCTCTATATTCTGGCGTTGATAGTGCGGGCGGTGCTGTCTTGGGTGATGGCATTGAATCCCAGTTGGCGGCCAAAGAACTCGGTTACGCTTTTTCTTTGTAACTTGGTCTTTGGATTAACTGATCCGCCCTTACGATTTTTAGGGAGATTCATTAAACCTCTGCGGCTTGGGACTATCGCCCTAGATTTGAGTTTTATTGTACTGTTCTTGCTGGTCACAGTATTGATAAATATTTGGATTCACCTGATTAACGCGCTGCTGATTCTTTTACAAAGATAAAACTGCAGAAAATTGCCTAAAGTGTTGCTCAAAATCATAGATGTTACTATTGTTGAAGATGTGGAAGTTGAGCAGATCTCCGGTATGCTTGTTTCCAACTGCAACCTATAGCGCAGAAGTTCCCGCTGGCAGGTAGAGCACCTACCTCGGGAAAAACACGATAGATAACTGAGGTGACAGGTATGGCTCTGCTGACTGCTGAAGATGTCCACTGGAAGCAATTCCAGGCGACTAAGTTCCGTGAAGGATATGACCAGGAAGAAGTTGACGAATTTCTCGATGAGGTCGTAGAGACTATCGCGACTCTGCAGGATCAAAACGCTTCCTTAAAATCTGAACTAGACGAAGTTCGCCAGCAGGCAGCTGCCGGTGGGGTAGTAGCACCCAGTGATAGCGGTGAAGAAACTGCCGCTCTCAAGGCGCAGCTCGAGACGGCTAATGCGCAGATTGCCGAAATGCAGACGCAGGTACAGCAGTACCAGGCGGCCGCCGCCGAGGGCGATCCGCAAGCCGGAGAGCAAATCCAGGCTCTGCAGGCACATTTGGCGCAAACTCAGCAAGAAGCCCAGGCGGCGCTGGCGCAGTCTCAGGCTGAGACCCAGCAGGCCGAGGCAGAAATCGAGCAATTGCGGGAGCAACTGGCACAGGCGGAGCAAAAGTCGCAGGCTGCGCCGCAGTCCAGTGCGGAACAGCCAGAAGATGCCACCTCTATGCTGGCGCTGGCACAGCGGGTACACGACGAATACGTGCGCAACGGGCAGCAAGAAGCTGACCAGATTCTGGAAGACTCCCGCCTCAAGGGTGACCAGATCGTACGGGAAGCCAATGATGAGCGTCGTCGCGTCCTCGAGCAGCTAGAATCTGAGCGTGCAGATCTCGAGTCCCGGGTCGATGACCTCAAGGCCTTCGAAAACGATTATCGCCAGAAGGTGCGCGAGCACCTACAGTCTTTGATCGGTCAGCTAGATGCGCAAGAGGCATAGCTAGCGATTTAAACGTAGTTCCTCCTAAGAGCCAAGGAGGATTAGAGCGGCGCCATCACGTAAGTGGTGGCGCCGCTACTTTTTTATTAAATTTAGGAATAGACTCAACCGACCTGGAAAGAAAATGAATCAGCGAAAAAAACAAAAGCAGGCGCCGCTCCTGGTGATATTCGCGTTCGTAGCGCTACCGGTGTTAATCATTGACCAAGTCACCAAAGCCTGGGCGCTCAGCGTGCTGGAAATAGGGGCACCCGAAAAACCTCTAATCGGTAATTTCATTGGTCTGCAACTGGTGCGCAACCCCGGGGCGGCCTTTTCGCTGGCAGAAAGCTTTACTTGGGTGTTCTCGGTAATAGCGGCGGTGGTGCTGGCCATTATCATTTGGAGTGGACGCGCGATGACTAATCGTGCCTGGCAACTTTCTCTTGGGCTACTGGCAGGAGGGGCGCTGGGAAACCTGGTTGATCGCCTCATTCGCCCTCCGGGAATCTTCCGCGGGCACGTGATTGATTTTTTGAACTACCGTTCGATGTTCGTCGGAAATATTGCGGATATCGCGATTGTGGTCGGGGTAGTGGCCGTAGTGGTGCTAGTGGTGCTGGGCGTCCCCTCGGTTAGTGGTAATCACTCCTACAAACCGGAGCGGGTGCGGGGCAAGGATGCGTGAACGGGTTCAGATACTGCTCCCAGAAGGTGCGCACGGCAAGCGCCTTGACCAAGTATTAGCAGCTGAACTGGGGATTTCCCGTTCCCTGGTTGCCAAACTGATTAAACAAAAAGAGGTAAAGGTTAACGGAGTAGTTTCGCGAAAATCGGCGGAGGTAGCTCGCGGTGACCAGGTGGAAGTGCTGCTGCCCGATACCTCCCCCCAGAGTTTAGAAACTCCGGCGCCGCTTCCGATTCTGTATCGGGACGCCGATATCGTGGTGGTCAATAAACCGGTGGGGATGGCGGCGCATTCTGCTCCCGGTTGGCAGGGGCCGACGGTTGTTGGTGCCCTGTTGGCGGCGGGAGAAGAAATCGTTACCTCCGGTCCGATAGAGCGGACAGGAATCGTTCACCGCTTAGACGTGGGAACTTCTGGGGCTATGGTAGTGGCCAAGTCGGAGTTAGCCTATGGCCGGTTGCAGGATGATTTTCGCGAGCGCCGGGTGAAGAAGATTTATCATGCTTTGGTGCAAGGCTATCTAGATCCGCCTGCGGGAACTATTGATGCCCCGATTGGGCGGCATCCTTCCCGCGATTTCAAAATGGCGGTAGTTGCCGGGGGTAGACCGGCCATAACCCATTACCGCACCTTGGAGTCTTTACCGGGGGCGTCACTGCTCGAGGTGCAGCTGGAGACGGGGCGGACGCATCAGATTCGAGTGCATATGGAAGCAATTGGGCATGGGATCGTAGGTGATCCGATATATGGGGCAAATCCGCACCTAGCGCAGAAACTGGGGTTGACCCGGCAGTGGCTTCATGCGGTGACCTTGGGGTTTGTCCATCCGGTAACCGGTGAGCAAATTAGTTTTCAGGCCCCTTTACCCGCTGATTTAGAGGACGTATTAACCCGCTTGCACCGCGGATTCTGATAGCGGTTTGTCCCCCGTCCTAGGTGGAGTTACCTTTTCCTGTTGCGAACTTTTTAAAGCTTGCCGAGGGCGCAGCAGCAACCTATTTTCGCTCTATGGCTCCAGAAAAACCCAGCTATACCCGCTCTCAGTTTCGCCAGGCGTCCTCCCAGGCTCCCCGGGCGCACCAGCTTTTGCAAGCGGCGGAAACCCGGTTGCGTTCTGATCCCCGCGGTCTCCGCCTGCGTTGGGCGCCTTCCCCGCGAATCGTGTCGGCAGCGCTAATAGCAGTGGTGATTGTGGCAGTGATGGCGGGGTGGGCGCAAGGTAAGACTCTCAGTAGCGGGGGTTCTCCCGCAATCCCTAGTTTTAGTTCTCCTACCCGCGCCGCGCCAGGGCGGGCACCTGGCGTTACCGGAGAGGTACTGGTGGATGTGGTGGGTAAAGTGAAAAAACCGGGAGTGGTACGCCTAGAGGCTTCTGCGAGGGTACAAGACGCGATTAAAGCCGCTGGAGGAGCGCTTCCGGGTACAGATCTGTCGGGTCTAAATCTCGCGCGCCGTCTTAGCGACGGGGAACAGCTGCGGGTGGGAATTGAGGAAAGCAGTGGGGCGGGGGCCGAGGCGGCGGCGGAAGCAGGCGCGGCCGGAAGCAGTGGACAATCGGCCGATGAGGGCGGTGTCGCCGGTGCGGGCGGCGGGAAAATCTCTATTAATGAGGCTTCGAAGCAGCAGTTAGAGCAACTGCCAGGGGTGGGAGAATCGCTAGCGCAAAGGATTGTAGATTATCGCCAAACGCAGGGACGTTTCCAAAACCTGGAAGATTTGAGGAATGTTTCCGGAATCGGGGAGAAAAAATATGCGGCCTTGTCCGGAATGATCAGGCTCTAGACAAGCTATGCAGGGGCGAATCCTAGATTTACGCTTAACGCCAGCAGCCATTATTGTCTGGCTGGGTGCCTGGCTTTTACCAGCTCTTCCCTTAGCATGGGTGCCATTTATCGGTGCCTTAGCCCTTGGGGGCGCTGTCTTACTGTTGCTGGTTAGCTACTGGAAAGTTCTCCCCGGGATTATCCTGGGGTGTGCGCTGGCTTTAGGAGCGCTGGGCGGGGTGGCAGTGTCGATCAGCCAGGCAGCGCGGGTGATAGCCGCTGACCCACTAGCGCGCGCCTGGCAGGGGCAGATCGATAAAGTCCAGGCAATAGCAGAGGTAGAGACGCCGCCGCGAAAATACGCCGCCGAAAGCGATCAACAAATAACCCAGCTACGCCTATTATCAGCCCGCCTGCCACCTGCGCCAGCAGTAAAAACTGGTCTGAAAGTGGTGGCCTTTGGTCAACACCTGCCCAAATATCCTCGGGGAACTGTTGTGGAAACTGTCTTGCAGCTAGAAAAACCGTCCCGTGCCGGGAGATCTAACGCCGGGGAATCTAGCCAAGATTTAACCACGGTAATCAGTGCAAATACTCTATTGGAGATCCCAGGAAGAATTATCGCTACCCCAAAGGTAAGAGCCGGGCCGCGCGGGGCGGCGGCCCTTAAACAAAAGTTCGCGGCCCGATTGGAAGAAAAACTGGTAGCTGCAGATTCTCCGGCAGCAGCTACGCTGCTGCCGGCCATGATACTGGGGATCCGCGCCGATGCGTCTGCGGATACCGAAGCCCTAAAAACTGCCGGGATCGTGCATATTACCTGTGTGTCCGGGATGCATATCTCGGTACTACTTTCCCTGGTAGCGCTACTTAGTGCGGGGCTGAAACGCCGCTGGCGTCTGCTTTCGTGCGCCAGTTTGTTAGTGGGATACTGCCTGCTTCTAGGGTCTTCTCCTTCGCTGCTACGGGCGGCGGTCATGGGAATGGTTGCCCTTCTGGCTTTAGCTAGGGGCAGAGAGCCGTACTCTTTTACCGCCCTCGAAATTGCGATCATCGGTCTGCTAATTTTTGAACCCGGATTCGGAGCCGATACCGGTTTTTTGCTCTCAGTTAGTGCTACTGCGGCAATTGTACTGGTAGCTAAGCCATTAGAGGAAAGGCTGCAAAAGGGAATCGAGACTGCAAAAATACAGGGGAGCGGGCGAATCCCTCTACTGCTAACGCGAAAATATCCTCCATTTTTTAGAAAGTTTTTATCTGCTTTCCTCTCTGTAAGCGCAGTTAGCTTGGTAGCGCAGCTAGCCTGTCTACCGGGGCAATTGCTAATCCGTCCCGGAATAAACACTTTGACCGTGCTCGCTAATGTGGCTATCGCTCCGGTAGTGACTCTGTTGATCTGGGGTGGAGCCTGCCTAACATTTTTGCCACTGCCGGGAACGCTGTTGGCAAAAATACTGGGAATCGGGTGTACCTGGGTGATGGTAGTTGCCCGGGCTCTCGCCTCCAATCGGCTCGCAATTTTGCCGTGGCCAGCGGGTGGACCAGGGATCCTAGCTTTGGGGATAGTGGTGGTGGGGCTGACCTATATTTACCGCTGCTACTTTCCAAAAAGGAAGATAAATGGCAATGTTAAAGCATGGCCTCAAAGCAGATGAGTTGGCGCGATTGCACTTTAAGCTCCGGGGTGCTGATTCGCGGCCCCGAGAAGCTGCTAGCAGATCGCGCCCTGGCGCGTTTAAAACAGCTGGGGCGAAACCAAGACCCCTCTCTAGCGGTGACTGAGGTGACTGCTAACGGCTATCAGGCAGGTTCCCTAGATTCCTTGACTTCCCCCTCATTGTTTGGAGAAGCCCGCCTGGTGGTGATACCCGATTTTGAATCCGCCGATGAGGATTTAGGACAGGATCTGGCAAGTTACTTAGCCGCGCCGCAAGCAGATTGCTGGGTGGTAGCCATGCACGATGGCTCGAATAAAGGAAAACGCCAGGTAGACAAGATCAAGAAAGCAGGGGCGCGCGAGGTAAAAGTCGCGAAGATAAAAAATGCGCGCGACAAACTATCCTTAGTGGTCGAAGAAGTCCGCACGGCGGGCGGACGCATTGAGCCCGCTGGAGCGCAGCTGCTAGTAGATGCGCTCGGTGGGGATTTGGCGGAGCTAATCGGAGCTGCCCGCCAGTTAGTTTCTGACTATCCGCAGGCGGTAACTTTGCAGGCAGTGCAACAGTTCTACGGTTCGCGGGTAGGGGCTACCGGATTTAACGTAGCTGACGCCGCCGCGGTGGGGAATCTTGCGCGTGCCCTGGTGTTGCTGCGGCAAGCATTTTCTTCCGGGGTGGAGCCGGTCGCGATTGGAGGCGCGCTCGCCCTCAAATTTCGCAACCTGGCAAAAGTTAGCGCACGGGGAATAAGCCCTGCTCAGCTGGGAATGGCGCCTTGGCAGATGGAAAAAGCCCGGCGAGAAGTACGCGGATGGAGCGATGCCCACCTGGCGGAGGCGATTAAGATTATTGCGCAAGCTGATGAAGATGCGAAAGGTGCTAGCCGGGATCCGCAATACGCGCTGGAGGCGGCAGTTAGGAAAATCTGTCTTTTGCGTCAAAACTGAGGCGATGCAGGAAAGTAGGTAATACAAACAATGGCAATGCAGCGAAAAACCCGGCAGCGGGACGCCATTATGGCAATCATGGCTGATGAAACAGATTTTCGATCTGCCCAACAGATACACGCTGCCCTGGTGACGGCCGGACAAACCGTGGGGCTGGCTACTGTTTACCGGAATTTGCAGATCCTGACTGAGGGTGGGGAGCTTGACAGTTTACGTTCCGAAGAGGGCGAAACCCTCTATCGGCGCTGCGCTGCGCAGCGCCACCATCACCACCTAGTTTGTCGAAATTGTGGCTATACCGTAGATATTCAAGATGACCAGTTAGAACAGTGGATTGCCGAGATCTCCCGACGCTATCAATTCAGCGATATTGAACATATGGCAGATGTATTTGGCCTGTGTGCCGACTGCACGGATAAATCAACGGGATAAGGTTTGCGGAGGATCTTCGCCTGTTTAGCGAATGCGGGCACTCGCGATGGCGTGTAGGGCGATCGCGGCGGCAGTTGCCACGTTTAGGGACTCGGCCCTTCCCCACATAGGGATGGCGATGGTTTCATTACAGAGGGCGATTTCCTCGCTAGATAAACCTTGGGCTTCATTACCCAGGCAGATAAACAGCGGTGAGGCCGCCACCGAATCCGAGGCTGTAAAAGCCGGGAGATATGTTTCGGCTGCTCCTGACAGGCCCACTAGGCAGCCATTGTTTTCCGCGCTCACCCCCGCTAAAGAACCGAAGGAGGCACCGGAGTAAACCGGCAGGTGAAACAGGCTCCCGGCACTGGCGCGGATAACTTTGGGGCTCGAGGCATCGGCGCAGCCTTCCAAAGCCAGTACCCCCGCCAGGCCACAAGCATCGGCAATCCGAATGATGGTCCCCAGGTTGCCGGGATCTTGTACCCGCGCGCATACCGCCCAAGCGCCCTCTTTCAAAGCCTCCGCGGGCGGAAGCTTATCGCTAGGGAGCAGGGAAAGCTGGGCAGTGGCCGCAATTCCTTGCGCCGAGGGCGCGAATAACTTCATTACCGATGGGGTTACCGGATGTACCCAGGAAGTAATTCCTAGCGCCTCCCGCGCCACCTGGATAGCGGGGGAGGGGGCACGGTTATGGAGATACACATCCCGCACCGCTTCCGGGTAAAAACGCAGCAGTTCGGCGCAGGCTTGCGGCCCTTCTACTAGGAGTAATCCTTGCTTTAAACGAAAACTACGCCTAGACAGATTGACTAGAATCCGCACTCGCTGAGAGCGAGGATTATCAATCATGTCTAGGCGTAGATTAAGCAATAAGCTAACTTCTTATTAGCGGCTTTAAGCAGCCGGAGCGTTTACGTCCTTCGGTAGGGCAGCTTTCGCTTTTTCTACCAGCTGATTAAAAGTATCAATATCGTAAACCGCTAGCTCGGAGAGCATCCGGCGGTCAACTTCGATTTCCGCTAGGCGCAGACCCTGGATAAACCGGTTGTAGGTCATGCCCTGGGCGCGGCAAGCGGCATTGATCCGCTGAATCCACAGTTTCCGGAAATCATTCTTGCGCTTGTGGCGATCGTTGTAGGAATAAACGCCCGAGTGTAGCAGCTGTTCTTTGGCCTTACGGTATAGGCGAGAACGCTGACCACGGTAGCCAGAGGCGCGATCCAGTACGGTGCGACGTTTCTTCTTAGCATTAACTGCTCGTTTTACGCGTGCCATCTCTCTTAATCCTCTCCTTGCCTACTTGTTGCCAGCCAGCAGCTTATTTACGCGCTTGGTATCGGCAGGAGCCACTACCTGATCACGGCTGAGGCGACGGGTCTGTTTGGAAGATTTGTGTTCTAGCAGGTGGCGTTTACCCGCCTTTTCCCGCATTAGTTTTCCGCTTCCGGTTCTGCGGAAGCGCTTCTTCGCACCGGAGTGCGTCTTCATCTTCGGCATTATTTTTCCTCTCTACCGGCACGCCGGTGGTTCTGCCTATTTCTTAGGCGGTTCGGACGTCCCTACTTTTTTGCTTTGGCGGCGGCTGCAGCTTCCTGAGCCTCTTTGGCTTTCCGCGCTTTACGGGCATCCTTAAGTTGTTGCCGGTTCATAGTCTCGCCACTTTGCTGATCGCGGCGGCGACGCTGATCCGACTTAGTATGGTGTTTACGTTTCGTGGGAGCCAGCACCATAGTCATATTGCGCCCGTCTTGGCGGGGCATAGATTCTACGGTGGCCATCTCGGTTACGTCCTCAGCTAGGCGTTCTAAAAGTTTTACGCCCAGTTCGGGGCGAGACTGTTCGCGCCCGCGAAACATAATCATGACCTTCACTTTGTCCCCGCCTTCAAGGAACCGCACTACGTGACCTTTCTTGGTTTCGTAGTCGTGGTCGTCGATCTTGAGGCGGAAACGAATCTCTTTTAGCTGGGAGTTTGCCTGGTTACGACGGGCATTACGAGCCTTTTGTGCGGCTTCGTATTTGAACTTGCCGTAATCCATCAACTTACAAACTGGAGGTTTCGCCGTGGGGGCGACCTCTACTAGATCCAAGCCAGCTTCGGTGGCTAGGCGCAATGCATCCTCGATCCGGACTACCCCTACTTGTTCCCCGCTGGGACCAACTAGGCGTACTTCTTTCACCCGGATGCGGTCATTAATGCGTGTCTCGTTGCTGATAGCTACTCCTTGCTTGAGTTTTCTGGAGGCTTTAAACAAGAAAAGCCTCCGCTTATTGAGCGGAGGCAGCGAAAAAACGCGCAGATGCTTTAAACATCTGTTCTTACCCGATACCCGCGAGCATCCAGGTGGGAAAACCTCCACTTTCGTACCAGTTTCCTGGTCGGTTACTACCTAATCTAGCAGACCAGATCGCCTTAAGGGAAGCTGAGAGTGTTCCGAGGATCTTTGAACTTCCTCACATGGGAAAACCGGAAGCGCAATCAGTGGTAGTTTTCCCTGTGGGCACACTTGGTGCTGGGAACCAAAAGAAACCGGCTCGATGCTAGTTAGTCACGTAGAGGTATCCCCTCGGCATCGACTGCCCAAGAAGATCCTGGTTTTGCCGTCAAAATTAATATGCCTTCGATTAGACCCCAGATACCTGAAATGGCAGCTAGGAATCCCAAAGAAAGTAGCGAAATCAGTAGTTGCGCTACTGCTTTTCCGGTGTTTCCTAGGTAGAAATTGTGCACCCCTAAACCGCCCAAGAAAATACCGAGCAGACCGGCTGCCATTTTTGACTTTTGATTCGGGTACTGCCCAGGAATGGGATTCGGCATAGGAGAGGCCATGCCCGGAGCCGGCTGCCCAGGAATAGGCGGATATTGCTGGTAGTTACCGGGGGCTTGCGGGAAGGGCTGTCCCTGGGGTTGCCCAGAACTATTCCACTGGTAGTTGCCACTATTTGGGGCAGGAGGTATCGGACTCTGGCTGCCCGGCTGGGGCTGGTAGGGCTGAATCTGATGGAATTGCCCACCAGGAGCTCCCGGATTTAAAGAGCTATCCGGATTGTTAGCAGCGGGAGACTGCCCTGAGTTGTTGGGGAAATCACCGTATTGGTTTGGGTTGTTCTGGCTCATGAGAATCCTTTAGCTGTTAATGGACGAGAAATCATTATTAACTTTACATAGAATCTCACGTTCAGGTGGAATAACTTTCCGGGTGGGCATAAAAATAACGCCGCCTGCCAGAGGCAGACGGCGCTGATTTTCCCCTCAGCTAGCGAGCAACACGCCCAGACTTGAGGCACTTGGTGCAAACATTCATGCGCTTGCGGCCACTACCAACAACGGCGCGCACGCTTTGAATATTCGGGTTAAAACGGCGGTTCGTGCGCCGGTGGGAGTGCGAAACGCTCTTCCCGAAACCGGGGCCTTTTCCGCAGATGTCACAGGTGGCAGCCACGATAGTCTCCTTCAAGTATTCTTCTAGTTCTGGGCTAATAACCCAGATATCGGCAACCCGACCAGATTAACCGATTCGGGGGGCAACAGCCAACTACCAGGTGGTTATTGTGCCAGGCTTCACTGAAAACTCGCTAGACTATGAGAGCGGGTAGGCGAGGACCCCGGGCATAGCTGAGAAGGAAGGAGACGGCGGTGGGAGAAGAAGAACCCCTAGCAGATCTGTTTTCTTTTGCGGATTTCGCTCGTGCCGCCCGGGAGAAAAAATCGGTTAAAACTGTTACTCCGGCAGCTGCTTCGCAACCGGATGATTATCAGTGGGGAAAAATAACTGATAGCGGAAACCAAAGCGTAAAGAAGAGCAAAACCTTCCCGCGCCCTCGGAATCAGGGGAAAAAAGAAAGCGGGGCGCAACCGCAGCAGAACGCCGAGCCCAGTGGAACCACCGGCTTACTTGATTTTGAAGTGCCGCAGGTAGTGCCGAAGTCCGCGAAACCCAAAACTAAACGGCAACGGGAAAATGTAGCGCAAACTCTGGAATCTGCCGAACGGGTAGACCTGCTAGTTACCGGAGCCAATATTCGCAGTTGGGTAAAGATTAGCGGGGAAGTTCTACAGGCTGGGCAGCCAGCCTTAGATGCTATGGATTTACAGAGTGAACTTGACTCTGATACCGGTTCAAACGCCCTACTGACCTGGGATAAGGTGGCGCTGACAGTTGCGGGATTACCTGCCGGTGCCGATAAAGACGCTCGTTGGGTTCTAGAGGCAGTTGCCGATTCCTCCTTGGCGGGAGCCAGGGGAATGATCGGGATTGTACTCGCCGAGTTAGCCAGCGTTGCTGCCGGGGCGACCAGCTCGCCCTCCTTGAACCCGGTGCAGCTGTTAAAAATATTGCGTTCTAGCAGAGATTGTTCTGAGCGCTGCCTGCTCCCCGCAGTTGAACGCCTGGATCCGCCCACCCTCTCGGGGCTGATAGAAGAGGTAAACGCAGAGCTGGAAACCCAGCCAGACCAAATGTCGATCGAAGATATTCTTTCTCGTGCCTGGCTGGCTAGCCAAGTGGCTTTAGTTGAGGGCGCGGAAGATAACCGCGGGCGTCCCGACGCGCGGGCAGCGGTGTTGATGCTGCTCATAGCGGCCATGCTAGAAACTTATTCCCGGGAAAACCAGCAAGAGATCGGAGCAGTCAACACCAGTTTGCAGATGATACGGGACATGGTTCCTGCCTCTCACCCGGGGGTGCACGCGCCCACGCGAATGAACTCTTTAATGCTTACCTGGCGCGGGGAAGTCGATAACTCACGCTTCCAGCAATTACGTAAGCAACTAGAAGAAAACGGGGTTTACGGGGCGATGACCGGTAGGGCCGACATGCTGGGGATTGGGCCTCGCATGTTGCTGGTGCGCAGCCGGCATCCACGGAGAGTAATCGAGCTTTTACCCGAAAATTCGGGGATGGTGTTGATCCGCCCGCCCTTACCAGTCGAAACTGAGGCCTCCGCTTCCAATCTGGTGAGTCTGGGGTCTTCGCATACCATTCATCCGGTTAGACCAGCGGTGTTAGCCTATGCTTCGGCTCCCGGATTGGTAGCAGACATAGCTAACTTGGGGGCTACGGTAGTCTATTCGCGTCCCGGAATCTCCCCACAGGTACTGCCAGTGATTGCGGAAATGGAACAAGAAGTAGTACAAGTCTTACCCTGTGACCAGGTAAGTGCCGCGGAGCTGGCCAACATGGTACGACCTGCCAAAGATCAAGGTATCGAGCTGATGGTGGCTCCCACGCAAGACGATTTGCAAGTATTGGAAGCCGCGCGCGCCCTCACGCAAGTGGTTTCTTCAGCAATTGCGTGTCCCGATTTAATCCAGTTGCAGCGTTCGCGCACTTTTGACTCCTTAGCGAGGCAACGCACCTTCAGCGTTACCCCAGAAATGCCTTTTGAAATGCTTTCTTCCTCGGTAAACCGCGATGATGTGCAGGCAAGAATTTTGAGTGGGCGGGGAGAAGACTCCGAAATGATCTCCCGGGTGCAAAACGCGCTTTTCCAAGGCGCCCCGGGAATCCGGATCGAACTTATCAGCGGCGGGCAAAGAGGAGCCACTGTAGTGGGGGTGCTCTCTTCGTGAGCAACAAATCTAACTCCCTAGCTGGTGCATCTCTAAAGAATATTTTGGGACGGGCAGCCGGGAAACTGGAAAAAAAATTTGGGATTAAAACTCCCCTGGAACTGCTGTATTTCTTTCCGCGGCGCTATCACGAGTTAGGGGAGCTCACGGCTTTTTCTGGACTCATTTTAGGGGAAGAGCAATCGGTAATCGCCCAAATCGCTGACTCTTCTCGAAGGCGCACGCGCGGCGGAAAATGGATGCTTTCCCTGCAACTAAGCGACGGGGAAACCCTGATGGATGCGGTGTTTTGGGCAAAAAGCCAGCATCTCATCAACTGGATGTCCTCACAACTGCAGGTGGGGCAAACAAAACTATTTTCTGGTCGCCCCAGTCTTTACCGTGGACGTCTGCAACTGTCCCACCCCTCCTATCAAGAGGTAGAAGATGAAAATCTGGACGCCGCCAGCAACCAGGCAGCTAAAGTGCAGGCACAGCGTCCCGAACCGATTTATCCCGCGAAGGCGGGGCTACCGACTTGGACCACGCAAAAAGCGATTGCCGTGGTTTTAGAGTTATTAAAGTCCCAACCTTTGGATGATCCTCTCCCTGCCGATATTCGGGTGGAGCAAGGACTATTGGAACTAAATACGGCTCTAGAGCAGATCCATCGTCCGCAAACTCGCGGGCACTACGAGGCAGCACGCAACCGTTTTCGCTATGAAGAAGCCTTTGTATTACAGGCGGCTTTAGCCGAGCGGCGTCAAGAACTCGCCGAAGATGCCCCGATTCTAGAGGAGGTATCCGAGGGTTTTACCGAGAAGGTCGCCTCCACGTTGCCTTTTGCTTTAACTGATTCCCAGCAGCAGGCTTTAGCCGATATTGGCCAGCGGATAGCATCTGCGCGTCCGATGAATGTGTTATTACAAGGGGATGTGGGCTCCGGTAAAACCGTAGTGTCGCTGCTGGCGATGCTGCGAGCTGTAGATGGTGGCCGGCAAGGGGTTTTCATGGCGCCCACCGAAGTTTTGGTACAACAGCATTTTTCTACCCTCACTAATCTGCTAGGGCAGTATGCTCAGCCGGGAGGATTCACTTTGCGCGGAGGCGAGGGAGTCCCGATTTACCGCCTGACTTCCTCGATGCCCACTGCGGAAAAACGCCGCACTTTAGATGCCCTTAAAACGGGGCAGCCAGCGCTGATTGTGGGAACTCATGCGTTGCTTTCTAAACGCGTAATACTTACCTCCCCCGGAGTGGTGGTTATCGACGAGCAACACAAGTTTGGGGTGCGGCAGCGTGATCGGTTGCGGCAGGCAGAATCGGGCACTCCTCATTTGCTGGTGATGACCGCAACCCCGATACCGCGCTCCGTAGCTATGACCTCTTTTGGGGATCTGGATTTCATGACCTTGCAGGGAATGCCTCCAGGGCGAGCAAAAGTAGCGACTTTCCGGGTAAATACCGCTAATCGGAGCTGGACAGCACGTACCTGGCAGCGCGCCGCCGAAGAAATCAAAGCTGGTCATCGCGTGTTTGTGGTGTGTCCGGCGATTAAACCCGGCGCGCAAAGCGAAGAGGGTACTACCCTCTTAGAGGACGAGGATGCCGCAGAGAATATTGCAGCAGCCGCAAAAGAACCCCTCGCGAACGTTTACGATACCGTCAGGCAGTTGCAGGCACTACCGGTGTTAGCTGGAATCGAAATCGGGATGCTACATGGACAAATGGATGCGGAAGAAAAAGATCGCGCCATGGCTGATTTCACTAGCGGGAAAACGCCGCTACTGGTGTCTACCACGGTAATTGAAGTGGGAGTAGATGTCCCCCAGGCGACGATGATGGTGATTCTAGACGCTGACCGTTTCGGTCTCGCCCAGTTGCATCAGCTGCGCGGGCGGATCGGGCGGGGCAAATTCGGGGGAGTGTGCCTGGTCTGGTCGGGGGCGCAGCCAGATACTCTTGCCAGCAACCGCCTCGATGCTTTCACCAAAACTACCGACGGTTTCGAACTGGCGGCTATTGATTTGCAGCTGCGCGAAAGCGGAAACATTCTGGGAGACAGTCAATCGGGTCGAGCGTCCTCGCTAAAAATTTTGGATCTGCTGGCTGACGAGAAAGTTATTTCCCAGGCGCGTAAAGATGCAAAGAGGCTGGTGGAAGCCGATCCGCAGCTACAACAGCATCAAGTGCTACAGCAGGCGATCTCCCGACGGGTTAGCGAAGAAGAACAAGAATTTTTAGAGCGCGGATAGCGGTGCCTTGAAAGTTATAACCGGGAGCCGCTGTAATATGAACCTAGCTAGGGTTAAACTGTCATCATGATGAGAATAATAGCTGGAACTGCCCGAGGTACTCAGCTAGCCGTACCCTCCTCGGGTACGCGCCCCACTCAAGACCGAGTTCGGGAAGCAATTTTCTCTGCCCTGCAATCTCGCGGAGCCACGGAAGATGCCTGCGTTTTGGATCTTTTTGCCGGGTCAGGAGCTTACGGTTTTGAGTCTTTATCACGCGGGGCGCTCAGCTTGGATTTGGTAGATCGCGCGCAAAGTGCCGCCAAAATAATCCGCAAGAATCGTGGCTCTTCCCCGGTTTTTGCCCCCGCAAAGCTCTATGTGCAATCAGCTCTGACTTTCTTGGGGTCGCGGCTTCTAGGAGCCAACCCCAACCCGCAGTGGGAATTGGTTTTTATTGATCCGCCCTATGCTATGAAAAATAGCGAAATTCTGGAAGTGTTAGACCAGCTGCACCCGCTTTGTGACCCGGATGCCTGGATAGTGGTGGAACGTTCAGCGCGAGACGAGGCTCCCGATTGGCAAACGGAGCACTGGGAGGAGGAATCGCGCAAACTGTACGGAGAAAGTGCGGTATACCTTCTGCGTCCCGCCCTCGAATACCCGGAAAATGGGGTAGGAGAAGCCTAGTTTTCCCTATCTACCCGCGTGGGACGCCGCATACAGTGAGTGCTTACCGGTATTTTGGAAGCTATGAGTACTGTTGTCTGCGTAGGATCCTACGACCCCCTTACCTTTGGGCATCTGGACGTTATTACCCGCGCAGCCAATATTTTTGATCGCGTGATCGTGGCGGTAGCCAAAAATTCCAAGAAGACCTACCTTTTCCCCGCCCGCAAACGCGAAGAGTTTATAGTCCAATCCACCGAGGATCTAGCGAATGTGCAGGTAGTTACCTGGGAGGGGCTAGCTTGTGACCTCGCAACCCGCTATCAGGCAGCAGCGCTGGTGAAAGGGATTCGTAACTCTAAAGACACTGACAGTGAAATGACTCAGGCTTTCGCTAACCGGCAACTTTCCGGGATTGACACTATTTTGATTCCCACTTCTCCCGAAAATGCTTTGATCTCGTCCTCGGTAGTTAAAGAAATAGCTGCTTATGGAGGAGACGTTTCCGGATTTGTTCCCCCCGAAGTAGCCCAGGCACTGCAGCGAGAATTCGATGCGTCCTCGGAAAATGGTAACCCTACCCGCGAACTAGCGAACCCGTCAGCCTAAAAAGGAAGGAAAAATATGGAACCCCAGGAAGAACCCCAGTACGCACCATCAGATGTGATTGCAGTCCTTGACCGGCTCACCGAGATGATTGAGGCGGGACGCAGCGTTCCCTTCTCTGCTTCGGTAATGATTAATCAGGCCGAAGGGGTGGAGCTGCTCGATAATGCGCGCGCGGCACTCCCGGCTGACTTGGTTAACGCGGATCGGATTGTGGCCGATGCTAATAAGGTGCTAGATGCCGCCGATGAAGAAGCAGAGCAGACGATTTCCGATGCGCGCGCGGAAGCGGCACGGGTAACTAGCGAAGCGAACCAGAACGCAGAACAGACTAT
Organism: Varibaculum cambriense DSM 15806; assembly: GCF_000420065.1. GTDB lineage: Bacteria > Actinomycetota > Actinomycetes > Actinomycetales > Actinomycetaceae > Varibaculum > Varibaculum cambriense. Next base: position 279,105 of record NZ_ATUF01000002.1, on the reverse strand, counting down.
TGCGCAGGCAAATACGCAGGCTCAGGAGACTGTCGCTGACGCCAACCGGCAGGCAGAATCGGCGATTGCGCATGCCAGTGCCCAGGCGGAAGAGACCGTGGCCCAAGCCAATGAGCAGGCAGCGCAGATTTTGCAGGAGGCACGTCAGCGTGCCGACCAGTTGATTTCTAAAGAGAACGTTTACCGCGAGGCGAAACAAGCAGCGGAGCAGACCATCGATGGCGCTCGCGCGGAAGCCAAAGATTTTATGGATCAGTCTGACCAATACGTCAACCAGGCACTTTCTCAACTGGAGGAACTGCTGGGAGCAATTGCAGAGCAAACCCATAACGGGCGTGCCCAGTTTTCACGCCAGGAGCGCCCCCAGTTCTAGTAACTGAGGGTGGGCTTGCTGGCGCCACGGCAGAATACCCCTTAGGCTGAGGGGCATGAAGCAAGTTAAGAAAGCCACGATCCCGCTGGAGCTAACCGGTTTAGGTTCTAGCGAGGGGGATAGTAAAACTTGGCAGCTGCAGGTAACTTTACCTAAGGCGATTGGTACCGAAGATATGGCGGTTCCGGCTGGACAGTCCCTAGAGTTACAGCTGCTGGCGGTGGCAATTTCCGAGGGCGTATCCCTGAGCGTTAACGGAGCTGCCCGCGCGGAAGGGAAGTGCGTACGCTGTCTGCAACCGCTAGAAAAATCCCTGGATTTTTCCTTGAGTCGGGTCTACTACTATCCCGAGGAACTCGCACACCTGCTAAATGAGGTGAGTGACGACTCAAGCGTGTATGCTGATTTGGACGAGGCCTATCAGGTGCAGCCAGATTCGCGTTTGGATCTCGAGCCACTGTTGATAGACGCCATCGTGCCACAGATTCCCTATTCGGTGCTGTGTAGTCCCGACTGTCCGGGTCTTTGCCCCGAATGTGGAATCATGCTGGCAAAGGCTGAAGCGGGTCATCACCACGAAAAGATCGATCCGCGTTGGTCGGTGCTAGCGAACCTATTTGATGAACAGGAGAAAAAGGACGAATGAGTCGCGGTTCGCAAGATTTAGCGGAGCTGCTAACCAGATGGGGGATCGAGCTAGACCCCGAGATGGTGGTATTGGCGCTTACTCATCGTTCTTTTGCACACGAGCAAGATAATCTGCCCAATAATGAGCGTCTAGAGTTCTTGGGAGACGCGGTTTTACAGCTAATAGTTACCGAACGTCTTTACCAAACCTATCCCACTCACCCCGAGGGGCATTTAGCAAAAATGCGTTCGGCCACGGTTTCACAGCCCGCGTTGGCGCGGGTCGCCCGCGATATCAATCTGGGAGAATTCATACTGCTAGGGCGGGGAGAAGAAAAAACCAAAGGTCGAGAAAAAGATTCGATTCTTTCCGACACGGTAGAAGCGATGATTGGGGCTACCTATCTGTGCCATGGATTAGAAGCCACTCGCAAAGTAGTTGAAAACTTGTTGCAGGACTTGCTGGATCACGCTCTAGAGCGGGGAGCAGTCATGGACTGGAAGACTACTTTACAAGAACTTACTGGTCAGTTAGGGGTACGTAGTGTAGAGTTCGCGGTAGAAGGTACCGGTCCAGATCATGACCGGCGCTTTACGGCTCGAGCTCTAATCGGGGACCGGGTCATTGGATCCGGCAAGGGACGTTCCAAAAAAGTAGCGGAACATGAGGCCGCCCGCCAGGCGGTTATGGCCTTGCGGGAAGAACACGGGGTAACCACCCCCCTAGGTTTTTAAGGCGTTTGTCAATCAAAGTTAGATGGTTACTTTAGGTTTTGAGGGGAACTGAAAAATGCCAGAATTGCCAGAAGTTGAGGTCGTGCGGCGCGGCTTAGAAAAACAGCTGCTGGGCGCCAAAATAAAAGAAGTCGAAGTTTTCTTTCCCGGTTCTTTGCGTGGCCAGGACATTAAACGATTTTGTGCTGCTCTAGAAGGGTGGACTATCACCGCTGCAGTGCGGCGCGGTAAGTTTTTGTGGTTGCTCGGTGAGGATCGAGAAGGCCAACAAACCCTGTATTCTTTAGTGATTCATTTGGGAATGTCTGGTCAGTTGCTGATTAACCAACCGCAGATAGAACTGTCCCACAAAAACCAGGGACATCTGCGGGTGCGATTGACTATGGAAGACGACAGAACCGTCAATTTTGTAGATCAGCGTACTTTCGGACGGATGGTAGTAGAACCCCTGGTAGAGACCAGGGATAAGAAACCGGGAGGACTGGGAGCAGGATCCCACCTAGTTCCCCGCAATGTGGAATTGAATGTTGCCCGGGACGCCCTCGATCCCAATGTCGATTTAGAAAAAATTTCCTCCACGGTTCGCAAGCGGAAGAGTTCTATTAAGCACTCCTTATTGGATCAAAAGTTAGTTTCGGGAATCGGCAATATTTATGCTGATGAAACTTTGTTCGCTTCCGGAATCAACCCGGGGCAAAGAGCAGATTCGCTTTCGGAAGCACAGATCCAAGAACTGTTTAAAACCGCCGGAGCAATCATGAAAACCGCAATCAAACACGGCGGAACCTCTTTCGATGAGCTTTATGTGGACACCAGCGGCAACCCCGGGTATTTCGAGCAAGAATTAAAGGTTTACGGACGCGGTGGTGAGAGTTGTAAAACTTGTGGCACCACCTTGGAGAAACTGCAACAATCTGGACGTACCGCCACCTACTGTCCGCAGTGTCAACCACTGCAGGATTAGCTGTCCCCCTAAAGCTTGTAATCTGGGTTTGGTAAATGTAAAAGCCACCGTTACCCGGAAGTACCTGAGTGTTTGGAGTTTTTTCTACCTCACTAGGTGCAACTTTGCGGAAAGGTTATTTGCCTGCTGAGAGGATTAGGTAGAATCAAAGAGTGAAGATGCAGCAATCGCAGACAGTAGAAGAACCCACGCGGGTAATGATTATTGATGACCATGAAATTGTGCGTCGGGGGATTGCCGAAATCGTAGATCGCACTGTCGGCATGGAGGTAGTGGCCGAAGCGGGAACCGTGGAGGATGCGGTACGCCGCGCCGAACTGGTATGTCCAGATGTGGTGCTCGTAGATTTACAAATGCCCGATGGAACCGGCATTGATGTGATGAAACAATTGCGGGAAGTATCGCCGGATTCCCTGGCAATTGTGCTTACCAGTTTTGATGATGACGATGCCTTAGCAGAATCCCTGCAGGCCGGGGCGAAAGCCTACGTATTGAAAACTGTACGCGGAGCCGAAATTACCGATGTTATTCGGGCGGTAGTAGGAGGACGGGTACTGCTGGACGACCGTACCGTAACCCGTCGCCGTGCCGGGAACGAAGACCCCACCGCGAATCTGACGCCGGCAGAACGCAAAGTATTAAACCTAATTGGAGATGGTCTTTCTAACCGAGAAATCGGTGAAAAACTCGGGGTCGCGGAGAAAACTGTAAAGAACCACATCACTTCGCTGCTGGCCAAAATGGGGCTGCAGCGTCGCACGCAGGTGGCTGCCTGGGTGGCCAGTCAACGCTCCGCCGCTTGGCGCCATCAGTCGTAGTCAGTCCCTGGGTAAGGGGCGGGTGGTAAAAGTACTCGGGGAGTTTGTGCGAAATTGGCACACGGAACCTAGCCTTTTTTCGCATCTGGTTAGCGCGGGGGCTAGGTTTTTCCTCCTGCCCAAGAAATCGGAAAACGTAGCGACGTTTTCCGAATTCTTATGCCCACCGCACCTACTCGGATAAAACCTAACCCCCGCGCATAAGGGTTGGGCTGTAAAAGATGCGAGAGAGGGGGCTTGAGCCGAGCGCAGCAAGGCTCACCGGGGTCCCCCGAGTACTTTTACAGCCCAACCCGTACCAGGATGACAGTCTAGATCCGCGTTGTTTAAGCCCTGCCGGGAAGAAGAACGCTCATGCAAGTCGAACGCGGAGCAGCGAGCCTGCGGGCGGCGGGATAAAAATTACGGGTTTATGCGGGAGGTGGCGGCTAGCTTGATTTCTTTTCCTGCCCGGGGTAGCGCCTCTACGCGACCGGATTGGGAGTTCCGCCGGAAGATTACGTCGGAAACTCCCGAGAGTTCCGAGGCGGCCACCACTACCGGCTCCGCAAAGTAGCCTTCGGCTGAGGGAGCCACTCCGGCGTGGGGGAGAACCGATACTTTGGTACCGGCGGTCAGGTTTAATCCCGCTTCCACCACGCAGTCATCACCCAGCGCGATTCCTAGCCCCGAGTTGGCGCCTAGCAGGCAACGTTTTCCTAAAGAAATTTGTTTCCCAGTCTGACCGGAAACCGTGGTGGCGGTAGAGGCGCCGCCTCCGATATCGGAGCCGTCATCGATCACTACCCCTTGCGCTACTCGTCCCTCAATCAGACAAGCCCCCAAAGTGCCGGCATTAAAGTTAACGAAAGCCGCATGCATCACGGTGGTGCCGGGTGCTAAATAGGCGCCTAGACGTACTTTTGCGCCATCGGCGATGCGCACCCCGGAAGGGATAATGTAGTTAACCATCGGTGGGAATTTATCTACGCTAAGTAGGTGAATTGGATGGCCGAAGCTTAAACGCATCCGCATACGGGTATTTTCGAAGTCCTCGACCGCACAGGGGCCTTCGGTTGTCCAGGCAACAGTAGGTAGACGAGCGAAAATTCCATCGAGGTTAATGGTGTTTGGCTTTACCAGGCGGTGGGAAAGTAAATGTAGACGCAGGTAGGCATCGGCGGTGGAGCGGGCAGATTCGTCCAGATCGATCGATACCACGGTAGCGGTGCGGTTAACCCCTCGTCCGTCGTCGCGCCCCTCAATCTGGCTTAGCTTTTCGATTAACTGGGCATCTGATTCGTTTGGCTGATCACCTAGGTAGGGACGCGGATACCAAACGTCTAGGGTTTGACCGGTTTCGCTTACGGTTGCGAGCCCTACCCCGCGTGCTTTTCTTTCACTCATAATTCAACCTTATCCGTTCAGGATTTTTTTGGTAAGACCTTCCATAAGTTTGGCCAAAAAAAGCCAAGTTCATTTAATAGTTTACGTACTAAGGGTAAAGAAATCCCAATAATTCCGTGGGGGTCGCCCTCAATTGATTCAATATATGCCCCGCCTAGTCCATCGATCGTAAAACCTCCGGCAACTTCCAGCGGTTCCTTAGTTTTGGCATAGGCACGAGCTTCCTCCGGGCTAATCTCGCTAAAATATAAGGTGGCTTGCGAATGACCTGCTACTTCATTTTCAAAGGTAAAGCCGGTGGTAGAACGCTTTAAAGCTAGAGCACAGTGACCGGTAAATAAAATGGGAGTTGCTCCTGAAAGCTCATTGATCTGCTGCAGAGCCCGTTCAAAGCTGTGGGGTTTTCCCCGCAACTTGCCGTTAAGTAGCAGCATAGAATCGCAACCTACCACCGCAAAGCGTTCGCCCACGGGGAGATTCTTAAGCTCTTCTCGTACCGTGTTTGCTTGGGAAAGATTATCAGGGCAAAATCTCTCCGGGGTGGTTAGTAACTGCCCGATATGACGAGCTTTCGCTTGAGCTAAAGCGGTAACTACCTGCGATGGATCTGTGGTTTTAAGTCCGGCGCGCACTGCGTCCTCGTCAATATTTGCCGGCCAGGCAAGAGGGGTAACGCCCGCCTGGGTTAAAACTTTCAGGCGAGCTGGGGAGGCAGAAGCTAAAACAAGGCGCTTGGTCATAGAACCTATTTTAAGAAGCGTAATCCGGAAACTGTAGAACTGCGAATTGGGTTACGCGCTGGCTAGCTGTTAGGCAGCAGACCGGAAACCGGAAATGATAAAGGGCGGGCAAGGGCAAATTGGCGCTACTAAGTGCCGGGGAAGTTTCCGTTATTGGACGGAGATTGCCGGGTCTGCTGGAAAAAGTGAGGTCATTCACCTTAAGGTTGAGGGGTGAGTGAATCCTTATCTGCAGCCCAGATAGCGCGCAACACCGTGATGCGCCCGGTGTGGAAACTCATCGGGGGTGCTCCCACCATGACTATGCGGGAGATGGCGCAGCAACTGGGAGTCAGTGTTGCAGAAATCGACCATTTTTGGATTTCCTGTGGATTTCCGAAGGCTGATCCCGATACCTATATGTTTACCGAGCAAGATGCGCAGGCAATCGGGGAATGGAGTCAAGAATTTGGTGAGGGAGCCCTGGGGCGCAATACCGTGACCTCCCTACTGCGTGCACAGTCCTATATGGCTGATCGCCTAGTGTTATGGCAACTAGAGGCGATTGTTACGGATTTTCAAGAACGCATGAATCTGGATGATACTTCCGCCCGCTTGCTCGTCTTAGACAAAATCGACGAATACATCGACCTGTTGCAGTCACAACTGGGGTATGCGTGGCGCCGACAGATGGCATATCTGTTGCTAAATACTAACCGGGAAGTAGAAATGCGCGAAGGCAAAGCCGCTGCTACCGATTCCTATCCTTTAGAGCGCTCTATGGGATTTGTGGACATGGTGGCCTATACGCGCCGTTCTTCTACTATGAGCGGAGCCGCCTTGGCTGATCTGGTGCAAAGTTTTGAAATGGCCTGCCGGGATGTAATTACTACTCGCGGAGGGCGGGTGGTTAAAACCCTGGGAGATGCGGTCTTGTATGTTGCGGACGATCTGCTGGTGGCCGCGGATATTGTCTGTGCCATTGTCGAGCTCCTAAAATCCCGGCCGGAGATTTTACCGGTGCGTGCCTCCTTAGTTCACGGACGGGTAGTTTCCCGTTCTGGCGACATTTTCGGCCCCCCAGTTAACTTGGCTTCGCGTTTGGTAGATATTGCACCGCGGGGACAAATCTTGATGGATGCTAACTCCGCCAAGCAGCTGCAAGCTATTGATGAAAAAGGGTATTTCGCGGTCAGGCCGGCTACCACTAGAGACCTACAAGGGTTGGGTGAGGTGGAAGGATGGCTGCTTACCCGCGGACAGGCTCAGCAGGGCGAGCAGCCTTTTATCCATCGCAGCACCCTAGAGATAGCTTCTTCGCCAGTAAAAAAATAGTAAAGCTAGTTTCAGTTCGCTGTAGTAGCGACAAAGTTTTTTTTAGATTAGCATGGGAATATGACTACAGTTTTACTTGTTGAAGATGACCCGGCAATCTCCGAACCTTTGGCACGAGCCCTGGGGCGAGAAGGCTACGAAGTGCGCGCCCACGGCACCGGTCGGGGAGCCCTCGGCGATATTCTAGGAGCCGATCTGGTGGTCTTGGATCTGGGTCTGCCCGATATGGACGGTTTAGATGTGGCTCGGGAGATTCGCTCCCAAGGCTCATCCGTGCCGATTCTGGTACTTACTGCCCGTACTGACGAGGTCGACATGGTGGTCGGCTTAGACGCTGGTGCTGACGATTACGTAACCAAGCCCTTCCGTTTGGCAGAGTTACTGGCCAGAGTGCGCGCCCTGCTGCGCCGTGCCGGAAGTGACTTCCAGGATGACACTCTGGAAGCGCAGGATATTAAGATCGATGTTTCTGCTCACCGCGCCTTCCAAAATGGGCGGGAACTGCAGCTAACCGCCAAAGAGTTCGATCTGCTGCGGATCCTGATTAAGGAAGCCGGCAACGTGGTGCCCCGGCAAGTGATTATGCAGGAAGTTTGGGGCTCGGATCCGGCCGGTTCCACCAAGACCCTCGATATGCATATTTCCTGGCTGCGTCGCAAACTGGGCGATGACGCCGCCTACCCCTATTACATTTCGACAGTACGGGGAATGGGATTCCGTTTCGAGACTGAACGAAAGTAGCTTGCCATGCGCCGGCGCGCGCTGTTAATGGTTTTCCAGTCGGTTCTGGTTTCCCTAACCCTACTGGGGTTGCCGCTGGCGATTCTAGCCCCCTCCTATGTGTGGCAGTCTAGTCAGGCGAACCAGGATCAACTCACGGTTAATCTTTCTCGTTACCTGGATCAGATTGGTACCCGCGACCTGGAACGTACTCGGCAAGCGGTCTCCAACTGGCAGCGGGTTTATGTGCCCGAATCAGAGATCAGTATTGATCAACAGGAAAGGCGGATCTACCACTCGGGAGCGGTAGATGCTAACTGGCAGCTATACTCCCATGCGCGCAGTGCCGGTGGTCTCTACGTTTCGTTACGTTCCTCGGCGGTGCCGGTGATTTGGTCCGCGGTAGGGGCAGTGTGTGCCGTGCTGATTTGTGGAGCAGTTGCCCTGGGGGCGGGTACCGCCTTCGCATTTCGCGGTTCTCGACGCTTAGCGGCACCCCTTATCTATCTTTCCGCCCAGGCTGAGCAAGTTGGGTCGGGGGCAGTCCAAGCTCGCATCCAACCTACCGGGATTGAAGAAATAGATCTGGTCAGCGAGGAACTATCTCGTTCCGGGGAACGGATTATTGGTCGGATCGCCAAGGAACGCCAATTTGCTTCCGATGTTACGCACCAGTTACGCACCCCCCTGACTGCCCTGTCTATGCGAATTGAAGAGATTGAATATCTCACTGATGACCAGGAAGTACGCAGCGAAGCCGAAGCTTGCCTAGAGCAGGTAGAACGAATCACCCAGGTGGTAGAGGACTTAAAGAAACGCGCCGCGCAAGCCAATCATGGGAATGCTCAGGCGGTGAAGATAGATGATATTTTCCGTCAGCAAAAGAATGAGTGGGAGGCGCAGTTTGCGGCAGTCGGCCGGGAAATTGTTTTCAAAAACCAGGTAACCGATCGCTTGCCACTAGCCACTCCTTCTTCATTATCGCAGGCAATCGCTACTTTAGTGGAGAACTCCTTGAAATATGGGGCGGGCACGGTCACGGTTTCTACTCGCAAAGGGGTTTCTAGCCGCTCCATATTTGTGGAAGTTACCGACGAGGGCGAGGGCGTGAGTGAAGAAATAGCTCCCCATATTTTCCGGCGCGGGGTTAGCGGTCATGGCTCCAGTGGCATCGGACTGGCGCTCGCGAAAGATCTCATAGAGGCGGATGGCGGGCGTATCGAGCTCACCAGTCGCCAGCCGGTAGTATTTACGATTTCTCTCTCAGCGGTTTCCGAATCCATGTCTCCGGATCGGCTCTTGCCACAGGGAGGATTAGTGGTGGTGGGGCGCCGCCACGGGCGCCAATAACTCAAAATCGTTGGCAGGCGGAAACCATTGGAGCCAAAGTCTGGGCGTGGGCATACCCCGACTAATTATTTCCGTAATAAATACTGGGTTACTGCAGCCAATGCTACTGGTTACAGCTCATTTAGGTCCAGATAGTCGGCAGCATCCGCCGTTGCTGTCAAAGGCATCGGCAAGACCACCTGTTCATCGGGGCGGACTGCCAGTTGGGTGCGGATGTAGTCTTTAACCGCTTCGCGGGTATGGATATGATGTCCTGCTTTTTCGGACATAAACCAGCGATGTTCTAACACCTCATGGAAGATCTGTGCTGGCTCTAGCTTTGAACGTAAATCATCGGGGATCGCGCTAATAGTGGGGAGGTAAACCCGTTCTAGCCAGGTGGTTGCCACTAGACGTAGCGGTAGCTTCTCCATTTTCTTGCGGCGTTGATAGGTCAAAATATCGGTGTAGATCCGTTTGGCTTGTTCTTCTTGAACTTCCAGACCGGTTAAATCTTTTACGCGCCGCTGGAAATGCCCGGCCTCGACTACTCGTGGCGCGAAGCTGAGGAAATCTCCGTCCTCGTCGCTTTCGATTTCTACCTGACCGATATCGAACCCGAGTTGCCCGAGCCGCTCGGCACGCGCTCCTACTCGCCAAATCTCATCGGCCGGGATACGTTCGGCTCCGGTTAAATCATTCCAGAGGTCGTGGTAGCGTTTCTCCAGGTAGTCGCCAACAATAGTAGCGTCAAAGTCTTCATCTACCAGGCCTCCGGCCTGCAAATCCATTAGTTCCCCGATGATATTCATGGCACCTAAAGACACGTCATATTCGCGGGAACGGTCGGAAATACTGTCATAAAAGCGTCCGGTTTCTGCATCTACCAGGTAGGCGGCATAGGTGCCGGCATCACGGCGGAAAAGGGTGTTAGAAAGGGACACGTCACCCCAGTAAAAACCGTTTAGATGCAGGTGAACCAGCAGCGCAACTAGGGAATCAAGCACCCGATTGAGGTTGTCTTGAGATAAATGTTTGGATAGTAAAACCCGATAGGGAAGGGAATATTGCAGGTGGTGAGTGACGAGGGCGGCCGGTAGATCCTCGCCGTTTTTATCGACTCTTCCCGCCACCACCGCGGCCACGGATACGGTAGGCAGTTCCTTACTTTGCAGTTGGCGCAGCATTTGATATTCATGTAGCGCGTCCTGCTCAGAGATCTCTTTTACTGCGAAAATCGCGCCCCCTGCCTTAATAAAACGCACCACGTGGCGGGAGATTCCCCGCGGAAGGGCAGCGAGGAGCTCATTGGGCCAATCCTCTAAAGGCAGCGACCAGGGGAGAGTAGGAACTAAAGAATAGAAGGAGGAAGTACCAGAGGTAGTAACCCGAATTTTCTGCTTGTTTGGCAATTTTCCTCCTCTTCGCAATTGCTAAGACAATTCTGACATAGGGGGTTGGGTAAGTGCGAACGCATTTAGCTAAACTCAGATAAAGAGAGTTAGAAAACAGGTAGGGAGACAGTGCTCGAGCAGGAAATCGGCGGATACAAGGTACTTAAGGCCTTGGGGGCAGGGGGGATGGCTTCAGTTTATCAAGCTGAATCCCCCACTGGTCGCGAGGTAGCGCTGAAGTTCTTGCATCCGCAGATTGCTAATGACCCCAATGCTCGCAAGCGTCTGCAACGGGAGGCGGATGCGATTAACCGAGTCAGCTCCTCCGGGGTGGCGAAAGTTTTTGAGGTAAACACCGCCGGGCAAACCCCGTATGTGGCTATGGAACTAATTCGGGGAGTAACTATTGCCGAGGACGTGAGCGCCAATGGCACTTGGGATTTGCCAGACTTGATTGACCTCGCGCAATGGCTAGCAAAAATTTTGGGGGAGTTGCATCGCGCCGGGGTGGTGCATCGCGATATCAAACCCGCTAATATCATGATCGCCAAACAGGGGCCAGTGCTGATTGACTTTGGGATTTCTCAAACTCCCGGTGCTGAACGTTTGACCGCCACCGGCCTGGTTACCGGGACTCCCGGCTATATTTCCCCGCAGCTTATTCACGGCGAGGATGCGCGCCCGCGTGATGACTGGTGGGCTTGGCTGTGTGTATTACTTTATTGCGCCAGTGGGCATCCGCCCTTTGGTTCCGGCCCGGTGGAGGTGGTGTTGGGGAGGATTACCACTGGTAATCCCGACCTATCAGGGCTACCCGAGTCCTGGCAACGGGTTTTTGCGGCTGGTTTCCAGGTGGATCCAGAGCGTAGAACCTCTCCCCAGGAACTGATAGCGGCGTTGCAGGCGGTAAACGAGGGCAAAGATCCCACGCCTTATTTATCTGCCGGTTTAGCGGCGGGAGACGCCCCAGGGGCGGAAGGAACATCAGCTACCGCAGTTTCCGAATCCGGGGCGCTTCCCCCGAGTTTTTCTCCACATCTCAAGCAAGAAGACCGGAGGCAAGCTGTAAATCTGGGAGTGGATCCGCCTGGTCAGGAAACTCGGCGTTATCCTCCTGAGGCGCCAGCGATCAGGGGTGAAGCCGATAGATTCTGGGAAGCAAATGGCGGCTATTTGAGTAACCCTAGCGACGCCAGTATTAATCAGCCGCAGGGGGCTTCGCCATTGGGTGTGCCCGGCAGTAGGCAAGCGGAGCAGTTAGCGGCGGCGGAGGTGCAATGGCAGCCGCGTTATCTCCCCCAAAAGTTACCGCAGGCTTGGCTATCCTGTTTGCTGTTGATGCTGGCCTTGTGTTTTGGGGTGGGGGCATTCCTGCACCAAAATGATCCCCAAATGGTCGTAGAGTCGGATCTGTATGCGGCAGTACTCATGCTGCTGGTGGCGATTTCCGCGTTTTTCGGGGTCTTCAGGGCGCGCCTGCGGGATGCCCAGCTGGCCTCGGGGTTGCTGAAACCTCCCCGGGCGGCACTGCGAGCCCAACCTCTGCTGGCGCCGTTAATCGGGGCAGTAGTGGTGACTGTGCTGGTAGGGCTAGGGGTGATACTGCTGGGGCAGTTCGGTTACCAGCCGCTAGTGAATGTCAGCTACCCGGTTTTGCCGGAAGGATTACGGGAGAGACCGGAAGTTTATAGAGCCTTTTTGTACTTGGGGTATTCCCTGTTCGGGATGATTGTTGCGTTCTGTTCCCGGGCTTTCCGCGTAGGATTTGGCTCCATAGTGCGCTTATTAGGTGGAGCCGGGGCGCGTTTCTTTTGGTGTCTGGTGGCGCTGGCAGCCGGGGTAGGTGCGCAATATCTGGTAGTAGGCGGGTACTGGTAGGAGAAGTTTGTAACTTTTACTGGTGAGAATCCCGGATAAGGTGGGAGCCGGGCGCGTCCTCATCTATGCTTAAAGCAAGTAATTTAGGAAAGTCGCAGGAAAGTAATAGCGGGAGAGTCATGGCACAGAAAAAAGGCAAAATGCAGGCCGCTAAGGGTAAAAGCTCGGCGAAAAACGAAAAAAATCGCCAACAAAAAGTTTGGAAGCAGGTAGAAGCGCAGCGGGAAGCCGCGCGGCGTCAGCAAACCGTGAAACGGTTAGTGATTGGGATAATTGCGGTACTAGTGGTGGCGGCAGTCGCCCTCGCCGGATACCTGGTTGCCCAAAGTGGAAATAATAAAGCTAATGGGGACGTGCTTTCCGGTAAGCGCCCAGAAAAAATTGCTACCCTCTCCGGCCAGGAAGCCGTTGATGCGGCGCAGGGGATTTTGCTTAGTGAAAAAGGTGTTTACCAGGCTACCTCGGGAGTACCCACGATTGAGATGTGGTTTTCCTATGGGTGTCCTGCCTGTTTGAATCTGGAGCATCAGCTGGGGGATAAGATCCTGGCTTTTGCTAAAGATGGTAAAGCCAATCTGGTGCTGCATCCGGTGGCTACTCACGCCCTGCCGTGGACGATCATCGCCGGGAATGCTTCTATGCAGGTAGCGGCAGGTCAGCCAGACAAGGCGCTGGCTTTCCACCAAGCGTTGATTGCTGCCGGATATGGAGTGATGTTCGCCAAGGGTGAGGAAGTAGGCTGGAAGGATCAGGGTAACTCCACGCTGATGACCGATCCGGGTAAGTCGCTAGAAAAAATTAAGGAAGTTGCCAAGAAGGTTGGGGTTAAAGACGAGATCATTAGCTCCTTCAAGGCAGAGCCCCAATCGGCGCTGCTGGAGAAGTGGCAAAAGCAGTGGGCGGATGCTGCGGGTAAGCAAACCCAACAGGTAGGTACCCCGATGTTTGCCTCCAATGGGAAGTTGGTTGAGAACCCGATTAACCAGGATGGAAGTTTTAACGAGGACGTGCTGCTCGGGAAGTAATAGGTCTGGGGCTGGAGGCTGAACGGGGATTAGGTCTCAGTCAGTAGCAACTCGGGGCGAAGTAGGTGGGTCTCACCTAGGTAGGGATCAGGTTTGTCCCAGCGGTAGATTAGTGAGAACTACTTTGCAGCTGCTCAAGAAAACCTTAAGAACCGGGTCGCATCTAGCTGCGGTTTTGTTCATTTACTAAAGCCGTGACAAACTAAAGGGCGTCTTCACTTTCGAGGACGCGAGGCGAGTGCTGCGGGTACGGGATACCTACCCAACGCACAGGTTTCGTAAGGGTCGCGTGCGTTACGCACGAACCGCGCCCTCTGTACGCATTGCGTACCCGCCGACTTAGCTCAGTTGGTAGAGCAGCTGTCTTGTAAACAGCAGGTCATCGGTTCGAGTCCGATAGTCGGCTCCACGGGAGAATAATTATTGTCGCGCAGCAAGTATCCGGCAGGTCATACGCACTGTTTCCCTTAGTGATGACTGAGCTTTTTCGAGAGCCTCTGTTAAGCTCCCTACTTCGCGCACTGTCGGGATGATGGCGGCAAAGCCGTTTTCGTGTAATGAATCTGCGTTGCGCCCTAAATTGCCGGTGAACGCGATAGTAGGGATGTTATGTTTGCGGGCAGTGAGCATAACTCCCCAGGGAGTTTTACCAAATTTCGTTTGGTAATCCATGGAACCTTCTCCAGTGAAAACAAAGTCTGCCCCGGCAAGATGATCTTCTAGATTGACAGCATCGATTACCACGTTGACCCCGCTTTGCGGTTTTGCGCCTAGCAATGCCATAAAAGCTGCGCCTAAACCGCCTGCGGCGCCTGCGCTGGGAGTTTGACTAACGGGACGCCCGCTGGTTTTATCTAGCAGGTTTCCCCATTGCGCTAACGCTGCATCGAATAGGGCGATTTCTTCAGGGGAGACCCCCTTTTGAGGGCCGAAAACTGCGGTGGCACCCCATTTTCCGGTGAGCGGGTTATCGACATCGCAAGCAAGAGTGACCGCGATTTTCTGCCAGCGTTTACTGAGGTTGCTGATATCTAGGCTGGCAGCATCAGCTAAGGCGAGTGGGTATCTGTCGATGAGGTGACCGGAGCTATTTTTAGCAACTGCTCCCAACTTCTGCGCCATTCCCCAGCCGCCGTCGTTAGTGGCAGAGCCACCTAAACCAACAATCAGGCTGGTAGGCGAAAGTTCAAGTATCTGATTGAGTAGCTGCCCGACGCCCGCGCTCGTGGCTTGATGAGGATCTAACTCTTCTGTAGTTAAATGTTCAATCCCGACGGCTTCAGCGATTTCGAGGACTGCGAGCTTTTTCGCCGCTATCCATCCGAAGTATGCGGTCCTCGGGCGCCCTAATGCGTCGGCTACCTGAGCCGAACGCATTTCACCGCCGAGTGCATCAACTAAGGAGCGGGTGGTGCCTTCTCCGCCGTCAGCCATGGGAACCTCGATACATTCGGCATCGGGGAAAACGTCGCGAACGCCAGCGCTCATGGTAGTGGCGACCGTAGCAGCGCTCATGGTTCCCTTGAACGAGTCTGGAGCAAGGACAAATTTCATTACTTCTCCGATCTTTAACGCTGGCGGGGTAGTCGATTGCTGCGTCTAGCCGACCTGCGAATATTAGTAGCTTAGCTGTTTGCCGGTGCTGGTTAGGCGTTATGATCGCCAGCTTTGGGAATTATTTTGTGGCTACTGGCGTTACCGGGTGGGAAACTATCGGCTCATTACTGAAATTCGGGACCGCGAACTGATTATTGTTCTGGTTGATCTGGGGCATCGTAAAGACGTTTACCGTTAATAATCGGCGCTAAAGGCTGCAGCTATCTGAAAGTTAGCTAGGGGAGGGTGAGAAGAACGTGAGTATGAAAAATCCGGTGTATCCCGGGGTGGTAATCCCTGAGGATTAGAATGTAGTTGTGGATGCAGGATTCCAACAAGCGTGGCGCAGCGGAGATTTGGTTTTTCCTGCTGATCCTAAACTAGTCGGCGAGCGTTGGTTTTTACGTACTCCAGTGAATCCTGAAAACAGTCGAGACTTGGTTTTCATTGGGATTAACCCCTCAAGTGCGACCCGGTTGTCTACTCAAAAATATGGTGGGGATCCGACAACTGAAATGATTTTGAAGTTTTTCAGTCTAAACGCTGAGGGAGCACCGGGAGATTGGCGTTCAATGACTATCCTCAATCTGGTTCCTTTTATCGGGCAGTCTGGTGACCTACCTGACTGGAATGATGCTTTAGGTCATCAAAAGATTCTTGATTCCCTAACAAACACCAGGCAGATATTTCAAGAGGTTCTTCCAGTATGCCCGGTGGTTCACTTGATGTAGGACGGATTTTGCGGACATTCAAAATAAAAAAGAATGTGGAGGTAACAGACAATGGCAAAATCATTATTTGAGGAACTGGGCGGCAAATACGAAAGGCAAGGGGATTATTTGATACCGTGCTTAACTGTACCCGCCGAAGAAGAACAGGCAATAGGCATCTGGGGGCAACGGCATTTAGATTATCTAAAACAGTACCGTAAAGTTACATACACCAATCTTCTTACAAGCGGCAGGCTAAACGCCTACCTTGCCGACATCAACAGACAGGCACAGGAACGCTTTGAAAGGCTCATAGAGGGTATGAAACAGGCACAGGGCATAACGGAACAGCTAAAGGCAGAAAACGCCTTAGAATGGACAGGATGCCTCAATAACATAAGGGCTTGTGCGAGGGAGATTGTGGAAAAGGAAATTATTTTTGCATAAACAGATGATTAGTGGCAGGGGGAAATCCTGCCGCTTTTTCTGCTTTAGTTTGTCAGCTTGACAAATAAAGGGTTAAGGAATATAATTAGATTCAGTATTATACAAGGAGTTAATAAATATGCGGCAAGGTATTCTTAAATAAACTGTCAATTTGATAGTGGGAACAAAAAGTAGCAGTCCCGTTTCACTTTTAATATGGGGCTTAGTTTTTTGTACCCAGTTTAAGAATACTTTTATCATGTAATTTTATATGCCCGAAAACATATAAGTGTTTTGGGGCTATTGGAGTTATTTACCCAGTGATAGGAGTATTTATCACTGGGTATTTTTATGCCCTTTTTTGGGTGTTGATAGGAGGAAAATCACATGAAAATAATTAACTTAGGCATTCTGGCTCACGTTGACGCAGGAAAGACAACATTAACGGAAAGCTTATTGTATACCAGTGGTGCAATTGCAGAACTAGGGAGCGTAGATGAAGGCACAACAAGGACAGATACAATGAATTTGGAGCGTCAAAGGGGAATCACTATCCAGACAGCAGTGACATCTTTTCAGTGGGAGGATGTAAAAGTCAACATTATAGATACGCCAGGCCATATGGATTTTTTGGCGGAAGTATACCGTTCTTTATCCGTATTAGACGGAGCAGTATTATTAGTTTCTGCAAAGGATGGCATACAGGCACAGACCCGTATACTGTTTCATGCACTACAGATAATGAAGATTCCGACAATTTTTTTCATCAATAAAATTGACCAAGAGGGGATTGATTTGCCAATGGTATATCGGGAAATGAAAGCAAAGCTTTCTTCGGAAATTATAGTGAAGCAAAAGGTTGGGCAGCATCCCCATATAAATGTAACGGACAATGACGATATGGAACAGTGGGATGCGGTAATTATGGGAAACGATGAACTATTAGAGAAATATATGTCAGGGAAACCGTTTAAAATGTCAGAACTGGAACAGGAAGAAAACAGGAGATTCCAAAACGGAACGTTATTTCCCGTTTATCACGGAAGCGCTAAAAACAATCTGGGGATTCGGCAGCTTATAGAAGTAATTGCCAGTAAATTTTATTCATCAACGCCTGAAGGTCAATCTGAACTATGCGGGCAGGTTTTTAAGATTGAATATTCAGAGAAAAGGCGGCGTTTTGTTTATGTGCGTATATATAGCGGAACATTGCATTTGAGGGATGTTATTAGAATATCTGAAAAAGAGAAAATAAAAATCACAGAGATGTGTGTTCCGACAAACGGTGAATTATATTCATCCGATACAGCCTGCTCTGGTGATATTGTAATTTTACCAAATGATGTTTTGCAGCTAAACAGTATTTTGGGGAACGAAATACTGTTGCCGCAGAGAAAATTTATTGAAAATCCTCTCCCTATGCTCCAAACAACGATTGCAGTAAAGAAATCTGAACAGCGGGAAATATTGCTTGGGGCACTTACAGAAATTTCAGATGGCGACCCTCTTTTAAAATATTATTTGGATACTACAACGCATGAGATTATACTTTCTTTTTTGGGGAATGTGCAGATGGAAGTCATTTGTGCCATCCTTGAGGAAAAATATCATGTGGAGGCAGAAATAAAAGAGCCTACTGTTATATATATGGAAAGACCGCTTAGAAAAGCAGAATATACCATCCACATAGAAGTCCCGCCAAATCCTTTCTGGGCTTCTGTCGGGTTGTCCATAGAGCCGCTCCCTATTGGAAGCGGAGTGCAGTATGAAAGCAGAGTTTCACTTGGATATTTAAATCAATCGTTCCAAAATGCGGTTATGGAGGGGGTTCTTTATGGCTGCGAGCAGGGGCTGTATGGATGGAAAGTGACAGACTGTAAAATCTGTTTTGAATATGGATTGTATTATAGTCCTGTAAGTACCCCCGCAGACTTTCGGCTGCTTTCCCCTATCGTATTGGAGCAGGCTTTAAAAAAAGCAGGGACAGAACTATTAGAGCCATATCTCCACTTTGAAATTTATGCACCGCAGGAATATCTCTCACGGGCGTATCATGATGCTCCAAGGTATTGTGCAGATATTGTAAGTACTCAGATAAAGAATGACGAGGTCATTCTGAAAGGAGAAATCCCTGCTAGATGTATTCAAGAATACAGGAACGATTTAACTTATTTCACAAATGGGCAGGGAGTCTGCTTGACAGAGTTAAAAGGATACCAGCCAGCTATTGGTAAATTTATTTGCCAACCCCGCCGCCCGAATAGCCGTATAGATAAGGTTCGGCATATGTTCCACAAGTTAGCTTAACAGCTTGCAAAAGTCATATAAAATGAGATTTGAAAGGATTAGAGACTAATTATGATGAAATGCGAATGGATATTGTGTCCTGTTTGTGGGAGCAAAACCCGTAATAAAATTAGGAAGGACACTGTTTTGGAGAATTATCCCCTTTATTGTCCAAAATGCAGACAAGAAAGATTGATTAAAGTTGACAACTTGAAGATAACTGTCATCAAAGAGCCAGACGCTTAAGACGCAGAGCCGATGAAATTGTGGAACAATTCACGAATCATCGGCTCTTTTTGTTTCGTATTTGAAAGAACAAACTCACCAAATAAAAAAACGATATTCGGGTGGGTTATTTTGTTATACCCTAAATTACCCTCTGAATTTGTTTTTAAATTTGGAGGGATTTTTTTATGTCCTTTTTTCGGGCAGTTATCTATCTGCTCATACGAAGCAAAATTTATCAATACATAGCATATCAGAGAACGGCAGGAAACCAGTTAAAAAAATTTCTGCCAGTGCAACGGTACTTCTCACCTTGAAAGTAGAAGTACAATCTCCATACAATAGAATTACTATTTCCTATAACCGTAAAGGTCACAGAGCCTTTGCGGTTTTTCTTTTGTCGATTTTTGTTGGAAAGTGCCGTAGGGCTGTTTCTGATATGCGGTGTCGTTCTCCGCCTCTCCATCTGGATTTTTTACATTTCAAAAATTCAGATGGGAGGTATTTATGGTGAAATATGCACCAAGAAAGGTATATATCAGAGAAAGTGGCGGCTATGTGGAATTATCCTACACGGAGTTCTGCCGTTGCAGGGAATCCGACCAGACCTATATGGACAAGCTGTTTATCCCCATTCAAGGCTGTCTGCTTGAAGTCGTGAGGGAGCAATACACAGACTTCTACCGTGACAAGGAACGGTGGCGTTATCTGCAAAAATTAGATACAAAGAATAGACTGCTATCTCTCGACGGATTTACGGACAGCGAGGGGAATCCTCTGGACTTTATCACTGATGAAGCGGTGGACATTGCAGAAACCGTTGTCAATGCGGTCATGGTGGACAGGCTGAAAGCCGCCCTGCCTTTGCTGTCGGATAGTGAACAGGAGCTGATACAGGCAATTTTTTTGACGGACTTTCCGAGCGTGAAGTCGGGGCGAGGTTGGGCATAACCCAGAGCGTTGTAAACAAACGCAAAGCCAGAATCCTAATAAAACTAAGAAAGATAATAGAAAATTAAAATTTAAGGCGTTCAGCCCCCTTGTTTTTTCCTTTGGGAAGATGAGGGGGCTTTTCTCTGCCCTCTCAATCAATTCTGATTGGAGGAAGTAAGAATGGCATACAACCACGGACGGGAGGACAGGAAATGGCGTATCTGGAAAGAAGCGGAGGAAAAGCTGCTGCGTGAGTGCGGCGTTGATGAAGCGACCATTGAGCAGATACGCATGGCGGACAGGGCAGACTTCAATTCCAACAGGCGGTTTTACCGATGGACGAATGATGTGGGGCAGCCGCAGTGACAAGAAATTCCCCTGGAAAATGGAGGTGCTCGAGCAGCTAATTCCCGAGATTAGCGTGGACGTCTGTGTAGGTCACCAGATCCAAGCTTATTTATCGAAGAGTGGATATCCGCTGCACCCAGGTTTTGGCGGTCTAGCCCACTGGCGAGGAAAAGAACTCCTCGATGCCCGCCATCTGTTAGCAAGCCAGTAGCCGAGAATATTGCAGAGAAACCTATCGTTAATCGAATTACTCCCCAATAGGGAACCAGGTCTCTAGCGGTAAATGCGGCTTCTGTGTCCGATTTCGATTGCGATCACGACCAGTTCCTGATCTTTGATATCGCAAAGTATGCGATAGCTACCTACCCGGTAACGCCATTATCTAGATAGGTTAGCGCTCAAGTCTCTACTTCCCCAGCCAAGCCAAGATGGCAGCGAGGGCGGCTTCAGTTCCGGTGGCCAGCGTGGGTTGCATGATGGGTGCGAACTTGGGGTTGTGGTTGGGGAACCCCGGATTCTCCTCGCGAAATCCTCCTAATCCCCAATAACAATAGGGGATCCCGAACGCATCCGGGATAGTGCTGAAATCTTCCGAGGCCGGGACTTCTCCGCAATCACCTACGCGCTCAGATCCAAAATGCGCTATAAACGCGTCAGTCACCGTTTTGGTGGTTTCGGCATCGTTATTGGTCAGCGGATAGGAATCGTAGAGCTCAAACTCGGCAGGCTCGGGGCTTCCGGCTGCATCGCATTCGGCCTTCACCATCCGTTTAATTGCCGCCAAGAGGTGCTTGCGCACCTGCATATCGTAGGCGCGGATATTGACCAGCAAGGTGGCGCGTTCGGGAATAATATTCGACTTGGAACCGGCTTGCAGCGAACCTACGGTTACTACCGCCATCGTAAAAGGGTCGATTTCGCGAGACACAATAGTTTGCAGGCGTAGCACAATCGCCGAGGCCAGTACTACCGGGTCAACCCCCATGTGAGGCATAGACCCGTGCGAGCCTTTACCATGTACCGTAATTTTCAAGGATGCACCGGTAGAGAGGATGGCGCCCACATGGGTGCCAACGGAACCGGTGGGCATGGGGCCAGTGAGGACGTGCTGGCCAAAAGCCACATCGGGGCGCGGGATTTTCTCCACGAGCCCGTCGGCAACCATCGATTTTGCGCCCTCAGCGGTTTCTTCGCCAGGTTGAAAAAGCGCAACATGGGTGCCACTCCAGGATTGCCGGTTCTCGGATAGTACCCGGGCTGCCCCCAGACCGGCAGTAATATGCACATCGTGTCCGCAGGCGTGCATCGTGGGTACTTCATTCCCGTTCTTATCACGCCGAGTAATAGTGGAGGCGTATTCCAGCCCGGTTTCTTCCTTTACCGGTAGTCCGTCGATATCGGCGCGGAAAAGCGTGGTCTTACCACTGCCGTTTTGCAGTACCCCGACTACGCCGCCACCGATTTTTTGGGTTTGATAACCAAAATCTTGCAGCTGCTGATAAATAAAATCGCAGGTTTCGGTTTCAGCCATAGAAAGCTCAGGATGCCGATGTAGCCACTTGTAGGTTTCCTCCTGCCAGGAACCTAGCTTTTTTACGGCCTCCGCAATATCAAAATCGCTCATCTTAAACTCCTCCTATTTTTCTTAACTCTATTTTGCTCCCGCCGCCAAATCGCCTCCCGGTTGGGGGGTGGGGCGACAAATTAGCTGATTTCGCTATCTGTGGAGGGTGCTTTTATCGCTGGAGGGTAATTTCGTATGGGGTTTTGTTATGTGAGGTGGTGAGGGGTGACGTTTTCACCCTCCCGGAACAGAAGCACCCTCCAGCGCGAAATAAGGGGGGCGGGTGGTTCAGATGTCTTGGGGGCTCTGTGGCTGTAAATGAAGGTGCGCGAAGCTACGTGGGGAGGGCGGGCACTGGAGTTCTGAGGGCGGCTAGGGTGGCTGGGATGGCTCCCGGGAAACTTGAGGTTAGGGCGGTGAAGTAAAAAACGTGAAGTCGCTATTTTTTAGCATCAAAAAGCGTTTGGGAAATAAAATGTTTCTCTGTATTTCTAAAGGTAGAGGGTATATAGTAGGGTGGTATATGAGAACATAATTAATGCGGCTTAATCGCTGTGAACAGGGGAAATAGCCGCATTAACTTAGGGAGAGATAAGTATGAAAACGGGATCCACTCGTGCAATGGGGCAAAAAAGGAAGTATCGTGCCTTAAAACTATTGCTTCCCTTGTTAGCGTTTACGCTGCTGCTGGGGTTCGGGCCGCAAGCCGGGGTCAGCTATGCCGAGCCTGGTGAGGATGGTACTTCCACGCCCGCGCAGACAACCAGCGATCCCGTTGTCACTACTACTTCGCCTACCCCTGCCGGCGCCCCCGCGACCTCGCCGGGCGAGGGCACTACTCCCGCAAGCCCGACGCAGCAATCAGGTCCCGCGAATACACCGGGCGCGCCTGCTCCGGATCCAGCAGGCGACACTTTTGACCTCACCAAGTTCCTGACTGATGATGCGACGCTGTCATACGGTGGCGCTGAACTTAAGAAAGATGAGGAAGGGAAATATAAAGTCCACCCAGATACTCCCTACCAGCTAAAACTGGGTTTCGAAGAGGTGCCGGGTGATGCAGGGCAAATACCTAGCGCTAAAGAACTCGTCTACGCTTTACCTGCCGCGCTGCAGGCTTTTCCCACCAAAAATCCGCTGGAGTTCACTATCGACGCTCAGGGGGAAAACGTTGGGGGCAATATCTTTTGGGTAACAAAAGACAATAAAATCCATGTAAAGTTAGCTGATAATCAGAAACTAAAAGAGTCCCAACAGGCCAAGTTCTTTGTCACCTTGGATGTAAAGTTCGATAAAGATGCCTCCAAGATCGACCTGAAAAATGGCGTCCATATGGATGTGGTGATTTCTAACGATCCTGACCTGTCTATCACCAAGAGTGCACGCCATGATTTTGCTGCCGGGAAAGTGTTCTACACCCTGACTGTTAACTCCATAAACACTAACGAAAATGTGGTGATTTCTGACGAGATCCAAGGTGACGACACCGCGCTTCACCTGGACAAAAACCCGAAAGCATTCAAGATCAAGTCCTCGAATAAGCAAGCCCCCAAACCTGGGCAACCGGTCTTTGAAAATAATGGGTTTAAGCTGACCATTCCGAAGATGACGCACGGGGAGCGGGTCACGGTCGAGTACTCCGCCAGCGTTGATTACTCCAAGATCGATCCGGACAAGGCCGGCACCGCAGAGCAGACCACCAATAAAGCAAACGTGGTTTCTGACCAGATTCCCGCCCCCAAAGAGACCACTAATGACCTGGAGCATAAGCTAAAGATCGGTACTATCACCAAGAATACCGGTGCAGCTAAAGAAACGGCTCCTAAGTCCGGAATCTACGAGCAGTCCTGGACACTGGACGTTAATAAGTACTGGAAGCTGAAAGTGGCAGGTAATACTGTCAAGGACTCCATTCCCGAAGAATTCCAAAAGATGATGAAGTACTCGGGAGACGGCATTACGGTCGTGGTAAACAAGGGTAGAAAAGACGCGGACGGGAATTCTATTGAGCAACCCGCGAAATTAATTAAATGGGCAGACGTTGGAATCACAGACTTGAATAAACAGTTCGAGTGGTCATATCTGTTGCCCGATACTGACCCGGCAAACTCTAGCTACGAAATCACCTACACCACTAAGGTAGATGTCACCAAGCAGATTGTGCCGACTTCGGTGAAGAACGGTGCTTCCAGCCGTACTCCTAATAATACGAGTGCCCCGGAGGAAGTGGTGGCCCCCACCGTCGGCCTCAATCCTCCCCATATCTTTAACGTTGAAAAGAAAGCCTTTTCCGCCAATCCAGAAAAGGTTACTTGGGAGGTGGCCGTCAATGTGGTGCCGCAGGGCTATGACTCCCTAGTATTGACGGATACTCTGCCCGCGGCCAAGAGTGGCGACAAATCTTTCCAGGACAAGTTTATTCCTGAAGACCCTGAACATCCTGAAAAAGATATCAAGGTCGAGGGTCTGTTGCCGGGCGAGGGTTGGACGTTCGTGAAAGACGAAAAGAACCCGGAAAAAGGGTTCACCATTAAGTTCTTCAAAAATAAAGAGCAACAAGTAGAAGGACTTCTGGAAAACACCGAAACAGATAAAGATGGCAAGCCCATCGAGCGCACGGTTAAGGTCACTTTCACTACCACCAACGACCAGGAATGGGTAAAGGCTTACCGCGCCGGTGACGAGAGCCTCTACCGGCACGTAAACCGGGTGAAAGCTACCGCCAATAAAATTGACCGGACCGCCTCGGCAGCGGCAACCCCGGATCCCGAAGGTATTCACAAAACCTTCAACGGCATTAAATTCAAGGAAATCGGCGGGGTTGACTATCCGGTGTTCAACTACCGGCTACGCCTAGAAGGACTGGATAAATATGAAAAAGATGCCTTCCAGATTACTGACACGTTCGATGCCAAGTTGTTAAAGCTGGCTGACGACCCGGCGCCCAATGTTTCCGGCGAAAAGAACCTAAAGATCACACAGCAAGATGGCGTGATTAACTTCGAGATGCAGACTGATAAGTTGCCGAAGGATTCAGACGGCAAAATAAAATCAATCTATTACCTGGACTACTCGCTAATTCCGGTTAGTCGGGCAGCGCTAGATGCCATCAATAAGAACCCGGAAAGCTTAAAGGTCAGCAACACCGCCACTTGGGGGCCGGTGACCACGAAAGCTGTGGATGCCGAATACAAGTATGCCCCGCTCACCAAAGAGCTAACTGACAAGCCTACTTTAAGTAACAACTATGTGGCGTCCTTTACGGTCACCATCAACCCCGGCGCGCTAGATATTGCTAATGGGGCGCTGGCTGCGAACTTCAAAGACCAGATGACAAATCTGCGTTTGCAGCCGGAGACCTTAAAGATGACCCCCGCCGATTATGATTATCGTCCGGTGTATAAGGACGGGGTGCTCACTATGCAGGTGCCGAACAAACAGAAAGTCGTAGTCACCTACAAAGCCAAAGTAATCGGCAAAGACCTGGTTAACTACGGTAACGAGGTCGAGGTCGGACACGAACAGTCCAAGGTCGAAGCTTCCGTGGCAGTGCGGATGGCTGCGGGAGGTAGCGCCCCCAACCCCGGAATCACTATTCACAAACACGATTCCCGTGACTTGACCACTCAGCTGGAAGGCGCCGAGTTTGAGCTCTACCGGATCGTTGAGGGTGAGCCGCAGCCGGTAGTCGGTAAGCTCAGCGAAGATCAGGAAAAAGCGGAGCCCCTGCGGTTCACTACCGATAAGAATGGGGAAGTCACCATTAGGGGCGACCAGGATAAACTCGGGTGGTCACTGTTGGTTAGCGACGAGAAAAACCAGTACGAGTACCAGCTGAAAGAAGTGAAATCTCCTAAAGGCTACAAGCTACTAGAAGAGCCGCTGACCTTCACCATTTGGAAGAATCCTGCGGATGAAACCCAGCAGTACGATGGTGCCTATCTGTATGTGCCCAACGAACCAGAACCGGGTACCAAGATTCCGGGTAAGCCGGGTGACCTGCATAAGAAGCTAGGAAAGACTGGTGCGCAAGTTAGCGTGGCGTTAGGTGCCATGCTGGCATGCCTCGCCGGAGGATACCTAATCCTACGTCGCCGCGAACAGCGGTAATACATCCTCAGGCACGGGGCGGTAAAAGCGCTCCGTAGTCTCTGCTTTGCGCGGGGAATATATTTTTCCTCCCGCCCAAGAAATCGGGGAGAGATATAGTCTCTCCCCGATTTCTTATGCCCACCGCGCCTACTCGGATAAAACCTATCCCTCTCGCGTACTTGTGTGCTGAGCGTAAAAGATGCGAGAGGGGGCTTGAGCCGAGCGAAGCAAGGCTCACCGGGGTCCCCCGAGTACTTTTACGCTCAGTGCACGAACAGGTACGGAAAGAGGTTAGTAACCGGATTTTTGTAGGGGCGGGATTTTTCTCAGGAGCAGGGCGAACACTACTACTAGGGCAATCAGGGCGGCGGTGAGGGCGACTAAACCTGACCAACCCCAGTGATACCAGGCGATACCTCCTACAGTGCCGAAACAGGAGCCTCCCAGGTAGTAAGAAATGGAATAGGCGGAGGCGGCTTGCCCGGCAGCACCCACTCCCGCCACGGCGCGGGCGGTTACCCAGCCGGAGGCGGTGGCATGAACCGCAAAGAATCCGATAGCGAAAACTATCAGTGCGGGAATCACGATCCACAGGGTTTCAAAAATGGTCAGTACCAGGCCGATTAAAGTCAGCAGCGCCGCCATGGGCATTACTCGCCGCCTGCCGTAGTGGGCAACTAGGTTGCCACTCACCGAGGCGGCCAGGGAACCGAAGGCGTTGACTAGGAAGAACCCGGACACTATCCACGCGGGGAAAAGGTAGGGGGCGGCGCTGAAACGATAGGGCACCATATTGAAAATCGCCTGGTAGGCTCCCAGAGTTAGGGCGCCAATCAGGAATAACAAGGCTAATCCCGGCTCAGTGAACACCGCTTTGGTGTGGGCGATCAAGGTTTTTAAGCCCGGGGGAGACTTCTGGAAGTTTTCTTGGGGAGGCAACAGCCGCCAGACTAACAGCGAGAATAAGACTCCGGCCACGCCAATCACGGTTAACACCCAATGCCAGGGCAGGAAATGGGAGATGACGCCGCTGAGGATACGCCCGAAAAGACCGCCCAGGCCGGTGCCAGCGATATAAACCCCAGCTGCCCGGGGTAAATCCTTGGCGCACACTTCCTCGGCCAGGTAGGCGGTCGCAACTGCGGGCAGACCGGCAGCCGCTAGACCTTGCAGGAAACGTCCGGCGAGTAACAGATGCCAGGTAGGGACAAAGCCGAGGATCATGCCCACCAGGGAGGTTACCAAAATTGAGGTCAGCATTATTGGCCTGCGCCCCAGCCGTTAGGAGGAGGGGCCGACCAGGAATAAGGCAAGTGCTAAGCCTCCGGTGGTCAGGGAAACCGTCAGGGACGCAGCCGAAGGATCTAGGTGAAAATGCTCCGAGATTTCGGGCAGTAACACCTGGGTTTCGTACATTTGCGCGAAACTGACGAACGCGGCAATAAATAGCGCGAGTTCAATGCGCCGATATTCGGGGTCTCCCCGGGAGTAGCCACCGCTATCGCTTCTTTCCGCAGCCATAGCGGCAGTCTACGCCTGTAGGGCTTTTGACCCGTAAATCACTGCCAGAATCTGAACTGTTTTAGCCGTTTTGCAGCCGGCGGCGCACCAGCACAACTCCGGCAGCGAGCGCCAAGATCCCCAGCGCTAGAGCCGCACTAATTCCAGAGCCGGTACGAGGCAGTGGGGGAGTCTTCTTCGGGGGCGGAGGAGTATGTCCTGGCGGAGGAACCGTACAAGTATTGG
Organism: Varibaculum cambriense DSM 15806; assembly: GCF_000420065.1. Taxonomy (GTDB): domain Bacteria; phylum Actinomycetota; class Actinomycetes; order Actinomycetales; family Actinomycetaceae; genus Varibaculum; species Varibaculum cambriense. The sequence continues at coordinate 251,876 of NZ_ATUF01000002.1, read as the reverse complement.
TAACCGTGAATCCCTTGGTGGCGTCACCACTTACTTCGCTGCGGTACCCTTTGATTTCTACCTCGGAAACGGTGTATTCGGCGAGTTTACCGTCAACATACTTCGGCAGATCCTCGAACTTGCCTTTCCAGGAGTTGGCAGCGTTTAGAGTGAGCTTCTTATCGGTTGCTTTCCCGTTTGCTAGCAGCTTTACCTCGATCTGGGCGGCTGCTGGGCAAGTACCATCCGGGTTCGCCCATTTCTTAACTACCTCGACCTTGGTGGGCATCTTGTTGACTACCGAAATCGTGTAGGTCAGATTTTTCTGGTCTTTGGTTCCATTGTCTACGACGAGCTGGTAGCCATCCAGCTGATTGCCACTTCCGTCGTGTTCCCTGAAAGTAATCGGCAGTTTCTCGCCGGTCTTCGCATCGAGCAGGGTGTCGGGATCGGGGAAGTTTTCAAGCGTGGCCGTCCAGTTCTTTTCTTTGCTCAGTTCCACCTGGTCGACCTTATAACCGCCGACTAGCACGTCCAGGGTTATCTTGGTGGGACGCTGCTCCGGGTCATCGCCTTGCCAAGCCTTCTTCACCTGAAGCTTCCACCTTTCGGACTTGCCGAAAAACAAATCGCCGTTATTGGCTATTCCCCCGCCACTGATGCCTGTACCAGTAGCAGTATTGTTTTCGATAATTACTCGGGCGAGTTTTTCAGCGAGTTGCTTTGAGTCTTCACTGGGCAGCGACTTGTATGCTTTATTTTCGTTAATTTCCTGGTCGTACGGGATACGAGTGTTTTTGCCGCCCTCTTTATATCGAGGAAGCTGTCTGTCTGGCGCCCAGTTGGAGTGGTAGCTGTAGATAGATCCATCCTGATACCAGAGGCGCTGCCCGCCTCCTAGCATTCGGGGGCTAATGGAAACAGGTCGTCCGCCATCGAAATCTTTCTCGTATTTATGCTTGGTGATACTGACAAAATCGTCACCGGCTCCCCTTAAATCACCCCTATTTGGTGCGGTGTTGCCAAACAGAGCTACTCCCTTAGTGATGTGGAGAGTAGTGTGGCCAGTATCGCAGTTCCAGACCCCACCGCCTTGCTGGCTGATGGGGTGTTTCCCGGCGCCGATTAAAAATGCATCTTTAATCGTGTTATTCCTGATCAAGGCATTATTGATGGTGAGGTGGGAACCCTTGTCATTATAAATGGCACCGCCACCCCAAAAGCCTGCGGATTTGTTTTCCGAGAAATAAGCGGCATTAATTGTGGCTTCCGCTTTACCGCCAAAAGCGGCAGCACCTCCGGATGTTCCGGCACTGTTTCCGGTAAATGAACCGCCATTGATAGTTATTTTGCCACCATTGCCGAGAAAGGCGCCGCCCCATTTTTGTGCCTGGTTATCGCGGAAGTCTCCACCGTCGATGGTGTGGTTGCCGCCGAGGGTAACTAACGCTCCGCCGAAACCATTAGCCGCATTGTTTTTGAAAGTACCGCCCGAAATCTGAGATTTTGAATCATCTAAATAGAAGGCTCCGCCGTTACCGGAGAAGTCGCGGCTAGCCTTGTTATCATGTAGGTTTCCGTTGCTCATTACCAGCGATCCGTGTTCCAGGGCTAGTGCGCCTCCACGCTCGGTGAAGTTGTCGTGGATGTTCCCACCCGAGATATTTACATTAGTGTGATCACCAAAGATGGCACCGCCATATCCGTTAGATCTGGAATGCTGAACGCTGTTATCAGAGATTTCGCCGGCCTTAATGTTAAGGATGGCGGGTTTTTCTTCACTTCCCCAGAGTCCCAGGGCTCCACCTCTAAGGACGCCTTGATTAGCCTTAATAGTTCCGCCATTGATGCTGGCCTTCCCGTTATAGATGGTGATGGGAGCTAACTTTTTGGCATCTACACCCTCGGGAGTGACAGCGTTAGCTACTTTCCCCTCTGGGGTGGTGTTCTTCGAGAAGTCGGCAGTCCCGCTCATGGTGAAGTTGCCGCCATTAACGAAAATCACCGGACCGGCGGGGTCGGAATCGTGGATGGATCCGGCGCTAAAGTTTAAGTCTCCGTTTACCGTGAACTGTGCCTTGGTGAAGGAGGGACCGGCCAGGTTCAGTTTCCCGCCGGATTTCACTTCCACTGCCGTCTTGTTAATTCCGGTAACTGTGCCCGCTCCCTTCAGGGTGAGCTTTGCGCCCTGAGGAACTACCAGCGGTTGTGACTGCTCATCCAGGGTGAGGTTGCCGGTGACAGTCAGGTCATTTTGCCCGGAAGCGGCTTTAGCCACTAGATCGTCCCAGGTGGTCACGCCTTCGGCCGCTGCCGGATTGGTTGAACCCAGCGCCACAATCACCGCGAGGGTCGCGAGGGTGGCTAGGAACTGAAAAACGGAGGAAACTTTTTTCTTGATTAGCACTATTTCATTTTATGTAAATGGGGGAGGGATTGCAATGGATTTCTATGTGCCTACATTCATAGTTAAGCGTATTTGCAGGTAGAGGCGATATTCCGGTTGCAGTGCAGTAATGTATCTGAAAGACTATTCACGAATAGTTAAGAAAGCAAACAGGCTGCTATTTCGGAAACCGCTACTCGCGGAAAAATCAGAGCGGTCTGGGAGCTGGGAACCGTAAAATACCCGGTTGACCAGCTCCGCGTTGAGGGAAGGAAATAAGTTGAACTCTGTAATCGCTAAGGCGATGCCGCGTAAGCTCGGGGGCGTCCTCGTAACTTTGCTGGCGATAGCACTTACTGCCGTTGGGATTGTGGCCGCCGGCCCTAGCGCCACCGCTGCCGACGGTGACGGCACTCTTAATATTGGTCTCCGTTGGACTACTTACGCCGAACCTGCCGATGCGAAAAAAGCCTGCAACCCGGAGCAAGCGGGAAAGTCTGCCGGCAAAATCTCCTTTTCACTCAGGCTCAGCGGAAAAAATAAGAAAACTGGGGAAATCGAGAATTTTTGGTCCCGTCGCCTTACCCCGGAGATAAATTATTGCGAAATCAAGAAGATAACCCTGCAAGAGGTAGAAAACTTCAAAGGAGACGCGACCTATACTAACTTAGCGAAGCCAACAGATCTCAACAATATTGAAGCTTACTGGTCTGTGAATGGTGAGGATGTCCGGGGAAGAGTTAAGGGTTCTGCGAACCTTTTGGAAGAAGGGGACACCCATTGGATTTCGCTTGTGCAGCAGGCGAATCAGGACGTAAATAATACCAAGTTGACGGGGATGATTGCGCCCTGGCACGAAGGCAAGCTAAAGGTAGCGGCCAGTTACGATGTACAGAAGAAGGGCGAGCAACGCAAACATTACGGCTCTGGGAACAGGAGAGTGACCGAGTTTGAGGGAGTATTCAATTTCGAGGACGGGAAGAAATTCTCAATGCTTACTCTGCCTAACCGGAAAGGGGAGAAAGTTCTCCGGCGGCTAACTCCTGGCGGAGATAGGTTCGAGATTTGGAACCAGTATGTGGGCAAGAACAGGGACTACTTCCTAAAAGTACAGTTCCTGGACAAAGAGGTGGCGGCTGCGCCCTACTATTCGCTAAATGTCACCGGCAATGATCTCGATGGCTGGGAGATTGAGCTGAAATCCAAGCTGCAGAAAAAGACATACCAGGCCAAGAAGGCTCTCCCCTTTAAGGTAGAGCGCCGCGCTAACCCCAAACTAGCGAAAGGGCAAGAGCGGATTGTGCAGCAGGGAGTCCTGGGAAGTGAAGTGACCCCCATGCTCAAGTACTTCTACCTAGATGCCAGCGGTGCCGAACAGATCGTCAAAGATGAAGCTACCGGAGACGTAGTCAAGACCGCGGCCAAGACCCAGATCGTGGAATATGGAACCGCAGTGCAACCTAATAAGAGCAAGAAAGCTGCTCCCCGTTTGAAAGACACGGGCGTGAGTAGCTGGGGAGTCTTAATAGCTAGCATTGCCTCGCTAGCCGCAGGAAGCGTCCTAGTAGCGGCGCGGCGGCGCCAGAAATAGCTGCAGCGATAGGGGAAATCATGCCGGGGAAGACCACGACCCATCGCGGTCTTTGGCGTGTCCTTATTGCCCTAGAGATAGTCGCGATCGCTCTCTGCCTGGCGTGGGGGGCTAAAACCTTCCATACCTGGGTGGAGAGCGAAGCGCGCAATAGAGCCGCTAATGAACAGATTGAAACGCAGGGGCGAAAAATTGCAGCAGCGCTCACTCGGAGTGACCAGGCCGAAGTAGCCAAATTAGTAGGCAGTAGCGAAACCGCGGCCTTCCTCAGCGCGCAAACGGCAGGGAAAAAAGTGACCCTGCCGGAAAAAGGAGTGGTAAATGAAGTGGGTAGTCGCTACCTGGTAACTTTCCGCACCGGACAAGAGAAAACTATCTCCCTCCGGTTAAGCTGCACCAAGAACTTAGCCTGCAGCGGCACTATTCCCTAATAACACCCCGGATAGGCGCGGCAGTTACTCGCGGTCTAATAGCCAGGCGGAGACGCGTAAGCACCCTCCCTGGCAGCTCTGTAGAAGCGGCAGTGTCAAAAACGATAGCTGTGGAAAACGTGCCAAAAGCGGTGGTAGTGACCCGAAGTTTAGTAGACTCATTAATTGGTAATCACTTGCAGGTTAGTTCCCCACCTGCGCGGAAATGTTTTCCCAGGTTGGCGGGGAAAAGATGATGAGAAGAGGGCATCGCTGTGGCCAGGTCGCGGGGAAATGAGTCGCGGGAAAGCAAAGGGCGCTTTCGGCACTCATCTCGCCCTTCCCAGAGGCAAAGCGAATCCTCACAGTACCGAACCGGCAGTACTGACTATTCCAGTTTTCGAGCGCGGCGGCAGAAGAGCGCGAAAATGCGCTCTCGACTGCGCAAAGTCTCCCTGGCGGTCCTCACGGTTCTCAGCCTGGTAATTGCCTATCTTGCCTGGCAGCATCCCGGTATCACCCGGGCGCAGGTGGACCTTAATGACGGCGGAATCTGGGTAACTAATCAATCCCAACACCTGGTGGGGCATTTAAATTTTCCCTCCCGCGCCTTAGATGGGGCAGTCCGCTCCAAAACTGGACAGTTTGACGTTACCCAGGCAGGGGAGAACGTTAACTTTCAAAATCTAGCAGCCAGCGAAGCCGCAAAAATTGACCCCAAGAAAGTACGGCTAGAGACTTCCTCTTCCCTGGGGAAAGGACAACAAATTGCCCAATCCGGCTCGAACCTGGCAATCCTGGACCCCGAAGCCGGATTGCTGTGGGCCGGACAATCCCTGCTGTCTCAAGAGCGTAACCGCGCCAATGCTACGGTGCGTTCCCTGCGAGGCGCCCAGCTGGCAGGAGGGGAAAAGGGGACATTCTTCCTGGTCTCTCCGACTAGCAAAGAGTTAGTGACCGTCACCAAAGAAGGAAAACTTTGGAAAGATGAACGGGTACAAATTCCGCAGATTCCGGTGAACGCCAAATTGGAAGTGGCGGGGATTGGGAAACAAGCAGTCGCCCTCGACAGTGCGCAGGGGGTGCTGTACCTGCCCAGCGGGAAAAGAATAAAAGTATCTGGTTCTCAGTTGGCGCTGCAAGAATCCGGACCCGCAAAGCCCTATGCCCTACTCGCAGACCAAGACAAACTGATCAAAGTAAATCTCTCCAGCGGGGCTACCACGGAGATTCCCTCGGGAGGAAGCGCCGGAAAACCGGCACGACCTGCAGTAAAAGCCCATTGTGTGTATGGTGCCTGGGCTGGGAGCGGAAAATTTGTGCGCGAATGCGCGGGGAAAGTTTATCGCCCCACCCAAGAACTGACACGACTGAAAACTGCTCAAACCCCGGTGTTTCGCAAGAACCGCGACCTGGTGGTGCTGAATGACACCACCGATGGGGCAGTATGGTTAGCGGACAAAAACATGGAACTGGTAGATAACTGGGACGAAATCTCCACCATGTTAAAGAAACAAGAGGAGCGCGAAGATTCTCCCCAGATAACCGAACAGATAGCGCAAAAAGATCGGCAGAAAGAAAACACCCCGCCGGTGGCTCGTGACGATAGTTTTGGGGCGCGGCCGGGAAAAATAACCACCCTGCCGGTGTTAGAAAATGATTCCGATACCGATGGCGATTTACTAACCGCCGAAGTGTTAGGCCCGGTCAGCCAAGGCGAAGTCAAATCAATACGCGGAGGTGCCGCGTTGCGGATCGAGCTGCCCGCCGCCGCCTCCGGAACCGTAAACTTTACTTACCAGGCGAAAGATGGTCGCGGAGGCGTCGATACCGCCAACGTGACCGTAAAGATCACCCCGGAGCCGCAAAATTCTGCCCCGGTACAAAAACGGGTACCCACGGTAGTGGTCGAATCTGGAAAACAAATCGAGTACAACGCGCTCCCGGCCTTTTCTGACCCCGATGGAGACCCGGTGTTCTTATCGGGCGCTGCTTCTAACGGCGACAACCAGGTGGAATACCGCCAAGAAGGCACCTTAGTAATCCGCAACCAGGCCAGCGGGGTGGGGAAAAAAGAAGTAAAAGTACTGGTCTCCGACGGGCGGCAAGAAATTTCGGGGCGCGTGATTGTGGATGTGCGCGCCGCCGGAAATGTGCCGCCGGAAGCCAACGGCGATATGGCGTTCGCCCGGGCAGGAAGTACCATCACCATTCGTCCCCTGGCTAACGACACCGATGCCAATGGAGATCCCTTGACCCTGGCGGGGGTAAATATTGAGCGTGCCGGACCGCAAGTAACCCCGGATTTGGCAGGCGGAACGCTATCCTTCCGTTCAGATCAAGAAGGAATCTACTACTTGACCTACACGGTCTCCGATGGGCCAACCACTGCCACCGGAGTTATCCGTGTTGACGTCGCCTCCTCTGGAAAACGTGGAAAACCGGTGGTAGAAGACGATATGGCGGTACTGCCGGTAGGGGGGCAGGTATTAACTGATGTGCTCGCCAACGATTCCGATCCCGCAGGAGAGGTTCTGGTCACCCAGGCAGTAACCGTGGGCGCGTCCTCACCCCTGCGGGCAACCGTGATGGATCATTCGCTGTTAAATATCACGGCTCCCCGCGGAATAACTAAAGCCGAAACCTTGAAATACCAGGTGTCAAATGGGCATGAAAGCGCCGAAGGGGTAGTTACAGTTATCCCGGTAACCACTCAATCGGCCACTACACCTCCCACCGCAAAACCCGATGAAGCCAAAGGGCGAGTAGGGGACGTAGCTACCGTTGATGTGCTGGCCAATGATCGCTCCCCGGTGGGTTTGACCCTAAAAGTCGACCCGAAATTAACCACCTCCACTCCGCCGGAAGCCGGAAAGTTCTTCGTCACCGGCAATCAAGTGCGTTTCCTGGCGAAAAAACCGGGAAAATATGAAGCCACTTATACGGTGAAAGACACCAACCAAAACCAAGCCAGTGCGCGGGTAAAGGTAGAGATAAAACCGGCGAATGCCTCCGATAACTCTGCTCCCGAACCCCGGGTAGTGACCGGGAGGGCGATTTCAGGGCAAGCCACCCGGATACCGGTTGATCTGACCAATATTGACCCTGACGGAGATTCCGTATCCCTGGTAGGAATCGCCGATGCCCCCAAGATGGGGGTAGTAGATATTGGCCCCAGTTGGCTCAACTACCAGCCAATAGCTGGAAAAATTGGGACTGATACTTTCAGCTATATCGTGGAAGATCGTTTCGGGAAACAAGGAACTGCCCGGGTGCAGGTAGGGGTGGCTCCCGCTGCCAGTCTGAACCAAAACCCGCAGGCCAACCCGGATGAGGTGCGAGTACGGCCGAACCGCCCCCTCGCCGTAGCAGTGACTGCTAACGATACTGACCCCGACGGTGACGGGGTTAGCCTGATCTCAGAATCACTACAAAGTCCCGGGGATAGCGTGAAAGTGGCTGCCCGCGAAAATGCGGTAGTGCTTACCACCCCCAAGAAAGCCGACTCCTACGGGATTCAATACTCCATCACCGATGGGCGGGGCGGACAGGACACCTCGATTACAACCGTACAGGTAGACCCCTTTGCCCCCTTGCAAGCCCCCGAGGCCGCCGATGACCTGGTGACTGCGAAAGAGGGGGGACGGAAAGTGGGTGACCCCATTGAAGTGGACGTCCTCGCCAATGATATTGACCCGGATGGGGATGGCGCCGCGCTCACGGTTAGCTGCCAGCAAAAAGGAGTGAGCGTCAAAGGGCAAAAGCTGATAATTCCCGCGCCCTCCCAGCGTCAATTGGTGCTTTATACCGTTACCGACCAGGACGGATTGAGTGCCAATGCCATAGTTAACGTCCCTGGGGTATCCGAACAAAAGCCCTATATCGACCCCGACACTATCCCCATAAAAGCCAAATCTGGCGAGACTCTAACCGTTGATTTAGCTTCCTATGTGATTACCCGCAAGGCGCGTACCCCGCATATCCATTCCGCGAAAGCCATTACCTTGGGGGCCGGATTTACCGGCGGAGTAAAGATATCGGGAGACGATTCCTTCCAAGTAAACATCAATCCTGATTTCTTTGGGAAAACTTCCCTGGTGATGCAGGTTAGCGACGGGAAAGCGAATGATTCTTCCGCCCTCAGCGCCTCTTTAACCCTGCCCATCGAGGTGAAACCCACTAGCAATCGCCCGCCAATTTTCACCCCCACGCGCATAGAAGTAGCTGCGGGCGAAGATGCAGTCAGCGTTAACTTGGCAGATATGGTTAGCGATGAAGATGGGGATGATCCCGCGAAAATGCGTTACCGCCTCGGAGCGGTTCCCGCAGGTATTAAAGCTTCGCTTAGTGGCAGCCGGCTTTCAGTTGCGGCCGAAGCCGGTAAAGCTAAAGGAGACGCCGGCTATATCGAAGCCACGGTGGAGGACGGCTCCGGGCCTACTATCGGGAAAATCCCGGTGCGGGTGGTCAGCTCTACTCGTCCTTTGATCCAGGTGACCGCCATTGATTTAGAGGGCGAATCCGGAAAGACTCTCAGCATTGATTTAAGTCGCTACGCTACCAACCCCTATCCCGGAAAATCCTTGAAAACCGTGGGGTCACCGAACATAGTGCAAGGAGCCGGACAGGCTTTGGCCTCCGGAACTCAGCTGGAAGTTACCCCGGCAGCCAGTTTTAAAGGTGACCTGGTGGTTTCCTACACTTTGCAAGATGCCAGTAATGATCCAGATCGCCAAGTAACCGGTACTTCCCGGATCCGCGTTTTGTCTACGCCTGATGCTCCTACCGCGGTAACCGCTAAAGTCAGCGAATCCACTACCGCCACCATCAGTTGGATTGCCCCCGCGGCTAACGGTGCTCCCATCACTAGTTATAAAGTCACCGATTCGGTTTCCGGGAAAACGGTCACCTCCCGGGCAACGCTGGTAGATTTCCCGGGATTGGAACCGGGGAAGACCCACAGCTTTACGGTGATAGCCACTAACCGGGTGGGGGATTCTAAGCCCTCGGGGGCTTCCCCACCGATAGAGGTAGAGGTTACGCCCGGCGCCCCCGGCAATCCCAGAGGCACCATCGGAAAGACAGCGGGAACCGCGACCCTTACTTGGGAGGCACCCAGTACTAACGGGGGGTCTCCGATAGATCACTATGTGGTGACTATAGATGGTGGCGGTGCTCGGGAAGTTAAAGGTACCACTTATCCAGCTAAAGATCTTCCTGGCGGCCCCCATAGATTTAGTGTGTACGCGGTCAATACCAAGGCGGGGCCGGCGGCAACTGGTGACTTCGAAACTTTCGGTTCCTTCAACGAAAGTGCAGTCAGCGCTACTTTAGAGCGCGCCGGATCTAAATTAGCCAGAGTGTATTTGCAGGGGGCGGAGGCTCCTGCCGGAGATAACGGAGAATGTAAGGCCACCAGGGTAGCGGGAAACCCGGTAGCAGAAGATGGAACTTTCCAGTTTAAGGATCCGCGGGCAAAAAATGGTCTGAAAGTCGAATACACCTGCGATTTTAGGTATAACAAAGGTGCATATAAGCCACTAAAAGCTAATCTCGGAGCACAGGAGAATCCCCAGATTACCGCTATGGTAGAGCTGGCAAACCGCAGATCTGCAACCGGAACGGTGATAAAAGTAGATGTTTCCGGCTTGGAAACCTGGGATATTAACTCCTTGGAACTGGCGGTTTCTGGGTCAGGACCGGGGGGAGCAACTCTCGCCGACTATCAATATCAAACCCAGATGATGGCGGGATCTGGATGGTGGATCACGCTTAAAGAGCTACAACCGGGGCAGACCTGGAAAATCACGGCGGATCTCAAAATAATGCCCGAAGGAACCCGAGTAGCTAGACAGCAACTGGATATCTCGACCCTGCAGGCTACCCCTGATCCCTATAGCACTAACTCTAGTTTTAGTGAGCCGCTGGCATCGATGTCCTACCTGCAAAATTGGTACCAGCTGACCCCGTTGCTGCCAGTTTCAAAGCCGCTGTGGCCGCACCTGACCCCCCTAATAGAACTGCCGGTGACCACTCCGGCAACCGGAACCTGTTGCCGGTACTCGGATTTCCCGTCGCCGCTACGCGCCCTTGGGGGCGATAAATATCTAAAATCCCGTCTTAGCGGGCAGGATTTACTTGCCCGGAAAACCGAAAAGGAGATCGCAATATGATCCTGAAACAGGCCGAAGCTGCTGAGTTCGCCACCCGTTTCGCGCAGATAGCCGAAAATGTTGATCAGGCGATACTCGGCAAAGGACACCAGGTGCGCCTAGTGTTAGCGGCTTTCCTCGCAGGCGGACACGTCCTATTAGAGGATGCGCCCGGAACTGGGAAAACCGCCCTGGCGCGGGCGCTAGCTGCCTCGGTGGATGCCTCCCATAGCCGGATTCAGTTCACTCCCGATATGCTGCCCACCGATATTACCGGAGTGACCGTCTATGACCAGAAAACTAAAGAATGGGATTTTCACGCCGGACCGATTTTCGCCAATATCGTATTGGCGGATGAAATCAACCGGGCCAGCCCCAAAACCCAATCTGCCCTGCTAGAGGTGATGGAAGAGCGGCAAGTCAGCGTAGATGGAGTGGTGCACCCGGTGGAATCACCGTTCCTGGTGATCGCCACCCAAAACCCCGTAGAGCAGGCAGGTACCTATAAACTTCCCGAAGCGCAGCTAGACCGCTTCCTGATAAAAATTTCCCTCGGGTATCCCGACCAAGAAACCGCTATTAAGATTCTTTCCGGTGCCGCCCAACCGGATTTATCGAAGGATCTAAAACCGGTAGTTGAATCCGATGAAATCGCTACCTGGGAACAGCTAGGACTGCGAAACTACGTCGACGGGCAGATTACCCGGTATGTGCAGCAACTCGCGGAAGCGACCCGCTTGGATGATGCGGTTAACCTGGGGGTTTCAACCCGAGCGACTATCGGGATGATGCGGATGGCCAAAGTGTGGGCGGCTTCCCAAGGGCGCCACTATGTGTTGCCGGATGATATTAAGACCCTGGCAGTACCGGTTTGGGCGCACCGGATTATTATGGACGCCGACGCCCTCTTCGAAGGAGCAACCGCGCAAAGCGTAGTTGAGCGGGCACTAAACGAGGTACCTCCGCCAGTGGATTCGCAGGCCTAAATAATGAAACTTTCCGAAACCACCACTACTGCGCTAAAAACCGCGCTAAAAAGCGGAAATAAAGCCTGGAAACAGGCGCGCTCGAGTACCTACCTTACTGCTCTGCGCAAAATTCCGCTCACCGGTTTGGGGCGGTTAGTCCTGTTGGGGGGATTGGCTAGCCTGGGTGCCTACCTGGCATGGGATTGGGCGGAAGCTGCGGCCATTATGTTTGCCGCGCTCTTGGCGCTGCTGGCGGCGGTAGCGCAAACCTGGGGCGGAGGTGAGCTGGCGCTGCGGGTAACGGTAGCGCAAGATCGGCTCCGCAAAGGGCAAGAGCTAATAGGACGCGCGGTGGCGACCAACAATGGGCGCCGCGCGGTGCGGGCGCTGAAAATAGAGCTGCCGCTGGGAACCGAACAAGCCGATATTGCGGTACCTACTTTGCGTTCCGGCAAGAGTTTCACTCGGGAATTTCAATTGCAAACCAGACGGCGAGAAAAGATTGTGGTGGGGCCGCCCCGCACGGTGCGGGAAGATATTTTGGGATTAATCCGCCGGGTGCGGTCTTGGCCGGAATCGCAAGACGTATATGTGTATCCCAACTTCACTTCCGCCCTGGGGGCTTTAAGTGGCTATTCCCGAGATATGGAGGGAGCGACCTCGCAGGTCATAACCAGTTCAGATGCGGCGTTTCATGCCTTGCGTCCCTATGAAAGTGGGGATGATCGCCGGCATATTCACTGGAAAATGTCTGCCCATACCGGTCAGTTAATGATGCGGCAATACCTCGAGACCCGCCGCTCCCACCATTTGATTGTGTTGGATTTGAAACGAGAAAACTACCGGGAAGCAGACTTCGAATTAGCGGTAGAGGCAGCGGCCTCCCTGGCAGTATCCTCCCTGTCCAGTGGGCAGCCCCTGACGCTTTATGCGGGGAAAACCGTATTGAAAGCGGCCACTGCCCGGGCAGTTCTAGATTTTCTAACCGAAGTGCAGCCCGCAGAGGGCGCCCCAGACTATCGCCACCTGGTGCGCTGGGCGCTAGCTCATGAAGCGCAGGCTTCGGTGTGTTCCCTAATCTGCGGGCCGGGAGTAAATATGCGCCGACTGCAACAAATCTGTTTGTTACCGGCTGCCGATATGGCTACTACCGGTATTCGCGCTGATGCCGGCGCTACCTTAACCCGCCGAGGAGCCTCCTCTCGTAGGCTGCTAAATATTGGGGAGCTCTCGCAGCTACCGCCGGCATTAAGCGGGGGGAGTCTAGCGTGAAAAGATCCGAGATTGTGAGCCTGAGCTCCCTGCTGCTCCTAGTCGTTCCCTGTTACCTGTTTTCTTTGCCATTTGTAGGTTTCACCGGGGCAATAGCGGCCAGCAGCGGAGCGCTTTTAGGCTGCCTAGTAGCCCTGGTTAGCCGCCGCTGGCACCTGGGAGTAGTCTCCATTTTAACCTTGTTACTAGGGGTGTATTTGCTCTTTGGCCCCACTCTGGCGGCCACTGATCCCTTGGGGCGAAAGTTTTACCCCACTCTATCCGGTTTGCAACTGCTAGTGACTTCCGCGGTGACCTGCTGGCGAGATACTCTCACGGCACCCTTGCCGCTGAGTGCAGCCGGGGGAGCAGCGGTGCTACCCTTCCTCACCTGCCTAATTACCGCGCTACTAGCAGGATTAGCCGCGGCTTCCCGCCGGCCTTGGGTGGCGCTAGTCCCCGCCACTATTAGTCTGGTGGTAGCGATTGCCTGGGGATCTCAGCTAGTCCCGGCAGCGCGCTGGGCAGGAGGTGCCTATTTCTTCCTCGCGTTGCTGTGGTGCGGACTGGTCAGCGAGGCCGCGGCCAAGGCACGAACCCGTGCAGTTAACCTAGCGGGAGCAAGGAAGAAAAACCGTTTTATCCGCCCGCTGGCGATGGTGGCGGTTACCCTAATTATTTGTCTGGCCTCGGCATCTTTGGCGGGGATTACCGGGCGAGACAACCGGGAAGTGCTGCGCACGCATGTGCTTCCGCCGGTGGAACTGGAAGATTTTATTTCGCCGCTAGCCTCTTTTAGGCACCTTTCCCGCGACTGGAAAGACAAAACTATTGCGGAAGTAAAAAACTATCCGGCGGGTACTCGGATGCGTTTTGCCACTATGAATGCCTATGACGGTACCGTTTTCAAAATCGATCCCCAGTTAAATGCGCAGTTCGTGCAGGTGGATTCGATTCTAGATAAAGGGGTGTCCGCTGACAGTAAAGCCCAAGTTAAGCTGGTCAACTATGATCAACCTTGGGTTCCGTTGCTAGGTGATGCGCAATCTCTAAAATTTACAACCCAACCCCAGCCGGTAGTCTATTATTCGGCCTCCCTACGCTCGGCTTTTACCGCTAACCCTGCAGATCTGTCCTATCAGATAGGTTTTGCCAAGGAACGTATTCCTAGCGATTCTCGGATCTCTGGCCTAGAGTTCGATCCCATACCGCAAGGTAAAGATGAAGCGGTGCCGGTAGAAATTGCCGAGCTCAACAACCAGTTAACTGCGCGGGCGACCGGCCCCTTGCAAAAGGTGCGCAATGTGGAGTCCTATCTATCGGGGCAAGGTTTCTTCTCCGATGGCTCCGATGGACTTTCTCGACCCGGGCATCGCGCCGCCCGGATGAGCCAGTTTTTCCAAGGGAAAGAACTAATCGGAGACGATGAACAATACGCGGTAGCGATGGCGCTAATGGTCAGAGCGTTCGGGGCTCCAGCGCGAGTGGTGCTCGGTGCCTATCCGGGCGATAAAAAAGCAGGTGGGAACCTGAAACTTAAAGGGGATAACGTTCACGCCTGGGTAGAAGTGAAATTTAAAGAGGTCGGGTGGATCCCCTTCGACCCCACGCCCCCGCGCGATCGCGTACCTCGCACCGATCAGCCACAACCCAAATCGGTTCCCAAACCCCAGGTACTGCAGCCCCCGCCGCCACCGGCTACTCCACCGGTGTTACCGCATGTGGAAAAACAAGCCCATGCCGATAATCATTCCACGGGAATGCAAATTCTGGCAGCGCTGGCGCAAGTCGCCAAATATGGTGGTTGGCTGCTGCTATTGCTTTCTCCCATCTTGTTAACGCTCTTAGCTAAGTGGTATCGCTCCCGGAGGAGGCAGCGCGCTAAAGAACCCCAGGATCGTCTCAAGGGAGCTTGGGAAGAAATAGTTGACCGTTTCCGGGATCGCGGAATCCGGCTCCCGGCGGGGGCTACTCGGCAAGAGGCCGCCTGGATAATCGATAGTTATTTGGGGGCTATCAGCCAGGCGAAACCGCAGGCAGGAGCGCGCGAACTGGCAGGGATCGCTGATTACTTGGATTACAGTCCCAGCAGCGATAGCGAGATTGATTCCGATTGGGCTTGGCAGCTAGTTAAACAGCTGACTGACAGCTGGAAAGTGGCAGCTGGGAAAGCTAAAGCACTGGTGGCAGCGATTCGGCCGTCCTCGCTTTGTAACCGGTTTATTCGCAGTAGTTTTGCTAAAAAGCTAGAGAAAATTCCCGGGGTGGGGAAAGTCTTAACTCCCCGTAAAGAAATGTCGCTACCGAGCCTAGCTTTGGGACTTACTGAACAGGAATATCAGCAGTTGCGTACTCCCTTGGCGCCCGGCAGTAGCGAAGAAACTACCCCGGGCCCGGCGGGAGGAGTAGCATTTTCGGAAGCCACCCGCCTAGGACAAGTAGGACTGCCGCAGCCTTCCCGGTCGCCGGTAGACGAAGCAACTGCGGTAGCTAAGGAACCGAAACGCGGGGCAAATCCAGCTGCTACTGCGCAACCACCGGCTCCCCCGAGGCCTCCGGAGCCTCCAGTTTTACCCCCGGAGTCGCTAGACTATACCCGCCGGGCGCCCTCGCCCCAAAATACGGATGAAACGCGGTTACGGAAAGGGGATGATCATGAGCCAAACACCCCCTAAAATCCCGGGATTTAGCGTGCAATCGCTGTTAGGTAGAGGCGGATTTGCTGATGTTTATCTCTATAAACAAAAACGTCCCGCCCGCAAAGTAGCAGTCAAAGTACTGCGAGAACTAGGCAGTAGGGAAGGGCGCCAAGTTTTCACTACCGAGGCCGACGCGCTAGCTGCTACCTGTGCTCACCCGGCAATCCTGTCTTTATTCCAAACCGGAAAACTCCCGGATGGGCGTCCCTATTTGGTATTGCAGTACTGTCCGGTGGCGAATTTGTCGCAGCGCGTCCGCCGCCAGCCGCTTTCACTTGCAGAATCCTTAGATACCATTATTCGCTTGGCAGGAGCCTTAGAAACGGTGCATCGAGCCGGGCTCGCCCACCGGGACGTGAAACCGGCAAACGTGCTGTTTTCGGAATTCTCCACCCCGGTTTTATCGGATTTTGGTTTAGCTTTGCCATTGGGTAAGCCCCTGGCTCATCGCGATGTTTTAGGGTTATCGGTGCCATGGGCGCCTCCCGAACAGCACGACGAAAACTCTTTGGCCGAAGCCACCAGTGATATTTATTCCCTGGCGGCAACTATGCATTCGCTAGTTACCGGGGATAGTCCCTTCGAGATTCCGGGCGGTGATAACTCGGTATCTGCGTTGACTCAGCGGGTTTTACATTCAGATCCCCGCCTGGATGCGCCCCAATTGATCTCCCCTTTGCGTGAGATTTTGGCCTGGGCATTGCAGCATGATCCGGCGGAGCGCCCCGAAAGTGCCGCGCAATTTGGGGCCACGCTACAGGAAGTGCAGCGCCGACTCTCTCTTCCGTTGACCAGCATGGATATCGCAAGCGATAATCCGACTTTGGCGCAGGTGGTTACCGATCCGGATGTTACCCGCCTTAAGGACGCCTCCGGTTCCCAAGGCTCCATGCCGGATAAAGAAGGTGGGCGGGCAGATAGTCCCTTAATCGTGGGGAGTTACTCTAGCGCGGCACTTTCGCGTTCCCTACTACCCACATCTCGGCTGGGATGGCGGCGGATTCTCCTAGCCATTATTGGTGCGCTGGTGTTGATAGCCGGGACTGCTGCCGGGGTCTCTTACTATTTCAACGCGGGTACCAGCGCGGTTAAAACTGCGCCGAGCTCCAGCGAGCCCCTGATTACTGCCTCGGCGGATGACGGAATTATTGCTGAAATTTCCCCGGTTACTGCCCTGGAAGGAAAATCCACCGCGGATGGCCAAATTGTGCTTACCTGGAAAGCGGGCGGTGGGGATTCCCCGGCGTCCTACCAGGTGCAGGTGATCCAAGATGGTAAGGATGCAGGTACTCATACGGTTACGGAACCGAAAATAACTCTCCAGCCTCAGGGAGGTAAATGGTGCGTAAAAGTTTTTGCGCTTAGCTTAGATGGGAAAACCTCGCCTGGGGTAGACTGGTGCCAATAGCACAGCGCAAAATTGCCGGTTGGTAATGGAGGCAAATCAATGGATAACGATCCCTACCAGTACTACCCGAACCAGTCGGGTGCAGCGAATGCAGGTTATGTACCGCCCAGCGGGATTTATGGATCCCCCCAGGCGGAATCCGGTGTACCGGCGCATGGCAACCCCGATCCCTATGGTCAGCAGGCGAATGCTGCCTACCCTAATCCCTACGGCGAGCAGCCTGCGGTACCCCAATATCCGGGCTATTCTCCCCAGGGCGTTCCTGGTTATCAAGAGGGCGCATATAACCAACCCGGCTATCAGCAACCCGTCTACGAACAGCCGCAATATCAGCAACCCTATGGTCAAGCCGGCTATGGGCAGGGACAATACGGGGCAGTGCCCGAGTGTCAGCCAGCTCCCCGCTATACGGTTACCTCCGGGCAGGGGCAGTCCATGATTTTAGAGGACGCGATTGTGGTGGGCCGCCGCCCCGATGCTGCCACTTCTTCCTATCCACAAGCCCAAACTATGAGCGTTCCCAGCCCGGCTAAACAGATTTCCCGCACTCACTGTTTGCTGTATATCGACGAGGGCGGAAACCCCTCCCTGAAAGATTTGGAATCGGTAAATGGCACGCGTTTGCGTCGCGGGGGACAAATCTACCCGATAGATCCGGCGCAGCCGGTGCAGCTACAAGCCGGCGATATTGTCGATTTAGGGGAGGGACAATACCTCTCGATTGGCACTGCTCCCGCCGGATACTAATTTAGTACCCAATCCCGAGGGCACTGCGGGCTTTGTTCCGAGCATCTCCGCTATCGACCGCTTCTAAAATGGCGTGAGCAGCATTTTCACACTGTTCTGCGGTAACTTTTCCCAGTTGGGCACCCACCCCGGGAATAGCTGAGGCCGCCATCGATAGGGAAGTGACCCCCATACCGATGAGTACGCACGCCAAAATAGGGTCAGCCGCTGCCTCCCCACATACCCCTACCGGCTTACCTAGATGCACTCCTGCTCCGGCTACCCGGGAAATCAAAGTTAAAACCGCCGGTTGCCACGGATCCGTATAGGTTGCCAGATTAGCGTTCATCCGATCGGCAGCCATCACATATTGGGCGAGGTCATTAGTGCCGATAGAAACGAAATCAACCTCCGCTAAGAACTGGTCAATCATAATCGCGACTGCCGGAACTTCCACCATAATTCCGGCAGTAAGTCCCCGTCCGCGAATCAACTTCGCTACCCACTTGGCCTCGGACAAGGTAGACACCATCGGTACCATCACCCAGTTTTTTCCCTGATGTCCCTGGGAGGCTTGTGCAATGGCATCTAACTGCCGGGTGAATAGATCTTCGTCAATCCCGGTAGTGCGCAGCCCCCGCACCCCGAGGGCAGGGTTAGGTTCTTCCTCTAAAGTGGCCCAAGAAATCGGTTTATCCGAGCCGGCATCCAAGGTGCGAGTAACCACTTTTTTATCGGGGAAAGCGGCGAACACTCGCGAATAATTTTCTGCCTGCTCCGCGCAAGTAGGTTCTTTCATGGAATCTAAGAAACAAAGCTCGGTGCGGAAAAGCCCCACGCCCTGCGCATATCCGGCAGCCGCTTTCCTTGCGCCTTGGCCATCTTGCACATTGGCGAGCAGTTCTACCGCTTCTCCGCTGGCGAGGCGTGCCGGGCCTTGCCAATTGCGGATAGCTGCGCGTGCTCTCAGGTCAGCTGTAACTTTGGCACGCGCCTCATCGGGGGCGGCGCCGATAGTAATTGAGCCGAGGGAGGCATCTACAAATACCGGTTCCCCCTGCGAAATCTGGTGGAGTTTACGCACCGCCACGATACAGGGGATCCCCAGTTGGCGAGCGATAATCGCAGTGTGCGAGGTGGGGCCGCCCTGTTCAGTAACCAAAGCCAAGATTTCTTCCGGATTAAGGCCGGCGGTATCGGCGGGGGCAAGGTCGTCGGCGAAAAGCACTGCGGGCTCGCTTAGGTGCGGTAGTCCCGGTTCTGCTTCCCCTAGTAGTTCGGCTACCACCCGCAAGCACAGATCGTTTAGATCGATGGTGCGCTCTGCCATCAACCGGCCGGCCTGCTCGAACATCCTGCAAAATGTGTCGGTGGTGGTCATTACGGCGCTGGCAGCCGGGGTGCCTTTATTTATCGCCTGCACCACCATTTTCTTGAATCCGGGGTCGCGAGAGAGTTCAGCTTGCGCAGCTAAAATATCCGAGGCGGTGCCGATAGTGTCTTTGGCGCGAGTCAGCAGACGTTCGGATACCGTTTGGGCAGCTTGCAGGTAGCGCTCGACCTCAGCCTTACGCTTAGACAACGGGATTTTAGCGGCAGATAGTTCGGGGATCTCAAAACGGCTCACCCAGGCGGCCGGTCCGTAAGCTAGGCCATTTACTACCGGAGTTCCATAAATTGTTTCTGTTGCGGACAACTTTTCTCCTCACCGAGGCCTTTTAATGATCACAGTGTTACACGTCTCGATGCGTTTAACAAGATAAACACAGAAACTCCCGCCTTAGCGGGGAGAACAGCAGATAAAGAACCTAAAAGACCCTACAAACCCTCAAAACTATTGAACTGTTGGGGAAACGTTAAATAGAATAACCGCAAACGAGCAGCAGCGCCGGAGAAACTTGTCGAGAATGAAACGGCTGTGGGAAGGCAAAGATACCGATTCCTGGGGCGCAGGCCTGCGCGAAAACGGAACCCGGTCGCCTACCTCAGAAAATATCCCTCTCGAACAAGTTAAAATAACCAAACTAAGCTTTTAAAGTTGCCCCACAAAATAGGAGAAGCATGGCAGAGGAGAAGCTTATAATCCCGATATTGGCGAGTTTAGACGAGCCCTTGGGAGCCGATAAAGACAGCGTGATTACAGCACTGGCAGCTAAAATTGCTGCTAGCGGTCGCGCTGACGAAAATAAGTTGGTCAGCGACCTCTTGGCGCGGGAAGCTAAATCTGCGACCGGAATGCCCGGTGGGATCGCGATTCCGCACTGCCGTTCCCAAGCGGTGAATACTAGCGTTCTTGCTTTTGCGCGCTTAAAAGAGCCAATAACTTTTGGAGCCCCAGACGGCCCGGCCGATTTGATTTTTATGATTGCCGCTGCCGAAGGGCAAGGACAAGAACATTTACAGCTGCTGAAAAAACTGGCCCAAAAACTGGTGGATAAAAATTTCCTAGCTGCTTTAAGGTCTGTAGATTCTACCGAAAAGGCAGCGCAAATCATTAGGGAGGCTGTATCTCCGGCCGCACCGCCGGTACCTACACTTGCCCCAGTTGAAAAGCAGAAAGCTGCCCCTAGAGTTACGCCGGAGAAGGCTGCCCCCACGTCCCACGCTCCCCTAAAACCAGCAAAGCCGCAGAGGAAAGACCAGAAAACCGCCGATGAACAGGATGAATATTTGGTGGCGGTGACTTCTTGCCCCACCGGGATTGCGCACACCTATATGGCGGCAGATGCCCTACTGAATAAAGGTAAAGAATTGGGAATCCCGGTGCATGTAGAGGCACAAGGATCTGGACACCTGGAGCCATTAGATCCTGCCCTCATCGCCGGAGCGGCGGGAGCTATTTTCGCCCACGATATTAGCGTGCAGGATCCGGAGCGTTTTGCCCAGTTGCCCCTAGTAGATGTGGGAGTAAAAGCGGCCATCAATGATCCCGAGAAACTAATTCAGGAGGCGATAGCAAAAGCTAAAGCCCCGCAGGCGACTTCCGCATCCGCTGTTGAGCCGGCTAAAAAAGCCAAAATCTCCAGCTGGGGAGGCCTAATCCCAAAGGCAGTAATGGCGGGAGTTTCCTATATGATTCCCTTCGTGGCCGCGGGCGGTCTTTTAATCGCTTTAGGATTCCTCTTGGGAGGCTACGATGTAGCCGACCCGGCACAAGATATCTCTCTGAATTTCTCGCTGTGGAAGTTGCCAGATGCTGGCCCCTTCGGGGAAGGAAAAATTCTTACCAACCGTTCCGGACTGCCACTGTACCTGGGAGCTCTGCTAGTCTTTCTGGGGCAAACTGGAATGAGTCTGCTGGTGCCGGCGCTTTCAGGATATATCTCGTATGGCTTGGCCGGCCGGCCTGGTATTGCTCCCGGTTTTATTGGCGGGGCGATTTCCTCAATCGTAGGAGCCGGTTTTATTGGGGGGATAGTCACCGGAATCCTGGCCGGAATCATTGCCAACTGGCTGTTTACTTTGAAATCTCCGCGTTGGTTAGCGGGGATGATGCCGGTGGTGATCATACCGTTAATTACCACCCTGCTCATGGGCTTGTTAATGCTCTTGCTGCTGGGACGCCCCCTGGCGGCTTTGATGAGCGGATTGCAAAATTTGTTGAACTCTTTGGCCGGCTCCTCTGCGATCCTGCTGGGGATCGCGATCGGTCTAATGATGTGTTTCGACCTGGGAGGGCCGGTCAATAAGGCTGCCTACCTGGTAGCAAGCGCCGGATTGTCGCAAGCTACCGATGGGGCGTATGAGTTCATGGCGGCAGCTATGCTAGCCGGAATGGTTCCGCCCTTAGCTATGGCACTGTCCGCTACCTTGCGGCCGAAACTATATTCGCCGGCAGAACAACAAAGCGGTAAAGCCGCTTGGTTATTGGGGTTATCTTTTATTACCGAGGGCGCGATCCCCTTTGCTGCTACCGACCCGTTGCGGGTAATCCCCTCCATGATGGCGGGCGGGGCAGTAACTGGTGCCCTGGCTATGGCACTAGGGGTAGGCTGTCGTGCTCCCCATGGGGGAATCTTCGTACTATTTGCTTACTCCAATATTTTTGGGGCACTTATCGCCCTGCTAGCGGGAGTAGCAGTGGGGGCGGCGACAGTTACCATCGCCAAGATGAATCGCAAAAAACCGGTAGCAGCCAAGGCATAAGCTTAAGCGGCAGATAAACAAGGAAAACATAAATAATGGCTTCTAAAACAGTGAAAGTAGGATCCGCGGTGGGACTACATGTTCGCCCGGCCGCGATTATCGCCGATAAAGCCGCTGAGTTCGCGGAAGAAATCACTATGGCAACCGCTGGGGGAGCGCCCGTAGCTGCCACTTCGATGATGCTAATCATGACCTTAGGGGCCGAATGCGGCACGGAGGTCACCGTGGAAAGCGAAAATCCGCAGGCAGTGGCGGCGATTGCGGAGCTAATCGCCAAAGACCTGGATGCCATCTAATAGGGTTTAAGTCGCAACCAACCGCGCGATAACCTAGAGGAGACATCTGTACCTGGGAGGAAAAATCATGCGTCCGCAAACCGCCTTTATTATCGTTTCGCAGTCGCAGACCCTGGCACGCGGGGTATGCGAAGTGGTCTCCACGCTAGCTCCGGAAGTTATTATCGAGCCCTGCGGGTGCCATGATGAAGGTTTGGGCACCGCCTCGCAAATAGTGACTACCCAGGTATCGGCGGTAATGGAAAAAATGTCCGAGCAGGGCGCAATCGTCTTGATGGCAGATTTTGGAGCCGCCCGTCTGGCCTGCCAGCAGGTAATCACCGACTTGGGAGAGCGCTCGCTGCGCCTGGGACGCGGCCCCCTGATAGAAGGAACTGCCGCGGGGGCAGTGGCGGCTGCGCAAGGTGCCGACCTGACAGAAGTGTTGCGTTCGATTAGCGCGGCTGCCCAATTTTTCCCCGAAGAGGACGCCGCCGATATCTTGCCCCCTGCTCCCGCTGTAGACCCGCTCGCTCCGCGAACTGTGGTGTACGGCGGCACCGAGCCGCTTTCGGCGCGTCCGGCTGCGCGACTAGCGAGGATCGCTACCGGATTTGATGCTCAGGTGACCATTAATGATGTCGATGCGGGTAGCGTATTGGCGCTGATGGGGTTAAAAGTGCAGCCGGGAGCGGAACTACGGATTGCTGCCGAGGGCGGGGAGTCTCGCCGGGCACTAGATGCGGTAGAAGCAGAACTTAGTGACTCTAACGCGCCTTGGCCAGAGGAAATCGCTACTGACCAGATGTCAGAACCGGAAGCTGTGACGCAGTTACGGGCAGCTGCTGCGCAAACCCCAGAACCGCACCAGGATGCCGCTGTCGAAAAAAGTAATACTACCTCGGAAAATATTGTGCCTCCGCCTCCTACGGATATCCTGGCGTCCTCCGCCGAATCAGCGGAGTTAATAAAACGAATTGGAGTCGGACCTTTGCCGGTATCCTTAGAAAAGTAAATCCCGAGGAAAAGAACGGGAAAAGAAGAAAGGTTGCGGCAATGAGCGGACTGAAACTGGATCCGAATAAGGAATACACCTTGATGCTGGTGAAACCCGATGGCTATCATCGCGGATTGGTCGGAAAAATTTTGGCGCGCATCGAGCAAAAAGGTTACGCAATCGTGGCGTTGCGGGTAGCAGAAGCTACCGATGACGAGCTGCAGGATCACTATGAAGAGCATCGGGGTAAGCACTTCTTTGAATCTATGGTTGATTTTATGCAGAGCGGAAAGATTGTGGCTGCCGTTATCGAAGGTACCCGGGTAGTGGAAGGAGTGCGTTCCCTAGTGGGATCCACTAACCCCACAGAGGCCGCCCCCGGGACCATTCGCGGAGATTTTGGACGCGACTATGACAGTGGGCATATCCAGAACCTGGTACACGCGGCGGATTCAACCGCCTCAGCTGCTCGCGAAATTAAGATTTGGTTCCCGGAAATCTCTGAATAACGGGAGTAAATAGATGTATGTAAAGTCGTTGACGCTGCGCGGATTTAAATCTTTCGCCAGCGCCACCACTTTGCAGTTCACTCCGGGAATCATCTGCGTAGTCGGCCCCAACGGTTCCGGCAAATCCAATATTGTTGATGCCCTTGCCTGGGTGATGGGAGAACAAGGCGCCAAGAATCTGCGCGGCGGATCCATGGCGGATGTTATTTTTGCGGGTACCAGCTCCCGCGCTTCCCTCGGGCGTGCCGAAGTAGCGCTCACCATTGATAACACCAATGGAGAACTGCCGATTGATTATTCGGAAGTTACCATTTCCCGGACTCTGTTTCGCCAGGGCGGCTCCGAATATGCGATTAACGGTACCCCCTGCCGGCTGTTAGATATCCAAGAACTGCTGTCCGATACCGGTATGGGACGCAATATGCATGTGATTATCGGGCAGGGCAAACTCGATCAGGTACTTTCAGCGGATCCCTCCCAGCGCCGGGCTTTGATTGAAGAGGCCGCGGGGGTGCTAAAACACCAGCGGCGTAAAGAGCGGGCATTGCGCAAACTTGAGGGATTGGAAGACAAGCTCTCTAGGCTTTCTGATCTGACTCAAGAGATTCAAAAACAACTGGGGCCATTAGCGCGGCAAGCGAAAACTGCGCGTCGAGCGGCGGTTTTACAGGCGCAGGCGCGTGACGCTGGGTGTCGGATCCTGGCGGATGATCTGCAGCAGCTCCGCTTGCAGCTCGCCCGCTATCAGGAAAGTGAACAAACTCTGTCGCTTAGGCGCGAAGAATTAGCGACGCAGCTGATTAAACAGCGTGAAAAACTAGAAAAATTAAACGCTGATGCGCAGCAAGGTGATTTAGCGGGGAGAGCCGCTAATCTTTGGCAACAACTGACCACCCTCACCGAGCGTTTGCGGGCGTTGGGGGCGCTGGCAGGAGAACGAGCTGCTTCTCTGTCGAAACCGGAACCGGTGCCATCTGGTCCTAGCGTTGCAGAACGACAAAAGCATTTAGCGCGGCTGCAAAGCGAATTGGCAGCTAAGGACGAGGAGGCTTTGGCACGGCGCAAACAGTGCGATGCGGCGCAAGCTGCCCGGGAAGAAAGCACCCGGAAGGTTGGGGAACTAACGCGTCAAGCCCAGGAGTTACGGGAGGAAGTACAGCAGAAAACCCAAAAGAGTGCCCGCCTTGAACGAGAATTAGAAACCGCAAAAGCACGTTTAGAGGCGGCGCGCTCGCGGCTTAAAAGAGCGGAAAGCTCGGCTGATGCGGCGCGGGAAAAACTGTCGGCGGCGCGGGCAGAACAAGCGGCCCATCAAGAGGAGACCGTGGAAGCGGGAACCGATGCGGCTAGTCGCTACCGAGAGCTGTCAGAGGTTGAGAATGAGGCACGCAACCAACTAGAAAAAGCTCGTGACCAGCTGCGGGAAAGCGAAGCTAAAGCGGTGGCGGCTGCTGAAAGCGAAACTAGTCTCCGCCAAGTCTTGGCAGCCTCTTCTAACCAAGCGCAAAATGCTTTCACCCAGGCGGCTAAGCCAGACGGGGAACTGGCTTCTTTGATTAGTGTTTCTGATCGGTGGGAAAAAGCGATTGCGGCCTTGCTGGGTTCCAGCGGCGCCGCCCTGGTGGTAGAAGCTTCCCAGGTAGACGCGGGATTAGGAGCGGTTAAAGACAACACCGGGATTGTTAGCTGGGTACTAAGCGAGGGGGTGCAGGAACAGCGAATCCCCCTTGGCGAAGTGCAAAATACCGAAAAAGACGGCGTGCTCCCAGCCACGGCAGCAGTCCAGGCGCCCCGCGCCCTGCATGCGGTATTAAAAGCATTACTGGCTAAGAGTTATTTGGCGCCAGATTTAGCGGCTGCTCGTACCCTGGTGGCAAAGATTCCCCAGGCGCGAGTAGGGGTAGTAGATGGCACCGTTATCAGTAAATATTTAGGAAGTACCGGCAGCGGCGGAGTTAACCGCATCCAGGTGGAGCGCCAGCTCCGTTTAGCGCGCCAGGGAGCGGTGCAAGCCCAGGAGCAGACCGAGAAAGCCCGCTCTCAGGTAGAGACGAACACCCAGGAGCTTTCGCAGGCGGCGGCAGCCAGCGCGCAGGCATTGAAAACCCTGCGGGCGGCTGATGCACAGGCGGCTGCGCAAGCCCAAAAACGAGCACTTCGCGAAGCGGCAGTTCAAGGAGCCGAGAGTGAAGCCCAACGGGCAGCAAGCGAGGTAGCGCAAGCACAGAAAGATGTGGACTCCTGCAGTCAGCAGGTTACCGCTGCCGAAAAAGCCTACAGCGAGTTCGCCGGCAGTGAGGATTTAGCTCCTTTGCAGGCCGCCGAGCAGGCTTTAGAAAAGGCGCGCGCCACGGATTTGGCGGCGCGGGAAAAAGAAGCGGAAACCCATCTGGCTTTAGCGGCCGTCACCCAGATCACCACTAATTTGCGGGACCGCTTCCAAGGAGAAGTTAAATCTTTGGAGCGTTTCCAGTTGCGCTTGGCAGCCAGCAAACAGCGGGAGATCAAACATGCTCAAGACGCTCAAAGAATGTTGCAGGTAGCCTCCTGGTGTGAGGTGTTTGCGCGTCAGGGAGCACAAGTGGCGCAAGTAGCAAAAACTTGGCGGGAAAGCGCCGATGCTGCTCGTGAGGCATCTTCGCAGACAGCGCAACAGTTGCGTAAAGAAATTGATCGGTTAAATAAAGAGTTAGCCGAGTTAAACGATCTTTCTCGCCGCGATGAGGTGGCAGCTGCCGAATATAGAGTGCGCGCGGAGCAGCTAACCCAGCAAGCCCAAGAGCGGTATGCCCTGTCCGAGGAAGAGCTGATCGCGAGTTTTGGTCCGCAGCAGTTGGCTCCCGACCCTGATTTTTTGGCGCGCAAAGCAGCCAATGCGCAAGCAGCAGCCGCCACTGCCTCCAAAGCAGAGGAAGCGGATAGAGACGAACCTGAGGGCGAGGAAACGCCAAGCCCCGACAAAGGCCAGGAGCAGACGGAAAATAACGGTCAAGAAAGTGCTATAGAGCCAGAAGAAGGACACTGGCGTCCCTACGATCGCGCAGAGCAGAGTGCGCTGCTAGAAAAAGCTAATCGAGCGATCTCGCGGCTGGGGAAAGTAAATCCGCTGGCATTGGAAGAGCATAGCGCCCTCGAAAAACGCTTCGAGTTCTTAATGGGACAGCTAAAGGATCTGCGTACCTCCAAAGCTGATCTGCTAGTAGTGGTGCGGGAAGTAGATAACCGGGTAAGAGAAGCCTTTGAACAGGCGTTCACCGATATTTCCCGAGAATTCACGGAGGTATTTGCCCGGCTGTTCCCCGGGGGGACCGGTTCGCTAAAACTAACAGATAGTAGCGATATGCTCACTACCGGAGTAGAAGTCAACGCGCGGCCGGCCGGAAAAAACGTACAGCGTCTGTCCCTGCTTTCCGGCGGGGAACGTTCCCTGGCGGCGCTGGCCTTTTTAATCGCGATTTTTAAGGCTCGTCCTTCGCCCTTCTATATTTTGGATGAGGTAGAAGCCGCCCTCGACGATTTGAATCTTTCCCGGATGCTGGAGCTGTTCAAACAGCTGCGGGAAGTTAGCCAAATGATCATAATTACGCACCAAAAACGGACGATGGAAGTGGCGGATGTGCTCTACGGGGTTACTATGCGTGATGGGGTTTCTCGGGTGATTTCCCAGCGAGTGGAACCGGTAGATAGCTAAGATCACACCCAAATCTGGTAACAGTTTGGTATCGGTCAAGATCCGAGATCGGTAATTTCCTTAACTCTAGGCATAATAGAAACGTGACTGAACCGTTAATCTTGCTATTCGTGGGCATTGGCATCACTGTGTTGATAGGGGTGCTGGTGGTAGCGGTAATGGTTCGTACCCGCCGTCCCGGTGGGGGGATTCGCGAATGGATCCGCGAGTCCGCCGACTCTTGGCAAGAAAACGACTATCGCTCCCGTGGAGAACACGGCGGGGAACGGGTGCGTTTAGATACTTTGTTAGCCGAGGCTTCCCCTGGCGATTCTGCTAACCCACTTGCAGAAGTGGAGAATTTACGCACTGCTGCCGAGCAGATGTGGGGAGAAGAAGTAGGCGCGATTCGCTCCCGCCGCGCCGAAAAGGAAGCTTCCCGGGCAAAAAAAGCGGCGGATTTACCGGCAGCAGCTGAGGAGGCTGCCACCGGGCAACTACCTCCTACCTTTGCTCCTGCGCGGCGGCGTCGCTTCCCAAAAAATGTAGAGGTTCCGGTTAAGAAAGACCCCGAAGACGCCACCAGTTATCTGCCGGTAGTGGCTAGCGAAAATGCTTCTACAGTGCCCCGGCCTGCTGGCAGGAAAACAGAGCTAGCTGCAGATGATCACGCTTTGGAGAGCGCAAAATCGGAGCCGGAAAACTCTGAGTCGGAAACCTGCGAGCCGGCTAAACCTATTCGTCGCTGGGCGCGCAACTTCACTCCAGACTCACCTGAAAATGAGACCCCCGGAGACGAAAATGATTTGCCCCCAGAGGAGACCTTCCAGGTGGATAAAGTTTCTTGGCAGCGAGTGCACGCAGAATAACTAGCAATCTACCTGCCTGAATAGCGAGTTTGGGCTTTCATAAGCTGGCTAATATGACCTAGACGCGCCAATAGGTGACAATAGGGATATGGATTTTCTTTTTACTCCCCTCGGGATTGTGGTTGTAGTTCTAGTTCTGGCGTTAGTGGGAACTGGCGGCGCGCTGGCGGCGCGCTCGGCGAAAGCTAAGAAGCAGCTAGAGGCCTCTAAAGCAAAACAACTGGAAGCCGCTGCCGGTGAAACTGGTGAAAAGGAAGCAGGTTCCGCAGCTGCAGAGCTGGAAACTGAAGCAGCTGACCAGGTTAAAGAAGCTGAAGTTGCCGCTGAAGAGAGCGCGGACACGGTAGCTGAAGAGGACGCGGTTGCAGAGCCTAAAGCTATGGAGTCGGAATCACCAGCCGCGGAACCGAGTGAAGCTTCTGCTCGGGAAGAGGAACTATCGCTGGCTGCCCCAGAGCAAGAAAGTTCCCCAGGTGCCCTCGAAACCCCCGAACCTGCCCAAGGGCGCATGCAGCGCCTGCGTTCCCGCCTGGCTAAATCAGGTTCCTTCGGCAAAATGCTGCTCGGGGTGCTCGGTCGCGGGGATCTGAGCGCCGAGGATTGGGAAGAAATAGAAGATACTTTGCTGCTGGCAGACTTAGGGATTGCTGCCACCGACGAATTGATGGAAGAACTACGCACCCAGGCGAAAGTGTTGGGCACCTCCGATCCGGAGAAAATCCGGGAGATTCTGCGCGCAAAACTGATTGAGCTGGTAAACCCGGATCTAGATCGCAGCTTGCACCTAGAGCAGGCCGATGGATCTAAGCCCGGGATCGTCCTCGCCGTAGGCGTAAATGGCACCGGGAAAACTACCACCGTCGGCAAGATTGCCCGGATTTTGGTGGCAGAAAATAAGTCGGTAGTGCTGGGAGCAGCCGATACTTTCCGGGCAGCCGCCGCTGACCAGCTAGAAACCTGGGCAAACCGGGTTGGGGTGGAAGTGGTACGCTCCGATAAAGAGGGCGCCGACCCGGCTTCGGTAGCTTTCGACGCCGTGAAATATGCGAAAGATAAAGACCTGGATGTGGTGCTGGTAGATACCGCAGGACGTCTGCAGAATAAAGCCGGTTTGATGGACGAGCTAGGCAAAGTGAAACGGGTGATTGAAAAGAGCGCCCCGGTGACTGAGACCCTGCTAGTTCTAGATGCCACCACCGGGCAAAACGGGATGCAACAGGCAAAAGTGTTCTCCGAAGTAGTCGATATCAGCGGCATTGTACTCACCAAGCTCGATGGGACGGCTCGGGGCGGAATCGTGGTCAGCGTACAACGCGAACTATCTGTTCCGGTCAAGCTGGTCGGTCTCGGGGAAGGGCCAGATGATTTGGCGCCTTTCGTACCCGAAGACTTCGTTGACGCGCTGCTGAAGTAAACTAGACGGCGAAACTATTTCCAGGAGGAAACACTTTGTTCAATAGCCTGTCTGATCGCCTAGCCGATTCCTTTAAGCGTCTGCGCTCTAAAGGTTTGCTGACCGAGGCGGATGTTGACGCTACCGTCTCCGAGATTCGGCGTGCCTTGCTAGAGGCCGACGTTGCGCTGCCGGTAGTTCGCCAGTTCACCAAAGCGGTGCGGCAAAAAGCCTATGGGGCAGCGCGTTCAAAAGCGCTTAATCCCGGCCAGCAGGTAGTCAAGATTGTTCACGAGGAACTGGTAGAGGTCCTGGGCGGAGAGACCCGGGAACTACATTATGCGAAGCGCGGGCCTTCCGTGTTCATGTTGGCCGGTCTGCAAGGTGCTGGTAAGACAACCCTCGCGGGGAAACTCGGCAAGTGGCTGCGGGAAGAGGAAGGCAGACGCGTCCTCCTGGCTGCCTGTGACCTGCAGCGTCCCGGTGCGGTTACCCAGCTAAAGATCGTGGCCGAAAAGGCCGGGGTAGATATTCACGCCCCCGCAGCCGGGGACGGACAGGGCGATCCGGTCGAGGTCGCACGTTCGGGATTAAATCTGGCGATTACCGAGGGATATGACGTAATCATTGTCGATACCGCCGGACGCCTGGGCGTTGACGAAGAAATGATGCGCCAGGCACGCGATATTCGCGACGCGGTTAATCCTCACGAGATTCTATTCGTCCTGGACGCCATGGTGGGCCAAGACGCAGTGCAAACCTCGATTGCTTTCCGCGATGGGGTGGGATTTACCGGGGTAGTGCTCTCCAAACTCGATGGTGACGCTCGCGGCGGGGCGGCGCTTTCGGTACGCGGGGTAACCGGGCAACCGATTCTCTTTGCCTCTACTGGCGAAAACTTAGGTGATTTCGAACGATTCCATGCCGAACGGATGGCCGGACGCATCCTCGATATGGGCGATATGCTCACCCTCATCGAGCAGGCGCAAAAAACCTATGACCAAAAAGAAGCTGAAGAGCTGGCCCGCAAGATGCAGAAAGGGCAGTTCACCCTGACTGACTTTATGGCGCAGCTGCAGCAGCTCCGCAAGATGGGGTCGATGAAGAAACTGATGGGCATGCTGCCCGGCATGAATCAGTACCGCGACCAGTTGGATGCCTTCGATGAAAAGAGTATCGACCGGATTGAAGCCATCGTAAACTCTATGACCCCGGCAGAACGCGATGATCTGTCCCTGCTGAATGGTTCGCGCCGCGCCCGGATTGCGCGCGGTTCTGGCACCACCGTTACCGAGATAAATGGGCTGGTAGAGCGGTTTACGCAGGCTTCGAAAATGATGAAACGCATGTCCAATGGGGGAGGCATCCCCGGGATGCCCGCTATGCCCGGGATGCCGGGCGGACGCGGGGGCGCCACCAAGAAGCAGCGGAAGGCCGGTAAGAAGAATCGCCGCAAGTTCGGCAACCCGGCAAAGCAAAAACAGTGGGAAGCTCAGCAAGCCGCTAAGAGCGAGGAAACGGCTCCGGCACCTGCTGCCGGTAGCGCTTTCGGGATGGGAGTTGCCCAACCTGCAGCCCCAGCGGCTGCTCCCACTTTGGATGACTTGCCCGATGACTTGAAACGGATGTTGGGTCAGCGATGAAGCTGCTGAGCGGCAATTTTTATTACCGCGAGGAAGCTAGGCAGGCTCCGCGCTGGGTGCGGGGGCAGTTATCGATTACCGAGGATGGATACTTCGGGGAATTTACAGCAGCTGACAACGCTGGTGGCGACTATTTTCTGCCCGGATTTTGCGATGTGCATTGCCATATTGGGTTTGCGGCGGTAGGGCAAATAGCCACCCCACAAGAAGCCTTAGCGCAGGCGCAGGCGGATCGAGACTGCGGAATTTTAGCGATTCGTGACTGCGGAAACTTGGAATATGCCTCTGGGATTTTAGACAATCCGGCGCTGCCACCGATTATTCGCTGCGGCCGCCATATTGCGCGCCCTAAACGTTATATGCGTCTGCTGCCGATAGAGGTGGAGAACCTGGGTGATTTACCGCAGGTGATGGCTAAGCAAGCAGAGCAAAGTGACGGCTGGGTAAAAATTGTGGCCGACTGGATTGACCGCTCCCAGGGGGCGGACTCAGATTTGGATCCCCTGTGGCCCACCGAGATTTTGCAGGAAGGAATCGCGGCCGCGCATCAGGCTGGGGCGCGAGTAACCGCGCACGCATTTTCCCATAAAGCAATCGCGGGCTTGCTAGAAGCCGGGATTGACTGCATTGAGCATGGCAGTGGGATCGATGAAGAGCAGGCGCAAGAATGTGTTCGCCGGGGGATTCCCGTTACCCCCACTTTGCTGCAAGTTGAGCTGTTTAAGCAGTTCGCCGCGCAGGCGGGTAAGAAATATCCAGTCTATGCGACAACTATGCAGCAAATGTGGGAGCAGCGGCGCGAACACTTTGCGATGCTGCACGCCGCGGGAGTGCAACTACTGCCCGGCACTGATTCCGGTGGTTATCAGCCGCATGGCGAGTTGGGACGGGAACTGGCGCTGTGGGAACGCGGCGGGGTTTCCCCTCGCGAGATTATTGATTTAGCGACCTGGCATGCCCGCGACTATCTGAGGATTGGTGCTATTGAACCGGGAGCCCGCGCCGACTACCTGCGCTATTCCTCTAATCCGGCTGACGATCTAGTGCGGGCAACTAAACCCGAAAAAGTGGCGTTACTCGGGCAAGAGTTTTACCCCGCAGCTACGGTTAACTAGGACTAATAGCCTAAAAGGATAATAATGGAAGCTATGAAAACTTCGGGAATGAGCCTTGACCACGCACTGATGATAATCGCGGGGGAGGCCGCACAGCAGGTAGGGGTTTACCTGCGTAATGCCTTTCGCGCGCCCCTAGAAGTGTTCTTAAAAGCCGGCATTCACGATCCGGTCACTATCCATGACCGCTACGTGGAAGCTAGGTTGCAGTACCTACTGGGAAGCGCAGTTCCAGGATCCCGGATTTTGGGGGAGGAAACCGGGGAGCACGTCCTCGAGAAAGAAAAAGTGGCTGCCGCCGGGGCATTAACCTTGGAGCAAGTCCAGCGCGCCAGCTGGGAAGGGTCGCCGCGCCCCGGGGTAGAGCCGATTTTGATCGACGAATTCGCTTGGGAACAAGCTATTGCCGAACAACGCGAGGACGCCCCGGGAGCGGGGGAACTGGCGGAAGCCCAAGAGCTAGTAAAAGACTTGGGAAAGCGAGTACGTTGGATTGTGGATCCCATTGATGGTACCGCCAACTTCGCGTCCGGAGTATCCTATTTCAACACCTCTATCGGGGTAGAACTAGACGGAAAGCCGGTGGCGGGGGTGATTTATGTGCCCTATACTCGCGAACTTTTTATCGCGGATTCCCAGAAAGCAACTCTGTATGAAAGAGAACGTGCAACCGAGATGCACGCCGATAATGCCCACGCTGAAAACGAAGGCATCATTACCGGGTATTTCCCTTTCCGAGATCAAGATCCACGGCGGGTCGAAAAATCCTGGCAATTGGCCAGCCGGCTAGCTAATGCCTATGCGACAGTCCATTCTCCCGGTGCCGGAGCCTTGGATTTGGCGCAGGTAGCCGCAGGACATACCGCAGTGGCCTTTGGAACCGCCATGAGACCGTGGGATGTGGCTGCCGGTATTCACCTGGTGCGGGTGGCCGGGGGGCAGGTGCATACCTGTGAAACTCCCCGTAACCGGGAAGATCCGGAACATTTGCGGGGCGCCTTTGTAGCTAGCTCCCGCGATTTAGATCCGGTTACGGCGCGCGCGGCGGTAGAACAGTTCCTACGTTCTTTCAGGTAGGACTATTGCGGCTTTAACCAGGACGTGGCGCGGGAAAATATAATTCTCCGGGGTTTTCGCGGACTTTTCCTGCCTCCCGGATTAAAACCGGTGTGAATCTGCTCAAAGATGCCTAATAGCAGGCTTTTAAAGTGGAAACTATCCGCTAAGTTCTGGCAGAATAGCTAGTTGTACCGGGCCAAAACACCCCCTCTCTGTGTGGCGGCCTTGTCTCGAGAGCTTGATCCAGGTCGAATCCCACCGGCTAGGGCGGGCGCTCAGCAGTCAATAGAACAGGAGA
The DNA here is from genome assembly GCF_000420065.1 of Varibaculum cambriense DSM 15806. Taxonomy (GTDB): domain Bacteria; phylum Actinomycetota; class Actinomycetes; order Actinomycetales; family Actinomycetaceae; genus Varibaculum; species Varibaculum cambriense. Next base: position 218,332 of record NZ_ATUF01000002.1, on the reverse strand, counting down.
AACCACAAAAGTGGCAGTTCGTATTCGTTTAAAGCGTATTGGTAAGATTCACTACCCGGTGTACCGGGTGGTAGTGGTAGACAGCCGCAAGAAACGCGACGGCCGGGTAATCGAAGAGGTTGGACAGTACAACCCCAACGAAGAGCCGTCCTTTATTCAGGTCAAGTCTGACCGTATCCAGTACTGGCTCGGCGTAGGGGCGCAGCCCTCCGACGCAGTTCGCCGGTTGCTGGTGCTTTCGGGGGATATTGCCCGTTTCAACGGTAAAGAAAACGTGGAAAGCTGGATTAAGACCAAAGAAACTCTCACCGCCGACCAGGCTCGCGAAAAGAACGTGAAGGCCGCCGCCGACGAGGCGCAAAAGCGTAAAGCCAAGGTCAGCGAAGAAAAAGCTAAGGCTGAGGCAGAAGCGGCAGCTAAAGAAGCCGAGGAAGCAAAAGCCAAGGAAGCGGCAGAATCTGCGGAAGCTGAAGAAGCTGCTCCCGAGAGTGAGGAAGCCTAAACATGTTGGCGGATGCGCTAGAACATCTAGTTAGTGGAATTGTCGATCACCCGGACGATGTACGGGTGGATGAACGCAATATGCGGCGCGGCAAACTGCTAGAGGTGCGGGTTAATCCGCAGGATCTCGGACGCGTAATCGGCCGGGGAGGTCGCACCGCGCGGGCACTGCGCAAAGTTATGGGTGCGCTATCTACTCGCGGTCCGGTTCGAGTTGATGTAGTCGACACGGATCGCCGTTCGCGCCGCTAGAGACGACTTTTAAAGGCGAGCCCCATGAGGATTCATGGGGCTCGCGCTTTATCTGCAGGTATATTCTGGGGATGAATCTGGGGGAGAAAATGGATTTGGTAAAAGTTGGGCAGGTAGGTCCCGCGCGTGGCCTTAAAGGAGAGGTACTAGTACGTCCCTTTACCGACTATCCCGCCGAACGTTTCCAAGCGGGGGCAACTCTTACTACCGCCGCTGGGGAAGAATGGACAGTGGCTTCCTATCGGGAAATAAAAAATCGCTGCTGCCTGACTTTTTCCCATATCACTACCCGGGAGGGCGCCGAGGATATTCGGGGGACCGAACTTTTTGCCCCCGAGACTTCCCGCGAGGATGAATACTCACCTATGCAGTTAGAGGGGTTAACGGTCAGCAGTGCCGAGGGAGAAACCCTGGGGGAGTGCACCGGGCTAGAGATCGGGGGATTCCAAGATCGCCTGCAGGTAACTACCGCCGCCGGCCAGCTGGTAGAAGTACCTTTTGTGAAAGCCTTAGTTACCGGGATTGACCTGGAAAATGGAGTAATCACCGTGGATGCCCCCGCGGGACTGTTTTAAGGTAGCGGAAAGGCACCCCGATGCGGATAGATATTATTTCGATTTTCCCCCAGTTCTTTGATTGCTTAGATGTTTCCCTTATGGGTAAAGCCCGCTCCAGCGGGATTTTACAAACCCAGGTTTGGGACCTGCGGGACTGGACCGAAGATGTCCATCGCACGGTGGATCGCGCCCCCGCGGGCGGGGGCGCGGGGATGGTAATGAAACCCGATGTGTGGGGCAAAGCCCTTGATCAGGTGATTGAACAGGCTGGTGCCACTAAAACAGTGCTGGCGATTCCTACCCCTTCGGGTATTCCGCTCACTCAAAGGCAGGTGCGCGATTTAGCCGCAAACACCGATCATCTGGTGGTGGCCTGCGGGCGCTATGAAGGTATCGACCAGCGAGTCAGCCAGTACTATCAGCAGTTACCCAGCGTTGAGGTACTGCCTTTTTCTCTGGGAGACTATGTACTAAACGGTGGGGAAGTAGCCGCCGTGGCCCTGGTAGAAGCCACCTGTCGCCTCCTGGAAGGCTTCGTGGGCAACCCCAATTCCTTGGTGGAAGAATCCTATGAACTGTCCGGCTTGTTAGAGTATCCCGCCTATACGCAGCCGGCTACCTGGCGCGGCCTGGATATCCCTGCGGTTTTGCTCAGCGGGGATCACCAGAAAGTTAAAAGTTGGCGCCGCCAGCAATCCCTAATGTTAACTGCCAAGCGGCGTCCCGATTTGATCTGGGAAATAGAGCGCGGCGCCCTCGAAAAATCTGATCGTGAAATCCTGGCTGCTCAGGGATTCCTGCCTGCTCCCTATAGCCAGCGGGTGCGCTTTCGCCGGGCGCAGCCGGGAGAAGCTGCCGCCTGTTCAGCTATAGCTTCCCGCTTATTCCCGCAGGCCTGTCCGGATTATTTACCCGCAGATGCCATTAAGCGCTTCATAGAAGAAGAACTTAGCGAGCCGGCTTTTAAAGCTTATCTAGCCGATCCAGGAACTTTAATCCTCTTGGCAGAAGTGGCCCCCGGTACTCCCGGGCAAGAGGAAACTACCTGGGAAACCGCCGGCTATACCCTGACCCACGTGGGCGATCCCGGATTTTTACCCCCCGAAGAAAACCTGGTGAAAGTAGCGGGAGAAAACTGTGCCTACCTTTCTAAATGCTATCTGGACCGGCGTTGGCGCGGCTCGGGGCTCGCAGGCGCCCTGCTTGAAGTAACCCATGCTTACCTGCAAGAGCGCTTTCCGCATCTCACCAAGATTGGCTTAGGGGCTAACCAGGGGAACCGGCGGGCGTTAAAGTTTTACCGCCACCACGGTTACCGCAAATGCGGGCGCCGCACCTTCCTAGTGGGGGGAATCGAAAACCAAGATCTCATCGCGGTTAGGGATTTCACAGCCCACCAAGTTCCGTCTTGGGCGCAAAACGTGGCACAATAAGCAAGGTTGTATAAGTAGGCTGCGAAACCTGCCGCAGGGGGCCGCAAATGCCGCTTAGCAATGCTAGATACGCCGGCTAGACCGGCCCGATAGCTGACGTTACCTGCGGAACGAAAGCAATATGAGGAAACTACATTGAACATCATCGATGAGATTAACCAAAAGAGCCAGCGCTCGGATCTGCCTGATTTCCGCGCCGGAGACACCGTAAAAGTAAACGTACGGGTTACCGAAGGCGGAAACACTCGTATTCAGGTATTCCAGGGGGTAGTAATCGCCCGCCACGGCAAGAAACAACCGAATGCTACTTTCACCGTACGTAAAGTTAGCTTCGGAATCGGGGTAGAACGTACCTTCCCGGTAAACTCGCCGACTATCGAATCTTTAGAGGTAGTAACCCGCGGCGATGTGCGTCGCGCTAAACTCTACTACCTGCGTGAACGTCACGGGAAAGCGGCTCGCATTAAAGAGCGTCGCGACTCCTAATCACGCTATTTGTCAATCGGCTCTGCCTGTAGGCAGAGCCGATTCGCTATATATGGCATGATGGAAATGTTGATTGATGGTGGGAGATAAACGTATGAAAGATGCGCGAGAGACAAACGATTTAGGGCTGTCGGGGACAGGTTCCCCCGCCCCTAGTGGTCGGCGCGCACGTAAGGCTCCCTCCAAATGGTGGCTGATGCTTCGAGAAACTCTAATGATGGTGATAGTAGCGCTAGCTATCTCCGCGATTATCAAAGCTTTCTTACTGCAAGCCTTCCAAATTCCTTCCTCTTCGATGGAACAAACTCTGCAAATCAACGACCGGATTATCGTTTCCAAACTAGTTCCCGAATATCGTCAACTTAACCGCGGGGACGTAATCGTTTTCCAAGATGACGATAACTGGCTGAAACGCAATGCGGACACCCCGAGTCCCTCCCTGCTAGGGAAGTTACTGACTTGGGTAGGTCTGCGCCCCGACGACTCCCAAAATCACCTAGTGAAACGGATTGTAGGCCTGCCCGGGGATCGGGTGCAATGCTGCGACACCAACGGCCGGCTAAAAGTTAACGGAGTCAGCGTAGACGAAAGCGGGTATATCAACCCCGGAAGCGCTCCCTCGTTAATCAAATTCGATGTGACTGTGCCCACCGGAAAACTTTGGGTGATGGGCGATAACCGCTCCAACTCTGAGGACTCGCGTTTCCACATGAAAGAACCCTCCCAGGGATTCGTTTCCCTGGATCAAGTTACCGGACGGGCGTTCGCTATTATGTGGCCGATAAACCACCTGTCGACAATTAAGAACACTGACGCCTTCGCCGCGGTTCCGCCCGCTCCCTAAAATGACCACCGTACCTTCCCGTGACCTGGAACTATCTCTCCTCAAAGATGCGGGGGATCGTTATGGGGCAGGCACAGCTCTGCCAGCTTCGACATCTCAAGTCCCGGCCTGGCAAATGTGCTGCGTTGGCGGTATTGACGAGGTCGGCCGCGGGGCAATCGCCGGGCCGCTAGCGGTGGGGGTAGCCGTAATTGATGGTACCGAGGGGGCGCCTCCCGCTGGTTTAACCGACTCAAAACAGTTAACTCCCCGGCGGCGCGAAGCCATGTTTGACGAGCTTTCTGTCTGGCCAGCAGCCTGGGCAGTCGGAATGGCCAGTGCCGAAGAAATCGATCAAGAAGGGCTGACCCCGGCCTTGCGGCTCGCTGCCTTCCGCGCCCTAGCAGCATTGGAGGAAAAGGGATTTTCTCCGCGATTGCTGCTCCTAGATGGCAGCTTTGACTATCTATCCGCCCCCACGGATTTATTTGCGGCCGCTAGTGTAGACCAGTCAGCATCCGCGGCGAGCACGTCCTCGCCAACAGAAATCCCCCGGGAAGTCACTACCGTAGTAAAGGGAGATGGCAAATCGGTAGTTATCGCCGCTGCCTCCGTGCTAGCAAAAGTTACTCGAGATAGACTAATGAGCGACCTATCCGATCCCGGATATGGTTGGGCAAAAAACAAGGGATATGCGTCCGCGCAGCATCTGCAGGCAATCGCGCAAATGGGACTAGAAATCGATCATCGTCTCAGTTGGCATTTGCAGGGGGTATCCTCCGCATCCTTAGCGAAAGCCTGGCGTGCTCGCCGCGAAAACCGGGCGCAGCCTCCGCTAGTTTTCAGTAGTCAGAAGGGATGACATTGGGCATTGAAGATCTAGAGGCGTACGAGAATCATCAGGAGCTTGCCCTGTTTCGTGAATACCGCGACGTGGTTTCCATCTTCAAATACGTAGTGGAAACCGATCGTCGTTTCTACCTGGCGAACCAGGTAGATGTGCAGATGCACAACAATGGTGGGGATGTTTTCTTTGAAGTAACTTTGCAAGATGCCTGGGTATGGGACATTTATCGTCCTTCCCGCTTTGTTAATCGGGTAAAGGTTTACTCTTTTAAAGATATTAACGTCGAAAAGCTGCCCGAATCGGAAATAACTATCTAGAACACCTGTCCGCTTTAGGCATTTACCTAACCGGGGTAGCAGGTGGCTGTTACCATATAAGAGAACTACTAGACAGCTAACGATGGTTAAAGGCGAAAGAGGCTGACAGTGTCCAAAATCAATACTGTAGCACCGGACTGGTCCGGGATAGCGTTCTACAATGACTCCTTTGTCGATGTATCCAGTGAAGATTACCGCGATAAATGGGCGATTGTTTTCTTCTACCCGGCAGATTTTTCCTATGTTTGTCCTACCGAACTAGAGGATCTGGCTGACAATTACGCCCAGCTACAGCGGATGGGAGTGGAGGTCTACTCGGTTTCTACCGACAAGCATCATTCCCATAAGGCCTGGCACAACAGCTCGAAACGGATTCAAAAGATTTCTTTCCCCATGGTGGCTGATCCTACCGGCAAAATCTCGCGTGCCTTCGGATCCTTGGATGAAGAGTCCGGGTGCGCCTATCGCTGTACTTTCCTGATTGACCCCAGTGGGATTATTCAATACGTAGAAACCACTTCCGATGCAGTCGGACGCAGCGCGGGAGAACTGCTGCGGAAAGTGCGGGCGGCTCAGTATATTTACGACCACCCGGATGAAGTCTGCCCCGCGAACTGGGATTTGGGTGAAAGTACTATTACCCCGACCTTTGATCTCTCCGGGAAGCTATAAACATGTTAGAAGAAAAGATACTTGACCAGGTAAAACAAGTTATCGGGTTGATTAAATACCCGATTGAGCTGGCTACCTCGCTTGATTACAGTGAACATTCCAAGCAGACTTCCGAGATTTTGCACCAGATTGCGGGATTATCGGACTTGATCCAGGTCAAGTGGGAAGAAAATCCCCGCAAACCTTCCTTTGCGATCCGGCGCGTTGATTCCGATATCAGCGTTCGTTTCGCGGGGGTGCCGACCGGAACCGAGTTCAACAGTTTCGTCTTGGCGTTGCTGCAGGTAGGCGGGCATCCGGTGAAAGCAGATGCGGATATTATTGCCGCGATTAAAGAGATTTACGAGCCCACCGAGTTCACCACTTATGTTTCGCTTTCCTGTATGAACTGCCCGGATGTGGTACAGGCCTTAAATGCGATGGCGGTGCTGAATCCCCTGATTAAACACACTACCGTGGATGGGGGAACTTTCTGGGAAGAATTCGAGCATCACCACCTGCAGTCAGTTCCCACAGTGATTAAAGATGGAGAAGTCTTCCTGCAGGGCCGAGTAACCCTCGAGCAAATCGTCTCCAAGATCGGTCGGGGAATGACCGGGCTGCGACTCAAGCGGTTGAATGCCTTGGAGCCCTTTGATGTGCTCGTAGTCGGGGGTGGCCCTGGAGGCACTGCCGCGGCAGTTTATGCTGCGCGCAAACAGTTGCGGGTCGGGATGGTGGCCGACCGGATCGGCGGGCAAGTCTTAGAAAGCGGACAGATCGAGAACCTGATTACCCTCGAGCGGGTGCAACCGGAAGAGCTAACTAAGACTTTCCAGGCTAACCTGCGTGATTACGCGGTGGAGCAGATCAGTGGAATTCGGATAGAAAAAATTGGGGATCGGGGCGAGGACGGCCTGTTCCCGGTCATTACCGAGGGTGGGGCGGTGCTGCGGGCACGCGCGGTAGTGATCAGTGTTGGAACCAATTTCAGACGCCTAGATATTCCCGGAGAAGAACAATACTTAAACCGAGGGGTCACTTTCTGTCCTCACTGCGATGGCCCACTATTTGCTGATCGGAAAGTTGCGGTCATGGGCGGGGGAAACTCTGCGCTAGAAGCGGCAATTGACTTAGCGGCTTTGGCACGAGAAGTTACCGTGATTGACCTAGCAGACCAGCTGAAAGCCGATAAGGTATTGGTCGACCGCTTGCAGGCACTGCCTAATACTAAAGTTGTTAATTCTGCCAAAGCCACCAAGGTGCTGGGGGATGGACATCGGGTTACCGGTCTGGAATATCGTGACGCCGCGGGTCAGACGCATGAATTGCAAATGGATGGCATCTTTGTACAGATCGGCTCGATTCCCAACACCGATTGGTTGCAAGAAACGGTGCAGCTAGAAGACGGCTACATCAAGGTAGATAACCGGGGTGCTACCTCGGTGCCGGGGATTTTTGCGGCCGGGGATTGTACCAATACTCCCCATAAGCAAATTGTGATTGCCTTGGGGGCCGGCGCTAATGCGGCTCTGGGAGCTTTTGACTACCTGATCCGCAGCCCGGAACAAACAGACTAGCTTTATTGGATCCAATTTAGAGGACTAGTATCCGCGTCCTTCCTGGGATTTACCGGCTGACCTGGCGGGTTTGCTTGTCCCCAGGGAAGCTAGTTTTTCGTTTTCCTTGACCGCACAATTAAAAGTTTAGTTCCCGGCTGCTGCGGGCAACCCTTAAGGAATGGGAACAAAAAACCGCGAAATCGGTGCGGCCGGGGAGGCTCTGGCCGCCCGCATGCTGACAGAGAGCGGATATCAAATAATCGAGCGCAACTGGCGGTGTCGCTTCGGGGAACTCGATATTATCTGCCGGGATCCTCAATCTGCACGGCTAGTTTTCGCGGAGGTAAAAACCCGAACTACCCGGCAATATGGGGGCGCAAAGCGGGGAATAGGGCGCGAAAAGTATAGGCGCCTGCGTCAGTTAGTTAGCCTGTGGCTCAGCAGTCATCCTCAGGCGCGAGCCGGCAGCGGAGTGCGCATCGATATGATTGCGATCGACGCTTCCCAGGGAAAAGTGCCGGTGATTACCCACTGTCGGGGCATTTAAAATGCCCCAAATCGGAACCTGTTTTGCCCTCGGAATGGTGGGATTAAGCGGCCACCTGATTAAAGTCGAAGCCCACCACACCCAAGGATTACCAGCATTTGCACTGGTGGGACTGCCGGATGCTTCACTTAGAGAATCCCGGTCGCGGGTGGAGGCCGCGATTGCTTCTACGGGTCTGTGTTGGGAGCCCACCCGGTTGACAGTTAATCTTTCACCCGCGGAATTGCCCAAGACGGGCTCCGGTTTCGATTTACCGATTGCGCTGGCAGTAGTGGCTTCGCGGTATGCCGGGGTGCAAAAACGGGCAGCCGGAATGGTGTTTTGTGGAGAGCTGGGCCTGGACGGACGGGTCTACCGGGTAAAAGGAATCTTGCCCCAGGTTTTGGCGGCACGGCGTGCTGGTTTCAAGAAAGTGATGGTGGCGTCCGAAGCGGTCGCGGAGGCCTCGCTGATTGACGGAATAGAAATTATCGGGGTATCGCACCTGGTAGAGGCATTGCTGTATTTGGGGATGCGGAAAATGAAAGCGCGGGTAGCAGAAGTAAAAGCCAGAGCAACCCCCGTTTCACGGGAGTTAGTGCCAGAATCCGTCCCCGAGGATCCCCCCGACTTACAGGAGGTACGGGGCGCGTTTCTGGCGCGGCAAGCATTGGAAATTGCGGCTGCCGGGGGACATCACCTGAGTTTTATTGGGGTTCCGGGAGCGGGAAAAACCATGTTGGCGCGCTGCCTGCCGGGGATTTTGCCACCCTTAAATGATGAAGAAGCCCTAGAAGTAACTTCTATTCACTCCTTGGCAGGTACCTTCCTACCTGCTAACGGGTTGATGCACTATCCGCCGTTTATCGCTCCGCATCATTCTGCCACCTTGCCGGCGCTAATCGGCGGAGGAAGTGGCATCGCCACGCCGGGCGCAATTTCCTTAGCGCACCACGGCGTCCTCTTCCTAGATGAAGCCCCCGAATTTCAAACCCGCAGCTTGGATGCTTTAAGACAACCTTTAGAAACCTCAAAAATCACGGTACATCGCTCCCGGGCGGTGACTAGTTTTCCGGCTGCTTTCCAGCTGGTGATTGCGGCTAATCCCTGTCCTTGCGGAATGTGGGGGCAGCTAGGAGAAGAATGTAAATGTACCCCCTATCAGCGGGTACGTTATTTAGCTAAGCTTTCTGGTCCGCTTATGGATCGCATCGACCTGCAGTGCCAGGTAGGTCGTCCCAAAATAACGGATTTAACCACTACCGAGGTGCCAGAAAGCAGCAAAACTGTCCGTGAGCGCGTATTAGCGGCGCGCCAACGCGCGCAGCGGCGCTGGAAAGACCAGGGTGTCGTCCTCAATGCGCGGATCCCGAGCCGAGTGTTGAAGCACACGCTGGATGCAGCTACTAAAGAGCGTCTAGACCGGCTAGTGGGGGCGGGGCGAATTTCCATGCGGGGAGCTGAGCGGATTTGCCGGGTAGCCTGGACCGTTGCCGATCTACACGGTCGGGACAAACCCAGCCGGGAAGATTTTGGGTTGGCATATTCGCTCAAGAATTCGCAGCGTCCCCATTAGGAGGTTTCTACCGTGGAAAGAGAGGTAAATATGGATGATAACTACCAGTACCAGCTGGCCTGTGCCAGTTGGTCTCAGCTAACTGAGGCGGGGGATTCGGCAGCGGATTTACTGCTTAATGAGCTCGGGCCGGTTGCCGCGTTAAAAATTGCTCGGCGTGCCGCGGGAGATGATCCCGGGCGCTGGCACACCTATTTGCCGGTAGAACTATTGCGGCGCACCGGCGCCGATAAATGGGATCAGAGTTTTGCCCGCTGGCGAAGCCGCCTGGAAGCACTCGACCTCCCCGCCCTAGAAAAGCTGCTGGCAAAGGGGCGTTTTAAGTTAGTTACTCGCCGCGATCCCGATTGGCCAGCAGCCTTTAATAACCTTAGTGATGCTCCCTGGGCACTATGGGCGATTGGGGATACCTCCCTTATGAACCAGGAAAGCAATAAAACCGTGGCGATGGTGGGGGCGCGCGCAGTTTCCGCCCTCGGCCACGATATTGCTACCGAACTTGCCTGGCGCTGCGCCGGAGAGGGGATGACCTTAGTTTCTGGGGGTGCCTACGGGGTGGACTGCCTGGTTCACCAGGCATGTTTGCGAGCCCAAACGCCTACCATCAGTCTGCTGGCCGGAGGACTTGATCGTCCCTATCCGGCGGCAAATAGCGACATGTTTAAACGGATTAGCAGCAGCGGCCTGTTGCTCAGTCAATACCCTCCCGGGGCGCGTCCCACCCGGTGGCGTTTCTTAGATCGCAATCGTCTAATTGCGGCACTAGCAGGGGCAACCGTAGTGGTTCAGGCAGGTTTTCGTTCCGGAGCGTTAAATACTGCCCGGCACGCGATAGAGCTAGGCCGGCAGGTAGGGGCAGTGCCTGGACCAATTAACCAACCCGAATGGGCAGGTTCCAATCAACTAATCAGAGACGGCGCTACTTTGATTACTGGTGCCCAGGACGTCCTGGAAATGGTTGCGCCCCTGGGAACGGTAAATACTGAAAGAGGCCGCGTAGAAAGCGGTTACCTGGATGGTTTGGATCCGTTGAGCGGGCGGATTCTGGATGCTACTCCGCTGCGTAGTCCCGCGAGCTTAGAGGCAATTGCGCGTGCCAGCGGAGCAGCTATCGAGGAAGTAGCCGCAGTAATGGGTAACCTGGAAATGGAGGGACGAGTGATACAGATAGCCGGCAAATGGAAAAAGACGGGGGTCTAAGAATGCGAGCAGCGAAGCGGGGGGAAGTGCTCGAAGATTATCGCCACTACCTAAAATATGCGAAATCGTTTTCTCCGGCCTCGATTAAAGCTTATCTGGCAGATCTGCGTGGGTGGCTGGACCATTGCCAGATCAAAGAAGAGCAATCTATTCTGCCGGCCTGCACGGTGCTGGCAGCGCGTAACTGGTTAGCCCAGCTGCGTGCGGAAGGGCAATCCAACACCACGATTGCCCGCAAAATAGCTGCCTTGCGTGCCTTCTCGAAATGGGCGAAACAAAATCAAGTGGTGGAAACGGATTTTGCGAAGCAACTGCGTACCCCGAAAACTGCGAAGAACCTGCCCCACCTACTATCGGTTGACCAAGCAAAACAACTGCTTTCCTGGTGTGAAAGCCAAACAACATCTGATGCGGTCATGGCGCGGGATTGGGCGATTTTCGAATTGATTTATGCTACGGGGGCGCGAGTGGGAGAAATATGTGCCCTACTTCCGGCAGATATTGATTTTGAATCTCGCACCGTGTGCCTGTGGGGTAAAGGATCTAAAGAGCGAATAGTCCCATTTAGTCCTCAAGCCGCTAAAGCCCTCCGCTTTTACTTGCAGAGGGCGCGGGGCGAACTTCAAAAGTCGCCGCCTGCTGACGCCCTCTTTTTAGGAGCCCAGGGGGGAGCAGTTTCGGAAAGAATCGTGCGGGCACGCCTGCACCGCGCCTGTGCCTTGGCGGGAGTACCCGACTTAGGGCCTCACGGCCTGCGTCACTCCATGGCTTCCCATATGTTGGAGGGCGGAGCAGACCTGCGGGTAATCCAAGAAATGTTAGGACACTCGGCACTGTCTACTACCCAGCGCTATACCCATGTGGATGCGCAGCGGATAATCGGCGCCTACCAGCAGGCCTTCCCCCGCGCCTAGACTGTTAAAGTGTTTCGTTTAACTGTAAATGGAGGAATGTGGCCGGTACGCAAGCGGGAGAGGTCGCGAATAAGTAGCTGTAGGTAGCGGCCTGATATCTGCAGTTACCAGTACACCTAGACGCGGAAATCCGCGTCTTAAACCCACCCCTGCTTAGGGATCAGGGAGCAAGCGAATCGGTCCCAGGATGAGCAGCAGGGGATTTAGGTAGTGGTAATCATCGATTTTTGCCCCAAAATGCAAACCCGGGTGCCCTGCCTGAAGGATTCCAATCTTTTGGCCAGCTGCCACCGTTGCTCCCACCACTAAATCACTTTTGACCGGGGTATAGGTGGTGCGAATCAACTCCGAATGTTTAATCGAGATGCTGGGACTGCCCGCAATAGTTCCCACAAAAAATACGGTTCCCTCTCGCGCACTATAAACCTCACTGCCTGCCGAAAGCTCCAAATCAACTCCGCGGTGACCACTTCCCCAGGGGGATGCTGGCGGGTTGAAAGGACGCAAAATTTTGACGGGAGCGTGACTGGGCCAATGATAGAACCCGATTTCGCCAGAAAGCTGCCGCAGATCTACCAGCTGGGCGTTACTAGCCGGGCGAACAGTAGCCGGAACTGACGGAGCAGGACCAAACGCCAGTAAACAAATAGCGGATAACGCCGCTAAGAGCAGCAGCGGAGGAGAAGAACGCTTCACAGCTTCTAGCCTGGACGCGGTAAGAACTGGCGGAAACTCTCAAATAAGCTAGGAAGGAAAACCGGTAGACATCCGCCGGTGGGGATAGCTGGGAAAAGTAGAAATACCAGTAAGATTCGGGAAACTGTCAGCAGATTAACACTGTTCAGTGCCCTTTTCAGCTTGGGGTAGGCCGCTATTTCCCGCTAAGCTAGCTCTTAGCACCTGGCTTGCCAGGTGACTTCGCGTACGACTACCAGCCTAGCTGGGTCACGCTGGCTTCGGTCCTGTTTTCCGGTGGCTAGGTTTCGGGTCAAACCCGAAACTACCTCCATCAGTGAAAACGGGTGTCAGCGGACGTCGTGCCAGGAACCGAATTGAAACCGTAAGCGGGGCGATAGCCCCAAAACGCGTGCGCCTTTGCGCACTGAAAGGAAGTCATGGCGGTAGTAACCATGTCTGAGCTGCTGAAGAGCGGCGTACACTTTGGACATCAAACTCGGCGTTGGAACCCCAAGATGAAACCCTTCATCTTGACTGATCGCAACGGTATTTATGTAATCGATTTGGCGCAGTCTCTCGATGGTATTAATCGCGCCTACGATTTCGTGCGGCAGACCGTGCTGCGCGGGGGAAATATCCTCTTTGTCGGCACCAAGAAGCAAGCCCAAGACTCCATTGCCGAGCAGGCCGAGCGGGTAGGGATGCCCTATGTTAACCAGCGCTGGTTGGGTGGCATGCTGACCAACTTCGGTACGGTACACAAGCGCTTGCAGCGTCTGCGCGAACTAGAACAAATCGACTTCGATGATGTTGCCGGTTCTGGACGCACTAAGAAAGAACTGTTGATGATGAGCCGCGAGAAAGACAAGCTTTCCCGCACTCTGGGTGGTATCCGCGATATGGCGCGTATCCCCTCCGCCGTCTGGATCGTTGACACCAATAAAGAACACTTGGCAGTAGCTGAAGCCAATAAACTAAATATCCCGATCGTGGCGATCTTGGACACCAACTGTGATCCGGATGAGATCGAGTTCGGGATTCCCGGCAATGATGACGCTATCCGCTCGGTAGCCCTGCTTACCCGGATTATTGCCGATGCCTGCGCCGATGGCTTGATTGCGCGCTCGCAAAAAGCGGCCGCTAAGAAAGAAGCTAGCGAAGAAGGGGCTTCCTCCAGTGAAGAAGCCGCTCCGGCCAGCGAAGAACCCTTGGCCGATTGGGAACGGGAACTGCTAGAAGGTACCGCAAAGAGCGAAGAGGGCGAAGAAAAGAAAGCCGAAGAGCCGGCAGCCCCCGCCGAAGCAGAAAAGTCTGAATAATCCGCTAAGGATCGTTAACGAGAGGAACATACTTATGGCTATTTCGATGCAAGACATTAAGGAACTGCGCGAATTGACCGGCGCAGGTCTGATGGAAGTTAAGAAGGCACTGGAAGAAGCAAACGGCGATAAAGACGCAGCCGTAAAAGCGATCCGTTTAGCGGGTAAGAAATCCCTAGCTAAGCGGGAAGATCGTTCTACTGCCAATGGTCTAGTAATGGCGAAAGTACTGGACACCGCGGACGGACAGGCCGGCGTGATGGTAGAGCTGAACTCCGAAACTGACTTTGTGGGCAAGTCCCCCAAGTTCGTGGAGGCCGCCGAAGAAATCATGCAGGCACTGGTCGACAGCGGGGTAAGCACTCGCGACGAGCTGCTAGCTGCTAAATGTGGTGAAGGTACCGTTAAGGACAAGGTCGAGGAAATCGGCGCCCTCTTCTCTGAAAACATTGTTTTGGGGAAGGTAACCCGGATTGAGGGCGAGGCTGTAACCAGCTACCTGCACTACTCCTCCGCGGATCTGCCAGCGCAGGTCGGGGTATTGGTAGCCACCGATAAGGCGGGCGCCGAAGTTGCACACGATATTGCGCTGCATATCGCCGCTTACAGCCCCCGTTTCATTGATCGCGAGGAAGTTCCCCAGGCTGAAATGGATAAGGAACGCGAAACTCTGCGGGAAATGACCCTCAAAGAGGGCAAACCGGAAAAGATCGTTGACAAGATCGTGGAAGGCCGGATGGGCTCGTTCTACAAAGACAACTGCCTGCTCGACCAGGATTTTGCGAAAGATCCCAAGAAGTCGGTAGGACAGATCGTGAAAGCTTCGGGTGGGAAAGTTACTGCTTTCGCTCGCTTCCACGTAGGCTCTTAAGCATATAAAGAGGTGGCCTCAGGAAAATAAAATCCTGAGGCCACCTCTTTATATCCAGTCGGTAAAAATAGATTTGCTCCAATAACAACAAGATCTCGGGGAGAAGCACCCCAGGTTCAGTGCTTCGGGTTAAGGTAGTAACAGGCGTGCTGCCCGCAAGGAAACAACAATATTAAGGGGATAAGGGTGAACCAGAAAGTCGGAAGTAAACAACGCAGAGTGATGCTGAAAGTATCCGGCGAAGTCTTTGGGGGCGGACAGGTCGGCATGGATCTGGACGTAATCAACTCGGTAGCTCACCAGATTGGGGCGGCAGTCGAGCAAGGAGTCCAAGTCGCAGTGGTAGTCGGCGGCGGAAACTTTTTCCGGGGAGCAGAACTATCCCAGCGCGGTCTTGATCGGGCGCGTGCCGACTATATGGGAATGCTCGGAACGGTAATGAACTCCCTGGCCTTGCAGGATCTGCTAGAACAGGCAGGCGTAACCACTCGGGTGCAGACCGCGATCACTATGGGGCAAATCGCTGAACCCTATATCCCCTTAAAGGCAGTACGCCATATGGAGAAAGGTCGAGTAGTGATCTTCGGTGCCGGATCGGGATTACCGTTCTTTTCTACCGACACCGTGAGCGCCCAGCGCGCCCTCGAAACCCATTGCCAAGAGCTGTTAGTAGGTAAAAACGGGGTTGATGGGGTTTATAGTGCAGACCCGAAGAGCGATCCCACTGCCACCCGCTTTGACCACCTTACCTACCAAGAAGCCTTACAGAAGGAACTGAAGGTTATGGATGCCACTGCTTTCAGCCTCTGTATGGATAACCACCTAAATACGCGGGTATTTGGAATGTCTGAGCCCGGCAGCGTTACTTCAGCGCTGCTAGGTGAGACAATCGGTACATTAGTTTCTGCTGACAAGGAGTAACCAAGTGATTGACGATATTCTGCTCGAAGCCGAGGACAAGATGGAAAAAGCCATCGAGTTTTCCCGGGAAGAGTTCACCGCGATTCGCACCGGGCGAGCCAATGCCGCCATGTTCAACCCAATTTTGGTGGAGTACTATGGGGCGCCTACGCCCTTGCAGCAACTGGCTACCATTAATATCCCGGAGCCGCGCACCGTGCTGATCGCCCCCTATGATAAGTCCTCTACCAACGACGTCATCAAGGCAGTGCGGGACAGCGACCTGGGAGTTAACCCCACCGATGAAGGCAACCATATCCGGGTGACCCTTCCGGAACTTACTGAGGAGCGCCGCCGGGACTACGTGAAACTAGCGGGACAAAAGGCCGAGGAAGGGCGGGTTACCATTCGCGGTATTCGCCGTAAAGCTATGGATCAGCTGGGCAAGCTCAAGAAAGATGGCGAGGCCGGCGAGGACGAAGTGGCACGCGCCGAAAAAGAAATCGAAGCTTTAACTAAGAAACAGGTAGACGCTATGGATGCCCTGTTGGAAGCCAAAGAAAAAGAACTAATGGAGATGTAGTTGAATCCTCATCCCCCCGCCGGACGCGAGGGATCTGCGTCTTTAATGAACCCAGAACCTACCCAGAATCCTCCCGCAAAACCGAAAAAGTCGCGGGCAGGACGTAACCTACCCGCCTCAATTGCGGTAGGGGTAGGCCTTGGCGTCTTGGCGTTAGCGATGCTGCTGGCACCACCGGTATTTTTCTTGGTGTTCATTATGGTAGTGGCAGTGATGGCGGAAGTGGAAATGGCGACCGCCGTATCCCGGATTAAAGTCAAACTATGTTTGCCGCCCCTAGTGGTAGGCAGTATCGGGATGCTGCTATGCGCCTACCTGCTCGGACCCGAGGGGGTATGGGCGGCGCTACTAGCTACTTTGATCGCCTGCGCTATCTGGCGTCTGAGCAGTGGTCCTTCCAAGCATGCCACCCGTGACCTGCTGGTGACTAGTTTTGTCGCCATCTATCTGCCGTTCTTGGCCTCGTTCGTGGTGATTATGCTGCATAATCCGCATCATCCTGCCCCGATTATCGTGTGGATAGTGATCACCATCTGTAACGATATTGGGGGCTACGCGGCGGGGGCGCTTAAAGGCAAGCACCCCATGGCTCCAGCGGTGTCTCCGGCCAAATCTTGGGAAGGGTTCGCCGGTTCGGTAGTGATGTGCACGGTGGCCGCTGCAATCGCGGTTTGGGTGACCGGAACTCCGCTTTGGGCAATCGGGGTGCTGGGGGTTCTGACTCCTATTATTGCCACCTGTGGTGATTTAGGAGAATCCCTGATTAAACGGGATTTGCAGCTAAAAGACATGGGTAACTTACTGCCGGGTCATGGCGGAGTAATGGATCGTCTGGACTCGCTGCTAATCACCGTGCCTCTGTTTTTCCTAGTGTCCCTGGGGATCTTTTAGGGGGCGCGAAAAATATAAATGGCAAAGCTAAAGCAACCCGGATCGGGTGAGAAGCGGAAACCCAGCAGAGGGCGTACACCTTTTAAGGGCGCTGCCTCTGCCAGTAATACTACTGGCTCCGCTGGTGATAAAGAGTTGATGCGCCGCGCTAAGCCCCGGCGCGATCCTGCCCAAGTAATGCCCACCGATCAAGCCCCCGAGGGTGCTAGCAGCCCGGATGCGCGTCCGGTATTGCGTTTTCAAGCAACTAGACGAGCCAAACCGCAGGCGCATCTGGCCGATTTTGACCTGGCGGGACGCAAACAGTTGCTAAAAGAGGCCGGTTTTCCAGCTTTTCGCGCCGACCAGTTATCGCGTCACTATTTCACCCACCTGACTACCGATCCCCAGGTAATGTCGGATCTGCCCGCTAAAGGACGAGAAGAACTCACGGATCTGGCTTTTCCGCCGCTAGTTGAACAAGTAGTGGTGCGCAGCGGTGACCAAGGGATGACCCGCAAATACCTCTGGCGGCTTTTTGACGGCGCCGAAGTCGAATCAGTGCTAATGCGCTACCCCTCCCGCGCTACCCTCTGTATTTCTTGCGAGGTGGGATGCGGAATGGCCTGCCCATTTTGTGCTACCGGACAGATGGGGCTGACCCGCAATCTTTCTACCGCCGAAATCGTGGAACAGGTGCGCCTGGCACGTAAAGCCTGTGAAGAGGGCGAACTGGGCGGGGATC
The DNA here is from genome assembly GCF_000420065.1 of Varibaculum cambriense DSM 15806. GTDB lineage: Bacteria > Actinomycetota > Actinomycetes > Actinomycetales > Actinomycetaceae > Varibaculum > Varibaculum cambriense. Next base: position 200,721 of record NZ_ATUF01000002.1, on the reverse strand, counting down.
CCTGCCACCTCTCCAATGTGGTGTTTATGGGGATGGGCGAGCCAATGGTGAACTATCGGGCAGTACTGGGCGCGGTGCGCCGCCTGATAGCTGATCCGCCGGAAGGATTCGGGATGTCGGCGCGGGGAATCACGGTTTCCACGGTGGGACTAGTGCCGGGAATCAAAAAACTCACGGCAGAAAAAATCCCGGTCACCTTGGCGATTTCACTACATGCCCCCGATGATGAACTGCGTGACCAACTGATTCCTTTGAACTCGCGCTTTAAAGTCAGTGAACTGCTAGATGCGGCTTACGAATATTTTCAAGCTACCGGCAGGCGGGTCTCCATCGAATACGCCCTGATTAAGAATATGAATGATCAAGCCTGGAGGGCGGGGCTGCTGGCAGATTTGCTGAATGCCCGCGGACGCGGCTGGGCACATGTGAACCCAATTCCGCTAAATCCCACTCCCGGATCGATCTGGACGGCGAGTGAATCCCGCGTCCAAGCAGAATTTGTGGATACTCTGGAAAGTAAAGGTATCACTACCACTATCCGTGATACCCGCGGACAGGATATTGACGGAGCATGTGGCCAATTGGCAACTAAATCTATGAAGGAGAGGCTGGGAAGTGAGTGAGACCAATTTCCCGCGAGCCGGTTTTTTTACCCGCGGATATGACCCGTCCCAAGTAGACGAGTTTTTTGCTGATGCCCGCAAGGCCTATGAGGGTGGGGTGCCGGCGGAAAAGTTTTCGGCTGCCCAGGTGCGGGGTGCCCATTTTGACCTGGTACGACGCGGCTATCAAACTAGCGCGATCGACCAGGCGATGGATCGCCTAGAGGCCGCCTTCGTGCGCCGGGATCGCGCCGATAACGTGGCAGTTAACGGTTCCCAAGCCTGGATGGAGCGGGTGGCGCAGCGGGCAACCACTCTCTATCCGCGGATGCTACGTCCGCGGGGCAAACGCTTCGCCCACCCGGACGGTAAAGGCTATGACGCGGTACAGGTAGACGAGCTGCTTGACCGGCTGGCACAGTATTTCGATTCGGACGAGGGGATTACTTCTGCCGAGATTCGCAACGCCACTTTCAAAACCGCTAAGAATGAAAAAGCTTATAAAGAGGGCGTAGTCGACGCCTATCTCTCGCGCGCAGTAGAAGTCCTGCTCGCGGTGGAATAAGCATTTAAGTTCGGCTACCAGCCAGCAAAATATTTTTCAATCGGGGAGGGACAGTGCGCGACGTTTTTATCTTGGGATCCACCGGATCCATTGGTACTCAAGCACTGGAGGTAATCGCTCAAAACTCTAAGCGGTTTCGTGTCTGCGCTCTCAGCGCCGGCGGGGCTAACCTAGCTTTACTGGCCAGCCAAGCCGCCCAGTTTCGCCCCGAGATGGTGGCGATTTCCCAAGATAGGGGCGAGGAATTCGCCAGTGCGCTCGCTGCGGAACTTCCGGGAGGCGAAAACTATCAACCCGAGATCCTAACCGGGGAAGACGCAAGTGCTCGGGTGGCGGGGAAAGCCAGCCGCGAAGCGGTAGTACTCAATGGGATTAATGGCGGAGTGGGCCTGGCTCCCACTTTGGCCGCTTTGGAAAGCGGAGCTACCTTAGCGCTGGCAAACAAGGAATCTTTGATTGTGGGCGGCGCCTTAGTGAAAGCTGCCTGCCAGCGCCCCGGGCAGATCGTACCGGTAGACTCCGAACATTCGGCGATTGCGCAGGCTTTGGCGAGCGGGGTTCACCATAAGGGGCTAACTAGTGTAAACCAGGATGGCTGCAGTGAAGTTAGTCAGATTATCCTCACTGCTTCCGGCGGGCCTTTCCGGGGTAAGAAACGTGCGGATTTAGCTGAGGTCAGCGCGCAGCAAGCCCTTAATCACCCCACCTGGTCGATGGGTCCGGTGGTAACTATCAACTCGTCTACCCTGGTAAATAAGGGTTTGGAATTGATTGAAGCGCACTTGCTGTTTGAGGTTGCACCCGAGAACATCGTGCCGGTGATTCACCCCCAGTCGATTATTCACTCCGGGGTGACTTGGCGCGATGGGGCCACTATTTTGCAGGCTTCCCCGCCCGATATGCGTCTGCCGATTGCCCTGGGGCTAGATTGGCCCACCCGCCTAGAAAAAACCGTAACCCCCCTGGATTTCACCAGCGCTCAGCAATGGACATTTGAACCGGTAGATCACGAGACTTTCCCAGCGATAAAGCTGGCGCGCCAGGCAGTGGCGGCCTCCGCCTCCCATCCGGCGGTCTATAACGCCGCCAATGAAGTATTCGTAGATGCATTCCTGGATGGAAACTTGCCCTACCTGCAAATAGTGGATTCTTTAGCGCAAGTATTAGCCGAACATACCGGCATTGATAATCCGGATTTAGCCCAAATTATGGAAGCACAAACCTGGGCTAAGAGTAAGGCTCAGCAAATTGTCATGAACGCTAGGTAGGGTATCCCTATGGCGTTTTTGCTGGGCATAATAATTCTAGTTATCGGGCTGATTATCTCTATTGGCCTGCATGAATGTGGGCATCTGTTGCCCGCTAAGAAGTTCGGGGCGTTAGTTCCCCAATTCATGATTGGTTTTGGCCCCACCTTGTTTTCCCGTAAACACGGGGAAACCGAGTATGGCGTTAAAGCCTTCCTCTTAGGGGGATATTGCCGCATCCTGGGAATGTACGGGCCGGGCGACCCTGATCAATTCGGCTACAAGCTGGACGGCAAGAAACTTTCAGTGCGCCAGGCACGCGCCCTCGATGCGGAGCAAGCCGAAGACTTGGTTCCTACCTGGTCGCAGGAAGCCCGCGACGCCTCGCTTTCCGAGATTCCTTTATCTCAGCGTCAACGTGCCTTTTATAACCTGCCGGTTTCCCGCCGCCTGGTGGTAATGTTTGGCGGGCCAGTAATGAACCTATTTTTATCGTTTGTGCTGATGGGGATAGCAATGTTGGGGATTGGGATTGCCACCCCCACCACCACCGTTGATAAAGCCGTCTGCTTAAAGTCAGGACAAGTGGTTGATTGCGCTCAAGAAGGTGCCCAGCCTTCCCCGGGAGCCAAAGCCGGGATTAAACCGGGAGATAAATTGCTCGCCTGGGATGGCAAAAAAATCAATACCTGGGAAGACCTGCGAAAATATGCTGGGGCTACCCATGGTGACGCCACCGTGTCGGTCCAGCGTGGTGGGGAAGTTCTGGACCTGCAGCTTTCCGGGGTAGAGGGGAAAGCCGGCCTCTATGCGCGTTCGGTACGGCAAAGCACGGGGCTGGCCACCTATGGGCAAACCATGTGGCAAATGTTCTATCAAACCGGGGCGGTAGTCTTAAAACTTCCGGTAGCAGTCTGGGACGTGGGGGTTGCGGTATTTACCGACACTCCGCGCGATAGCTCCGGAATCATGTCGGTACTGGGGGTAGGGCGCATTGCCGGAGAAATCGGAGCGGCTCCTGCCACCCAAATTACTTTTGCTGACCGCGCCGGAGGAATGCTTTCTCTGCTAGCTTCGCTCAATATGGCGCTGTTTGTATTCAATCTGATTCCGCTGCCGCCCTTAGATGGGGGACATATTGCTGGCGCTTGTTGGCAAGGAATCAAAAACAGCTATGCCCGGCTGCGTTCGCGTCCCGCTCCCGGCCCCATCGATGCCGCAAAAGCCGTGCCCTTAACCTATGTGGTGGCGGGGCTGTTGATTGCGATGACAGTGCTGCTGATGGTGGCCGATATTGTGGATCCGATTCGCCTGCCGTAGCCTCCGGCGATATTACTAACGGTAGACCTGGCGATATTCCTATCGGGATACCCGAAATGCAGCGAGGAACTGCGCAGGTAGAGGGGGAAGGGTTGGGGAAAGTAGGGGTTTAACGCTCTAAAGCGTCATAATAGGAACGTGAGTGTTGAACTAGGAATGCCGGAAGTAAAACCGATGGGTTTCCCGCGGAAAGAAACTCGCAAGATCCATTGTGGAAGCGTAGCTATTGGGGGAGATGCCCCCATCAGTGTGCAATCTATGTGCACCACCAAAACTACCGATATTGGGGCTACCTTGCAGCAGATAGCGGCGTTGACCGCCGCTGGTTGCGATATTGTGCGGGTCGCCTGCCCTAGTGCCGATGATGCCCAGGCGCTGCCTATAATCGCCCAAAAATCTACTATTCCGGTAGTTGCCGACATCCACTTCCAGCCCAAATATGTGTTCGCCGCAATTGAAGGCGGCTGCGCCGGGGTGCGGGTTAACCCCGGAAATATCCGCAAATTCGATGACCAGGTAGAAGAAATCACCAAATGTGCCCGCCAGCACGGCACCGCGTTGCGGATTGGGATCAATGCCGGTTCTCTCGACCCCAGGGTAATGGCGCGCCACGGCAAAGCCACCCCGGAAGCCTTAGCAGAATCGGCGGTTAATGAGGCGCGGCTCTTTGAGCAATACGATTTTCACGACTTTGCGATCTCGGTTAAACATCATGACCCGGTAACTATGATTCGCGCCTACGAGCTGCTGAGCGAAATGGGGGATTGGCCGCTGCACCTGGGAGTAACCGAGGCGGGACCGGCTTTCCAAGGCACTATTAAATCGGCGACCGCCTTTGGTGCGCTGTTGCGCCAAGGTATCGGGGATACTATCCGGGTGTCGCTGTCGGCTGACCCGGTGGAAGAAATCAAAGTCGGCATCGAAATCCTGCAGTCGATGGGGCTAAAAGAACGCACCCTGGAGATTGTTTCCTGCCCGTCTTGCGGGCGCGCCCAAGTTGATGTTTACCAGTTGGCAAACGCCGTTACTGATGCCCTGAAAGACGAGATCAAAGTGCCGTTGCGAGTAGCGGTGATGGGGTGTGTTGTAAACGGCCCCGGCGAGGCGCGTGAAGCCGATCTGGGGGTAGCCAGCGGTAACGGCAAAGGGAAGATCTTTATCAAAGGCAAAGTGATCAAGACGGTTCCCGAGGAAGAAATCGTGCCCACCCTGATTGCGGAGGCGCATCGCCAAGCCGAGCTGCTAGGCTTAGAAGAAGGCTCCGGCGAAGTTGAGGTAATCGCCTAGCCTAGTTAGGCAGGAGCGGGAAAGCCTAAGGGATCAGTAATGCGCGTGAGCAGATTTTGCCTCACGCCCCAAAATCCAGAAAATGCCTTGGCATTTTCACGGATTTAACGCCCGGAGCCTACCCTTCGGCATAAATCTGCTCACGCGCTTAATAGCGTTCCCCTCTCGCATCTTTTCCCGCGGGGAGGATTGGTTTTTCCTCCCGCCCAAGAATTCGGAAAACGTAGCGGCGTTTCCCGAATTCTTATGCCCACCGCGCCCACTCGGATAAACCCAATCCTCCCCCTGCCCAACCTAAGTTCGTGTCTTCTCCCACTCCTGCTAGAACGGCGCGGTTTAGGTTCCTTTGCATCATCTACTAAACTGGCGAACGTGGCTTACAATATGTCGACTTATTTTGTCAGGACTTTGCGGGAAGACCCGGTAGATGCCGAGGTGGATTCCCATAAACTGCTGGTGCGCGCCGGTTATATCCGCCGCGCCGCGCCCGGGATTTACACTTGGACCCCGCTAGGGTTACGCACGATTCGGCGCGTAGAGCAGGTGGTACGGGAAGAAATGGATCGGATCGGCGCCCTCGAGGTGGCTTTTCCGGCGCTGCTGCCGCGCGAACCCTATGAAGCAACCAACCGTTGGGAAGAGTTCGGGCCTTCCTTGTTTAAGCTGCAGGATCGTAAGGGCGCTGACTATCTGTTGGCACCTACTCACGAAGAAATGTTTACCCTGCTGGTGAAGGACTTTTACTCTTCCTACAAGGATCTGCCGGTCGTCCTCTACCAGATTAAGGAAAAGTATCGGGACGAAGCGCGGCCGCGGGCAGGATTGATTCGCGGACGCGAATTCATCATGAAGGACGCCTACTCTTTCAATATCGACGATGAAGGGCTAGAAGCCTCCTACCAAGAGCAGCGCCGTGCCTATCAACGGATTTATTCGCGGCTGGGGCTAGATTTCGTGATTTGTTCCGCGATGGCAGGCGCTATGGGAGGTTCCCGCTCCGAGGAATTCATTTTCCCCTGCGCTATCGGGGAAGATACTTTTGTGCGCTCCGAGGGCGGCTATGCGGCCAACGTGGAGGCCGTGACCACTATTGCGCCCGAGCCGCAAGATTATTCGCTGGTTTCGGCTGCGATTGAACGTAAGACTCCTGGCGCACACACTATTGAAGCGCTAGTGGATTACTCTAATGAGCATTTCCCGCGCGAAGATGGCCGGGCGTGGACTAAAGCAGACACTTTGAAAGCGTTTATGGTGGCGGCCACCTATGCGGATGGCAAACGGGAAGTGCTGCTGCTGGGAGTACCCGGGGATCGCGAGATCGATATGCGCCGCCTGGAAGCCTCCCTAGGGGCAGATGTAGAAATGGCCACTCCGGAAGATATGGCCGCGTACCCCAATATTGTGCCGGGCTTTACCGGCCCCACCTGCGCCGGACCTGACCATCCGGATCGGAAAGTAGACGAGGACGGAAATATTTCTGGCAGCCCCCGCCTGCTCCTAGATCCGCGGGTAGTGGAAGGTACCGAATGGATCGCCGGTGCCGGCAAAGAAGACACCCATATTTATCACCTGGTGGCCGGCCGGGATTTCCGCGCTGACGGCTTTATTGAAGCCGCAGAAGTGCGCGACGGGGATCCGGCGCCTGATGGTTCCGGAGCCCTCGAGACCGCCCGCGGAATCGAAATCGGGCACATATTCGCCCTCGGAACGAAATATTCCGAAGCCCTGGGGTTAAACGTGCTAGATCAAAACGGGAAATCCCAGGTAGTGACCATGGGATCCTACGGGATTGGGGTTTCCCGGGTAATGGCCGCCATTGCCGAGGAATATCACGACGAAGTGGGGCTCAAATGGCCAACCAATGTGGCACCCTTCCAGGCACATGTACTGGTAACTGGTAAAGGGGCAGAACTTTTCGAGGCCGCGCAAACGCTAGGTGACCAGCTCACCGCCGCCGGGATCGATACTCTGATCGATGACCGCAAGAAAGTATCTGCCGGAGTCAAATTCAAGGATGCGGAACTGCTCGGCATGCCCTGGCTGGTAGTGATTGGGCGCGGACTGAAAGATGGAACCGTGGAAGTGCGCTGTCGCGCCACTGGCCAGCGCCAGGAAATCCCAGTTGCCGAGGCCTTCCAGTATGTAAGTGACCAGGTGCGCCAGGATCTTGCGGAAGCCTATGCGCGGGCAGAAAAAATCGTTCCCTCAGCGGCAGCGGGTAGCGAGGAGGAATAGACTATGGCGTTTCGAGAAATCAGAGTAATCGGGGATCCCATTTTACGCACCCCCTGTGAACCGGTGGGCGAAATCGATGAGCATATCAAACAGTTGGTAGAAGACCTGCTGGAAACGGTAGATGCCGATGGGCGCGCCGGTCTAGCCGCCAACCAGATTGGGGTAGGGCTGCGGGCTTTTTCCTGGAACATCGACGGGGAAGTTGACTATATTCTTAACCCGCGTCTGGTAGAGGTTTCTGAGGACGAATACCAAGATGGCGATGAAGGCTGTCTTTCGGTGCCGGGACTGTTCTTTCCCTGCCAGCGTGCCTGGTACGCGCGTGCCGAAGGTATCGACTTGGATGGCAAGCCGAAAGTGGTTGAGGGTGAAGAGCTGATGGGACGTTGCATCCAGCATGAATGCGACCACTTGGATGGGCATCTGTACTTAGATCGTCTGGATCGGTTAACTCGCCGCAAGGCCTTTAAAGAGATTCGCGAAAAAGGTCTGTAGCTGAGCCTGGGCGCTTGTAGGGCGCGGCCGGGGAAAGCACTCGGGGGACCCCGGTGAGCCTCGCTGCGCTCAGCTTAAGCCCCCTCTCGTATCTTTCCCCGACCTCGACCCGCACTAAGAACCTGGTGCCTGCAAGTAAGCGTGGAATCTAGGTTTTTCCTCCTGCCCAAGAATTCGGAAAACGTAGCGACGTTTTCCGAATTCTTATGCCCACCGCACCTATTCGGATAAAACCTAGCTCCCGCGCTGGGTCACCCCGCACTAAACCACAGGTGTCACTTTGGCCTCAGTGGTAACAAAATTGGTGGTCAGGGGCTTTTGGGCTTGTTGAAAATCGCTATCGAGGGCAAAATAGAAAGTGAGACACCGCGTGTCATCACTCTGTAGTGCGCATAGGCCGTTGGGGAAGACGAACCTTGCGAACACTAAAGGAGAAGCGATGAACAAGGATTACACCCGCGGTGTACTTTTCGTGCACTCATGCCCTCGTGCACTTTCTAGCCACGTGGAATGGGCGGTAGGCGCAGTTCTAGATCAGCGCGTCAACTTAGAGTGGACGGAACAGCCCGCCCAACCGGGAATGTTCCGCTCGGAACTGTCCTGGGTAGGGCAGATTGGTACCGGCGCGAAACTAGCCTCCGCCCTGCGCGGATGGGAACATTTGCGTTTCGAGGTCACCGAGGACGCCTCCATAAATAACAATGGGGGGCGCTGGTCATATACCCCCGACCTGGGAATTTTTCATGCCCAAACCGATGTGGTGGGTAACGTAGTGGTCCCGGAGGACCGGGTGCGCTCTGCGCTCGCGCAAGGAAGCCAAGAAGATTTACGCCGCCTCCTGGACTTGGCGCTAGGCACCGCGTGGGACGAAGAACTCGAACCTTTCCGCTACGCCGGAGCCGGAGCTCCGGTACGCTGGCTGCACCGAGTGGGCTGAGATGGCGCTAGATGCCGATGCCCTAGCGGCGCTCGCCGATTTTGGTAAGAGTTTGCCCGGAGGGTCAGAGGGCGAAGATAGGGGAGAGGGCGAATCTGCGCATAGCTCTAACGAGGAATCCGGGACCGTTTCTGAGGAGAGTAGTGGTAGTACCCCAGATGCGTCCTCGGGAAGTATTCCTCCTGCCTGGGAAAACTTTAGTGGTGAGCCAGCGGTTATAGCCTGTCTTTTGGAGGCCGTGGCTGCGGAAACTGACTGTGAGCAAACGGATTTGTTGCCAGATGCAAGCTTGAAAACGCAGTTAGATTTTGATGATTTGTCGCTGTATGCAGTGGTGGCGCGACTCGAGGGGGAGCTGGGCGAAAAACGCTCCGATAAACAGATCGCAGCATGTAAAACATTAGGGGAGCTGGCTCGCCTCTATCAAAGTCACTAATCCGATAGCTATTCCAGTTATCGGCTTTAACCAGGGGTTTACCTGGCCTCTAGATTTCGTTAAAATTATCGTGTTTACCTGGAAGAGTAATAAGCATAAATATTGATGGAAGGGTTAAAAATGGATGACGCAGATGCAGCTGCAGGCGTAGCTACAATTATTGGGGTAGGGATCATTATCCCGATGTTGATCACCTTGGCTCTAGAAATCCTGTTTATTTGGCTGGTATACCGAGACACCAAGAAATACTCTGACGCCGCCTGGGAACGCTCAGGACAAAACAAGGTGCTTTGGCTGGTCTTAACTTTCTTCTTAGGGGTTATCGGATTGGCGATCTATTTTCTGGCCATCGCTCCCAAAGTACGCGAAGCAGACATGGCCATAAAATCTGCTCAAGCTCCTGGTTATGGTCAGGTAAGTCTAAACGGACAATACGGGCAATACGGCCAATATGGGCAAAACGGACAGTTTGCCCAAGGTAACCCTCCCGTACAGGCGCCTCCAAGTGGAGATTTTGGACAGGCAAACCAGGGGGAACAGTTCTCTTCTTCGCAACCTCAGGGATAGTCGCAGAACGGGTTAGTATCAGGCAGGCTTTAAGCGCTTTTGCTTTGCCAAGTTGCAGTGTTTGGGCGTGTCGGAGCTAATTGTTAAATATCTGAGATAACTTTAAAAACACAATAACCTAATAATCCTTCCGGCGAGAGGAAATATTTCCTCTCGCCGGATTTATTTTTACCCTACCTCGGACTGTTGTTTGGGGTCTCCTGAGCGGAGTGTGCGAGTTCTTGTAGACGCTGGCGGAGGGCTTCGGCGTCGCCGAGGACATCGTAGACGGCGTCCTCCGAAAGTACCCCGCGCGGCAAATCTTCCGGCAAAAGCCCCTGATTGTCGGCCTCCAGATCCTCCCACCAGGCTTTCCCGGAATAATACTTATCCAAGGCATGGTAATCGCCCCACATCTGCTCATAGGTGTCGAGAGCGCCCTCGACAGTATTAATCGCGTCATTGAGGCGCACCAGCGCCGCCTCCATCTGTGATACCCGCTCGATTATCTCCGCAGAAACTTCAGCTTTTTCCATAGCACTATCCTCCCACATCTCACCAGCATCTGCCGATCGTAATAGATATCTCGGGAGGGCGTTCTAACTGTCTAACCGTTGTCAGCAGATTAGTGTTTCTACCAGAAGAATCCACAGGGAAACCCCAGGAAAACCAGGGTTGTCCGCGTCTGCAAAATAGCAAAAGCAGGGGGGCGCCCACCGCACGGTGGGCGCCCCCCTGATGTTATTGCTACCAGATATTACTGTTCGCCAGAAGAACCAGCATTAGGATTCAGCAGGTCATAGCGATTTAATGCCTGGGTAACCACCGAGCGATCCTGCAGAACCCCATCCTCATTCAAAGCCTCCAAGGCCTGAACTACCAGGGATTCCGCGTCAATCAAGAAATGGCGGCGCGCGGCGGCCCGGGTATCGGAATACCCGAAATCAGAAGCGCCCAGCACCTTATAGCGTCCCGGCACCCAGGGGCGAATCATATCGGGAACCAGATGATCATAATCCGAAGTCGCGATCACCGGGCCGCTAGCATTACGCAGCCGCTGAGTAACATACGGTAGGCGGTATTCCTCATCGGCATGAATCAAGTTGTGACGATCGCAATCCATACCGTCCCGGCGCAGCTCATGCCAGCTGGTCACCGACCAAACGGCAGCGTCCACCCCCCAATCCTGCATCAAAAGTTTTTGTGCCTGTAGCGCCCAAGGAACCGAAATTCCCGAGGCCAGGAGTTCCACCTTGGGGCCGCCATTTTCATAGTGACCAGTCAGGGCGTACATGCCGCGCAAAATTCCCTCAACATCTACCCCTTCGGGTTCTGCTGGTTGCTGAATGGCCTCGTTATAAACCGTCAAATAGTACATGACGTTCTGGTCCCGTCCATCGGAGCCGTCCCCATACATCCGTTGGATACCATCGCGAATAATGTGCCGTAACTCGTAGGCATAGGCCGGGTCATACTGCACAAATGCCGGGTTAGTGGCGGCAATGATCGGGGAGTGCCCATCAGCGTGTTGCAGCCCCTCACCGGTCAAGGTAGTCCGTCCCGCGGTTCCGCCAATCACGAAGCCCCGGGCCAGCTGATCTCCGGCCGCCCAGAACTGGTCGCCCGTCCTCTGAAAACCAAACATCGAATAGAACAGGTAGAACGGGATCGTAGGTGCCCCATTAGACATATAGGAAGTGCCCGCCACTTGGAAAGCGGCCGCCGCTCCCGCTTCGTTAATTCCGGGGTGCAGAATCTGCCCATCTTTGCCCTCGGAATAATGCAGCATCAAATCCTTGTCCACCGCCGTGTAATTCATACCCAGGGTGTTATAGATCTTCGCCGAGGGGAACATCGAGTCCATCCCGAAAGTACGCGCCTCATCGGGAACAATCGGTACGATCCGCTTGCCAAACTCTTCGTCTTTCAAGAACTCTTTCATCAGGCGCACCAGCGCCATCGTAGTGGCAACTTTCTGTTTCCCAGAGCCACCTTTGAGCACGTCATAGACGGAATCGTCAGGCAGGGAAAGCTGCATCTGATTGCGTTCCTTAGGACGCGAAGGCAAGAATCCGCCCAGCTTTTCGCGCCGCTCAAACATATATTGCAAGGATGGATGATCCTGCGGGGGACGGTAGTAGGGAGGTAGCTGCGGATCTTTTTCCAGCTCCTCATCCGTAATCGGAATATTTAGCCGGTCGCGCAGCGCCTTCAAATCTTTCAAGGTCAGCTTCTTCATCTGGTGGGTAGAGTTGCGTCCCGCGAAAGTTTCACCCAGCACATATCCCTTAATGGTGTGCGCCAAGATGACAGTTGGCTGTCCCTGGTGCTCCATCGCCGCATGATAAGCGGCGTAAACTTTGCGGTAATCGTGACCGCCCCGACGCAAATCCCAAATCTCCTCATCGGTCCAATCCTCCACCATTTTCGCGGTGCGCGGATCCCGACCGAAGAAGTGTTTGCGCACATAAGCGCCATCATTAGCTTTGAACGTCTGGTAGTCACCATCCAGGCACTCGGTCATTACTTTCAGCAACGCATGGTCGTGATCCTTGGCCAGCAGCCGATCCCAGCCACGACCCCAAATCACCTTGATAACGTTCCAGCCGGCGCCTCGGAAAAATGCCTCTAATTCCTGAATAATCTGCCCGTTGCCGCGCACCGGGCCATCCAGGCGCTGCAGGTTACAGTTCACCACGAAAGTGAGGTTGTCGAGTTTTTGCTGTCCCGCCAGCTGCAGCAGCCCCCGCGATTCCGGTTCGTCCATCTCGCCGTCACCTAGGAACGCCCAAGTGTGCTGGTCAGAGCAGTCTTTGATTCCTCGATTAGTTAGATAAGTGTCAAACCAGGCTTGAGTAATCGCCTCGGCGGGTCCCAGACCCATAGAAACAGTGGGGTATTCCCAAAACTCCGGCAGATGCCGCGGATGCGGATAAGAAGGCAGTCCGTGGGGAGCTTGCGATAGTTCCTGACGGAAACCATCCATATCTTTCTCTGATAGCCGCCCCTCTAAGAAAGCGCGGGCATAGTTACCGGGGGAGGCGTGTCCTTGGAAAAACACGTGATCCCCGCCGCCCGGGTGCGATTTGCCCCGGAAGAAATGGTTAAAGCCCACTTCGTAGAGAGTGGAGATCGACGCATAGGAAGAAATGTGTCCCCCCACGTGGACTCCCTCGCGTTGTGCCCGGGTAACTTGCACCGCCGCATTCCAGCGCATCCAGCGGCGATAGTCACGCTCAATACGTTCATCACCGGGGAAGCTCGGTTCATCTTGCGGCTTAATAGTGTTAGTAAAGGGGGTATTGAGGTTCGCGGGCACCGCCACGTTTTGCTCGCCCGCCGCAGACAGCATCCGCAACAAAAGATCGCGAGTACGCTCCGGACCACGTTCTTTAATCAGATCATCCAAAGAATCCAGCCATTCACGGGTTTCTTGAGGATCCGGATCTGGTAGGGCAGTAGCTAACTCGTGTACAGAGTCCAGGGATGCTTTATTTTCGCTCATAGGTTTTGTTGCTCCTCCAACAGAAAAGACCATACGAGTCTAATTGTTATCTATTTTCCGCGCTTTGGCTACCGCACTAACTACGCTCAGAGGGGAAACAGGCGGCGTCCGAGAAACTCCTAAAATTTACAGATTTTGTTCCGCGCGCCTCCCCGGTAGCGATAAATCCTCTCTAACAGGGCATATAGAAACAGAGGAAGAGCAAAGAGACAACCGGATAATCGAAAGTTAGCGAAGGAAGGCACAATTATCCCAATGTCTGCATCCGCGTTTTCACCTATTGCTGTAATCATGTAACTTAGAGAGCGTGGAAACCACACGCGAAAGGCATGAAAGTTCCCTATCCGTATCGGAGATGGGGTTTAAGAAAGAACAAGTCATTCAAGAATTTGGTTGGGACGAGGACGTCGATGAAGATCTTCGCCAAGCCATAATGGATCAGATTGATGACGATTTAGCAGATGAAGATTTCACCGCGATGACCGATGGCGCCCTGGTTTGGTGGCGCGATGATGACGGTGGCGTCGATGATCTCTCCGATGCGCTAATGGATGCGATGGGCAATATGGATGAAGGGGGATATATCTGGGTCCTCAGCCCGATCGCCTCTGACCCCGGTGCCGTTGATCCTCGTCTAATCGAAGAGGCCGCAAAAACAGTCGGGATGAATCCCACCACCTCGGATGTGGTTTCCCCCCAATGGGCGGGTACCCAAATAGTTTCCCGCGGTCGCTAAGTAGCGAAATATTTACTTTTGCCGAGAACCATCCCGGTAAAGGTAACCCGCGGCTAGATTCGCGACTATTAAGCCTGCTGTAACTGCTATAAACCCAAAAATGTTTATAGTGGTAGGTTGGGAGAATACATAGAAGGATGAGAATCCCGCAAGGAACAGCATCGTCCCGGTCAGGTAAGTAATTTTTGCGGCCTGCGAAGCGGTTGTTTTACTCGCAAAAACAATCCCTATAGCTGCAAACAGAAATGCGAGAACTAGCACGCTAGCCGGCACCCAAGTGGGGGTAGAAGCGGTGGACTCCCAGGCATACCCCCACAACCCGCCGATTAACCCGGTAAGCGCCAGCGAAGAAAATAACGGTATCCACCTGTAGCACATAAAGTGATATTAAACCCTGCAGGGATTACATAGAACTTTCTCACCCTCACTAATACGAAAACCCGAACGCTTTTCGTGCCGTTCGGGTTCCTCATTGGGCTTGCAACACTTCGTGTTACGCGCCGTTTCCTCGCTCTCACTGGCAAGCAAGTAAACTTGCTTGCCGTTCGAGCTCTCCTGGTGTTAGTAATCCCTGCGGGTTTACACACAATTTCGTCACCCTCACTAATACGAAAACCCGAACGGTTTTCGTGCCGTTCGGGTTCCTCATTGTGGGCCCAGAGGGACTCGAACCCCCGACATCCACGGTGTAAACGTGACGCTCTAACCAACTGAGCTATAGGCCCTAGACCTGTTAAAGAATACCTAATCGCGCGGAAGAAAGAAACTTCTCGGACTGTGAAATGCGTCGAACCTGTTCAGCTGACTCTGCGAAAGCTTTCGCTCGCAGCTACCTTCCGCGCGTCTTTTTGCAGCTAACGCGGGGTCATGCGAAAATGAAATAAGCCAAGAACACCAAGGGAGGCGGCGCAAATACCTGCGGAAACGGAAGTCAGTAAACAAGATCTGGACAGAGCCTATGATCTGGTACGCCGCGTGCGTAGCCGGAGTCTAAAGCGGCGCAAGACTGATTTCGACCTCGGATCCGCCATCGACAATCGCCCCGAAAAACCCCCGCGGCACTATCCGGACGCTGACACTCCCAAAGAAGGGTTAGAACTACTGGATTGGACCAGTACCGCCCTGACGCAACAAAGTTCTCATGGCGGAGATTTTTCACGGCAACTACGCGAAGAATTTCAGCGTACGAATGCCTCTGACCTAGATATTTCCGAGGTTGAATATCGGCGGGTACAGCTGGAAAGAGTTTTCCTAGTAGGTATTTATGATTCCGATCGTAGCCGGGCGCAGCAATCTTTATCGGAGCTGGCGGCGCTCGCCCAAACTGCGGGAGCCGAGCTGGTAGGCGCCGCTCTACAGCGGCGCAGCGCCCCCGATGCCGCAACTTTTGTGGGGCGCGGGAAAGCTAAACAGTTAGCTGAGCAGGTGGCGGCACTGGAAGCCGATACCGTGATTGTGAATGCGCAGTTGCAGCCCTCGCAGCGACGGGGACTTGAAGACCAAGTCAAAGTGAAAGTCATTGACCGCACCGCGGTAATCCTCGATATTTTCGCCCAACACGCCTCCTCCCGGGAAGGTAAAGCCCAAGTGGAGCTAGCACAGCTGCAATACTTACTGCCGCGCCTGAGAGGCTGGGGACAATCAATGTCGCGCCAAGCTGGCGGGCGAGTATCAGGAGGAGCCGGAATCGGCGCGCGCGGCCCGGGGGAAACCAAACTGGAAACTGACCGGCGCCGAATCACTAAACGAATTGCGAAACTGCGGCGCGAAATTAAACAGATGAAGAAAAGTCGCGATACTAAACGCGAAGGACGCCTTAACAGTTCGCTAGCCTCGGTCGCGATCGTGGGATACACCAACGCCGGAAAATCCTCCCTACTGAATGCGCTGGTAGATGCGGATGTGATGGTGCAGGACGCCCTATTTGCCACCCTGGATCCCACCGTGCGGCAAGCAGAAACTCCCGATGGGCGTACCTACACTTTGTCCGACACCGTAGGTTTTATTGACGAACTCCCGCACGAACTGGTGGAGGCCTTCCGCTCCACCCTGGAAGAAGTCGAATATGCCGATGTGATCGTGCACGTGGTTGACGCTAGTCACCACAACCCCGTCCAACAGGTAGCAACCGTGCATGAAGTGATAGCAGATCTACCGAACGTTTCCCAGATTCCCGAGATTATCGTCCTCAATAAAGCCGATCTGGTAGATGCCCTGCACATTCGCGCCCTGCAATCTGCGATTGGGGGAGGAATCCCGCTATCTACTCGTACCGGGCAGGGAATCAACCAGTTACAGGAAGCAATCGCGAACGCGTTACCCTCTCCGGAAAAACCTATCGATTATGTGATCCCTTATGACCAGTCGGCGCTGGTGGCTCGGCTTCACGAGGAAGGGATTGTAGACAAAGTGGAATACTTAGAAAACGGTACTCACGTGGTAGGACGCGCCGGTCCCGCCCTCGCCCAAGCTATCCTCGAGGCGGCGAATTAGATGGAGAGTCCGGGAGCCTCCCCGCTAGTAGCCACCGCTGATCTAGGCAAAGGTGGCGGCGGCAAAGATGCTCAGATGGCGCGGAAAATTCTCAGTACCTGTATTAATCAAATTGGGGGCAGTGAACGCGCCGAACAGGTACAAATGTGTAACCTGGTTGCCCGCTCGTTTTCCCTGTCAGGAAGCCAATTAGTGGGGGCGGGAACCGGTACCGGAAAATCTCTTGCCTACTTGGCAGCCGCCTTCCAACGGGCAATCGAACACGGGGACAGAGTAGTAATCTCCACTGCCACCTTGGCTCTGCAGCGCCAGTTGCTTACCTGCGATATCCCCACGGTAGTGGGTGCTTGCCGCGAGCTCGGTTATCCGCCCCCTACGGTGGCGGTATTAAAAGGCTGGTCGAACTATATTTGTCGTTGGAAATTAGCGGCTCCCGAAGAAATCGAAGGGCTGTTCCCCAGCTATGAGGCCGCCGATTATTCCCCCAGCAATATTGGTAAACAGCTGCAGCGCCTGCGAGACTGGGCAGAAGAAACCGACAGCGGTGACCGGGATGAACTTCAGCGGGGAGTATCCCTAGCGGCCTGGCAGCAAGCCTCAATTACTCCTAACCAATGCCAAGGGAAAACCTGCCGGTTTTTCACCGATTGTTTCCCGCGTGATGCCCGTCTGAAAGCCCAAGATGCCGATATCATCATCACCAATCATGCTTTGTTGTCCATCGAAGCGCTTACCAGCGCAGAGTTACTGCCAGAGTTCGACCTCTTGATCGTAGATGAAGCCCACGAACTACCTTCCCGCGCTCGCTCCCAAGCCTGCGTGAGCCTCGCTGGCGGCACTATTGAAAAAGTAGCGCGCGGGGTGAGTAAACATTTCCACCTGCCGGTCACTTCCCTGGAACAGGCGGGCAAAGAGTTTACGAAAATCATAGAGAAACCAGAAGAGGGCGAACTGAGCGAACTACCAAAGAAATTAGAAAATATCTTAACCACTCTGCAAATAGAACTATCTGATATTTCCGGGGAAGTCACCAGCAGCGCCGACGAGGATGAACAACGGATAAAACAGCGTATCGTCCTCGCTCAGATTGAAGAGGCGCTGGATGCGTGCGAGATAATCGCGGCCTTTGACCCGGAAAAATCGGCCGCCTGGATCGCGGAAGAAAAATCCGGGAGCCGCCGCCTCTATAGTGGTCCGCTGGACGTGGGCGGGGATCTTTATGCGCGACTATTTAAGGGACATTCCTGCGTACTCACCTCAGCCACTATGCAACTAGGGGGATCCTTTGAGGCGATCGCAACGCGTCTCGGTTTCCGGGACAAGAATGTTTGGCAAGGAAGCGACCTGGGTAGCCCCTTTAACTATCGGCAGCAAGGGATTTTATATGTGGCCGCAGATCTGCCACGACCAGGGCGCTCCGGGATCAGTGAATCAGCACTGAACAGAGCCCTCGAGTTAGCGGAAGCTGCCGGCGGTGGGGTTTTAGGGCTATTTTCTTCACTTAAAGCTGCCGAACAAGCCGCCGAGTATTTCGCAGCAGAAAGTGATTTACAGATTTTTCTGCAGGGGGAAGCACCGATAAATCAGCTAATAACGGACTTTGCCGCCAGTAAAAACTCTTGTCTCTTCGGCACCCTTTCCCTGTGGCAGGGGGTGGATTTACCGGGCGATAAATGCCGCCTCGTCCTCATCGATCGTATCCCCTTCCCGCGCCCCAACGACCCCTATATCTCTGCCCGTACCCGGGCAGCAGAGGCCGCTGGGCGCAGTGGATTTGCGGAGGTATCCCTATCTCATGCTGCTTTACTTTTGGCGCAGGGGGCGGGCAGATTAATTCGTACTCGCAGCGATAAAGGCGTGGTAGCCGTGCTAGACCAACGCCTAACTAGTGCCCGCTATGCGGGCTATCTCTTAAAGTCTTTGCCCCCATTTTGGCGAACCACTGATCACCAGACAGTTATTGGGGCGTTAAATCGCCTCTCAGAAAAGGAATAGCAAACCTATCGATATCAGACCTGGCAACGTAAATGAATCCAATATCACCTCGTTGCTAGGTAGTTGTATAGCGACACCAGCGGTGCAGTGACGATAAAATAAGAGGTGAGAGTTAATTTGCCCCAAGGAGAAAAAATGTCCAAAGAACGTGCGAATTCCCTCTATCCCGCGTCGTTGCTTACTCGCCGCTCGAAAGTTGGGATTGTAGGTGCCGGATTCGTAGGAACCGCTCTAGCTTACGCCTGCCAAATCAAGGGTGCGGCACGCGAAATCGCCCTCTTCGATATTAATAAAGCCAAAGTAGAGGCAGAGGCGCTAGACCTGGCGCACGGGATTCAATTCACTCCCGCGGCTTCGATCTCCGGGTCCGATGATGTGGAAGTACTACGCGATGCAGACGTGATCGTGATTACCGCAGGCCCCCAGCAGAAACCCGGACAGTCCCGCCTAGATATGGTGCAGGCGATGGCCAACATTATGCATTCGATTTTGCCGAAAGTGCTAAATGTTGCGCCCGACGCCATTTATATTTTGGTTTCTAACCCGGTAGATATCGCCACCTATATGGCTTTGAAGATGAGCGGACTACCCTCACACCAGGTTTTTGGTTCCGGTACCGTGCTTGATACCTCCCGGATGCGCTATCTGATCTCCCAAGAGACCGGGGTGGCAGTGCAAAACGTGCATGCCTATATCGCTGGTGAACATGGCGACTCCGAAGTTCCCCTGTGGTCCAGTGCCGAGATTGGGAACGTGCCGCTTTCGCGTTGGGGAGCCACAGTCAATGGTGGCATCTTCGATGACAAGCTGAAACAGCGTATTTCTAAAGACGTCGTGGAATCGGCCTACCGGATTATTGACGGTAAAGGGGTAACTAATTTCGCGATCGGACTTTCGGTCACCAATATCATTTCTGCCGTTATGCGCGATGAAGACCGGGTGCTGACGGTATCGTCACTGCTAGATAACTGGAATGGGATTTCCGGAGTATGTATGGCAGCTCCCACCCTGGTGGGGCGTTCCGGGGTAGGGCGGGTATTAGATCCGCCCATCACCCTAGACGAGCGCGATGCGCTAACCCGCAGCGCCGAAAAACTCGCTGAGGTCGCAAAAACGGTAGGGCTCTAAAACTAATCAGCCGCTGGGAAGTGTCCCTAACCCAGGGGCACTTCCCAGATTACTTGCAGGCCATGTGGGGAAGCTGGCTGTGTGAAACAGATGCCACCATGGCGGCGGGCACGGCTTTTTAGATTATCCAGACCAGATCGTCTGGTAACTGTCGGATCCAGACCATGCCCATCATCGGTCACTACCACTCGGACAGAACCGTTGGTGCCCATCCCCCTGATACTCACCACTACTTGCGCCGAGGACGCGCCCGCATGGCGGGCGGTATTAGATAAAGTTTCGCGTACTACCGCGACCACATCATCAGAAATATCGTGTCCTACTCGTTGATCGGCCTCGGCAATCAGGATTTCTTCATGGGAAGGATCAGAGGCAGAGAGGGTTTCCCCGTCAATATCTAAAACGAAGGAGGGGGCGAACCCGAGTAGGCGACGTGCCAGGGAAGCTTCCCTTCGAAGCCGCTCTACCAAATCTACTGCCGCATCTGGTTCGCGCAGGTTGTGAACAATGGCGCGGATCTGTTTAACCGAGTCATCAACGCTAGCTAAGGCATCTTGCATCAAAGATTCAGCCGTGGCCGAATCCAGATCAGCTCCACTGGCGAAGGCCGCGCGGATACGTTCCAATTGCATCCCCGTGGCAAAAAGTTGTTGAATTGCCAGGTCGTGCAGGTCTTCACCAATCTTGGCTCGTTCATCTAACAAAGTGGCGATATTGGCAGCATGCTTGGCATCAGCAATCTCCAAAGCCAAAGCTGCCTGGGTCGCAACCTGCTCCGCCATTTCTAACACTGCCGGATCGAACTCGGGTTTTCCCGGCAGACGCAGCAGCAACAAAACGCCAATAGCGTGCGAACCAGCCAATAGGGGAGCATATAGTGCTGCCCCAAACCGCGATAACTCCTTAACCCGCAAGGTGGTTGCCCGCGCCAAAGAATCGACAATCAGTCCCTGACCTTCTTCCAACACCGTGCGCGCCCGCCCATGAGGAGGAAAGGCGACTCCGATAAGGTCTGCGGAACCATATCCAGACGCAATTTCACACACCCAGGTATCTCCCACTGACGGAAGGATGAGTAGGGCGGTATCGGCGTCAGCCACTTCCCGTACGGATTTTGCAATAAACTGCAGCGCGTCCTCTTCTTCGGTTCCTTCTAATAAAATCGTGGTGAGCTGCTGAGAAACTCGCGTCCAACGTTCTCGGGATCGCGAAACTTCGTACAGGCGCGAATTCTCTACTGCTACCGCCGCCAAAATCGCTAATCCCGACACGTATGCTAAGTCCTGATCGCTATAGCCCCCTGGACGGTTACACAGATACAGGCGTCCATAAACCTGTTCATGGATCCGCAGCGGTACCCCCAAAAAATTGGTCATCTCCGGGTGTATAGAGGGATATCCAGTGAAACGGGGATCAGAGTGCAAATCATTAGAGATAATGCCGTTATCCACTGGGATATCTCCGATAATTCCCCGCCCGATCGGGGGATTACCTAAAGCTTCTCGCTCGTCGTCGCTTAGTCCGTGGATATAAAAAGCGCTAGTTTCCCCCCGAGAACCCAAAATCGACAGTGCTCCGTAAGGAGAGGAAGTAACTTCACAAGCTTGATCTACAAAGGATTGCAAAACTTTATCCTGCTCCAGGTTTCCCATGAGCTGCAATACGGAAGAAATCAAACGCGTGCTGTCTGCTGGCAGGGGAGAGCTATGCGCTAAGTCCAGGTTTTTCTCTGCCGAAAGGTCTGGTTGTGAGGGCGCCACTGCCTCATTTGCTTCCGGCTCGAAGTGGGGAACTGGGAAAGATGACTGCTTAGAAGACATCGACTTGCTCCTGACGTAGGCTCCAAGCATATCCGGGGTGGTTTTCGGCCAGCTCCTGGTGCGTTCCCTGGGCCACGAAAGTTGCCGGTTCCTCTAGGCGGCCATGTGGCTTATCCATGATAAAAACCTGATCTGCCTGGTCGAGTGGGGTTAGCCGATGGGTTACCAGGATGACTCCGCGTTTATGATCCTCACTACCGGCAGTAAGTAAGTCTCGCAGCAAAGCATCAGCGGTTTCGGGATCTAAATGTTCTCCTGGCTCATCAAGTGCTAATAGCGGTGCTTTCGCTGCCAAAGCGCGCGCTAGCAGGATGCGGCGACGTTCTCCGCCCGAAATGGTGGTGGCTCCCGAACCTAACTCGGTTTCTATCCCCTCCGGCAAAGAATCCAGCCAGTCACCTAAACCGGCTTCTTTGAGCAGTTCTTCGCCCTTGGAAACAGACAGTTGACCATTGGCGACCCGCAAGTTTTCTAGAATGGTGGTCTCGAAAATATGGGCATCCTCGGGGGTAATCACAAAACTTGCGGCTGCCTGCAGACGCGGCAGCGAGAAAATATCAACCCCATCAATTTTTACGCTGCCAGAGACTGGCTTGAGCAGGCCGGCTAAGGTGTAAAGCAGTGTGGTTTTCCCAATGCCTGACTGCCCCACTATTGCCAAGTGATCCCCGGGAGCCAAACGCAGATTGATACCGGTAGCCACCACCGGGCCGCCCGGCCAGCCAATAGCGAGGTCCTTGGCTTCTAAAATACTGGTCGCACTAGGATCGAGGGTGCTATTAGCGTTTTCTTCTTCCGCTTTTTCTGCCTGTATCTCTGCTTCTTCCGGCAGCATATTCATGATTCTCACCGCTGAAGTTGCGGAGATAACTAGCTGCTGAGCGGCGGGACCCAACTGCGCGGTTCCCTCGAAAGCAGAAAGCGGAGTAAGCGCCAGCACTGCCAACATTACCTCGGGGATCGCTTGCTGATTGACCGCAAAAATCCCGAAATAGGCAGCCATGATCACTGCCATCAACATCCCGAACACATCGATAGCCGCCGCCCACGCTGCAGGTTTTGCAGAGGCATCTTTCGCCTCATAAAGCTGATCTTCTAGCTCGGATAACCCCGAAAGTACCTGCTGGGTTTGCCCATCAACCGTGATTTGGGCCGCGCCGTCAACAATAGTCATTGCCACTTCGGAGATGTGGGCGCGGCTTTCGGTTTCCCGGCGCTGGGCAATCCGGGTGGAGCGAATAGTAAATAACGGCCCCACCACTCCGGAGAGCAACAGGCCTAGCACCAAAAATAGTCCGGCTCGCCAATCTACTAGCGAAATCCCCACTACCGTAATGATCCCCACGATGGTGGCTACCATTGCCGGCAGCAGGCTTTTGACCACGAAATCGCCGATATTATCAACATCGGTTCCCATCCGGTCGAGAATATCTCCGCGCCGCAAACTGGCAATTCGCGCAGTATCGGAATGCGACAGGGTCTTATACAGATTAGTGCGCAGGGTAGTCATCCCCGAGACCCCCAACTGGTGGGAGGCCAGGCGCTCTAAATAGCGGAACACCGCTTTCGAAATCCCAAAGAAACGCACCGATACCACTGCTACTTCTAGGTAGAGGACGGGAGGCATTTGCGAGGCGCGGGCAATCAGCCAGGCGGCAGTTGCACCCAGAGCAATTGAGGCACCCAATCCGGCGGCCCCCAAAAAACAGGCGAGGAATAAGGTTCCCGGTTTAAGTTCCAAAAGTTTTATCGCCCGCTTAAGTGCCCGGCGTTCTTCAGCAGTAATCAACCAAGTCTTCATTTATTCCAACCCCCGGGTCGAACCTAAGAATTCAGGAATCTCCGCCTCACTGGCACGCGCTGCCTGCGGCTCGCTATCGCGATACTCCGCGGCCTCTTCAGCGGTAAAGGCCATCGAGGAAATCGGCACTACCTGGTCTGCGATCTGGGCAAGTTCCTTGCGGTGAGCAATTAAAACTACGGTTTTTCCCGCATCCTTTAGCTGCTGGACAACTTGGGCGACCTGGGCAACCAAATGCGCATCTAGGTGTGCCGAAGGTTCATCGAGAGCAATTAATTGTTTTGTAGACAGCAGGGCGCGTACCAGAGCCAGACGTTGGCGCTGACCGACTGACAGGCCTTCCCCGCCGGCGCGCAAGAAAGTGTCCCAACCTTCCGGTAGCTTCGCTACTACCTCCTCGAAACCGGCTAGACGCGCTGCTTTATGCACTTGCTCCCCGGGAGTCCCCTGGGGGAAAAGCTCCGCGAGATGAGCGGGGCTCTCCGCAATATTTTGCGCCAAGGTGCCGGGTAAAAGCAGAGGCATTTGCGGTAGCCAAGAAGTTTGCTCCCACCAGGAGTCCGGAGAAACCTCGTCTAAATTAAGGGTCTTACCGGAAGCATCGGTGAGGGTAATGGTGCCGCGATCACTAGAGAGCTGTTTTAATAGCGCCATTACAGTAGTGGTTTTGCCTTCCCCAGATTTACCCACTAAAGCGGTGATGGTAGCCGGTTGAATCACTAGATTTACGGCGTTAGGCGCCCAGGCGCCCCGCGAACGCATCCCCAGATCGTTGATAGTAATAGTGGTTTCTTTTAAGTCCGGAGCCGGCTGCTCGCCCCCAGTAGCCGGGGGAGTTTCCAAAATTTCAAAAGCCGATTGCGAAGCCGCAAGCCCATCAGCGGAAGCATGAAAGAACTTGCCAACCTCGCGTACCGGTGCATATACCTCGGGAGCCAGCATAATCGCGATTAATCCGGTGTAGAGATCGAGGCCGCCACTGACCATCCGCAACCCTACTGTGACTGCCACGATTGCCACTGACAGGATTGAGATGAACTCCAGGACGGCACCTGATAGGAACGCGATCCGTAAAGTCGCCATCGTGGTTTGAGTATAGGTTTTGCCGATAGAAGAAATCTGTTTTTCGGGGCCGCGGTGCCTGCCTAGGCTCTTCAAAGTGGCAAGACCGGCAATAAGATCCAGTAGCTGCCGCCCTAAATGCTGCATTGTGGCCAGACGACGATCTGAAGCTGTTTGGGTCATCAGCCCGATGATCACCATAAATATCGGTATCAAGGGGATAGTAATTATCGCCACCAGTGCTGACCAAAAATCCATGACTGCCATGACCACTAAAACCAGGGGAGTGACGGTAACTGCCAATATCAGCTGCGGGATATAGTCCACGAAATAGGGGCCGAGCTTTTCCAAGCCACGGGTAGATAAGGTGACCGCGTCGGTACCTTTACGTGCCAGCCAGCGCGGCCCCAGTTTCAGACAGTGGGCAAGCACTTGGGAACGCAGTTCGCGAATCGCCTTCTTAGCCGCCTTATGTTGGTGGTTGGAACGAAAATAGGTCAGACCTACCCGCGCTAGCGATACGATAGCCAGCCAAAAAGCGTAGTGAGCTACCTGATCCCAGGACTGGCGCAAAGAGATAACCGGAGAAATCAAGGCAGCAATCAGGAAGCATTGGGCGATAACTAGTCCTGCTTGCATAATACCGGTGACTGCGGTGATGGCGATGGCTAGACGCGCAGACCGGGCATATTTCAGCAGTTTCGGATCAAGTGGTTTCAAAGCAAGTATCCTCCGTGCAATTAATGGGACTATTTTCCCACAGGAACCTGAAAACTCTAAACGCATCCCAATCTAGGCTGAGGTTGTGCGCGGGAGAGGGATTTCTCCTCCTGCCTAAGAATTTGGAAAACGTAGCGACGTTTTCCAAATTCTTATGCCCACCGCACCCACTCGGATGAAATCCCTCTCCCGCGTTCATTCCGGGTCCGGGGTGTCGGTAACAAGCCCTGGCGCTTGGGTCAGCGGTTTAAGCCAGGTAATAAAAATAGTGTTGGCCTTGGCTGAATAGCCAAGGCCAACACTATTTATTTAGTTTTATGGTTCAGCACCTAATTGGGAGTTACCTGATAGGTGCCGGTTATTTGCCTAGTTTTCCGTGAGGAAAGAAGCACCCTGACGAATCTTGTCCCAAGGCAAGCCCGGGTTTTCATCGAGTTCCTCAAGGGTAACTTTCAGCGGCATCCGCGTGTAGCTCCAGTAGGTGTAACCCAAGACGATGGGCACTACTACCAGGGCGATCACTAGCATAATCGCCAAAGTGGACTGCGAGGAGGAAGCATCCCAGATAGTCAGAGAGAACTCTGGCTTAATGGAGGACTTCATCGCATTGGGGGCCATCGCGGTAAAGATCCACGCTACTGCGCCTGCGATCCCGACGGAGTGGGCGAGCAAAGTACCCCATTCGGAGCCGCGAAGCGCCATCATAACCGTGGCAATGAAAGCCAGAGCTGCAATGATTAGCGGGATCCAAGCCATAGCCTGGGAGGCGTACAGGAACTGTCCCCACAGCGCGGCAACCGCCACCAGCACGGTGTCCGCAATCGCGAACTTTCCGAGCAGGTTCTTAGCGCGGTTCTGAACTTCACCGGTGGTGCGCAGCGCCAAGAAAGCCAAGCCCTGAGTAGCGAAGACCAACGCTAGCATGACCCCACCCGCAATGGTGTAGGGGGTGAGCAGCGAGAGGAATACGCTACCGGCAGGAGCGCCCTGAGAAGTGAAGTTGTGTACGTGCTTGCTGAGGTCAGGTGCGCCTGCCAAAGCATCGCCCGGGGTGTTGTACTGGGTGATCGCAATGTTCATACCCTGTACCAAGTTAGCAAATGCCACCCCGAACAGAATCGGAACTAGCCAGGCTACAACGGACTGCCAGCTATCCCAACGGCCACGCCAGGCAGCAGAGGACACCTTACTGCGCCACTCAATCGCACAAATACGCACGATCAAGCAGAACAGAATCAGGAACAGCGCCAGATACATTCCGGAGAACATGGTGGCGTACCATTCCGGGAAGGCCGCGAAAGTTGCGCCTCCGGCGGTCAGCAACCAAACCTCGTTACCGTCCCAAACTGGGCCGAAGGTTTTTTGAACCTGAGTGCGTTCTTGGTCGGTCTTGGCCACCATCGGCATTACCATACCGGCGCCTACACCGAACCCTTCCAATACCAGATAGCCGGTCCATAGGACGGCGATCAGGATGAACCAAATAACTTGAAGAATAGTCATCTCTTTGATCTCCTATCTGAATTAGTAAGCGAAGCTGAGGTTCTTGCCAGCGTCCTCGCCATGTACTGCCTTCTCGTTGGCAGTGACGTGGACACCTTCCTTAACGTAACGCTTAATCAACAGGAACCAGACGATGCCCAGTGCCAGGTAGATAAGCGTGAAGCCCAGCATGGTAACCAGTACCTGCCATGCGGGGACCGCGAACGACAACCCGTGCTCGGTGAGCATAAATACCGAAGATCCATCAACTTCCATATCCACTGGGTGCACGATGAAGGGCTGACGGCCCCATTCGGTAAATAGCCAGCCGAAGCTGGTGGCAAGATACGGCATCGGCAAACACCAGATAGCGAACTTGCCCAGTCCGGTGGACTTAGAAATCTTGCCATTCTTAGTGGCGATTAGACCCCAGATTGCCAGGATTGCGGAGAAGATGCCAAACAGCATCATCAAGCGGAAGCTCCAGAAACTGAAGATGATGTTCGGGCTGAAATCAACCGGCTGCGACTGCATATCGTATCCGCGCTGGCTGAGGATTTCAGAGAACACAGATCCGTACTTTTGGTTCAAGGTATCTAGACCCTCAACCTTGCCGGTGAAGCTATTGGTAGCCATGAAGGAGTAGACCCCAGGAACCTCGCCAATCTTGGTAATGTCCTTGCAGGTGGCATCCAACGGACCAAAAGCAGCAATAGTGAAGGGCGCGCCTTCTCCAGCGTTCGGAGTCTCGCAGAGAGCCTCGGCGGCCGCCATCTTCGCGGGCTGATCCTTGGCGACTAGCTGACCTTGAATATGTCCGGTGACCGCAGTTAGCAGGCCACCAACGATCATGACCACCATGCCGAAGCGAGCAATCGGACGCCAAATATCGCGGGCCTCGGTTTCGGCGCCGGCATTGGCCGAGCGGACCATCCACCAAATAGCGATACCGGCCACGAAGGTGCCAACCAGCAGCCAGGAGGTAGTTAGGACGTGAGTGTAGGCCGCCCATAGTACCGGGTTAAGTAGTACCTGGAAGAAGCCAGAGAGGCCGTCCAGCTGTGCACGGCCGGTTTCCGGATCAAAAGTTGCCCCTACCGGGTGCTGCATCCAGGAGTTCGCCCCGATAATCCACAGAGCAGAAGTGTTTACCCCTACGAATACTAGCCAAGCGCAGGTAAGATGGGCTTTCTTTGATAGTCGACCCCAACCGAAGATCCACAGTCCTAGGAAGGTGGACTCCATAAAGAAGGAGATTAGAGCCTCACACGCTAGCGGTGCACCAAAGATGTCACCTACGAAGCGGGAGTACTCGGACCAGTTCATGCCGAACTGGAATTCTTGCACGATACCGGTAGCAACACCGAGTGCAAAGTTAATTAGGAACAGTTTCCCAAAGAACCGTGTCGCCTTCAGCCAATATTCCTCACCGGTTTTGTGCCATTTTGTTTGCATAATGGCAACAAGGAGGGACATGCCGATGGTGAACGGAACCAGGATGAAATGGTAGACGGTAGTAATACCGAACTGCCATCGCGCCAACATAGTGGCATCTAATGCTGTTGAAGCAATAGTCATTCTGCTCGCCTTTCCGTTTCTAGTCGGTTTAGAAGTCGTTGTACGACAGGAGCTTGTTGATCCCAAGATCCATAGTGACAACGTTGTCACTTAGATTAGCTCCTTTTTCAGGCGGTCGCTAAGCTTTTCCCAGGATTCCCTAAGAATTGGCGTAGTTTTACGACAGAATTAAGAAATATGGAATAATGATCTTGGTTGGTTTTCATCGTCGCATCGCGAGGAAAGCTACCCCGGAGGGACTATTTTCCTAGGAAAACTCTCTGGCGTGGGGGAAATATCCTCATGCAAACAAGGGCTTCCGTCCTAGAGGACGGCGTAATATAGGGGACTCGCAGGTGCGGGCGCGTCCAGGTGAGATCAGTGGTGAAAAACCCCAATAATAACGAAACAGAATTTAATCAAAATAGCGGCGCTGCGCTTTTTTCCGGGCCTACTTTTTCCGCCCCGAAGAGAATTGAGTCTTCTCCGGCAGCTCCCGCTCAGCTCCCGGCGGCACCGGCTTTTGGGGCTCCCATGTTTGCGGCAGCCCCCATTATTGAGCCAAGCGCCCCAGAAGGGGCAGACGTAGAAAAGGATGCCAAACCGAAACGGCAGGGAAAGAAAAAGACCGATAGCCAAGGGGAGAAAAACGGTCAGTCGAACAATGGAAAGACTGACAAGAAAACGCGCGGGGCGAAAAAGTCTCGTAAAAATGAAACTTCCGAAGGAGACAACCCGTCCTCAGAAAAAGGCAAGGACAATCACGCAGATAAAGCCCAGTCCCAGCCGGAGGGCAACGATTCAAATCACTCCAATGGCACCCCAAACGGATCCGATGAGGAAGATAACGGAAGTAGTCGGCGTCGTCGTCGGCGCCGCAGCCGGGGAACAGTAGAAGCTAGTGACCAGATCGAACAGGTTAAGGGATCTACCCGTTTAGAGGCCAAGAAACAGCGGCGCCGGGAGGGGCGTAAGGAAGGGCGTCGACCCAAGGTTATTACCGAGTCCGAATATCTGGCGCGGCGAGAAGCAGTAGATCGGACTATGCTGATCCGCTCCAAGGATGGGTTAAACCAAATAGCCGTGCTAGAAGACAACGTGCTGGTGGAACACTATGTATCCCGGCACACTCAAACCACTATGGTGGGATCAGTTTACCGCGGCAAGGTGCAAAATGTATTGCCCTCTATGGAAGCGGCCTTCGTTGATTTAGGGCGCGGGCGTAATGCGGTGCTCTATGCCGGGGAAGTCAATTGGGATGTTGCGGGGATGAAAGGCCGACCCCGGCGGATCGAGGAAGCCTTAAAATCTGGCGATTCTATTACCGTGCAGGTAACTAAGGATCCGATCGGTCACAAGGGGGCGCGACTTACTTCCCAGGTCACCTTGCCGGGTCGTTTCCTGGTTTTGGTACCGGGCGGATCGATGACCGGTATTTCCCGGAAACTCCCCGAGGGTGAACGCCGCCGCCTGAAAAAGTTGTTAAAGGTAATTGTCCCCAAAGATTTCGGGGTAATTATTCGGACTGCCGCTGAAGGGGCCAGCGAGGAACAACTGCGCCAAGACGTAGAGCGTCTGCAAAAACAGTGGGAAAAGATTGAAAAGAATGCAGCGTCCTCCAAATCGGCTCCTTACCTGCTGCATGGGGAACCCGAACTAGCTTTGCGGGTAGTGCGTGACGTCTTCAATGAAGATTTCCAAAAACTGATTGTGCAGGGCAAAGAAACTTTCGGGCAGGTTGATTCCTATGTGAAAGAGTTCGCGCCTGATTTACGGGAGCGAGTTGAACAATGGGTGGGTACGGACGATATTTTCGCGGCTCACCGCGTTGATGAGCAACTCGCGAAGGGTATGGATCGTAAGGTGTGGCTACCTTCGGGGGGCTACCTGATTATTGACCGTACTGAAGCGATGACGGTTATTGACGTTAACACCGGTAAATACACTGGTTCCGGGGGAACTTTAGAGGAAACCGTAACCCGCAATAACTTAGAGTCTGCCGAGGAAATTGTGCGGCAGTTGCGGCTGCGCGATATCGGGGGAATCGTAGTTATCGACTTTGTCGATATGGTGCTCGAATCCAACCGGGATCTGGTGCTACGCCGCCTGGTGGAATGTCTGGGGCGAGATCGCACTCGCCACCAGGTTACCGAAGTTACCTCCCTGGGACTGGTACAGATGACCCGCAAGCGGGTAGGAGAAGGATTGGTAGAAGCCTTTTCTACTCCCTGTGAGCACTGTGAGGGACGCGGGTTTATCGTGCATACTGACCCGGTAGAAAACGGGGCCAATAGCGATGAAAATCTGCTTTCGCAGGGGAATAAACGTGAGAGCAAAGACGGGAAACGTTCAAAAACAGAATCGAAGAATCGCGCCTCTATGGCCAAAGTGGCGGCGGCTGCCAGTAAAGCTCACCAAGAGCAACCTGACTTAGCGCGCCCGGAGAACGAAGAGCAGGCGGCCTCGCCCGCAGAAAAACATGACTCCCGGGAACGGGGGAGGAATCGCGCTAAAAGAGGCTCTAATCACGAGGACGCGGCGAAAGCGCCTAAAAAAGACGTTAAGAAGGACGCGGTAGCAGAAGAAGAACCGGCAGCTGAAACTTTCCCCAAGACAGCTAGAACCGAAAAGCTAGCCAAGAAAGCTGAACAAAGCACCAGTGGGCAAGCTCGAGCGGCTGCCACCTCCGGTACGGTTACTCCAGCCTCTGAGGGGGCGGTGATGACTATTCAAAACACTGGCACCGCCAAGAGCGTGAGTTTAGAACAGTTAGGGGCGAGTAGCCCCACCTGGGAAAAGAAAATAGAATCTGATGAGGGGCAGGGCGAACAAGGACCTAGACGTCACGCCGCAGTAACTGCCTAGAAACCCCTAATATCTGCACTTTTCTCCCGTTGACCTGCACGGTTAGCGGGAGAAAAGTAATTTTGGGGTAACTGACCACTCAGAGGCAGTCTCACCATGTGAATATTTTCGTCCGAAAGTTGGCGGATGGGATTACTTTGGCTCTAAGCAATTGCGGTTTGACATTTTTTGTCCGGTCTTTAAGGAGTTGAGATGTCTGAGATGGTTTCAAAGCCTGCTGCGTCCGATCAGACCAGTCGACAGTCATGGGGGACACAATACGGATTCCTGATTGCGGCAATTGGTTCTGCTATCGGATTGGGAAACATTTGGCGTTTCCCCGGTGTTGCTTATCAAAATGGTGGCGGAGCATTCATAGTTCCCTATCTGATTGCCCTCCTAGCCATTGGATTACCCATGCTGATGCTGGACTACGCGATTGGACACAAGTTCCGGGGCTCCCCGCCTCTGGCGCTAGCCCGGGTAAACCGGCGCACCGAAGCGGTAGGCTGGTGGCAGGTCGGCGTATGTTTCTTCATCGTCGTCTACTATGCGGCCATTATTGCTTGGGCGCTGCGGTACACCGTATTTTCCTTTACCCGCGCTTGGGGAAATGATCCGGCAGGATTCTTTTCCGACAAGTTCTTGCAGGCGCAGGACACTACCTCTATTTCGATTACCCCGGTATGGGGGATTGCGCTGCCTTTGATTCTGGTTTGGGTAGTTACCATCATCCTCATCGCCCTGGGGATCTCCCGGGGTATCGAATGGATCACCAAAATCTGTATTCCCCTGCTGGTAGTGCTGTTTATAGCTATGGTGATCAAGGCGCTAACCTTGCCGGGAGCAACCGATGGCTTAAACAAATTCTTTACTCCCGATTGGAGCGCCCTCTGGAATGGGAAAGTGTGGATCGCGGCCGTGGCGCAGATCTTCTACTCCCTGTCAGTAGGCTTCGGGATCATGATGACCTACGCCTCTTACCTCAAGAAACGCTCCAACCTGACCGGTACCGGTCTGGTAGCAGGCTTCGCTAACTCCTCTTTTGAAATCCTGGCTGGGATCGGAGTGTTCGCCACTTTAGGTTATATGGCGCATCTACAGGGAACCTCAGTTGACAAGCTGGAAAACATTAGCGGAGTGTCGCTGTCTTTCATTACCTTCCCGCAAATCATCAACGAGATGCCCGGTGGCGCTATCTTTGGGGCGCTATTCTTTGCCTCGTTGGTGCTGGCTGGAATTACCTCGATGGTTTCCCTAGTGCAGGTGGTAGCCGGGGCTTTCCAAGACAAAATTGGGTGGACTTCTAAACGCGCCTCGTTGATTCTCGGGATTGTGCTAGCGGTGGTTTCGGTGTTCTTCTTCGGAACTACTACCGGGTTGGCGGCCCTGGACACGGTGGATAACTACATCAACACCATTGGGGTGGTGGGAGCGGCGCTGTCGCTATGCGTGATCGTAACGGTAATTACTCCGTCGCTGCGAACCCTACGGATCCACCTGAACGTTACCTCCGCGGTGAAAGCTGGTAAATGGTGGGAAGGGCTAATCGGGTTCGTAATCCCGGTGCTCCTAGTGTTCATGCTGGTACCTAATCTAGTGGACCTGATTTCCCACGGTTATGGTGATTATCCGCGTTGGTGGACTAATACCTTCGGTTGGGGAATGTTGGCGATCCTCTTGGTCTTCTCAGCGGTAATGCCCCGTTTGAAGTGGCATAAGAGCACGGAGATATCGCCTTCGTTTGATTTAGAAAATGTGGATTGGAACAAGGAGGAAGACTAGCTATGACCGGGGAAGCAATATTGATGATGCTGGTCGCCATCCTAGTTATCTGGGGCGGCCTGGTGGGGTCGGTGGTAGCGCTGCATCGCATGGATCCGCCCTATCAAAAAGGAGAAAACTACTCGGAAACCGACTTTCATCCTCATCCGGGCCTTACCGAGGCTGACTTTATTGAAAAGGAAGTGAAAGAGGCCGCGGACGCCGATGAAGCCAGCGAAGGGTAGGAAAACCCATTCCATTGGGGTTTTATTTCCCGATTGGGCGCAGGTGAGGCCTTCTCACCTGCGCCCTTTTGGTTTTATAGACGGTATAGTGCTGTGTATTGGTTTTTAAAGCGCTAAAAACCATATCGTGCCCGCAAGATTTTGGGGACAATAGGGGCAACAAATTTGCTATCTCTACAGAGAGCTTAAGCGCATCCAGTTTTTACCGTTAAGGCCTGGCTGACGGCGTAACAGGCAACTGCCCCCGCGGCAGCTACATTCAAAGAATCCACTCCATGACTTAGCGGGATTTTTACTAGCTGGTCACATTGGGTCAATGCCTGCTTGCTCATGCCCGGCCCTTCCGTGCCCAGCACTAACGCCACTTTTGGTTCCCGTCCTCGCGCAACCTCAGATTGCAATGCAATACAAAAATCTGGCAGGGAAATCGCCTGGTTAGATAAGGCTAGCCCCGCTACCGTAAATCCGCGTGCTTTCAGAGCGGAAGTATCGGGCCAATCATCAATGCGGGTCCAAGGTAGCGAAAACACAGTTCCCATCGAAACCCTAACTGCCCGTCGATAGAGCGGGTCAGCGCAATGAGGACTGGTCAATATAGCGTCGAATCCCATCGCGGCGGCTGAGCGGATCGCGGCACCCACATTGGTGTGGTCGACCAGATCTTCCAATATCAGCACTGCCTGCGCCGCAGCCAGTACTTCGTCCAGCTCCGGCAGAGCAGGACGCTCCATCGCGGCGATAGCCCCGCGATGCATACTGAATCCAGTAAGCTGGATCAATTGCTTTTCTTCCGCCACAAAAATAGGGATCTCGCTGGCGCGTGTGCCCAAGATTTCCTGCAAACGCCCTAACCAATGTGCACTGGTTAAAACTGCGCGAGGCTGATGCCCGGCAGCGAGGGCTCGGGAAATAACTGAAAAACTCTCTGCTAGGTATAGGCCGTGTTCGGCTTCAAAACTTTTGCGCAGGTTCACGTCTTTTAACCGGGTAAAATCATTTACCCGCGGATCTGATAAATCTGCCAGCGGAATCAACACGGTACTAGTTTAAAGCCTTGAATCCGCCATCAAGATTTCCACATTTTTTGCGCTCGAAAAGTTTTCCCGGTCTGGTTATTTCCTATTTTCTTTGGCATCAAGGTTGACGCCAAAGTTGTTTTCAGTAACCAACCAGCAAGGAGTAACTATGACCACCACCTCATCACCTACCCGCAAATCCCCAAAAGCTGCCTTGGGGGAACGCCTGAAAGGCTCCGATTTTTTCGCGCTAACTACCCCGGAATTCCTGGGGAAAGATGGCGATAATATTCTCCTAGATATGCTGGAGGACGACCCAGAGCTCCCTAGCGGACTCTATGGCCCTCTGGGGTGGCTGGCACAAACCAAAATCCCGGAAATCCTTAAATCCTATGTAGCTCCCGGGCAGGGAATGGGAGACTATCAGCGTTTCCACGGTCTAGATGCCGAAGGGGCAGCAAAGCTGCGAGACGCGCTTCCCCGAGTCGCTTTAGCGGATCGGCAAAATGAGGCCCCTACTTTGTTAGCGTTTTTAAACGCCTGTATTGCTAATCCGGGTCGGGTGTATCTTTCGGGATATATAATTGGATCTTCGCGTTGGGACGAGCGCGTCAGTGTAGACACTATGTTTGTAGTTGAAGCTTCTGCTGAAGCAGCAAGCGAGCCTACTGCCCGGCAGGCGCGAGCAATCTGGCAAACCTACCAGGAAAAATTAGCCCTGGGGCAGGCTTGTGCGCCTGATGAACTCTATAGCGCCGATCCGCGCTGGGCTTGTCCTGGTTGGTGCTTGTGGTGGGACTAGCCGAAAAAACGTCAAACTCGAAACGAGTATCAGCAACTAGCCTGACTGCCGGTAAGTACCGGCAGTAGCTTTTCAGTACAATTGAGGGCGTGCTATATCGATTCTTGTACAAACACCTGATTGCGCGCTTTGATGCCGAAAAATGTCACAACGCCACCATGCGAGCCATGTATCTAATTTCTCAGGTTCCCGGATTAACCGGGCTGATCCGGATAATTTTCTCCGGGTCAGTAGGAACCTTGAAAGGTGGATGGGTAGGCGATGAGCGGGGATTGAAATCCCTGGCCCGGCCAGTTCCTGGATATGTGGGCTTGGCAGCGGGGATGGACAAAGATGCCGTAGCTCCACTGCAATTCGGAGCTTTTGGATTTGCATTCGTTGAGGTGGGGACGGTTACTCCGCGTCCCCAACCTGGAAATGAGCAGCCGCGCCTATGGCGGATATTGCCGCTGCGGGCAGTGCGTAACCGGATGGGATTCAATAATCAGGGTGCCAAGGAAATGTCCTCTCGTCTGCAGAAGCTGCGAAGCAGCGCAGCAGGCAGATCCCTAATCCTGGGGGTAAATCTAGGGAAGAATAAGACTACCGATCTGGCGGCGGCAGCCGATGATTACCGCACCAGCGCGCGGATACTCGCAAAATATGCCGACTATCTAGTAATCAACGTGTCTTCTCCTAATACGCCGGGACTTCGCAGTTTGCAAGCCAGTGAGCAGCTGCGTCAGATCGGGCAAGCAGTAATTGCTGCCGGAAGACAAAGTGCTGGAAGGGAAGTTCCAGTGTTAGTAAAACTGGCTCCCGACTTACAAGATGAGCAGCTAAAAGAACTCGCGGAAATCGTAAAAGAAGTCGGACTGGCAGGAGTGATCGCCACCAATACCACCATTAACCACGATTTTGGCGAGGGCGGACTCTCAGGTCCTCCTCTAAAAGAACGTGCCCTGGAAGTAGTGCGCTTGCTGCGTCAGGAACTAGGCGATGACTACTTGATTATCGGGTGCGGCGGAATTGAGGACGAGGCTAGTGCTCGTCAGTTCCTGGACGCGGGAGCTGACTTACTAGAGGCGTTCACCGCCATGATCTATCAGGGGCCCTCCTTTGCGGGAAAGCTCAATAAACAGCTTGCTGGCGAGCTTCCCGCCTTGCCGTTGCGGAAAACTCGTTAGAGGCGAGAACGCATATAGGAGCGAATATCCCCAGCGTACTCACTAATATCGGGACGCGGCCCGCGCGGACCAGAGGGGCGAGGACGACGCATTCTCCGCGGACTAGCCAGGCGCATCAAAATGTAACGTCCGTTTCCTTTCTTTACCCGTTTATCCCCATTCGTAACCGTAAGGAGCGTCCGATTAATAATCATGGTGGTCACCACGGCTTCGATAATCGCCAATAACAGCAGCCCCCACATTGAAAACAGCAAAATAGCGTTCAACTGTTGGTTGCGAGAAAACGCAATCGAAAGGATCAGGAAAGCTAGCACTATCGGCATGAACAGTTCGCCAATAGCGAAGCGGGAATCTACGAAATCCCGAATATAACGGCGTACCGGGCCTTGATCATTATAGGGAAGGTAACGTTCATCTCCCTTGCCATCCAAGGCGGCTTGCTGTTTTTTGTAGAGCTTATCGCGTTGCTCACGGCGACGCTTACGGGCTTCTTTCTTGTCTACAATCAGGGGCCGATGATTTTTTGCCTCCGCGACTTTGCGTTTCGGGGTAGGGCGACCTTTGCCCTCTCCCTTATCAATCGGGGTCTCGATTTCTTCATCATTGTTACGTCCAAAAAGTTTCACCCGTCCAGGTTATCGGGGGAGGCCGGGCAGGGGAAATCTGTCCTACCTTGCGGCTAGATTTGTCGCTCATAGCTATCCTTTCCCCCTTGAGGGCGTATCGGGGTAACCTGGCAAGCATGAGTGATATTTCGGAATATAAAGCGGCTACTAACCGTATTTTTGATGATGTGAAAAACGAGCTAACCAAGCTGGTAGCAATTCCTTCAGTTTCTTCTGCTTCCCGCACGGAAGTAGAAAAATCTGCCGGGCACCTGGCGCAATTATTCTCAAATCTGGGCATGGAAACGGAAGTAAAAACTGCGCCGACGCCCACTGGGGAAGAAGGAATGCCGGCAGTTATCGCCCGCAAGATTGTAGATCCCCAGGCCAAGACGGTATTGCTTTATGCTCATCATGATGTGCAACCGGCCGGCCCTGTCGAGCGTTGGAATACTGAGCCCTTTGTCGCTACCGAAAAGAATGGTCGCCTCTATGGGCGAGGCACCTCCGATGACGGGGCGGGAGTAATGGTGCACTACGGCGCGCTCCTAGCATTGGGAGATAAATGCCCGGTTAACGTAACTTGCTTTATTGAGGGCGAAGAAGAGATCGGCTCGCCCTCATTCCGGAATTTTATTGAAAAATATCGGGAAGATTTAGCCGCTGACGCCATCATTGTGTGTGACTCCGATAACTGGCGGGTAGGAGAACCGGCGCTGACCGCAACTTTGCGGGGAGTAGCCAGTATGGATGTGAAAGTTAAAGTAATGAACACTGCCCTGCATTCGGGAGCTTTTGGAGGTCCGGTGCTAGATGCAGTCACGGTTGCCAGTCTGTTGCTCGCGAAATGTTTTAATCCCGATGGCAGCTTGGCAGTACCCGGTCTAGGGGGATCTACCAGTGCTGATGTTCATTATCCGGAAGAATTGTTCAAGGCGGATGCCCAGGTAGTGGAAAGCTTTGAGCTGGCCGGAAAGGGAGATGTGGCAGCGCGTCTGTGGAACCAGCCGGCACTTTGCGTTATCGGTTGGGATCAGCGTTCTCGCGCCGAAAGCGCCAACGCCCTCGTTCCGGAAACCTGTTTGCGGCTGTCCTTGCGTACTGCTCCCGGAACCGATAGTGCCGAATGTGCCCAAGCATTGAGCACCTTCTTGAAAGAAAATGCCCCCTTCGGAGCGGAGGTAGAAACCGAGATTCTCGAATGCGGTCCCTCGTATCAAGCCCAATCTTCCGAAGCTGAAAAAGATATGAAATGGGCGCTATCTGCCGCTTGGGATAAGGACGCGGTAGATATTGGGTGTGGGGGAGCGATCCCTATGACTGCTGACCTGGCACAAGTATTCCCGCAGGCTGATATCTTAATTACCGGGGTGGAAGACCCGGCCACTAATGCGCATTCAGAAAATGAATCCCAAGAT
Source organism: Varibaculum cambriense DSM 15806 (assembly GCF_000420065.1). GTDB lineage: Bacteria > Actinomycetota > Actinomycetes > Actinomycetales > Actinomycetaceae > Varibaculum > Varibaculum cambriense. The sequence goes on along the minus strand of NZ_ATUF01000002.1, from coordinate 162,892 downwards.
TTAGGCGACCTGAAAAATGCGATTACGGCCGAGGCACTGTTCTTGGCTCGTCTAGGCGGTCGGGTATAAGTGCAGGTAGTTCTGGCGGCGGCCAGCACTAAAGGGGGTAATGCCCGCGAGTTAGGGGACGCCTTCAAAGCGGGCTGGTTAAAGCAGCAAGGCCGCGATCAGCTGCAGGTAGTACCCTATTCTTGGGCATATTCGGAAGTGGCAGCTAGTTGTCCGCTAGCGGATCTATTTTCGAGGACGAGTAATCCCGCTAAGGCAGGTAGCACCTTACCGATGCTACTTAAAGCCGGCAAAGGTCTGTATCTGCCCGCTGTCTGCGGAAAGCAAAACCTGCAAAGTGAGTATTTGTCACCGGGAGCGTTGCCTGCCGCAGACCTAGAGAATTTACCGGATTTTCCCTGGCGATTCTTAGCGGGAGTGGCCGCCGCTTACGGCGCGCGGGAAATGAGCCCGCAGGTGTGGGAATCTTTAACACGGGATCTGACCGGGGCGCTGGTAGTTGTCGGGAGTCAAAAACCATTGTTTTCAACTTCCGGGGTGCTAGCTCAGATCGCTAAAACTAGCCCCCAGGTGGCGCAACAAACTAAAGAAAACTGGGAGGAGGTGCTCACCGAAGCCGAAAAATACGGGCACCATCGCTACCTTAAGGTTTCAGCTTTAGCTGCCGTTGAAACTGTTCCGGGTGCCCAAATGGGGACTTTGCCTGGAGGAGGGTGCGGCTGGGGAGTGGGGGAACTGCTGGGAAGGCTGGGGGCTCGCCTGGACTTTGCAGCAGACTTCCTTGATGAGCGAACCCGGATGCCGCAGATTTTAGAAACCACAGATTTGCTAGTGGCGAATACCGAGGAACTTTCCCCCTGGAACCTACCCGGCTCTCCGCTAGAAGATTTATGCGACAAGGCTAGTCGCTTAGGTCTGCCAATAGTGGTAGTTACCAGTGAAAATAATCTAAGCAGGGGAGAGATTGCGGAGCGGGGAATCGATGGGGTTTACCAATTTTCCCCTGATAATGTGGGTATGAGTGAGGCCGGACTTCGCTTAGCGCGTACCTGGTCGCAATAGCCACTGGAGCCACCTTGGACTAGGCTAAGGACTAACTTAGTTCATCTAGAAAACATTTTGAGGAACAAATATGAGTGAACAACAGGCTGAAAAGAAAGCTACCCACAAGGTTACTTTGACCGATGCGGCTACGGAGAAAGTAAAATCACTGCTAGACCAGGAAGGTCGCGATGACTTGCGCCTGCGGATAGCGGTGCAGCCGGGAGGATGCTCGGGACTTATTTATCAGCTTTATTTCGATGAGCGTCTCTTGGAAGGGGACGCAGTAGTCGAGTTTGCCCCCGGAGTAGAAGTAGTGGTCGATAAAATGTCCAACCCCTACCTAGAGGGCGCCTCCATTGATTTCTCCGACACCATTGAGCGTCAAGGTTTCACGATTGATAATCCGAATGCGGTAGGGTCTTGCGCCTGCGGGCAATCGTTCCACTAAATACAGTTAGGATTTTGCCGTGAAACGTAAACTTTCTGCTTCTGTCGCTGCTATTGCGCTGCTGACCGCGTCATTAGGTGCGGGTCTGGCCGCTTGCAGTAGCGATGGTTCCTTCTCAGATTTCGGAGTGAAAGTTGAGGGCGAATACGGAAAAGCCCCCAAAGTTAGTGCGGGAGAGGGAACCGCGCCCAAAGATTTGAAAGTTGGCACCGTTAAAAAAGGTACCGGCGATAGCTGTGGCGCGGACGCAGTGCTAAAAGTTAACTATCACGGTCAACTGTGGAATGGGAAAAAATTTGATTCCAGTTTTGATCGGGGCAAACCTGCCATCTTTTCTTTAAAGCAGGTAGTTCCTGGATGGGGACAGGGTCTTAAAGATGCGAAACCGGGATCGCGCACCCTCTTGGTGATTCCTCCCGAATTAGGATACGGGGATCAGGCAACTGGCGATATTCCCGCTGGATCTACCCTGGTATTCGTAGTCGATACTTTGAAATGCTTCTCTGCCTCGCAGATGAAGAAAGGTGAAGAGCAGCTGGCGCAGGCCAAAGTCACCGGAGAAACTCTTCCTGGTCTGGAAGTTACCGGAAAATCGGGGGAGAAACCGGTGTTGAAGGTTAACGCGGGGCAGCTCGCCAAAGATCGTGCCGTGACCGTGCTTGCTGCCGGAAAGGGAGCCCCGCTAAAAGCTGATGACGTGGTAATTGTGCATCAAAGTTGGGTAGACCCGCAAGGAAAGACGGTCTCTACCTGGGACAGTAAAACCCCGATGCCGCTGCAAGGCGAAAAAACCTTGGCAGAGTTAGGGTTGGACAAGGAGCTAGTCGGTAAACACGTCGGTTCCCGTCTGGCCTTAAGTTCCATGCAAAACGGGCAGGCGGTAGCATTCGTAATGGATATTGTGGGCACCCTCTAAAAGTTTGATAGGCGCGGACATGCACATTCATAGTGTTTCTTCCCTACCGCTGCGAGTGCGGTCAGTGCGGGTAATAGTCCTGGTGTTGGTTGCCGCCTTGGGAATATCCCTACTTTCCGGGTGTTCTTCTGCCGCTTCCGACGCCTCCGCTGCGGAGGTAAAAGGAAAATTTCCGGCAGTAACGGGGGAGCTAGGGCAAGCTCCCCAAATGGAGGCCGGATCGGGGAAAGCCCCAACCAGTTTGCAGGTACGGGTACTTCACGAGGGCGACGGGCGGCCGGTGACCGCTAAAGACCAAGTACTCATGGATACGCTCGGAAACCTGTGGGACGGGAAAACTGTGATGAGTACCTTCCGGATCGGGGACTCCGCGCAAGGGTATGCGATGAGTGAAGTTATCCCCGGTTGGAAACAGGCTTTAATCGGCAAGAAACTACGGTCGCGGGTGCAGATCACGGTGCCTCCGCAGCTGGGATTCCAGGGAGAAGCCGCGAAGAGAATTCCTGCTAACTCCACTATGGTGTTCGTGATTGACCTGATTAGCGCTATGGATCTTAGTGACGTTTCCGCGCTGAAACAGGCTAAGAAAATAGATAAATCTTTCAGTAAATTACCTAAAGGGATAAAGATTAGTGGAGCCCCCGGTGCCCAGCCGCAGGTAACTATTGATCCGGCTTTACCTGCCCCGAAGACAAAACAGGTAATAATGCTTTATCAAGGCAAAGGGCCGAAACTGGAACCGGATGATTTTCCCGGAGTGCATTTGACCGCTGCTAGCTATGAAGACGGCACCTGGTCAAAGGTGTCTAGTTCATGGCCTAGTGGAAAAATGGTTTCTACTCCCTCTACTGTGCAGACCACCCCGCAATTCCTGGGGGTACCGGTTGGCTCGCGGATGGTGATGATAGATCCCGCCGAGGGCGAGCGCCAAGGGGCGAAAGCGCATCCGGCGCGCATCGCTATTTATGACATTGGTGCCAAGCAAACCAGCACTCGCCTCGGGTGACAGGTTAAAGACGCTGCCGAGTTCTTTGATATTTAAAAGCTAGCTTTATCTTATGGGTAAGTAGTTTCCGATTTTTTACCGGGAACTCATTGTTACGGGGGTGTTTTTCCCGAGTGGGTGCGGTGGGCATAAAAATTCGGGAAGCGTATTAGCGCTTCCCGAATTTTTGGGCAGGAGGGAAAATCGCTCTCCCGCGTTAGTTGCTAGGCCAGGTTGATTAGGGACTTAAAGTTCTTTTCAGCGTTCTCGAAACGAGCAGCAACGTTTTCCCAATTAACCACGTTCCACCAGGCCTTCACGTAGTCAGCTTTCACGTTCTGGTAGTCCAGGTAGAAAGCGTGCTCCCACATATCCAGCATGAGCAGAGGAGTTACCCCGACAGGTACGTTACCCTGCTGATCGAAGAGCTGGAAAATAATGAGGCGGGAAGAAATGGAATCCCAGGCCAGGACTGCCCAACCGGAGCCTTGTAGACCGGTGGCTGCGGCCGTGAAATGCTTTTTGAAAGCTTCAAAGGAACCGAAGTTTTCGGTGATGGCAGCTGCCAGTTCCCCTTCGGGTTCCCCGCCGCAATCCGGCCCCATATTGGTCCAGAAAACCGAGTGGTTGGTGTGCCCGCCCAAGTTGAAAGCTAAGTCTTTCGAAAACTGATTGACCGCTGCCAGATCGCCGGCTTCACGAGCGGCTGCTAGTTTTTCTAGGGCGGCATTTGCCCCGTTCACATAGGTGTTGTGGTGCTTGTCATGGTGTAGTTCCATGATCTTGGCAGAAATGTGCGGCTCTAAAGCGGCATAGTCGTAGGGCAGTTCCGGAAGCGTATATTTCTCCATGTAAATGGATCTCCTTTGTAGTTTTCGGGTCCGCCTAGCCTCCCTCCGGCTGGGCGCTGTCCCCACCTAGTTTAGGTGCTAAGTCCTATAATTGCAGCCCCAGGAAATAAGCTGGCAGCTTAAAACCGATTTTCAGGTGGCGCATTGCTGGGGATTTTCCCCAAATGGCGTCCTATTCATGCTCTAAGTCCGCAAGAGCGTAATAGTCGGTTACAATGAGAGCCAAAAGCACTTGCAAGCGTTTACTTAAGGAAGAAGAACATGGCGGAAGCGGAAAAGAATCTGCAGATTTTGTTGTACAGCGATGACCGTGAGGTACGTCGGCAAGTAATAAATTCCGTGGGGATTAAGCCGGCCGCCGATCTGCCTAAAATAGATTGGGATGAGACCGCTACCGCCACTATTACGCGGGACAAGGTACATAATATTCGCTACGATCTGCTGATTCTTGACGGAGAAGCAACCAAGATTTCCGGTATTTCCGTAGCGAAAACCCTTCATGATGAAGAGGAGAATCTTCCTCCTATCCTGATTTTGACTGCCCGGCAGCAAGATGAATGGCTCGTCGGTTGGGCGGGCGCCAAATCGGTAGAGCGTCCTCTGACCCCCCTCAAACTACAAGAGGCTGTCTCGGCGGCGCTGCGTTAACTGAAAAGGTAAAGCTTGGCAGCTAGTAGGAACTAGTGCCCTAGACTCCGCTAGTGCTTGAAAGAAAACGATTTTCGGGCTTCCTCCAATTTTTTCCGTAGTCGGGTGCGGGATAGCATTCCTGACACCGGGCATACCAGCGCTGTAGAATCTGCTATTTGCACAATTCGGGTTCCGGGTTGGTAAAGCTGCTGCGCCAAAATATGTAGTTGTTCCCATAGGATCCCTTGGGCGAGGAAGCGCGGGGCAACAACCGGGAAAACTTCCGCTAAAGTCGCGACAGTTTTGTCTATCGCAATTTTCGGAGCATTAGCGCCGGTAAAGGCAGTTCCTACTATTTTTCCATAGGCGAGGGCGAGGTAAACCCAGCCGCCATGGGACGCTGGCAGAGCAAAAATAAGTTTTTCCGCCGCCAGTAGCGGGGATAATAACTCTTGCTCGGCTTCTGCCTGTGACAGCGCGGCAAGTTGTTCGCGAACTACGGCGGCTTGCTCGAATTCTTGCCTGTCCGCTAAGTCCTGAACTTTTTCTAGCAAGCTAGTTACCGCCTCTTGCTCAGCTTTAGCTCTATTGGTGGCAATCAGCTGGCAGTGTTGACGGTAGCTTTCTTGTTTTTGCACCCGGCAGGGAGCACGGCAGGTTCCCAACTGTTCTAAATAGCAGGAATTCGCAGGATCACCCGGAGAAATCACCTGGGTACAGGTGCGCAGATTCCATTGCTGTGACAGTACCCGGCGGACTCTTTCGGCGCTTTTTCGGGTAGTGAAAGGTCCGAAGGTTCGGGAGGCATTTTTTCGCTCTACCCGTTTGGAAAGTTTCAGGCGCGGAAAATCTTCATTAGTTAGTTCCAGTAACCAGTATTTGTCGGGGCGGGTGCTGGCACGGTTGAAAGGAGGGTTAAGCCGGGCGATCAGCTCTAGTTCTTTTAGGCGCGCCAAGAGGACGTGGGGAAAACAAATATGCTGAATCCGGCGGGCGGCAGCTAGCATCTCCCGCATTTGTCGGCGTTTTTCACTTAAAGTGGTGTAACTGCCTACTCGCGTTCGCAGGTTGGAGGCCGACCCTACGTAGAGAGGTTTTCCTGCCGCGTCCTCAAAAATATAGACTCCCGGACGTGCAGGCAGATCGGCTCCCAGTACTCGTTTTGCCCGAATTTGCCGGGGAACCTTTTGTAGTACCCGAAAATCTTGTGTGTGGGTAAGACCCGCCCCTTGCCCCAGATCAAGTAATCCCTGGAGTACCGTGACAGTGGCCAGGACATCGTCGAGGGCGCGGTGGGTAGGTTTTTCTGCTCCGAAATAGCTAGCCAGAGTGGCGAGGCGATGATTGGCTACGAAGGGGCGCGGTAGCAGCAGGCGGGCAATCGCCAAGGTATCGACGGTGAGCGCCGGCGGGAGCGGGGCGCCGAGTTGTTCGGAGGCGCGGCGTAAGAATCCGGTATCGAAACTCGCATTGTGGGCAACCAGGGCATTTACCGGGGGAGAGTCAGGGTGATCCGCCCTCCAAAAATCAAGAAACCGCGAAAAAACCTCTTCCAGGGGGTCAGCGGCAAGCACCATTGAGTTAGTAATCCCAGTTAGCGCTACGATTTTCGGGGGAATCGGACGGCGGGTTTGCACTAGAGAGCGAAAAGTTCCGCATAGGCGTCGCTGATAGTAGCGGGCCGCCGCTATTTCAGTGATTTCCGCCCCGGCTCCCATTCCGGTGGTTTCTAGGTCAACCACCAGGAAGCAGCAGTTCGATAGCGCCGTTCCTAGCTGGGAAAATTCTCCTTGGGGACCGATTTCATTTGTGGACGGTCGCAGGGTATTTAGATGAGCTCGTAAAGCACGGGAAGGTGGACCGAAGAACTGGGCACTCACACCCTCGCCCCATCATCGTCATCCCATTTATTGGTCAAGGCGCTGCGTCCCCGCGGACGCAGGTATATCAAGAGACCGCAAAATAACGCTAAATCTAAAAATCCGAGGACGTGAAGCCAACCCGGTAAGGCAACTCCGGCGATATAGGTAGCTACCCAGGCTATCAGCACTATGATGGTAATCACTAAGAGGCGCACTCCAGCGCGCGGGCGGGGGCTGGCGGGCAGCGTCGGGGGGTGAAACTGGTCATTTGGCTCTGCCAATTCGTAATCTCGCGGCCCAGGGGCAAAAATACCGGTATCATTTAGCCTAGAGGTAATATCCAAAAATTCATCATCTACGCGACGTTGGCTTGGGTTGCGGCGGCGATGCGCCCCCCACTTCTTGGGGAGTTTCATAGTCGTTAGTCTAGTCGGTCTTTAGGGATCGGTCAGCTAGCCCGGGCGGGAAGGAAGCTTACGTGTTTTATCGGATGTTGAAAATATTCTTAGGGCCGATTCTAAAGGTCCTTTACCGACCCTGGATAAAAGGAGCCGAGAAGATTCCCGGTACCGGGCCGGCGATTCTGGCTTCGAACCATCTAGCGGTGATTGATTCTTTCTTCTTGCCGTTGATGATTGACCGGGAAGTAGTTTTCGTGGGCAAAGCTGACTATTTCACCGGTAAAGGCCTAAAAGGTGCTTTCGTGAAGTGGTTTATGACCCAGGTAGGTACGATTCCGATTGATCGTTCCGGGGGGAAGAAATCCCAGGCCGCCCTACAAAAAGGATTAGCGCGCTTACAATCCGGGGAACTGTTTGGGATCTACCCGGAGGGTACCCGCAGCCCCGATGGCCGGCTTTATCGCGGTAAAACCGGGGTGGCACGGCTGTCGCTACGCTCGGGCGCGCCGGTGATTCCGGTGGCCATGATTGGCACCAATATCGCCCAGCCGATCGGTACCCGGATTCCGCGTCTACACCGCATCGGAGTGGTTATCGGTGATCCTTTGGACTTTTCCCGCTATCAAGGGATGGAAGATGACCGTTATGTGTTGCGGGCAATTACCGACGAAATCATGTATTCCTTGATGAGTCTATCGGGGCAAGAATATGTAGATCTGTATGCGGCTGACGTGAAAAAGGCGCTCGCTTCCAAGAAAGATGACGAGGACGGCGTGGCCACCGAGCCCAAAGTGGAGGCCCCCGGCGGACGGCAGGCTCCGCAAACCGAGGTTCCGGAGCCGCCAGAAGATGACGCATCGCAAGAGGGTAAAACCGATTCTGCCCCCTCGGTGCAGTAGGAAACGGTTTTGGCTCTCAAAGTAGCAGTTTTAACTAAACCTAGCTAGCTGCCCCCCAGTAGGCGAATGACTGGCGGTTGACGGATGATGCCCAGTAGCTACTCGGGCGTGCCCCGCCCTCTTTTCTTGCTCAAATAGGTGAAGCTCTTCGCGTTCTTCAGTCAGCTGTGTCTTATCGACTAGACTATTAGCTGACGGAGCCGATAACGGCAAACAACCCTTTTGGAGGAAATATGACGATTAAACGTGTGGCACTGCTAACTGCGGGCGGATTCGCCCCCTGTCTATCATCAGCGGTTGGTGGCTTGATCGAACGTTATACCGAGCTGGCCCCGGAAATTGAAATTATTGCCTACAAGTACGGCTATCACGGGTTGCTGTCCAAGAACTATATTGTGGTGGACGAAGAAGCCCGCAAAAATGCTGGTCTATTGCATCAATATGGGGGATCCCCGATTGGTAACTCGCGGGTGAAGCTTACTAACACTAAGGATCTGGTAAAGCGCGGCCTAGTTAAAGAGGGCGCTAACCCGCTAGAGGTTGCGGCAAACCGGCTGGTAGAAGACGGGGTAAATGTGCTGCACACTATCGGTGGCGATGATACTAACACTACCGCGGCAGATTTGGCGCACTACCTGCATGAACACGGCTACGAGTTGACCGTGGTGGGGCTACCCAAGACTATTGATAACGACGTGATTCCGGTACGGCAGTCCCTGGGTGCTTGGACCGCGGCTGATAACGGGGCGCTTTACGCTGAACATGTGATCGCTGAATGCCAGTCCAACCCGCGGGAACTGATTATTCACGAAGTCATGGGACGTAACTGTGGTTATTTGACGGCCGCGACTGCCCGTTCCTATCGCAAACTTTTGGATAAGAAAGAATGGCTGCCTTCTATGGGACTGACTCGCGAATCTCGCGATATTCACGCCATTTTTGTGCCTGAGGCACATATCGATATTGAGGGCGAGGCTGCTCGCTTGCGTAAGGTAATGGATGAGGTCGGGAACGTTAATATTTTCCTCTCCGAGGGCGCGGGGGTCAGCGAAATCGTGGAACAGATGGAACAGGCGGGAGAGACAGTTCCGCGCGATCCCTTCGGTCACGTGCAGTTAGACAAGATCAATCCCGGTCAGTGGTTTGCGCGCCAATTTGCCGAGCGGATCGGAGCAGAAAAGGTGATGGTGCAAAAATCGGGTTACTTCTCGCGTGCTTCTGCGGCGGGTGTTGAGGATCTGCGGCTGATCAAGTCCATGACCGATTATGCGGTGCAGTGTGCGCTGGAAGGTAAACCGGGCTTGATCGGGCATGATGAAGAAAATGGCGATGTTTTGAGCTCAATCGCCTTCTCACGGATCAAAGGCGGTAAAGCCTTCGATATTAATACCCCCTGGTTCCAGGACATGATGAAGGAAATCGGGCAGGAAGTAGAGCCTGCCTAAGGTTTAGTTAGTGCTTTTAGCTCGCTCTATCGGTCGAGTGAATTAGCGCTGATATTCCTGGTGCTTTAAGTTCTTTGGCTCTCGCTGCGGCCAGCAGCGAGAGCCAAAGAAATTCTGCTGGCAGATCCAGCTGGTGGGTAGGCAGCTATTTGCTCCGCATTAACTACCAAAGCTAACCGGAAGCATGAAAAGTGGGGGATACCTTCTCCTGGGGTAATAAGTTCGTTTTACGGACTTATTCGTCTTAAAATCCAAAACTTACTAGGGTGGGGTTCGTGGACGAGAAAACAACTAGAGCGCTGAATTCGTGGCGGGGTTGCCCGGCAAACCAGCAGCCCAACTATCCAGACCAGGAACAGCTGCAAGAAAAGTTAGCTGACCTGCGCACTCGTCCTCCTTTGGTGTTTGCGGGCGAGGTAGATGCCCTGAAGGAACTATTAGGGCAAGCCAGCCAGGGCAAAGCCTTCGTACTCACCGGTGGGGACTGTGCGGAAACTTTTGCCGAGTCAACCGCGAATCGGGTACGGCTGAAAATCCAAACTATCTTGCAAATGGCGATTGTGCTTACCTATGGGGCCTCTTTGCCGATTGTAAAAATGGGGAGAATGGCTGGTCAATATGCCAAGCCTCGCTCCAGCGACACCGAAACCCGCGACGGAGTTACCTTACCTTCCTACCGCGGGGATGCCGTTAACTCCTTCGAGTTCACCCCCGAGGCGCGCCGCCCAGACCCGGCACGCCTGCTAGATACCTATACGCGTTCGGGAACTACTTTGAACTTGATTAGGGCATTTACCCAAGGTGGTTATGCCGACTTGCATCGGGTTCATGAATGGAACCGGGGTTTTATCTCTAACCCGGCCTATAAGCGCTTTGACGCGCTAGCCTCTGATATTGATCGCGCGATTTCCTTTATGGATGCCGCCGGCGTCAACGCCGATGAGCTGCGTACCGTAGATTTTTATAGCGCCCACGAATCCCTACTTTTAGAATACGAGCAGGCAATGACCCGGGTGGATTCGCGTACAGGTGAACTGTATGACACTTCGGCGCATTTCCTGTGGATCGGGGAGCGCACCCGGCAGCTAGATGGCGCCCACGTGGAGCAACTATCGCAAGTGGCCAATCCGATCGGGGTAAAAATCGGCCCTAACGCCACCGGAGATGATTTAGCGCGCTTGCAAGATAAGCTCAATCCCGAGGCCGAACCGGGGCGTCTTTCCTTTATTACTCGCATGGGGTCGCAGGAATTAGAGGCTGTCTTACCCGCACTTTTGGAGGCACAGCTGCGTGACGGACGTCCGGTTACCTGGATGTGTGATCCCATGCATGGCAACACTATTAGCTCCTCCTCTGGCTATAAAACTCGTAGCTTTGAATGCATCCTGCAAGAGGTAGCTAAGTTCTTTACCGCGCATCAGGAAGCGGGGACGATCCCCGGCGGAATCCATGTGGAACTGACCGGAGATGACGTTACCGAAGTGATCGGGGGCAGCGAACACCTGACCGAAGATTCTTTAAAGAATCGCTATGAAACCCTGGTAGACCCCCGGCTTAATCACCAGCAATCTCTGGAATTGGCATTCCAAGTGGCAGAGATGCTGCAACAGCGGCACGACACTTTAGGTAATCCCCTGCGCGCACCCCTAGAGCCCTGGGGATACACGGTATAAGACCGCCTGGTTCGCACTCGCAGGCCGCCCCAACGATCTTTGAGCAGCTAGGTCGCCTTCGAGAAAAACCGGCTTAAACGTAGGTTAAAGTGACCGTGGATCCGCTCTTTAACTTGGTGCCCCCAGCCGGGGATTGGGAATAAACTCGGTTGGGAGAGATCCCCAGCAGTTGTTTTTGCACCTGTACCTGGAAGCCGAGATCGGTTAATTTCTTTTTTGCCTGTCCCATGGACAGTGCAGTCACGTTAGGTACCTCCACCATTTCTGGCCCTTGGGAAACCCGGACTTTTATCTGATCGTGATGGTAAACCGTAGTTCCCGCTGCCGGTTCTTGTCCGATGATTTGTCCGCGCGGAACCGAATCCGAAAACTCGGTAGTTTTAGCCATCTCCAATTTGAGATCACTTAAGGTTTTCGCGACTTCTTCTTCGCTCTTGCCCGCAAAATCCGGGAGCGTGATCGGCTCTTTACCTTTTGAAACCGTTACCTTCACTCCGCGGTGGTGACGTAAGGTGGTGCCCGCTTCTGGATCGGTAGCGATAATTTTCCCTTTTCCTATCTCATCGGAATATTCTTCATTGCTGCCAGCGAGCTTCAGCTTTGCCGCTTTGAGCAGCTTCCCCGCTTCAGCGCCCTCCTTACCCTGAAGATCCGGCACTTTCACATATTCAATACCTCGAGAAATATATAACTCTACCTGTGATTTCTTTTTAGCTTTTTCTCCGGCCTTAGGATTAGTGCGCGTAGCTTTACCGGCAGCGACAGTGTCGGAATATTCCCGTTTAGTCTCCACCTTAAACTGGGCTTTTATCAGCATTTCCCGCGCTTGCGCCACAGTCTTGCCTTCCACATTAGGTACTGGAACGCGCCCTCCCGGTCCCAAAGTGAAATACCAGCCTGCTAGAGCTGCCGCAATCACTAAAATCCCAGTGATAATTGCTGCTATCCAGCGTTTTTTCTTTCCCTGCTCGGTAGGAGGCTCCGAGGGGGCATGGGGATTCGCGCTTTCGACCACGGTTAGCGATTTTTCCGGGTGAGAGGGAGTCGAGGCAGAAGGATTATCGGCAGGCAAGTTAGGGTTATGAGGACGAATCGGAGCCGCAGGAACCTGCGGAGAGGCCACTGGCAAGACAGGTAGCCGGGCAGTGCCCCCTTTGCCTAGCGGGGTACGTTCAGTTTCTTTTTCTGAAGTCCCACTCGCCGGGCGCTGCGCGCGACGCTGAAGCAGCTCGGGGCTAAGGCAATCTATAACTGCCTTAACTAGCTGTAGAGCAGCTCCGGCATCTACCGGACGATCCTGGGCATTGCGCGCGGTAAGCGCCGCTACCAGATCATCGACTTCGCTAGGAATCCACGGAACCTTGCCTGAAAGCGGGGGAACATCCTCGCTCACGTGTTGCCAGGCAGTACGAATCGCGGTATCCCCTTGGAAAGGTGGCAGTCCACTGATCAGTTCATAGGCCATGATTCCCACGGAATACACGTCGCAGCGGGCATCTGAAGTAGTCTCGGAAATAAGTTCTGGCGCCAGATAGGTAACCGTTCCCATCACCGATCCGGTAGTGGTGCCGGTAGCTTGGTTAACCGCGTGGGCAAGTCCAAAATCGGCCACTTTTACCTGTCCGGAAGGAGTAAGCAGAATATTTTCCGGTTTAATATCGCGATGAATAATCTGCATTTCATGGGCAGCCTGCAGAGCCTGTAATACCTGTTCGGTAATATCGAGGGCGCGCCCTAAAGGTAAAGTGCCCTCTTGACAAAGGAGCTGTCGCAAATTGGGGCCGTTAATAAACTCCATCACTAGGTAGGGGCGGCGCCGCCAAGATCCCTGATCAAAAATCTGCACAATTGCCGGATGCATCAGGCGAGCCGCCGACCGAGCCTCCGACTCAAACCGTTCCACTAGGGAGACGGTATTCGCCAAGTGCGGGTGCATCATTTTTAGCGCTACATCTCGCCCTAAGCGTTCATCATGAGCCCGGTAAACGCTGGCCATCCCGCCGGTATCAATAATCTTCACTATCCGGTAACGCCCATCGATCAGGCGTTTTATCATATGGTCTTCGTCAGTGGCGCTGTGGCCGATTTCCGGAATCTGACTAGTAGCATCGCCCTCTGCACGCGAGATAGACGAATCCTGTGGGGTCTCGCTAGCGTGGCTGCTGGCTTCCGGATCGTTTCTCATAAGGCAATCCTAGCGGGAGGCGGCGGTATTGGCGGGAGGCGGCGCGGATAGGAGTCGGCTTGCCCTCTCGGATAGGGTTAGACCATGGATATGATCAGTTTCGCGCAAGTTGCCGAGCGCCTGGGGGTAAAAGTTACTCGTGCGCACCGGCTCCTCAATGAGCACCGTTTGTTAGCCCTCCCGGATGAGCAAGGGAAACTACAGGTAGTAGCCGAATCGCTTCTGGAAACCCCCGAGGGCTGGACTCTCGTAGAACGCCTGCCAGGAACGATGCTCACCTTGTTAGATGGCGGTTTTACTGTTCAAGAGGCAACCGAGTGGGTGCTAGCTGCCCAGCCCCTATTGGATGGACAGCGGCCTATTGACCTATTGCGAGCCGGCAGCCACAGCAAAGTGAATGCGGTAGCTGCTATGCAGGCAATTTAGGCTCGCAGCTTTAGGATTCCCGTTCCACTAGGGCGCGTCCTAAACGCAGCAGAGCCTCGCGACCCGCATTATCAAACTCGCCACTAGCTACTAGAGCGTCACCTTTAGCGGCATATTCGGTGATGAGCTGGCGGTGCTGGTCTCTGACGCCTTGGCTATGCAGGGCGGAAGTGACTGCCAAGATTTGTTCTTTAGAGGCGGCGCGGTTACCGAGAACCTGATGTAAATTCGCGCGCGCGTCCTCGTTAAGTAGCTGTTCAGCTAGGGACCACAGTACCGTCTTTTTCCCTTCGGTTAGATCGCCACCCGCAGGTTTACCGGTTTGGCTGGGATCGCCAAAAACGCCGAGTTCATCGTCGCAAAGCTGAAAAGCAATTCCCCAATATTCCCCGATCGTGAAGAGGGTTTTTAGCTGCTCGGGGCTAGCTCCGGCCAGGCGGGCTCCGAGAGTGAGCGGGTGCGCCACCGAGTAGCGTCCGGATTTGTGACGAATAACCGTTAAAATCTGTTCGCGCGCATGGGCGGGGTCAAGCTCATCAGTTTCGAGACGTAGATCCAGGTACTGTCCGGCGGCAACCTCGCGGGTCATTTCCGTCCAGTTAGCGAAGAATGCGTCCGGGTCTTTGGCGGTGGCGGCGACCTCGAAAGCACACTGGTCGGCCACTGAGAGCAGCAGATCTCCTAAGAGGATTGCCGCTAGCCGCCCATATTCTTGGTGATCGCCGCGGCGTTGCTCCGCTAAATGCCTTTTCGCGAAACTGATATGGGATGCGTCTTTACCGCGGCGCAGGGGAGAGTTATCAATAATGTCGTCATGAACGAGGGCGCTGGCTTGGTATATCTCCAGGGCTACTCCCAGGTCGAGTACGGGTTTTGCCGGGGTATCATTGCTGGCAGTTATCGCTTTCCAGCCGGTGTAGGCCAGGCGTGCCCGGGTACGTTTTCCACCTTTAAGAGCTGCCAGACCTACTTCAAATAGTTCTGCTATTCCCGTTAGCTCTTGCCAGCGGGATACCCCGGCTTGCCACGCCAGCGGTAATAGCTGATTGATTTGAGTGGAAAACTCTGGGGCACTGGGCATCGCTGGTTACTCTCTTTCCTTATCGGTTCTCCTCTAGCCGCGAAAAATCCTCTAGATTTGTGCTAGAAAGTGTGGTATTGAATTATAATTATTGAGCATTCTCTGTGAAATCGTTTAGAAATCAGGAAAGGTCGCTGTGACTCCTCAACCTGCTCAATCTGAATCTAGCGCGAAAACTCCCTCGAAAGCTACTACCGCTAGAAAATCTGCTCCTAAGAAGACCGCTAAAAGCACTGCCAAGAAAACTGCTACCACGAAGAAGACTGCGGTAGCCAGCAAGACCGCGTCGGCTAAGAAGGCGACTACCAGTAAGGCTAGTGACGCTAAGAAGACGACAGGGGCAAAAAAGACCACTTCCACCAAAGCGCCAGCCAAGAAGGCTACCGCTAGTAAAACCAGTACTGCGGCAAAGAAAACTACTGCTGCCAAAAAGGCGGAGCCCGCAAAGACCGCGTCCACTAAGACTGCCACCAAGAAGACTGCGGGCAGTAAAGCTAGTGCCGGGAAGAAAACTACTAAGAAAACTACCGCTGCCAGCAAAACCAGTGCTGCTAAGCAGACGACTGCGACTAAGAAGACTGGGGCGGCGAAGTCTGCTGCGAAAAAGAGCGCAGCTAACAAGACAGCCGAATCCGCGGCAACAGCTAAGAAGACCACCACGGCAGCGAAGAAAGCCGCAGCTAAGAAGACTAGTGCGAAGAAAACTACCGCTAAGAAAACCGCAGCGGCAAAGAAGACAGCCCCGAAGAAAACCACTGCGCGCGCTAAAAAAGCTGAGTTCGAGGAGCTAGAAGAAGACCAAGAGCTGCTAGAAAATGCCGCCGAGGTTGACGAGGTTGACGAAGACGCGGTCGAGCCGGGTGATGAAGATTTAAACGATGAAGAAGAAATCGACCTCGAATCGGAACTTGATGATGACGACGAGGACGATGAAGATGACGAAAAACACGGTGAGGATCGCGAACCCGAAGAAGATGACGATGAAGAAGGGGACGAGGAAGAATCTGCTCCCGCCAATGCCATCGAAGGCTTAAATAAGGCGATTGCCCAGGCAAAGGCCAATGCCAAAGGGAAGAAAAAAGGCAATTCCTTCACCGTTTCTGATTCTGATGAAACTGATGAACCGGCGCAACGAGTCACGGTCGCGGGGGCGACTGCAGATCCGGTAAAGGACTACTTAAAACAGATCGGCAAGGTCGCGCTGCTAAACGCCGCGGAAGAAGTTGATTTGGCGCGGCGGATTGAGGCGGGTCTGTATGCCCAGCATCAGTTAGAAACCGAATCGGAAAATCTGACTTCTAAGATGCGCCGGGACTTGCATTCCTTGGCGATTGATGGCCAGCACGCTAAAAATCACCTGCTAGAAGCAAACTTGCGGCTAGTAGTGTCGCTGGCGAAACGCTACACCGGCCGGGGAATGTTGTTCTTGGATCTGATTCAAGAAGGCAACCTAGGTTTGATTCGCGCAGTTGAAAAATTCGATTACACCAAGGGATATAAGTTCTCTACCTATGCCACCTGGTGGATTCGCCAAGCGATCACCCGCGCGATGGCCGATCAGGCGCGCACTATCCGCATCCCCGTCCACATGGTAGAGGTAATCAACAAGTTGGCGCGGGTACAGCGGCAGATGCTGCAGGATTTGGGTCGCGAACCTACTCCCGAAGAACTCGCTAAAGAGCTAGATATGACGCCTGAAAAAGTGGTGGAAGTCCAAAAGTACGGGCGGGAACCGATTTCTTTGCACACGCCTTTGGGTGAGGACGGCGACAGCGAATTCGGGGATCTGATTGAGGACTCGGAGGCAGTTGTGCCTGCCGATGCAGTCAGCTTCACCCTGTTGCAAGAACAGTTGCGCCGCGTCCTCGACACCTTGTCGGAGCGCGAAGCCGGGGTAGTGTCGATGCGTTTTGGTCTTGGTGATGGTCAGGCTAAGACTTTGGATGAGATCGGCAAAGTTTACGGGGTGACTCGTGAACGTATTCGCCAGATCGAATCCAAAACTATGTCGAAGTTGCGTCACCCCTCCCGCAGCCAGGTGCTACGCGACTACCTGGATTAGGGTCGCCGCCACACTTTGAACTTTCCGCCGTCCTTGCCAAATGCAAGGACGGCGGTTTAGTTTTGCCAGACGCGAAAGCTGGAGCGCTGGGCGTGACTTCCTTAAGTCAGCAGTAGAAAATGAAGACATGAGTGAGCAAACCTATGTTTTTGATGCGACTGATCGTTGCGATACCTGCGGAGCGCAGGCGTGGGTTCTTGCCCGCCTGGAGGCCGGCAATCTGTTTTTCTGCGCCCATCATGCCCATGCTCTAGTGCCGGCTTTGCGTGCTAGCGGCGCCGAAATCGTGGATAACACTTCGCAGCTGCATTTAGAGGAGGCCGAAAACGCTCCTCTGACTTCGCTTTCTCGCGCCCGCTAGGGTGCGGGTTGCTGGAGTAGTTTTAGCTCCTAGATAGCGTTAGTCTCTAAGATTCAACTTTTCTGATTACTGCTTCTGTCCCGGCTGCTCTGCTGGGGTAGCTTGATTCCGATCCTCTGGATTTCCCTGTTGGCCTGCTGCTGGTTGTGGGGGAGTGGCGGGAGTTGGGAACCCTGGAGTAGGGGTACCATAGCCTTGATTTGATGCTGGATAATACCCGCCATTTGGGTTTTGGGGATTAGCTGGCGGGTAAGGATACGGGTAGGAGGCTGCTCCCGGCGTACCCGGGGCTCCTAATGGCGGATATCCTGGCGTTGAAGTCTGGCCGGGGGATCCGGGATTAGTAGGCGGAGCTGGGAAGTAGCCGTATCCGGGCGGGTAGCCACCTTGAGCTGGTGCGCTTGAAATCGGGGACTGCGCGCCACCTGGCATACCAGGAGCCCCTGGTGCCGCAGGATATCCCGGTACCGGTGACTGGACGGGGTATGCTGAGTTTCCGGGCATAAAAGGAGGCGGCGGATAGGTTCTAGATCCTGCCGGGTATGCAGGGAGGTTTTGCTGCTTTTTCTTGCGCTTGCTTCTCACTATCAGCAGTACAATCACTGCCACAATAATCAGCGCCGCCGGAATCGTGATCCCTAAAATCAACCCCAAATTGGAACCAGAATTCGTAACAGGAGTACCCCGCGTAGCTTTAATAATAACTATGTGATTCTGGTGTATTTGAGTCTCTGTAAGAGGATTTTCTAATGTCCAAGTATTCCCGGAGACCTTGCCTACATCAGGGGTGACGTTCTTTATTTCACCAGGGAGCTTAAATCTCATTGTGCCAATATCGTCACCTGCCACACCTTCTGGCATCCTTAATCCTCGAGAATCTACAAATGCGGATATTTGGTCATCGACAATAAATGTATTATCGATTAAATCCATAAACCCTAGAGATTCGGCAGTGATTTTTCCGCTGTACGCAATGAAAAAATAGTTGTCCTCCACGGAACAGTCACCAATCTCTATAGGTGTCACTTTCAACTGGTCTTTCTTGACTAAGTCACCTACTTCCTTTGAGCTTTCTGTCGTTAGTTTCTTACATATTTCGGTGGAATTTTCCGTATTGAATCTACGGGCAAGTTCCTCTTTAGTGCCCTCCATATGAGACAACCTAAAACTTAAATCAGGAGTAATAGATAAATCAATAATGTATTTATCGGCAGCATGCGCTGGAGAACATGATGCGAATAGGGAAAATATTATTAACCATGTAGCGAGAAAGAAGCTAACGAAGAGTTTATGTAATGTTGTGGTATGAATTATGTTTTTCATAAAAGTTCTCCCACTTTAGTTTTCACATTTCCGAAATTTTTTAAAACTTGCGCTAAACAATAATGCGCAGTATTCCCTCCGAGTGCGCGTAAGGGAGGTGTCGATTAGTGTAGCCATAAGTAACCGAAATTATGCTCGGTGTGCTTTTTCATCTGTATATGCGATAATCGTGGACTTGCAGGATGTAGCAGATGGAGGAGAGGGCTTATTTACCGGCAGTGACACTCCGGACGGTATCGCTGTGGATGGTTCGGGGGTAGGTGTGCGTGCTGAAGAATGCGGATGTGAGTTGGTGGGGTAGGGTGCCTCCGGTGAATAGGTGATGTGAGCGGAACCTGTAAGGTCTGGGTGGGAGCGAGGTATAGCATATGGGGATACGAACCCATTAGCCCCCTGACCATGCATATCCGTATTAGTTTGTTTTCGAGCTTTTTTACCTCTGATCACTAATATCACGATTGTAAAAGTGATAATCAGTGCTAGGGGGATACCTATGCCTAGAAGTATTCCCCAGTGAGAGCCATGACGTGAAGCGGTAATATGAATGTTTTTTACTCGTGAATGTTTTAGAGGTTTATCTAGAGTCCAGGTATTTCCGGATACTTTTCCCAGGTTAGGTTTTACGCTTTTAATATCGCCCGGAAAACGAATTCTCATTACCCCCATATCATCAGCTTTTGCATCTATCGGTAGTCCTAAGTGAAAGGTATCTACTACCTGTAATACTTCTCCATCTATAATCGCTGAGGGGCCGGTAGTACTATACAGTAGTGGCAGGGTGTCGACGGTGATCTTTCCGCTATATTCGAGTAAAAAATATTTTCCTTCAGGAGTGCACTTGTCCACTTTTACGGGCCAAGACTGTGCTTTGAGGGTATTCTGCATATCATTCAATCCGTCGGAAAGTCTTGATCTTAGCTTTTTGCATATTTTTTCGGGGTTGTTCGTTTCGTATTCTTCAGTAAGTCGGCTTATGGTTCCCTCCCTATAAGAAACTTTGAAGCGAAGATCTTCAGAAATAGATAAATCGTGGGCATATTTATCGGCTGCCTGGGCGGGGGAGGCGGATAGAACCACCGAGGAAGCGACCAGCAGTGCAGCCAGCACGCCGCCAAGTAAAAGATGCGGAAGTCTTTGGGCAAGTATTGCACGTTTCATGTGGATTCCTTTATTCGCTCAGCAGCAGATTGTGTGAGCTGCATATATTTCTGATTATATTTCCTTGCTTGGATTAAGGACCCCAGAGGGTAAAGACATTTATTTATCCCATGAGGCACTCGTGTTTTCTCCATCGGGTGCTCTTATCGATGGGAGCCCGGTTCGTTCCCGTTTTCTTCCTCTATACCAGGCGCAGACTGCTCTGGATGCCAAGGGGTACCGGATTGGCCAGCTGGTCGCGGTTGCGGGGGAGCTGCAGGTGAAGGGAATATCGCGGAGGGGACGCCATAGCCTTGGTTTGGCATCGGATAATACCCGCCACCTGGGGCTTGAGGATTAGCCGGCGGATAAGGGTAAGGATACGGGTAGGGGTAGTAGCCGCTGGGCATGGGCGCTCCCGGCTGTGCTTGCGGGGGAACATTTGGTGGGTAGGGCGCTGCTCCCGGGATGCCGGTAGTCCCCGTCGTAGCAGGATAACCCGGCATTGGAGGCTGGGCAGGGTATCTGGGCACAGGGGGTGGAGCTGGGAAGTAACCGTACTGGGGTGGGTATCCATTTTGAGGGGAAACTACGGGGGCAGGAGGCTGAGCAGCGCCAGTTACAGGAGGCTGCTCTAGAAACATTCCGGCAGGGCCAGGAGCAGACGGCTGATTCTCGGGCAATCCCTCAGCTTGAGCCTGGGGCGGATGCTCGCTCGGCACTTCCGCTGCTTCGTTCCTAGGGCGATGCTCAGTCGTCATTCCCAGTGTGCCGGGGTCAGCTGCTCCAGCTTCTGGCATATTGGGTGAGGTGCTTGACGCATCTTGAGCCTTGGGCATATTGGCCGTTGGTTGGAGCCTATCGAAATTCTGAAGGGGATCAGGGCTTCCGGGCGCGGGCCTTTGATGGCGATATTCGCCGTTTTCTGAACTAGGAGGTGCCGGGGGATGGATGCTGGAATCGGGTTTAGACCTGCCGGAGTTTTGCGGCATCTTCTTGCGGCGTCTTGTTACTACCACCACCTTGACTGCTGCAATAGCTATCAGTAGTAACGTAGTGATGATGATGAGATGCACCGGCCTTACACCAGAGAAAAAGGAGGGTTTATTACGTTCAGCGGTAATAGTTACTGTCCTATCTATTTCGCTGGCCCTGTCCACATACCACCTCGCGAGCTTGAAGTGACCGATATCGGGATCCACGCTTTTTATTTCGCCGGGGAATGCAATCAAGATTGCACTGCTGTAGCTACTGTCCGAATCAGCTATTTCACCTAATGCGGGAGGGACAGTGAGTGTAATTTCATCATCAGTTATCTTCCAGCCGACACTGTTATTGTCACCATCTTTGAGTCTTCCCGTGAAATTCAGATCTATAATTTTCCCGCGACGCTCACATTTTTCTACCTTGAAATTTTCCAGATCTGTGAAGTCTTCCGGAAGAAAACTATTCGATGATTTTAGCAACTCACAAGTTAAAGTACCTTCAAGTAAGTTTGCAGATTCTTCAGGTAGTGGAATTCTCATATATGCGTTAACTGTTAAGTCATCGTCTATATACATGGAAAGCAGTTCGTCATAAAGAGCATTTGCGGGTGCGACCGGTATTAGTAGCGCGAATGCAGCTAGTAGCGTACCGAGTAGCATTTTTGCTAGGTGTTTCATGGCGATTCCTTCTTCCCTGACTAGCTAAAGTCAGTTACTGAGGCATTTTTCTCTGCTTTTATTAACTCATATCTTCATTCCGTCGGAGGTAAAACCAACCCCCTAAAAATATGGAAACTCCTCCTCAAAAACTCTGCGGGAAGTGCCTCACAATCACTCGCGGTCGGAAAGCCGCTAGCGACCCTAAAAGTGGCACCCCTTAAACTAGGAGGGTGACACTCAAGACGAAATCGGATTACACCGCCCGGCATCTGTCGGTATTAGAAGGACTGGACGCAGTTCGCAAGCGTCCCGGTATGTATATCGGATCCACCGATCATCGCGGGCTGATGCACTGCCTGTGGGAGATTATCGACAACTCAGTCGATGAAGCCCTCGAAGGCTACTGTGACCAGATCGAGGTCATTATCGGCGATGATCATTCGGTTTCAGTAGCAGATAATGGCCGCGGTATCCCCGTCGATGAAGTCCCCGGGGTGGGACTATCTGGGGTGGAGGTTGTCTACACCAAGCTACACGCGGGTGGAAAGTTCGGTACCGGCTCTTATGGCGCCGCTGGCGGCTTGCACGGGGTGGGCGCCTCGGTAGTTAACGCCCTCTCGGCTCGCCTAGATGTGCAGGTAGATCGGGGCGGGAAAACCTATCAAATGTCTTTCCTGCGGGGGGAACCCGGAGAGTTCGACGACACCGAATCCCGCACCCCTACCTCGCCGTTTAAGCCCTTCACTAAGGAATCCAAACTGAAGGTAGTGGGGAAAGCTGCTAAGAAAAAGACCGGGACCCGGGTGCGTTTTTGGGCAGATTTCCAGATTTTTCCCAAAACTGCGTCCACTGGATTTTCTTGGGAACACCTGCTAGAACGCGCGCGTCAAACCGCTTTCCTAGTTCCGGGACTAACTATTATTTGCCGCGATGAACGCCCGGAAGAACCCCTAGAAGAATCTTTTAAAGCCGAGGGCGGAACCGAAGACTTCGTGGACTTCCTCGCCCCCGATCAGGCAATCGTAGATACCTGGTGTATCCGCGACCAGCGCACCTACAGTGAAACTGTGCAACAGCTAGACCAGAAGACTGGGCATTTGCGCCCGGTCGAAGTCGAACGCACCTGCGATATTGATATTGCCCTGCGTTGGGGTAATGGCTATGACACTGTAGAGCGCTCCTTCGTAAATATCGTGGCCACTCCCATGGGCGGCACTCACATTATGGGGTTCGAAAACGCCCTGGTACGGGTGCTGCGCAGCCAGATCGATAAAAATAAGAAATCGAAGCGCCTGAAACTGACCCAAAAAGAAGCCAAGATCCGAATTGAAAAAGAGGACGTGATGGCGGGGCTGACCGCGGTGGTGACCGTGCGGTTGCCCGAACCCCAGTTCGAGGGGCAAACCAAGGAAGTATTAGGCACTCCCCAGGTGCGTCAGGCGGTGTCCAGCGCAGTTAGCTCCTGGCTGGAGAAGAAGTTCTCTTCCACTAAACGCGATGACAAACAGCAAGTATTTGCCCTGATGGAAAAGGTAGTGGGGGAGATGCGGGCGCGAGTGAGCGCGCGGCATCAAAAAGAGATTTCCCGGCGTAAAAATGCGTTGGAAACCTCCTCGCTACCGGCCAAACTCGCGGATTGCCGCTCCAATAAAGTTGAGGACTGCGAACTATTTATCGTGGAGGGCGACTCGGCACTAGGTACCGCCAAGCAGGCACGCTCCGCGGATTTTCAGGCGCTACTGCCGATTCGCGGAAAAATCCTCAACACCCAAAAAGCTTCTACCTCCGATATGCTGTCTAACGCCGAATGCGCAGCGATTATTCAAGTAATCGGGGCCGGTTCCGGGCGCAGCTTCGATCTGGACTCGGCCAGATATGGCAAAGTGATTATGATGACCGACGCCGATGTGGATGGCGCGCATATTCGCACCCTGCTGCTCACCCTATTCTTCCGCTATATGCGTCCCCTGATTGCTGCCGGGCGAGTCTATGCGGCAGTGCCCCCGCTACATCGGATCGAAATCCCCGCTCAAGGGCGGAAAAAGAAAGAAATTATTTATACCTATTCCGAGGACGAACTACATCAGCGTCTGCGCGCCCTCGCCAAGAGTGGACGCAAATATAAAGAGCCTATCCAACGCTATAAAGGTCTGGGCGAGATGGATGCCTCCCAACTGGCAGAAACCACCATGCAGCGCGGCAAACGCACCCTGCGGCAAATCACTTTTGCCGATGAAGCCGCACTGCAACAAGCCGAAAATATTTTCGAGCTACTTATGGGATCCACAGTAGCGCCGCGGCGGGAGTTTATCGTGGCCGGTGCTGATGAGTTAGCGGCAGAACAGATTGATGCGTAACAGTTTCGGTTTGTCGCTGGACCCCCGTTAAGATAAAAACATGTCAACTTTGCGCGAAAGGCTAGGGAGCCTGCCAGCTGCCCCGGTACCCCCGGCACACCTGGGATTATATTGGCGACCCTCGCGCGAAACTGACTCTTGGAAAATCCGGGAACTGATCCACCTAACCGAACAGCACTCCCATCCCGCGCGCCCTACTTCCGAGGGCGAGATTACCCGCTTAACCCAGGCGCTTAGCCACCCGGAATTGCAAGACTGTCTGATCGGTCTAGATTCCCGCGGCAACCTGGCGGCTTTCGGGTCAGTCACCCTGCAGCCAGATGAAAAAACCTATGCCCGTGCCGACCTGTTCGCGGTCACTGCTGAGCATTGGCGAGGACGTGGAATCGGCAGAGCTTTACTGGCCTGGCAAGATGTGCGGGCTCGGGAACTGATGCTGGATTACTATGGCGAAGACTATGAACGCCCCGCCCAAATCCGAAACGTGGTCGATGAACGCGCCGGAGATCGCCGCATGCTCTATGCAGCTGCCGGGTTCTCGGCGCAACGCACGATTAAAGTTTTTTCTCACCATCTCGCTCCTGCCACCCTGGCTGAGCTGCCCGGAAAGTTCCCTATTAAAGACGTGCGGATAGTATCTGCCCGGCGCCTCTCGCCGGATCAATGGGAAGAAATAAAAGCCCTACATGTTGCAAATTCTGCCCGGCTATATGCTGCCAAAGGAGATGCTTCCCGCTGGTGGGGGCGGGTAGTAGCGAACCTGGCGCCCGATCTTTCTTTCGTAGCTATCTCTATGAGCTCCGGGCGGGTGCTGGCGTATTGCCTGGTGGTTTACCGCAATCTTTGCCAAAGCAGCTGCCTTGAATCCGAGGGGGCATCGAACCAAATAATTCCGGCAGTAGCCGTCGATATTTTTGGCGATGACCGGCGAAATGCCGATAGTCACGGCTCCGATTATGCGGTGCTGAAACACGTGCTTTCCCAAGTACTTATAGCGTGCGCGGATTCCGGCTATAAACAAGTCTTCGCCGAGGATAACTATCCAAAACTAGGTGATCTGTCCCGGGTATGTACCGCCTGTGATTTTCAGCTGGCCGGGGCACGCATGATCTATACGGTGGAGCTGTAATGGAAGTACTCGCATGGTCATTGCCGGCAGGCAGCGGAAACTTTTCCTGGCGCAAGCTCGGTCCCGATAACGTGGCGGAAATGGGGAGCCTGATCCACCGGATCGAAGAGTTCGACAATCCGCCCTTTCGAACCGCAATTTCTGAAGTAGAAGAGTTTTTTGCCGCGCCCTCCAGTTGGCGCACGATCGGTGCCTTTGGCTCAGAAAACAACCTGGTTGCCTATGCGCAGGTGCGTCCGCGGTTACTGTTAAACGAAGTGGTTTGTGAGGGCGGGGTAGATCCGCGCTACCGCGGCCAAGGACTGGGACGCGCCTCCATATCCTGGCAAAGAGATCAGGCGCGAGCCTTGTTAGACCATTCCCGTCCCGGGCGGGCGCTATTTTATGTGGAAGATATTGCCCCAGAACTTTCACAATTACTGGTAGATGCCGGTTATACGCAAACCGATTCCTTCGTGGATGTCTCTCGGGATCTGTCCCACTCAATCGAAGTGCCTGCGCTTTCCTATCCGTTCCAGATTGTCACCTGGGATAAAGAACTTGATGACCTGTTACGGCAAGCTGTCAACCGGATCTTGGAAAAGCGGAAAGCCGGGGCGGGATACACTTCCGAGGATTGGACTACCCGCCGCGGAGCATTCACCCCGGAATGTTCTTTCGTGGCGCTAGATAAAACCACTGATCGTTCCGAGATTGCTGGCTTCGTACTGTCTTCGATCTATCGGCAAGATTGGACCGCGGTAGGGAATCGACAAGGCTATATCGATTTATTAGGGCTCCTTCCGGGGTGGGAAAACGAAGCGATTCTAAAATCGTTAATCGCGGTGGTGCTGACGGCCTTTAAAAAACAAGGATTTGCCACCGTGGGAGCGTTACTGCCCGAGACTGCTGACCCCGCCACCCGGCATCTGTTTTTAGAGGCAGGGTTTAAAGTTATCGGTACCTCCACCCAATACGCGATCGAAACTCCGGCCTCGAAAGAGGACGCTAACTCCAGTAGCTAGTTTTTAAGTATCACCCGGTGCTCGAAAAGGCACCTCAGTATTACCCTAAGAAGTAGATTTGCCGCTTTAATCCGCTCCCGGATGCATCCCGTTTATCAGTTTGCTCCGGTAAAGAAAGAGGGGAGCCGTCTTTGCTGAGGGCGCGCGGGGGAGTGGCAGTAATCGCGGCCAATGCCAAGCGGCTTTCACCCTTTAGGAAACGTTGACAACGCACTCCCTGTCCGGCGCGTCCTTTCTGGGGATACTGCAACAGGGGAGTGACTTTGGCGCTGGTTTGTCCGCTGCCTGGTTCGGAAGTTGCAATCCCCGCTACCGTTACCACCAGGGAAGATTCTAAGGCGTCGACGCTAACCAAAGCGGCGGCGATTACTTGGTCGCCCTCAGAAAGTTTCATCCCGGAAATACCTTGGCCAGTGCGTCCTTGAGGACGTACTTTATCTGCCGGGGTACGCAGCAGTTGCGCCGCCGCAGAAATCAGTACAAAGGCACCCTCATCGCTGCCACTGCCCGCGGCCACCACCTGATCACCGGAGTCCAGCGTGATTATGGAATAAGAGTCCTGGGTAGCCAACACCTGGGGACGGATCCGTTTAATCACCCCGCCAGCCGTGGCTGCCCACCAGGTAGGACCGTCCTCATCTAGGGGAACTAGCCCCACTACTTCCTCGCCGTCCTCTAAATTCAGTAGCCGCGAAATCGGAGGGGTACCGCGCAGAGAGGGCGCCGCTGCCGAACGCACCAAAGCTGGTACTTCCAGGGCAGCTAGTTTATATAAAGTCCCCTGGGAAGTAACCGCTCCCACCTGGCTGCGGGCGGTGGTAAGGGCAGTAGAAATAATGGTATCCCAAGGCTCGCGCCCCTGGTCAGTAGATAAAGCTTCATGCCCGGGGAAACGTGCCACTAGGCCGCTTGCCCCTAAGACTACGGTTGCCGGCTCATCCGGGATCTCCAAGGGGGTATCTTGATCGGCCGTTAACTGGGCAGCGCCCTCTTCTTCCAGCAGTACCGTCCGCCGAGGATCGGAGCGTTTTTGAGCTACTTCCCGCAGCTCGCTCGCCACCAGCTCTTGGCGTTTTTCTCGCGAGGCAATCAGGGCTTCCAATTCGGCGATTTCTGCGGTCAAACGGTCGCGCTCGGCCTCTAACTCCAGACGAGAAAACTTTGTTAACCGGCGTAGTTGCAGGGACAGGATGTGTTCAGCTTGTACTTCATCTAAGTCAAAAGCCTCTATTAGGCGAGATTTTGCCTGGGCGGAGTCCTCGGAGGCACGAATAATCTGTATAACATCATCGATATCGAGGACTGCGATCAGCAGGCCGCGTACCAAATGCAGCCTTTCTTGCCGTTTACGCAGGCGATACTGGCTGCGGCGCATCACGATTTCCATCCGGTGATCTAAGAACACCTGCAGCATTTCTTTTAGACCTAAGGTGCGCGGCTGCCCATCTACCAGCGCTACCGCGTTAATCCCGAAAGAATCTTCCATGGGAGTGTGTTTAAACAGGGAAGCGCGCACTGCCTCTGGGTTAAAACCGGATTTTACTTCGATAACTAGGCGGAGATCATGTTCGCGGTCAGTTAAGTTAGTGACCGCGGAAATCCCCTTTAACCGGCCTTTTTGTACCCCGTCCTTGATTTTTTCAATCACTTTTTCCGGGCCCACCATATAGGGCAGCTCGGTGACCACAATCCCCATCTTCCGGGCGCTAACTCGCTCAATCGAGGTCTTAGCACGGGTGCGGAAGATTCCCCTCCCGGTTTCGTAGGCTTGGCGGATACCATCCAGTCCCACAATAATGCCCCCGCCTGGCAGATCCGGGCCGGGAATAAAACGCATTAAATCTTCGGTGGTGGCCTCCGGGTTTTCTAGCAGATGAATCGCGCCGGCCACGGTTTCTCCCAGGTTGTGGGGAGCTATATAGGTGGCCATTCCCACGGCAATTCCGTTCGCGCCGTTAACCAATAGATTTGGAAACGCCGCTGGCAGCACTGCTGGCTGCAGGAACTGATTATCGTAGTTGGGTACAAAATCTACGACGTCCTCATCGAGATTGGACACCATATCTTGGGCGGTTGGAGCCATCCGCACTTCCGTATAGCGCGCCGCGGCCGGACCATCATCTAGAGAACCGAAGTTTCCATGTCCATCTACCAGCGGCATCCGCAGGTTAAAGTCTTGCGCCAGGCGCACAATCGCGTCATAAATAGCGCTGTCCCCGTGAGGGTGGAGCTTACCCATAACTTCGCCCACCACGCGAGAGCTTTTCACATGCCCCTTATTAGGCCAGAGCCCCATTTCGCTCATCATATAGACGATGCGCCGCTGTACCGGTTTTAAACCATCCCGGGCATCGGGCAGGGCGCGTGCATAAATCACCGAATAGGCGTATTCCAGGAAGGAAGTGCGCATTTCCTCGGAAACATCAATATGAGTAATTTTTTCCGCTACCGGTTCGGGGGAGGAAGGGGTCGCTTTTTTCCGTGGCGGGCGGGTAGCCACAGCTTTCGAGGGCGAGCTTACCCGTTTTTCTTTCAGGTCTGGCTGGTCGAGGGCATCCGCTGCAGGCAGGGCTGCAGAAAACAGATCAGGCTGACGGGGTTCATTCGACTTTTCGCTCACCCTAATATCAAAACAAAAAACGGGGCACTAGTCAGATTCGGCTCGCGGATATGAGAAGATAAGAGGTATGGGTCACCGTGAGAAAACCACTACTGGAATGCGAATATGGGATATTTTACCCACGCTGTTCGGGGCGCTTAGCTGGCGGGAAGAAACCAAGTTTTCGGCGGAGTTACGGCCACTAATCGGGGAAAATAAGCGCCGGCTATGCCTAGTAGTCATTGATGGCATGGGGCAGCAGCTACTCTTGTCGCGGCGCGGGCATCTCCCCTTTATGCGCCCGTATCTCACGCAGGCCTCAGACACGCTAGGGCAAGCGCTGCGAACCTGCGTCCCGTCTACTACGGTAGCTGCTCTCACCAGCCTTCATACCGGTCTTTCACCTGCCCAAACCGGGATGCTGGGGTATCAGTGTTGGGATCCGGTTGCGAGACGCGTCCTCAACCTTATAACTTTTGAAGGCTATGGGCGCTCGGCTCAATCCTGGTGCGACCAGCCGACCCATTTTACTTATGCCCGTAATGCCTCTCTGGAATCTGTAGCGTTAGTCCCGCCTGACTTTGTGGGATCTAAGCTTAGTGAAATCACTTTGCGTGACGCGAACTTAAAAGTTTCTACGAAGCTTTCCGAGCGTTGCGCCCAGGCAGCTACTGCCTGCAAACAGGGGGCTGACTACGTATATCTTTACTGGTCACAACTTGATCATTGGGGACATAATCTGGGATGGTCGCATCCCCGGTGGTTGCAAGAACTAGAGACGATTGACCGGGCTCTTTCCGAATTGCGTGCGCAGTTACCAGATGACGTGCTGATGGCGATAACCGCAGATCACGGCATGGTGAATGTTAATGATGCTTCCACCGTTGATATAGCAGAATCAGCGCTCGCCTCCCAGGTGGCAGCGATCTCCGGGGAGCCGCGCGCCCTCCATATTCACCTTAAGGAAAAATGTTTAGGTGAGGATCCCGCCGGTAATCGCACCCGGAAGGCTCCTAAGGCGCAGGTTCTCGCACAGTGGCAAAAACTACTTGCCGGGCGTGGCCAGATAATAGCTGATTACCGCCAGGCGTACGGTGATATTAGTGAACCTGATCGTATCGGGGACTTCACCATTTTTGCGAAGGAAAACTATCAATTTGTAGATTCTCGTTTCCATAGTCGGGGAGTTCTACAAATGGTGGGAGTACACGGATCATTAACCCCGGCAGAGATGGAAATCCCCCTAATCCTGGTATAGCCAGCAGGACGCTATCCCGGTACCGGCTTACTGGCTTTTACCGCGGCTTGGTGCCAAAGACGATATCGTCCCAGCTGGGAATAGATTTACGGTGAGAACGCCGATGTTTTCCTCTGCTTTTGGCGGTATTTTCCCCGGAGGCAAGGATAGTTTTATCGTTTTCCTCCACATTTTCCATCCCCGGAAGAACCAGAGCTTCCTGTCCGGGATCAGCGCTGGGGGGAGGGGGCGCCGGGCGAGAAGGTGCCTCGGCTTCATTCTTTCCTAAATCTGCGGGAGCGCGTCTCGTTAAATCCAGATTAAGAGCCTCAGCTTCGGAAAGATTACCTACAAAAGTAGGTTCGCTGCTATCCCATACCTCGTTGGAGCCGCGGTTATCTGGTGGTAGTTGCGCGGCTGGCTCCGCCTGCGGGATCGTCGATTTTTCTCCCAGTGCAGACTTCCCGGGGGGACTAAAATCGCTTGGCGGCGGCGCGGAGGGAGGCGTAGCCGGGTTTTCTTCCGCGGCTGGTGATCCTGGGCGCTTGCCGGAAAGGGAAACTATTTCTGCCGGGGTACTGTTCTCCGTATCGGTCGGTTCCTCCTCTAAATCGGAGGACGCCTCTAGGTCGACTTCTTCGGGCAGGTCGAGCTGCGGGGAGGTATCACGTTTTCCGCGCGCCGCCGCCAGTGCTTCTAAGAGTGCTTCCGTGCCGGTATCAGGTTTTTGCGGGGCGGTAGCCTCCGGGGAGGACATGGGGAAAAATTCTTCGAAACTTGATACTTTAGAAGCCGGTTGGGAAGCCTCGGTTAACCAGGTAGCTTCCTGGTCAAGAGCACTAACGGTGGAAGAGCCGGGCTCCATATGCCAACGGGCAGTTAAATCGCGGGCATCTTGAGTGAAAGTCAAAATGATTTCCCACGGTCCTTTACCACCGCGAACCGCATCCCAACGCAGAGAAGCTGCAGAAACCCCCCGTGCCGCGAGACGATCTACGACTAGCTCGCCCAAGCGAGGAGAATCTGATTCTCCTCCTATCTGACAAGATTGCGCCAGATTCGCAATATGGCGACGCTCCGCCAAAATCGGAGTAGCGTAACGTTGCACTTTTGCCAGGGGAAGTTCAAATTTATCTGCGATTTCGTTGGTGGTACTGCCGGCGCGAATCAGGGATTGGATTTTACGCGGGGGAACGGTTTTCTTCGGACTTTGTGGCACCGCCTCCAGGTTAGGGCGCTCCGGACGTAGCGTGTCGCGTAGTTCCTGGGTAATGGCCAAAGCATAGCGGGTGCCGTCCTCATCATTGAGAATCAGCTGATTACCATCTGGGTGCAATCCCAACAGCTCTAGGTCTTTCATGTTCCTCCGTTCCCTTGCTTAGAGATTGCCACGTTCAGGGGCATTTTTTGCCTATTAGGCGCGGTGTGTCTGTCGTATCTAGCATTTTAGGGCTTGAAGTGTTAATATCCCCGCGTCTATTGTTTATTTAACTGTAGACTCAAGCACCACTTTAAGAAGGGACGAACCGTGGCAACAGATTATGACGCCCCCCGCAAAAATGAAGAAGAAGTCGAGCAGGACTCCCTGGAAGAACTGAAGGCTCGCCGCGCGGAGGCCAGTGGTTCTTCCGAAGTCGATGAAGACGAAAACGCAGCTGCAGAAGATTTTGAACTTCCTGGCGCTGATCTATCTGGTGAAGAACTTTCTGTGCAGGTCATTCCGGCGCAAGATGACGAGTTCACCTGCTCGGTTTGCTTCCTAGTTCAGCACCGTTCCCGCCTGGCGGGAGCGGTTGATGGCAAACCGGTTTGCCTCGACTGCGCTGAATAAAC
This sequence comes from Varibaculum cambriense DSM 15806, assembly GCF_000420065.1. GTDB lineage: Bacteria > Actinomycetota > Actinomycetes > Actinomycetales > Actinomycetaceae > Varibaculum > Varibaculum cambriense. The sequence goes on along the minus strand of NZ_ATUF01000002.1, from coordinate 131,349 downwards.
TGGCGTTATGAGATTATTTCCTTCTCGACGTAAACGCATAGCTCCAGAAGAATCTTTGCCGCTAGCTGCAGACATGGATACCCCCGGCCAGCCGGGGGAAGCCGCTAATTCTGCAGAGTACGCCGCGGGGGAGCTTGCCCCAGCTCCCGGTGAGGGCGAGGTGGTCAGTAATGCGCAAATCTCTAAGCAGCAAGGCCCTTACAACGAGGGCGAGTCACCGGCAGGCAGCGAATTTTTGGATCTGGGAGTTTTGCGGATCCCCATGATCGCGGGATTACAAATCCTTCCAGTTCAAGACGGCAGTGGCAATATCCTGGCACTAGAAGTGGTGTCGGGAACTGCGCAGATGCAGTTAGCTGCCTTCGCGATGCAACGTTCCGGGGGGCTATGGGATGAAATTCGCCAGGAGCTTGCTGACCAGCTTAAAGCTGAGGAATACCAGATTTTCCCGCTTCCCGGTCCCTTCGGAGAAGCAGTGCTGGCGCGTCCTATCCCGGAAGGTAAATCTGCTATAGAGGGCGCAATGCCCCTACTCTTGTGGGGGATTGAGGGCGATCGCTGGCTGCTGCGCGTGATTTTAAGAGGACAGGCAGCCGAGGAAGAAAGCGCTCGTGAAGGCCTGCTAGCAGTCTTACACGGTATGGAGGTAGTGCGCGGGAATGAAGCCTACGTACCGGGAGAAACGTTACCAATCGAGTTGTCTGCAGATCTAATTGAGCAGTTAGGGATGGGTGAGTAGTGGCTTCCCCCGATAAGACTCCCGCAGCTCCAGAAGGGGCACAATCGTATATCGCTTCCCAAGTACGCGAGGTAACTGAGCGACAAAAAGCCTCCCTATTTGGGGTTTTACGTTCGGTTACTTTTCCAGCCCCTACCGGAGCCGGTTCTTTTACCGCCACTTTATTTGACGGTACCGGCTCAATAGATGTGGTGTGGTTAGGGCGGAAAAGTGTTCCCGGCATCAAAGCTGGAATTCGTCTAGCGGTGCAAGGAACGGTTATTGCTCGCTCCAACGGGTTTTGTGTTATCAACCCTACTTTTCAGATTGAGCCGGTTCGCGGTAATGAACAGTAGTTTAGAATCAAGTGATAGCCGCGGTGAGCAGCCAGAATCCCCGTACCTTTCTGCGGAGGTTGATAGGCGGAGAGAATCCCCACTGACGGGACAATTCGGCGCTCTAGGGTCTCAGTTAGAATCGCAGCAGTTTTCTATGCGGGAAGCCATCGGCGGGCCTTTAGGAGCCTTAGAAGCTACCTTGCCCACCATTTTGATAGTGGCGATCTATCCTTTTACCCATTCGCTGCGACTGCCAGTGATCTTGGCGCTGACAGCGACGGTTTTTTTCGGGGCGATTCGGATGCTGCGCCATCAAAGCTTACGCCAGGTGATAGCCGGACTTGCCGGCACCCTAATCAGCGTATTTTGGGCCTGGCGTAGCGGTCAGGTGGAAAATTTTTTTGCCTTTGGATTTTGGATAAACGGGATTTACTCAGCGGTGTTGCTGGTAACTATTCTGGCTCGCCGACCGGCTATCGGCTGGCTGGTAGCCGGGGCGATCGGTAAACTAGACAATTGGCGCCAGGGCGATGCCCGCAAATTTTATGAACTTTCCCGGCTCTGTACTTGGTTGTGGATAGGGCTTTTTACCTTGCGGTTAGCGGTGGAGCTACCCCTGTATTATGCGAACCTCTTGGTATCTCTGGGAGCGGCCCGGCTGATCCTGGGGTTGCCCGCATTTGCCCTGGTAGGCTATTTTAACTGGGCGTTACTGCGCGGCGAAACCGCACGGTTGCGCGGCAATGACCACTAATCTTCTTGCGCCGGATCAGCTACTTCTTCAGGCGGAGGCGCAAACAGAGCAGTTATCTGCTCTAAATCGTCTTCGGCTGTAGAACTAAATAGCATCAGCAGTTCATCTAGGCCTTGCAGCAAAGTATCCGGGCGGGGAGCGAGGGGGCGCGAATCACGCAGAACTGCTGCCAATACTACCGAAGGGGGCAGGTCGAGGGCGGAGAGGGGCTGCCCGGTTAAATCAGAATCTTTGGGTACGGTTAGGGAATACATATTGGTGTCAGAAGTGTGGAAGCGGAACAGATGCACCGGAATTCCCACAGACACTACTTCTTCCACTAGAGCAGTCATCACTCGCGGGGTAGAGACCGCCACGTCTACTCCCCAAGCATCATCGAAGAGCCACTCGTTCTTGGGATTATTTACCCGCGCCACGGTCTTTGGCACCCCGAACTCGGTTCTTGCCAATAGGCAGACCACCAGATTCACTTTGTCGTTTCCAGTAGCGCAAACTACTACGTCGGCCTCGCCAATCTCGGCTTTAGAAAGCGTATCGAGGGAGCAGGCGTCCCCTAATACCCAGTCTGCCTGGGGAATCGAGGCTACTTCCATGCGGGAAGGATGATTATCGATCAAGGTAACTTCATAACCATTAGTGACCAGTTCGCGGGCAATAGAGCGTCCTACCGAGCCGGCTCCAGCAATCACAATCCGCATATTATTCCTCCTGCGCTGGGGGCCGTTTGAAAGCCCTCTCTATCTGCTCTGCTCGCCTCGATGGCACCGTACAAATCAGTTCGTCACCTTCTTGGATTACCAGGGTAGACAGGTTGAAATAGGGTTCACCATCGCGTCCAATATAGGCCACTTTGATATCCAGAAGTTTTTGGGTTTGCTGTAAAGAAACCCCCACCCAGTCTTCGCAGGGGAAAATGCGCAGCATTTTCACCTGATAGACCGAATCTGAATACGCCAGCTGGGTATCATCCGGTAGCATTAGGCGCAGCATTTCCGAAGCGGTCCACGAAACGGGAGAGGTAGTGTTAATCCCCAGCTTGCGGTAGATTTCCGCGCGGCGAATATCGTAAATCCGGGCGACCACCCGGTCAATCCCGAAGGTTTCTCGCGCGATCCGAGCCGCCAAAATGTTGGTGTTGTCCCCGTTAGAAATGGCGGCGAAAGCATAAGCTTCCTCGATATTGGCGCGCTCTAGCACTTCTCGATCGAACCCAATCCCGGATACTTTTTGTCCCGAAAAATCGGTGGGAAGTTTACGGAAAGCATCGGGGTTGGAATCGATGATAGCAACCGAATGTCCCTGTTCGTCCAAGGTCTGAGCGACTCTGGCTCCTACTCGACCCGAGCCTAAAACTACGAAGTGCATGCAAGTAGCGTAAACCTTTTCTGGGCTATTTTCAGCTTTCAAACCAGCAGAAACTATTAGTTTTGGCTAGATAGTGGGATGATCGGGATGTGAAAGACGACAAAGAACGCTGGGAAAGCCCAGCCCTGCGTAAGCCGCAGCTGATGCGGGAAGGGCTATCAAAACGTTATGCCCTCCCAGTTTTTGCTTCGAATGCGCTGTCTTCAGTTTCTTATGCTCCGGATCAAATCCTCTTGACCCTAGGGGTAGGAGGAATCGTGGCCTCTGGTATTTCCCTGTGGGTAGGGGTAGCGGTTTTCGCGGTCATGGCAGTGGTGATTATTTCCTACCGCCAAGTAGTATTGGCCTACCCGCGCGGAGGTGGAGACTACGAGGTGACGCGGCAAAACCTGGGACAATCTGCCGCTCTGGTCACGGTCAGTGCGTTGTTAGTTGATTATTCTTTGACGATCGCGGTTTCTACATCTGTATGTGCCAGCTACGTAGGTGCGCTCTTTCCGGCGCTCAATACTCATCAAGTTTTAGTTTCCGTAGCGGTAATTGCAGTTTTGACCCTGTTGAATCTGTCAGGGATGCGTGAGTCCGGAAGGCTATTTGCCATCCCCGCCTATCTATTTATGGCATCCATTGCGCTATTAGCTATCTGTGGGCTTTTGCAAGAAGCCTGGGGCTCATTAGGGCTCGCGGAGACGGCGCAGATGGAGATCTTAAAGGCCACTCCTTACCAAGCAGGGCTTACCGGCATGGGAGGATTGCTGCTGTTTCTGCGGGCATTTTCAGGAGGCTGCATCGCCTTGAGTGGGGTAGAAGGGATCAGCAATGGGGTGCCTGCTTTTAGGAAACCACGCCCTAAAAACGCGCGGATCACCCTGGCGGTCTTTGCGCTGATCAGCGCGGCAATGATGTTTTCCATGCTGCATCTGGCGAAAGTGACGGGAGTGAAAGTTCCTGCGTTTGACTCCCAATTGCTTAGCGTAAATGGGCCACTTGCTGCCATGGAAGTCCCCCCGGTGATAGCGCAACTGGCGGCTACTATCTTTTCCGGCTATCCCTTAATGGCCACCCTGGTCATTGTGATTACCGCGGTGATCTTGATCTTTGCGGCTCACAGTGCCTTTAATTGGTTTTCGCAACTTACCCAAGTTCTTTCCCGCGATGGATTTTTGCCACCCCAAATTTTTCGACGGGCAGACCGAAGTTCTCTCTCCCCAGTTATCTGCGTCCCGGCTTTGGTTGCCGCAGTTTTGATCACGGTTACCGACGCGCAATCACCCAAACTAATCGAGATGTACATTATCGGGGTTTTTATCTCTTTGACTCTTTCGCAACTGGGGATGCTCAGGCACTGGAACACGAAACTGCGTTCGCGGACTTTTCAAAAGAACCGGAAAATATTGCGACGCCGTTGGATGGTAAATGCGATCGGTTTCATCTGTACCGCCACCGTGCTGATGATGGTAACTATCTCGCGGTTTACTCATGGTGCCTGGGTGGCTCTAGCCATGATGGCAATCGTGTTTGTACTCTTGTGGAGGATAAGAAACTACTATCAGCGCTCTAGCCGGGAAACCGAAGTGGCTGATTTTGCTACTGCTCGTTCCTTGCCTTCCCGGGTGCAAAGCCTGGTGCTGGTTTCTAACCTAGACAAACCCACTATGCGAGCCATCTCGTATGCGCGTGCCTGTCACCCTTCCTCACTATCTTTAGTTCACGTCGAGATTGAACCCGATGATTTTGCCCGCCTTAAAGAAAGCTGGATGCAAAGCGGGGTAGAAGTGCCACTGACGGTGCTAGCTTCACCTTTCCGCGATATTACCGGTCCGCTGCTGCAACACGTGCGCTCTTTGCGTAACCGCTCTCCCCGCGACCTGGTGGTTATCTATATTCCCTGCTACCAGGTGAAATATCCCTGGCAAAAGTTTTTACATAACCGTTCTGTGGATCGTATCCGCCACCAGCTGCGGGATTTGCCGGGGGTATTAGTAGTGATGGTGCCGTGGAACTTCTCCCGAACCCGCAAGCAAGCGGATCAGCAAGATGGGGTAACCGCGTTGCTTCCTCCGGAAGAATACCGCCAGTCTTCCCCGGTGTATGGAAGGAGAGCTCAAGATATTACCCGGGGGGCATTTGTGGGCGATAATGATCATCTTCCCTGGATTAATGGTGTTCACGGTGGCTGGGGGATAGAACAGTCGTCCTCGGGTCGTAAATCGTCTGCTCCTGAGGATGTTCAGCCGGACTTTTCCGCTGATTTTTAGGTATCGAGCATTAACTTATGAATGAAGTTTCCTTGCAACTACTGCGTCCAGTTCATGGTGGTTACTGTCTGGCACATGAAGATGGACAAACCTATATGGTGCGTTTCGGATTGCCGGGGGAGCAGGTAACAGCTGTCCCGGTCGCTAAAAAAGGCAAAGTTATTTTTGCCGAGGTGAGCGAAGTGCTGCAGGCTTCACCTCAGCGGCAAGTGCCGGTGTGGGCTTTGGGCGGTCCGGGAGGCACGGGCGGGGCAGATCTTTGCCACGTGAAACTGCCGTACCAACGCCAATGGAAAGCACAGGTACTGGGGGATTGCCTGCGGCGCCTAGGAGGTGAGGAAGTTTACGCGCAAGCGTTGGCTGCCAGTGGGGGAGAGCTAAGCTGCCAGGGCGTAAGTAGCGGACACGCTGGCGGCGAGGACGGTTTAGGGTATCGTCTGCGCGCCGATTTTGAGGTCAGTTCTGCTGGGCGCCTGGCGATGACTAAGTTTCGCGGGGAAGAACTGGTAGAGATCGATAGCTTCCCGCTGGCGGATCCGCTGATTAGTGACTCTTCTTTATTTAGCGACCCCAACAGCTGGAGCCAGGTTTTTACGCCGGGAGGGCGCGTCCGGGCATGGGCGAGCGCGAACGGGCTGCGAGTGTGGAACGGACGCTCCCTGTTTGATGAATCGGCTCATCCGGTTACAGAAAAGAATGTGCGTTTAACGGTTCCCGGTTTCGGGGACTACCTGGTGGCCCCGAGTGGTTTCTGGCAGGCGCACCGCCAGGCGGCACGGATTCTATGCGAGCAGGTAATGGCAGCGGCTACCAGCGATTTTGGGCTAGATAGCGGGGTATCTACTGCTCAGGGGGAGGGCCTAGGAAACCCTGTCAATGGCGCGGCTGACGGGAGTGTCGAAGAGAGCGAGCGTAGCGAGGCAGACGCGAGTAGCGACCGCCCGCTAATACCCGGGGACCGGCGGTGGGATGAAATCCTGGAACTGTACTCAGGGGCGGGACTGTTTTCGCGTCCTCTGGCTAAAATTTTGGATAGGGGAGGACGCCTGAGCACTTTAGAGGGGTCAAAGCCTGCAGTAAAAATGGCGCACAAGAATCTTTCTGGAGTGCCTGGACGTCTGCAGATTCGCGCTGGGAGGGTAGATCCCCGGGCGCTCGCGGATTATGCCGACAAGATGAAGGCGCCGCCCCTGGTGATAATGGATCCCCCGCGTAGCGGTGCCGGAAGGCAGGTAATGGCGGCGCTGGCAAGCCTAGAGCCGGAGCGGATTATTTACGTGGCCTGTGACCCGGCTGCGCTTGCCCGCGACCTGAAAGTCGCCGTATCCAACGGCTATCAGATCGCGTCTTTACAAACCTTCGACCTCTTCCCCCACACCCACCACGTGGAGATTGTAGTATTGATGTATAGATAATAAGATAACAGATTATAAAAGTAGGATTGCACTCAGTAAAATTGAAACAGCCTTAACTGAGAAAAATATAGGATATGATGGAGACTTAGAAATCGCTCTTATTCCAGAACTTTTAGAACTAATGTTTTGGTGGAAAAATCGGATTCTAACAAAGTTCTAAATGAGTCTTAAAATTCTGCCTCAAATAATTGAATTATGGGGACTAAACATAAAGTCAGAAGAATTCCCTAAAAAAGCAAGACTAACAGAAAACCAACAACTACACCATTGCTTCTATTAAGGGCAGTGGAACTTGGTCTTTCTGTTTCTGATTTATTCCTACTGACAATTGGGCTTGTAAATGATATGTTCACAGAAAAGAATAACGATGAATATAAATACAAAGAAGTAGCTACGAAAGAAGACTTTGATAAGTTTTAAGTCATTACGAATGATATTGACAAATTATAATTATCGTTTTACCATAATTAGATGGGGAGGATTATAATGAGGAAAAGATTTTTAATAATGGCTATTTTTCTTGTTTTTTCTATAGTTTTAACTTCTTGTAGTCCAAATACTACAACAGAACAAACAAGTAGTAAAAAAGAAGAAAAGATTGAAATATTTGATTCTAATAATAAAAAAATTGTTGAAACAGAAGAACAAGAAGTTCTAGGCTACTTTAGTAATTTGACAGGAATGAGTGCAGAAAATATTAATGATAAAAATTTCGACGCTTATTTTAAAGAAATACCAGATGATGCAATAGAGTCTTACCACTTCTTATTAATCAGTAAGAGAGAGGATAAAAAAGCTACAAAGATAGATTTCTATATTTATGAAAATTATCCATATATTACAATGGAGGGAATGCCCTTGATGCTATCTTCATTAACCTGGGAACTTTCTAAAGAAGATTTAAATTATTTGAAGGATAGAGTACAAGAATGGAAAGATGTAGATGATAATAGATAAACGAAAGTGTTGAGGAAAAGTTATGAAGAGTTTTATTTCTAATTTTCAAAGATGATGTAATAAAAGTAGTAGAGTCTCAACAATTTAATCTACAAGGGGTTTCACTTCCTTTTATTATTTATTCATGTTTAAGTGCAGTTATGATATTCATTGTTGCTGGTTTCTCATTGGATAAATTTGAGAAGATTTTAGTGAATTTAGAGAAGAAAGATTATTTTTCAGACTTAAATTCAAAATATACGAAAAACATTTTAATAGCTATTTTAATTTTGACAATATGCCAAATTATTTCTAAGCTAGTCTTCAATTATTTTAAAGTTGACAATGTTAGCGGTGTTTTTAATTTAACTATTAAGGACTATTTAACGAATATAATTTTTATGGTTGTAGCATTTTCATCAATGATTATATCTGATACAGGAAAATCCTTAAAAGAAGATTCGGAAAGTATAATTTGAAAATGAAAGATCAAATAATTATAAATCTAGATCAAGTATTAAAAAAGAAAAATATGACATAGAAAGAGCTTGCAGCAAGGATAGGGATAACCGAAGCAAATTTATCAATATTAAAAACTGGAAAAGCCAAAGGCATAAGGTTTAACACTTTAGCGAGCATCTGTAAGGAGCTTGATTATCAACCAGGTGATTTACTTGAGTATGATAATGAAGAATATCAATAGTAAAATTAATGTATCAAATATAATGACAGTGTAGTGACTATGCACAAATTTGGTTATATAATAAGGTCAAAGGAGATGAGGAAATGGCTACAACAAATTTGAATATAAGAGCAGATAAAGAAATAAAAGAAGCTGCCGAAAAGATCTACTCCAGTTTAGGCTTAAATATGACTACTGCAATTAACATATTTTTAAGGGCGAGTGTTAGAGATAGTGGCATTCCATTTGATTTAAAACTTAATGTTCCAAGTGATGAGACGGTGGCGGTGATGTCGCGGGGGAGCTAATGGGTACGCATTGGAAGGGAAAACCGGTCCGCTCTATTGTCAACTCTTCCCGGGGAGGGAAAGAGATTTCTTATTAAATCACTTGGCGAATAATCATAATTATTAAAAAATTTGTGAATGAATAGGAAATACCGGAATTTGGTATTGGATTAAGGAGCGACAAATGGCGACGATATATGACTTTGAAGTAAAAGACCGACAGGGGCAGCTGGTAAAGCTAGAAACCTACAAGGGCAAAGTGATACTGATTGTAAACACCGCTACTGGATGCGGGTTCACTCCCCAGTACGAGGCTCTGGAACAGCTGTATGAACAGTTCAAAGAGCAGGGATTTGAAATTTTAGATTTCCCTTGCAATCAATTTGCAGACCAAGCGCCAGGAACGGCGGAGGAAATTCAACAGTTTTGCACGGTGAATTTTGGAACAAAATTTCCCCAGTTTGCCAAGATTGAGGTTAACGGGGATAACGCAGAACCGCTATATGCATTCCTAGCTGGTGAAAAACCTTTTGAGACCTTTGGCAAGGGCCTGAAAAACTTCGGGCTCAAAAAGTTTGCTGATAAAAATAACAGGAAATTTGGGGAAAAGGCCTATATTAAATGGAACTTTACGAAGTTCTTGATTGATCGCGAAGGGCAGGTACTTGCTCGCTTCGAACCCACCGTGGATATGGAGGAAGTTAAGAAAGCTGTCGAGCAGGCCCTCTAATCTGTAGCGGAAAAATACTGAAACTCAATTTGATAACCATTCTCAGTACTGTTAAGTTTTTTGAACGAAATAAGTATTTCGCATAGTAAAACTCAAAACAGTTAGGAAAATGGTGCATAAAGATAGCTTCAAAACCCTTCTGGCCTCACTGATTGCCGCCCTCTTGGTATTTTCTGCAGCAGGCTGTAGCGCACACGCGCAGGGAGGGGCTAACGCGGAAAACACTGGAGAAAAAGATAAGCCCCTGGTCTATGCGACTTTCTTCCCGGTAGCTGATCTGACCAACCGGATCGTCGGTGACAAGATGGAAGTCAAAACCATTATTAAAGGCACTCAAGAGCCCCACGACTTTGAACTACAAACCAGTGATCGCGCCGAAATCGCAAAAGCCGATCTGATTGTTTACAACGGCGCCGGAATGGAGGGATTTATAGAAGACCTCCGCGAGAGCCTGGGGAGTGAAGAAAAATTCCTAGATCTATCGCAGGGGCTAACCCTACTAAGAAATAAAGATGCGGCTCGCACTGATACCACCGCAGTTAACCCCCATACCTGGCTCAGCGTTAAAAACGCTCAGACCGAGCTGAAAACAATTTGTGAAAAAGTTAGCGCCCTAGATCCTAAAAATGCTAGCTATTACCAGGAAAATCTGGAAAAAGCCCAAGAGAAATTCCAGGTGTTAGACAAAAAATTTGCTCGGGAAATCGCTAAAGTTCCCGCTGAAAAACGCTACTTTGTTGCCTCCCATGCAGCCTTTAACTATCTGGCAGACGACTACGGGCTCAAACAGGTAGCAGTCACCGGGATTTCACCCGAGGACGAACCCTCGGCTAACCAATTGGCTACCATTGCTGATTTCGTGAAGAAACATCAGATCAGCACGATCTTTTTTGAAGGGAAAGCCACTCCGAAAGTCGCAGAAACCCTAGCACGCACTACCGGAGCAAAAACCGGCACTCTTTACACCATGGAGCATCTAACTAAGGAGGAAGAGGCGCTCGGATATCTGGGGCTAATGGAGAAAAACTTAACTAACTTGATGGAATCGTTCGGTGAATAAGGTCCTGGAAATAAATAAAGTCGCTTTTGCGTACGGGGATGTCCCGGTGCTGCAGTCAGTGGATTTATCCCTCACTGCCGGACAATTTGTAGCGGTAAGTGGCGATAATGGAGCAGGAAAATCCACCCTAATGAATCTGATACTGGGGAATTTGCGTCCCTCGCAAGGGCAAATCCGTCTTTTCGGAGACCTGAGTAACGTAGACGGCCACTATCGCGACCTCGCCTATCTTTCCCAAAACGCGGTCAGTGGCTACCGCAATTTTCCGACCACCGTGGCGGAGCTAGTGCGGGTCTATCTGGCGCAACTGAAAAGAAAAAGCGATCCTACCGCCCTGCTGGACACCGTGGGGTTAAGCGGGGTGCGCACCCATCGTCTGCGCGAGTTATCTGGGGGGCAACTGCAGAGAGTAGGAGTCTTACTGGCACTCCTGAAACAGGCGCGTCTGATTCTCTTGGATGAACCTACCGGCGGTATAGATCAAAAGTTTTCGCTTGATCTCTACCACCTTTTGCGGGAGCAATGTGACCAGGGGAAAACGGTTTTGATGGTTACCCATCAATTGGCGGAAGTTGCTCCTTTCTTAGATGCTGCTTATCGCTTGTCTGCAGGGAAAATGACTTCCCTTGAGCTAGAAAAACTTGAGGTTAGCCGATGAGCCTCTTTGCTTACGACTTCATGCAACGTGCCTTCCTGGTAGGAACAGTACTGGCGGTAATCTTGCCCTTAATCGGCTTGCCGATTGTACTCAAACGCCTGTCGATGATGGGGGATACGCTCTCACATTCTTCGCTGGCGGGAGTAGCTGCCGGGCTGGCTTTCGGTTTTAACCCCTTAGTGGGATCGGTTATTGCCTGCGTAATCGCAGCTCTATGTGTAGAGGCAGTACGAGTACGTTTGCGTGCCTACCAAGAGATTTCTACGGTTATTGTGTTAGCAGCTTCGATTGGGCTCGCCGGAATTTTTACCAGTTTTTCCGGTGGATCTAGCGCCATCACCACCTATCTATTTGGTTCTATCGTTACTTTAAGTGACCTGGAATTGTATCTAGTGATAGGGGTGGGGTTAGCTGTGGTGGTGGTCTACAGTACCCTGTATCGCCGCCTCTTTTTGACAATATTGGATCCTCCGGCAGCTCGGCTATTAGGGATAAACATTCGCGTCCTCAATTTTGTGTTCGCACTGTTGGTGGCACTAGCGGTATCGGTAGCGGCAAAAACCATCGGATCCCTGATAGTCTCCTCGATTCTGGTAATCCCCGCGATCGGGGCTATGCAGTTCGCGAGAACCTATCGCGGCACCCTGGTGCTGTCAGTGATTATGTCTTTGTTCTGTGTGTATGCGGGGCTAGTGGTCTCGTTTTATCAAAACCTGCGCCCCGGCGCGGTAATCGTCCTCATATCGGTATTTGGGCTGCTTACGGCCTTAGTCTTTAGAAAAAAGTAAGGAGAAAACATGGCTAAAACTAAGCTAATAGTAGGGGCAGGGGTAGCCGCTGCTCTACTGGTGACTTCCAGTGCGCTGGCATTTGGGGGTGCTTTTAATAACGGTGAGGGCGGCCTCAACGGCTCAGGGGAAACTGCCGCTGTGGCAGAAAAAATAGCGCCTCGTCCTCAAGAACCCAAGTTCAAACTAGATGAAACCACCCAAGTCTTAGTGGACGGAGAAGTAGCTAGCGATGAAATCGTGAAAGTAATAAAACACGGTGATCACTGGCATGTGTTTACCAAAGACGGACGTGAAATCATTACCTACACCGATCCGGCTAAAGCCAAGAGTGCGGGACAACTGCGCAGTACCGCGAAAGTACTATCTGCAGGGCAATTGGGGCAGGTGGCATCGCAGGGAGTAGTAAAGATCCTAAAACATGGCGACCACTACCATATTTACACCGCAGATGGCCAGGAGTTTGTCACCTACAGTAATCCCAGTGGCCTTTATCCCGGGATCGCTATCGGAACATATACCGGCACTCACGGGGGCTCAAAGGTGGTAAATCCCAGCTACCGTCCGTGGCATCCGCAGGTAGTTCCGGCGGGTGGTAAAACTAATCCTTCCGGAGTACCGGGTAAAACAGTTAAACCCCATCCGAGCGGGAAACCAATCCCCGGAGGGGGGTTACAACTGGTGCGGGTGGTTTCTTTGCCGCAACTGGCCAAGCTGCCAATCGTGAAAATCTTGCAGCATGCAGATCACTATCACGCCTATACGCAGACAGGGGAAGAGTACATAACCTACGAAAATCCCGCGAAAGTCTTTCCGCAAATAAAGATAGGGCAGTACTCCGGTTCGCATGGCGGGAATGGGAATACCACTAAGCCGAATAGCGGCGAAAAACCCAGCAAACCGGGGAGGCCGCAACCAGAAACTGAGCAGCAGCCGAAACCCGGTGACCACTCTGGCCAAAATCAAATTGATGATTCTGAGCGAGTCGTAAAAATTCAACGCCACGGAGACCACTGGCACCTGCATTTCGCTGATGGGCATGAAGGAATCAGCTATACCGATCCTTCTGATCTCTATCCTGATATTGAAATCACCGAATATGAAGAGGAAAAACCGCAGGATACTACCGAGGTTAGCGAAGACGAAAAGTTTACCTATGACCAGGTAGAAGCGAAACTAGTCGTCCCCTTGGAGTACATCACTTACGGCAATGTCACCCATGCCACCCGCTTTGACCAGGAAAATCAGCGTTTTGTAATTCCGCATTACGATCACTACCATTACATGACCTTGGATACCATTATCCAGTTCGCCCGCGGGGGCAAGGATAATATGTTCCATGGCTATAGTGCCCGGCAGGTAGTGGCCACTTTGAAGTATCTGATTTTGCACCCGGAAGCGCGGCCTAAGGGCGAAAATGGCTGGGGGAGCGCCGCGGAGGTTACTCCCTAGAAAGTTCTAGGAATGCTTGGCGGAAAGTAACGTAAAAGAAAATTAGGTAAGGAAATTCTTTTTAAAATCCTGGGATTCTAGAGAGAGTTTCTTACCCGCGGGCTGAGGAAGAGCGGTGCTCTTTCTTCAGCCCGCGTAATCATCTACTCAGGTGGATAGGGGTTTTAAGTTTCCGGTATGCCACTTTCTGCCTTTCGTGGGTGGGTAAAAAATCGCACCACTGGCATTCGCTCGCTCCGCAAAGTATCTTGATATCAAGAGAAAATATTTTTATTTCCTGCGGGAGGTTGCAATGAGTTTAAACAGCTTTGGTGCTGCGACCCAGCTAAGTGTTGGCGATAAGAGCTATAAAATCTATGACCTAAAGGCGGTGCCTGGCACCGAAAAATTGCCCTACTCCTTAAAAATCCTGGCAGAAAACTTGCTACGTAATGAGGACGGGGAGAATATCACCAAAGAACAGATCGCGCAGATTGCGAACTGGGATCCCGATGCCCAGCCCAGCCAGGAAATCCAGTACAGCCCGGCGCGAGTTTTGATGCAAGACTTCACCGGAGTTCCCTGCATCGTTGACCTGGCGACTATGCGCGATGCGGTGGTGAACCTAGGCAAAGACCCGGACCTGATTAACCCGCAGGTACCAGCGGAAATGGTTATTGACCACTCGGTGCAAATCGACGTATTCGGCTCTAAAGATGCCGTGGAACGAAACATGGACATCGAGTACCAGCGGAACCAGGAACGCTACCAGTTCCTACGCTGGGGTCAAGGCGCCTTCGAAAACTTCCGGGTAGTACCCCCGGGGACCGGGATTGTGCACCAGGTAAATATCGAATACCTGGCGCGGGTAGTATTCGCCGATAAGGACGAGGACGGCGCGCTGGCTTACCCCGACACTTTGGTAGGTACCGACTCCCACACCACCATGGTGAATGGTTTGGGCGTCCTCGGCTGGGGCGTCGGCGGGATCGAGGCCGAGGCGGCGATGCTTGGCCAGCCGGTATCGATGCTGATTCCGCGGGTAGTGGGCTTCAAACTGACCGGTGAAATCGCGCCGGGAGCTACTGCCACCGATGTGGTACTAACTATTACCCAAATGTTGCGTGACCACGGAGTAGTCGGCAAGTTCGTCGAGTTCTATGGTGAGGGCGTGGGGGCAGTTCCGCTGGCCAACCGTGCCACTATCGGCAATATGTCGCCTGAGTTCGGTTCCACTGCCGCAATCTTCCCCATCGATGAGGTCACTATCGACTACCTGCACCTGACCGGTCGTAGTGAAGAATCCTGCGCCTTGGTACGTGAATATGCTAAGCGGCAAGGACTATGGCACGATCCCGCTCACGAGGCGCGTTACAGCGAATATCTGGAACTGGATTTGTCCACCGTAGTGCCTTCGATAGCTGGCCCGAAGCGTCCCCAAGACCGCATCGAACTAGCGATGGCCAAAGATTCCTTCAAGAAGATTCTTCCTGACTATGTGGCGGGCGATAAGACCATTGATCCGAAGCTGATGCGTCCTACCCGCCCCAGTCAGGTGAAACTGGCCGGAGGAGAAGAAGTAGTAATGGATCATGGCAACGTGGTGATTGCCTCCATTACTTCCTGTACTAACACTTCGAATCCCTCGGTGATGATGGCGGCTGGTTTGCTCGCCAAGAACGCCGCGGAAAGGGGTCTAACGCCAAAGCCGTGGGTGAAAACTTCGCTGGCGCCTGGCTCCCAGGTAGTGCGGGACTACTACGAAAAATCTGGTCTGATGCCCTATCTGTCACAGCTGGGCTTTGACATTGTAGGTTATGGCTGCACTACCTGTATCGGTAACTCTGGGCCGCTGCCCGAGGAAGTTCACAACACGGTAGAGGGCTCAGACCTGACCGTGGTGTCCGTCCTCTCTGGTAACCGTAACTTTGAGGGGCGGATTAATCCGGATGTAAAGATGAACTACTTAGCATCCCCGCCGCTGGTTATTTCCTACGCGCTGGCTGGAAGCATGGATTTTGATTTCGAAACTGAGGCGCTGGGGACAGATAACCGCGGGAATCCCGTCTATCTGCGCGATATTTGGCCAACTGCCGAGGAAGTAGAAAAAGTAATCGGCCAGGCTATTGACCGCGATATGTATCTGCAGGATTACCAGAGCGTCTTTGAGGGCGATCACCGCTGGCAATCGTTAGAGGTTCCCGATTCACCCACTTTTGCCTGGGATGGTGACTCCACCTATGTGCGCCGGGCACCCTTCTTCGAAGGAATGCCGGAAACCCCGAACCCGGTGAAAGATATATCCGGAGCCCGGGTGTTGTTGAAACTTGGGGATTCGGTAACAACTGACCATATTTCCCCCGCGGGTGCGTTTGCTGCCAAGACTCCGGCTGGTCAATACCTCAGTGCTAACGGGGTGGAGCGGCGCAACTTCAACTCCTATGGTTCGCGGCGCGGTAATCACGAAGTGATGATGCGCGGTACCTTCGCAAATATCCGTATCCGTAACCAGCTCCTCGATAATGTCGAGGGTGGTTTCACCAAGGACTTCACCAAAGCGGACGCTCCGGTAGTGCCGGTTTATGATGCTTCGGTCTCCTACGCCCAGACCGGCGTACCCCTAGTAGTGCTTGGCGGTAAGGAATACGGAACCGGATCTTCGCGTGACTGGGCAGCTAAAGGCACCTTACTGCTGGGAGTAAAAGCGGTGATAGCGCGGTCTTTCGAACGGATTCACCGCTCCAATCTGATTGGTATGGGGATCTTGCCGCTGCAGTTCCCCGAGGGTGAAAGCGCCGATTCCCTGGGTCTCGACGGGACTGAAACCTTTGATATTAGCGGGATTACCCAGCTCAATGAGGGGGTAACCCCAGCGACTATGAAGGTGACCGCGATTAAGGCAGATGGCTCCGTCGTAGAGTTTGACGCCACCGTGCGGATCGACACTCCCGGTGAAGCCCAGTACTACCGCCACGGTGGCATCCTGCAGTATGTGCTGCGCAACCTAGTTGCCTAGTTAACCGCTAGAAACTTGGCCACCAGCCCATAGTATCCGGGGTGGCAAAAGCGCTCGGGGGACCCCGGTGAT
This sequence comes from Varibaculum cambriense DSM 15806, assembly GCF_000420065.1. Taxonomy (GTDB): domain Bacteria; phylum Actinomycetota; class Actinomycetes; order Actinomycetales; family Actinomycetaceae; genus Varibaculum; species Varibaculum cambriense. The sequence continues at coordinate 114,841 of NZ_ATUF01000002.1, read as the reverse complement.
TCTTGCTTCGCTCGAATCAAGCCCCCTCTCGCATCTTTTGCCACCCCGGATTTTTGCTGTTTGCCGTTTTCGTAGGGTGTAGAAATAACACGCGACCGACTATTTGCACATGTAATAGGGGTTAGGTAAAGATAAAATTCAACGCACAATTGCAGAAGCCCGGTACCCGATTGGGAGGCTAGCGGATGCAGCCGGTTTTTACCACGCCCAGAGTGGCGTTAGCGGTGGCGGTAATGAGTCCAGCGTTTGCGGATCCGGCTGCCTAGGGAATCGCCTAGATCGCGCTGGTTAAGCGCGCGGGTTTGCTGACGATACAGCTTGACAATCAGGTCGCGTCCTCGCACATAACCCAAGACTTCTTGGGAGCGTCCTATCACTGGCAGGTTTGAAAGTGAGGACTCTGCCAGCTCCTTGAGAATCTGGCTAGGGAGCTCTTGGGGAGTGCAGAAGGCTGCGGACAAAGGGATCTTAGTTAAGGGCGTATCCGCGCCGCGTTTGTCGATTTCTTGGCCGATCAGCAGGGCGCTCACGGAGCCTTGGAATTCTCCCTGAGAATCTACCACCGCCAAAGAGTTCTCGCCGCAAGTTTCCAGGGTGTTTTCGGCCTGAGCGAGGGTGATATCTTGACTTAAAACTTGCGGTGGCTGATGCATTAAATCCGCGGCGGTGCTGCGTCCGAGCAAAGTAGCAGAGACGGGATCGGAAAGCCGGTCACCGCGCCTATGTAATTTTTGGGTATAAATAGTCGACCGGGTCATAAACAGGGAAATTCCGGTGGCAATCGCTACCGCCAGCATCATCGGGAGAATCAGAGAATACTGCCGGGTCATCTCGATAATGATGAAAACCGCGGTTAGGGGCGCGCGAGAGGCCGCCGCGAAAGCCGCTCCCATCCCGATTACTCCATAAATCGCGGTCGAAGAAGCCGACCAAGGCTGAACTAGCTGTCCCACCGCCATCCCTGCACAGGCGCCTACAAATAAGGTGGGACCGAAGACTCCGCCGGCTCCCCCCATAGAAATAGTGAAAGCGGCACTCACGGCACGTCCTAAAAGTAACGCTATAATCATCCAGACTGGAAAATCGCCGGAGAGTACCCGCAACTGTACGCTTTCGCCGGTGCCATACAAAAGAGGAAAAAAGTAGAGAAATACTCCCAGCAGCAGGGAACCAGCAACCGGACGAAACCAAGCATTCCAGTGATATACCAGGTCGATTCCATCCCAAACTAGGTAGATAAGTTTAGAAAACCCGATTCCCGCCAGGGTTGCTACCAAAGCCGCCGCTGCTACTAGCAGGTAATCGCTTTGGGAAAACAGATCTAAAGATTGGCTGAGAGGAACACTGGCACGGTCAGGCAGAAACTGTTGGGAAACCAGGGAGGCGGAAACCGAGGCAAACACGATGAAAACAAAGTCCTCGGCGCTGAGGGTACCGAGTATTACTTCGAGCGCAAAACAAGCACCAGCCAGGGGAGCATTAAAGGTAGCGGCAATCCCGGCAGCAGCTCCGCAAGCACACAGGAACATCAGCCGTTGTTTACTTAAGCCCAACCGGGTTCCGATCCCAGAAGAAATCGCGGCACCAATCATCACAATCGGTCCTTCTCTGCCCGCATTTCCCCCTCCTCCCAAGGTCAGAGAAGCGGCAAAAAGTTTCACTAGGGCGGTACGTCCGGGAATCCTCCCGCCTTTGCGGCGGACGGCGAACATAACTTCCGGAACGGCATGCCCGCGACTGTCAGGGGTGAAATATTCCACTACCGGTCCATACAGCAGGGCAGAAAGCACGGGAACCGCAATGATAAACGCCGGTGCTAAACCGAGGAATCCGTGGGGAGCGCCTGCGTGGACAGGATAATCGCTATAACCGGTTACCAGGTAACTCCAACCTGCTATTAGGTAATAAAAACCTACTGCTACCAGCCCCACTATCGCTCCGATAATGATTGCTAGGACAGTTAATCCCGCGCGAGAGGTCGCAAAAGAATTGGCACGTCCGGAAGGTTTTTTACCCATGGTTTCAGTTTGGCGCGCGGAGCAGGGTTGGCGCAAGTAACTAGCCGATAAATCCATCTCGCCCTTAAAAACTCAAAATATGACTAAACTGGCTGGGTGGCAAAAATAATCGATCGGATAAACAACCCGGCAGATTTACAGAAGCTCTCTAGTCTGGAGCTGGCGGATCTGGCCGGTGAGATTCGGTCATTCCTGGTCGAGAACGTGGCAAAAACCGGGGGGCATATGGGGCCCAATCTGGGGGTAGTGGAACTAACTATCGCCCTGCACCGTATGTTTTCTTCCCCTACTGACACCATTATTTTTGATACCGGGCATCAGGCCTATGTTCATAAGATCCTGACGGGACGCAAAAATTTTGCGAATCTTCGTACGGCGCAGGGACTCTCCGGTTATCCTTCCCGCGCAGAATCAGTACACGATGTGGTAGAAAACTCCCATGCTTCGACCGCGTTATCTTGGGCGCAGGGGGTAGCGGAAGCTAAAGCTTTAAAAGGAGATCGTTCCTATACGGTAGCAGTCATCGGAGATGGTGCCATGACCGGGGGAATGACTTGGGAAGCTTTAAATAACATCTCTGAACGTCCCGATCTGCGCCTCATTATTGTGGTTAACGACAACGGGCGTTCCTATGAGCCCACTATCGGGGGATTAGCCCATCACTTGGATGCACTGCGTACTTCTCCTACCTATGAACGGGCATTACGTTGGGGAAAGCAGCATCTGAAGTCTCGTGGTAAACCCGGTGAGCTCACCTATGATGCGCTGCATGGGATAAAACGGGGGGTGGCCGATATGGTTTCTCCCGAACAAGTAATGTTTTCCGACCTCGGAATTAAATACACTGGACCAGTCGACGGGCATGACATTGTAGCTACCGAGTTCCAGCTTGCCCGAGCGAAAGAATTCACCGGCCCCATCATTGTGCATGTCATCACCGAGAAGGGACGCGGATATACGCCTGCGGAAGAAAATGATGCGGATCATTTCCATACCGTAGGTCCGATTCATCCCGAAACTGGTTTGCCGGTAAAGAAGGAACGCTTCGGCTGGACATCCGTTTTTGCGGAAGAGATTGTGCAACTGGCAAAGCGTAACTCCAAGATTGTGGGAATATCGGCGGCGATGATGGAGCCAGTCGGGTTAAAGCCGTTGCGCGCTCAGTTCCCACAGCGAGTATTTGATGTGGGAATCGCGGAACAACACGCGATGACTATGGCTGCCGGTCTTTCCTATGCCGGGTGTCACCCGGTTATTGCTCTTTACGCTACCTTCCTAAACCGCGCTTTCGATCAGCTGTTAATGGATGCTGCCCTACATCAACAGGGGATAACCGTGGTTCTAGATCGCGCTGGTATCACCGGAGCTGATGGAGCCAGTCATAACGGGATGTGGGATCTGGCAATCGCGTCCATGATTCCCGGAATTCGAGTGGCCGCGCCGCGGGACGCTAGCACCTTACGCAAGTTATTAGGGCAGGCAGTTTCGATCGAAGACGGTCCCACTATCGTGCGCTATCCCAAAGGCAGCGTGCCCCCCGATATTAAGGCAGAAACAACCGCAGACGGCCTCGAGGTTTTATTCCACAGTTCCGGGAAAGGCAAAAATGTTCTGATAGTGGCGGTGGGAGCCATGGCCGGGCAGGCGATCGCCCTGTCTAAAGAACTTGCCGCGCGCGGGAAGGCAGTCAAATGTGTTGATCCCGGATGGGTAATACCGATTTCTCCCGCGCTTCTAGCGCAGGTAGCCGCCGCAGATTTAGTAGTCACTATTGAGGACGGGGAAGTAACCAATGGGGTAGGATCATTGCTGCGTACCACTTGCGCGGCAAAAAATTGTTTCACCCCGATTAAATCTTTTGGTATTCCTCAGGCGTTTTTACCCACGGATTCGCGCGATAACTTGCTGGAAAGCTCGCATATGACGCCTACGACGATGCTGAAGGAACTAGCGGACCTGCTTGACTAAAAGGTCGCTCTCTTGAGCAGCGTTTTGCTAACAATGTTCAAGGTTGTAACTAACCTGCACTTTTGTTGCAAAAATATTCTTTTTCTGAATCTTCACAGGACAACAACTTAGGCTGAAAATAGCGAGGAATAGAAAAGGGAGGGGACATGAGCGGCGAAGACTATCGAGTAGATCTGCTGGTGGAAGCAGCACGCATGTATTACGAGAATTCTTTGACGCATGCTCAGATTGGTAAAAAGCTTGGTTTTAGCCGCTGGACAGCCTCGCGTTTAATTCAAGAAGCCCGTGACCGGGGAATAGTGCGGATAACTATCGAGGCTCCTCGCGCTGAACACTACCAGCTGGAGCAGGGCTTAAAAGAATATTTTGATATAGATAAAGTGATAGTGGTTCCGCAAGAAACCGGGGAAAACGCTACTTTTCGGGCAGTGGCGCGAGCTGCAGCCCGGCATTTGCAGTCCTTGCGTCCGCAGCCGCGCACCCTGGCGGTTTCCTGGGGGAAGACGATTGCCCGGGTAGCGCGGGAACTACCTGACCAGTGGGCAAGTGGCACTACCGTGATTCAAACCAACGGCGGACCTAGCTACACTCAAGATAATTTTGTATCCGAATCTATCCGTACCATCGCCGAAAAAGCCGGAGGGTTTGGACGGGTACTACCAGCGCCAGCTCTGGTAGGAGACAGCCGAATTGCCTCTGCTTTGCGGCGGGATTTTTCTATCAAGGCCACTTTGGAAGCAGCGGCAAATGCAGATGTAATCTGTTTTTCGCCGGGAAAATTAGAGGCAGATTCAGTTTTGGTGCGCTCCGGTTATGTTTCTGAGGACGACCTACAAAAACTTTTCGACCGCGGGGTAGTGGGGGATTTGCTGTGCCGATTTGTAAACGAGCAAGGTCAACCGGCAGATACGGAACTAGATAAATGCACCATAGGTATTAGCCTAAAATCCCTTCGGAACGCGCGCATGAAAGTGGCAGTATCCTCCGGTGTTGGGAAAACCGCTACCACTATGGCCGCTCTCAGAGGTGGATATGTTGACACCCTAATAGTGGATTCTGGTCTGGCACAGTCACTATTGAAACCAGCTGAAACACCAACCGAAAAATGATGCAGGAATATCTTATTTCCAACACCTTGGGGAGAAACAAAATGGCAAAAATTGTAATGCTGGGATCGGGAATCATGGCAACTGCTCTTTCCTTTCCCTCCAGCGAAAACGGTCATGAGGTACGCCTGGTAGGCACCCATTTGGATCGGGATATTATCGACTCGATTAAAGCCAAGGGCATCCATCCTGACCTGGGGTTAAAGGTTAACGATGGGGTTAAGGTGTATCAGTTAGAGGACGCGGAAGAAGCCTTCGCAGATGCAGATGTAGTCATGTGCGGGGTTAACAGCTTTGGGATCGAATGGGCCGGGGAGCAGCTGGCCGGATTGCTGAAACCGGGGCAAGACGTGCTGTGTATTACCAAAGGGATGCGCGCCGACGAAGACGGCACCATGCATGTATTGCCGGAGGTGCTCAAGAAAGCGGTAGGCCCGGAGCTCGCCTCGCAAGTTTCCTGGTCAGCCATTGTAGGGCCTTCTATCGCTGGAGAACTCGCGGTGCATCACGACACCTGCGTGGTCTTCTGCGGAGAAGATCAAGAAGTATTAACCAAACTGGCCGATATGTTCCGCACTGATTATTACCATGTATGGACTTCCACCGACTTCATTGGACATGAAACTGGAGCGGCAACCAAGAATATTTATGCGTTTGCTGCCGGATTCGGTGATGGCTTGTTGGATAAAGAAGGTAAAACCGATGCTAAATATGTGCGCTTCAACTATGGAGCTGCCGTATTTGCGCAAGGCCAAAAGGAGCTACGCCAATTTGTACAGCTGCTCGGAGGAGAGGCAGTAACCGCTGATGGCCTGGGCGGAGTTGGCGATATGTTCGTAACCTCTATGGGGGGACGCAACGTAAAAGCCGGCCGCTACGTCGGCTCGGGAGTGCCCTTCTCCGAAGTGCGCGATTCCCTAATGAAAGGGGTTACCCTGGAGGGCGTGGCCGCGATCCAGGTAATCGGGGCAGCACTCAAGCCGCTGACGGAGCGGGGAGTAATCAAAGAGGACGACTTCCCTCTGTGCCGCTACCTGTACTCGGTAGTAGCTGAAGATGCGCCCCTAGAAATGCCCTGGTCGCTCTTCTTTGGAGGAGAACGCTAAGGGAAATCGTTGACTAGTTTTCTGGCTGGTGAAGACGGCTTTAGGCGGTTTTCGCCAGCCAGAACTATGTAGTAAAGAATAACTGGCTATACAAACGAACCCCTATTGTTCGCCTAGCGAGAGCGGGTGAAATAGTGAGGATAGACAACCTTTTAGATGCAGCTTTGCGACCCTATTTACGCTTAGAATAGAAGGAAGTCGACTAATGAAATAGTGAAAGATAAGGATCTAGAGTTGAGTAATTTTAATCAGCAAAGTGGCGGACGCGAACCCCAATGGCGCAAGCGGCGTTCACAAGCCGGCGGCGGGCAAGGTTCCGGTAATCAACGCAACTACTCAGATTCTTCAGGGGAGCGGCAGGGTGATCGTGACGGTTACCGCCGGCGCTCAAACTCCGAGGGCGGCTACCGTAAGGACAACCGTCGGGGCGGTAGATGGCAAGATCGACGCGGGCGTAATCCTCGAAATGATCGTAATGATCGTCGTGGCTCTTACCGGGGTGAGGACGGCTCCTACCGGGCAGACCGAGACGATAACCGGGGAGGACGCCGCAACTATCGTGATGACCGCGGGGAATCTCGCGGGTTTGGCGAGCGTTCCGGGCGCTCCTCCTATCGCGGGGGAGAGCGAAATGAGGCAGGTTCCCGCCGCGGCTTCAACCGGGGTGGCAAGCGCTTTGATCGTGATAACCGTCGGGATAATCGCCGAGATGAACGCCGGGAGCGGCAAGCGCAGGCACCTCGCTCAGGAAAGCATTCTTTCGGGGTGCGTGATTCCCGCTACCGTGCCAAAGAATGGCGCCATGATAACGAACCGCAGATTCCTCCGGCAGTAAAAGCTTCTGACCTTGATAGAGAATCTCGGACAGCCTTATCTTCGCTAGATCCGGACAATGCCGAAAAAGTAGCGCGCCATCTGGTGATGGCAGGGTCACTGCTAGATGTAGATGCTGAAGAAGCCTATTTGCATGCCAAGGCGGCAGTTAGCCGGGCAGGTCGCATCGGAACGGTGCGGGAAGCCTGCGCGCTGGCGGCCTATGCCAGTGGCAAGTACAGTGAAGCGCTACGGGAAGTACGTGCGGCGCGCCGCTTAGATGGGACTGACAGTTTGCGGGCTATTGAAGCAGATTGCGAACGCGGACTGGGTAAACCCGAGAAAGCTCTAGAGATTATTTCCGAAACCGACACATCAGCTTATAGTCTTTCTGACCTGGTAGAACTAGTGATAGTGCAGGCGGGAGCGCGTCACGACCTAGGGGAGTCCGATGCAGCCCTCCTGGTGCTTAACCGGTTCTTAGAAAAACAACAACTGGAAGAGCCAGTACTGCTGGCACGAATTCTTTCCTACAAGGCCGATCTTTTGCGCGAGATGGGAAGAGAAGAAGAAGCCGAGGAAGTTGCCGAGCAAACCCCAGAGGTTCCCGATACGGTGGCCATTGTAGATCTGGAAGAAGTGCTCGAGGCTGATAACCCCTACGTGCCCTCTGACCTACACGGTAGTCGTAAACCTCTAGTGGAGACCGCCGATGTGCTCCTCATCGATTTAGATGGGGTTTGCTATGCCGGCACCCGCGATATTCCCAATGCGGCTGCCGGTTTAGCAGCCGCTCGGGAAACCGGTATAAAGTTCCAGTTCGTAACCAATAACGCCTCCCGTACCCCGCAGCAGGTGGCGGAAAAGCTGCAGGGGCATCAGATTGCTGCCGCCGCGGAAGAAGTAATGACGGCGGCCATGGATGCGGTAGAGATTCTCACCCAGAAAATCGAACCCGCCTCCAAAGTGTTGGTGATCGGCACGCAGGCACTGCGCGATACCGTGGCGGAAGCCGGATTTGAGGTAGTTAGCAATGCCAGCGACCAGCCGGTAGCGGTAATCCAAGGCTATGGAGCTGAGGTGGGCTGGGCGCAGCTTTCCGAGGCTGCCTACGCGATTAACGCGGGAGCTCTGTTTATGGCTACCAACCTGGATGCCACTTTGCCCACCGAAAAGGGTTTCGCGCTAGGAAACGGTTCCTTGGTGGCAGCAGTAGAACATGCCACGGGACAAAAACCGTTCGCCGGTGGAAAACCTTTTGCCGGGATTTATCGGAAAGCCGCGTCTCATGCGGGCGGCAGTAAACCATTGGTGGTAGGAGATCGTCTTGATACTGATATTGCGGGAGCAGTTGCGGCCGATATGCTCAGTTTCCACGTTCTCACCGGGGTTTCTGATGCCAAAGCCGTGGCATTAGCCTATCCCGACCGCCGTCCCTCCTATCTAGGCTTGGATCTTACTGACCTAAACCGAGTGCATCCCGGGCCTGTGCATCAACCCACCGGGGCTTGGACTAGCGGAGAATCTGCCGGTTTTATGGTGGCCGAAGACGGGCGGGTAATGCGAGAAGAGGAACCGGTTGATAACGGCGCCGTCCTCAGCTTGGAGGATTATCGGGCATTAGTAGCTGCCGTGTGGGATGCGCGTGACCAGGGAGTTTTCGTCCATTTGCCTGATATCGAGGTAGTGCGCGAGGTCGAAACCTCGGAACCTAATGCCTCTGAAGAGGACGATCCTTCGGTAGCGGAAGAACCTGTAACTTCTCCCGAAGCGGACACCGAAAATTCGGGTTCCTCCTCCGCGGAAGCTGAAGCTGATCCGCAGGAAGAAGTAGCACCAGAATCTGCGGAGCAAGCAACGGAAGCGGACACAGCTGCGAGCGAACCGGCACCGGCAGCAGTGGAGGAAACTGCGGAAGTAGCTGAGGCAGCAGCGGTAGCTAGCAGCGATGAGGAAGCGGACGGGGAAGACCTGCAGCTAGAGCTACTGCTGCCTGGTGAGGTTGACAGTGAGCATGAACAGTAGCCTTTCTAACGCTCCCGAGGATCTGGAGCTGGCAGCTCGCAAATCCGATATCGACCAACTTTTAAACAGTTGGCCGACTGAAGGCACGAATATCTATCCGCAGGTTACCTTAAGTGATCTGGAGACGGTGGCTAATAAGTTATCTGCCGCTTTGGATTCTCTAAACGCCCAGATAGAAAGAAAATAATCGTGGGCAGGCTGCGGCGACTAGATCGCGAACTGGTACGTCGACACTTGGCAACTTCCCGTGCCCACGCGGCTCGGCTCATCACTGCTGGCCGAGTGAGCGTGGATGGGCGGATCATGCCTAAGCCGGCTTCCCAGATTGATCCTGCCCAAGCGGTGGTAGTAGCTGACAGCCCGGATGAGGAATATGCTTCTCGCGGTGGCTACAAGCTGGCCGGCGCCCTCGATATTTTGGGAAAGGACGCCCCGGTTATTAAAGGTAAACGTTGTCTGGATGCCGGGGCATCTACCGGCGGGTTCACCGATGTGTTACTGCGGCGGGGAGCGCAAAGCGTAATCGCGGTAGATGTGGGTTATGGGCAGCTGCGTTGGAGCCTGCAGCAAGACCCGCGGGTGGAAGTGCATGATCGTACCAATATCCGTTATCTGGATCCGCAAGAAATTGGGGAACCCGCGCAGTTAATAGTGGGGGATTTGTCTTTTATCTCCCTAAAGCTAGTGATACCGGCCCTGGTTAGAGCCTCTACCGCAGATGCGGAATACCTGCTGATGGTCAAACCTCAATTTGAAATCGGTCGAGAAGACTTGGGAGCCGGAGGGGTGGTTCGTGACCCTGCGGATCATTTCCACACGGTCCTCGCAGTGATCGCGGCAGCGAAGGAAAACGGGTTAGGATTAAAACAGGTGGCGGCTTCGCCGTTACCCGGGCCGGCAGGAAATGTAGAGTACTTTGTATACCTGGGGCGGGGAGCAGCTATGCCCCCCGACGAAGAAACACGGGAGTTGGTACGCTGCGCGATTGCGAACGGTCCCGCGGGGCAAGAAAAAACGGAAAAGTAGACCAAAAAGAGGGAGAAGCACATGGGTGAGCGGCACGTGATGGTAATCCGGCACCTTTCGCGCCCTGATCTGGAAAAAACCGCTGATAATATTGCCCAAGAGTTACGCAGTCACGGGATAACCCCGGTAGATGAAACTTATTCCGGCGCCGTGGAAATCGTAATCGCCCTGGGCGGAGACGGCACCTTACTAGGAGCGGCTCGCTACGCCCGTGCCCAAGCGGTACCGCTAATCGGAATTAATCTGGGGCATACCGGGTTTTTGACCGAGGTAGAGCCCGATCGAATTTCCGAAGTTATTGATCATATTGTGGCCGGTTCCTATACCGTACAGTCACGAATGACCGTGGATGTGACGGTTACTTTGCCAGATGGCAGGGAAATAACCGATTGGGCACTTAACGAGGCGGCAATTTTATCTACTGATCGCGCCCACCCTTCTCACCTAGGTTTAGGGATTGATCAACGCGGCATTACCACCTATGGTGCCGATGGCTTGATTGTGGCTACTCCCTCCGGTTCTACCGCCTACAGCTTTTCCGCAGGCGGTCCCATTGTTTGGCCAGACGTAGAGGCAGTAGTGGTTTCTCCCCTAGGGGCGCACGGTTTATTTACCCGTCCCTTGGTAGTATCCCCCGAATCCACTATGGAAATCTCAGTACTGCCGGATCAGCGCACGCCCATGCAGCTTTGGCTGGATGGTTTGCGTTGTCATGAAGTACCGCCAGCATCCTCCATGCGTGCTACCAAAGGCAAAGCTCCAGTAATGTTGGCTCAGATTTTGGATACGCCTTTCTCCGGACGCCTGGTTCATAAATTCCAATTGCCAGTTAAAGGCTGGCGTTCGCTGGGATAAATAATGATTGACCAGCTTACTATCAATAATTTGGGGGTAATTCCGCAAGCGGAACTTAACTTTTCCCCCGGTTTTACGGCGCTTACCGGGGAGACCGGAGCGGGTAAGACCATGGTTTTATCTTCTATTGGTTTGCTGCTCGGCAAAAAGGCTGACCCTGCCCTGGTGCGTTATGGAGAAAAAGAACTGGCGGTAGAGGGAATTTTTGTTTCCGATAGCTCCTCGACGGCAGCGCTGGTACTTACCGAGGCCGGCGGGTTAGTGGAGGACGGAGAGATTATTTTAGCTCGCAAGGTTCCTGCCCGCGGACGTTCGCGGTGTCACGGCGGCGGACGCACTATTCCCAGCGGAGTGCTATCTCAGATCGGAAGCGAACTGGTTACAGTACATGGACAGGCTGAACAGCTCAGATTACGTAGCGGGGCACGGCAGCTAGCTTTACTAGATTCTTATGGGGATGCGGCGCATCAAGAAATGGTTAGTGAATTTGGAGCCACTTATGCGGCGTGGCGGGATTTACAAACCCAGTTAGAACAGTGGGAAAACCAGCGACAAACCCGAGAAATAGAAGTGTCTCGCCTAAAAGAAGGCGTGGAGCTGCAGGAAAAACTGCAACCGGAGCCGGGAGAAGAAGACGAACTGCTCCGTAAAATTGAGCGACTGGGGAATGTAGAAGAACTCCGGGAAGCGGCTCAGGCTGCCTATAACTATCTCGGTGGGGATAGCGTTGACACTGCCGGCGGGGCAGCCTCCCTAGTGAGTGCGGCTATCCAAGCTTTAGAAAAGGGTGCCCAAAGCGATGAAGAACTATCCGAGTTAGCTCGCGGCCTCCGGGATGCCTCCTCAATCATTCTAGATATCTCCGCTGAGGCCGGAGCCTATCTTTCTACTTTGGAGGCGGATCCTGCGCAGTTAGATCAGTCCCAGAGTCGTCTGGCAGAGTTACGGCATGCCTATCGTCCTTGGGCTAAAGATTTAGATAGCTGGTTAACCTGGGCAGATACGGCGAGAGCAAGAATTATTAAGCTGTCCGGGCCGCAAAACCAGGGTACTTTGCTGGAAGAAGAACTGATCAAAACCGCCTCTCAGCTACAAACGTTGGGAAAGAAAATATCTCGTGCGCGTCTCGCCCTCGCAAAAAGTTTGCAAAAGGAAGTTTCGGGAGAGCTCGCTGCCCTACAGATGCCGGATGCCGGATTCGATATTGAGTTAGCAGCGCTACCTGAACCCAACTCTCATGGCTTTGACCAGGTGACTTTTGGATTGCGGGCGGGCAGGAAAGCGAAAATTCGTCCCTTGGGGCAAGGAGCTTCCGGGGGGGAACTCTCCCGGATCATGTTGGCTTTGGAAGTCACCTTGGCTGCAAAGTCTCTAGCTAAAGGGACTCCAACTTTTATTTTTGATGAAGTTGACGCCGGGATTGGTGGGGCGACTGCGCTTGCGGTGGGGCAACGCCTGGCTAGGTTGGCAAAACATGCGCAAGTGATAGTGGTAACGCATCTCCCACAAGTAGCGGCTTGGGCAGATAAACAACTGGTAGTGTCGAAAAACCATGATACTGCCCAGGTCAGAGAAGTCGCAGGTAGTGAGCGAGAACGTGAAATTGCGCGGATGCTGGCCGGTAAAGCGGACTCGAAATCTGCCCTAGACCACGCTCGGGAGCTGATTAACGCCTGTAGCGTGGGGTAATGTTAACCCGTGGGACTTTTTAGACGGAGCAAAACGAAAGCAGCAGAACCAGCCTCCAGCTGCCGGGTGCGGGTAGATAAGAAGACCAAGCATCTGACCCAGCGGCTCCAAGCCGGTGAAATCGCGGTTATTAATCATGCGGATATTGACCGGATTGCCGCAGAGACCCTGGTAGCAGCGGCACCTAGCGCGGTGCTTAACGCCGCTAAGTCAACTACTGGGCGTTACCCCAATATGGGGCCTTCTATTATTGTCGATGCCGGGATTACCTTGATCGATGATCTGGGTAGCGGGATTATGAACCTGAAAGAAGGTAGCACCGTCACTATAGAAGGCAACGCGGTCTACCAAAAGGGCGAGTTGCTGGCCGAGGGAGTGTTGCAGACTCCGGGAACTATCGCTATCGACCTAGAAGAGGCACGCAAAGGAGTCTCCACCCAGATAGAAGCTTTCGCCGCTAATACCATGGAGTATTTGCGCCGGGAACGCGATCTCCTTCTCGATGGGGTAGGGGTTCCTAAAGTTAAAACAAAGTTCGCAGGTAAACATGCCTTGATCGTGGTGCGCGGCTACCATTATCAAGAAGACTTACGTTCTTTGCGACCCTATATTCGTGAATATAAACCGGTGCTAGTGGGGGTAGATGGAGGAGCCGACGCCATCCTGGAACAGGGATATACCCCAGATATGATTATTGGAGATATGGATTCTGTCTCTGACCAGGCACTACGATGTGGAGCGGAAATTGTGGTGCATGCCTATCGCAATGGTAAAGCTCCCGGCACGGAACGGTTGAAAAAGGAGGGAATCCCTCACGTACTTTTCCCCGCGACCGGCACCTCCGAGGACGTCGCCATGCTGCTGGCCGACGATAAAGGTGCGGAAATGATCGTGGCGTTGGGAACCCATGCGACTTTGGTGGAATTCTTGGATAAAGGACGTTCCGGAATGGCCTCTACTTTCCTAACCCGCTTGCGAGTGGGGTCAAAACTGGTAGATGCGAAAGGAGTGTCGCAGCTCTACCAGCCGCGGGTATCTACTTGGCAGACTGTACTGCTCGCCCTAGTCGGGGTGGGGGCAGTAGCAATTTCGCTAGCAGTTACCCCCGTGGGGCAGACTTTCTATGGGATTGCCGGTATTTATTTGAATGATCTGATTGACTTTTTCCGTCAACTATTCGGGGTTGCTCCCTCACTAAAGGGCTAACCAAGGCAGGAGAGAAATGATTGATTTTCGCTATCACTTAGTATCGTTGATGGCCGTGCTGGTCGCGCTCACTATGGGGGTGGTGCTGGGGGCTGGACCCTTACAGGGCAAAATCTCCGATACCCTATCTGGGCAAGTCACGGCGCTATCGAAGCAGCAAGCGGAGCTGCGGGAAGCCAATGAAGATTTGGTCAAACAGGCAAATAACTCCAATGAATATATCGGGGTTTTAGCTCGCAAGGTAACTCCGGGCACTATGACTGGCAAGAAGGTAGCGGTAGTGAGAATGCCCGGGGTAACGGATGAGGCCGTGAACGGCATAAACGGGCAGCTAAAGATCGCGGGTGCCGCTGTCACCAACACGGTTACCTTGAAGGATTCGTGGTTCAATGAAGATTCCCAATCCTATCGGGATAACTTAGCCTCAACTCTAGCCAGCAAACTGGGAGATAAAGTCGACGCGAAAGTTTCTAGCCAACAAGTATTAGCAACCGCTTTAGGGACGGGTCTGACCAGTACTGATAAAGAAATGCAATCTCTGGTAACAAACCTTTCGGCGGGAGATACCCCCTTAGTTTCCGCTTCTGCAGTTACTGATCCGGCGCAATTGATAGTGGTCGTTACTCCGGTTAGTAATGAAAAAGAGGGGCAGGCTCCAGTACTTAAACCAGATTTAGAGTTCGTGAAGGGGATCAATCTGGCTCTGCCTAAAGGGACGGCTGTGGTCGGCAGCGCCAAGAACGAAGGTGACTATTTAGCGCAGATTCGTGCCGAAAAGCTCGAGATGACCACCGTTGATGCCATCGGGTCAGTGATGAGTAATGTGTCCACCCCCTTTGCTCTGTTAGCTGATGAAGCTGGAAATAATCAGGCCTACGGTACCGAGCATTACGCTACCCAGCTTATTCCCCCAATTCCACAGGCTTCTCCGGAGGGACAGTAGTGGCACGCGCAATCGGGGGAGTTCTATCTGCCGGAGCCGGATTTTTCTTAGCAAGAAAATACTTGCTGCACCACCTGTCCCCCCAGGTTTCCCGGCGCTATCAACGGCAAAATTTCCAGGGGCGAACGGTCTCGCTTACGGGAGGGATAAAAGTTGCCGCTGCCTGCTTGGCAAGTGGAGCTTCGCTAGCGGGTGATCGCGCCGCGCGAGTAGGAACGGTGCTCCCGGTAGCTGCCGGAGCTGTCCTAGGCTATTTGGATGATACTCGCGCGGAACTTCCCGTTCAGGACGCGGACACTGCGGTTGCGTCGCAGTCAACCGTTTCGGGATCTTCCCCCGAAACCACGGAAACAAAAAAGGAAAAACCGACGGTACCCAAGGGTTTCCATGGGCACTTACACGCGCTTTCGCAAGGAAAAGTTACTACCGGAGCCCTGAAAATAGTGGGGATCGGAACCGGTGCCGCCCTGGGAGCGCTGGGAATCGGGCGTTCACGGGGAACCGGGCTAGGAACCTGGGTACTGGACACCATGCTGATTGCTGGCAGCGCTAACTTGGCGAACCTATTCGACCTGCGCCCGGGACGCTGCTTGAAAGTGGGAGCCTTGGCAGCTTTACCATTGATTCCCGGAAATGGGACGGCGACTCCTTTAGCGGGCGGAGCCCTAGCCGCCAGTGCGCTAGCTTTACCTGCTGACTTAGGGGAGCGAGAAATGCTGGGGGATACCGGTGCCAATGCCCTGGGGGCATTGCTGGGCTCAGCTTGGGCGCAAAAGACTGGCACCGGCGGGAAGATTATCGGCGTCCTTGGGATAGTAACCCTTACTGCCGCTAGTGAAAAGATCTCATTTTCGCAGGTAATTGCGGATACTCCGGGCCTGCGCACTGTTGACCAACTAGGACGTCGGCGGTGAAGAAGCCCCGGGCAAAGAAGCAGCTACCCGCTCTAGCTTCGGCAGTGGGGCTGATCTCCGTCCTCACCTTACTGTCGCGAATTTTTGGTTTTGGTCGCTGGCTCACCCAGTCAGCTTGGGTGGGTACCGGCGCCTTCGCGAACGCCTACTCCACCGCCAACCAGTTACCGACCGTTTTGTTTGAAGTGGTTGCCGGGGGAGCGCTCGCAGGCGTCACCATCCCCATCTTGGCCGGCCCCATAGCAGACCGGATGCATAAAGATGTACAGCGGGTATCGTCAGCCCTGATTACTTGGGCTTTAGTATTGCTTACTCCGGTAGGGTTGGCGGTGTTTTTACTGGCACCTTGGATAGGGCAGGTAATGCCGTGTCCCCAGGGGGTTGACCCGCAGCTGCAAGCCCATTTGATCAGCGTGTTTTTGCAAATGTTCGCGCTACAAGTGCCGCTTTATGGATTGTGCGTCGTGGGTACGGGTATTTTGCAGGCGCACGAAAAGTTTTTATTGCCCGCCCTAGGGCCGCTGCTTAACTCCCTGGTAGTTATCAGTACCTATGCAGTTTTTGGTTATCTGACTCCCTCGGTTTCTGATCCTGCGAAAGTGGCTCATAACGCTATCTTGGTCCTGGGCTGGGGGACTACCGCGGGGGTAGCGGCTATGAGCCTGCCCCTGTTCATCCCTATCTACCGCCTGGGTATTCGCTGGCGTCCCACTTTGCATTTAGGGCAGGGACGAGGACGAAAAGCGATGCGGCTAGCGGGCGCGGGAGTAGGCTCTCTAATCGCCCAGCAGATCTCCGTGCTGGTGATTATTTTGGTGACTCGTACCTATGGTGCGGAAGGGTCTTTGCCGATTTATCAATATTCCCAATCGGTCTATATGCTTCCCTACGCGGTATTAGCGGTACCGATCGCGACCGCGATGTTTCCGCGGCTATCTTCACTTTTACATCAGGGTGGAAAAGCAGCTTTCAATCCCGAATGTGCTGCGTCTACCCGTTTAGTCACTATCGTGGGGTTGTTCGGATCAGCGTTGCTGGTCACCCTGGCGCGCCCGGTGACCGACATTTTCACCCGCATCAATCCGGTGCCAGGGATGATATGGGCGCTAGTAGCGATGGCGCCGGGAATCGTGGGCTATGGGCTGGTCTATCACGTTTCCCGGGTGCTTTATGCCCTGGGAGGGGCGCGTCAAGCGGTGGTGGCCTCCTCTGCCGGTTGGCTAACGGTGGCGGTACTTTCCTGGGGATTGGGAGCCACCCTCCCCGAAATAGTTTCTAACCGGGCAAATGGAATCTTGCTAGCTCTGGGGTTGGCGCAATCGGTTGGTATGACTCTGGGAGCTGTAGGGCTAATAATCGGTTTGCGGCAGTTAGCAGGCAGGCAAGCAGTTAGCGGCGTGGGGGCGGCAGCTTTGAAAGCCTTCCTAATGGCACTGCTGGCGGCGGCTGCCGGTTGGTGGCTATCCGGATGGTTGATGACGCTATGGCCGGGGGTCATAGGAACTTTTGTGGCCGCCGCGATTGCGACGCTGAGCAGCGCGCTAATAATGAGTCCGCTGCTGATCCCGCAGCTACAAAAACGAAAACAAGGTTCTGCCCTGGGAACGGGATCTTCAGATTTTGAGGACGGAGCTAACTCAGATAATTCAAGCGGGGAATAGCTAGGATCTAGATTGTGAGCAAGGGGACCAGCATGGAATTGCGCGATGAGGCTTTTAACTACCCAGTAGAAGATCATCAATTGATCTACCAGGGAAATGTTTTTGATTTTGTAACCGATAAGGTGCAGCTGCACGCCGATGAGCCTGCTGCCAAGCGTGACTATCTCGCCCACCCCGGAGCAGTGGCGATTGCGGCGGTGCGTCCGGTAGTCGGCGCGGATCCGTCCTCACGAGAGATCGCCGATTGGGAGATTTTATTAGTTCGTCAATACCGGCATCCGGTGCGCGCTTTCCTCTGGGAAGTTCCGGCGGGTCTGTTGGATCATGCCGGGGAAGATCGGGTGAGCGCAGCTAAACGCGAACTCTGGGAAGAGGCCAATCTTAAGGCGGAAAATTGGCGGGTACTAGTAGATTTTTTCACTTCCCCGGGGGGAAGTAGTGAGCATCTGCGGGTATTCCTGGCAAGAGGGATTTGTGAGGCCACCGGTAAGCCTTTTGAAGCCTGCGAGGAAGAACGGGATATGAAAACTGCCTGGTTTTCTTTGGAACAGGCGCGGGAAGCCCTATTTTCCGGCAGCTTGCACAACCCGTCAGCAATGGCCTCTATCTTGGCGGTGATCGCGGCGTTGCGTCAGGGGTGGGGAGGCTTGCGAGAAGCAGACGCGCCCTTCCACCCAGATCCCCTAAATATCCCCGGCTAACCGGAGAAATCCGCTAAACGCGAACAAGCGGAAAACTGCTAACTTTCCTGGGCAAGACGCATTATTTCTCGCGTTTACATCTAGCTTGCTTGTTTCCCATGCCACACTTGTCTAACACTAGTTATTTTTGCAAGACACGTGTTTCTAAAATGCGTTAAACTGTTTAAAGTCTATTGGCAAGGAGGGAAGCGTGAGCGAAACGGAACCGACCCGGCAAACAGTTTTAGACTTAATTGTCGAAAAAGGGCCGGTCACCGCAGCCCATCTGGCAAAGATTTTAGATCTGACAACTGCAGCGGTGCGTCGTCACATTACCGCTTTAGAGTCTGCGCAGATGATCGCAGTTTATGAGACCTGCGGCCACACCAAGCGGGGGCGAGGCAGGCCGGCTCGGCACTATGTGGCGACCGGAAAAGGACGCGAAGGGCTCAGCGAAGACTACTCCAAACTGGCCAGTCGCGCCTTAGGGTTCATAGAACAGTTGGCGGGGTCAGATGGGATTGATACTTTCGCCGCGGCCCATTCTCGCGATATTGAAAGGCGCTATGCTCCCTTGATTAAAGAGGCTGGGGTAGATCCGCGGGCTCGGGCGCGCGCGCTCGCCGATGCTTTAACTGCCGATGGATATGCCGCTACTGTGCGAGAGGTGGGCAATGGCGGTTTTGCAGTACAGCTTTGCCAGGGAAATTGCCCGGTACAGGAAGTAGCCGGCGAATTCCCGCAACTTTGTGAAGCGGAAACTCAAGCTTTTTCACGTCTTCTTGACGTGCATGTCCAACGGTTGGCGACTTTGGCGGATGGGGAGCATGTGTGCACCACCTCGGTGCCGGTAGCGTTACCTACCCCCCAAATTCTCCGTAAACCGGTGAACGTGGCAGACTAGGGCAGGAAGAAACAACAAAAGAGGGATAAAAACACAAATGACATCATCACCGCCGGTGATTGCCACAAAAGAGGAAAAAGAGGCTGCTGACCAGCAGGTAATCGACTCGATTGGCACTCAGTATGAGTATGGATGGCACGACTCGGATGCAGCGGGGCAAAGCGCTCGGCGAGGCCTTGATGAGGGCGTAGTGCGCTTTATTTCTGCAGAGAAGAACGAGCCCGAATGGATGCTAAAGCGTCGCTTGAAGGCACTGCAGATTTTCGAGCGCAAACCGATGCCCAACTGGGGGCCGGATTTATCAGATCTGGATATGGATCAGATTAAATATTTCGTGCGTTCCACCGACCGGGTGGCTGACTCTTGGGAAGACCTGCCTGAGGACATCAAGAAAACCTATGACCGGCTGGGGATTCCCGAGGCCGAACGCGAAAGCCTAGTTTCCGGGGTGGCCGCGCAATATGAATCGGAAGTGGTCTACAACCAAATCCGGGGTGACTTGGAAAAACAAGGGGTGGTGTTTTTAGATACTGACACCGCGCTGCGCAAACACGAGGACCTGTTTAAACGTTTCTTCGGTAAAGCAGTCCCTGCCGGCGATAACAAGTTTGCTGCTCTCAATACCGCCGTGTGGTCGGGGGGATCTTTCATTTACGTACCCAAAGGGGTGCACGTAGAGATTCCCCTACAAGCCTATTTCCGGATCAATACCGAGAACATGGGACAGTTTGAACGCACCCTAATCATCGCTGACGAGGGCTCTTACGTTCACTATGTAGAAGGTTGCACCGCGCCGATTTATAAATCGGATTCTCTACACTCGGCAATTGTGGAGATTTTCTGCCTCAAAGATGCGCGGGTGCGCTACACCACTATTCAGAACTGGTCTACTAACGTCTATAACCTGGTAACCCAGCGCGCGATCTGTGAAGAGGGCGCCACTATGGAATGGGTCGATGGCAATATGGGGTCAAAAACTAATATGAAGTACCCCTCGGTTTACTTGACCGGTAAAAACGCTCGGGGGGAAGCACTGTCAGTGGCTTTCTCGGGAGAAGGGCAAAACCAGGACACCGGGGCGAAAATGCTGCACCTGGCGCCTAATACCTCCTCCTCGATCGTTTCTAAGTCCATTTCGCGTAATGGGGGTCGTTCCTCCTACCGCGGTCTGGTACAGATCGCGCCGGAGGCTAAACACTCCAAAGCCTCGGTGGTGTGCGATGCGCTGCTAGTCGACCAGATTTCCCGTACGGATACCTATCCTTACGTCGACATTCAGACCGATGATGTAGAGATGGGGCATGAGGCTACGGTTTCTAAAGTTAGTGCCGACCAACTCTTTTATCTGATGAGTCGGGGACTTAGCGAAACGGAAGCCATGGCGATGATTGTGCGCGGCTTTATCGAGCCGATCGCACGGGAGCTGCCGATGGAATACGCTCTCGAACTTAATCGCCTGATTGAACTACAAATGGAAGGATCGGTGGGGTAATGGCCGAAATGGAAAAGCAGACAGGCCATAAAGTAGTCGCGGCTCCCTCAAGGGCGGATCGTCCCACCTCGTTCCACCTCGCCGATATCCCTCTGCCTACCGGACGCGAGGAAGATTGGCGATTCACCCCCCTCGAACGGATCAAAATGCTGCTCGCGGATACTTTAGAGGGGGAGGCTCCCCGAGTTGAAGTTGCCGGGCAGGTGGTGAGCGGAACTAAGCGGGTAGAGCTGGGCGCGTCCTCCTATGTGGAAATAGCTGCTGACAGTGATATCCACGGAAAAGTGGGAGCGCCCGGAGACCGCGCTGCCGTGGTGGAGTGGAACAATCACCGCGACCTGGTAAACGTAGTAATCTCGGAAGAATTGACCGAGCCGGTACGGATTAAAGTGATCGGGGAAAACCAGCAGCCGGCAGCTCAACATATCTGCATCGATGTGAAACCGGATGCGAAAGCCCTGGTTATCCTGGAGCACACTGGGGAGGCCCAGCTGAATCAGGGGATAGAGATTGATGTCGAATCCGGAGCGCAGCTAGAATTTGTTTCTATTCAAGAATGGGATAGAACGGCAGTTCACGCCAGTAACCACCGCATGAGCGTCGAAAAAGATGCCAAGCTAAAGCATATTGCGATTACCCTGGGCGGCGACCTGGTGCGGATTTGCCCCGATATCGAACTAGATAAACCAGGCGGGGAAGTTGAACTCTTCGGTGTCTACTTCACTGACACTGAACAGCATCAAGAACATCGTCTATTCGTCAACCACAGCGCCGAAAACTGCCGCTCTGATGTGCACTATAAAGGAGCATTGCAAGGTCAGCAGGCACACGCGGTTTGGATTGGGGACGTGCTGATTGGTAAGAAAGCCTTCAACACTGATTCCTATGAACAAAACCGCAACCTGGTGTTAAACCAGGGCGCCAAAGCCGATTCGGTACCTAACCTAGAGATTGAAAACGGTGAGATTGCGGGGGCAGGACATGCTTCGGCAACCGGACGTTTTGACGAAGAGCAACTGTTCTACCTGCTATCTCGAGGGATTCCGGAAGATATTGCCCGCAAAATGGTGGTGCATGGATTCTTCGCGGAAGTCATTCGCCAAATTGGAATCGAGAAGATTGAAGAGCGTCTCTTAGAGGCGGTTGACTCCCGGTTAGAAAAAGGGCCGGATCCGCTATGAGCCTCGAAAAAGTTTGCGACCTCAGCGCTCTCGGTCCCGCGCAGGCTCTGCGCGCCGAAGTAACTGACGCGCGGGGAAAAAAGATCCCGATCGCAGTGGTGCGCGATGAAGATGGCGGCTGGCATGCCATCGATGCCCTCTGCACTCACGGAGACGTAGCTTTAGACGAGGGCGACGTAGAAGGATGCGCGATCGAATGCTGGGGTCACGGTGCCCAGTTTGATCTCAACACCGGACAGCCGACTATGCCGGCCACCGAGCCAGTTAACTGTTATCAGCTTGAAATTAAAGGACAGGCGGTTTATGTTGACGCCTGCAGCCGCAGTAAAGGAAAAGAATAAATGGGGAAACTAGAAGTTAAAGACCTGAAAGTTTCGGTAGAAACTCCCGAAGGGATAAAACATATTCTTAAGGGTGCTTCCCTAACGGTGAATTCGGGGGAAAAGCACGCGATCATGGGACCGAATGGTTCGGGTAAATCTACTCTGTCCTATTCGATCGCCGGTCACCCCGGTTACCATATCGAGGGCGGAGAAGTTCTCCTGGACGGGGTAAATATCCTGGAATCTTCCCCGGATGATCGGGCGCGTGCCGGCTTGTTCCTGGCGATGCAATACCCGGTAGAGGTTCCCGGCGTCACCGTCTCTAACTTCTTGCGTACTGCCCGCACCGCGGTTGATGGTCAAGCTCCGCCGGTGCGCACCTGGGTAAAAGAGCTTAAAGAAGCCATGGAAGACCTGCGGGTAGACCCCCAGTTCGCTAACCGCGACCTCAACGCGGGATTTTCGGGCGGGGAAAAGAAGCGGCTAGAGATCTTGCAGATGCAGATTTTGCACCCCAAGTTCGCCATTTTGGATGAAACTGACTCTGGCCTGGATATTGATGCTTTGCGCACCGTGTCTGCCGGAGTTAATCATGCCCATGAAAAACTAGGTTGCGGCCTGCTGGTAATCACCCACTATTCGCGGATCTTGAACTACATTAAACCGGACTTCGTACACGTATTCGCCGATGGAAAGATTGTAGATTCCGGAGGCAGCGAACTGGCTGACAAACTGGAAGTGGAAGGGTACGACTCCTACCTGTAATCTCCCTTTTTTGTAGCAATACCTGCTGGTTTCTGAGAGGAAAAAGCTAATGGATTCGCCATTTACCGATAGGGAACTGACGCGCCTGCGCGCCGATTTTCCGATTCTTTCTCGCCGGGGGCGAGGAGGAAAACCGATCGTGTATTTAGATGCGGCGGCGACCTCGCAAAAACCGCGTTCCGTTATTCAGGCCGAAAGCTCTTTCTACGAAAACTCGAATGGGGCAGTCCATCGCGGTACCCATCTGCTGGCCGATGAATCTAGCCAGTATTTCGAGGACGCGCGCTTAAAACTGGCTGGTTTTGTGGGGGCTTCCCCGGATGAAATCGTGTGGACCAAGAATGCCACCGAAGCGCTAAATCTGCTGGCCTACGCCCTGTCTAATCCCGGGATCACCGGCGGGGCACCCCTGGTGGGTGAGGGCGATCGGGTAGTTACTACCCGGGCGGAACATCACGCCAACCTGGTGCCCTGGCAATTGCTGAGCCAACGCACCGGATGCGAGTTCGCCTATCTGGATTTAGATCCGCAAGGGCGGATTGATCTGGAGACTCTGGACGCGATTACTGCCAATACCAAGGTGGTGGCGGTAACTCATGCCTCAAACGTTTCAGGAGCGATCACAGATATAACGCCGATTATCCAGGCAGCTCACGCGGTGGGGGCGTGGGTAGTGTTAGATACCTGTCAGTCCAGTGCCCATATGCCACTAGATGTTAAAGCCCTAGAAGTGGATTTCGCTTGCTTTTCCGGGCATAAAATGGCGGGGCCTACCGGTATTGGTGCCCTCTATGGTCGCCGAGAATTGCTAGACCAATTGCCGCCTTTCTTGGCAGGCGGTTCCATGATCGCTGACGTGACCATGGACAAAACCACTTTCCAACCTGTCCCGGAGCGTTTCGAGGCGGGCTCGCAACCGGTAGCCCAGATTCATGCCTGGGCGGTGGCGCTCGATTACTTACAGGAAGTGGGAATGGAGCGGATTCGTAGCCACGAATTGGCTTTGACCCAGTACCTCCTGGAAGGGTTAGCCACCGTAAAAGGTCTGCGGCTTTTAGGGCCGGCTGATTACCGGGAACGGGTCGGGCTGGCGGCTTTCGATTTCGCGGGGATTCATCCCCATGACGTAGGTCAAGTCCTAGATGCCGAGGACGTAGCAATTCGGGTGGGTCATCATTGCGCCCTCCCGTTGCACGCCCACTATGGTTTGCGAGCCTCTTGTCGAGCCTCGCTATCCCTGACTTCTTCCCGCGAAGATATTGACCGCTTAATCGCGGGTCTAGAAGTAGTGCGTAGTTTCTTTTTAAGGGGGAAGTAATGGTTTCGGCTCTTGACCAGCTTTATCAGCAGGTGATTATGGATCACGCCGCCGAAAAGCACGGCAGTGGTCAGGTAGAACCTTCGGATACCTCGTCCCACCAAGTTAATCCTACTTGCGGGGATGAGGTGACTTTAGAGGTGGCTTTAGAGGGGGATACTTTATCCGGTCTTGCCTGGCAGGGGCAGGGCTGTTCGATCTCTCAAGCCTCCCTGTCAATGATGAATGACCTAGTGGCAGGGAAATCTCTTGCTGAAATCGAGCAGCTTTGGAAAGACTTTGATCAAATGATGCATTCGCGCGGGCAAGAAGTGCCTGACGAAATACTAGATCCTCTGGAAGATGCTGCCAGCCTACAGGGAACCTCAAAGTTTCCGAACCGGGTCAAATGCGCCCTTTTAGGCTGGATGGCACTGAGAGAATCAATAGCCAAAACGCAAGCGAGGCAAGAAAATGAGTGAAGAACGTCCTTGGGAAAATACCGCTGAGGTGCCGCAGCGCTTTCAAGAAGTGGCAGCCGGTAATGAAAATGCCGGCCCCTATCAGCCATCTAAAGTACATCAGCACGCCGAACACGGGGGTGCAGACAATCTGCCAGCAGCTAACCGCGCAGACCAGTCTGCAGAATCTACTCCTGTGAATCCAAGTGAAAATCCGAGGTCTGGCGGAGAGTCTGTCGCGGTTCCTCCTGCGGGGGCGCTGCCCACTGAAGAGGACGTACTGGAAGCCTTAAAAGATGTAATCGACCCGGAACTCGGGATTAATATTGTAGATTTGGGATTGATTTACGGGGTAGAGATTCAAACCGACGGGACAGTAATCGTCGAGATGACACTGACTTCCGCAGCCTGTCCGCTTACCGATATGTTGGAAGAACAAACCCAATGGGTTTTGGGCTCAATGGCTAGCCGCGTCCAAATTAACTGGGTGTGGATGCCCCCGTGGGGACCGGATCGGATTACCGAGGAAGGACGCGAGCAGCTGCGCGCTCTCGGCTTCAACGTTTAATGGGATAAAATAGGCTTGCAGATAATCTAGCAAGGGGAAATCCATGGTGCGTGGAGTCTGGTCTGAGGTCGGGAAACTAGAAAAAGTATTGGTACACCGCCCCGGGAGAGAAATTGACCGCCTGACTCCCTCTAATCGCGAGGAACTACTCTTCGACGATATTTTGTGGCTAGAAAAAGCTCACGAAGATCACGATACCTTTAGCGCTACGCTTGCTTCCCAAGGTGCCGAGGTCGTGTATCTGCAAGATCTCTTAGCCCAGACTTTAGACTTGGAGCCAGCACGAAAATCGCTATTGGAACAGACTATTGATGATCGGTATTTTGGGGTGGCGCTTAGCGAGCCGCTCAGAGAATATCTGGCCGCGCAGGATAGTCAAAAGCTAGCTCAAATCTTGATTAGCGGGCTGACTCGCGCAGAAATCGAGGCCGAACTAGGGTCATTATTTTCCGCAGTCTTGGCGCGAGTCGACCGGGAAGATTTTGTTTTGGGGCCGCTCCCTAATCACCTGTTCACTCGGGATACTTCTGCCTGGATCGGCAAGGGAGTCATGCTCTCGGCCATGAAAAAAACTGCCCGCCGCCGCGAAACCCTAAATCTACAGGCCGTCTATCATTTCCACCCAGATTTTAGCGATAATCTCACCCAGTATGGCGCGGGGATAGCCGATAGCCCAGCCTCCAGCGAAGGTGGGGATGTGGAAATCCTGTCTCCCACCTCGGTGCTGGTCGGAATGGGCGAGCGCACCAGTCCCGCAGGCTTCGAGCGTTTAGCTTCCCGGCTATTGCTGGATCCGTCCTCGTCAATAGAAATGGTTACCGGGCTGCTAATGCCGATGGAACGCGCGCAAATGCACCTGGACACGGTGCTAACTATGGTTAATCGAGATACTTTTTATAAGTACAAGAAACTGGGGATGTTGCCGAGCGTTATTGCCCGTCGCGGACAGGGCGAGAAAATCTCCTGGCGGGAATATCCCGCAGAGGAGATGCATCAGGTCTTAGCCCAGGCCAGTGGAGTATCATCGGTAAATATTTTGCAGACTCCCCAATCTGATAGTGGAGCTGAACGCGGACAATGGAACGATGCCTGTAATCTGCTGTCATTGAGCGAGAATGTGGTCACTTCCTATGATCGCAACTGGCAAACTATAGAGTATTTGCGTTCACAAGGGATAAAGGTATTGGAAGTGCCCAGTGCGGAGCTCGGACGCGGACGCGGGGGACCGCGGTGCATGACTTGTCCCCTCGAGCGTCAAGCCATTGATAATTAGCTTTAACCCCCAGTAAGGCAGGGGAAAGAAATAAATAGAAAGGTTAAACTGTGGCATTACTATCTGGTCGCCATTTTCTAAAAGAACTTGATTTTACCGCCGAGGAGTGGCGGTACTTGCTGGATTTGGCGGCGGAGCTAAAAGCAGCCAAACATGCAGGAAGCGAGCAGCCTTATCTAAAAGGGAAAAATATCGCCCTGATTTTTGAAAAAACTTCTACTCGCACGCGGTGCTCTTTTGAAGTAGCTGCTTACGACCAGGGCGCGCATGTAACTTTCCTAGACCCGGTGGCTTCCCAAATTGGGCATAAGGAATCTATGGCAGACACCGCGCAAGTACTGGGACGTTTCTATGACGGGATTGAGTTTCGAGGACGCCGCCAGGAGGACGTAGAAACTTTGGCGCGCCTATCGGGGGTGCCGGTTTGGAACGGTCTCACTGATGAGTGGCATCCTACCCAAATGCTTTGTGACCAGCTCACTATGATGGAGCATTCCGGGCGAGACTTGCGTGATATTTCTTTTGCCTACCTGGGGGATGCCCGCAATAATATGTCGAATTCGCTGCTGATTTCCGGGGCGATGATGGGCATGGACGTGCGGATTATCGGGCCTAAGCCGCTGTGGAATGAACAGTGCTGGATAGATAAAGCCCATGAAATTGCGGCTCAAACCGGCGCTAAAATCACCCATACCGATGATCCGGCAGCCGGGGTTAAAGATGCCGACTTCTTGTATACCGATGTTTGGGTTTCGATGGGAGAGCCGAAAGAAGTCTGGGATGAGCGGATTAAGCTGCTATTGCCCTATCAGGTGAATGCGCAGCTAATGGAGGCGGCGGGGCCGCAGGCAAAATTCTTGCACTGCCTACCCGCTTTCCATGACCGTGCCACCACCGTGGGGGAAGACATCTACCAAAAAACAGGTCTTGAGGCTCTGGAAGTTACCGATGAGGTTTTCTGTGGGGAACGTTCAGTAGTGTTTGACCAAGCAGAAAACCGGATGCACACCATTAAAGCCGTGATGGTAGCTACTTTGGGAACGCTGACTGATTAGGATTGCAACCTGCTAAATAGCAGGAGGCTCCCGGCCATTAGCCGGGAGCCTCCCAGCATATATAGCCCGAATTCTCGGTGCGAAACTGGCTATCCGAGAAGGGGCAATAGGTCACCGATCCCGTCGAAAACGGCTTTCGGCCTAAACGGGAACTTCTGGATATCTTCCCGGGCAGTAGAACCCGAAAGTACCAAATAAGAATCCATGCCGCTTTCTACCCCGGCGTGAATATCGGTATCCATCCGGTCACCGACCATGGCCGCATCTTCGGAGTGGGCTCCCAGCTTATTAAGACCAGCTCGGAACATTATCGGATTCGGTTTGCCCACGAAATAGGGTTTACGACCGGTAGCCTTGGTAATCATGGCCGCTACGGATCCTACTGCAGGGAGCGTGCCATCCTCAGAAGGGCCGGTAGTATCCGGGTTGGTACAAATAAACTTGGCACCCTTTTCAATCAGGCGGATAGCTTTAGTAATATTGACGAAATCGTAGAAGCGGGTTTCCCCCAGGACTACATATTCCGGATCGCTTTCGGTCATTACATAACCTGCCTCGTGGATTGCGGTGGTCAATCCGGCTTCCCCAATAACGAATGCGGTCGACTTGGGGGACTGGCTATTTAAGAATTCGGCAGTAGCGTTAGCCGAAGTCCAGATGCGGTCTTCGGGAACCTCTAACCCTGATGATGCCAGCCGTGCCGAGAGATCGCGGTTGGTAAAAATAGAGTTATTGGTCAATACCAGGAAGGGAATATTCTTTTCCTTGAGAGTTTCGATAAACTCATTCGCGCCCGGCAAAGCTAGCGATTCGTGTACCAGCACGCCATCCATATCGCTCATCCAAGCTTTGGGTTTACGCAAGTTACTAATATCAGTCATACCCTCATCCTAGCGGGGGAGTAGCGACATTGCTTATCTCTAAAGTCCTGTTAGCCGCATATTTCACACCGCGCAGCCCTTATTGCTTGACTGGGCATGCAGGTTTGTGTTTGTTCCGTCAGATGCTGGCTCTCGATCAGCATAGAGTTCCGCTCGCCGGGTACTAGCTAGTTTGCGCGCATGTCTAATACTTGCGCGGCGGTAGCGGCGTCAATTACTAGGCGATTAGCGTAACCGTGTTCCAGGGCGACCCGGATAATCGCGACTTTGGCGCCCCCTCCGGCAACCATTATTTTTTCGGGAATCCGCCGCAGATGCGCCAGGGTAATCGCCATTGTACGGTCATTTAGCTCCGACAAACACACCCGGCCGTGAGTGTCGATGAAGCGGGAGCAAATATCGCCGACTGCTTTCTGCTCTAAAATCAGTTTCACATCCCGCGAGAGGGTAGGCAGGGACAAAAGATAAGAACTTTTGGCCGCATCCCCCACGGTGAAGACGGCTATCCGAGATTCTCGTCCGCGTTTTAAAGCCGCCGCTACCTGCTGCTCTTTCATCATCGCCTGTTTGGCTTCGGCGCTTTGAAACACGGTGGGTGCTCCCAATAGGTGCGCCTGAGCGTTAAAAGCTTCAGCAAAACGATTGACGGCCTCGATCTCGCTTTGTCCGCGCGCAAACCCGCCCACTCCTCCGCGCAGCTGCACGATCTGAACCTTCTTGCGCGGCTGGGCGGTGAGATTCTTAGAGATCTCTTCAATGGTGCGTGACCAGGAAACCCCCACGGTGTCACCATCCTTAACCACCTTTTCCACCATTCGGGCGCCGGCTTCCCCCAGGGCTTTGCGAACTTCGCTATCGGCGGGAGCGCTGGGAAAAACCACCACCGCTTCCTCCAGGCCAAAACGCGTCATTAAAGCTTTAGCGGTTGAAGAATCCGCTAGGCGGGGGTCATTAACGGTGATTTTTACGTATCCTTTGGCGCGGGCATAACGCAGCAGCTTAGAAACCGTAGGGCGCGAAACCCCCAGCCGCGCCGCCACCTCATTTTGGGGAAGACCCCCATAGTAGGCTTTGGCGGCATCAATAGCCTGAATATCTTTGCGGCTCAGATTTACGGGCATGACTTTTCCCTTTTGTTACAGCACCTTTGCTAAAGAACCATTGTAATCATCCCAGTTGTCCTAGCGAAGTAGCTTCGCCGAGATCGCGGTATGTTTACTGCACTTTAGGGTTAGTAATGAAAATATGCTGCGATTAAGACCTGAAAGCAACCGACTTTCCGCACTGTCAGGGTACTAGGATTTAGCTAGGAGTCAGCACCGGAGGATAAGGGATCTAATGCAATGGAAATAGTAAGCTTTTCTTGAATCTTCGGGGCATAGCTAGCAACTAGCGCCGCCAAGAGCCAAGAAATACTGATGGAATCCCACCCCGGAATAAGTGCCCGGTAACGATCCTCAGGTATTTTCGCGCTGCCGTCTTGCGTAAGGGTAAAATCGCGCGGGCTATCAGAGGTTACGGAAATTCCGCAGGAGTTAATGAAGGCTTTCGCTTCCCTAGTAGCTTGCGAAGCTGACCGGGTATCTGCGGTGACGGATAAAATAGCGGTGGTGGTCGCAGGAATGAATTCGCACTCCATCCATTGAGCAGCTGCCTGGTAGCTGCTGAAATTCGGAGCCAGCTGGGAGAAATCTGCGCTGGTAGTGGGATCAAACTGAAAAATAACTTCTGAAATCTGGAGGTGGTAAAGCTTTTCAGTAGCTTTCCAAAATGCCTCCAGCATCTGAGATATAGCAGCTGGTGAATCCGTAAAGCTGGGAGCAATAAAATATGCGGTCGCTGCAATATGCTGCTGTCCGGGTTTTACAGTAGCTTCTGCAACCTGCCAGATTTCTCCATGGTCATATCGGAGTGGAAAGTCCGCGATGAAAGTGTGCTGCCAGGCGTAGATAGCATTAACTAGCGGTTCGCTATCCTCTCTAATCTCCGGTAGGGGGCTATCTGGCTTTCCCAGTAGGGAAATATAGAAGCCACAAAACATGGTTATTCTTCACCTCCACCTACTCTGCCGGAGCTGCAACCCGCTCCGACCTACTCCTATCCTCGAAAATACGGGAAAGCGCCGGGGCAGGGAATAGCCGTATCGGTTTTAACTACTGGCAGCACCTGGGTAGAATCCACACCGTGATTAATGCGCAAGATATGGAAGTGCGGATCGGGCAGCGGCTCTTGGTCTCCCGCACCAATTTGCGGATTGATAAAGGAATGCGCATTGGCCTAGTCGGGCGCAATGGTGCTGGTAAAACCACTACTATGCGCCTAATCGCGGCGCTAGTTGCTCTCGGTAAACATCGCTCCAGCGGCTCTCTTAGCGAGGACGAAGCTCAAGAACTAATCGACAATATCGATTTTCAAGGCAAAGTTACTTCCTCCGGGTCAGTAGGGTATCTGTCACAGGACCCGGCGGTCGGGGTAAAGCAAAAGGACGGGATTTCCCGGATCATGGCGGTGCGGGATTTGGATCGCACGTTGCGGGCAATCGAGAACGCTCAAGAAAAAATGTCTACCACCAGTGGGGAAACCCAGGCCAAGGCGATAGAAAGATACGCCCGCCTAGATGAAGAGTTCACTCGGCTAGGCGGGTATGCTGCCCGCTCGGAAGCTATGCAGATCGCTCATAACTTAGGGCTTGACCAAGACGCACTAACTCAGCCACTCGCCACGCTTTCGGGAGGGCAGCGCCGCCGGGTAGAACTGGCGCGGGTACTGTTTTCCCAGCCAGACGTACTGCTTTTAGATGAGCCCACCAACCACTTAGATCATGATTCCATTATTTGGCTCCGCGATTTCCTGCGCACCTATGCCGGCGGCTTCGTAATGGTTACCCACTCCACGGCGCTGCTACAAGACACTGTAAACCAGGTTTGGTACCTGGATGCCTCCCGGGCAGTGATTGACCAATACAAACTGGGTTGGGATGCCTACCTGAAGCAACGCGCCCAAGATGAGGCGCGGCGGCGTAGGGAGCGTCAAAACGCTTTAGCGAAAGCACAGGCATTGCGCGAGCAAGGTGAAAAAATGCGAGCGAAAGCCACTAAGGCAGTCGCGGCGCAACAAATGCTACGCCGAGCCGAAGAACTGGTAAAAGAGGCCGGGAGTGAAACCAAGGCCGAAAAAGTTGCCCGCCTGCGTTTTCCCACTCCGCTAGCTTGCGGCAAAGTGCCACTGAACGCGCGCGGCCTCGCGAAATCTTATGGCAGCCTAGAGGTATTTTCCGGCCTTGATTTATCAATCGATCGCGGCAGCAAAGTGGTGGTTTTAGGGGAAAACGGTGCCGGGAAGACTACGCTGCTGCGGCTACTAAACGGGATCGAGGAGCTAGATGCGGGGGAAGTCGTTCCCGGTCACGGCCTGAAACTGGGCTATTACGCGCAAGAACACGAAACCCTAGATCCTGCCCGCACGGTTTATGAAAATATGACCGCGGCGGCTCCCGACCTAGATGAAACCCACGTACGTAACATTTTGGGACAGTTCTTATTTTCGGGTGAGGACGCTTTCAAACCCGCCAGCGTGCTGTCGGGGGGAGAAAAAACCCGGCTAGCACTGGCCACCCTGGTGGTAAGCGGCGCCAATGTGCTGCTGCTAGATGAGCCTACTAATAACCTAGATCCGGCCTCTCGGGAAGAAATCTTGCACGCCCTCGACCAGTACGAGGGGGCAGTAGTGTTGGTAACCCACGATCCGGGGGCTGTGCAGGCGCTCAATCCGCAGCGGGTACTGTTGCTGCCGGATGGGGATGAAGATTTATGGAGCGATGACTACCTAGATTTAGTCGAGCTGACGTAGCTAGGTGCCGGTCTTGTTCAGTGCTTTGCTGTCGGTAGTGGGTAATCCGGGGCTAATCAAAAGTAGCGCTATCTACCTCGCTAAAAGGCACTACTTTAGTGGGGAAAGAGCGATAAGCCAGGTACTGCTGCAAAAAGTCGGTATGTTCATCGCAGGTCAGCCAGGTTTTATGTACGGGGCGGGGAATCTTAGGGTTACGCCATAGCACCGCTTTGGTTGCCGGGTTCTCGCATCCGCGCGCCGAACAAATATTGTCTTCTGGTCCTTTAGCTAAAGCCATACCTCTCCTTGTCCTTAGTTTTCATTCTAGAGGCATAGCTAGGATAGAGCTATGAACTACGTATTAACGCTGGTGCGGCATGCCCAGGCTGGTTACGGTCGAGGGGACCACGGCCGTCCTTTGACCCCGGCCGGGGTGCAGCAGGCGCGGGAGTTAGGCGCGCTTCTGGTAAAAGAAGGCGTTGAAGTAACGCTGATTTTGCATTCTACGGCGGATCGCGCCACTCAAACTGCTCAGCAGCTTGGGCGGGCTTACCCGGATGCGCAGCTACTGGCAGAGGACGAGCTGTATCATTGCTCTCCGGAACGGTTACTGCGGCTAGTAAGCGAGTACGCTCCTGCCGGCGGTAAAGCCATTTTGGTGGTGGGGCATGAGCCGATTATTTCTATGACTGCCCAGCTTTTGGCTCCGGAAAACGCTGGCGTGCCTTATGGGGTGTCCACCGCTACCGCTATTGCTTTTAAAGTTCCAGGTTTTAATGCTCTTAGCGGTGGTAGTGGGGAGCTAACCGGGGTTTTCCATGCCTCGCTGCGCGTTTAGGTGCGACGCATCCCCGTTTGCTTTCACTTTGCTATTGCGGTTTTACGCGCTCTTTTAGATACAGCGCGGGGAGCACTTCAAAGGAAATGCTCCCCGGCAAATTAGCTAGTAATAGCTTAATGATCCACAATGGTTCCCTTGGGTACTACGGTGATCCCGCCCTCGGAAACTGTAAAGCCCCGTTCGCGGTCTTTGTCGTGATCGACCCCGATCTGAACTCCTTCGGCAACTCGTACATTCTTATCCAAGATGGCATTGTGGATCACCGCGGAGCGTTCCACATCGACCCCGTTCATCAGTACCGAACCATCTACAGAAGCGAAAGAATGTAGATGCACCATGGGAGAGAGCATGGAGCGCTCCGCACGCGCCCCGGAAATGATTAC
Source organism: Varibaculum cambriense DSM 15806 (assembly GCF_000420065.1). Taxonomy (GTDB): domain Bacteria; phylum Actinomycetota; class Actinomycetes; order Actinomycetales; family Actinomycetaceae; genus Varibaculum; species Varibaculum cambriense. The sequence continues at coordinate 81,576 of NZ_ATUF01000002.1, read as the reverse complement.
CCCCGGAGAAACAATCGAATCTAGCGCCATGCCCCGGCGAGTCTCATCGTTAAAGGTACTCTTAGCGGGGGGTAGCCAGGCGTCTAACTTCGTGTAGGTTGGCCAGTCAAAGTTATAGAGGTTGAAAACCGGAGATACTGACAGCAAGTCCAGGTGCGCCTCATAGAAGGCATCAATGGTGCCCACGTCGCGCCAATAATCGCGGTCGCGATCGGTAGCGCCCGGAACTTCGTTTTCGATGAAGTCATAGCAGTTTACTCCGCCATGTTTCACAAAATAGGGCACCAAATCCCCGCCCATATCGTGCTTTGACTCTTCATTCTTGGCATCTTCTTCCAAAGCTGCCACTAAGTCTTTGGTCGTGAACACATAGTTGCCCATCGAAGCCAAGAACTTAGTGGGATCATCAGGCAGACCCTCGCAGGTATCGGGTTTTTCGATGAAGCGATTAATCGTTCCATTCGTTTGATCAATTACCCCAAAAGCGCTGGAAAGCTCAATCGGTTGCCGAATCCCGGCCACCGTACAAGGTAGACCGGATTTAATATGGTCATCGACCATTTGAGAAAAGTCCATGCGATAGATATTGTCCGCCCCGATAATCAGGATGTAGTCCGGATTCTCATCGCGCACAATGTTTAGCGACTGGTAGACCGCATCTGCACTGCCCAGGTACCAGTGTTTGCCACGTCGCTGCTGGGCAGGCACGGGGGCTACATAGTTGCTTAGCAAATCTGACATCCGCCAAGTGGTAGCTAAGTGGCGGTCCAGCGAGTGCGATTTATATTGGGTGAGTACCACCGAGCGTAAATACCCGGAGTTCACCACATTGGAAAGCGCGAAATCAATCAAGCGATAAGTACCGCCAAAGGGAACCGCCGGTTTCGCTCTATCTAAAGTAAGGGGCATCAGGCGCTTGCCTTCACCGCCAGCCAGAATCATTGCTAAAACATTTTTTTTACCCATGACGTCAGCATATGCCAAGCCATAGGTGCTGCGAGGGGATTTGGGCTCGATTAATTAAACGGTAATAGTCCGCTTACGAAGAATTTAAAAAATATTTGTTTTCCTTCTTAGCCACATCTCCAAAGTCAGAGCAGATTGCCTCTTTGGGATGGGATTTTTAATATTGGGATGGAACGCGGGATTTCCCGTTTCTGCCCCGTGCCTGCCCGATTCCACTAATCTAGTAGATAGCGGCAAAATTAAAGGTCACCTAGGAAAGGATCCCCAAAATGCGTGTCGATTTATTGAGCCGAGAATATCCCCCTCATGTTTATGGTGGCGCTGGCGTCCACGTCACTGAGCTGGCAAAGGTTCTGGCAGAAAGAATTGAGGTGGGGGTACATTGCTTCGATGGTCCGCGCCCCGACGATGGCGGGAAAATCCAGGTTACCGGATATGACTATTGCCGCAAGCAGGACGGGGATAACGCTGCCCTTCGTACCCTGGGAATCGACTTACAGATGGCGCAGCACTGCGAGCAAGCCGACTTGGTGCATTCCCATACCTGGTATGCCAATATGGCGGGTCACTGGGCAAAGAAACTCTACGAAGTCCCGCATGTGGTGACCGCTCATTCCCTAGAACCGCTGCGTCCTTGGAAACGCGAACAACTCGGGGGCGGTTATAACCTGTCTTCCTGGGCTGAAGAAACTGCCTATTTGGCAGCCGATGCGGTGGTGGGGGTCTCCCACGGGATGAGGGAAGATATTTTACGGGCTTACCCACAGATAGATCCGGATAAAGTCCACGTTATCCATAATGGTTTGGATCTAACCGATTGGGCGCTACCCACCGACCAGGAAGCGGTTGCCCAAACCCTGGCTAATCACGGGATTAACCCCGAGATACCGACTGTGGTTTTCGTAGGCCGGATAACTAGGCAAAAAGGGCTACCGCACTTCTTGCAGGCTATCGAGCAGATTCCGGCAGATTCACAAGTAGTGCTGTGTGCGGGGGCACCAGATACCCCGGAGATTGAAAAAGAAGTCCGCGGATTGGTAGAGGGGCTATCAGCTCGGCGCAGTGGCATCATCTGGATTGAAGAAATGCTGCCGCATGACCAGCTAGTAAATATTTTGTCTGCGGCTCAGGTGTTTGTTACTCCTTCAATTTACGAACCAATGGGGATTGTGAACCTCGAGGCCGCGGCGATGGAGCTGCCGGTGGTGGGCACCGCTACCGGGGGAATTCCCGATTGCATTGCCGAGGGCGAAACTGGCTATCTAGTGCCAATCGAACAATTAACTGACGGCAGCGGTACCCCCACGAATCCCGAGAAATTCCACCGGGACATGGCCGAGCGGATCACAAAACTGCTTGCAGATCCCGAGCTGGCCAAAAAAATGGGCAAAGCCGGACGTAAACGGGTGGAAGAAAAATTCTCCTGGCAGACCGTTGCCGATAAAACTGTGGAACTATACCGCTCCCTATTGTAAGAGAAACTCGCAGTTAGAAACGTAATAGCTGTGGCGGGGGCGAGCACTTTGGGGAAGATGCTCGCCCCCGCCACTTATCTGCCAGCACACTGGTTAAGATGGGAGATATGGATACTCTGCTCCGATTAAAACACGTCAGTTTTACGCGTGGAGGAAACCAGATCCTTCAGGACATTTCCTTCAAAACTAAACTGGGCGAGAACTGGGTAATCCTGGGGCCCAATGGGGCAGGGAAAACCACTCTAGTATCGATCCTGGCTGCGCGAAGCTACCCCTCCAGTGGGAAAGCCAAAATTTTAGGGCAACGGCTAGGGGCAGTACCGGTACAAGAATTGCATGAACGGGTGGGGCTGTGTTCCACGGCGGCGCTGCGGGTAATCCCGCGCTCGCAAACCGTCAAGGCGCTGATTCTGTCGGCTGCTTATGGCACTATGGTGCGCGGACGGGATCAAGATTTTGAAGATATCGACTATCAGCGCCGCGAAAACCTAATGGAATTATTCGGGGTGGCAGCTCTACAAGACCGCAGCTTAGCTACGATCTCCGATGGGGAACGCCAGCGGGTACTGATTGCCCGTGCCCTGATGGCTGACCCGGAAATCTTGCTTTTGGATGAACCGGTAGCGGGGGTAGATCTGCAGGCGCGGGAACTTTTGCTGTCTGCCCTCGATGAACTCAGCTCGGATCCGAAGTCACCACAAATCGTGATGGTTACCCACCATTTAGAAGAAATACCGGCATCTTTTAATCGCGCCGCTCTGATGAAGGAAGGTAAAATCATGGTTAGCGGCGAAATTGATCAGGTGTTGACCAGTGAAAACCTCTCAGAGGCATTCAGCTTGCCGCTCAAGTGTGGACGCAGCGGCGATGGACGTTGGTGGGCACATGCCCGGTAGCGTCCGGTAACTAGCCAATCTGGAACAAATAGCTTAAACCCTTAATACCGGCAGACAGTAAGGAATATCGTGGACTCAGCGCAAGAGGATGTACTACAAAAGATTGCAGAACTAGGGGTACAGTTTATTCGCCTCTGGTTTACCGATGTGTCTGGTTCTCTAAAATCAGTAGCGATTGACCCCGCAGAACTTGAGGATGCTTTTAACGAGGGGATCGGGTTCGATGGTTCCGCAATTGAAGGCTTTACTCGCGTCTACGAATCTGACATGTTGCTGCGTCCTGATGCCTCCACTTTTCAAATATTGCCGTGGCGGGGCGAGGATGCCGAAGTCGGGCGGATGTTTTGCGATGTCTATACCCCGGATCTCCAGCCCGCCCGTTCCGATCCCCGCCGGGTACTAGAGCGGCAGCTAGAACGTGCCGCCAATCTGGGTTTTACCTTTAATATTCACCCCGAAATCGAGTTCTACTTGCTGCAGCCGCCAACTTCCTTAGATGCACCGCTGCGTCCTATTGACAATGCCTCCTATTTCGATCATGTGCCTAACGGGGGAGACAATTCTTTCCGCCGCCGGGCAGTGGCAATGCTGGAAGAAATGGGAATCTCGGTCGAGTTTTCGCATCACGAAAACGGGCCGGGGCAAAACGAGATCGACCTACGCGCCTCCGATGCCCTGACTGGATCCGATAACATTATGACTTTCCGGATCCTGATTGAAGAGATCGCGATGCAAGACGATATGGTGGCCACCTTTATGCCGAAGCCCATGGCGGGCGAGGCCGGCAGCGGAATGCACACCCATATGTCACTTTTCGAGGGCGAACATAACGCTTTTTACGATGGTGCCAGCGATATTTATCAGCTCTCTGCCACCGGACAGGCTTTTACCGCCGGACTGCTTGCCCACGCCCGGGAATACTCGGCAGTAGTAAACCAGCATGTCAACTCCTATAAACGGCTTTGGGGAGGCTCGGAGGCTCCCTCCTATATTTGTTGGGGACACAACAACCGTTCCGCGTTGGTGCGGGTGCCACTTTATAAACCAGAAAAAGCCGGCGATGCCCGCATCGAATATCGGGGCACGGATCCGGCAGCTAATCCCTATTTAGCCTATGCCGCGTTGCTGGCTGCGGGGCTGGACGGGATTGAGAAAGAGATGAAGCTCCCCCTGGAAACCGAGGATGATGTCTGGCGCCTGTCGGATAAGGAGCGGCGCGCCCAAGGAATCCCCGCTCTCCCGCTGACTTTGGAAGAAGCCCTGTCGGAGCTGCGCCAATCCGAGTTCATGGCCAAGGTATTGGGGGAGGAAGTCTTCTCCTATGTATTGCGCAATAAAGAGCGGGAATGGCGCGAATACTCTGCGCAAATTACCCGGGGAGAACTAGCGAAGTTTTTGCGAGTATAGCTATGGCTAGACCAGTTACTCTCGCTTCGCGCCTGCGCTCTAGTGGGGTTACCGAAGTTGCGCGCGCCGAAAGCTGGGTAAATAGCCCGGTCTTTGCCCCGCTAGTAGAAAATGAAGATTTTTGGCGGGAACTATCGGCTTCTGCCCACCCCGATCAAGTGTTACTGTGTTTAACCAACCTTTTAGAAGCAGGGCAAAATACCGGGAAATATTTGGCGGAAAATCCTCGTCAGCGAGCCCTAGTGATAGCTATTTGCGGAGTTTCTCGTTTTGCCGGTGATTACCTGGTCTCTCACCCCCAGATCCTCTCCAATCTGCAGGCCGGAGAGCAAGATGCCTACTGGGATGGCAGCCGCTACCTAGTTACGCAAGAGCTCGACCTAGTGAACCGTTACCGCCAGCGAGTACGCCAGGAAATATTACAGACTCTGGGTGCCCAACAAATCCGGGCAGACACCTGGGTAGCGGCTCAGCGCGACCTCAATGACCTGCGCCGCGCCTACCGCTCCCAGCTACTGCAAATAGTTGCCGAGGACGCCTCCCACCCCGATCCCTTAGCTTTCTTTTCCGTGGTAGCCGGCAAACTCAGCGCCCTCACCGATGCCACTTTAGAAGGCGCCCTCGCCTTGGCACGCGCAAAATATGATCCGGCAGGCGAGGTAGATTTTGCGGTGATTGCCCTGGGGAAAACGGGAGCCGAAGAACTTAACTATCACAGTGACATTGACCTGATCTACGTGGCCGAGCCCGCCGAAAATAGCACTCTTAGCGAGGACGAGGCTCTGGAAGTGGCTTCCCGCTTAGCAATCGGGATATCGGCGGCCTGCTGTGGGCCGGGAATCGAGATGCCGCTGTGGCCTATCGATCTAGCGCTGCGCCCGGAGGGACAAGATGGAGCCACCTGTCGCACCGTAGCTGCGCATGCCAAGTACTACCAAAAATGGGCGAAAACCTGGGAGTTTCAGGCGCTGTTAAAAGCTCGTCCCACAGCCGGGTCTCCCCGGGTGGCAGATGCCTATATGCAGGCAGTATGGCCGCTAGTGTGGACAGCAGTCGAGCGGGAAGGCTTCTTCAATGACACTCGAGCAATGCGGATTCGGGTAGAAGAATCTATCCCTAGCCCTACAGCTGGTCGGGAACTAAAACTGGGGCCCGGGGGACTGCGCGATATAGAGTTCTCGGTGCAACTGCTACAAATGGTGCATGGACGTACCGATGAAAGCTTACGAGTGCGTCCCACGCTGCAAGCGCTAGACGCGCTTGCTCAGGGTGGCTATATCGGCCGGGACTCTGCTCGGCAACTGGCAGATGCCTACCGGTTCTTGCGGGTTGTCGAACACCGGATGCAAATGCAGCGGATGTCACGTACCCATCTGTTCCCGCAGAACCGCGAGGATGAGCGCCGAGTGGGCAGGTCTTTGCGTCAAGAACGCTTTGGGAAGAGCGGGGAACTCACCAGCTATTGGGAAAAGCTAAAACTCCAAATCCGCGCCCTGCAACAAGATATTTTCTATCGTCCCTTGCTGCCGGCCACTGCGGGGCTATCTAAAGCCGAGGCCGCCCTCAACCCACAGGCGGCAGCCGATCGCCTCCGGTTGGCCGGATACCGGGATACGCGCGGAGCCCTGGGACATATTGCGGCTTTGACCTCCGGGGTTTCTCGACGTAGCCAAATTCAGAGTCATATTCTGCCGGTATTGCTGGGCTGGTTGGCGGAAGGACCTTCCCCCGATGCTGGCTTGCTGCGTTTTCGTCGTCTCTCGGAGTCGATCGGGAAATCCCATTGGTATATGGGACTGTTGCGGGATTCCTCCCGGGTGGCTCATCGTCTGTGTAGCATTTTGTCGCTCAGCCCCTATATAGCTCAGCGTCTGGAACATGTACCCGAAGCGGTACAGTGGTTAGATGACGATGAAAAGCTAGCTACCCGCAGTTATGCTCAGTTATATGCCGAGATGGAGGCCTTATCGCGACGTCACCAGGACAGTTCAGCTGCGATAGATTTGATTCGCCAAACCCGGGGTCGAGAACTGCTGCGTTGTGCTTTGCGAGACGTGGTTAACCATTTAGATCCCATCTCTACCCAGGCAGCCATTACCGTTATTAATGATGCGACCATTGCTGCTGCCAGCCAAGTAATCCTGCGCGAGCTATCGGCTAAAGAGAAAAATATTCCCCGGATTGCCCTAGTGGCGATGGGGCGCGGGGGAGGACGGGAATCTGCCTATGCCTCCGATGCCGACCTGTTAGTAGTGCATTCGGCCTTAATAGATCCGCATTGGAGCGAGCCCGGGGTGGTAGCCAGTATACCGGCGCCCCACCTGGGGGATACTTCTACACATGCTACTTTGTTAGCGAACGCTAAACTACCTGCCCCGGAGGCTTCCCGGATTGCGGTCCTCTTTGCGATGCGACTGCAAGAAGAAATGAATCGGCCCGCAGCCGCCCCCAGTTTGAAAATAGACTACGGGCTGCGTCCCGAGGGGGAGGACGGGGTGCTGTCCCGCTCCTTAACAGCTCTGCGTGACTACTATGAACGTTGGGCCGAGCCTTGGGAGATACAGGCGTTGCTGCGGGCGCGCGCCTTTGGTGGTGACCAGGCGCTAATAGCGCGTTTCACTGAAACTATTGATCCGATTCGTTATGAACGCCCGCTTGACGAGGGTGCTACCCGGCAAATACGCCTGCTGAAAGCCCGGATGGAAAATGAGCGAATTCCCGGAGGACAGGACGCGTCGCTGCACGTAAAACTGGGGCCAGGAGGACTTAGTGATGTGGAGTGGGTTTCCCAATTGCTGCAGCTGCAGGGAGCAATTTCCTGTCCCCAGCTGCGGGTAACGGGGACTTTGGAAGCCTTAAAGGTGGCAGCCGAGCAAAGAATGCTATCGGATGCCGACCTAACAGCCTTAACCGAGGCCTGGAAGTTGGCGTGCCGAATCCGCTGTGGAAATGTCTTGGTCACGAATCGAATGAGCGGCAATAAATTGGATTACCTGCCTACTGCTACCGCTCCTGCCTATGCCCTGGCACGGCTGCTGGGGTATGCTCCCGGCAAAGAGAATGATTTACGGGAAGACTATTTACGCCTGGCTCGCCGCGCTCGGGCAGTGATGGAGAGAGTCTTTTACAATTCTTAAAAATGGAATGGGAAGAAAGGGGAAAAGATGAAACTGGTATTGATGCGGCACGGGCAAACTAGCGCTAATATTACTGGAGCCCTGGATACCGCGGAGCCGGGTTCTCCGCTCAATGCCGAGGGGGAGCGGCAGGTAGAAGCGGCGGTACAAACTTGGCAGGAGCTGTCCCTGCCGGCTCCACAGCTGATTGTGACCTCGAATTTGATCCGCACCCACCAGACTGCCCAACCTTTAGAAGAACGATTCGGCCTCACCCGGATACAAAATGGGGATGCCAATGAAATACAGGCGGGAAAGTTAGAAATGGCCAGTGACCTGGTCTCGGTAGAGCAATATGTGCGCACTATCGGATCCTGGATGCAGGGAGATACCCAGCTGAAGATGGAGGGCGGGGAGAGCGGAGCGGAAACCTTGGCGCGTTTTAACCGCGTGGTGAGGGCGGCCTGCGATCAGGTGGGGCCCGATGGCTGCGCGGTGATTGTGGCTCATGGCGCGATTATCCGCTATTGGTCTTATATGAATAGTCCCGAGATTACTTTTGCGCTGGCAGCGACGAAACCGGTTACCAATGCTTCGCTATCGGTTTTCGAGGGCGAGCCCGGGAAATTTTCTGCTCGCATCTGGTCCTCGCGTCCGGTAGAGGATTGGGAAGTCGACGAGAGTGTAACTGAACTACGCCCCTCGAAAGCACTACTAGATAAAGTGCTCGGCACTCCTAAAAAAGCATAGAAAGCCCCCGATAAATTGCTGAACTAGCTTTACCAGCGTTCGGCGAGAACCGCTATCCCAGGTTTTGCGGCACTTACTTTCCGCGCAGCATCCGACGGTTAATTTTTGCCTTGTTGGGATCGACTCCCCCCGGCAGACGATAGGTTTTATTTTGTAAAGATTGCAGGCGCTGTCCCACAATCGGAACCTCGTCCTTACTGATCTCTTTCTTTAAGCGGTTAATAGTTTTAAGGAGTTTGGAGATCGGAACCTGGTTTTTCTCTTGTCCTACCTGAATCTTATGGATAGGTACCGAGGGGGCCACCCGATGACATTTGCGTTCTTGCTCATTTAGCAATTCACCAGCCCGTGAGGAGGGGCCTTCGGAGATGAGGACGATTCCCGGCCGACCCACCAGACGGTACACCAGGTCTTGTTTGCGGTTAAACGCTACTGGTTCTTCTTCTACGATCCAGCCACGTTTAATGGAACGCAAGATTGCGTACACATTGCCTTTAACCCCCTCTAGCTGCTTATACATAGCTTTATTAGCCAGACGAGTAAGCAGGGTAGTAGCTAGCAGCATTCCTACCGAGGACGCAATTATGATGTAGAAGATGGTGCGTCCTACGCTAATCGAGGCGAGTAGACAGAGTATTAGCACTATCAGGGGAACTGCCAAGACGATAGCGAGCATCGCCCAACCGATCCACGAATAGGTACGTTTGGTTACGCGGTAGACATCCGCGAAGTTGTTCCACCAGTGCTTCTTTTTCTGCGGGTTATTTTGTATAGCCATGATGATCTAAGCCTATCGAAAAAATGCGCAAATCGTATATTACGCGGTTATCCCCAAGGTAAAGCGGAGAAAAATGGCGCTGGCAGCTGTGGATAAAGGAGTGACAAAGAAACGGGAAAACACTTTAGTGGATACATGGAAACGAAACATGCCCTAAAAATTCCGGCTGGCTCCCGGCGAAGCCAGCAAAAAAATATTGTGGACGCCGCCGGTAGCAACTGGATAGCACTGGCGGTAGACGCGCAGCAAACAGCGTTATTAAAGCTGATAGTACCGCAGGGAAAAATTACTTTTCCCTGCCCTCACTTGATAGCAGATGAACAGGGGAAAAACTGGCTCCTGCGTCCCGACAACCCGCAAAGTAGTTTAGGGGGTAAAAAATATCTTTGCCCCGGAAAACTAGTGAGCGGCAGGGGAGATGATGTACTCTCTCCGCCGGGTAAGCTGATAAAAAATACCGGACTTAGGGTCGCGAATCCTCCCCGAAAACAAGGCGTGAAAAATGCCAACAGTCCGGGGAAGATCGGGGTTTCCGCGCTGAAGGCGGGGAAAATGTTAGCGCCGCAGCTAGATATGACTGCGGTGCGCATCCCCGGGGCCAACTCCCAGCTCAAAAGACCATTGCTTAAGCCGGCAGCTAATCCTCCAACAGCTGACCTAACCGGGATGACTGATTCACACCGGAAAGCTCCGTTTGCAGAAATTCGGGCGGCAGCTCCGCCCTCAGTGTTTGCGCCAAAGTTAGAGTCGGGGAAAGCAGTCTCTTCCTCTCGGCCGGAGTGCTCGGCTCCCGCGCCCCCAGCTGACTCCCCCTCTGCTAGCGAAACCTATCTAGTTAAGCCCGTTTGGGCCCGGTTGAAAGCAAGGGCGAGCAATAGGGCAGAGGCTAGCGAGCAGCACGATCTAGAAGATATTGAGATTCTCACCGAGCCTGCCCCAGCCTGGAAACTGTGGTTGCGTCGTATGCTCCCCGCAGCTTCCGTCGCCTTACTCGCGCTAGGTTCTTGGCAACTAGCGGTTGGCTATTAACCCCGGCATGCGGAACACTTATTTTAGATCGTGACGCTGGTAGCTCCCTCCCGTGATAAGGATGGCACTACCAGCGTCGCTGACAAGCAATACGCCGGGGTCATTCCGTGCAGGTTTTAAGATTTTCGCTACTTATTACCATCGGGAGCCGCCTCGGTAGTGGCGCTCTCCTGGGCAGGGGCAGCGTCCGCGGTCTCGGTTTCCTGATCGGGAGAGGTATCTTCCACACTGTCCAAAGGAACTGGGTTCCCCTCATCATCCTTATAGGTTTCTTCCTTCTCGTCCCAATAAACGGGGTTGCCCTGCTTATCTAGATATGTCTGGGAGGAATAGTCATAGTCGATGGGATTACCTTCGGTGTCGGTGCGCCGATACCATTCAGTCAGTTCGGGGGAAGTGGAATCAAAATCTGCGCCCGCACCCTCTCCTTCTTTCGTGGGAACCACTACGATCTTGAAATCGTCACCGTAGCTCTTTAGCCCGCCCACTACTGCTTTAGATAGAGCAGAACGTTCAAAATTGCGTCTAATGGTGAAAGGATCTCGTGACAGATCTCGTAAGAGGGCGATGATCATAGTCGCCACAATAATCGCGAACGGCAAGGAGGTTACGATAATCAAGTTTTGCATTCCTTGCAGGGCATCTTGGCCGCCAACTAGCATCCCGACTACCGCGATACCGGACAGGCATAGCCCCCAGAAAACCGTGATTTTACGATCTGGAACCGGTTTACCCTGCTGAGAAAGTGAACCCATTACCACCGAAGCAGAATCGGCAGAGGTAACAAAGAAAATAGCTAAGCAGAACATCGCGATTAACGAAGTTATCTTAGTGAGTGGCAAATTCCCGAGGAGGGCAAATAACATCACTTCTGCCCCGTCTTCTAGTGGCATTTCTGTTCCCTGAATCTGCATATACATGGTGGTTCCCCCGTAAATACAGAAGGAAATCAAACATACCAGGGTGGGGGCAATTAATACTCCGGTTACAAACTGGCGCAAAGTCCGGCCACGGGAGATTCGCGCAATGAACAGCCCCACGAAAGGCGACCAAGAAATCCACCATGCCCAGTAGAACACCGTCCAGGTAGAAACGAACTGACCGGCCTCCGGCCCATAAGAGGGAGAAGTGGAGAGTAATCCAAATAAATCGGATAGATAGTTCATCAAAGTGGAAGGCACCAGGTTTAAGATGAACACGGTCGGGCCAGCGAAGAAGATAAACGCCATGAGGCAAAAGGCTAGCCCCATGTTGATATTGGAAAGCAGTCGAATTCCGCGCGAGATTCCCGATACCGCCGATGCGATGAAGGCCGCAGTTAGCACGGAAATAATTGCGAACAGACCGGCATTACCGATTCTTCCGATTCCGGTTACTAACTCGGTGCCGCGGGCAATCTGCAATGCTCCCATCCCTAAGGAAGCGCAGGTGCCAAACAGGGTGGTGGTAATCGCCAACATATCGATTACTTTTCCAATTCCACCTTCAGCAAATTTGTGTCCCAGGAGAGGCACAAAAATAGAAGAAATCAAAGGAACCCGTCCCCGTCGGTAGGTTCCGTAGGCGATTGCGCAACCTACCAGGGCATAGATAGCCCAAGCGTTTAGTCCCCAATGCAGCATGGTTTGCGACATGGCGTCATTTAACGCCTGATAGCTACCTGGTTTAGCGCTGGAATGAGGGGCGGGGTTCGTAAAATAAATCATCGGCTCATAGGGACCGAAGAACAGCAGCCCGATCCCCATGCCGGCGCTAAACATCATGGCAATCCAAGAGCCATAGGAATATTCAGGTTCTTCGTTATCACGTCCCAAAGGGATGTTGCCATAGCGCGAAAGCCCTATGAACAGCATAAATAATAAAATTATGGCGGCTAGGATAGAGAATAACCAGCCGGTATTATCTACCACCCACTGCAAAACCACTTCAGATACGCTGCGGAGGGAATCGGTAGAAATAAGCCCCCACAGAATAAACCCCAGCACTAAGGTGCCGGTGCACAAAAACACCACTTTGTCGGTGCGGTATTTGATGATCTGCTCATCAATTGCGATCCCGCGAACTAGTCCCGGGTGCATACCGTGAGGATAGGGAACCTTGTGCCATAGATTTTGGGTCTGCTCCCGGGCGATCTGGGTTCCGCGTTTCCAAGCACTGGGGTGCGATTCACTGGGAGTTTGTGCGGGAGCAACGTTTGCCGGCTCCGCTGGGGTAGTAGTAGCTACTTTCTTTGAAACCGGGTGATGACCAAGGGTGTTGCGTAAACGCTCGGTTCTGGATGCCAATCGGCGAACGCGTTCACGGTCGGATTGTTCTAACTGGGAAATCCGGCGATCATATTTTTCCAGTAACTGGCGCAGTTCTTCACCCCGGCCGGGATGTTTTCCCTGCGGATGTCGCAGGCGATGCGGTTGTTTTTCCTGGGGCTGTCTTACGTTATCTTGATTATTCTTCGTCATACTTAGCTATATTCGTTATCTGGATTTAAATCGCTGCTGTTGCTACCGCATCATGCGGTTAATTTGCTTATTTAGTGTGCTGGCCGGCAGCTTTTAAGCCCGCCACCAAAGATGTACGGATCTCCTCCATCGTGTTGGTGACCCCGGTGGGATTAGCAGGTAACATCAGGGTCTGCGTGTTTGAATATTTTGCCACCTCGGCCAGGGTATCAAAATACTGGGTCATCAAGAGAATCTGTTGTGCCTGGTCACCAATACCGGCATCCCGCAAAGATTCGTATTGCTCTACTAGCCCTTGCACAATGGCCCGCCTTTGTAGAGCAATGCCTTCACCCTGAAGACGTTTGGATTCAGCGTCCGCTTCCGCCTGTTTAACTAGTTTAATCTTATCGGCTTCTGCTAGCTGGATAGCCGCTTCCCGTTCACGCTGAGCAGCGTTAATAGAGTTCATCGATTCTCGGACCCGCTTGTCTGGGTTAATATCGGTTACCAGCGAGTTCACGATCCGGAAACCGTAGCGCGCCATCTGCTCTCCCAAAGAAATCTCAATCTCTTGGGCAATAGTGTCTTTTGAAGAGAAAGCTTCATCCAGGTTCAACTGGGATAAGGAAGAGCGGACTCGGTCGAACACATAGGAAGTGATCTGCTGGGCGGGGTTAGACAGGGAATAGAAAGAGGCTGCCGAATCCTGCACCTGGAATTGCACCGAAACTGGAATGGCCACGAACACATTGTCTTTAGTTTTGGTTTCTACTACCAGATCCAGCTGTTGAATCCGCCGCTCCACGATTTTCGCAATCCGGTCAATAACTGGAATCTTAATGTTAAGACCGGGGGTACATACGCGGCGATACTTGCCGAAGCGTTCGATGATCGCTTCGGTCTGCTGCTTTACGATAAAAATAGCGGAGAACAAGAAATAGCCGATCAGTACTAGCAAAAGTAAAAGTGTCAGCATGCTGCTACCTAAAATCCCGGTCATTGTTAACTCCTCCTAGAGATAATCCTGATTTAGTAGGTATTTAGAGAATATCAACCCTGTTTGCAGTGCGCGCTTTGAACAACTTGCTAAGAGACTATCCCGTGCAGGTACTCCCGGTAGCTAGTAGGGTCCGCAGCCTAAAATACGAGGTCTAGGCAGTTGTGAGCAGCCCCACTTACAGCCAGTTTGGTAAAACCTAGGTCTTTATAGATATACTTTCATACGCAACGCGGATGTAGCTCAGTTGGTAGAGCATCACCTTGCCAAGGTGAGGGTCGCGAGTTCGAGTCTCGTCATCCGCTCGATTTGAAGGGCGTCGCCAAGCGCGGCGCTCTTTGATTATGGTGGGTTGGTCGAGTGGTTAGGCAGCGGCCTGCAAAGCCGTGTACACGGGTTCGAATCCCGTACCCACCTCGGGCGATTGGCGCAGCTGGTTAGCGCGTTTCCTTGACACGGAAGAGGTCGCTGGTTCGAGTCCAGTATCGCCCACCATTAGAGTGGCTCAGTAAGAGTCGCTGTTTCGTTAGTTTGTTTTACTTCTTCCTATTACAGGAATATAATCCTACTGTACTGATTTGTACTGGGACATCTCTCTGTTCCCTATCCGATGGATCTGTGTCCATAGAACCTTGCCCTAAACAGTTTGAAGGTGAAATTCGTGACTAGTTGGAGATCTGCAAGTCTGAAACAAGGGCTCGCGCTCGGGTTTAGCATGTTGTTGTCTATTGTCCTTGTGGTCTTTATAACGATCCCCCCCTCCTCTCCAGCGCGGGCAGCTGAAAGACCATTTCCCGACTATGACCTGAGCTATGAGTGGATCCACGGGCAGGTTGACAAAAACTGGAAGCCGGGCGACCCGGGAGATGGCTGCCTAAAGTCCGCCGCGAAGGAAGTCACGCCACTTTCTCACTTTGCTTTTAGCGCGAAGATTAATCCTTGTGATGGTGTGCGTACCACCATGAAGTTCAAGTACAACACCGTTGATCCTGAAATGGCTCCGACGCTGAATTTTCGCCTCGGCGTGACGTGGCAGTACACCAAAAGAAGTGATGACAAGCCGTACACTTGGAAGCCGGTTGAGAACTTTACGATGGATGGCAAACCGGTACCCGCCGAAAAGTATGACCCGTCCAGTCAAGATAGCGTAGTTGTGAAGAATAGCGACGGGTCATGGAGACACCTGGGTAACAATAACCCGCGCGATTTCTTCGAACCAGTACACATCGTGTTCGACGACGAGTTTCATAACGATGAGGAACACACGTTCCAGTGGGATGCTTACCTGCCCGCCGATGGAGATCAAGCGGGGATGTCAATTGGTACCGGTTCAACCGGTGACACTCAAGGGGGTTCGATTGGTACCAAGGCAAACGGTTTGTACGTGAGCATTCCCGCCTCTGCCGACTATCGCTACGTTCTCGATTCAGAGTACCGGGCAGCACAGAAGGTCGAGGACAAGGTAAAGATTCCGAATCGGCCCCTGGCATTTTGGGGCGGCAAGCTTGAAGGCTCTACTTACACCACTATCGCATGTCTGGAAAAGCAACTATTGGCGCCGGTTATGGCGCAGCAGAGCATCACCGACATCTACCCCGAGCTCGCCCAGGTCGTGAAGAATCCAGGGGAGGTTAAGTTCCAAGATGGCTCTGGGAATTTTGCACTAGCACGTTACCCGTACGAGTTTTACGTAGGGCAGCCAGGAAACTGGACGTCACTTTCCGGTTTGAGAATGATGAATTGGGATGACAAGTCAAAAAAGTTCCTACCCTACGGGGATAAGAATCTTCCTTACAAACCTACTTTCGAATCGGTAGAGAAGGAGATTCCTGGCTATACGAAGGTTGATAACGATCTACCTGTACTCAAAGACGGGCGCATGGGTATGCCTGGTTATGTTAAATCAAAGGCTCCGAACTTCAAGCTGTCCTATCACAAGACCCCGGGCGTAGATACGCAGCACATGTATTTCACCTACAAGAAGAATCCCGGCACGTTTAAGCTCTCTAAGCAGGCCGAGGACGGCACGGCGCTGGCGGGGGCAAAGTTTGAGCTATATCAGCTTGTCAACGAGGAGCCAACCCCATGTGGTGTTGAACCAGATCTGACCAATACGGAAGAAATCAAGGTTTGCCCAGTGCGCACCCCATCCTCACAGGATCAACTACGGGACATGCTTAACGCCGCACCAACCAATTGTGAGACCAAGCGGGTTCGTAAGGTTGTGCTAGAAGGTTTCAACGCAGATGGTTCGTTCGCTACTGGTACCGACGGCACGTTCGCCCCAGCGGGTAAGCCCGCCCTGGAGCCAGGCGATTACCTTCTTCGCGAAGTTAGTGCCCCTAAGGACTATAAGATCTTGAACGAATATATCCCGTTCGAGGTTCCCATTCAGGCGAAGGAGGACGCGGAAGGCAAGATGGCGTCTGCCCAAGTTCCTGCAAATGTTGACGTCAGGAACTACAAGACTCCGCCTCCTCCAACTACGGTGCCCCCCACACAGCCGCCAACTCCGCCAACTCCGCCAACTCCGCCTATTTCAAAGACCGGCGTAGCGCCTCTGTGGATAGCTGCAGTGATTCTATTAGCAGCAGGAGCAGTCCTCATCGTCGTTCGGAAGAAGAACGTGCAGTAACGGCAAGTGTGTGCCGTTACTAGCTGCGCAAATTAATCGGGTGCCTGACAAATGACAGGCACCCGATTTCGTTGCTAAATCTATCCAAAAAATAAGGGTTAATTCCTAAAATAATCCACATCCCCATTGGAGTATTAACCCCTAAACCTCACGCAACTTGGATTGGAGCTCCGGAGGTAGATTTTTTAGGACTTCTTGCGGCATTGCCGCAGAAAACGGGTGTTCTTCCTGGTAGCGGCAGAGCTTACACAGCTGGCCTTCACTAGCCGGATGCGGGTTGCGGCAGCGTTTGCATTCCTTAGTTTCCTGGGTGCTCTGTCGGGTTTTGAGGGCGGTGAAAATCTCCAGGGAACGCTGGCTGGCTATCTCCGAGTCAGAATGTTCGGGGCAGTACCGGACTGCCATCCGGCAAGTAGGGCAGAGTTGATGCCAATTGCCGCCGGCTGCCGATAGATCGAAACCTATGTTGTCGGGGCACAGACGAATCTGAGAGCGGCAAGCGTTGCAGCGCAGCACGTGGATGGCATCCACGCGGTCTAACCAGGGTAGGAGCGCTTCGCTGTCAGTAGTTTCCGCCGGGGATTCCGGTGATAGGGAAGGGGTGTTATTATCCGCGGCCGCAACCGTACAGGTAACTACTCTATTTTCGATGCGTTGCCCCTGAGCTAGCAGATGGTAGGCCTGGAAGGTGCGAACCGCGTGAGAGACACCGAGATCCAAAGGAGAACCATTTGAGACCGGCAGCAAGAGGCGGCGGGGTAAGGGAACCGAATCTAAGTTAACTTCCCGGGGATGGCGGGCAGCTTTTTTGGGCGGGTGATAGCCAGCTATTAAGGTACCGAGGCGGGTCCTGGCCGCTGCCAACTTTATATCTAGGCTGCCAGCGCACTGGGTGCACCCTAAAATCTGCAGGCTTTGGATATCACTAGCTAGCAGTTGCGCCGCCAAATCAGCGTTGAAACTTTCACCTAAACATCCCTGCCAGGTAAGGAGGGCGTCCTTCTTACTAACTTTGACGTCCGGGAGAGACTCACACCTGATAACTAGGGTGTTTATGGGGTCTTGCGCGCTAACCCAACGGAGCAAGGCCGAAAAGTTACGAGGAAGCAAACTAACTTTCCTCAACTTGCGGACGACGAGTTAGGGGTACGGAAACGGGGCCAGAAAAATCCTCTTTCTGGGCAGGACGCAGTTTAGGGGCGATCTGCAGCTCATACCCGGCAGTAAGGAGCTCCTGTTTCCATTGCGAAAGCGTCTGTCCGGTAAGAATCAGGATGGTGCGGAGCCATTGGGTTTTTGCTAGTTTTTCACCCTCGAGGCAGAAGTCAGGTGCCCAAGTCAGCAGGTGTTCTCCACTAAATTCACACAGCACTCCCAGAGTTTGGCGCCCTCGTTCCTGATTCCCCTCCGCAAAATCATCAGCGGCTTTTAATAGGCATTTGCTTACAAAATCCATCTCCAGCCCGATATGGTCATCAGGTTCTTGTCCTAGATGGGGAGCCTGAAAACCCATGGCACCATAGTAACGGCGAACCTCCACGGTTTCTTGGTCAAATACCAAAGCATCATCACAGCGATGTACCGATTCAAAGGGAGGTAGCTGGGCGCTACCGGTAATTCCATACAGACTATTCTGATCTGACCAAAGCGTATAAATATCCTCTTCACTAAGGTCGCAGGGTAGCTCGGTACCTAGGTCTGCCAGAGCTTGAGAGCCCTTCGGGGTCAGCGGCAGGGGCCACTGGTCGGTCATGGATAGAAAATCTTTGACCACGTCCTCATCGGGAGGGTTTAGGTGTAGGGCACCCAGGACACAAAAAGCAGCTGCGTAAGAATCTAGTACCTTTGGCTCCATAGCTTTAATGCTATCCCAATAAGGTATTGATGCCCGCGCGAACCAATCCTTCGTAGTGGAGACCCCGCCCTATCATCTCGGTCACAAAGGCCAGGAGGAAGGTTACCCACAGAGTGATCACCAAGGAACGCTTGGGGTAAGCAGCATCCGAAATATAGCTGCGCAGTACCAGAGCTACCAGCACAATCGTGATCACCAGTAGCAACAACCGGATCAAAAGATACCCATGCGCAGTCATGTTTTGTGCCACTTGCCGTTCTATCGGGCTACCTAGACCCAATTGGGCCATAAAGAACGCGTAGGACATCAAGATAATTAGGCCAGCAGAGGCGGCAATCCCGGTGGTAATCCGTATAGACCGCTTGGTTAGGTCGATTAAACCCTCTGGTAGTTTTCCGGGAGGGAAGAGGCCGCGACGCAAAGCAGCTTTTAAGCCTTTGCTATCTGTATCCGAGCTTTTATCACTGGATCCGCGTTGTTTCATCCGCCAGGTGGTTAGCAGAGCTATCGCCACTGCTAGAGAGCCCGTGAAGAAAGCGGAACAGAAGAAGCTGACCCAAACAAACCAGGTGTTCCAGGCCGGAACGGTTCCGGTAAAGTAGTAAACCCCGCACATCGATATCACTAGACACAGCCCCGCTAGTGCAGTAAGTGCTGCGAAAATGTCCCTTGTGGTGCGGCTGAAACGGTTAAACCATTGGGTTAGCGCGAAAATCAGTCCGAACAGGGCATAGAGCACCCCGGAGATTAGTTCGCGTGAAAGCCAGGATGATCCCAGATGCAGCAGGGTGAACGGTGCGTGGAAGGGATCGTTTAGATGGAAAAACGCGGCAAAGAATCCCAGAATTAGCAGCGGCCCGGCTGCATACAACCCCGCGTTGGTCAGGCTGTCGATGGCAGACTGTTTAACGCCTGCCCGCCGACCAATCAGCTGGATGATTCCTAGAATCCAAAATGCCCCTACTGACATTTGAGCGACAGTAGTAAAGATAATCATGGGCAGTTCGCCGATATGCATGATGCTCCTTAACCTAGCGGGTGAATAAGATGTTCAGTGTTTAAATCTCTTTGGGACTTTGGATGATTCCGCTGCCTTTATCCCAGTCTTGGGCATCACGGTGCGGTTTGATTACCAGGTGCGGCTGGGTAATGGAAGGATCCGGGAGCGGGGCAATTCCGGCCTCTTCCCCGAATTCCTTACGCAGTTCCTCGATGGGGCCCCAACCAAGCGCGCGAGTAGGACAAGCATCAACACATGCCGGATTCTGTCCTTGGCTGCGATAGTCATAGCACAAATCGCATTTAGACATGTGACCACTGCGGGCGTCCAGTTGCGGAGCTCCGTAGGGACAAGCCCACTGACAGTAGCGGCATCCCACGCATTTAGATTGGTCTACATAGACAGTGCCATCTTCGCGCTGCGTCATTGCAGTAGTCGGGCATACCTGCACGCAAATCGGGTTCTCACAGTGGTTACACGCTACAGAAGTGTAGTAACTAAAAACATTGTGACGGAAAGTTCCATCGGTTTCGTTTACTTTCCAAGAGCCACCGGTATATTCGATTACCCGTCTCCAGGTCATGCCTACCGGCAAATCATGCTTATCTTTACAAGCGATTTGGCAGGCCTTACAACCGTTACAAAGGTTCTGATTAAAAACAAACCCATACTTGGCACCTTTTTTCGTTAAAGGTTCCGTTAAAGTGTTGTTCCTGCTGGGAGTAGGAATCGCATCGTCGGCCATCGCGTCCTCCTTGCAAAGACTGTGGTAAATACGTGGGGCAGGCTTATCTGCTGCCTATTTAATGCTATGTTGATTTTATTTTTTTATGGATTGTATGAATAGGTCTAATAATTTTCTATAAACATCTATTTCTATTTAGGCTGCGAATAAAAAATATTTTTCCTAATTAATTTTAGTTATTTACTTTTGTGTATTCCGCATCTAAGGAGCCGGCATTTTTTAACACCTCCCCGGATTGGGTAGCTGACTGTGCCCAGGCTTCTATTTCTTCTTGAATGGTCTCGCGGATCATCTGCTTGGGGCTATAGCTGGAAAGGTTCAGATTCCGTAAAACTTTTAGGTTTTCTAGGTCTTCAGGAGTAAGCCCCGCAAAATCCCCGGAAGTTTCTTGTCGCAGCTTTGCTGACCAACCTCGGAAACTGGTAAGGACTTTGCGAAGCGCAGTTAACCCCTGCGCCACGTTCTTCGGACCCAAAACCAGGGCAGCAATCACCGCCAGCACTAAGAATTCGCTGCCACTGATTCCGAACATTGGGTCTTACCTCTTACCTATAAATATTCCCGATAACTATGCCTTAACTACCTGAGCCAAAATGGTATGAACCCCCATACCTTTAGCGATCGGAGTCGGATGCAGAGAGGTCAAAGTGTTTACTGAACCTGCCACGTCCACCGGTTTCTTGGGATTGGCTCCCGCGGGGGGAGTAACCTCCGATGCCGGCTTGGGATCGTACCAGGCGCCCTGGGGCACGGAAATGGTCCCCGGAACAATCCTGGTAGTTACTTTGGCGGGCAGGCGCAAAGTACCACGTTCGTTGTAGATGAACACTAAATCATCGTTCTTAATCCCGCGTTCCTCGGCATCTTTCGGATTCATCCACACAGTTTGGATATGGGCTTCCTTGAGCCAATCCACGTTGCCGTAACTGGAGTGGGTACGGGCCTTGAAGTGATGCCCGATTACCTGCAGCGGATACTTCTTGTTCTTGGCGGCGTCCTCGGCTCCCTCCCAAGTTGCTAGGTGGGCGGGAATGGGGCAGAGTTCGTCACCAGCTAGGCGCGGACGGAAATCTCCGAAGGTCCACTTCTTTGCCATATTTTCCAGGCGTTGGGAGTAAATCTCGATCTTGCCGCTGGGAGTACTAAGCGGATTCGCTGCCGGGTCTTTCCGGAAATCTTCCAGGGGAATATCGGATCCAGCGTTGCGGCGTACGATCCCCACTTTCTTCCACTCTTCGTAGGTGGGCAGGGTGGGGTCTTCCTCGCGACCAGTTTCGACGATCTCTTTAAGCCACTGTTCGCGAGTTTTGCCCCCGGTGAACTTGTCTTTAACTCCCAGGCGATCAGCCAGTTCGGTGCAAATATCAAAAATAGATTTGCACTCGTAAAGCGGTTTGATAGCTTGCTGGGAAACAATTCCATAAGCCATCGGGGTAGCGCTCTCGCCGTGATGGTAGTCAGATTCTTCCGAAGTGGAAGTGCCCGGCAGTAGATAATCAGAGTAGCGCGCGCTGACCGTATGCATAATGTCGCAGGTGACAATCAGTTCGCATTTGGTATCATCCTGCAGGATTTCTACCGACTTATTGTTGTCGCCGGTTTGGTTCACGGTCGAGTTTGAGCCGTAGGCAAAGACCGCTTTGATAGGCACCTCCAACTTGGTGTTGGTGGGATTGCCGTTGTCATCTACCGGCACTTTCAGGGCGCGCACGCCCGGTTCCGGTTTGACTCCCACCCCGGCGTTGAAAGTATCCATCTTGGGGCCGTGATCAATAGCATCTAGCCAGCTGAATACGGAGATAATTTTTTCGGAAGGATTCGCGACCTCGGTATTAAAAGTCTGGGTGATCGGCAGGGATTTTCCGCCCTCTCGCCCGCCGGTGCCGCCGCCCTTAATTCCAACATTCCCGGTTACGCAGGCCAGCAGGAAAACCGCGCGGGCGATACCTTCCCCGTTCGCGTGACGCTGTGGTCCCCATCCTTGGTTAATAGTGCAGGGCTTGGCGGTAGCGATCTCGCGGGCAAGACGCCGAATATCCGCGGCCGGCACCCCGGTAATCCGAGCGGCCCATTCTGGGGTTTTAACCGTTTTATCTTTGCCTTTGCCCTGTAGATAGGACAGGTAGGAAGCGTCCTTAGGTGCGCCCTCGGGCATATGTGCCTCATCGAACCCTACACAGTATTTATCTAAGAAAGCTTGATCGTGGAGATTTTCTTCTACCATTACGTAAATCATGCCCGCGATGAGGGCGGCATCGGTGCCGGGGCGCAGCGCCACCCACTCGTCCCCGAGCGCTACTGAGGTTTCGGAATAGCGCGGATCGATCACGATGGTTTTAACGCCAGATTTACGTTTAGTGGCTTGAGTTACGAAAGTTTGTCCCCCGCCTGACATCCGGGTCTCTAAGGGGTTATTGCCAAACATTACCTGCAACTTGGAGTTTGCAGCGTCGTCAAAGCTATTGCCGGCTACCCATTCGCCATAAAAGTAGGGGTAAGCCTGGGTGATATTAGTCGTGGAATAGTCAGAGTAGTGATCGAGGTAGCCCCCGTACAGGGATAGCATTCGCGCCATCGGGCTGGCTTCGGGCGGCCAAGAACAAGCCATAGTGGAACCGAGAACCCCGGTGCCATATTGAATATAGAAGCACTCATTTCCGTATTTGGCTTTGAGTGCCTTCATCTTTTCGGCGATCTCATCAAGGGCTTGCTTCCAGGAGATTTCCACCCACTGTCCATCGCCGCGCTTGGTGCCTGGCTTGCGCTTCATGGGTTTCTTTAACCGATCAGGATTGTAAATCCGGTGCCTAATAGCGCGACCACGCGGACAGGCTCGCACCTGCTGGCTGCCAAGCTCATCGTTACCGGTGTTATCGGGTAGTACCCGTACTACGCGGCCATCTTTTACCTGCAGGCGCACCGGGCAACGCGAACCGCAGTTCACAGTGCAAGCTGACCAGACGGTCTTATCTACGTCCGTGCGTCCGGTGCCGTTAGCCACCAGCTTTCCGTTCTTATCGGGGGAATAGGGCGAGGGGGTAGAACAGGCTACCAATCCGGTAGTACTGCCAGCGATTGCTGACCACTTTAAGAAGGTACGTCGAGAAGGACGGATATTCGCCGGTTGCTTCGCTGCCATCATTTTCTCCTTGCCGCATAACCATTCCACCTAGACTGGTGAACTCGCACTCATTGTAAGTCCGGAAAGTTGAAAAAATTGGGAATCTGTATTTGCAAAATATTTATCCTAATGTTCGACGATAAACGGCAGGAAGTTCCGCATGTTAGGAGCTAAAGGCCTTCCGGGGACGTAAGTCCTAGAGGGAAATTTTCGGGATATACGCAAGGGGTGGCTTCCTTTATTGCTAAAGGTATATGCGGGGGCGTTCAACTGGGTAGCTGTTTTAGGGTTCTGGGAAATTCTTCAGGAGGGTGCCTGCGGGCAGAGTAGGCTGCTGGTGAAAAGTATATTGATACCGCAGGAAACCGGGTAGGAAATAGAAAAGGAACACGTAATAGCCAGAAAAGCTAAAGACAAAACGGACGGTGCGCGGGAAGGGACTTGAACCCTCACGGCCGTTAAGTTGGCCACTAGCACCTCAAGCTAGCGCGTCTACCGATTCCGCCACCCGCGCTCGAGGACAACAGAGAGATTAGCACATCTTGGTGCTGGTAGAAAAAGTGAAGAGAAAACCGGCGGCAAAACTGCCTCGATTTACCAGGAAAGAAAGTTGCCTACAATAAGGACAGGGTGTGGTGCCCTAAAGAAATGAAAAGCTAGAGAGCGGAAACGGAATGTTTGTGGGGCAGCGTTATTTTGACACCGTGATTTTCGACATGGATGGCACCTTGACCGATTCGGTTCCCTTAATTACCGAGGCGGTTGCGGAAGTTATTTCCCACTATCACTTGCCCGAACAAACTCCCCAGCAGCTTAAACGTTTCGTAGGGCCACCGCTGCGCATCGGGTTTAAACAGTATTTAGATTTACCTGAAGAGCTATTAGATGAGGCAGTGGAAGTTTACCGCCGCTATTATCGTCCCCGGATGACCCAGGTGCCGCTATTTGCGGGGGTGGAGGATCTACTGCGACGCTTACGCAGCGAAGGTTTGAAAACTGCCGTCGCCTCTTCCAAATTGGAAGATTTGGTGCGCGATATCGCTGAGGCCACCGGGTTAAGCCCCTATCTGGATTGGGTGGCAGGAACCCAAGAAAAAGCGGGAACTAGTGCCGAGAATCCCGCTGATGTGGCTAATCCTCAGCTGAGGCGGGGGAAAGAGGGAGTTATTCGCTACGCCCTCCAACAGTTATCTCCCTCTGGTGCGCTGAGGCGGGCTGTCATGGTGGGTGATCGCGTGGACGATTACCAGGCGGCTTGTAACATCGGTATAGACGTCATCGGGGTTTCTTGGGGAGCGGGCAGCCGGGAGGAATTCCCTGGCGCTCCCTGGGTAACTTCAATGTTGCAACTGCAGAGCGCGTTACTTGCAACTTCTAAGTAGGAAAGGAAAAATTTAATGAACGAGGTCGAGGAAGCCCAACAAAAAAATAACCTGAAATCCGAACATCAGATTCCGGATCCGCACCGTCCCGAAGATTTAGTGCGTCAGTTTCATCAGGTCTACGGGCTGCCGATTAAACACGATCAGCCAGAGGTAGATCGAGAACGGATACATATGCGGATGCGCCTAATCTACGAGGAAGTTAGCGAGCTTACCGGTGCAGTTTATGGAGATGAGGCGCGCCGCCTCTTGGAAAAAACTATTTCTTCTTTACCCGACGACGGTACCCGCGACACCGTAGAAACTGCTGACGCGCTCGCGGATTTGATTTACGTGATTTATGGAATGGCGTTGGAATGCGGGATATCTTTGCCGGCAGTACTGCGAGAAGTGCAGGCCTCAAACCTCTCTAAACTGGATGGCGAGGGTAAACCGATTTACCGCGAAGATGGGAAAGTTCTTAAAGGAGAAAATTTTTTTCCTCCCAATATTAAAAGGGCGCTAAAAACCCGTATTCCCGAGTAGGATAGTTACTAAAGAGTTATTCTTTTTGATACCGTAAGATACACTAGAACTGAAGAAATGAACGTTAGGTTGGTAGGTCTTCATCTCGTCGCTCTAGCGGGTGACCGATGGCAGCTGCCGGTCTGATTTAGCTCGCGTCTGTTTTGGGTACCAACCAGAACGGATAAAAGGGGAGGTAGCGTGGCTAAAGTAGTTGTCATTGGCGGCGGTTACGGTGGCATAACCGTGGCAGGTGGCCTGGATGACGTGGCTGATGTCACGCTGGTCGAACAAAAAGACCAGTTCGTACATCACGCGGCAGCGCTGAGGGCGGCAGTAGATTCCGTGTGGGGACATACCGTGTTTATGCCCTACAGTCGGCTGTTAGATCGTGGCAAAGTCGTCCATGGAACTTGTATGCGGGTAGATGGTCGCACCGTTTATGTTGCCGGCCACGATCCCATCGAGGCAGATTTCCTCGTGTTAGCAACGGGAACCACCTACCCATTCCCCGCAAAACACATGGTTTCTCAAGCCTCGGTAGCAAAAGCCCGTTTAGATCAAACTCGCGACAACTTGGCACGCGCAAAACGAGTAATGCTGGTTGGCGCCGGCACCGTCGGCGTAGAATTCGCCGGTGAGTTAACCTCCACTTACCCGGATATGAAAATCATCATGGTGGACAAGGAGCCCTATATCCTGGGAACTCCTGGTTACCTGGATTCTTTGCGGGAAACTATTACCGCTCAGTTAGAAGATCGCGGCATCGACCTAGTACTCGGCTCGCCCTTAGCCTATATGCCACCTACGGATGTGGGGATGCTCTCCACCTTCCAGGTAGAGACCCTGGCGGGGGTGCCCGTGGAAGCTGATATGTGGTTCCTGTGCTACGGGGCTCAAACCTCTTCCGGTTACCTGCACGGGTCGTATTCCCAGGTCATGCATGCCAATGGCACAGTTATGGTTGATGAGCACCTGCGCGTTAAAGACATGGAAAATGTTTACGCCGTGGGCGACATTACCGATGTGCCGGAATCAAAGCGCGCAGATGCTGCTCGCGCTCACGCCCGGGTGGTGATCGCGAATATTCGTGATCAGCTTTCCGGTCGGCCTCCTTCGACAACCTATGCTCCGGGTAAGGAATGGGTTATTTTGCCGTTAGGCCCTGATGGTGGTGCCTCACAGCTAGTAGACCCGGATGGTACGACGCGGATCGTCGGATCGGAAGAAACCGCGGAAATCAAGGGTACCGATTTGATGGTGACCATGATTCGCGGACAGCTTCACCTACCCTAAGCATCCAGGTTGATTCGGAGCCCAGGGGGTAGTGTATCGTGGCTGACCGTTTACAAATAACGTTCGATAACTTTGTGGGTGCGCTGCAGGCACATTTAGAGGCGGCGCGTGGTGCGGAAGATCCAGATTGTGATCCGCAGGTAGCCCGCGCCGGAGAAAAACTAGAAGCCGCGTTTTCCGCCTACGACGAAGCCCTCTATTCCCAATTAGGCTGCGACCTGCCGCTAGATATTTTCGAGGATGAAGATATCGATTCGGAAAGTCTTTTCGACCATGTAGATCAGGTACTCCAAGCAGACGGATCGGGGTATCAGGACGAGGATGAAGACTACGATTTCGACGATGACGACGAAGACGAAGAAAATGGTGACGATCTCCTAGACGAACCAGAAGAAATCCTCGACGAAGAATACGACTTTGACGAGGACGATGAGGACGACGAAGACGATTAAGTCTTCCCCGGTTTCCTTACTCGCTCGCCTCATTCAAAGCTACTCGTATCTGGTGGGGCACATGCGCATCTGCTGCTTTTAATATCGCGGCAAATTGCCCAGCGCTGCGCGCCCCCGTTAAAGCACTGGTGACCCCAGGAGCATCCTTCACCCAAGCTAATGCCAGTTTTAAGGGCTCCCACTCTAAGCCTTCAGCTCCCGCTAACACGGCCTCGATAATCGGCTGATATTCGGCAGACAGGTAAGGGGACACAAAACCCTGTAAATGTGGGGAAGCTGCCCGCGAATCTGGCGGAATACTAGTTTGATATTTTCCGGTTAAAACCCCGCGCCCCAGGGGAGACCAGGCGATAAAGCTGGAGTCGAAATGCTCGGCTGCTCCCAGTACCTCGTCTTCCACCTGACGGTTGACTAACGAATATTCCCCTTGGACCGCGGCAACTTCATAGCGATCCTGCCCCAGTAATACCGCGAGTTCTGCCATTGCCCAAGCCGGGTAATTCGATACCCCCACGTAGCGGGCGCGCCCGGAACGCAGTGCCATCTCTAAAGCGGTTAAAGTCTCTTCTACCCGTACAAATGGGTCGTAGTGGTGGACAAACCATACATCAATATAGGCGGTTCCCAGCCGCTCCAGAGTCTGGTCCAGACCGCGTAATAGATTCGCCCGGGACGCATCAACCGAAGGAGGATCGCCTGCTCTTACTCCTGCTTTTGAACAGATCACCAGGTCATCGCGGGAAAACTCCTCGTCCAAAAGGGTGCCGATGAGTTTTTCAGATTCGCCTTCCCCATAGGTAGCGGCAGTGTCAAGCAGATTACCCCCGGCGTCTAGGAACATCCGCAACTGTTCGCTGGCCTGTTCTAGGTCGGTATCCCGCCCCCAGGTGAGAGTCCCTAGCCCCAAGCTGGAAACCATAAGGCCGGTGCGTCCTAATCTTCTTTTCTCCATACTCCCAGGTTAAAGGGGAAGGAGGTGAGAAGTTTTCAGGCACGGCGCAAGAGCAGAAAAAAGCTAGGCCAGATTGAGTGTTCACAGGGAAGGTCTATTTAGAATTTCGGGTCGATAGCCGAAGAAAATGCATTACAGGTGGGAGGCCGGCAGTACCAGAGCAGAGAGGAACTGGGGGAGGTGAGAGAAAACACCTAGAGGAAAGGCGAGTAGTGACCACTAAAAGGATAGGCTTGGAGGTCGTGAATACCATTGAAGCCATAATTATGGGTCTGGTGCAGGGACTTACCGAGTTCTTGCCAATTTCTTCCTCTGCCCACCTGCGGATTTTAGGGGCGCTGTTTGGAGATGACCCCGGTGCCGCCTTCACCGCGATCACCCAGATAGGAACCGAAAGCGCCGTCCTCATCTACTTTTGGAAAGATATCTCTCGGATAGTGCGTAAATGGTTCCAAGCTTTCGTGCCCACTCGCAGTGGGGTTACCCAAAGTGACCCAGATGTGCGTATGGGCTGGATGATTATCGTAGGTTCGCTGCCGATCGGGATCTTAGGGTTGCTCGGTCAAGATTGGATTGAAAAAGAGTTCCGCAATATGTGGATTACGGTGGCGATGCTAATCGTGTTTGCCTTGTTCTTGGGCGCGGCAGACCGCTTTGGGAAAAAAGAGAAAACCCTTGATCATCTTTCCTGGGTACAAGCAATTATTTATGGTTTCGCGCAGGCTTTAGCGCTGGTTCCCGGGGTTTCCCGTTCGGGCGGAACTATTACCGCTGGTCGGCTGATGGGCTTTACCCGGGTAGCTGCTGCTCGCTACTCGTTCCTGCTGGCGATGCCGGCAGTTTTTGCTTCCGGGTTTTACGAGGCTGCTAAATCGGTGGGTAATAATCCTGCCGGCTGGGGGCCAACGATCCTGGCAACGATAGTGGCTTTCGCCGTAGGCTACGCGGTAATCGTGTGGTTCATGCGCCTGCTGGAAACCAAAACTTTCACGCCGTTCGTTATCTATCGGTTAGTCTTGGGCTCTGCGGTAGGAGTTGCCCTTGCCGCCGGAGCTCTCTCGGCTTTCGCTTAAAGTAAAGGAGTTAAATATGGGGGCGGTTCTTTTCGATATGGACGGAACCTTAATTGATTCCGAACCGCTCTGGCAACGCACCGAGGAAAAAATAGTTGCTAGTTTCGGAAAAGTTTGGACCGAAGAGGACGGGGATACCCTAACTGGACATTCACTTTTCGATAGTGCCTCTCTCATGATTGAGCTAAAGAATCTGCCACTGGAGCCAGAGAAAGCTGTGGAGATGATGGTCGCGAATATGCACGAGCTCTATGCCTGGGAAGGGGTTCCCTGGATACCGGGAGCACAAGAATTGCTAAGGGACTTGACCAGGGCCGGAATCCCCACTGCGTTAGTCTCCGCTTCCTATGAAATCTTGGTTCACGATGTGTGTGCCAGCGCTCCGGAAGGAGCTTTAGAAGTGATGGTGACTGGTTCGGAACCGAATATGCGGCAAAAACCTACGGGTGATCCCTACCGCCTGGCGGCGCAGCGATTAAAGGTACCGATAGAAAATTGCCTGGTAGTAGAGGATTCTGCTCCCGGGTTGACTGCTGGCCAAGATGCCGGGGCGCGCCTGGTACTTGTCGGGACTGGGGAAGTGCCGGGCATTCCAGCGGCAAAGTTTGATTCGGTGGGACAGCTACACCTGAGTGATATCCGGGAACTATTAGCTTAAATTCCCGGTTTCCGCTGCGCTACTTTCTTGGGCAGTAAGTAATTGCTGTACTCCCTCGCTAGAAATCTCGGGGGCGACTCCGTCCATTAGGGGGCAATAGGCACGATAATCACACCAATTACATAGCGGGGAGCGGCGTGGGGGAAAATATCCCGAATGAGCCTGTGTAGAGATTTGCTCCCAAACTGCCAGGATTTCCTCGGTGGTGGCATCAATATCCGCGGGAGTGGGGGTGTAGGTGTAGACCTGCCGGTTCTTTAGGAACAGCAGCTGCAAGCGAGTTGGCAGCTGGCCTTGCGTCAAGTGCCACAGCAGTGCATAAAAACGAATTTGGAACTGGTAGGGACCGATATAGCGTTCGGCGGGAGCTTTGCCAGTCTTGTAATCCACGATCCGTACCAACCCGGTGGGAGAGATATCTACTCGATCAATATATCCATGCAGGTGCAGATGATTTTTATCGGTTACGCGCAGATATTTTTCCCGGTGCGCAGGGGCGAGGCGATCGGGGTTTTCCATTTGGAAATAGTTAGCCAGCAATTGGCGAGCGGTTTCTAAGAACTGGTTTTCTTCAGTTTTATCTTCCTCAAAAAGCTCGGCAAGTAAATCCGGTTTTTCGTTAAGAGTTTTGTCCCAGGCTTCCCCCATCTTGCTGTCGGCGGCGGCAAAAGTACGTTCTTGAGCTGGTAGGTCAAATAAATTTTCTAGAGCTGCGTGTACTAAAGTTCCCCGTTGGCGCACCTGAGATTCTTTAGTGGGTAGTTTATCTATCACTTGGAAACGGAACTGTAGGGGACAGTTACGGAAAGTACCAATCCGAGAAGGGGAGAGGGCAGCGGCGCGCGTCGAAATACTCATAAGAGTATTGTAAGGCGCTACCTGATACCCGGAAGCGGGCAAGAAAAAGCTAGGATTAGGGGGATGAATCAGATAGAACCAGGAAAAAGAAGCGGACGTGCTCACCCAGATGTCCCGGGCTTATCGGTGCGTCCGCGCGGATCCTTTAGACTCGGTGATCGGGTGCAGCTCCAGGGGGCCTCTGGGGATTTACATACTGTAACTATTACCGAAAAGGGCTGGTTCAACACGGCAAAAGCTTCTTTCCCACTCGCCGACTTATTGGGCAGGGAAGAAGGCAGCCTGATTCGTTCCCGAGAAGGGCGCGAATTCTTGGCTTTTCGTCCTCGCCGCCTGGACTATACTCTATCCATGCCGCGGGGAGCAGCGATTATCTATCCCAAGGACGCGGCGCAAATCCTGCAATCTGCCGATATTTTCACCGGTGCTCGGGTTTTTGAATGTGGAGCCGGTTCCGGGGCGCTTACGATTTCGCTCCTGGAGATGATCGGGGAAACTGGACAGTTGGTTTCGGTGGAAGAACGCGAAGACTTCGCCGATATTGCCCAGGCGAATGTGGATTTATGGTTTGGTCGTCCTTATCCCGCCTGGCAGCTGCAACGCGCACGCCTAGGGGATATGGATCTCGACGCCGTTTACGGTTCCCACTATTTCGATCGCGCCGTCATCGACCTGCTTGATCCCTGGAGCTACCTGGATATCCTGCACCAGTTACTAATTCCCGGCGGGGTGCTCTGTTGCTACGTAACCACTGTAACTCAAGTGTCTACCCTGGTAGAAGCACTTAGAAAAGATGGGCGCTTCGGTTTTACCTGCACCGAGGAGACTATCCAAAGACAGTGGCATACCGAGGGGTTATCGCTGCGCCCCGAGCATCAAATGGTAGGACATACCGGGTTTCTGGTTACCTGCCGAGTACTGGCAAGGGAGGCACGGCGACCGAAAAAACTTGGAAATACCCCTAAGGCGGCCAAGATAAACGGTGGGCAGTGGAGCTCAGAAGATGATTGGGAACAAGTGCGAATCGGACAGCGTAATCCCGCGGAGCGGAAGACCCGCCGGGTGCGGCGTGACGTAGTTAAGCGCGCCGATTATTGGGTGCGGGGAAACAGCGCTGCAGTAGATGCGCCCCCGCCAGAGCCGGAAACTAGCCCAGGTGCGCCCTCCTAAAATCTGTAATCATGGACATTTAAGTTAGGTAGTGGGGCAAGCTAATAGGCTGAAAGAGGTTTACGGAAAGGAAACTGATGTCAGATCCTCACGAAGAGCAGTTGCAGGACCTCAAGAGAGAAGTGACCTCCTTAAAGGGAAAAAATAAGCGTCTCTCCGCAGCATTGGGAGCTGCTCGCGAACAAGTGGTGGCGATTCATCAGCAAATAACGGATCTAGCTAAACCTCCGGCAACCGTGGCCGTGATTGCGGAAAACCCCCAAAGCCCCGGTAAAGTGCGGCTGTTTTTAAATGGGAAACCAATGGTGCTCCGGGTACACCCCGATATCAAACCTGAACATTTACAGGTGGGGATCGAAGTTTTAGTAAACGAAGAAATGGTGGTCTCGAAGATTCTGTCCTATCCCCGCACCGGAACCTTGGTGCAGGTAGGGGAAGTGATGCCGCATGGCCGGGCCCTGGTGCGCCTTTCAAATACCGATAGTGAAATCGTGTCTCTAGCTGCCCCCCTGGTTGGGAAAATCGAGGTAGGAGACTCGTTGCTGCTGGAAGGTCGCAGTGGGATCGCGGTGCAAAAAGTACAAAGAGGAGAGGTCGAACAACTACTGGCTCCCCAAGTCCCCAATGTTTCCTATAAACAAATCGGGGGACTTAAAAAGCAGATAGAAACCATTCGGGATGCAGTCGAGCTCCCCTTTATTCATCCGGAACTTTACCGGCGCTACGGGTTGAGTGCTCCGAAAGGGATTCTGCTTTACGGTCCGCCCGGATGCGGGAAAACTCTGATAGCCAAGGCGGTGGCTACTTCTTTGGGGGCTAACGCCCACGGGAAATCTTCCTATTTCTTGTCGATAAAAGGACCAGAATTACTTTCGAAATTCGTAGGTGAAACCGAGCGTCAGATTCGGGCAATTTTTTCGCGGGCACGCCAATTAGCCAGCAGCGAACACCCGGTAGTGGTTTTCTTTGACGAGATGGAGGCGTTGTTTCGCACCCGAGGATCCGGAATCTCCTCCGATGTGGAAACCATGATTGTTCCCCAACTACTTTCCGAAATAGACGGGGTGGAAACCCTGTCGAATGTGATTGTGATTGGGGCGTCTAACCGCGAAGATATGATTGATCCGGCAGTGCTGCGACCGGGGCGCCTAGATGTGCGGGTGCGCATTGAACGACCTAATTTGGAAGAAGCCGGACAAATATTTGATATCCACCTAGGGCAAAACGTGCCGGTAGAAGCGGAGGCCGGAACTTCGCCGAGGCAGGGGCGCGAAAAGCTACGAGAAAAACTAGTGGCGCTGTTAGCGGAAGAATCTACCCGCACCCAGGTCTATGAAGTTGTCTATGAGAATGGTCAACACGAAATCATCTATGCGCATGCCTTGCTTTCGGGGGCAATGATTGCCTCGATCGTAGAACGGGCTAAAAAAGCTGCGATTAAAGATTCGCTGCAGGATCCGGCGAAAATAAATGGTTTGAGTTGGAGGCACGTAGAAGCAGCCGCCGGGGAAGAAATTCGCGAAACCGCAGCTCTGGGGGCTTCTACCGATCCGGGAGAGTGGGCGCGTACCCTGGGGGTCAGGGGTGCGCGGATTATCGATGTGCGTAGCCTGCAATAGGAGGAACCGTGAGTCAGAGCGCTATTAACCGACCGCTGGGAACCGAAACCGAATTCGGGATTATCCAAGTAGGAAACGTCTACGCTAACCCGGTTGCACTTTCTACCCAAGTGGTGGCGGCCTATCGGGATCATTCGCGCCCCGCAGAAGCCGTTACCTGGGATTATGAGGGTGAAAATCCCTTGCAGGATATGCGAGGATTTTCGCTTAATCCCCGGGAGGCCGACCCCTCGCAGCTCACCAATAATCCCGAGCAGCTGGCGCCTGCCGGCCCGGGAGTGCAAGCGGTTGCCCGCCCTAGTGCCCAAGAGTCCGCGATGCCCAAACCCAGCGCCTGTGTACTGACGAATGGCGCCCGCCTGTACGTAGATCATGCCCACCCGGAATATTCCTCTCCGGAAACTCTGGGTCCCAAGCAAGGGGCACTCTATGATGCAGCCGGTGACCTGATTGCCCGCCATGCCATGGAGCTGGCAGCGGAAAATGGTAACCAGATTGAACTTTTCAAAAACAATGTGGATGGTAAAGGCGCGGCCTACGGCAGTCATGAAAACTATTTACTGCGGCGCGACTTAGAATTTTTTGATCTCGCCCAAAACCTGATTCCCTTCCTAGTTACCCGCCCACTTATTTGCGGGGCTGGACGCGTAGGTATTGGACAACGTTCTGAGAAAACAGGTTTCCAGATTTCCCAACGCGCCGACTATGTGGAAAACGATATTGGGTTAGAAACTACTTTCAACCGGCCGATAGTTAATACCCGCGATGAACCCCATGCGGATGCTAGCCGGTGGCGGAGACTCCATGTTATTGGCGGGGATGCGAATCGTTTCCAATACTCGACTTACCTGCGTCTAGGCTCAACTGCTGCCTTGCTGTGGCTATTGGAAAACCCCGATTGTTCCCAGATAAAACAGTTGGAAGAACTGCGAATTACCTCCGATCCGGTAGAGGAAACCTGGGCGGTATCACATGATCTTTCCCTTACTCACCGCCTGGAAACGGTATCGGGACCGCTGAGCGCCCTCCAGATTCAAAGCGCCATCAGATCCGCCATCACCGAGGCCTTAGAAGAACGCGGCGGGGCGGACGAGGCTACCGCCGAGCTGCTTAAAGACTGGCAACAGGTGCTAGATTCTTTAGCTACTGACCGCGAGCTGGCCGCCCGCCGGGTGGAATGGGTAGGGAAATATCAACTTTTAGCACGACTGCGGCAGCGTCTAGGTTGCGACTGGAACCACCCCAAAATTCAGGCGCTAGATTTGCAATGGGCAGCGTTGCGGCCAGGAATATTTGAAAATCTTTGTGCCGCTGGAATGGTGGAGCAACTGTTATCAGTGGAAGAAGTCACGCAAGCGGTTTCCCTACCTCCTCGGGGAGGAAGATCTTGGGTGCGGGGGATGGCGGTAGCGAAACTACCGGAAGTTAAGAAAGGTTCTTGGCAGTCGCTGCTCCTAGATTTAGGAGGGGAGCAGCTTTTGCGCTTCAGCTTAGGGGATCCAGCTCGACCCGCCTCGGCAGCCGAAGCCCGCGCCCTCGAAAACGGGGATGCAGCCGCTTTTGCCCGCGCCCTTAGCGGAGAAAAGGAAAAACCGGCAGAAAAATTTTAGGCTTAACCCTATTAGGAGGAAACAACAGTGGTACAGGAACAAATAAACGCTCCCGGTGGGAAAAATACTGGCCTTGACGAGGGGATAGAAGCCGCGCAGGCACAAATCAATGCACCCGCAATTGACGCCCTCTTAGAGCAGATAGATACGGTAATGGAAACCGATGCGCAAGCCTTTGTGGAAGGTTTCGTACAAAAAGGTGGGGAGTAATCCTTGCGCAGGATTTTCGGGATCGAAACCGAGTACGGGATTACCTGCGCCGCGCCAGGAAGCAGGCCGCCCCTGGATGCGGAACAGGCTGCTCGCCGTCTCTTTATGCCGGTAGTCAACCGTCATCGCTCTTCTAATGTGTTCCTCGCCAATGGGGGACGGCTCTACCTGGATGTAGGCTCGCATCCCGAATACGCTACTGCCGAATGCGACTATTTAGCGGATCTATTGGCGCAAGACCGCGCGGGGCAAGAAATTTTTTCCGATCTGGTAACCACCACTAATCAGCAACTAGCTGCTGACGGTATCAACGGACAGATTCACCTGCTAAAGAATAACCGCGACTCCCAGGGAAACTCGTGCGGCTGCCACGAAAACTATCTTTTGCATCGCTCCGCGGATTTTATGGGAATGGCCGATGCGCTGATTACCTTCTTTATTACCCGGCAAATCCTGGTGGGAGCGGGGATGATAGACGAAGAGGGCGGCTACCATTTTTCCCAACGTGCGGACAAAATGTATGACCCGATTTCGGCGGCCACTACCCGGGCGCGTCCCATTATTAATACTCGCGATGAACCGCTGGCAGACTCTAGTCAGTATCGCCGTATGCACGTGATCGTAGGGGATTCCAATATTTCTGAAGCCACCACCGCCTTAAAAGTGGGAATGACCATCGCCTTACTAGATGCGATTGACTGTTCTTTGACTGTGAGCGATTTGGCGATAGCTGACCCCATGAATGCGATCCGCGAAATCAATGCGGATCTAACCGGCAGGGCGCCGCTAAAACTAAAAGCGGGCGGTCACCTAGACGCGGTAGAAATCCAAAACCGTATCTACCAGCGGGTGATGAATGCTTTAAGCGATGCGGGAGAGCTGGAGGCTACTCGGGAGCGGGTAAGGGTTGGCGATTTAGATCCCCTGGAACTTTGGGGAAGAACCCTCAAGTCTTTCGAGGACGAAGACTTCCGGGCGGTGCAAACCGAGATAGATTGGGTGATTAAGCAAAATCTTCTCGAACAAAGCGCACGGCGGCACCAAGTTCCCCTGAATTCTCCGCTAATAGCGCGCCTAGATTTGGCTTATCACGATATTACTGCCGCCGGTCTAGCACCGGCGCTGGGTAATGCCGGGTTAATGCGGCAGGTGCTAACCCGCGAAGAAATAGAGTCCGCAAAAAGCAATCCTCCCCGTACCACCAGAGCTAATATGCGGGGCAGGGTTTTGCGGGAAGCGCTGCGGCTACGCAGAGATGTTTCGGTAGACTGGATACACGTGCGCATCGATGAATCGAAAATGCCGACGGTGATGCTGGGGGATCCTTTTGCCTCTGAAGGCGAAATTCTAGATAAACTACTGGCAGAGTTGCAAGAGAGGTCGTGAACTAGATGGACGCTAACGCGGGAAGTCACGGTGACGATCTGCAAAAACCTGTTCCTGCCACGCATTCTCAGCGGAAAACAGAGACCGGCGGAAACAGTGGGGTTATAGCTACCGATTCCAAGCGGTACTTTCCTCCCCGGAAAGCAGCAGCTCCGGCGAAGAAAAAGCCTGCCCCCTGGCGTATTTTGCGGTGGTGGCCGGCCTTAGCAGCCGTGCTCGCAGTGGCCGCCGCGGTAGTTTTAGGGTTTTATCTGTGGCAAGCCAGCCGTGGGCAAGAAATGAACGGCCTATCTACTCAGGTGAAAGTCAGTGGTCAACTGGGAGAACAGCCGGTAGTACAGTTCCAAGGACGGATGCCTTTTACCTTGCCTAACTCGCGGGTAGCTATCCGTGGCCTGGGCCCGCAAATACAGGAAAATCAAGACGTACGAGTGATGGTGAGTGTCTACGATGGTAATACCGGAAAACTGGTTTCCCAGGGAGGAAAACCGCAGCTCTTTGTAGGCAAAGCCAATGCGTCAACTTTGCCCGGCGGATTGTTGACCGAGGTTATTGGCAGGAACGAGGGGTCGCGTCTGATTGTGCATCGCCCCGCTACCGCTAGTGACGGTAAAACTTCCATGGAAGTAGACATTATCGATGTTCTCCCTACTGCAGTTTATGATTCGCAGTTGCAGATTCCGGAAGCGGCGGGAGTCAGTTTCACCTTCCCGCAAGGATTACCGCATTTCGAGTCGGCAGCGAATACTCAACCCCAAGAGGCTGCTACTTACGTATTGGTGCCTGGCAAAGGGGAACAGCTAGACCCGCGTAAGAAAATTTTGGCGCAATATGGGGTTTGGGAACTGGACTCAGGTAAGAAACGTGCCTACACCTGGGGTAATATAGGTCCGCAAAAGATTGTAGGCGGAAGTACCTTCCAGTCGCTATCCCAACAGCTAACTGCTTTGCGTGCCAACTCGCGCATCTTGGCGATTATCCCCGCTGATCAAGCCACTGGAGATAGTGCCTTAGCGGTAGTTATGGATGTCTTGGCCTGTGCAAAATAAGGTAGCAGTTATTTAAATGCCCGCGATCGTCCTAACGGATCCAGTCCACCTAACGACATCGGGAACCACCAATCACCCTAGTTTTTTACACTGAGGGTAGAGAACCTATTTCGGAGGGCTAAATGACGGTAGCGATCAGGGTGATTCCTTGCCTAGATGTTGACCAAGGGCGAGTAGTCAAAGGCATTAATTTCCAGAATCTGCGAGATGCGGGAGATCCCGTGGAATTAGCGGAACGCTACAGTGAGGAAGGCGCAGATGAAATCACTTTCCTAGACGTGTCAGCCTCTAAAGAGGGGCGTGCCACCATGGTGCAAACAGTGCAGCGCTGCGCTGAACAAGTCTTTGTGCCGCTAACCGTAGGCGGGGGAGTGCGTTCGGTAGGGGACGTAGAACAACTCCTGGGGGCAGGTGCCGACAAAGTGGGGGTTAATACTGCGGCTATCGCCAACCCGGAACTCATCGATCAGATAGCTAAGCGTTTCGGGAACCAAGTGTTGGTGATCTCGGTTGATGCCCGTCGTTGCCCGGCCGGGGTGGAAACTCCCAGCGGTTTTGAACTTACAACCCACGGGGGGACTCGCTCTACCGGTATAGATGCCTTGGAGTGGTGCAGCGAAGTCACCGCGCGCGGTGCCGGAGAAATTTTGCTCAATTCGATGGATGCTGACGGAGTGAAAACTGGCTTTGACCTGGAAATGTTAACGCAGGTGCGCTCGCGGGTATCCGTGCCTTTGATCGCCTCTGGGGGAGCCGGGAAAGTTGAACATTTTGTGCAGGCAGTGCGCGCCGGGGCAGATGCGGTGCTAGCGGCCAGCGTTTTCCATTTTGGGGAGGTCGCGATTTCAGCGGTAAAAGCCGGACTCAAGGAAGCGGGGTTTGAAGTTCGGTGAGTGCGCAAACTTTAGATCCGCAGGTAGCTAGCCGTTTGAAACGAGACGGGGCGGGACTGGTATGTGCGGTTATCCAAGACTGGCAAAGCGGACAAGTGTTAATGGTCGGGTATATGGATGACGAGGCCTTGCGGCGCACGCTAAGTACTGGTCGGGTCACTTTCTGGTCGCGTTCACGCCGCGAGTATTGGCGCAAGGGTGATACTTCCGGGCACGCGCAATATGTAAAGCAAGTCCAGATTGATTGTGACGGGGATGCCCTGCTGGTTCAGGTAGATCAGGTGGGCGCGGCCTGTCACACCGGCAAGCGCAGCTGCTTTGAATCTGGAGGTGAACTGGCTGCTTGCGTGGGGCAACGCCCAGATAGTAACTAGATTTTTACTGAAGGTGACAAAACCATAACATAGCCTTGGAGGTGATACTCAGATGAATGCTCTCGAACGGTTACTGGCGGGCGTGCGGCAAGAAGTGGCGCGGCGAGAATCTGAGGTAAGCCTGGAAGAAATCAAACGGATCGCTGCCCAGCGTCCTCGTCCTCGAGACGGAGTCCGTGCCTTACGCAGCGAGGGCGCGGTTTCAGTAATCGCGGAAATAAAACGAGCCACGCCCGGCAAGGGTTTTTTACGAGATGTATCCGATGTAGCGGCGCTAGCACGATCCTATGAGGCAGGCGGAGCTTCCGTAATTTCGGTATCGACTGAGAAAAACTTTTTTTGTGGCTCCATCGAAGACCTCCGGCAGGTGCGGGCAGCAGTAGAGGTGCCGGTGCTTTATAAAGATTTCGTGATCACCCCCTACCAAGTTCATGAAGCTCGGGCGTTAGGTGCTGATCTAATTTTGATCCTGCAAACCTCGGCAGAACCAATGGTAGTTACCTCTTTGGTAGAGCGGGCTCACTCTTTAGGTTTGACTGCGATCGTGGAGGTACATTCAAGACTCGAAGCTTTTCGGGCTTTGGAAGCGGGAGCTAGGGTGATCGGGGTAAATGCCCAAGATCTGCGCACTCTCGATTTTAATATGGATACTTTCGCCCAGATCGTGGACGTTATTCCCGAGCAGGTGGTGGCGGTGGCCGAATCGGGGGTGGCTGGTCCGCACGATGTGTTTAACTATGCCCAACAAGGAGCGGATGCGGTATTGATCGGTTCGGCTTTGGTACAGTCAAGTAATCCGCAATCTTTAGTGGCTGAAATGGTGGCGGCAGGAGCACATCCAGCTTTGGCAACTTCCCGCAAATCCCGGATCAGCCGCGAGAAGCACCACGACTAGAAAGTTAAGGGATGAACCCGTTTTTTATTCCCTCCCCCTCGCAAGGTGTCTGGTATTTAGGGCCGATTCCTTTGCGTGCTTACGCTTTAGCGATTCTCTTCGGTATTTTTTTGGCCTGCCTGTGGGCTTCCCGGCGTTATAAAGCCCGGGGAGGTGATCCGGAGCTAATCGTAGATTTGGCTATCTGGGTAGTTCCCATCGGCATTATTGGAGCCCGGATCTACCACGTTTTGAGCAAGTGGCAAGACTATTTTGGCCCCACGGGGGATCCCAAAGAAATTCCGTTGATTTGGCATGGTGGCCTGGCTATTTGGGGAGGGGTGATTGCCGGAACTATTACGGCCTGCTTGGTATTACGTCATCGCCAGTTGAAAATTGCTCCGGTAGCCGATGCCATTGCGCCAGCAATCTTGGTGGGACAAATATTTGGGCGTTTAGGAAACTACTTCAACCAAGAACTTTTTGGCAGACCGACTACTTTGCCGTGGGGCTTGCAAATTGATCTGCAACATCGCCCGCTAGGGTTTGAACAATATGCGACTTTCCATCCCACGTTTCTCTACGAAATGTTGTGGAACCTAGCAGCAATCGGGGCGCTGCTGTGGATCGAACGACGTTTTCGGTTGCGTGGCGGCATGATGATGGGATTTTATCTGTGCGCCTATAGTCTGGGGCGTTTTTGGGTAGAGAATCTGCGGATGGATCAGGCTAATCAGTTCCTCGGTTTGCGGATAAATGCTTGGACTTCGTTACTGATGTTTGCCTTGGGGGTAGTGCTGGCAGTGTGGTGTCATCGCCAAAATTTCCCGCGGCGGCAAGGGAAAGAAGCTAAAGAGGACGCAGCGGAAAAATCAGATATCGAGGCTAAATCAATATCACAATCGCGGCATTAGTGCTGGCTCAAGCCGGTTAGCCCCTAAACGGGGTGGAAACAATGCCTGAACTAGCTAGGATAGAGGTATGCGCAGAGCAAAAATTGTATGTACGTTAGGGCCGGCAACAAATTCCCCGTCCCAAATTGAAAAACTTGCTGAAGCTGGGATGAACGTGGCGCGGATTAACCGCTCACACGGCAGCCAAGAAGATGATGAGGTTACGATTGGCAATATCCGGCGAGTGGCGCTGCAAACTGGCAAAGCTATTGCGGTGTTGGTGGATTTGCAAGGTCCTAAGATTCGTTTAGAGACTTTCGCTGCTGGCCCGCAGACTTTAGAAAAGGGCGACACTTTCACGATTACCACTCGCGATGTTCCCGGGGATAAAGAAATCGTGGGAACTACGTTTAAAGGATTGCCGGGGGATTGCACTCCCGGGGATGCCCTCTTGATTGATGACGGAAACGTGCAGGTGCGGGTGAAAGAGGTCACCGATACTGATGTAGTTACCGAGGTTGAGGTACCCGGGGTGGTTTCCGACCATAAGGGGCTCAACCTGCCGGGAGTAGCAGTCTCAGTACCGGCACTGTCAGAAAAAGACGAAGACGATCTGCGCTGGGCTTTGCAAGAAGGCGCCGATATTATCGCGCTGTCGTTTGTGCGCAGCGCCGATGATTTTGCTGATGTGAAGCGGATTATGGATGAAGAGGAAGTCCACGTCCCAGTTATCGCCAAGATTGAAAAACCGCAGGCAGTTGAACGCCTAGTAGAGATTGTGCAGGCTTTCGACGGCATTATGGTGGCGCGTGGTGACCTGGGGGTAGAGATGCCGCTAGAGGCAGTGCCGCTGGTGCAAAAGCGAGCGATTGAGTTGGCTCGTCGCTATGCAAAGCCGGTCATTGTGGCTACGCAAGTTTTTGATTCTATGATTCATAATCCCCGTCCTACCCGCGCGGAAGCGTCTGACTGCGCCAACGCGATTTTGGATGGTGCCGATGCGGTAATGCTGTCTGGGGAGACTTCGGTGGGGGCATACCCAATTGATGCGGTACGCCTGATGGCTTCGGTTATTACGAATGTGGAAGAAAATGGGGGAGACCGAATCGCTCCCCTCACTACCTATGATCATGATCGCGCGGGGGTACTTTCAATCGCG
Source organism: Varibaculum cambriense DSM 15806 (assembly GCF_000420065.1). Lineage (GTDB taxonomy): Bacteria > Actinomycetota > Actinomycetes > Actinomycetales > Actinomycetaceae > Varibaculum > Varibaculum cambriense. Next base: position 39,953 of record NZ_ATUF01000002.1, on the reverse strand, counting down.
GCTGCCAGAGCAGCTGAAATGCTGGATCTGAAATTTATGATCGCGTTCACGCAGGGAGGTACTACCGCGCGTACCATGTCGCGTTTACGTTCCCCCATCCCCATGGTGGCGTTTACTCCACTAGAGGCCACTCGGAATCAGCTGGCGGTTTCCTGGGGGATTCACACTTACCGGGTTCCCTATGTAACTCACACTGACGATATGGTTTGGCAAGTAGATCAGGTGCTGCAAGCACAGGGATTAGCTAAGCGAGGGGACCAGGTAATTATCCTCGGCGGGATGCCTCCGGGGGTGCCGGGTTCTACCAACTCGATGCGGATCCATACAGTAGGGATGGAAACCGACTACCGCTAGGGCTTTTCCGCTTATTTTTGAGGGCGGGCAAAGAGTTTTATTCGTTACCTTCAGGTATCTTGCCTCGTGGCACGCAGTGAGTTAGCTAACCAGGGTTGACAATATCTGAATGGTAAAATAAAGTTGAACGCTTGTTGAAGTTTTCGGGTTTTCTCGGAAATTTGGTTGACTGCCTGCCACCTATATGGTGTGCTGAAGTTAGCCACGACAGGCAGGGTTCTTTGGAACCCCGGGGTTACCGGTACGAACCATGTGCCAACCCCGTGAGATGAAGAAGTGAATGGAGTATCAAAATGGAAAAATTCAATATTGTTGAAGCAGGCACTGGCCGTCAAGCAAACAATCTGCTGATTAATACGATTTCGGATGCGATCAGCCCTTGGTTTGCGGACGTTAGCCAAGACCGTCGGGTACGGGAAGCAATTGCGGCTCTGGCAGATGAGACTCTGCGGGCTCGTGCCGCCCAGTACTTAGGTCTGCAGCTACGTCCGGCAGCTTAAGAAGGTGCCGGTAGCGACCTTAGGAACCGAGTTTCTAAGGTATCGCCCTAAGCAATCAGATTCCCCCCGCGAGACTATCGCGGGGGGAATCTGTTTTTCTTTTAAGATCTTGCTGGTGAGCTACTAGCCCCTGGTTTCGGCTACGCCGATCCTAGTTTCACCGGTTAAAGCGGGTATTGTTCTACGCCCTAAGCCTGGTGATTTTCCCACAGTAGCTGTTCCAACGGTTTGCGTTCCCGCTCTTTAGTAAGGCCGGCGGGGGCTTTTCCTACAGTACACATAGTAAAAGACACATAGGGAGGGGCGATCTGGAACACCTGGCTAACTAGCTCCCGGTCAAAAGTGGCAAACGGACGCATATGTAGTCCCATAACCTCGGCTTGCAAAAGCATATTCTGCACTGCACTGCCTAGGTCGTAGGGGCCGAAATCTAGGCCGTGGCGAGACGGATATTCCTGATGAATATTGAGGATCAGCCCGGAAGCGTCGAGTGCCCAGTCGGAAAAACCAGCTACTGCCCGGCGCAACACTTCATAGTTTTTATCGCCGCGAATTCCCGGAACAAACCACCATTCTTGGGTATTCATTGCCGAGGGCGCCCAACGCGCTGCCTCTAAAATCTGATTCATTTCTTCGCAGCTAATCGAAAAGTCAGGATCATATTCGCGCGGGCTCCAACGGCCGCGAATGATTTTAGAAATCTCAGTCATGCTTCTATCATAACCAGCTGCCCATGGAACGGTACTAGCAGCAAAAATAAATGGTCGGGCTGACAGGATTTGAACCTGCGACCCCGTGGTGCCTCATGTCAATTTGAGCGCGAAACTTTTTGGGCAGCGTGGGTTTTGATGCCGATGGTGAGTTTGTTTTTTCGTTTCTCGCGTGTTTCTTCTGTCTTGGCTAGTAGTTGCTCGGTCGAGGTTTTGGCTAGACCGGTGAGGATGCTTTGATAGCGCAGGATATCGCGGGTGAGTTCAGCGGGATTAGTGATCTCACGCAACTGGCGTAGTTCGAGTGTTTGCGTCCTTGAAAGTATCCCGGGAGTAAGCAAACGGTTTAAGGGGGTAGCAGGGGTATCGTAGATACGTTTGCGCCTCCGGGCACTGTCCTGACACCCTCCGATAATTTCTTTCTAATTAGGTAAAGCTAACCTTGCTAATTGTTTTGAGCTGTGTGATGATTGGCGTTGTCTTTAAATCTTAAGGAGAAAATCGCATGAAGGATAGAATCATTGGTTCGCTGCCTACCGTAGTGTTAGGCCTGCTCATTGCCATCGCGCCGCGGACTTTTGCACCGGTATGCGAGTTCGCTGCCAAACACAGCTCCGGTAAGGAACATATGTCCGGGATGAAAGGCTCCGGCGGCATGGACCACATGAACCACATGGGGCAGGCTGGCAAAGCGATGGGTGAGGCTCATCAGCATATGGCGTGCTACTGGACCGCTCAAGCCAGCTTGGGGATTGGAATCCTCCTGCTGGTCATTGGGCTGCTGGCATTGTTCATGAACTCCCAGATTCGCACCGGTTTGAACCTGAGCGCGGCGCTCATCTATGTGCTGGAAATTTCTATTGTCACCGTGCTTATTGGAACGTGCAAAAACGAGGAAATGTCTTGCAATGTTTACGCTATGCCCACGCTGTTGGCGCTGAGCTGTATAGGGATCCTGGCAATCGGTGCGGCGATATTCCTGGATCAAAGGAAGCGCCCGGAGCTTCAGAAAGCCGCGGCATAAACTGCAATGCAAAGCAGCCAGATAACCTGGGGCAAACTCCCTTTTCGTAATCTCAAATATTACCGTTATCGCAGCTTAGGGCTGTTCCTGGTGGCAGTCCTGCTCAGCGCGATAACGTTCGGTGCAGGGATGGTTTCGTTGAACCTCAGCCAAGGTTTGGCATCGGTCAAGGAACGCTTGGGGGCGGACATAATGATTGTGCCTTCTCAGTTTGAGCAATCCGCAAAGGATATTTACCTCTGCGGGGGAAAACCGAGCGGGTTTTTGCTGCCAGATGACGTTTCAGATTCGGTCGCCAATGTTGCCGGAGTGGAACAGGTCACCACGCAAACCTATATTGCTTCCCTAATGGCGAGTTGCTGCGAGGTGCGGTTGCAGATTATCGGCATTGATCCGGACACCGACTTTGTTATTAAACCCTGGATTCAAGCCACTTATTCACGTGGTCTGCAGGATGGTGAGCTGGTCGCGGGCTCCAAAGTTCAGATTAATGCCCAGGGCAAGATTCGCCTGTTCAACTATGAATTCCCGGTAAGCGCGCGGCTGGCGCCGACGGGCACGAACCTGGATTCGTCTGTGTTTGCCAATCTGGCGACCACGAAAATCCTGGCTCGCCAAGCTGAAAAGGTGGGGCATCCGGTCTTGTCCGCAGATGAGATTGGACACCGGGTTTCCGCAGTTATGGTAAAAGTCAAGCCCGGTTACGCCCCGGAGGAAGTGGCGCAGCATATTTCTAAATCTCCCCAGCTGAAGGGCTTGGGCTTTGTATCTGCGAACGGGATTAGTTCCCGGCTCAAGGAGGGTGTGGGTCACATTGTGGGCGCCCTGCAGGTCTTTCTGGCTGTCTTTTGGGCAGTAGCGTTGGCGGTGATGGTGACGGTCAACTGGGTCAGCGTCATGTCTCGGAGCAAAGAGTTGGGCTCGTTGCGGATAATGGGTGCCACCAAGCGGATGCTGACCGCAATGTTGCTGAAAGAGAATCTGCTGGTCAGCCTGACGGGTGGCGTGCTGGGGCTGGGACTCAGCGCGGCGCTGCTGCGACCCTTTGGCGATGCCATTCAAAGGGCTTTGAAGCAGCCCTATCTGCAAAGCGATCTGTGGAGCCAGTGTTCTCTGGGCGTTCTCATCTTGGTGACGGTGTGCCTCAGCGCCGTCCTGGCCAGTGCTATCTCGGCGATTCGCCTGCTGCGAAAAGAAACTTACCAGGTCGTGCGGGAGGGGCAATAGATGTTGTTGGAACTGTGCGAAGTGACCAAGAAGTTTTCGCGGCGGGGACGCGAGTTCAACGCGGTAGACAGTGTGAGCTTGAGTGTTGACGCCGGCCAGTTTGTGGGTGTTTCAGGCAAATCGGGTAACGGAAAAACGACCCTGCTGAACCTCATGATGGGTTTGCTGCGTCCCAGCTCAGGAACGGTTCTGGTGGCAGGAGAGGATCTGTCTGATCTCTCGGATCGGGAACTGTCCCAGCTGCGCCGGTTTCGTCTGGGAATGATTACGCAGCAGCAAACCCTGGTCAGCTCCCTCAACGTCTTGGATAACGTGGTGCTGCCTGCTACTTTGCGGTCAAAAGGGCGGTCGTCGGGGAAGTCGTCGCCGGTGGGGGTGGGGTCTTTGCCTGTCAATCGCGCGTTGGATTTGCTGGAAAAGCTCGACATTGCGGATCTATCCCACGCCTGGCCCGCAGAACTTTCCGGGGGAGAGATGCGTCGGGTTGCCATCGCCCGAGCACTCATGGCCCAACCGGAAGTTTTGTTGGCGGATGAACCGACCGGCGACTTGGACGACGACAGCACGGCGGCGGTGCTACGGCTATTTCACGAGCTCGCACAAGGCAGTAGCGCGGTCGTGATGGTCACGCACGACGCGGCCGCTTACGAATACTGCAACCGTAGGTTCAATATGCTAGACGGCCACTTGGAGGAGCTGTGGTAGGGCGAGGGGATTTTGTTCAGAATCAGCCTTTAATAGCTAGATTTGCTATAAGGTAAGGCTTGCCTTGTTAATTGTTTATTTGTAGCCTTGTTATGTATTTGATTTAGAAAGAAGTTGAGAGAATCGTGAACGCAACCAGAAACCAGCCTTCTCTGTGGGCACGAGGACTGCGGTTTATCGTAGGTTTTTCCGCTTTGGTGGTGGCGCTGTCCTTCGGAGGGGTGGTCTGGTCTAGCGCGGCCGCAGCCCAAGATTCCGATCTGGGTGAATGGTCTGAGGTCGTGTCGGTAATGCAGGAAAAGCTCGCCGCGGTTCCGGAAGCTGGCGATCCGAGCGCGGTCCAGACTCTGATTCGTCAAGCCTACTATGAGAACTACCAGACGAGCGGCCTGGAAGACCAGGTCAAACATGCTTTGGGGCGTGACGTAAACGATAAGTTTGTCGCCGAACTATTGAACTTACGCAATCTCAGCCGTGACGGTGCGAGCCCGGAGGCACTGCGAGAAGACAGCGACAAAGTCGCAGACCTGCTCACAGAAACGGTAACTAAGCTGGTCAAAGCCCCTAAGGTGGCGGATCAGTGGAGCAGGGTTGCCGACACGATTGCGCAAGTTATCACCGATGCCCAAAGCGCCTACATCAAGGGACAAGCCGACCGGGCATTCACCTTGGCTACCGAAGCGTACCTGGGGCATTACGAAGCTGACGGGTTTGAAAACAACACCATTGTGCACAAAGGTTTCAATCGTGTGACTGAGATTGAGGGTATGTTCAGTGACTTGCGACAGGGCTACAAAGACGGTCGTGACCAGGCTCAACAGGAAAAACTTGGCAAGGACCTGATTGCGAAGCTGGCTGAGGATGCGAAATTTTTAGACTCGAAAACGCAGGACACGGGACCGCTGGGGATTGCCGGTTTCTTTTCCGCTTTTCTGATTCTGCTACGTGAAGGCGCGGAGGCGCTGCTGGTCGTGGCGGCGTTGGTCACCTACGCGTTGAAAGCGGGGCGGCGCGACCAGCTGCGGGGAATCTTAGCTGGCGTGGTTATCGCCGTGGTCATTTCCATCAGTCTGGCTATTCTGTTTGGGCAGCTCAGCGCCAGCGTGCAGAGCGGAATGGGTCAGGAACTGCTGGAGGGGATTACCGGCCTAGCAGCCGCCCTGATGCTGATTTATGTGTCTAACTGGATACTGAGCAAGTCCGGTGGCAAACGCTGGGAGGAATATATTAAGGCCACCGCGGGCGAAAAAACCGTGGCGGGAGGCGTTTTTGCTCTGGCGTTTGTGTCCTTCCTCACCGTGGCTCGGGAGGGTGCTGAAACTATCCTGTTCTTTTACCCGATTGTCTCCGGGGCGAAAACACACAGCGATTATTGGTTTATCGTTGCGGGTGGCGTAACGGCGGTAGTCATCCTCGCGATTCTATTCGTGCTGGTCTGGCAGTTCGGGGTACGCCTGCCGCTCAAGCCTTTCTTTAAGTGGACTTCGATATTGCTGGCGTTACTGGCGATAGCCATCGTGGGCGGGGCGATTAAAGAGCTGCAAGAGGCTGCTTTGGTCGGGGCACATATGGTGTCTGGCGTTCCTACCGTGGTGTTCCTGGGAATCTATCCCACTGCGGAAACCCTCGGTGCCCAAATTATTACCGCCGCGGTATTGGGAGTCTTGGCTCTGTTACAACTCCGCAAGGCAAAAGCTGACCAGCCCGAGGCGGGCGGCTCCGAGATTCGTTCCGACACCCCTATCTCGGAAAGTAATGATAAAGCTTTCGAAGAAAACTCTTCGAGGGAAGATAAAAAAGACGCTGTCGAAGCGAACAGCGGAAAGGAAGAATAATGAAAAAGAAGCTACTGGCTTTGGCAGCTGTCCTGGCGTTGGGCATGAGCCTCAGCGGCTGTGGCGGAACTTCGTCGGGCGGTCAGGCTAAGCCGCAGGAATCCAAGTCGGCGACCGAGCAGAAGCAGCCGGAAAAGCCCAGCGATCCCAATGTTGTGGGTATCAAGGAAATTCCGGTTGGGGATTCTGGCGAACAAACCAACGGGCCGCTGAATGTAAACGTTGTTTATTTCCAGGCTGTCGATATGGAGCACGGCTCGATGAAGATGCCTCCGGCTTCCGAGTCCGATATGCACTTCGAGATTGATGCTTCTACCAACAAGAAGGCAGAAGAATTCGGGTACCCGGCGGATACTTTCATGCCTTACCTGGACGATATGAAGGTTACAGTTAAGGATCAAAAGACCGGTGAGGAAACTGACCTGGGCACCATGATGCCGATGATTGCCTCTGACGGTCCTCACTACGGTAACAACATCAAGCTCAAGCCCGGCCTGTACGATGTGACCATCACCATCCCCTCTCCGGAAGACAAGTTCATGCTGCACACGGGTAAGGATTCCTCCGGGGTCAAGGGCCGTTTCTGGAAAGAACCGCTGAAGTTTGAGTTCAAGAACTGGCAGTGGGACGGGCAGGTTCTCTAAGTAGGTTTCATTGCTCAAGTTATTTGTTGTCGCCCTCCGCTACGGGCTGCCGTTATTCGTGCCGCTGGCAATCTTGCTGGCAACGCGACCGCACACCCCGATGGAACGCCGAGTCGTGGCTCGGATTACCACCGTGGTGTTGGTGGTGGCAGCCCTAGCGGCGGCGACACTGGCATGGCTTCGGCTGAACACGAATCTGATAGATGTTCCGACCATGAACTTCTATCTGGTTCCAGTCATGCTGATTTGCTCGCTGGGCTTCCTGGGAATGTCTTGGTGGTTTGGTGCCGCCGACCTCTATGACATTAAACAGAGCGCTAAACATAGGGCGCTGCTGGTGGCCTCGCTGTTGACTGCCGTCAGTATCATCATCAATTTCGGCTTTGAATACGCATTTTCTACCGACGAAATTGTGCTGATGGGGTCCTCTCCGTTAGAAACAGAATCGCTGGCGCGCTTTTCTGGATTCGCCTTCGGGTCGCTGCTGGTGGTCATCGCCGGCTGGGCCTACGTGCGCGCCACCAGGCTGGTTCCCGCCATGGTGCGTTTGGCAATCACTACCGCGGTATTTTTGGTAGTTATCGGTCCGCGTTCCATTCTGTTGTATCAACAACTCGCCATACGTGGTTTCCTGCCACGGTCACGGACCATCTTTGAACTCGTGTTGTGGATTCAAAATGCCAACACCGTCATACTGCTGGCTCTGGTGGTGCTGACCGCCATTCCTGGCATCATCGCCATTTGGTTCGGTTCCAAATCCGTCAATGTTTCTGGCCCCGAAGCGCGTATAGCGAAAGCGGATCGGATTACTCGCCGACACTTTTTAGAGCTGGCCTTGGGGGGCACGGTTGTTTTCGTTTCTGCCTTGACCGTTGGCAGGCGCGTGGCGGAGACTGTTCCGGAGTTATCCCCGATAGAGCCTTCCACGGTGAAAGGAAATGTGGTTTCCGTCAGTCGGGAGCTGGTGTCTGATGGACACCTGCATCGTTTCGCCTATGTGACCAAGGACGGGACGCAAGTTCGTTTCATCGTCATTCAAAAGAACGCCGTAGCCTACGGTTGCGGTCTGGATGCCTGCGAAATCTGCGGCGAATCCGGTTATTACGAAGACGGCGGGAAAGTCATTTGCCGGCGCTGCGGGGTCATGATGAATATTCAAACTATTGGCTTTCCCGGTGGCTGTAACCCTATTCCGATTAAGTATGAAGTGGGCCCGAAAGAATTACGGTTTTTTGCTGACGAGCTGAGTGGGCACGCCAAAATCTTTAAAACCAAAATAATCTAAGGCTCTAAGGTATAAGTTTCCATGTTCTTTTTCAGGATGATTTTCAAGGCGTTACGTCGGCAGGTCGGTAAACGCCTCATGATTGCGCTAACGATTTTACTAGGGGCAGGTCTCACAACTTCCATGCTGGCGGTCATGCTGGATGTCGGGGATAAAATCAAGCAGGAACTTGGCTCTTACGGTGCCAATATCCAAGTGCTACCGCAAGGAAAATCCGTAGTTTCCCAACTCTATGATTTCGAGGATACGGGTAGCTCGGCGAATTCCCAGTCCGGAGCGTTGCAGGAATCCGAGCTGGCAAAGCTGAAAACCATATTTTGGGCTTTCAACATCGAAAACTTTGCTCCGTTCCTGGGAACCAAGGCTGCTTCCTCAGGCCAAGACGTTGACGTAGTCGGGACCTGGTTTCGCAAGAAGCTAGCCATCCCCACTGGGGAAAAAGTCGATACCGGCATGGCGGATATGCGCGACTGGTGGGAAGTCCAAGGCAACTGGCCAAAGGCTGCCGATGAAGTCATGGTCGGATCGAAACTGGCTCAGCAAACCGGCTGGCATCTGGGGGACTCTCTGACCTTGAAACCCCGGCCCGGATTAGCTGGCTCCGCACCCAGTCCAACTTTGACTATCAGCGGTATCTTTACTTCCGGTTCCAATGAAGACCGGCAACTGTTTGCGGATTTGAGCGTAGCTCAGAGCCTCTCGGGTCGTCCGGGCCAGGTCGACCGGGTAGAGGTGCGTGCTATCACCACGCCGGAAAATGACTTGTCCCGCCGCGCTGCCCGCGATCCCAGCTCACTATCTCTGGAGGACTGGGAAACCTGGTACTGCACCGCTTACACGTCCTCAATCGCCTATCAGATTGAGGAAGTCATGACTAACGCCGTAGCCACCCCCGTCCACCAAATCGCCGACAGTGAGGGCGCGATCCTGGAAAAAACCCAGCTCATTATGACTTTGGTGGCGATTTTGGCCATGGCGGGTTCCGCTCTGGGTATTGCTAACCTGGTGACTGCCTCGGTGATGGAACGTTCCGCCGAAATCGGGCTGATGAAAGCTTTGGGGGCGCGTAATCTGTTTGTGGTGCTGATGATTTTGACGGAAACCTTCATCGTGAGCCTGGTTGGGGCCGCGTTCGGATGTGTGGGCGGCATCGGTCTGGCCCAACTGGTCGGACACCTGGTATTTGGGGTCAGTATCAATATCCGCCCAGTGGTGTTCCCCTTGATGGCGGTCATCGTGGGGCTGACGGTTTTGCTGGGCTGTTTACCTTCAATCCGGGCGCTGGTGACTTTGCAACCTGCGCGGGTTCTGCACAGAAAGTAGGCGGGAATGAACTCACACAAACGCATGTTCGTGCGCATCATTTGGAAAGCCTTTGCGCACCGTTTCTCCCGGGTTCTGATTGCTTCCCTGGCAATCGCAATGGGTGCCTCCATCCTGTCCGGGTTGGGGCTGGTGGCGGTGACAGTTCCCAATTACATCGCTAAGGAACTGCGTTCGTTTGGGGCAAACCTGGTGGTGCTGCCGCAAGGTTCCAATGTAATTACTCGGGAAACGGTGTCTGCCATCGACCGGCAGTGCGGCGAGAGTCTGTTGGGGCGGGCCGGCTACAGTTACGGTAACCTGCTCTACGGTCAGCAGCCCGTCCCCGTCATGGTGACGAAATTTGCCGACGCCCGGTCAGTCCGACCCTACTGGTCAATCGACGGGAAAGTGCCGCAGGGCAGCGAACAGATCCTGTTAGGGGTGAATCTCGCAGAAAAATTCCGTCTGCACGTCGGTGACCTGATCGGCCTCAAGGTGGCGCAGCTGCGGGAAAACACCGGGGGGGACGAATCGGGGGATGCCAACCGGGCTGGCAAACAGCTGGAAATCTCCGGGCTGCTGCGCACCGGCGGCCCCGAGGACGACCTGGCGGTGTTAAGCCCGGACAGTTACACCGCTATGGGTGGGGTTGCCGATGGCTACAGTTTGGTGGAATATTCACTGAAAGGCGATACTTCCCAATTGAGCGCTTTAGCGAAAACCATCGGAAAAAAGGTCAACGGGGTTGACGCTGAAGTGGTGCGTCGAACTACCCAAAATGAAACCCGCATTGCCCATACTCTAAGCAACCTAATTTGGTTGGTCAGTATTATTATTTCCGCACTAATGCTGATTGCGGTATCCGCGACACTGAGTTCGATTGTCTCGGAACGCGCTCGCGAGATTGGGCTGAAAAAGGCATTGGGGGCTTTGAGCAAGGACGTATTCACGGAACTTATCGGGGAATCGATAATGTTAGGGCTGTTCGGAGGCTTCTTAGGGGTCTTGCTGGGAATCGGTCTGGCCGATTACATATTGCAAAAAGTTTTCCTGGCACGAGTAGAAATTAACTGGATAATTTTAGTCCTCACGATTGTTTTTTCGGTAGCGGTAGCGGTTATCGGTTCTCTGTGGCCGGCTAAACGTATTGCCCGGATTAATCCTATAAATGTTCTTGGTGGAGAGTGAGAATGCTATGGCAGATAATAATGATGAGCAATTGATTTATCGAGTTGAGAAGGTGTCTCGAAAATACGGCGAGTTGGCGGCGCTGGATAATGTCAGCCTCGACATAACTCGCGGCGAGTGGCTCTCGGTAGTGGGGCCGTCCGGTTCGGGCAAGTCAACTCTGATGAACATTCTGGGCTGCCTGGATTCCCCCACCGAAGGACTGGTTTACCTGGAGGGCGAGCGTCTGGACAAAATGGGTGAACTGGAATTGGCCGCGGTGCGTCGCCGCAAGATTGGCCTCATCTTTCAACAGTTCCACCTGGTAAAACACCTCTCGGCGGTAGAAAACGTGATGATGGCTCAGTACTACCATTCCCTCCCCGATGAAGCCGAGGCGATGGAGGCACTAGACCGGGTGGGCATGTCCGCTCGCGCCACCCACCTCCCTCATGAACTGTCTGGAGGGGAGCAGCAGCGCGTGTGCGTGGCTCGTGCCCTCATCAACCACCCCTCCGTCATCCTGGCCGACGAACCGACCGGAAACCTCGACGAGGCAAACGAAAACATCGTTATCGACTTCTTTTCGCAGCTGCATCGGGAGGGCACCACCCTGCTGGTCGTCACCCATGATGCCAACGTTGCTCGGCAAGGGCAGCGCCAAATCATTTTGGAACACGGGAAAATCGTCAGAGAAGTCCACAACCAATCGCAAACCGCAGAAAAATGTGACCCACAAATGCTTGAGACGGGAGGAAACGATGCGTAAAGCGACCGCGGGAGCGCTACTCGCAATCGGCATGGTCGCCCTCAGTGGCTGCGGGTCTTACCCAGCGGCATCGACCTTGCCGGACGGGCAATACGCGGGCAGCTCGCTGCCCGACGAGGACGGTACGGTCGGTAAAGTTCAGTTTACGATTAAGAACGGTCAGGTGGTTGACGCTAAGTTCCGTCTCTATGACAAAGACGGGACGGTACATGACCAAAATTACGGGAAAACCGCTAGCGGCGGGATAGACACGGAATTTTACCAGCGCGCCCAAGCCGCTATCAGCGCTGAACAGCGTTATGTGCAGCAGTTCCAGAAGACCGGGGATCAAAATAAGGTCGATAGGGTGTCCGGGGCATCGTTGTCACATCGGCTGTTCCTCGATGCGGTTCAGACGGCTATGGAAGCAGCGCAAAAGTAGGCGTTCGTGTACCTCGCGCCGACTCCACCAGGAGAAACCACGATTACCTTTGCGGCGATGGGGACGCTGGTGTCGGCATCGTGGCGCAGCACTCCCCAGGTCGCGGAGGTCCTCCGGGTGAGTCTGCCGAAACGGGCGGCGCAGTTGGAGGATGACCTGTCGCGGTTTCGGGCGGATTCTCCCGTGAGCCGCTTGGATACCGAGTGGAGAGATGTCGGGCCGCACTGTGCCGCGGTGTTTGGGGCTGCTCAGGAATGGGCGCAGCGTACCGGGGGTTTTTTTAAACTATTTCCGTGCCTGGGCTGGGACGCCGAAACGCTGCAGTTGCGGGGCGAGCAGGCTCGTCTCACCGACGGTGTGGGGGCTGGGGGCCTAGATTTGGGAGGTATCGCGAAAGGTTACGCGGCTGCGCAGCTGGCTTCTCTCATTCAAGAATCAGGGGGTAGCGGCATCTTGGTGTCCTTCGGGGGTTCGTCGATTGTGGCGCCGGACCGCCGGGCCATCATCAGAGTGCAATCTCCCTGGACAGGCCGGGAATTCTTGGGAGACCTGCAGATAGAAAACGAGTCCCTCTCTAATTCAATGCTGCCGCAAACCCAGATTGTCCCCAGTCTGGTGCGCAGCCACATTCGCGGTCTGGACGGGCAGCTCGCGTTTACCGATATTTGTGCGGCACTTGTGGTGGGACCTGACGCGATGAGTTGCGAGGCTCTCTCTACCGCGCTGATTGCGGGAGGAAGCCCCCTGCTGCACGATTTGACTCAGAAGGGCGTTCTGGGTGGGGCGTATCGCGCCCTCGCGATGACTTCCAACGGGAGGGTGTTTGCCGACCCCGCGCTACAGTTGAGTATCACACTGGAGTTGCCCGAACCGTTGCCGCTGAGCCCCGTGTTGCCGGACTGACGCCGCAACGGGCTTGTGCGGTATTCCCCTAGAGAGAGCGGTAACACGTCCACAGCAATATAGCGACCTGCCAAATAGGTGAGGCTCTCTCCTGCAAACAGAGAAGCGTTCGAGCCTGTCACCGTAATTCTGAGAGCGTACTTTTCTCTCAGTGAGTTCAACACTCGCGTCCAATCATCGAGTTCCGGGGCTTCGCCTATATGCAAAAAGCGGATACTTTGTTGCTCGACCGCGCGCTGCACGGAGCTGTGGAACGTCCTAGCGTCGCGCATCCGGTCATGTGATAGATCCTCGAAATGCTCGCTCATTATCTGAGCCGGTTTGATTCCTTGCTCGACTAGGTAATCTTCGTAAAGCGCCAGCAGGAAGAACTTTCACCCGAGGAAGCCGCTTATGAGATGGCTAGGGACGAGGCTCTAAACGTCATTCGGAGGGGTGAGACGAGCCTGTTGGTTGTGTTGGGTACGTGGATGAACTGGAGCTGTAATCATCCTCCAAAATCACCCACCCATAACACCCGCCATGTGGAGAAAAGCATCTTAATTTTCCGGGTAATGAGAGTGGTTTTGAGAGTAGATTTACTATTTAGCTGGAAATCCTGTTGCCCTAAACAGTACTTTACCAGCGCATTTGTCGGGCTGACAGGATTTGAACCTGCGACCCCTTGACCCCCAGTCAAGTGCGCTACCAAACTGCGCCACAGCCCGTTACTTCCCCGAGTTTATCGGTGGCAGCTACTTTCCAGCAAATCACCAAGACGTGATTCTTAACGCTTACCGCGTCCTCGCAAATAAGATTATTGTCTAAGCCCCTAGTAGACTGGGGGACGTGAGTGAGCAACTGGATCTACGCCGCGCTAAGAAGCCGTTTAAAGTGCAGGCGCCCTATAAGCCGTCTGGGGATCAGCCGCAGGCGATTGCGGAGCTCACGCAGCGGATTAACAATGGGGAAAAAGACATTGTTTTGCTGGGGGCAACCGGAACCGGAAAATCGGCGACCTCCGCCTGGCTGGTAGAGAAGGTGCAGCGCCCCACCTTAATAATGGAGCCTAATAAAACTCTGGCTGCCCAGATGGCGGCGGAGTTGCGCGAACTTTTCCCTGACAACGCCGTGGAATATTTCGTTTCCTACTATGACTACTATCAGCCAGAAGCCTACGTACCCCAGTCTGACACCTATATCGAAAAAGATTCTTCTATAAATGACGAGGTCGAGAGGCTGCGGCACTCTGCCACTAACTCTCTGCTCACCCGCCGGGACGTAATCGTGGTGTCTTCGGTTTCCTGTATCTACGGCCTCGGTACCCCCCAAGAATATGTGGCGCGGATGGTGCCCTTAGAAGTGGGAATGCAAATAGAGCGTAACGAACTACTTAAACGCTTTATCACCATGCAATATACCCGTAACGATATGGCCTTTACCCGGGGAACTTTCCGGGTGCGCGGCGATACCATCGACATCATTCCTATGTACGAGGAAATGGCGATCCGGATCGAAATGTTTGGGGATGAAATTGATTCCCTGGCCACTCTGCATCCCATCACCGGGGAAGTAATCGACGAGGAAGACTCGGTGTTTATTTTCCCCGCCTCCCACTATGTGGCCGGGCCAGAACGGATGCAACGCGCCATAGACGGAATCGAGGAAGAGTTAGGACAGCGGCTGAAATACTTCCGTGAGCAAGGCAAGCTCTTAGAAGAACAGCGCCTGCAGATGCGCACCACCTACGATCTGGAAATGATGCGGGAGATCGGTACTTGTGCGGGCATCGAAAACTATTCCCGCCATATTGATGGGCGCGGGCCCGGCAGCCCTCCCAACACTCTCCTCGATTATTTCCCCGAAGATTTTCTGCTGGTAATCGATGAATCCCATGTGACGGTTCCCCAAATTGGAGCCATGTTCCATGGGGATATGTCCCGCAAACGGACCCTGGTGGATTACGGCTTCCGCCTGCCTTCGGCGATGGATAACCGGCCTTTGAAATGGGAAGAGTTCCAGGAACGGATTGGGCAAACCGTTTATCTGTCGGCGACCCCTGGCCCCTATGAGTTAGAACGCTCCGATGGGGTGGTGGAACAAATTATTCGCCCCACCGGGCTGGTTGATCCGAAGATCGTAGTTAAACCGACTGCGGGGCAAATCGATGACCTGATGGAAGAAATCCTCCTGCGCAGTGAAAAGGACGAGCGCGTCTTGGTCACTACCTTGACTAAGAAAATGGCCGAAGACCTCACCGAATACCTGGCGGAGCGGGAAGTATTGGTGGAATATCTGCATTCCGATGTGGATACTTTGCGGAGGGTGGAGCTCCTGCGGGAACTGCGGATGGGCAAATTTAACGTGCTAGTGGGGATTAACCTGCTGCGAGAGGGCCTGGATCTGCCGGAAGTGTCGCTAGTTGCGATCCTGGATGCCGATAAGGAAGGGTTCTTGCGCTCGACTACTTCCCTGATCCAAACCGTAGGGCGCGCGGCGCGTAACGTATCCGGGGAAGTACATATGTATGCGGACCAGGTGACTGATTCTATGCGGGCGGCGATTGAGGAAACCGAGCGGCGGCGAGAAAAACAGCTGGCCTATAACCGCGAGCACGGGATTGACCCCCAGCCGCTGCGTAAGAAGATCGCGGATGTCACCGATATGTTGGCGCGCGAAGAAATTGATACCGAGTCCCTACTAGGTACCGGGTATCGAGGCGCGGGTAGTGGACCCGATGCGCAGACCCGCCGGCAGACCGGGCAGGACGTGCGTGAACGGCTGGCAGATCAAAATGAATCCAGCCTAGTGGAGCTAATCGCGGAGCTCACCGCGCAGATGCAAGAGGCAGCCCGGCAGCTACAATTCGAGGTGGCAGCGCGGCTGCGAGATGAAGTGCGCGATCTTAAGAAAGAATTACGGCAAATGCGGGAGGCGAATTGAGCGAAACCGAAAAAGGTCACGGCCCCTCTACTCAGGGTGACGCGATAACTCCTCCCTTTCCCGCGTCGGGAAATACACAACCAGCATTAACGCCCTCGGTAAGTGGGGAAGAGCTTAGCGAACTACCGGAAGGCGCTTTGGCAGGACTCAGCGAGGACGAGGTCGCTAAACTTAAGCAGGCCGGATTGGTTAACCAGTTCACCCCGCGAGCTACCCGTACAGTCTGGCAGATTCTGCGCGCCAATGTGTTTACTTTATTTAATGCGATTTTGGCGAGCTGTATCGTAGTCACCTTGATTTTCGGTCATTGGGCAGACACCGTTTTTGGGATCGTGATGGTGGTCAATGCGCTCACTGGCATCATTAGCGAACTCAAGGCCAAAAGGGTGCTGGAAAAAATCAGTATTCTGCAAGAAAACCCGGTAATGGTGGTGCGAAGTGGGGCAGAAAGAGAAATCTCTCCCCGCCAGATTGTGCAGGGGGACTTGTTGCATTTGCGACGGGGAGACCAGGTGCCTGCCGATGGGACCGTGGTTGCCACCAGTGGCCTCTATCTGGATGAATCTAACCTCACTGGGGAATCAGTTCCGAGAGCGCGAGCCAAGGGCGAAGAAATTTTTTCCGGTGCCGCGGTGGTAGCCGGAGATGGATACGTAAAGGTTAGCGCGGTTGGTAGCCACTCTTGGGCGAACGAGATGGCGCTGCAAGTTAAAAAATTCCAGATGGCACATTCGGAATTGGAAGAAGGAATCAACAAAATTCTGAAAGTCATCACCTATTGTTTACCGCTGGTGATTGTCCTCCTGGGGGCAGCGCAAATTCGTAACCTGGGGGGACTTAACCAGGTCAACTGGGGGAATATCGGACCGGTAGTAGTGGCGGCAGTAGCGGGAATCGTGGGGATGATTCCTCAAGGTCTGGTGCTGCTCACCTCTATAAACTTCGCGGCGGCCTCCTTAAAACTGGCGCGTCAAGGGGTGCTAATCCAAGAATTGCCGGCAGTAGAAGTCCTGGCCAGAGTAGACACTCTTTGTCTAGACAAAACCGGCACCCTTACTACTGGGGAGATTGCGGCGCGCGGCTTCGCCCTCCCCGGTGAAAATAAACTAGTGTCGGCTGGTGATTTAGCTGCAGGGGCGCCCGCCGCCCTGCAAGCTTTGACCCGCGAGCGCGAAAATGACACTTCGGCAGCTATCTATGATCGGATAGTTAACGATTTGGAAACTATGCCGCCGGCTTTGGAGAACCCGCTGCTAGTGCCCTTCGATTCTGCTCGTAAATGGTCAGCGGTGGTCAGCGGGGGTGATACCTGGGTGTTGGGAGCGCCAGAAATTATATTGGCAGCTGACGGTCCCGCGCTAGAACAAACCGCGACCTGGGCTAGGCAAGGGGTACGAGTCCTGGCGTTGGCACAGGCTAAAAATCAGGAAATCGACCCGGAGCATCCCGCTATACCATCGGGATTGCGGCTGAGCGCGTTAATAGTGCTCGCCGAACGCCTGCGCGAAGATGCGGCGCAAACCTTGGACTTTTTCCGCCAAGAAGGGGTAAATGTTCTGATTATTTCGGGGGATAACCCGCAGACAGTAGCCGCTTTGGCAGGACGAGTGGGGATTAAGACCGAAGGCTTTGACGCTCGAAAGCTACCGGAGGACGCCCCCGGGATCACGCGAATTCTGGAAAAACATCGGGTATTTGGCCGGGTTACTCCGGAACAAAAACGCGCCCTGGTGCAAGCCTTACAGGCCGCGGGAAAAACCGTGGCGATGACCGGAGATGGAGTAAATGATGCTCTGGCTTTAAAGGATGCAGATTTGGGGATTGCCATGGGAAACGCTGCCCAAGCCACCAAGTCCGCGGCGAAAGCAGTCCTGCTAGATTCTAAATTCGCGGCCCTGCCCCAAGTGTTAGGGGAGGGACGACGCGTACTGGGAAATATGGAGCGGGTATCTACCTTGTTCCTGTCAAAAACTACCTATGC
Organism: Varibaculum cambriense DSM 15806; assembly: GCF_000420065.1. Classification (GTDB taxonomy): domain Bacteria; phylum Actinomycetota; class Actinomycetes; order Actinomycetales; family Actinomycetaceae; genus Varibaculum; species Varibaculum cambriense. The sequence goes on along the minus strand of NZ_ATUF01000002.1, from coordinate 22,201 downwards.
GGCCCTGCTAGCACTCTTAGTCGGGATTTTAGGTATTCGCTACCCCTATCTGCCCCGGCACCTGACCCTGATCTCCTCTAGCACTATCGGAATCCCCGCGTTTTTCTTAGCCCTTGCGCCCTCCAACCGCCGCTACCGTCCCGGTTTCTTGCGTAGGGTGGGCCAGCTATCCATACCGGCGGGGTTGCTGTGTGGATCCACTTCGATTGGCGCCTACCTATGGTTGGGGCGCACCGAGGCCGCTACTTCGGCGGCTACTATTGTGTTGGCAATCGGGGCACTGGGGCTACTGGCTATCCTGTCTCAGCCGCTACGCAGTTGGCGCGGAGGTCTAGTTGTAGCCATGATCACCCTAGTAATCGCGGCGATTACGATACCGGTGGTGCGAAACTTCTTCGCCCTAGAAATCCTATCTTTCGCACAATGGCTGGTAGTGGTTACCTGCAGCGCGATTTCCCTGACCGGACTAGCGATTATCGGCACCTATTGGGAGAGGCGTCATTGGCCAGATCACGGTTCGGGGTTACGTCTAAAACACGTTAGAATAAGAAAGTAAATCCGGAAGGGGAGTACTTCCATTAACAGGCCAGTCGTCATCACGGCAAACTTGCCCGGCTGGTTGGGCCTGAAAAGGCGGAAGAAGACCTGAGCATAGACAACGCCAACGAAATGGAGAACGCTGCATGGGTCTGATGCCTGAGCTTAATGCCACCCCTGGACACGAGGTAATTCACTGGTGGAACTGGCTGTTGCTGGCAGTGATTATTCTGGCGCTGCTGATAGTTGATTTCCGCGGACACGTCAGCAAAGCTCACGAACCCACTATTAAAGAGGCCGCTATCTGGTCCGGTATCTATATGGCGATTGCGGCCGCCTTCGGGTTAGTAGTTTGGCTGCAATGGGACCTGAATCTAGCCGCACAGTATTGGGCCGGTTGGATCACCGAATGGTCGCTTTCCCTGGATAACCTGTTTGTATTCATTATTATCTTGAATGGTTTCAAAGTTCCCCGCGCCTATCAGCAAAAAGTGATCATGCTAGGAATCATAATCTCCATGGTATTGCGCCTAGCATTTATCCTGATAGGCGCCGCTTTGATCAACGAGTTCGCCTGGATCTTTTACCTCTTCGGTCTGTTCCTGATCTACACCGCGATCAGTCAGGCGCGGGAAGGGATAACCAAAGAGGACGAGGGGGAATCTGCAGAAGGGTACCAGGAAAATAAATTCACTACCCTGGTGCGGCGGGTGCTGCCGGTCTCCGAAGGCTTCCGGGAAGCTAAACTGCTCTACCGGCACCGCGGAAAGACCTACGTAACCCCCATGTTCTTGGTGATCATCGCGATCGGGTCTGCGGATCTAATGTTCGCCTTTGACTCCATCCCCGCGATCTTCGGCCTAACTAAACACCCCTTCATTGTTTTCGCCGCTACCGCTTTCTCATTGATGGGGCTGCGACAATTGTTCTTCCTGGTAGATGGGCTCTTAGAACGCCTAGCGTTCCTACATTACGGCCTGGCCTTAATCCTGGGATTCATCGGGGTGAAACTGATAATCCATGCCGCCCACGAAGCCCCCTTCTTGGGCATAGAAAAATGGGCGCAGGTGGTCCCGGAACCTTCTATTGGCTTTTCGATGGGCTATATCCTAGTTGTCCTCGTAGGTACCGCGCTGTTGTCTATTTGGTACTCTCAGCGCCACCAGAAAGCTAATCCACAACAGGACTAAGGACCAAAAAGTTTCGGCTCGGATACCTGCTAGTTTTGCTAGCAAACTTAGGTACCCGAGCCGAAAACTCTATTGACGATGCTTACTTTTCGGGCAGGTAATCGTTAGTGTAAGCGTCCTCCACGTCCGCTAAGGTAGCGGTGGTAAAGCCGTTTTCGCTCATCCACTTAGTGTAGGAACGTACTATTTCGGCATCCATCTCTCCCCAACGCCCCGAGGGTGCATGCCAGGAGGGAGCCATATAGGCCAGGGAAGCAGTGAGCACGTCCTCTTCACTCGCACACATAGTTGAAGCTAGAATATCGACGGTTTCTGCCTGATTGTCGCGAGCAAAATCGTATCCGCGGCTGGTAGCCGCCAAGAATGCTCTCACCTGATCTTCGTGGCTACGCAGATAACTTTCCTCCACACACAAGAAATAGGCATGGTGAGGAGTAACTCCCACCTCGTCGAAGGATAGTTGCACAACCCCGGAGAAGGGTTTACTGCCCTGGTAAGCTTCCCAACCCAACACATTGAAGAGGGCGTCGTATTTGCCCTTTTCAATTGCGCGAATATCCGGTTCGAATACTCCGGGGTCTACGACATTAACTTTGGAAAAATCGCCACCATCTTTCTCTACCGCTTCCACCACCATCTGTTTGAGGCGTTCAACCGGCGGAATAGATACAGTTTTACCTTCTAAATCTCGAAAACGATGGATTCCGTTCTCCTCGCGAGTAATCACCCCGCCTAACTGGTTTTGATTGAAAGTAGCAACGGCTACGAAGGGATGCTCGCTGTGACGAGTTTCGAGCAGTTCCCCTAACCTAATGGAAGCAAACTGAAACTCTCCTTTGGCGGCTAGTTGTGCCGGTGTTCCCCGATCAAAACCATCCCAAGAGATGTCAACATCTAAGCCTCCCTCTTGATACCAGCCTTTTTTGCGAGCCACGAATAGACCCGCATGATTAGGCCAGGTAACTACATATTCCATGCGAATTCGGGTTAATTCCATTTCTACTCCCTATTTTTTTTCTTTGCCCCACAGGGCACTTTCAATTTCTTTATAGGCTTTAACAAAATTCGGGGTGGTGCGTAGCCCCGCCCCATGACTTAATGCAGTCGCAGCTTTCGGTGACTCTGTCGATAAAAATTCTGCACGTTCGGGAATTTCAATCTCAATATCAGCCGTAATCCTGCCTGGCCGCTCTGACATCACCAGTACCCGGTCAGCTAGGGTTACTGCTTCAGCAATATCATGGGTTACCAATAGCAGAGTTAATCCTTGGGTACGGGTGGCTTGCCAGAGCCAACGTTGCATTTGAGCCCGGGTTATCTGATCGAGAGCCCCGAAAGGTTCATCTAAAGCGACTAAGGTAGGTTCAGCCAGCATCGTGCGTAAGAAGGCTACTCGCGAACGCATCCCTCCGGAAAGTTGTGCCGGGTAGGCGCGACAAAATTGTTCCAGCTCGAACTGGGCGAGGAGGGCGTGGGCGCGCTCGCGGGCTTTCCGGCGGGGCACTCCCCGGATACGTAAGGGCAGGGCCACATTATCTTCGATAGTGTTCCAAGAAAATAACCCATCGCGTTGCGGCATGAGCGCAACCAGGGGATTCGGTACTGACCAAGAGATTTTTCCCTGATTGGGGGAGGTGAGACCGGCTATTATGCGCAGTAGGGTAGATTTACCACAACCCGAGGGACCCACCAGGGCAGTTACTGTTCCTTCGCTGATGCTCATCCCCACCTTCTCCAGGGCGGTCAGCGGCGGGGTGGTAAATTTTTTAGTTACTGCTGATATTTCTAGTAGGCTCATTTTGCCTTCTTCCAGGGGATCAATACTAGTTCAGCCAGTTCTACCAGCAGATAGGCTGCCAAGGTCATTAGGGTCAAGATTCCAGCTCCAAAGAACACTAGTTCTGTCCGGAAAGATCCTTGAGCGGTGAGTAGATAAATCCCTAAGCCATTTTCTGCCCCTACAAACTCGGCGGTCGCGGCGGTGGCTGGCCCGTAGGTGACCGCGATGCGCAGTCCGGTCATAAAATCCCCAAGAGCTGCCGGCATTCGCAAGTGGGAGAAAATCCAGGCGGGGGAGGCGCCTAAAGAGCGCGCGACATCAATCTGGTCACGAGAAGGAGCGGTAAGTCCTTTAGAAAAAGCCACAATAATCGGAAAAATCCCGAATAATGCTACTAGCAAGATTTTAGAGGTTGCGCCAAAACCGAACCAGATGATCAGCAGAGGAGCGATCGCCACTATCGGTATGGTTTGCGAGATTACCAACAGGGGCATTACCGCTTTCCCGAAAGTTTTTGCACTCCACAGGAGGAAAGAGATAACTACTCCGCAAATAATTGCTAGCGAGGTACCTGCCAGTACCTCTATTAAGGTTACTTGCGTGGCTAGCGAAGCCGCCGGCCAATCCTCTATCCCGGCTCTAAAAATTACGCTGGGGGCAGGCAATAGCTTGGGGTTAACTTGCCCTAGGCGGCAAATAGCTTCCCATAATGCCAGGGATAAGAGGACGAGGCCGACGGCAACTAGACGCGAGTGATTTTTCATTTACTGCTGGTCTTAGCTAGGAACTCGTTGGTTACTACCTCGGGGGCGGAAATCTTTTGCGTGTAAGGTTTTCCATCCCCGTCGTAAACTAGCTTTTGCTCGATAATGAAGTCCAGGTAGCTCTGCCACTTATCCATATCGGCATGGCCAACCCCGCCAGTGGCATCTGGCCAATAGTCTTTAGATAGTAATGCCTGTGAGGCCTCAGCTAGTTTTGAATCTAACTTTGCCTGCGGGTTCGCTTTGACTAAAATCTGGGCAGCTTCTTGGGGATGATCAATAGCCCACTGGTAGCCTTTCTGGGTAGCTTGCACGAAAGCACGCACCAGTTTCGGGTTTTCTTTTATGAGGTCTTCCCGGGTTGAAACCCCTAGGAGAGCTGGGGTGGTGGGGATACCAAACTTTCCGTAATCAAAGTAGCGGAGCTTATATCCGCTCTGTTCGGCCTCGATCCCTTCCCAGGTAGAGAGGAGTTCCGCAAAGTCGGCGCGTTCTTGTTCTACTGCTTGCAGGGTTTGGGCGCCGGCGACTACTTTCTTGAAATCTCCTTTGCCGCCGTCCTTTTGAATCAGCATCCTGGTGGCAATGTGTTGAAACCCGCCCCCAAAATCAGCGAGGGTTTTACCATCCAGATCCCGGGGACGTTGAATATCAGCTTTATCTAAAAATCCCACCATATAAGAGGATTTTGGTTGCAGGTTGAATACCATTTTGATGCCCAGGTTAGAGGCTTTCGCTGAGGCAATTGAGTCGGTGCCGGAGAAGCCGAAATCGGCACCTTTGGCGGCCATTACCGATTCCACACCGCTCTTAGAAAAAGGCACTACCTTTACATTTAATCCGGCTTCCCGATAAAAACCTTTTTCTTGGGCAACATAGATCCCGGTGTGGTTAGTGTTCGGGGTCCAGTCCAGAATAACCGAAGTGTTTTTTAGTTCGGGATCTCTAGTTGCGGAACTAGATCCCGTGGCACACCCCGCCAGAGTTAGAGCCAGGGTGCAGGCTAAAGCGGTAGCTATTTTTCGCATGCTTTTTCTTTCGCTAGTTGGTTGATAAGGGACAAATATTTTTTGCCAGGTTCGGTCAGGAACCACTGGCTATGACCCTGGAATCCGATATCCCAGGCCCAGTTTTTTAGCTGTGGCTCAATCGGAGCCAGCAGGTCATATTCGATGGCAGAAAGGGAGAACTCGGCGTTACAAAGAGCAATCAGAGGACCGAGCATCTCGATTTCCTCCGCCGGCAGGGGGAAGATCTGTTCGTATCCGGTTAGTAAGTCGCAGGCTACCTGCGGCCAGTAACTATCGGTTTTCCCTTCGGTAATACTGATCCAGTCGATACTGTGGCGTTCCAGTAATACTGCCAGGTCAAAAAGTGGGGGATTGGGGCAAGCGAGCCCGAAATCAATTAGGGAAGATACGCTGTTTCCTTCCCAAAAAGCATTAGAAACGTGCAGGTCACCATGGGTAAAGTAGCGGGGAACCTGTGCTAAGGGAGAAAGCGTGCACGCAAAAGGACGCAAAGGCTCTAGTGAGGTCGCTAGATCGTAGCCACTGTCTTGCAGATAGTTAGCAAGTACCGGGTGAGCTTTTAAGAAGCCTGCTAGCTTGGGCCGGGGATCTCCCAGTAGGAGTTCTATCCGGTTTTGATAGGGGCCAGGCTCCAGTTGAGGAGGCTGAATTTTTTGGCTAGCGATACGGAGTCGGGCGGCAACTCTGCCCAGTTCCACGGCTTCTTCCCTGGTTTTTGGAGGTAACCAAGAGCGCAGGTCGCGGTAGCGGTCTTGCCCGGCAGCGCCGGCGGAGGCCTCGATAATCCACTCTCCGGTGGTCAGGGTGCTGTCGCCCTGGTTAAAACAGAAGAAACGCGGGGTGGGAAAGCCTTTGTTGGCCAGTTGATTGACAAAGGAGTGCTTAGCTTCCAACTCGGCGGAGCTCACGAGATTTTGGTGGTAGCGCTTTAAAAATACTTGCTTGCCGTTAGCGGTAGTTACTAGGCAAGCGGCCGCCATAGGGCGGGCAGAAGGGCAGAGGCTTGCGATTCGCTCCTCGCGAAAATCCGGGATTTCCCTCAGGACTTTGGCAGCTTGACTGGCGGAAAGAGGTGGCCAGGAATTATTGACCACTTCCAGTTGCTGTTCTCGATCCATCTGCGCCTCCTATATCCGTGCACAGGTGAACCAGCTTCCTGCGCCAGCATTACCTGGATCAGGTGTAACGGTCGAAGCGTTTTGCTTCCTCTCAGCTCGAAAGCTCCCGTGCTAAAAGAAGCGTACCAGAAGATTGGCGGATTTGGATTGCGCCCCCAAAATCCGGTAACGTGGTTTGAGTTCAAGGGCCATTGGCGCAGGGGTAGCGCGCTTCCTTCACACGGAAGAGGTCACTGGTTCGAAACCAGTATGGCCCACCACTAATAGTTATTTTTGCAGGTAAGACCGCATTATCTTCGTCATTTCTACCTGGTCGCTAAGGGCACACATTTCCCGGGCAGCATGCATTGACAAAATCGGGACTCCCACATCAATAGTGGTGATTCCGAGGCGAGTCGCTGTCATGGGGGCGATAGTTGACCCACAGGTGACTGTATTCTTTGACACAAAGCGTTGAGTGCTAACCCCGCTGCGTCTACCTGCGTCCTCCCAAATATGCCAGCCCGCCGCATCAGTGGCATAGCGCTGGGAGGCGTTGAGCTTGAGTACCGGACCAGCTCCCATTACTGGTCGGGTATCGGGGTCGTGTTTTTCGGGGTAGTTGGGGTTTACCGAGTGGGCAACATCGGCAGATAGGCACGAGGACGCAGCTAACATCCGTTCAAAGGCTTCCGATTCACCCGTGGCGCGGGCGCAGCGGCGCAGCACCTGTTCCAGTAGCGGACCGGCAGCCCCAGTTTCGGTATGGGATCCTACTTCCTCATGGTCAAAAGCCGCGCTAATTAAAATATTTTCTCCCGCAAAATCCGCGTCAGCGAGGCTCAATAGTGCCTTCGTGGCGCTGTAGACCGACAGCAGATTATCTTGCCGGGCGGAGGCTAGAAACTCTCCATCGGTTCCCAGCCGCTGCGGGGCATGGGTATCGAAAGTGTAGAGTTCGTGGCTAGAGATTTCAGCGGAGCTGCTAAGTCCCGCCTGTTCAGCAATTAGGTCCAGAATTTTCCTTGGGGATCCCCCTACATGCCAGAGGGGACGCAGGTGTTGCTGCCGGTCTAATTCCAGGCGGTTAGCGGATTCTCGATCCAGGTGGGGAGCTAGTTGGGGGATAGTAGCGATTGGCCCGGTGCTCACCTGGTGGGTTTTCCCAGTGCAGTCATAGATGATCCCGGCGATTCCTAGTTCCCGGTTTAACCAAGAGTTAGGGAGCATTCCTCCATAAACTTCTACGTTCAGCTGTCCCCAGCCATCGGGGCTGAGGCTATCGGGGGTGGGCTTTAGTTTGAAGGCCGGGGAGTCGGTGTGGCTACCAATAATCCGGAACCCCTGGGGGGAACCGGTAGGTATAATCCAGGCAATGAGGGCTCCTTTACGGCGTAAAAAGTAGCGTCCCGGACTTTTTGGCCAAGCCCTGGTGGGGTCAACTGGTTTAAACCTCTGGGAGCTGTAGATTTCGGCCAGAGTGTGGGCAGCGAAACTGGCGCAGGGAGAAGCACTAATAAAGTCAATTAAACCTTGGGAGTAGGTTTCCAGATCAAAACTCGTCATAGTTTCATCTTAGGGGGAGGGGTAAAAAGTTGCTGCCCCTTAGCTGCAACGGCGAGCTAAGGGGCAGGAAAAAGATTTACCTAGCTTGGTTAACGCGGTAGGGAGACCGGGTCAGTAGAGATGAAACCATCATCGCTGTCCTCGCCGCGTACGTGGCGGCCCCGTCGGCCACGAGCTGCGCGCGAATTCCCCAGATCCGTAGGTTCTTCAGGACCCAAGTGGAGGGGATCTAAGCCCGTTTTTACTCCCTGGCGTTCCTTCTCGGTTTTTTCATCCTCTTCGCGCTGCGCCTGCTGGGCTTTTTCCTCGGCCAGCTTTTGAGCTTTGCTCCGAGCATCCTGCTGCTTCTCGAGTTTCTTAAGCTGTTTCTTGGTGCGCTTAGCCAGTTTTTTACGGAGTTTTTCCTCCGCCTTTTCCTGGCGGCGAGTAGCTTTTTCTTGGCGGAGCCGCTCTTTTTCGGCTGCCCGCTGCTCCTGCGAAGCCGCGAACACCAACGCCTGTAAAAGCTGTACCTGAGAAACCCACGCGGGCAGCTCTAAAGATTCACGCAGATAGTAAAGCTGGTGAGCCAATCGGCCGCGTTCGGCTAGCAGTAATCCTTGAAGATCTTGGCAAAATTGCACATAATCTGTGACTTCTCCCCAGGGGCGGCGGTCATCCTTAGTAAAGAGGGGGAGTGCCGCGGGACGTAGCCGAGCCAAGAGCGCCGCTGCCGCCTTGGGCTTTAACACCAGTGGATCTTTAGTTAGTGCCGCCCAGATCTGCGCTAACGGTCCGGTCTCAGTTTCTAAAACCTGATCGGCAATATCTACTAGTTGGGTGTCGGCCGGGATCTGAGCCATTAATTCCGGCAAAGGCTCGGAAGTAAAAAGTTGATCTAAGCCCTTGCTGTCTAGCTGAAGGTCTAGATTCGCCAGCGCTAGCAGATCGCAATCTCGCAGATTTAAGCCACCCTCCCAAGAGGCAGCCGCCATTTGCGGTTGCAGGGGGAAACTAGGAGAAAATTTTGAGGTCAGGGAAAACAAAGTAATCCGGGGATTGTCTCTTTGACAGTAGTAGTCAGTGAGCAGGGCGCGAGCCTGTTCCCAGGTGTCGGCGTCTCCGCGAGTTATTCCGGCGACTATTTCCGGAACCGTGTTAATCATTTTTCCTCCGCAGGTAGCTGGTTGCCTAAATTGTAGTGGAAGACCGTGGTTGCCGGGTCGATATGTTCACCATGAAGAACTTTTTAATCCACTGTTAAACCGGTTAATGCCGATGCCACTATCCTTACGCTCTGGGGGAAACATGAGCGGGTGTCAGCTGGTTGCCTAGCTGCGGCATCCTCGCAAGGGTGTTTTTCGCGGACGCCGCCGCTAGCCGCTAAATAAACAAGGTGGGGTCAATAATCAGTTCCGCGGCCTTTTGCTGTTTGCAGCCGGGGGAAACCCGCGCGGGAACCCCAATCGCGGAACATCCGGCCGGTACATCGCGTACCACCACCGCATTGGCGGCGATCCTGGCATCGGATCCCACGTGGATGGGGCCGAGTACTTTGGCGCCAGCTCCCACCATCACCCGGTCTCCGAGGGTGGGGTGTCGCTTGCCTTTCGACATCGATACCCCACCCAAGGTGACCTGGTGAAAGAGTACACAATCGGTGCCAATCTTGGTGGTTTCCCCGATTACTACTCCGTTGGCGTGGTCAATAAAGAGGCGGCGCCCCAGGCGCGCTCCCGGGTGAATATCTACCCCGGTATAGCTGCGGGAAATTGAAGAAACTATCCTGGCCAGAAGTTTAAAGTTTTTCTTAAACAACATATGCGCCAGGCGGTACGCCCAAACCGCATGTACTCCCGGATAAGTTAGTGCCACCTCTAGGGCATTGCGGGCAGCCGGATCCGAGTTAATAGCTGCTGCTAGGTCTTCTTTGCACAGTTGGATTAAAGTCGGTTCCGGCTTCGCCATGGTTGCTCCTAGTCCATCAAATCTTTAAACAGCGGGGTAGTTAGGTAACGCTCGCCAGTATCGGGTAGCAAAGTCACGATACGTTTACCTTTCATATCAAGGCTTTGCGCTAAACGCAATGCTCCCATCAAGGCTGCACCAGCGGAAATTCCTACCAGCAGTCCCTCCTTAGCGGCAACTTTCCGTGCCATGGCGATAGCGTCCCCAGTTTTAACTGTGAGAACTTTAGTCAGCACTTTCGAATCCAAAATATCCGGCACAAAGTTTGCTCCGATACCTTGGATGCCGTGAGCGCCGGCCTCTCCCGTAGTTAGCAGAGCGGATTCGGCCGGTTCAATCCCGAAAATTTGGATATTGGGGTTTAGTTCCTTTAGACGCCGCCCCACTCCGGTGACGGTGCCTCCGGTTCCGATTCCGGCAACGAACACGTCAACCTGGCCGTCGGCATCTGCCCAGATTTCTTCGGCAGTGGTTTCAAAATGAGCTTGGGGATTGGCGGGATTGGTGAACTGGGAAGCCAAAATGGCTCCTTCGCGTTCGGCCACTACTTTTTGCGCCGCATCCACCGTTCCTTGCATGCCTGCTGCGGCCGGGGTTAATACCAACTCGGCTCCGAAGGCACGCATCAGGGCGCGGCGCTCTTTGGACATAGATTCGGGCATAGTGATTACCACTTTGTAGCCGCGGGCCGCTCCCACCATTGCTAAGGCCACTCCGGTGTTTCCGGAGGTGGATTCCACCAGAGTGCCGCCCGGCTTTAACTTTCCGGAAGCTTCGGCGGCGTTTATCATCGCTAGCGCCACTCGGTCTTTAACTGAGGAGGCGGGGTTGAAGGATTCAACTTTGGCTACCACTTCGCCCTCAAAGTCTGCCGGTAGCAAGTGATTGATTTTAACTAGGGGAGTGTGGCCTACTAATTCGGTTACGTCTTTTGCGATATTCATGCTTTTCCTTTAAAAGATTTTTAGTGCTGAAGGATGCTGGGAAGCCAGCTATAAAAGTCGGGAATCGGGGCGAAAATAGTTTTCTGCCCCGAGGGACAACCCGCGCCTTAGCGGTCGGCGGGGTGCCCCTAGATACATAGACGACAGCGAGAGATGGCGGGAAAACGCATTTGCCTCTCCGATCTGTCGTGAAAACTTGCTTACTTCAAGTTCTAACATCTTAACTTTTGAGGGTGCAACTTTTATGCGCTCAGTAAAATCTGAGGATTGCTGCTAGATGCCAGGGTTCTCCTGCCCAGGGCATGACGGTTTGCTACCCGAGGCTGGCGTTATAGCCAGGTTAAGCAAGGTAGCGTCAAGGCCTAATAAACCCGCTCGCTAGGGCGATTATTCTCGCACTTCGCGAGTAATATCCGGCGCCATCTCTACGCTGATTTCTCGCCCGCTAATGCTTGATAAGTAGCTTTCAATTTGCGATTGGGTAGTTTCCAGCGGGGCCGAAAAGCGCAAGGTAGCATCCTGGGCAAAGTCGCGCGCCAGGATCTGGTAGCCGTTTTGGGTCAGTTTTGCCTCGATCTTTCCGGCTTCCCCGATCGGTAAATGCAGCTGGTAGGAAGGCTGGGTAACTATCCGCACCGTTTGGGCGGCCTCCAATACTTGTTGCACCGCCCCGGAATAGGCGCGCACTAACCCGCCCGTACCCAGTTTGGTACCCCCGAAATAGCGGGTAACTACGCAGGCTAAATTAGTTAGTCCCGATTCGGTTAACACGTTTAGCATCGGGCCTCCGGCAGTACCTGCCGGTTCCCCGTCATCACTACTGCGGGTGGTGTCGGGGCCAATATCTTGGTGAATGATAAAAGCGGTGCAGTGGTGGCGAGCATCGGGGAACTCGCGGCGAATCTGGGCGATAAACTCGCGGGCGGCCTGCTCAGAATCGGTGCGCGCTAGGGAGGCGATAAAGCGGGAACGCTTAATCTCGATTTCGCTGTGGGCCGGGGCGTAGATAGTGCGCATAGCTTGATCTTATCTATTAGTAAGGCGGGTCAGGGCAAGCTTTTAGGATTACGACGAGGGCTTCCTCGGCAATAAAAATAGCTTTTCTCGATTCTGTCTGGGGTAGATAAAGCGTGCTCGCGGTGCAAATCACATGGTTGAAACTGGAATCTTTCCGCCATAAATGGCACAGTTGTAGAGGTTATTTTTCTATTTGTATTAGTTAGAGGAGTCCGTGATGGCAGTACCAAAGCGCAAAATGTCTCGTGCGAATACCCGCACCCGGCGGTCTGCTTGGAAAGCCAAGGCACCCCAGCTTACTTCGGTCAAGGGCAATGATGGACGTTCCTATGTGGCACCTCGTCACCTGGCCAAAGCCGTAAAGCTGGGGTTGTACAGCCCGGCAGACGATTTCGAGTAAAACTCGAAGTTAAGAAAAAGCCCCTAGCAGAGTTTCCTGCTAGGGGCTTTCGTTTATGGTTTTAGGTTTTATGCTTCCCTGAGGAAGATCCCTCGGAGGATACCGAGGGATCTTCTGTCCTTCACTTTCCTTAGCGTAGGGAAGTGCCTTTTTTCAGGAGTTTAGCGGTGATATAACCCGCGACTATCGTAAGGACGGTGGTGACGAGTAGCCACCAGATCGAAATTACCGCTGGTTCCACGATCTGGGCGTCATTAGAGGGGAGTACCTGGTCGAAGAGGGGGCTTCCCCAATCGAAAGAGATAAACGGGGAGTTGGGGGCGAAAAATATCATCTGCCCGGGGACTAACAGTAGTAGGAAGCTAATAATTTGTATTCCCACGTAGAGCAGCACTGCCACTAGTATCGGGCCGCCAATTTTTCCGAAACGATCCAGGAAAGGTCTCGCGTTGCCAGCAGTAACTATGAACTGGTAGGAGAAAACACCGACAATGGAGGATAGTACTAGAGCCGTTAGAACCAGAAAAGCTACTTGCCAGACCTCTGTGGTGGTAAAGAAGGATTTAAGGCCGGAGCCAGTAGCGTCACCCAAAAATACAGCTGTGATCAACAGTAATCCTCCGCCAAAAAACAGTAGTGCAAAGAAGCAGAGAGTTAAGAGGTTGAAGATACTTTTTGCCCAAAATAGCTCGATAGGACGAGCCGGGATCGACATGGTGAAATACCCGGTTTTTCCGTACATCGAACGGTAATAATGAACCAAAAGGATTATTGAATAAACCAGGTAGGCGGCTAGTAGTCCTAGGAAAGCTAGAAATACTAGGAAGATCCCGATGCCGTTACGTAAGATCACCATGGCTATCGCGGATAACAGGACGGTACCTATTGCCACAGCTACAGTGATTCCTAACGGTTTACGTAGCGCCAGGAAATCATGTTTCATTATTTTAGTAATCATCGGTACATCCCCCTAAAGAGTCCATCCAGGCTGGTTTGATAGGTACTGCGGAGTTGGTCTGCGTCTCCGGTTAAAAATACTTGTCCTGCGGACATGAATACCGCAGTAGAGACTATGGATTCCACGTCGTTAATCAGGTGGGTCGATAGCAGCATTACTGCCTGGGGGTTAAACCGGGAAATAACTGCCCGCAAGATCACGTCCCGGGCCGCTGGATCGACTCCGCTAATGGGCTCGTCTAGCAGATAGACGTGCGCATTTCGTGACATAATTAGCGCGACTTGTAGCTTTTCGCGCATACCCTTGGACATGGCAGATAGCTTCCGCTCGGCTGGTAGGCGGAAAAAATCTACCATTTCGTAGGCTTTCGCGGAATCGAAGTCAGTAAAGAAATCTTGGTATTGGCGGATTGCCGCGCGCGGGGTGAGATTATCTGCCAGCAAAGAACTGTCGGGGAGGTAGGAGGTAAAAGCTTTGGTCTCAGCTCCGGGAGTTTTCCCGAAAAGCCGGACTTCGCCCTCGTAATCCTGCATAACCCCAGCCAAGATTTTCATTAGGGTGGTTTTTCCGCAGCCGTTTGGCCCCATGAGGCCAACTATGCCCCCGGAGGGCAAAGTTAGGTTGGCGTTAGCCAGTCCGATTTGGGATCCGTAGAACTTCGATACTCCCTTTACTTCAATGGCGGGAGGAGGTGTCTGCGTTTGCGTATGGTTGTTCGCAGGGTTTGCCCTGGTGAATTGTTCGGGGTTTGCGCCTGGGCTGGAGGCCGGAGGCGTTGGGAACTGGTTTAACTGATTTTCAGTCATGAGATTTTCCCTTCTTCCATTGTTTTTCTACTAAGTCGAGTGTTTGGGGTAGGGTAGCGCCAGCTTTTTTCATGGTGGCGGCGAACTGGTTGGCATGCTCCAGGAATATTTTTTGGCGAGTAAGCCAGATCTTGTCCTGGTCTTGGGTTACGAACCGTCCGGCGGTGCGCTCTGATACTGCCAGTCCGTCGCGCTCTAGTTCCGATAGAGCACGTTGCACCGTATTTGGGTTGGCTCCTACCATTTGCGCGAGGTCACGCACGCTGGGAATTTTGCTCCCTGGCGGCCAGCTTCCAGAAGTTATCCGACGAGAAAACTCATCACGCAATTGGCTCCAAATCGGAATCGCTGAGTTTAGCTCCATGCCTCCTCCTTTCCTTACTGTATTAGTGTAGTAATACAGTAACTCTGCTGGGGTGGCTGTGTCAAGCGTTTAATACAGATATCTTTTTTGTGCGGGGTGAATTGGGGTGTAAATAGAGGAAATCTCGCGGCCTATGCGGATATGGGTCGCGGGAGATCGCAAAGTCGGGGCGACAGGATTTGAACCTGCGACCCCCTGCTCCCAAAGCAGGTGCGCTACCAAACTGCGCCACGCCCCGTCAGTTTTATTTTCTGACCTCTAATAGGTTACACTGTTTTTCGCGGCTTCCGTTAACTCGAAGCGAAAGCCACTTGCGAGTGTAGCTCAATGGTAGAGCCCCAGCCTTCCAAGCTGGTCATGCGGGTTCGATTCCCGTCACTCGCTCCACTTAGACGTCGGATTTGATAAGTACCCTTTTGCGTTAGCGAGTATCGCTTAGGGGGGTGTGAAAAATCGCCTGCGTTAGCGGGTTTGGATTTTGCGTTACCTAGTATCGTGTTTTCCCTGTTCAGATAGGGGTTTAGGGTTTAACTCGCTAACGGATGATAGGTGGCGTTCGCTGTAGTGCTTGTGATGGTGGTTCTATTTCTACTTTTGAATCGGATCTATTTGCGTTGCCCGTGTTTGGCTTTTAGTTAAGTTCTACTCTGTTGTATACGTAAGTGGCGGTGAAAAGCAGCGCAATGATTAGCAGCAGGCTGCTGGTGATTGGCCAGAGCCAAGGTGCCTGGAGTGTGTCTTGAGCGAGGTTGTTGATTATGGGGGCGAGGCCAAGGGGAGTTTTGTT
Organism: Varibaculum cambriense DSM 15806; assembly: GCF_000420065.1. GTDB lineage: Bacteria > Actinomycetota > Actinomycetes > Actinomycetales > Actinomycetaceae > Varibaculum > Varibaculum cambriense. The sequence continues at coordinate 7,013 of NZ_ATUF01000002.1, read as the reverse complement.
GCCCTCCTGGATAAATATCGCTGACATCGTTATTAGTAGGTAGGCTCCAAATCCGGCCGCAAGGGGCATGCCGATGCCTGGTTTAAAAGTGGCTGCGACCGTTTGGGTTGCGTGAATGAGAATGATTTGTAGCGCCCATACCAAACTAGCCAATATTATCGGGGCGGGATTAGCGCCTGGGAATAACAGTGATGTTCCTGCCCAAGCCAGGGTAGCGCTGAAGACTGCAAGGAATAGGGTAGATATCCAGCTGCTGATAGCAAAGCTGATGAGGTAGTGAGAGCGCTGCACGCTACCAGGGAAAATAAAAGGAATGTCACCATTGCCGGTAAGCACGCTGCAACGAAATGAGTTCATTGCAACAAGGATTACGGTAAGAATTTGGGTAAGGTTCTTTATCCATCCCGCGTAGGCTTGCTGCCAGGAGGGTTCTGGTAGTGACTGTATTAGCGTGGTTACTTCTGATCCAGCCAGAAATCTGATGATTCGCGGCGTGTATTGGGTAAACAATCCTTGGGTGAGAGCAAGGATAACGAATACCCCACCTATAATCCATGTCCCATAGGAGCGTAGGAGCCATACAGCTTGATAGCGCCAGATCAATCTGAAACTCGAGGTATTCACGATTTTTTACCGCCGTCCTTAGTTAGTTTGGTGAAAAGTTCATCTAAGCCGGTAAAGGTGGGGTGAATCTTTGCGGCAGAATCGAGGCTATAGATAGCCTTAGCCACGGCGGTGGCAACGTCTGAACGCACCGTGACATCAAGGGTAACGTGTTTAGTTTGCTGATTGACCAGCTCGCCTAACTGGCCTTGGGCTAGCAGGCTACCGCGATGCAAGATCCCCACGTGGGTAGAGACTTTAGCGACATCGCTGAGGATGTGGGAGGAAAATACTATCGTTACCTGCCCGGTTAACTCGCGTAGTATCCCCAGGACATCTGCTCGCCCGATCGGGTCAAGAGCACTGGTTGGTTCGTCTATCAGTAGTAGTTTCGGGGCAGTAACGAGTGCTGCTGCTATTCCCATCCGTTGCTTCATGCCTCTAGAAAAGGAGCCGATTCTTCCGGGGGCTTTGTCGAGGTTAACCAGATTGAGTAGTTCGTCGCTTCTTTCGGCTGCAAGGTCTGGGGAGATTCCACCAAGGCGGGCGAGAGTGATGAGCGCATCCTTGGCTTTAAGCCAGGGGCTAATCTGGGGGACATCAGTCAGGTAAGACACGCCAGGGATCGGTTTGACGGGAAGTTTGCCCCGGCTAACTCCCAGCACGGTGGCGCTGCCACTACTGGCTCCGGCCAGTCCTGCAAGGATCCTCATGGTGGTGGTTTTGCCAGCCCCGTTCGCTCCCACAAACCCATAACAGGAGCCGGTAGGAACTCGAAGGTTTATGTTGGTTAGTACTTGGTGCTTACCGAAGGTTTTGGACAAATCTTTAGTACAGACTGCTAAATCCATGTTCATTCCTTCGGATACAGCTTGCTTACCACTGAACTCGCATCAACCTGGTGATGCTTGGCTGTAGCTTTCTGTTCATATTCACGCTGTACCTTAAGCTGTCTTTGTTCGTGAAAGTACATAACCAAAAAGACGATTGGCCCAATCAGTTGGCCAAAGAGGATAACCAAGAGCCACACTAGGCGATTTAAACCGGCAATGTGAGTTCGCTTATCGCGCAGCAAGCAAATCAAAGACCAGACCACCGCTATCAGTTGCACTCCTATAAGGATGCAAACTCCTATTAATGCTGGGGTCGGCAGATCCAACAGTTTATCTATAGGGTTCATTACTTGTCTCCTGAATTATGTAGCCGGGTTTTTACCCTGGTTAACGCGGTTTTTACATAAGCGAGTTGGCAAGCGCCAGCAACGAGGGGCCATAAAACAACAATGGGCACCATCGACCGGCGGGTCATTTTCCGCTTGTCGCCAGCCCGACGCATTGCTGCAAGCCAGGCTATGGACATGGCTTCAACGCCCATCAGATCAGCCTGATTAGCCAAACGCACGGCATCTTCGGATTCGGGGTCATCGCGTCGGAAGACCTGTGGTGCTAGTGCTGCAACGGTCGTTAAAACCACTGGAGCTAGCGCAGCCTGCCTGCCGGTAATAAATCTTTCAGACCCTCTGCGTGTTGAGCGCTGGAGGAGGACCTGCTCCTTGCGACTAACGAGTACCGCCAAGAACGCAACCCCAATCCCACCAGCAATAGTGGTGAGCCTAATGCCTCGCTTTAGACGTGTGGGGACATAGTTGGCCAAGTCCGGTAGAGAATCATCGGGTCGAATTAGCCCTAAACGCACACCAACAGCACCCAGATTAATGTCCCAACCCAGTCCGTATTTTCGAGGAATGAACAAGCGCGGATTCTCTGGTTCAAAACCATCCAACGCAGCATCAGAGCGCCCTAACCATAGCCCGGAGACAGGCATCCCCAAAACTCGCGCCTGCCCTTCTGCGTCCTTATCGAACCACTTCATTACTGTATTCCTTTCTGCGTTGTTCGCTTCACAGCACAATCAAGCGCCTCCCACTCGCGGCGCATCTGCAATAAGCGATTCTTCCCAGATTTTGCGAGCTTATAAATCTTCCTCGGCGGCCCTATCGGAGACTCCTCCCAAGCCGTAACTACCAACCCTGATTTACGTAGCCGCGCGAGCAGCGGATATAACGTACCCGTAGAAATCTCCAATCCCGCTTCCTCGCGAAAACGCTCTACAAGCTGCCCTCCGTAAGAAGGACGAGACGAAAGTAATCCAAGGACAACCAGTTCAACCGCGCCCTTGCGTAACTGTGACTCAGACACAACCCCCTCCTTGCTTAACCATGTTCCTTGTATAACATACTACCGCGTGTCTAAAAGTCTAGCAACTACTTTTCGCTAGACGTCAGGTATGATAAGTACCCTTCTGCGTTACCTAGTATCATGTTTTCCCTGTTGAGCGTTATGGCGTTTGAAATGTTTCTCTGAATGTGGACTGTTCTACATAATTCGTCCTAGTGTTCATGTACACTATAAACACTAGGAGGTGTTTGTGGATATCATCGTTAGTAATGCAAGTTCTGATCCGATTTACGCTCAGATTAAGAATCAGCTCAAAGCGGCAATAATCAACGATCAGGTAGCGCCCGGCGACAAGCTGCCGTCGATCCGGCGTTTGGCATCACAGCTTCGCGTGTCGGTGATTACTACCAAGCGCGCCTATGACGAGCTAGAGCTAGAGGGTTTCATTGATTCCGTACAGGGGCGAGGTAGCTTTGTCGCTTCTAAAAACACTGAACTGCTCAAGGAAGAGCAGCGTAAAAAAGTCGAAGACTATTTGAAATCCGCCCTCGCCTCGGCTCGGGTTGCTGGCTTGTCTGTTTCTGATCTGAAAGAGCTGATTGATTTATTAGGAGGATCCGATGAATGTGATTGAAATCAACGGACTAGTGAAAAAGTATCCGGGATTCACGCTCGGTCCGCTTAACCTTGAAGTTCCCCAGGGGGCAATTGTGGGTTTCGTGGGCGAGAACGGTGCCGGTAAATCTACAACGCTGCGTTTGATTTTAGGTCTTGCTCACCCCGATGCTGGGACAATAAACCTTTTGGGGCAGCCTGCAGGTGCAGATCACCCACGAGCGCATGAACGAGTGGGGGTAGTATTTGACGATATTAGCCTGCCGGATAGTTTTACTGTTAAGAATGCTGGCGAGTTCGGCAAGCGCCTGTACAAGAGTTGGGATGGGCAGACATACGCTAGTTACCAGCAGCGTTTTCATCTCGCTTCGTCTAAGCGAGTTGGTGAACTCTCTAGAGGTATGCGGATGAAGCTGGGGCTAGCGATGGCACTTTCCCATGCATCGGATTTACTAATTTTTGATGAGGCTACCAGTGGTTTGGATCCGGTGATTCGTGATGAGGTGCTTGATATTATGCTCGAATTTATCGAAGTTCCGACCCACTCGATTCTGTTTTCGTCTCACATCGTTTCCGATATTGAAAAAGCCGCTGACTACGTAGCTTTCATCCGTGAGGGAAAGTTGAAGTTCATGGAACAAAAAGACGAGCTCTTAGATTCTTGGCGAATCGTAGCGTTGACCAATGAGCAGGCAAACCAGCTTGATTCCACGCAAGTATTAGGGCGCCGCCGTCATGATTTTGGTCAAGAAGCAATCGTCCGCACCGAGGCAGTTCCTGCTGGTGCACAAGCTGGTAGACCGACGATTGAGGACATAATGGTCTACACGATTAAAGGAGAAGATCAGTGAGAGCTGCATTTTATAAAGACCTTATTGCCAATCGTACATATATAGCTGTTCTAGCTCTGGTGCTCGTTGCGATCAGCGTTGTGGGGATTTATGCAAACCAGTTGATCATCTTTCCGTTTATTTTTGGCGTGATTGGGATGCTTTATTTTACGGCCACCTTTGCTCGTGATGCTGAATCCAAGGTGAACCGAACGATTCTTGCCGGACCTATCAGTAGAAACGAACTCGTTAATTTAAATTTTCTGATTACACTCGCTCTTGGGATAGTGGCTTTCGCGGTTACAGGTGTTCTTGCCTATTTAATGGTTGAGATGCCTTGGAAAAATACTGTTTTGGTGGCCAGTTTCGCCTTTGCGGTCACTCTGCTTTTGACCATTATTCAGCTACCGTTGTTTTACAAATTTGGTCCAGAAAAAGCCAAGCTTTTTCTAGTCGCGGTATTCATCGTGGTGTTCGCTGGATCATCCTTTGTTGGTTCCAACAAGCAAGCAATCTTCGAATGGGTAGCAAAAGCCTTAACCCTACCCCCACTCACAAACGCAGGAATCTTACTGACCGTGACGATCGTACTTACCGCAGTATCACTATGGATAAGTCGAAAAATCATGGCAGGTAAAGAATTCTAAGTTATTAGAGCCCGATTTTGCATCCAATGTTAGCGCCCTGCCTTCTTTTCAAAGCCCCACCGTGATTTCTTTCCCAGTCCTAAAAATGAACCGGATCTGGTTTGCGCCGATGATGGCGTGGTCGATCAGGGCGCTCCATTGACAGGCCTTGAAATGTTCTATGGGTTTGCCAGTTAGCTGTCTGTACTGCACACCGCTGCCACCACGTTCCGTCAAAGCGAACCGGAGGGAACGTTGGTCGACTACCTCGAACGTGTCTCACTGGTGGCCGACTCCGACCAGGTGCCATCTGATGAAGAGCGCGGCGACTCACTGACACTGATGACGGTCCACACCGTCAAGGGCCTGGAATTCCCCGTCGTCTTTGTCACCGGCATGGAAGACGGCATCTTCCCGCACCAGCGTTCCCTGGGTGAAGAAGCCGAACTCGAAGAAGAACGCCGCCTTGTCTATGTGGCGATCACGCGGGCGCGCTCACGTTTGTACCTGACGAGGGCGGGGCAGCGCTCCGCCTGGGGCACGCCGCAGGAATTCCCACCCTCACGCTTCCTGGATGGATTCGTCGTCGAGGATGTAACACCCCAGGAGCGCGAAACCCCTCCACTTCTGCGTGGCCACTTCAGACAGGTCCAACAGGACGAAGCCCGGAATCTCGTCGAGCAGTGAATGCGTCGTGGTGTCTCGCCACTCCATCTGGCTGAGGTAGCCGGGAACCGACGCGACAGTGATGACTAGGTTCGGCGCGTACGCCGCCTGCCGGGTAGTGCGGTCGTCAGGCGCCGGAGCAGCGATGCAGTCAATTGCCGAGTTGCCCTGTGACCGTGAACCCTCCAGGTTCTCCGGCTCCAGCTGCGCCCACCCCTCTGGAATGAGAGCACTGACGAAGCGTCCGTGAATCCGTGTGGAATTATCAGAAGTCATGCCGCTCATTGCGATTCGTTCCTTTGATCGTTGCGTGATGCCCGTTGTTCCCGCCGTTGCTGGTGCCATTCTGGATACATCTGTTTAGGCAGGTCAAAGTTAAAGAAACTGAGAATGATGCCAATAATGGGGATGAAAATCAGGGCCAGCATCAGTGCGGATACCGGTTTGGTAAGCTGGCTGTCCGGCAGATCACCCGTTAGTGCCAGAACCAGTGAACCAGCGAAGAAGAAAAGAGTAATCGAAGGCTCGCCAAGAGCGATCGAGTTCTTGGAACCGAGCCATTTAGCCTGCTTGCGGAAGAAACGTCCTGCCCATGTGTCAGTGAACATAGCCAAAGCCCACATTACAGCCATCAGGATCCCAAAAATACATCCCAAGGCAATCAAGCCAGTATCCTCCTTTTAGGTCGCTGATCGTCAGTTGTGAGCTCAATGGAACAATTTGGAGACGAGTGACATTGCGCCATCTCCCAGCGCATCCCCAAATTTTGATGCCGCGAATCAGCCGAGTGCGCCGCCGACAAGGCTGCCTGCGAGAATTCCAACGGGTCCACCTAACGCTCCGATTGTACCGCCGATCTTCGCGCCAACGGTAGCTCCAGCCCAAGTGCTGGTGGGAAGCGACTCTTAATAAAATCTGCGAGCCAATCAAGTCGGTCTTCGCAGGCACTGTCCATTGTCTCGTGCGCTTCCTGCTCACTTTGCCGCCGCTGGTAAGCAGTTTCCCAGGCAGCGTTGTACGCCATGACCTTCCTGTTGTACTCGGCACTTTCAGTGGGACTGGGGTCGCCAACGGGTGGGATCGGTTCAAGGATTTCCTCGGCTGTGAGGATCAGCCCATTGCTGGCTGCCGCGCTTCGTGTTTGATTAAAGCCGTCACAAACTGCTTGGATTGAGCCAGAAAACGCTTTCAGTGCAGCTACGAAATTGCCCAGGGAATTTGCGCACTCGTCCAGAGAATCTATCGCTGTGCTGATCATCATGACAGAGGTGACGTGTGTGTCGCCTTCCAGTGCATCACTGGTGGAGCGACGAACGTGTAAGAGGTCGTCGACATAGTCATCCAGCGAGTCTTTTGTCGACTCCAGAGTTGCCGCAGACGAACTGATGAAGTGTCCTGGGTTTTGTTCCTACTCGTTTTTGAGAGGATTAGGGATATGTCTAAGAGGTATTCTCAGGAGTTTAAGGATCGTGCGGTGCGGTTGCTTTCTGATCGGT
>NZ_ATUF01000001.1 GCF_000420065.1 Varibaculum cambriense DSM 15806 | reverse complement strand
AAATCTGGAGGCGAATTCTTCACTCCCCAAGATGTTTCGGAACTGATAGCCCGGCTAACGGTGCTCGGCAAAACTCGGGTGGGCAGGGTTTATGAAACTTCCAGCACGGAATGGATACAAATTGGCACAACCTACGCGCTCGCGGCGTAGGGGGTAGTTTTCGGAGGCAGGGGAGGGGGTAGAACTTGTTCACGCCGATTCAGCAAGCGCTAGGTCTTGAGCCCGGCAAGATTTCAATCGAACTAATAGAACGAGCCGTTGAAGAAGGTGTGCAGGAAACCGTATCTCTCGATTGGAGGGCGGAGTACTACGATTCCCTCCGCCCCGGCTGGGATGATGAAGTAGCAAAAGACATCGCTGCGATGGCTAACAGCGGCGGTGGTTGGATCGCTTTCGGCGTGGCGGAAGAAAAAGAGACGAGCGCTGCCTCGAAACTCAAACCGATTCTGCGGAACTTAGATGAACATCAGCGAATTCTCCGCACGGCATACGCTCACATAGGCCGCCTGTTCTCGGACTTGAATTTTTCCCTTGCCCAAAGACGACGGTCATCTCGTCATGATGCGAGTGCCGGATTCTCGCGAGGCTCCGGATTTGCGTGCAAGGGAAACGACGCATTTATTGCACCTCGCAGGAATGGGTCCACACACCGCTTTCATGAGCGATCATGAGATCGAGCAAGGTTTTCGCGAGCGGTTTCAACACCGCGACGATGACGAACGCCAGCCTCAGCCTCAAAGTCTGTACGAACAAACCGGAAGGGCGCTTGATTCGACGCAGGGAGTCTGCATGGTACTCGCCGCTATTCCACGAGAACCAGTAATGGGGCTACCGGGCTTGTCAGAAGCAGAAGCGCAGCGCTTCACGAATCCTCAACTATGTCCGGAACTCGTTTATTCCAACGCGCGGGCACTACTCAAGTGGGAAGGTGGACGTCTACGAAAAGGCTTGCGGAAATGGATTGTCCGGGAGTATGACAGCACTCGATTTCCGAGTCGTAGATTCCTTTCGGACGATGGTACTGTCGCCAGCTCGTACCGACTTGGTATCGCGTCGGAGCGAAGCGAGCAGAGTCATTATTTCCCGTTCGGTCAGCCCAATCACTGCATATCAGCGCATGTCGAATCTGCCGTCATAGACTTTGTCAGCCTGCTCCGCACCTATGCTGCCCAGCGTCAAGTAAATGGTGGATACCGTATCCGTGCCGGACTTGTTAGCAAATCCGAAGACGCAATCTACATCAGAAGAACTGAAGGAATCTGAATTTGACACCTTCGATTCTTTTAGAGGTCTAAGCGAAATAACTTGCTGGGATCGTCTGATATTTAGTGCAAAAGAAAGTGTCTACAAGGCCTGGACACCAATAACAGGACGTTTCCTCGATGTCGACGAGGTGGCTCTGACTCTTACACCAAAATCTGAAAACACCGGAACTTTCACGGCACGATTAAACTGTTTAAACCCATTCTTCGATGCCGGCGGATGGATAATTAGGTCTCGGCTAATTCGCACGGCCGCCTGGGCACGAAAGTCCTAGTTTGCCTAACGACTCTCGCAGTAGGACATCGCGGCCAGCCAGGAGGTGCTAGGTGCCCCGGAAATAGGCATCCCTTTCAAAGCCCCTAAGCTGGGTGGGTGGGGCAGGTCTCTGCTGTAGAGCAGACTCTGTCGCCACACAATAAAGGCAATAGCAGAATCCTTAGTCGGGGCATGGCGAGCGTGCAGCGGTTTTCTAATTCAGCCAGAGATACCGGATACTAGCTTCAATAACACATTTAACCGGCTGTGGCACTTATACAAGCAACAACACACCAATCACGCTACACAAGTGTCCCGCTCAGAATTAGCTGTCTATTGGGCACTTAGTAAGTCGTTTATATGTGCAATATGTAGCGACCTTATGCTCTTGTACGTTAAATATGACTATGCTTTCGTGTCGATTCTGATGTGTCGAGGGAAGATGATCATTGGCAATCTGGCCTAATCACTTTTCAGCTGAACGCCTTCTCGAATCACAGCGATCGGGCCCATATCTTTGTCCCAGGCGACTAGATTGACAGGCTTGCCTGGCTTGAATTCTACCGTGACGCCTTGTGCATCCCAGATACCAGCTGCATAAACCGGTCCAGCAACTGTCGCCCTGACTAGTTGACCTAGAGTTAGTTTTCCGCGTTTGGCAAATAGCGCGATTTGGTCTGCCAGAGTGGTTGCACCGCCGGCCAGGGTCTGGGTGCCCTCCAAGTAGCAGGCTCCGGTACGCACCTCGACCGGCAGACCACCGAGGGTGTATTTACCCTCCGGCATTCCGGCTGCGGCCAGCGAGTCCGTCACAAAGAATGCGCCTGGAATACCCAGTTGCAATGCCGCCCCATCTAGGTATTCGACGATGTCTTCGACGAGATCCGGGTGGACGTGGTAGCCGTCCGCGATCAGCTCGGCGCTAGCCTTGCCCGCCTTCGCCGCCTGAATGTATTCGCGGATTGGCCCGGGAGCTCGATGCGAGAAGCCGGTCATGGCGTTGAACAGGTGAGTTACGGTCTGGGCGGCCTGGCTTTTTTTCTTTACCTGTGCGCAGTCAGTAGTTTGCGAAACAACCGCATAGGTATGTTGTAATTCCTTGCGGGTGGCGGAGCCGTCGTCGTGGGAGTGTCCCCACGACGGTTTGCCACCGTGTTCGAGAAGAAGTTCCGTGGCTCGGTTGGCGCCCGGCGTTTCCGGGGCGATAGTCATGGTTTTGATCCAGCCGCGCCCGATCTTCAACCAGCCTAGTAACTCTTCCTCGTCGATGTCCCTGACGACAGCCGGGTTTTGCGCCCCGCACTTTTGGCGCGAAACGTATGGACCTTCCATGTGGATGCCAGCGAGCTGACCGTCTTCGCAGAAAGCCATCAGGGCTTCCAGCTGCGGGGTCGGGTCGGCGAGCGAGACCAGGGACGCAAACATAGCTGTTGTGCCGGCCAGCTGATGGGTTCGGATGGCCGCCGCGATTTGCTCTGGCTTGTAGTTGTCTGGAAACGCGAAGCCACCGCCGCCGTGACAGTGAATGTCAACTAGCCCGGGAGTTATTAGGTGCGCGCGACGAACGTCATCGCCGCTGGCAGCCTGAGCCTCGCTATTTGAAAAAAGCCGAACCATCGCACCGGATGCATCGACCTCGATGCCGTGCCCGACGTCACGCCCATAGCCGTCGAGAACGCGCCCTAGATAAATCATTTAACCAGCTCCCAGCGAGTCTGATATAAATCTTTAAAACGCAGGTATCTCGCTGCATCTTGGTCGAGCAAAACCGTCACATCAGGATGCATTTGAATGATTGTCGCAGGCCAAACAGCACTAACCGAGCCCTCAACAAGCTCCCGCACCGCATCTGCTTTGTTCTTGCCAAAGGCAAAAAGCAGTAATTTTTTAGCCTCCATAATGGTGCCTAGACCTTGCGTGATGCAGCGGCTAGGGACGGCTTTTTCTTCGCCACCGAAGAACCTGGCATTGTCTTTAATGGTCTGCGGAGCGAGTACCTCAACATGGGTACGCGACACCAAGGAGCCACCAGGTTCGTTGAAACCGATGTGACCGTCGGCGCCTAGACCTAGGATCTGCAAATCTACTTGTGCATCACGAATTTTGGCATCATATTTGGCAGCTTCAACATGCGGATCGCCATGCTGGACGTCTGGGGTGTTTAGCCCTTCTTCAGTTAAACCGGTTTTGTCGTCACCGACCAGGTTTCTACGCAGCACGTTTCTATATGATTCTGGATGATCTGGGTCAAGACCCACGTATTCATCTAGCGCAAACGCTTTTGCTTTAGATAGGTCAAATTGGCCTACGGCGTGTGCATCCCGCAATTTCGCATATAGCGGTTCCGGAGTAGATCCTGTGGCCACACCAAGGGTAGCACTCGGATTTGAGTAAAAAAACTCTCGAATTATACGAGCCCCTTCGCAGGATGCTTCTTCTACGCTAGCGAAGATTCCAACATTCATGGCTTTCCTTTCGTGGCGCGCAATGGCGCAAAATCAGTTTTATTGCTCTATGGCCTCGCGGAACCAGGTTGTGATACTCGTCGGATGCGTTATCGCGGTGCCAACGACAGCCGCCCACGCACCGGCCTCCATCACTTGTCGGGCTTGTTGCGGGGTGTGAATCCTGCCTTCACAGATGACCGGTGTTGTGGGGAATTCAGTTACCATTTCGCCCAACAGCTCGAAATCAGGGCCGGGTGTCTTTTCACGTTCTCCGGTGTAGCCAGCCAATGTTGTGCTGAGGATGTCACAACCTGCCTCTGCGGCCGAGCGTGCATCGGCAATCGAGCCGCAGTCTGCCATCACTAGCGAGCCGTCAGATTTGAGCGCATTTACGGTTTCGTTAAGACTCAATCCGTCGGGTCGGGGACGTGAGGTGGCGTCGATTGCCACGATGTCCGCTCCCGCGTTTATACAGGCTCGCGCATGACGCAGTGTTGGGGTGATATAGACTCCTTCGTGGCCTTCTTTCCAAAGGCCGATAACGGGCACCTCTACCTGGCCTTTGATAGCTCCGATGTCAGCGAGCCCCTGGCAGCGAATAGCTGCGGCTCCGCCAAGTTCCGCGGCCACCGCCATCTGCGCCATGGTTTCTGGGTGGCGCATCGGTTCTCCAACATAAGCCTGACAAGAAACCACAAGATGGCCTTTAAGTGATTCGATAATCGGATGCATGCTGTCTCCTAAAATATTTTTGTTGTTGGAAGTCATTTAATGGTTCGCATGAAGTGAACGCCGGCTCCGATGATTGCTGCCTTGTCGCCGAGATTGCCTTCGACTATCGGTGTTTTCGTTGTTCCTGCCATGGCTTGGCTTCGGTAGCCGTCTTTGAGGGCTGCTAACCAGTAATCGCCGACTTTTATTAAAGAGCCGGACAAAATAATGACATCTGGGTCAAATGAATTGGCCAGTCCACCAATAACTTGGCCTAGCGCAAAAGCTCCATCAACGAAGACATTTTTTGCAAACTCGTCGCCAGCGTCGGCCAGCTCTTTTAGCTGTCGTCCACCGCGAACGACGACGGGACGCTGCTCTCCTGGTGAGGTTCGATAAGCGCTTTCGTGCAGGTCGGCTATTCCCGTCAATGAGGCAGCAGCTTGGCGTGCGAAGCTGCTGCCGGGCACCCCCGCCTCGGCCTGTCGCTTGGCATAAAGACGGGCCGCTCCACTGCCTGAGGCGACCGACTCGATGTGTCCTTCGCGTCTACATGAGCACACGAGACCAGCCGCGTATGGGTGATTAATGTGTCCGAAGTGGCCGGCTACGGAGTGGGCGCCAAATAGGATTTTTCCATTTATAACTGCGGCTCCCCCTAGCCCAGTTCCAACAGCAAAAACGAGCGCCGTTTTCGCGCCGTTTCCTGCCCCATATGTGACTTCGCCCATAGCATGGCCGTGGACATCGTTTAGAACCCGAACAGGCAGTCCGAAACGCTCTGCTAAATATTTCCCTAACGGCTGACCGCCCCACCCTGGCATGGTGCCTGTCGCTGAAACAATTTTCCCATTTACTGCATCGACAACTCCTGCGCTGGCAATCGCGATGCCTCGTAGTATCTTTCCGCCCTTTCGGGCGAGCCTAATTTGGTCTTCGACTAGATCAGCTACGGATTCCAGAACTGCCCTTCCGCCTCGAGATGCCTCGGTGGCGATGCTCTTGGCTTGCGAAAGTCGGGGTTTTTCACCAGCTGCAAAATCATCACATGAGATTTGTCCAGCCAGAAAAGTGACAACTGCCGAAGCGATTTTTGTGCCGCCAATGTCTACCCCCAAGATGGAAAATCCAGCCCGGCTGAGGTCTGCGTCTACCACGTCTCGTCCTTAGTTACTTTTGGTTGATCGGCAAACACCGATTGATTGTTTGTTGTATTTCCTGCTTAACCGTCAGCACATATATCGCTTGCTGACGGTTAAGCAGTATTTTAATGTTGATCTCCTAAGCCCACGGGCGCAGCATTGTGAACTGGTTGAGACACCAACCGCTGGCGACGATTCCTAAAGTTTGTAGGCGGAAATTTTCCGTCTTTTTAGCTTCGACACATTGCCTGCGCTTGAGTTCTAAGATCAGCTACTTGAGGTCGTAAGACATGTCCTCAAGCTCGACGCCCTTGGTTTCTGGGATATGGCGAGCTACCAGCCAGATCAGGATTGCGGCAACTAAAGCGTAAGAGAAGTAGGTGCCAGACAGACCGATGCATTCCTTAGTTACCGGGAAGAGGAAGGTAATCAAGGTTCCACCGATCCAGTTACCGGCCGTAGCGAAGCCAAGGCCAGCGGTACGAATCTGATTCGGGAAGATCTCGCCGAGGAATACCCAAAGGACAACACCCCACGTACCACAGAAAATGATGTAAACCAGGTGAACGCTGATCAGCGCGACCATAGCCCAAACACCACTCAGATTGAGTGCGCCATCTTCGCTCAGTGTGCCTTGAGTGAAAGTAATAGCTGCAACAACCATCGCGGCGAACATGCCTATTGCACCCCAAAGAAGCAGCGGACGTCGACCAACCTTGTCGATAACAGACATACCCACGATCGTCATTACGATGCCGATGATAGAAGTCAGCACTGGAATGAATACAGAGAGATTACCTTCGAAACCTACCGTGCTCCAAAGGTCAGTTGCATACAGTAGAACGTTGTTAATACCTGCCATCTGGATGAGGAAGGCGAAGGCTAGCGCTACCCAAACGACTGGACGCAGCCCATATTTCTTGTCGCGAAGGTCAGCGAACCGGGGACGGTGTCCCGCAAGTGACCCACGGATCTCGTTGATTCGTCCCTTGGGGTCCGAGTCGGAGCCAACTGCAGAAATGATTTTCTCAGCTTCTTCTTCTTTTCCGATTGAGACGAGGTAGCGAGGAGATTCGGGTAAGAAGATAACGAAGACTCCATACAGAACGGCTGGTAGCAGCTCACTGATGAACATCCACCGCCAAGTGTGCAGCCCAAACCACCCTTCAGCGTCTGCAGAACCAGTGGCCTTAACCAAAATGAAGTTTGTGATGAAAGCACCAAAAATACCGACTGCAATTGCCAGTTGCTGAAGGGTTCCTAGTCTGCCCCGCTTATCGGCAGGAGCAATTTCTGCGATATAGGCAGGTGCGATGACAGCCGAGATGCCCACACCGAAGCCGCCGACTAGACGCCAAATAACTAGCGCGCCAAAGCTAAACGATAGGCCGCTCATAATCGCAGAGATAGAAAATAGGATTGCGGCAGCAATCATGACCTTTACACGACCAATTCGGTTAGCAATACCGCCTGCGATTGCAGCACCAACTGCTGCGCCCAGGCTAACGATGGAAACCACCAGGCCCGTTTGCCAAGGGGTAAGGCCGAAGCCGGTTTCGCTTCCTGATACTGAACCAATCGCACCGTTAATGACAGCAACGTCAAAACCGAACAGGAAGCCGCCTAGGGCAGCTGCCCCTGCGATTTGCAGGAGTCTGTTGTTATTGCTCATGAAAAATCCTTTCTAAGATTCGTGAGTTGATTTAGATGGTTGGAGTTGACATGAAGGAACGGACATCCTCTTTGACACGCTCCCACGTGCTTGTTCCGGGAACTGACAGTGCCCCGTGAAACGTTCCGGCGTACATATGCAATTCGGCGGGCACCCCTGCGTCTGCCAGATCTACGGCAAGGTTAATGCCTTCATCACGCAAAGGATCGGCCGGATTAACTATTACGAAAGTTGGCGGCATAAGCTGAGCCACTGCCCGGGAGGGGATATATGGCGAAGCTTTCATTGCGTCACCCAGGTATTGCCTCCAGGCGCCTTCGGAGGCTTCTTTTGTCCAGATAGGGCCGTCTTTATATGTTTCGAAAGATCTGGTAACCATGCCTGGTTCTAGGCAGGGTTCAAAGAGTATTGCCCGCTCTATATTTACCGGGGCGTCGGAGTTTTGAACGATCTGGATCGCCTGCTGTGCTAGACCAGCACCTGCAGAATCACCGAAAACTATTAAAGGCAAATCTGGATATTTATTCGCTAGATATCGCAATGAGTCTGCGCAGTCTTGTGCTCCAGCAGGCCAGGGGTGTTCAGGAGCTAACCGGTAATCTGGGCTGGCGATGACTGCTCCTCCGAAAAGCTCTACCAACTCGCTATTACGTTCATCGTCGTATCGCGCCGCACCCGCTACATAGCCGCCACCATGTATTGCCAACACGGCTACTTTTGACTCAACACCTTCTGCGCGTAGACAGCGTAAATTGAATTTTTCGCCTAGTTGAACGTCAGTTGCGACGATGCCATCTTTAGGATGCACGTCAGCAAGTAACTTCTCACCTTCTTCTCGCATCGCGACGACGTTTTCAGTGTCTTGTTTTGGTGTTGCCGCGATAACGTCCCGCAGCTCTTCGGCGATGAATGGTTTGGGAAGCTCCTGCCTGGTTCCATAGCGGTTGATGAAGGCTCCAACTACCCGGTAGAATTCTTCTGGTTGGTCTCTTCTGACAGTGTGGGATGCGTCAGAAATTAAAACGGAGCTAATAAACGGTTTGCCGAGTTTTTCTAGTTCTGCTTGACCGCTTTTGCCGAAAAGAACATCGTTTTGGTCGCCGGTAACCAGCAGAGTAGGCATCTTTAGCTTTGCGAAAACTTCTCGCCCTAGTGTGCCAACCACTCCGGTAGCAACGAATTTGCGGTCGACTTGGGTTTTACCTTGTGCCCATGCGCCGTATTCAGACGGTGGCCATGCCGTGTAGACCTTCATTAGTTCGCTGATGGCATCGCCAACATGCTCGGTCACCATTTCCTGGCGCTTTACTAGATCTGCGGCTGAACTGCGGTAGAGCTCATTCTGCTCCGGAGTTAGCAAAGCGGGATCTTCTAGCACCAGAGCTTGAACGATGTCGGGCAGCTGCTGCGCGATCGTGGCCGCAATCGCACCACCTAGCGAGTGACCGATTAATACGACTTTTCTACTTAGGCTTGCTCGTGCCGCCTCAACAACTACAGAACGCATTTGTGCGACCATTGCAGCAAAGGGGTCTTTGAGTTCTTCAGCAGTAAAGCTTTCAGACAACCCATGCCCTAGGGTGTCTACTAGGTATATTTTCCAATCTTTTTTCCATTCGCGCGCAAGATCAGAAAGCGAGGCAGCATTATCTGTTACGCCGTGGAACGCGACGATAACTCCTCGAGATTCACAGCCCGTGACTGAATACGAGATGCGTTTTTGATTCATGAGACTTCCTTAGGTACATCGTCAGGAAAACAACATTCACCCTAGGGCAAATGTTTAATAACACCCTAGGGTACTGCTATGCTTGTTGTCAACAACGAAAACACCAAAGGATGACTCATGGAGCCAAAGTACGCAAAGGTATACGATGCTTTACTTAAACGAATATCGGGAATGAGCCCTGGGGAGCGCCTGGACAGCGAAGTAAAACTTGCTTCTTCTTTCAAAGTTTCCCCCATGACAGTTCGCCGTGCGCTGATGCTATTGAGCCAGAATGGCCTGACTATTGGAATACCTGGACGCGGAACGTTTGTCGCAGATCGAAACCAGCCTTCTTCACAAAAAGATCCGCTTTCCACAGTAGGTAGTTGGAATGCAGCTGGATACCCTCAGACCCACGTGAAACTTGTCTCGGCAGCGTTGGAAACAGCTGATGAAGATGAATGCAAGTTGCTTCACGCCAATGATAAGACGTTCGTCGCAACCATCCGCAGAGCGCATTACCTAGATGAAACATGCCAAGAACTTGCTGGAATTGAGACTGCTTTAGTCAGGGCTGATGACTTCCCCGGAATTCTTGGCCTAGATCTATCCAGCAACCTACTCTCGCTTTTGTCAAAACACTTCGGCGAAAAAATTAGCACTCTGCAAAGTATTAGAACCGTGCGCTCGCGCATCGCAACCGATGATGAGGCAAAGCATCTTCACTTGCCCGAACCTGATGCTCTATTAATTATTGGGGCTTCATTCCGAAATCCAGAGGGTAAAACTGTTGCAGAGATGACCACCAAATTCATCGGCAAACACGTTGTGCTAACACTCTAACGAACCATCTAGCCACCAGTTACCCACAAAGTTTTGGTTTGGCCAGCAAAGAAAGATGACAGCAGTTTCGTCTTAACTATTTCGAATTTCCGGACAGTTCATCTACTTCACACACCCTTGAGCTCGCGGCTGCCGCTAACTTCCAGGCGCTGTTTCATTCCCTGGCGCGCGCCGGAGGTCTTGACATGCGCCAGCCTCGCTAGACTATTAGCGAGTTTATTACCTAGGGGGTTCTAGTGGCGGCATCGGATCAGCGCGCTAATCTACATCGGACGATTTGGCGGGTAGCCAATGATTTGCGTGGCAGCGTAGATGGTTGGGATTTTAAAGCCTATGTGTTGGGAATGTTGTTCTATCGTTTCATTTCCGAACACATCACCAATTGGGTAAATAAGATACAGGCTGAGGGCGGGGAGGCAGATTTTAACTACGCCCAAATAGGTGATGAGCAGGCAGAGACCGCCCGGGAATATATGGTGAACACACTGGGGTTCTTTATTCCGCCCTCAGAGTTGTTCCAAAACGTGCGCCGAGTCGCGCCTCGTGACCAAAACTTAAACGAGACTTTAGCGGCGGTGTTTGCCGATATTGAGGCTTCTGCTATTGGATCCAGTTCGGAAGATGACCTTAAAGGGCTGTTTGATGACGTGAATACCAATAGTCCTCGTTTGGGGAACTCGATTGCGGAGCGAAACGCCAAGCTGGTGAAACTGCTTGATGCTATCGCGGACCTGGAGCTGGGTAATTATCAGGATGCCGATATTGATACTTTCGGTGATGCCTACGAATATTTGATGACCATGTATGCCTCGTCGGCTGGAAAATCTGGAGGCGAATTCTTCACTCCCCAAGATGTTTCGGAACTGATAGCCCGGCTAACGGTGCTCGGCAAAACTCGGGTGGGCAGGGTTTA